>CAVOUI010000006.1:0-480008 GCA_963699525.1 uncultured beta proteobacterium | reverse complement strand
GCACTGGAAGAAGACGGTTTCGACGTGGACCACGAGCACCGAGCGCGGCGGCTTGCCGTCGACGCGGAAGCGCTCGAGCAGCGCCGGATCGGTCCGGATCTCCGCTCGCCCGTTGACGCGCAGCGTCTCGCTGACGCCCGGGATCAGGAACAGCAGCGCGACCTGCGGATTGACAATGATGTTGCGCAGGCTGTCCACGCGGTTGTTGCCGCGCCGGTCGGGGATCAGCAGCGTCTTCGCGTCTTCGACCACGACGAATCCGGGCGCGTCGCCGCGCGGGGATGCGTCCATTCCGCCCGGGCCGCCCGTGGCGAGGACGAAGAACGGCGACGCCGTGATCAGCCGCTGGTAATGCGGGTGCAGGTGGTCGATCTCCTTGTCGACCGAGGCACCCGCAGGCAAGCCGTAGAGCTTCTCCAGGGCTGCAATGTCGGTGATCCGGTGAGCTTCGGTTGCGGTGTCCATGGCAACGTTCCCTCTATCAGCCTTTCGCCTCGCGCATCGCGCGCACCGTCTTCGCCGGCGCTCGGTCCCAGCAGCGCTTGCCCTCCCGGGGTTAAGGAGATGAAGTCTACGCGAAGCTCGAGAGGTGGGGGGCACTCATGCGCCCCGCGCTATTTACCTCCACGACGCGCGGGAGTAGGGTTACCTCGTCGTCCTGCTCCGTTTCCGCAGGGCACTCGCTGACGCCTACGCACATCCATTGACGGAGACTCCGGAACGGAAGAGCGATCTTCGCGCGCGCGTCACGCCCGTGGGGCAGCGCGACTGGGCGGGGGTGATCGCGTTCTCCGTGTACGTGGCGCTGTTCGCCCTGGGGTTCTTCGGTGGAATCATCTGGGTCGAGCTCAAGCTCGGAACTACATTCAACCCCTGGCCCTGGATGGTGCTGCTCCTCGCGGCAAGCTCGTTCCTGTTCTGGCTAATGGCGTACCGCCGCAAGCGCGTGATCGAGGATGTTCCGACGTCCACGATCGCCGCGGCCGCCCAGGGCTACGTCGAGCTGCGCGGCATCGCTGCGCCCTCGGCCGGCAATACGCTCACGGGACGGCTGACTTACATTCCGTGCGTTTGGTACCGATTCGTCGTGACTGACGCGACTGATTCGAGTGAGAAAAGGGTGGCCGATTTCGGCTCACGCAGCGTGCCCTTCGTGCTGCGCGACAGGACTGGCGAGTGCCTGGTCGACCCCGGGCAGGCGGAGGTGGTCTGTGACAGCTGCCAGTCGTGGGTGAAGGAGGACATCGAGTATCAGGAGTGGAGCATCCGCGTCGGAGACCCCGTCCATGCTGTCGGATATTTCTCCTCGGGAGGCCAGGACGCGGAGCGCTACCTCCTCGTTCAAGCCGGGCACACGATCGCCGCGCACGAGCGCGACACGAAGGATTACGTGACCCGCTACGACGCCGACGGCGACGGGAAGGTCGATCGCGCGGAAGTTGCGGCGGCGCGCGAGGCGTTGCGGCGCGACGCGGAACAGCGCTACGCCGCCCAAGGGGGGGTGCATACCCTCGGCCCGTCGCCGGATGGAAGACCCTTCCTCGTTCTCAGCGCAGACCGGAGATCACCTGCCCGGCGCTACCGGTGGCTCGCATTGATACACCTGGCCGTCTTCTTCGCCTCGATCTATCTGCTCGCGCGCATCTGGATCTAGCGACCTCGCCTGCTTCGGTAGCGCGAGGTCGCCGAGCGTCCCCCCGCCGCCGCTGTCCGGAACGCCCCGCACGCCGTAGAATCATCCGATCTCCGGGAACCCCTTCGCGAGGAGCACCCCCATGGGCCAGATACTCGGCCTCGGCATGACGCACTACCCGAACCTTTCGTACAAGGCCAACATGAGCCGGCGCATCAAGGCGTGCCTGGAGGACCGCGAGCTCCCCGAGCGCCTGCGCTCGCCGGAGAACTGGCCGCCCGCCATGCGCGAGCAATGGGGGACCGACGAGGGGCTCGCCCATTCCGAGCGGCATCGCCGCGATCTCATCGAGAACCTGCGCAAGATCCGCGCCGAGCTCGACGCCTTCAAGCCGGATTTCGTGCTGATCTGGGGCGACGACCAGTACGAGAACTTCCGTGAGGATTGCGTTCCCGCCTTTTCCGTCCTCGCCTACGATTCCATGAGCTTCCAGCCGTGGAAGGGCCACCATCGCGGCCCCAACGCGTGGGACGAGCCCGAGGATAAGACCTTCACCGTGCGCGGCCACCGAGTCGGCGGCAAATACCTGGCGACGGCGCTGCTCAGTGAAGGCGTGGACATCGCCTACGCCTACCAGCCGTTGCACCACGCGCTCGGCCACGCGTTCGCCAATTCCATCCTTTACCTCGATTACGACCGCAAGGGCTTCCCGTACCCGGTCGTGCCTTTCGCGGTGAACGCGTACGGGCGCTGGCTGATCGGCGCGCGCGGCGTGCCGCTGAGTCCGACCAAGGCGGCGCCGCTGATGCGGGCGGAGGAGAGCGACCTCGACCCGCCCGCGCCGCAGCCCTGGCGCTGCTTCCAGGTGGGGAGCCACGATCGGGCGCGCGCTGCAGGCGAGCCCGTGGCGCGTTGCGATCATCGCCTCCTCGAGCTGGAGCCATTCGTTCCTGGTGAAGAAGAACGGTTTGATGTTCCCCGACGTCGAGTCGGACAAGCGCTACTACGAGGCATTCCGGAAAGGCAACTGGGAGCTCTGGCGCAACACCACGATCGAGGAAGCGGAGGACCGCGGGCACCACGAGCTCCTGAACTGGTTCTGCCTTGCCGGCGCCATGCACGCGCTCGGCCGCCGGGCGCCGGACGAGTCGGTGTTCCTCGAGTCCTGGATCACGAACTCCGACAAGGTTTTCGCGGTGTTCCGGCCGAATCACAAGCCGTAAGACCCATGGGACTCATGTATCCCCTGGTCCACGTCGACGACGTCCATCCCGAGAACATGAAGCAGGGCGAGGGCTGGGCGATCTCCGAGTTCCGGCTTCCGATCTCGGGCCGCAACGGCAGCTCCACCACCCTCTTCCACTCGATCTTCCGGCCCGGCTCCACGCATGCCAAGCACCTGCACCGCAATTGCAACGAGATTGCCGTCTACCTGAAGGGTCATGGCGTCGTCGGCCTCGGGAACGAGCGCAGCGTCGTGCGCGCGGGCCACTGCCGCCTGATGCCGAAGGGAATGGAGCATTTCTTCTACAACGAGACGAAGGACGAGGAGGCGCTCGTCGTCGGCTTCTATGACGGCGCGTCAAGCGTCGAGAACACCGGCTACGAATTCCGCGGCCACGTGGGCGAAGCGGACCTCGGGATGCCCCGCCGCGACAAATTCAGCGACGGCATCCTCGTACATATAGATGAAGTAAAGCCCGCTCGGATGAACGCGAAGGACGGCTGGAGCATCACCGACTTCCGCATGCCGATCGGCCGCCACAACGGCAGTCCCACCACCCTCTTCTGGGCGAAATTCATGCCGGGCGCCGTGCACAAGAAGCACCGGCACGAGAACTGCGAGGAGCTCTACTACGTCATCCGCGGCCACGGCCTCGCGGGAGCCGGGCCCGACCGCGCCGAGGTGCGCGGCGGCCACGTGCATTACATCCCGAAGGGCGTCGAGCACTTCATGCACAACCTGAGCAAGACCGAGCCGCTCGAGGTGATCGGCATCTACGTCGGAGCCGGCAGCGTCGAGGAGACTGGCTACGTCTATACCGGCGACGTGACCGCCGCGGACGTGAAAATCTAGGTCGTCCGGCCAGCTTCCATTCCGGGCCCGCTATGCCACGATAACCAGCTATCCCCGGGGCGAGACTTGAGGAGCGTCGGGCCGCAAAAGCAGCGGCTTGCCGTTCACCTCGATGCGGCTGTGCAACGGCACCTGCTGCGTGATCAGGCCCTCGGCGAAGCAACCCGCCTTGGCGTTCCGGACGAGATGCTCGAGCCGATCCTCGCGCTCTTCGCTCTCGAAACTTGAGATCGGTGGTCACGCTCTCCCAGCGGTTGAACACCGTGCCTTTCAGCACCGAGCCGCCGAGATGCTTGCGCAGGACGACGCGGCACTTCGCGCCGCTCACCTTCATCTTCATCATGTGCGCGTACCGCGCAACCTGGGTGAGCAGTCAGAAGCCGATCGCCATCGCGAGGTAGGTCAACGGCGAGGGATAGCGGTCGGTGCCGCCGATGCGCGGGTGCTCGTCGCTGAACACCTCGAACTTGCCCATGGTGCCGCGCTTGAGGTGCATCTCGCCGGCGACGACTTCGGTGTGCACGTCGTTCTCGTTCGTGATCCCGCCCGGCGGCAGATCCGGCTTGTCGATCACGCGCTCGCCGGGCTTGCTGGACAGGTCTTCGTTACCGAGAGGTTTCGCCATCGTGGGTTCTCCTTTCATCCGTCATCCCCGTGCTACTTCGCCTCGCGCAGCGCGCGCACCTTCTTCGCCGGCGCCCGCTCCCAGCAGCGCTTGAGCCACGCATCGAGGTGCGGCCACTTGCCGAGGTCGAGCGAAAGCGCGCGGTAGAGCGCCGCCGCGACGTTGAGGTCACCCACCGAGAACGCCGGGCCGGCAAGCCACTGCGACCTCGACAGCGCGGTCTCGAGCACCCCGAACGCCGCCTCGACCTCCTTCCACGCCTCCTCGGCGACCGCCGGCTTGCGCTCGGCTTCGGGCAGGTCCCGGGTGTGCCTGCAGTAGTTCACGATCTGGCGATCGAGGCGGTCGGTTTCCCACAGGCTCCACTGGAGCGCCCGCGCCTCGTTCTTCGGATCGGCGGGGTAGAGCGCGCTCTTGTGCTTCTTCGCCAGGTAGAAGTTGATCGCCATCGACTCCGAGAGGATGAAGCCGTCGTCGTCGATCGTCGGCACGCGGCCGTTGGGGTTCAGCGCCAGGTATTCCGGCGTCCGCGTCTCCGGCGAGCGCGGCAGCCAGTCCTTGTGGTCGTAGGTGAGCCCGAGCTCCCCCGCCATCCACAGCACGCGGATGCCGCGGGATCTGACGGAGCCGTATATGCGAAGCATCGCTTGTCCTCCGGGGTGAATCGCAACGCGCACTGACTGCTGGCACGCTGCGGCTCTCTCGGGCCGGGCTGACCTCCATGCTGCGCAGTGGCACCGGCAGGTCGCGTACATCCCGTGCGAGGACGGCAGCGCCACCGCGCCAGGTCATCGAGCGCATTGGATTGCTGCGAGTTCAACTGCCCGAATTCGTCAGCATGTCCGCTCCGCGGTGGGCACGCGCCCTACCGCGCGCATCGGGGAGTCTACGCGAGGTTTGATAGACTGTCCGCCATGCCGAACATCACCATGCTCGATATCGAGGAGCTGAGAAAGACCCGGCTCCGGCCCTACATCGACAAGTGCCTGCAGCATCGCGCGCCCGACCCGGGCTTTCACGCGATGATGGGCCACAACATCGAGCTGTGCGAGGCGATGTTCGTCGCGTGGGACACGCTCTTCAACGTCGGGCGCATCAGCCACAAGCTGAAGGAGATCATCCGGGTGCAGCTCTCCCGCATGGCCTCCTGCGTTTACTGAGGAAACGTCCGGTCCGCTTCGGCGAAGCGGCAGGGTCTCACCGAGGACGATATCGACGAGGGCATCGCCGACTACGCGACGAGCCCGCGCTTCACCGAGGCCGAAAAGCTCGCGCTCCGCTACAGCGAGCTGATGGCGCTCAACCCGGACCGGATCGACGCCGCGTTCTACGACGAGCTGCGCCGGCACTACTCCGAGGAGGAGATCGTCGAGCTCGGCGCCTTCATCGGCTTCAACATCGGCTACCACACGTTCTTCGGGACGCTCAAGTTCTACCCGATGTTCGCGCCCGACGGACGCTTGGTGAGCCAGGAAGAGTCGGCGCGGATCTACGGCGCGGCGCCCGCCTCGCTCGCCGGCGTCACGAAGTGACAGCCCCCCTCATTCCTCATCCCTCATCCCTCATCCCTCAAGTTCGACCATGCCGCATATCGCGCCCCTGAAGCCTGAGGAAATCCGCGATCCGGAGCTGCGCGAGCTGATCCGGCGCGGCGAGGAGCTCGGCGTTCCGGACGCGCTCTTCTCCCGCATCCTCGCGCGCGCGCCGATCCATGCGAAGGCGCTGCTCCGCGCCCTGCTCTACTCGCACACCGAGGGCAACGTCGATCACCGGCTGAAGGAGATCATCCGCGTCCAGCTCGCCCGGACCGCGGGCGATCCCTATTTCGGCGGCCTGCGCTCCGCGCGGGCACAGCGGGAAGGGCTCGACGAAAACCGGATCGCGGCGGGATCGGGAAAGTTCGAGCAGGATCCGCGGTTCACCGCCGCGGAGAAATGGGCGCTGCGCTACGCGCGCGAGATGTACTTGAACCCCGAGAAGATCGACGCCGCGTTCTACGCCGAGGGCAAGCGCCACTACACGGAGGCGCAGATCATGGAGCTCGGCGCCTTCATCGCCTTTCACTACGGCATGCAGGCGTTTGCCCGGACACTGGGCGTGAAGCCGCACCCGCAGTAAGCACCTGCTCCGCCAAAACCGTCGTATTTTCCTGCACTTGCCACGGAAGACTGCCCGGGTCTTTTAATTACACTCAATACGTGTTATATTTTAATGCGTGAAATCATGGACATCCTGGAGCCATGAAGAACATTACCATCACCCTCGATGAGGAAACGGCGCGACGCGCCCGCATCCAGGCGGCGGAGCGCGACATGAGCCTCTCGCGCTACGTCGGCGAGCTCGTGCAGAGGGACATTCGCCACGCGCGCGAGTACGAAGAAGCGATGCAGCGCTACTTCAGCAGCACGCTGGTCATTCGCATGCAGCCGGGCGAGCGCCTCCCCACACGAGAAGAGCTGCACGATCGGGCTGCACTGCGCTCGCAGGAGCAGGCGCCCGGCCCACCGATACCGGTCCCGCGAGTCGATCCATGACCGTCCGGTGCTTTGTCGACGCCAACGTCCTGATCTACGCGCGCGATCCCGACGAGCCGCTCAAGCAGCAACGCGCGCGCGAGTGGCTCGGGGTCCTCTGGCGCGAAGGTCTTGGGCGGACGAGCACGCAGGTCCTGTCCGAGTTCTACGTGACCGTCACCCGCAAGCTCGCGGCTCGCGTCGCCCCGGAGGACGCCTGGCAGGAAGTCAGCTCTATCCTCGCGTGGGACCCCCAGCCCATCGACGCAATGCTGCTCGCGCGGGCGCGGGAAATCGAGCAGCGCTGGCGCCTCTCCTGGTGGGACAGCATGGTGGTGGCCGCGGCGCAGTTGCAGGGCTGCGCGCTGCTGCTGACCGAAGATCTTCAGGACGGCGCGCAATACGGCGGCGTGACGGTGCACAGCCCGTTCACGCACGGCGTGCGCGAGCCCGTTCCCGCCTACGCGGTCGCGCCCGCTCTCCGCCCGCGCCATCGCGGCCGCGGCAGACCCAGGAAGCAGCTCGCGCCGGCCGCTGCCTGACGCGCGGCGCGTCTCATCCGGAGAGGCCGAGGTCGATCAGCGAGCGCTGCATGAGCACGGTGTCGAGCCAGCGCCCGAACTTGAGCCCCACGTGCGTGAAGGTGCCGACGTGCCGGAAGCCGAGCGCGCGGTGCAGGCCGATCGAGGCGGTGTTGCCGCTGTCGCCGATGATGGCGATCATCTCGCGATAGCCGGCCGCCGCCGAAAGTTCCAGCACCCGCCCGAGGAGCGCCTTCCCGATGCCCCCGCCGATGGCGGCGGGGTCCACGTAGACCGAGTCCTCCGCCGTGTAGCGGTAGGCGCTGCGCGGCCGATAGCGCGTGGCGTAGGCGAAACCGAGGATCGCGCCGTCCCGGTGCGCCACGAGATACGGCAGACCGGCGGCGAGCACGGCCTCCCGCCGCCGGCACATCTCATCGTGATCCGGCGGCTCTTCCTCGAACGAGGCGGTCCCGCGCAGCACGTGGACGGCGTAGATTTGCTGCGCGCGCGCCATGTCCCCGCGTGTCCGCGGCGCGAATGGCGAATGGCGGACTCATCCGGCGCGCGTCACTCGGGCCGGATGCCCCCGACCCGGATGATCGCCTGATAGCGCAGGTACTCCTCCTGCATGAGCCGCATGAAGCCGTCCGGCGTGCCCTCGGGGGTGGACTCCGCACCCTGGCGCACGAAGCGCTCGCGCAGCGCGCTCTTCCGCAGGCCGCGCACGATGTCGCCGTGCAGCTGCTCGACGATGCGCCGCGGAGTGCCCCGGGGCGCGACGATGCCCGACCACCGGTCGAACTGCGCCTCCGGCAGCCCGACCTCGCCGATCGCCGGCACCTCCGGCAGCGCGGGGCTGCGCTGCGGCGTCATCACCGCGAGCGCGCGCAACCGTCCCTCGCGCACCGGCGCCAGCACCGCCGGCAGCGTGAGCACGGTGTAATGCACCCGGCCGAGCATCATCTCGACGATGGAATCCGACAGGTTCCGGAACGGGATGTGCATCGCGTCGGTGCCGAGCGCGCGCGTGAAGAGCTCCCCGGCAAGATGCGACGCCGACCCGATGCCGAGCGAGGCGTAGTTGAGCTCGCCGCCGCGCACTCGAATGTAGGTGGCGAACTCCCGCGGCGTGCGCACCGGGATCGTCGGCGTCACCGCCAGCACGTTGGTGATCGACGCAACGTGCGCGACGCCGACGATGTCGGCGAGCGCCCGGTACGGCGGCGGCTCGCGCATGAGCTCGGTGATGAGGCGCGTGACGCCGACCATGCCGAGCGTATAGCCGTCGGCGCTCGCTCTCGACACCAGGGTGTTGCCGATCAGCCCGCCCGCGCCGGTGCGGTTCTCGATGATCACGCGCTGGTGGTAGAACGCTTCCAGCTCGTCGCCGAGCGAGCGCGCGAAAAAGTCGTCCGCCGCCCCCGCGGGATAGGCAACGATGATGCGGATGGGCTTGACGGGATAGGCGGCGAGCTCCGCCGATTCCCTGGCAATGCCCGGCGCCGCGTCCAGGAACAGCGCCGGCGCGCACACCGCGGCCCGCAGAAAGCCGGCCGACAGGAGCCGGAGCAGGCGCGGGAGAGCCGAGGATAACCCGGCGCGGCCCGGCTCAGTCGAGGCGCAGGCCGATGCTCTTGATGAGGGTCGCATAGCGCGTGGTCTCGCTGCGCACGAGGCTTGCAAGCTCCTCCGGCGTGCCGGGCCACGGGTCGACGCCCATCGCGGCCAGCCGCTCGCGCAGTTCGGCCGACTCGAGCGCCCGGATGACCTCGCGGCTCAAGCGCGCGACGATATCGGGCGGTGTCCGGGCGGGCGCGAACATCCCGTACCAGAGCGAAACCACGAAGCTGTCGACGCCGGCTTCCTTCGCCGTCGGCACTTCGGGCAGGGGCGGCACGCGGCTCTCCGAGAGCACCGCCAGCGCGCGCACCTTGCCGGCGCGAATCTGCGGCAGCGCCGCCGCGACCGGGACGATCACCTCGTCCACCTCGCCCCCGATCATCGCGATCATGCCGAGCGTCGCGCCCTTATACGGCACGTGCACCATTTCGATGCGCTCGAGATGCTTCAGGAGCTCGTTCGCGAGATGGTTGGTCGTGCCGGGGCCGCCCGAGGCAAAGGTGAGCTTGCCGGGATGGGCGCGCGCAAGAGCGATGAACTGCTTCAACGATTTCGCTGGAACCGAGGGATGCACCACCATTACATTCTGCTGGGCCGTAACGCGCGCGACCGGTGCGAAGTCCGCCGCCGCGTCGTAGCCGAGCTTCGAATAAAGCGAGGGGCTGATCGCGATCCCCGGCGTCGCCAGCAGGACCGTATAGCCGTCGGGAGGAGACTTCGCCGCGACGCCGATCCCCACGTTGCCGCCGGCCCCGGGCCGGTTGTCCGGCACGACGTTCTGGCCGAGCAGCTCGCCGAGTTTCTGGCCCAGCGCCCGGCCCACCGTATCGTTAGGCGCGCCAGGAGGAAACGGCAGGATGAGACGGACCGGCTTGACCGGATAGGCCTGCGCGAGCGCCGCGCCGCAATGGAGCGCAAACAGAAGCGACGCGATCAACAGGCCGCCGCGACCGCGAAGTGAATCCATGCCCTCCTCCTGAGTGACCCCGCGGGATCGAAGTGGAGGATACGCCATTCTTCCGGCGCCGGGGACGGTGTGTTTGCCCGACGCCGTCGATACCGCTACGCTGTACCGAAATGACGTCGGGTTCGAGGTTGCAACGCGTCGCGGGTGCGCGCCAAGGAAACGATCATGGCCAGAAACAGGAGAGCATGGCGGACGCCGATCGCGATTGCAGCGCTGGTCGCGGGTTGCGCAGCGCCCGGTGAAGCGCCGGAGCGACCGGCGCATCCCGTCGACGGTGTCCGCAAGGTCGTCGACAGCCTGGGCGCCGAGATCAGGAAACGCACGGAGGACGATCCGTACCGCAACCTGCCCGTGGTCGTGCGCACCACCACGGCCGCGAACGTCGGCATCGAGCCCATGATCGCCGAGCTCCTGCGTACGCGGCTGGTCGATGCCGGCGTGGCGGTGGAGGCCGCGTGCACGCCGCGCTGCCTGGAGGTCTCCCTGCAGGAGTTTGCCATCGACACCCCGCGAACAACGGGCCTGACCCCCGGCCAGATTCTGTTTGTCGGCGGCGGAAGCATCCCGTTCGTCGGCGGGCTGATCCGCACGTTCGGCGAGCAGCAGCGCGAGAAGGAGCGCGCCGCGAACCGTACCACCGGCGTTTTCGTGACGTTCGCGGCGCGCGAAGGCAACCGCTACACCGCGCGCTCCCACGTCGTGGCCATCATATCCGCGAGCGACGTCGCGCTCGAGCGGCAGTAAACCTCCCACCACCCCGGCGCTCCGCGCCACCCCTCCTCAGGCAGGAGGGACTTATTTGATGCCGAGCAGCTTGGCCGCCGTCTCCCCCAGCATCATGCGGCGCTCCCGGTCGGTGAACCCCGGGGCCTTGAGGATGTGGTCCACCGACTTGCTCTGCCATGGAATCGGATGGTCGGTGCCGATCACGAGGCGGTTCGAGCCGACCTCCGCGGCGAGGTGCCGCAGCGCTTCCGAGGTGAATACGAGGGTGTCGTAGTACATATCCCTCAGGTACTCCGTCGGCTTCTTCTTCAGCTTCACGCCGGTGTCCATGTCAGGGGCAACGCGCAGGCAATTGTCCGAGCGCGGCGCGTAGGACGGCAGGTAGCCCCCGCCGTGCGCCGAGCAGATCTTCAACCTCGGGAAGCGGTCGAGCGTGCCCTCGAAAATAAGGTGCGACAGAGCGATGGTCGTATCGAGGGGGTTGCCGATCGTGTTCGCGAGCCAGCCGTTGCCCTTCAGCCGCGGCGCGAGGTCGGGCGTGCTCTGCGGGTGGATGAAGATCAGGATGCCGAGCTCTTCCGCCTTGGCCCAGAACGGGTGGAACATCGGGTCGGAGAATTCCTTGCCGGCAACGCTCGCCCCCACCGCGGCGCCGCGCAGCCCGAGCCGCTTCACCCCGTCCACGAGCTGCTGGACCGCCAGGTCGGGGTATTGCAGCGCCACCGACGCAAAGGCGACGAAACGATCGGGATAAGTCGCGCAGAATTCGGCAAGCCGCTCGTTCTGAATCCGGATTACCTTCGTCACGAGGTCGCGCTCCGCCTTGTACCACTGCGGATTGATGCTGATCGCCTCCATGTCGATGCCCTGCTCGTCCATCTCGGCAATGCGGCGCGGCCCGACCTGGTCGATTCCCGGCCCCCGTTGCGTTTCCCTGCTGATTCCCAGCAGGGCCATGGCTTCCGGAATGATGCAGTGCGCGTGCACGTCAATCGTCTTCACGCGGCGTGCCCGCCCACCTTGACCTCGCGGCGGCGCGAGGCGGGTTTTGCCCGCGCCTTCGACGGCGCGGCGGTGCGGGCCTGGACCTGGGCCGGCGCAGCGGCAAGCGCCTCGCAGCCGGTGAAGACGATCCCGGGCGACGCGCCGGCGGCAGTTTTTGTGAGCTCCCTTTGCGTGTGCATTCTTTTCTCCCTGTCTGAACGCTTGAAAGACCGGAAGTATACGGTAACGGCGTCCGGCCAATCAGCAGCCGATCCGGTCAGGCGGCCGCGCGGCGCCCGCGCAGCTCGCGGACGATGAGGAAAGTCCCGAGTGCGAGGCCGACGATGTCGGTGACGATGGCGCCCGCGAACATGTCCGCCGGGATCAGCGTCAGCACGCCCGCGATGATGAAGAGCGCGCGGCGCCCGGCCGTGACCGGCCCGTAGAAATGCCCGACCACGCCGATCGTCCCGAGCCAGATGCCAAGCGACGCCGTCACGACCGCCCATGCGATCGTGAGGGGTGAGCCCTGCATCAGCAGGCTCGGCGAGAGCGCGAACAGGAACGGCACGATGTAGGCCGCCCACCCGATGCGCGTCGCGGTCCAGCCGGTCTTGTCCACGTCGGAACCGGCGATGTTGGCGGCGGCGAAGGCGGAGAGCGCGACCGGTGGCGTTACCATCGACATCACGCCGAAATAAAGCAGAAACATGTGCGCCGCCATCGGCGCGATGCCGATCTTCACGAGCGCGGGCGCGATCAGCGTCGCCATGATGATGTAGACGCCGACCGTTGGCAGACCGAGTCCGAGCACGATTGCGATCACCGCGGTGAGCGCGAGCATCACCGGAAGATTCTCGCCGGTGATGGCGAGGAGCTGCAGCGTCATGCCGAACGCAAGCCCGGTGATGTTGAGGATGCCGATGAACATCCCCGACACCGCGCAGATCAGGATGAGGTCCACGACCGAGCTGCCGGTGGATACGATCGCCTTGACGAGGTCCCTGACCGGCACGCGCTCGCCCTTGTAGCCGAAGACGAGCGAGAGGACGATCAGCAACCCGGCGGCGAGCAGCGCGCAATACTCGGCGCGGAGGTTCAACTCGACGAGCGCGTAGACCAGGGCCACGAACGGCAGCGGGAAGTACCACCCCGCCTTCAGCACCGGCACGAGCCGCGGCAGGCGCTCCGCGGGCTCGCCCCGGATGCCGCGCTTCGCGGCCTCCGCGTCCACCTGGAAGAAGAGCGCGAGGTAGTAGAGGAACGCCGGGATGATGGCCGCGATCATCACTTCGGCGTAGGGCACCCCCAGCACCTCCGCCATGAGGAACGCGGCGGCGCCCATCACTGGCGGCATGAGCTGTCCGCCGGTCGAGCCCACCGCCTCGATCGCGGCGGCGATCTGCGCCGGGTAGCCCGAGCGCTTCATGAGCGGGATCGTGACGACGCCCACCGCCGTCACGTTCGCCACGGCGCTGCCCGAGATCATGCCGAAGAAGCCGGAGCCCACCACCGCGACCTTCGCCGAGCCGCCGCGGTAGCGCCCCATCCACGCGCGCGCGAGATCGGTGAAGAACTCCGAGCCGCCGCAGCGGGATAGAAGCTGGCCGAGCAGGATGAACGGCACCACGACGAGGATCCCGATCTGGAGCGTCGTGCCCAGCAGCGCGTTGGTGTCGAGGTTGAGGTACACCAGCAGCCGCGTGAACTCCACCGGCCGCGACTGGAAGATTCCCGGCAGGTGGTGCCCGAACATCGCATACACCACGCCGGCAGCGGTGAAGCCGACGAGCGAGATCCCCGCCACGCGGCGCGTGCCCTCCCACACCAGCAGGCACAGCGCCGCCGACATCAGGATGCCGTCGAGGGGCCGCGCGGTGAGCTCGTTGGAGAGCTGCGGGTAGCGCCACGCGAGATAGAGGCACAGCGCGAGGCCGCCGAACGCGGCGGCCTGGTCCCACCACGCCGGGCGCGCCCGCGTGATGAGAAAGCAAATCGCGATCGCAAACCCGAGGACCGCGAGCAGCAGTTGCTCCGTGTAGAGGTTGAGACCGAGCAGCGAACGCTGCAGATCGAGGACCCAACCCACCACCAGGCCGACGAGAAGCGCCTGGAGAACGAACAGCGTGCGGGCGTGGGACCGCTGGCCGGAGGGAATCTCCTCGATGAATTCTTCAGACATCGACGACTCATTACTTCGCGCCGATGCCCTTCTCTTTGTAGAACTTCTCGGAGCCGGGGTGGAACGTCGCCGGCATGGACTTGTGCATGTCGTCCGGGTTGAACCCGTTGAACGCGCGCAGGCTCTCGACGAGCTTCGGCTTGTTCTCGTACATCGCCTTCGCGATCTTGTAGACGACGTCGTCCTTGACGTGGGCGCCGACCGCCACGAGATAGTCGTAGGCCATCAGCTTGGTCGGGCCGTCGAGGCCGACGAACGCGGGCGAGGGCTTCACCTCGGTGACGTAGGCGTAGGGCATCAACTTGCGCATCGCGGCCAGCGCGGCGGGATCGTCCGGCACCGGCAGGTAGCGGATGCCGCCCACCGACTTGTGCACTTCGGCCACCTTCGCCGCGCCGATCGCGAAGAAGCCGCCGTCGATCTTGCCCTCCATGAAGTCGTCGGCGCCGCGGATCACGTTCGGCACCAGCACCGGCACGACGTCCTTGCGGCACAGAGCCGCCGGTCGCGATGATCGCGCTCCACGATCCGCTCGAGCGTGACCTGCGCGCGTGAAGCCGTAGGGCACGCGCTTGCCCTTCAGCTCGGCGAGCGTCTTGATCGGCGAATCCTTGCGCACGAACACGCTCGAGTAGAGCGGGAAAGATCACGCCGAGCACGCGCAGGTTCGCCTGCTTGCGGCCGGCATACGGCCCTTCCCCGTTCGCCGCCTCCTGGATCTCGAGCACGTTGCACACCGCGAGGTCGAGCTCGCCCGAGTTCACCAGGGGCAGGACGGCGCTCGAGCCCGAGTACGGCTGCACCCGGCTCTGGATGCCTTCGGCCTCGGCGATGGTCTTGGCGATCGCCGCGCTCATGTTGTAGCCGATCGAGCCCTGCGGCGCGCTGCCGAAGCCGAGAGCCTGCGCGTGGGCGCCCGCCGCGAAGAAGGTCGCGGCGGCGAAAGCGAGTGCGCGTGTCATAGACTCCTCCTTTGGATTGACGTCTTGGCCGGCCAATTTAGCAAAGGGCTGCCCGCGGGGCAATTACTCCACCGTCGCCGCGAGCGGTCAATCCCACCCCATGGCGTCGTGCCAGGCCCTCTTCACTTCCTCCGGCTGCCCCGCAAGCCAGGCGAATTCGCGCTGCGCAGCGCCGCCCAGCACGCCGTCACGCCCGAGGCGCTCGCGCTCCTCGCGCGTCACGCCGCGGGTAAACGCCTCGCGCCCGGCGACCGGCAGCGCGATGCACGCATTCACGCGCGCATCGCGGATCACGGCCTTGGGGTCGCCTGCGCCCTGCGCGATCCGCTCCAGGTCGGCGAGAAAGCGGCGCCGCATCATCACGATGCCGCGATCGCTGCGCCCGAGATGCTCCTGCCCCCGATCGGCAACCGTGCCCTGGCCGGCCCACGCGACAAAATCCTGGTTCATGAGGTGGGTGGTGATCCAGCGGCCGGTCCGCGGGTCCTTCACGAGGCTCGTCCAGTACGGGATACGCTCCTGGACGTAGGGCTCGCGCTCCGCCGGCACGCGCGAGAAGAACCAGCCGACCGAGAGTGTCGTCGCGTCGTCCACCGGGACGCGCCACTCGAAATGGTTTCCGGTGAAGAGCGCATTCGGCCACAGGCACACGCGCCCGATCGTCCACAGGGAGTTCGATTCGTCCGCGCCCTCGCGGATGCGCTTGTAGACGATGCCGTATTCGAATTCCTCGAACTCGAGCCGCAGGTGCCGCGGCGCGTACGGACCGCCCTCCCCGCGCAACCGCGCGCCCCAGTTGTCGTGCAGCCACTCGAAATGCACCGGGTCCGCGGAGTTCTCCTGGGCCTGGAGCCAGTTGCACGGCACCTCGCTGAACGCGATCTGCACGAAGCCGTTCGGCCAGGCGAAGGGCTCCCAGTTGGGAACGAGCGGCGCCGGCTCCGGGCCGAGGTACGCCCACAGGAGCCCCGCCAGCGCTTCCACCTTGTAGGCCTTGAGGCGGATGCGCTCCTTGTAGCGCGAGCCCGGATCGGCGGTGTCCTCGTACGGCTGCTCGACGCAGCGCCCGGTGTGGTCGTAGCGCCAGCCGTGATAGCTGCAGCGCAGCCCAAGCTCCTCGACGATGCCGCAGGCGAGGTCCGCGCGGCGGTGCGCGCAGTGGCGGTCGATGAGCCCGTAGTGGCCGGAGCGATCGCGATAGAGCGCGAGCTCCTCGCCGAGCAGGCGCACCGGCTTGACCGGATGATCCTCGAGCTCGGCGACCGCGGCGACCGGATGCCAGTAGCGGCGCAGGAGCATCCCCATCGGCGTGCCGGCGCCGACCTGGGTCAGGATCCGATTCTCTTCACCCGTCACCGCATCACTTCGTCACTTCGCCCGAAGGGCGTCGGGATTGACGACATAATCCGTCCGCGGCGCGCCGTCGAGCACGCTCAGAAGATTGCGCACCACGGTGAGCGCCGCGCGGTCGAGCGACTCGCGCGAGTTGCCGGCCATGTGCGGGGCAACGATGACGTTCTTCAGGGTGAAGAGGGGATTGTCCGTGAGCGGCGGCTCCGGGGAGAACACGTCGATGCCCGCGCCGGCGAGCCTTCCCGAGGCGAGCGCGGCGTGGAGCGCCGCCTCGTCCACGATTCCGCCGCGCGCCGTGTTGATCAGCCGGGCCGTGGGCTTCATGCGCGCGAGCCGCGCGGCGTTGAACAGGTTCAGGGTCTCGGGCGTCTTGGGGCAGTGCAGCGTGACAAAATCGGCGCGCGGGAGCGCCGCGTCGAGGTCGGCAACCGGCTTGCAGCCCGCTGCGCGCACCGATTCCGGGGAGACGTAGGGATCGTATACCTCGACCACCATGTCCATGGCCAGGCAGCGTTTCGCGACGCGCGTGCCGATGCGGCCGAAGCCGACGATGAGCAGCGTCCCGCCCATCAGCTCGGTCGGCAGAAAGTTGTAGCGCTCGTGCCACCGGCCGTGCCGCGGGAGCGCATCCATCGTCGCGCCCTTGGCGAGCGAGAGCATCATGAACAGCGTGTACTCTGCCACGGTCGGCGAATTGTCGGTCCCGCAGGTCATGAGCGGGATGCCGCGGGCGTTGAGCGCCGCAACGTCCACTGCGTCGTAGCCCACGCCGATCCGGCCGACCGCGCGCAGCCGCGGTGCGGACTCGATGTCCGCCGCGCGCAGCGGCGTGGAGGTGAGCGCGACGCCGTCGGCATCGCTCAGCAAGCGCCGGAACTCGGGATTGGGAGCCGTCGGGGAGAACGGCACGGCGTCGACGTCCGCGCGGCTCCGCGCCAGCTCCCAGCCGGTGCGCGCCATCGTCTCGGGCAGGAGCAGCTTCTTCTTGCTGGTTGTCATGGGAATCTCTGAAGCGTTCGAAAGAGGGTCTTCGCCGTCACGATAGCACAGGCTTCCGCGTAAAATACCGCCCCTTGCGCGCGACGACCCCATGATCCGCCTTTCCCAGGTCACGCTCCGGCGCGGCACCAAGGTGCTGCTCGAAGGCGCGGATGTAAACCTCAACCCCGGCGACAAGATCGGGTTGATCGGCCCCAACGGCTCCGGCAAGACGAGCCTGTTCGCGCTGCTGCGCGGCGAGCTGCACGCCGATCAGGGCGAGGTCGATTACCCCGCCCGCTGGCGCGTCGCTTACGTGGCTCAGGAGACGCCCGCGCTCGACCGCCCGGCGCTCGAATACGCCATCGACGGCGACACCACTCTGCGGCGGCTGGAGCAGGAGCTCGCCGCGGCCGAGGCCGCCGACGACGGGCATTTGATGGGCGAGCTCCATGCCGCGCTGGCCGATGGAGGCGTCTACACCGTGCGCTCGCGCGCGGAGCGCCTCCTGCACGGCCTGGGATTCACGCACGAGCAGATGAACGAGCCGGTGGCAGCCTTCTCCGGCGGCTGGCGCATGCGGTTGAATCTCGCGCAGGCGCTGATGTGCCCTTCCGACCTGCTGCTGCTCGACGAGCCGACCAACCATCTCGATCTCGACGCCATCCTCTGGGTCGAGGACTGGCTGAAGCGCTACGCCGGCACGCTGATCATCATCTCGCACGACCGGGATTTCCTCGACGGCGTGGTGAACGTCGTAGTGAATATCGATAAGCGGAAACTGCGCCGCACCTCCGGCAACTACTCCGAATTCGAGAGCCAGCGCGCCGCGGCAGTGGTGCTCGCGGCGGCCCAGTACCAGAAGCAGCAGCGCGAGCGCGCGCACCTGGAGTCCTTCATCAACCGCTTCCGGGCAAAAGCCACCAAGGCGCGGCAGGCGCAAAGCCGCATGAAGATGCTGGCGAAGATGGAAGAGCTCGCGCCGCTGCACGTCTCCGCGCCCTTCTCCTTCGAGTTCCGCGAGCCCCTGAAGGCGCCCGATCCCCTGATCACGCTTGATAGCGTGGACGCGGGCTACCGACTGGAAGGCGGCGGGGAGAAGACCGTGGTACGCGATATCCGGTTCACGCTGCGCGGCGGCGAGCGCTACGGGCTGCTGGGCATCAACGGCGCGGGAAAATCGACAATCGTGAAGACCCTCGCCGGCGAGCTCGCGCCGCTCGCCGGCACCGCTCACCTCAACAAGGGACTCGCCGTGGGCTACTTCGCCCAGCACCAGCTGGAGATGCTGCGCCTCGACGAATCGCCGCTGTGGCACCTTGCTCGTGTCGCGCCGAGGACGCGGGAGCAGGAATTGCGCAATTTTCTCGGCATGTTCAACTTCCCCGGCGACATGGCGACCGGACCGATCGAGAACTTCTCGGGCGGCGAGAAAGCGCGGCTCGCGCTGGCACTGATCGTGTGGAACCGCCCCAACCTGCTGCTGCTCGACGAGCCGACCAACCACCTCGACCTCGAGACGCGCGAGGCGCTGACGGTGGCGCTCGCGCAGTTCGAAGGCACGCTGGTGCTGGTGTCGCACGACCGCCACCTGCTGCGCGCCACCACCGACCAGTTCCTGATCGTCGCCGACGGGCGGCTGCAGCCGTTCGACGGCGACCTCGACGATTACCGCGAATGGCTGTTCCGGACCAAGCTCGGGGAAACGGATACCGCGGCCGACGCCGCCCCGGCCCCGAAAGCGCCAACGTCACCCGAAACCGAAACGCCCGATCCTGGCAAGCACGCCGCAGCCCAGCCGGCGGCCGACCGGCGCAGCCAGAAGCGGCGCGAAGCCGGGGAGCGCCAGCGCCAGTCCGCGGCGCGCAAGCCCATCGAATCGCGCCTCAAGCGGCTCGAGGAGCAGCTCGCGAAGCTGAACGCGCGAAAGTCCGCGATCGACGCGCAGCTCGCCGACCCGGCGCTCTACGGCGAGGCGCGGAAGGACGCCGTGAATACGCTGATCGTGGACCAGGCCTATGTCGCGCGCGAGCTCGCGCAGCTGGAAGCCGAGTGGCTCGCGCTTCAGGAACAGCTCGACGCGGTGATACGGGCATGATGATTGCTTCGGCAGTGCAGCCATGAGTTATTCGCGCGGATCCGTTCTGTGCCTGTCGCCGGCGGGCTTTCACCGCGTCGCCTACCTTGACTGGGGGCCTGTCGCGAGCGATCACGTGGTGCTGTGCGTGCACGGTCTTGCGCGCAACAGCCGTGATTTCGATTTCCTCGCCGCCGAGCTGGCGCGGAAATGCCGGGTGATCTGCCCGGACGTCGTCGGGCGCGGCGACAGCGAATGGCTCGCAGACAAGAGTGACTATCGTTTCTCCACCTATCTTGCCGACGCCGCAGTTCTACTTGCGCGGGTGACAGCGCCGAGGCGGTCGGTGCTGTCCGGCCTGTTCGGGCGCTGGCCCGCTTTCCGGCGCGCGTCGAAACGGATCGACTGGGTCGGCACCTCGATGGGCGGCCTCATCGGGATGCTCCTCGCCGCAAAGCCGGGCTCGCCGATCCGCCGGCTCGTGCTGAACGACGTCGGACCGTTCGTCTCGTGGGGCTCGCTCTACCGGTTGAAGGGCTACGTGGGCGGCGGGCGGTCGTTTCCGTCCCTGGCGGCAGCCGAGTCCTGGCTGCGAGACGTCTGCGCGCCATTCGGCCGGCTCACGGACAAGCAATGGCGCCATCTGACCCGTCACAGCGTGCACGTGGCCGCGAAGGGCGACTACCGCCTGCGCTACGACCCGGGAATCGGCGATGCGCTGGGCGGCCACTCCGATCCGGAGTTTCCGCTCGGCCCCAACTTTCTCGCCGGAATCGACCTGTGGAGCACCTGGGCGCAGGTGCGCTGCCCTGTACTGGTGCTGCGCGGCGCGGATTCCGACGTTCTCACGCGCGCCACCGTGGAGCGGATGCGGGCGGAGAAGCCGGACGTGCAGATCGTGGAGTTCGAAGGCGCCGGCCACGCACCCGCATTGATGGACCCGCAGCAGATCGCGGCCGTCGCGCGCTTCCTGCTGGGCTGATCCTCAAGAAAATCATGGCCTTTTGCGGCGGCTTGTCAGCATGAAGCAGCAGGAATAAATTGGGTGCCCCGCCGCATCACCCAGGAGGAGAACAAGATGGCCACTAACCTCAATCTCAACGTCAACGGAAAGCCGCAGGACTTGCGCGTGGACGACCCGCAAATGCCGCTGCTCTACGCGCTGCGCGACGACCTTGGCCTGCATGGACCGCGCTTCGGCTGCGGACTCGCTCAATGCGGATCCTGCACGGTGCATGTGGACGGCAAGGCCGTGCGCTCCTGCGTCTACCCCGTCAACCAGGCCGCCGGCAAGAAGGTAGTGACGCTGGAAGGCCTCGGCGCGGGCTCGAAGCTGCACCCTCTCCAGGAAGCATTCATCCAGGAGCAGGCGGTGCAATGCGGCTACTGCATCAATGGCATGATCATGCAGGCCGCCGAGCTGCTGGCTACGAACAGGCGCCCCAATGAAACCCAGATCCGCGAGGCGCTTGCCAACAACCTGTGCCGCTGCGGCACGCACCTGCGCATCATCCGTGCGGTGAAGCGCGCTTCCGAAATGATGGCGTGAGGAGGACAACACCATGAAGATCGAAACATTCTCCCGTCGGGATTTTCTCAAGACCTCCGGCGCCCTGATGGTGACCTTTCCCCTTGCACATCCGCTGGCAGAAGCCGCAGAGAAGGCCCCGGCCGCGCCCGCCAAGACGGTCGCGCTTGACCAGGTGGACGGTTTCGTTGCGGTCGACTCCAGGGGCCGCGTCACCGTTTATTCCGGCAAGGTGGATCTCGGGACCGGCATCTTCACCGCGCTCACTCAAATCGCGGCCGAGGAGCTCTACGTCCCGATGGAGCGGGTGACGCTGGTGGAAGGCGACACCGCGCTGACGCCCGACCAGGGCAACACCTGGGGCAGCCTCTCCATACAAATTGGCGGCATGCAGCTTCGGCAGGCCTGCGCGACCGCGCGCGAGGCGCTGCTGGCGCAGGGCGCATCAAAGCTCGGCGTGCAGCGAGGCGACGTGACCGTCAAGGACGGCGTGATCACCGCCAGGTCCACCAGCAAGAACGTCACGTACGCCCAGCTGGTCGGCGGCAAGAACTTCGAGATGAAGGTGGATGCCAAGGCACCGCTGAAGGCTCCCGCGGAGTACACGATCGTCGGGAAATCGGTGAATCGCTTCGACATTCCCGGCAAGGTCACCGGCAAGTTCACCTACATCCAGGACTTCAAACGCAAGGGAATGCTGCACGCGCGCATGGTGCGCCCGGCTGCGATGAAGGCCGACCTGCTGTCGCTGGACGATTCGGCCGCGAAGAAGATCTCCGGATACGTCGCGACGGTGCGCAAGGGCAATTTCGTCGCGGTCGTGGCACGCAACGAATGGGCCGCGATCCGGGGCGCCGGAGCGATCAAGACGAGCTGGTCAAAGTGGGAAGGGCTGCCGGAAAAGAGCCGGACCTGGGAATACGTGCGCAACACGAAAGTCGTGAGGGACGAGTCGTTCCAGAGCGTCGGCGACACGGCCAAGGCCATGCCGGCCGGCGCGCGCCAGCTTTCCGCCACCTACGACTTCGCGGTGCACACCCACGGCTCGATTGGACCATCGTGCGCCGTCGCCGAATACCAGGGCGGCAAGCTCACGGTCTGGACCCCCTCGCAGGCGACGCACATGCTGCGGCGGCAGCTCGCGAAGATGCTCGACCTGAAGGCCGAGGACATCCGCTGCATCTATATCGAGGGCGCGGGATGCTACGGCCGGAACGGGCACGAGGACGCGGCGGCGGAAGCCGCGCTGATCGCGAAAGAAATCGGCAAGCCGGTGCGCCTGCAGTGGACGCGCGCCGACGAGCAGGGCTGGTCGCCGAAAGGCCCGCCGACGCTGCTCGAGAACCGCGCCGCGCTCGATGCCGGCGGCAATGTCGTGGCATGGGAAGTCATGGGCTACATGCCGAACCGGCCCAAGGGATTCGAGGTGACGCTCACCGCCGCCGAGCTTGCGGGGCTGCCCAAGGACACCGCCTTCCCGGGCAACATCTTCCAGTCGCTCGCGGTCCCCTACACCTTCCCCAACATCAAGGCGACCGCGCGCTGGCTGGCGGAGACGCCGTTCAAGCCGTCGTGGATCCGCACGCCGGGCCGCATGCAGAACACCTACGCCAACGAATGCTTCATGGACGAGTGCGCGGCGGCGGCGGGCGCCGACCCCGTCGAGTACCGCCTGCGGCAGCTGAAGGACCCGCGCGGGGCGGAGTGCATCGACCGCTGCGTGCGAATGGCGAACTGGACGCCGCGCGGGAAGACCCCGCGCGACAAGGGCGACATCGCGCGCGGCCGCGGCTTCTCCTACATCAAGTACGAGCTGGTGCGCACCTACGTCGGCGGTGGTCGCCGACGTGACCGTCAACCGCCGCACCGGCCAGGTAAAGGTCGACCGCTTCTACGTCGCGCACGACTGCGGCCAGATCATCAATCCCGACGGCTTGAGGAACCAGATCGATGGCAACGTGGTGCAGACCGTCAGCCGCACGCTGATCGAGGACCTGCAGTGGGACCGCTCGATGGTGACGAGCCTCGACTGGAAGAGCTATCCCATCCTGCAGATTCCCGGACGTGCCCGTCGTCTACATCGATCTCATCGACCGCCCGACCGAGCGGCCGTGGGGCGCGGGCGAGCCGACGGCTGCCGTGGTGCCTTCCGCGATCGCCAACGCGATCTACGATGCGGTCGGCGCGCGGGTGCGTTCGGTGCCGTTCACGCCCGACAAGGTGCTGGCGGCGCTGAAGTCGGCATGACAATGGGCCCCCTTCCCCCTTGATGGGGGAAGGTCGGGATGGGGGTGGTATGCAGCCGGGGCGGCTCAGGCCGCCCCGTTTTTTTGGGTGGGCGCGCCGGGACCGCTTCAAACGCCTGTCACATACGCGGACTATCCTCGGCGGCAACGGCAGCGTGCGATCCCCGCTCGCGCCGCCGCGAGAAGAGGACATCATCCATGATCATCGCCGACATCATCCGCACTGCCTCCACCGCACACGAGATCTACTTCCTGTTGGCTTCCTACGTCGAGGCCGCGCGCTACTGCGATCCCCTGGAGCGCCTGCCGGAAGAGCTGCGTCGCTTGCCGATCGACGCCACGGACGACCTCGCCACGCGCGTGGGTCGGCTCAAGGCCGCGTTCGCCGCACCGCTTGAGGTGCTTGACGAGCAGGATCGCGCGATCGTCAAGGAGGCGCTGGATATTTTCGTCTGCGCGCTGAAACGGCTGAATTACCTGGCCGAGGCCGAGTGCGAGACGCTTGCCCGCGCCGCCTGAGGCGCGGCGCCGGTCGACTCTACCCGCTCACTCCACGCGGACGGACGCCGTGCGGACGAGCTTGTCCCATTTGACGATCTCGGCGCCCAGGTAGACCTGGAATTCCGCCGAGGTCGTGCCGTAGACGTCCAGGCCCTGCCCCACGAACCGCTCCCGCACCTGCGGCGCCTGGATTGATTTCGCGGTATCGCCCTGGATGCGCTCGACGAGCGGTGCGGGTGTTCCCGCGGGCACCAGCATTCCGTACCAGGTGGCATATTCGAATCCGGGAACGCCCGCTTCCGCGATCGTGGGCAACTCGGGCGCGAGCGGAGAGCGTTTCGCGCTGCTCACGCCGAGCGCCTTGATCCGGCCCGATTTCAGGTGCGGCACCACACTCGCCATGTTGGTCAACAGGACCTGCGCCTCGCCCGACAGCAACGCGGTGGTTGCCAGGCCGGCGCTCTTGTAGGGGACGTGCAGGAGATCGATGCCGGCCGAATACTTCAGCAGCTCGGTGCCGAGGTGGGTTGCGCTGCCGGATCCCGCCGACGCATACGCGAGCTTGCCGGGCCTCGACTTGGCGAGCGCGACCAGCTCGGAGACCGACCCTACCGGAACGGATGGATGCACCGCGAGCACGCTCGGCTGGCTCGCGATCAGCGTCACGCCCGCGAAGTCGCGCCGGACGTCGTAAGCCAGGTCCTTGTAGAGGGCCGGGGAGATCGCGACCGAAGAGCTCGAAACGAGCAGCGTGTGGCCGTCGGCCTGGGATTTCGCCGCGATCGCCGTGCCGACCGTGCTGCCCGCCCCGGGGCGATTGTCCACCACCACGGTCTGGCCCCAGAGCCCGGTCAGCGCCTGCGCGACGATGCGCCCGACGATATCGCTCCCGCCGCCGGGAGCGAGCGGCACGATCATGCGCACCGGACGCATCGGGTAGTCGGACACGGCCGCGCGCGCCGTGCCCTGCGCCAGGACGGCGCCCGGCGGCAGCGCAAGGATCACCGCACCGGCGAATGCCGCGCGCAGGAGGCAGGTCTGCACGCGGCGTAGGCTACGACTCCGATGTTACAGAAACATGACACCCCGCTCAGGCCGCGGCGTCGGTCCTGAAGCCGGTCTCGCGGATGTAGAGCGCGAGGACGGTGTCCATCGACTGCGCGTGCAGCGGGAACCACTCGGCGATCGCCTGCGCCAACACCGCTGCGTAGTGCGACTCCCCGCCGGCGATGCGCTTCCTCACTTCCCGCATGACCTCGAGCACCCCCTCGTGCTCGGTGCGGTGGCAGCCCAGCGGCGGGAATTGCATGCGCTCCATCCACGCCTCTTCCTGGCGGAAGTGCGCCTCGGTATGGGCGATGAATTCGTCGAGCCGCGCGAGGCGCTCGGCCTCATTCGCCGCGCCGAAGCGGTTGAGCAGCTCGACGAACTCGCGGTGCGTCTCGTCCATTACGGGCTGGCCGAGAAGCGAGCGTCTCGGACCATTCGAGAAGCGCCATGCGGTTCCCGGGAAATGAGGAGAGGCGACAGTTTACCCCGCCCGCGGGCCGCGGGGCATTCCGGCCGGCGCGTCAGTTATTCAGCGCGCCGTTCTGGATCCACTGGCGGATCACGTCGATCGTCGCCTGCTGGAGATAGGGCGGTCCGTCTCCCGGCATGCGGGCACCGATTATCCCCATCGCGCCCTCGAGTTTCTGGATGAGAAAGCTTCCATCCGGATCCGTCGGGATCACGCGGGTGCGCATCATGTCCTGAGAGCTCACGACATTGACTAATAGTCCCCAGCTGAAGCCCGAATCGAGCCTCAGCCCGGCTTGAGCCCCGGGCCCGGCGTGGCAGAGTGTCTTGGCGCAACTCGGTGTGAACACGTTGGCCTGAATGGACGTGAGCGTCGGTTGAAGTCCCGCTGCGGGAGGCGGCGCGGAAGACGGCGGCGCGTCCTCGCCACCGCCCCCGCATGCAGCAAGTGCGAGCAGCAGCGCCACGCCAGCCGAATGCCTGATACCGATCCGAGGAATCATCTCAGGGCAGCAAGCTCACGTAGCGCGGGCTGAAGTTGACGATGTTGGGGAGGACGAGCGGCATGTCGGTGTCGCTCACTCCGAGCCAGCGCCCGAACGTTGCCGCGTACTGATCGACCGCGATGCCCGGAACCAGGTTTCCCTGCCCGATGTCGACGCTGGAGCCGAACACCGTGGGGCTGAAGAATCCGTAGACGTCGCGGCCCACGACCGAGCCGCCGAGAACGAAATGATGCGAGCCCCAGCCGTGGTCCGACCCGTCGCCGTTCGAGGTGAGCGTGCGCCCGAAATCCGAAGCGGTGAAGAGCGTCACGTCGTTCTGCACGCCCAGCTGCACGAGCCAGGAGTAAAACGCGTCCACCGCGTTGTTCACCAGGGTCAGTTGCTGGGCATGCTGGGTGAGGAGGAAGTCGTGGCTATCGAAGCCGCCGATGCTGACCAGGAAAACCTGCCGGTTCGACCCGAGCGTCGTCCGTGCGGCGATGATGCGGGCGATGACACCGAGCTGCGAGGCGAGGTTGTTGTTGGCGGGGATCGCCGGCACCAGCGTGGACGCGGCCGGAAGCGCCGCGGCGAGCTGCTGGTTCGCCGTGATCGACCGGTTCGTGACCACGCGCAGTTCATTCTCGATGAGGTTCGGGCTCGTGCCCGTGATCAGGCTGCGGTAGGCGGTTGATGCCGCGGTTCCGGAGCCGTAGATCGTGCCGGAAATGCCGGAGATGGACGTGGGCCCGCTCGAGCCGACTTGATACTGGAGGACGTTCACACCCGAAAGGAATACCGAGCTGCCGCCCGCGGAAATGCACGTGAACAGGGCGTTCGCATTCTGGCCCGCGAGCAGATCGCCGATCCGGCCGCCCCAGCCGATGTTCGCGCCTTCCCCGATCGGCCGATACGCCTGCCACACCGCCTGCTGGTCGTTGTGCGAGAACAGCTTCGGCGGCAGCGGCACGGACCGGTTCTGGTACTGCGCCTTGGTCGTCGGCACGACCAGCGGCCCGACGTTGGCGACCACCGCGAGTCTGCCCGCGTCCCAGTGGCTCTTGAATGCGGTCAACGCGGGATTGAAGGCAAACTCGCGCCCACCCTGCGACGCGACCGGACCGGTGGCGTTGGCGGCGAGCGCCGCGTCGCGGGGAATCGCGATCGACGAGCGCGACGCGCTGTACTCGCCGTACGACGCGAGGTCGTACGGGATGAAGGTATTGGTGTGGTCGTTCCCGCCGTAGAAGAAGAGGCACACGAGCGCCTTGTAGCCTGGGAGCGCCTGTGCCGAGGCCGCGCTGATCGCGGCGAGGTTGAGCGCAAAGGGGCTGGCCGCGCCCGCGACCGACATGAGCGAGCACGTCTTGAGAAACTGCCGGCGGGATGCACGCATGGGATTCCTCCGATCGCTATTTCTGAACGAGGTAATCGGTCGAGGACAGCGTGAAGAACACTGCGAGCCGCGCGCGATTCAGGCGGGCGGTCGTCGCGTTGGAGCCCGGGTACGGGATCGAATTGACCGCGGTGACGATGAGACTCCGGGTTCCCGCGCTCATTGATCCGGCGGTGAGAAGCAGGCTCACGCGATCGACCAGGAGATTGGCGTCGTGGGCGAGCGCGATTTCGGCGGAATAGTCCGGCTGGACGTCGCGCGGAGAATTGGCCCCGGCGCCGTTCTGCACGATGCTGCGCATGAAGTTCGAGTAGCCGACCACCGAGACCTCGTTGACGATCTGCAGCTCGGGAGCCACCAGGCCCGCCGTCGCGATCGCGGTGTTGGGCGGCACGTAGCCCGGGCGGTAGAAATTGAACACCGTCGGCGAGCGCATCGGCGACTGGCCGAGCGAGCTGGCCTGATCGTCGGTCGTGCCGACCAGGAAATTGCCCGAGGCGGACTGCGCCTTGAAGGCCCGCATCCACTGGGCGAGCCTGAGAATGGGCTCGCGCGTCTTGCCGGGATCGCTGGTGGGGACGGTGCGCGCCTCGATGTCGAGCAGGATCGCCGCGATCGTCGCTTTAAGGTCGCCGCGCTGGCCCGTGCCCACACTGTAGGCGCCCGACTGGTAGCGCCCGGAATTGAACGCCTGGGCGACGCGTCCGACGTACGCCGGCGATGGGTTGCTGGTCACCAGGCGCTGGATCAACTGCCGCCCGATGAACGGGCCGACGTTGGGATGGAGCGCGATCACGTCGAGCGCGCGGTTCAGGTCTCCCATGGGATCCGAAGCGGTGCTCGTCGGAATGGTCGTCCCGAGGAAGGTCTTTTCCGATACCGAGTGGAATTGCGGAAAGGCCTGCATGGGCATCACTTCCCGGTTCGGAGACTGAGTCCCGGAGCCGTTGAAGCAGCTGGTGGACGTATTGGAGCAGCCCGCCCAGGAAAAACCCGTGAACACGCGCGACAGGCCGACGATGTCGTTGGGGCCGTAGGTTTCGATCGGCTGCCCGTTGCCGTCGAGCATGAGCGTGCCGTCCGGGTTCAATCGATAGAGGCCGATCGAGAACAGCTGCATCACCTCGCGAGCGTAGTTCTGGTCGGGTACGCGATTGGTTGCCGGATCCTCCTTGCGGTTGCGCAGGTGCGAAAGGTACAGGCCCATCATCGGATGCAGCGTCACGTCCTGGAGCAGCTGGCGATAGTTGCCGAAGGCGTTGCGGGTGAGCATGTCCAGATACGAAGCCACGCCGCGCCGGTAACTCTGGAGGTTCGCGTCCTGGAGCGAGATCACGAAGATCTGCGACAACGCGAACGCGACGCGCCGTTTCAGCTGGTCCTGGCCGGTCGCCGCTTCCCTCCAGAAGGTGTACATCACGTGCTCGTCGCCAAGGTCCGTTGGACTCACCGTGTTGATGTAGCCCTCGTGAGTGCGGAGGCTGGGCATGAAGAACTGGTCTTCCAATATCGCGCTGTAGCCGTACTGCTGCGCCTTGGCCATTTCGGCGTCGTTCGCTCCGAACGAGACCTGGTTCAGGAAGCGCGCCGCCTCGCTCGCGGCCGGCGCGGGGTAGCTCGACTTCGGGACGGCGGCGAGATTGACGCCACTGCCCTGCGGACCAGGGTCTGTCTGTGCCTGGGAAGTGTCGCCTGCGCCGCAGCCGCCGAGGGCCACAGCGACAAGCGCGGCAAAGAGGGCTCGAAGTAGATAGCGCATCGTCCTGACCTCCATCACGGGTGGTTTCCAAACTATCGGATGCCCGTCCGCAGTCGTGACGCGAAACTATTTTCGAGTAGCCGAAAATTTTCCGGTTATGGAATTTCGCAAAGAAAAAAGTCGCTCGATTGCGACACTCGAGGCTCGAATGTCGGGGCGGAACGACAGATTCGGGGAGACGCGTGAAATCGGAACGGCCGACGCCGCCCCGAACTTATTTCAGCAGCACTCCTGGTGGCGGCGCTTGACGACGCCGAGCACGTCGTCCGGCTCGCGCTTCCACCAGTTCTTCGCGGAGAAGATCTCCGCTTCGTGAAAGCCGCGG
The DNA here is from genome assembly GCA_963699525.1 of uncultured beta proteobacterium. Taxonomy (GTDB): domain Bacteria; phylum Pseudomonadota; class Gammaproteobacteria; order Burkholderiales; family SG8-41; genus SG8-41. The sequence goes on along the minus strand of CAVOUI010000006.1, from coordinate 451,029 downwards.
TAGCCGGCGGCCTCCATCCACGAGCGGATGAGCGGGAGATCGATCACGCCGTCGCCCATCATGCCGCGGTCGAGCAGCAGGTCGGTCGTCGGCACGAGCCAGTCGCAGATGTGGAACGCGAGCAGGCGCTTGTCCCCCGCGCGGGCGATGCCCTGTTCGAGGTTGGGGTCCCACCACACGTGGTAGACGTCCACCGCAACGCCGAGCGCCCCGCCCTTCCCGGAATCGAGCTGGTCGCACAAGTCGAGCGCGTGCGCCATCGTGTTGACGCAGGCGCGATCGGCGCAATACATCGGGTGCAGGGGCTCGATCGCGAGCGGCACGCCCGCGGCGCGCGCCCGGTCGAGCAGCTCCCCGATGCCGTCGCGCACCATCTCGCGCGCGCCGGCAAGGTCCTTCGACCCCTTCGGCAGCCCGCCCGCGACGAGCACCAGGCAGCGTGCGCGGAGGGTCGCCGCCTCCTCCACCGCGCGCAGGTTGTCATCGAGCGCCGCCTGCCGCCCTTTCCGGTCCGCAGCCGGGAACATGCCGCCGCGGCAGAGCCCCGTCACGGTCAGGCCGTGATCGCGGATCAGCTTCGCCGCTTCCTTTGCGCCGACCTCCGCGAGCTTGTCGCGCCATGGGGAGATGCCGCGGATGCCGTGGCGCGCGCAGCCCTGGATCATTTCGCGCAGACTCCACTTCTCTCGCACGGTCGCCGTATTGAGCGACAGCAGCCCCGGATCGGGCGGAGCGAGTTTCATGCAATCCCGCGCGTCGCGAGAAATTGCCTCATGCGGTGGCAGGCCAGCGCCGGATCGGCCAGCAGCCCGGCCTGATCGGCGAGGCGGAAGAGTTCCGCGAGGTGCAGCAGGTTGCGCGCGCTTTCCTGGCCGCCGACCATGACGAAGTGATCCTGGTGGCCGTTCAGCCACGCGAGAAAGACGACGCCGGTTTTGTAGAAGCGCGTGGGCGCCGGAAGATATGGCGCGAGAGCGGCACCGTTGGCGCGAGGATGTCGTGGTAGGCCGCGCGGTTACCTGCCGCAAGCGCCGACAGCGCGCCCGAAGCCGCCGGCGCGATTGCGTCGAAAATTCCGAGCAGCGCGTCGGAGTACCCCTCGCGGTCGCCCTCGATCAGCTCCGCGAAATTGAAGTCGTCGCCGGTATACATCCGCACGCCCCGGGGCAGGCGCTTGCGCATGGCAATCTCCTTCTCCTTGTCGAGGAGCGAGATCTTGATGCCGTCCACCTTCGCCGCGTTAATCCGGATCACGTCGAGGCAGACATCCATCGCGCGATTGTGGTCCGCGTGGCCCCAGTAGCCTTCGAGCGCCGGGTCGAACATCTCGCCCAGCCAGTGGATGATGACCGGCTCCCTCACTTGCGCGAGCACCCGGTCGTACACCAGCGCGTAGTCCTCGGGCGACCGGGCGCAGGCGGCGAGCGCGCGGCTCGCCATCAGCACGATGCGGCCGCCCAGCTTCTCGACCGCGGCGCACTGCTCCTCGTAGGCCGCGACGACCCGCTCGATCCCGAGGCCCGGGTCGGGCGCGAGGTGATCGGTGCCGGCGCCGCAGCCCACTACTGCGCCCCGCGTCCCCTTCGCCGCGTCGAGCGTCCTGCGGATCAGCTCGAGCGAGCTCGGCCAGTCCATGCCCATGCCGCGCTGCGCCGTGTCCATCGCCTCGGCAACGCCGAGCCCCCACGACCACAGGTGCCGGCGGAACGCGATCGTCGCGTCCCAATCCACGGCCGCGTCGAGCCACGGATCCTTCGCCGACCACGGATCGGCGACGACGTGGGCGGCGGCGTACGCGATGCGCGTGAACGGCCGTGACGGCTTCTCGAAGCGCCGCGGCTCCCGCACCCGGTAGGGCTCGAGCTTCTTTCCCGCAACCGGCAAATCGATCGTCTGGATCGCGTCGCGCTTCATGATTACGCCCGCAACGGTGGCACCGCCAGCCAGCGTTTCTGCCGCCAGCTCTTCAGCCCCAGCTCGGCGAGCTGCACTCCCTTCGCGCCTTCCATCAATCCCCAGCGGAACGGGCCCTCGCCCGCGACGTGCTTCAGGTAAAGCTCCCATTGCGCCTTGAACGCATTGTCCCAACCGGCGTCATCGGGAACTTCCTTCCAGCCCTCGAAAAAGTCGATTGGCTGCGGAACGTCCGGGTTCCACACCGGCTTCGGCGTCTCATCGAGCGATTGCGTCCAGCAACGCCGCAGCCCCGCGACCGCCGAGCCCTTCGTCCCGTCCACCTGCAGCGTGAGCAGATCGTCGCGCCGCACCCGCACCGTCCAGGCGCTGTTGAAGTGCGCGATGACGCCGTCCGCGAGCTCGAAGGTTGCGTACGCCGCATCGTCGGCGGTCGCCTTGTACTTGCGGCCGTTCTCGTCCCAGCGCCAGGGGATGTGCGTTGCGCCGCGGCACGATACCGCCTTGACCGCGCCGAACAGGTTGTCGAGCACGTAGCGCCAGTGGCACAGCATGTCGAGGATGATCCCGCCGCCGTCCTCCCTGCGGTAATTCCACGACGGCCGCTGAGCCGGCTGGCGGTCGCCCTCGAACACCCAGTAGCCGAATTCTCCGCGCACCGACAGGATGCGCCCGAAGAATCCCGACTCGCGCAGCCTCTTGAGCTTCAGCAGCCCCGGCAGCCACAGCTTGTCCTGGACCACGCCGTGCTTGACGCGGGCTTTTCTGGCCGCGCGATAGAGCCCGAGCGCCGCTGCGAGCGTGGTGGCGACGGGCTTCTCGCAGTAGACGTGCTTGCCGGCGGCGATCGCCTGCTTGAGGAGCCGGGGCCGCAGCTGGGTCGAGGCGGCATCGAAGAACACGGTGTCCGACTTGCTCTCCAGCGCCTGCGCGAGGTCCGTGGTCCAGCGCTCGACGCCGTGCGCCCGGGCGAGGCTTTCCAGCTTGGAGGCATTGCGGCCAACGAGGATGGGATCGGGCATGAGCCGCGTCCCGTCCTTCAGGGCAACGCCGCCCTGCTTGCGGATCTCGGCGATCGAGCGCGCGAGGTGCTGGTTCGCGCCCATGCGCCCGGTCACGCCGTGCAGGATGATGCCGATGCGTCTCTCAGACATGGAACACCAGAAGGCGGGAAAAAACTGGATCCCCGCCTTCGCGGGGATGACCTCTACTTCCCCGCGCGCGCGGCATCGAGCTCGCGGCGCGCCTTTTCCACGGCTTCCTCGAGCTTGCGCTGGCGTTCGTAGTAGTTTTCGCCGAGGCGGGAGGCTCCCCCAGCGGTGCCTATGCGTTCGCCTTCGAGCGGCTCCTTGCCCGCGGCGCGGGCCGCTTCGGCATTCCGGAGCGCCTGCTCGGCCGCCTGTACCTTCTCACCACCCGCCTCGCGTTGCTGGCGCGCCTTCTCCAGATCCTTCAGCGCTTCCTGCTCGCGCGGCGTGGTGCCCCCGATGCCGCCTTTCTTGGTATCGAGCCGGGTTTCTTCCACCTTCACCGCGTCGTCCGCCGGCTTATCGCCGTATATGATCCGCCCGTCGGGCAAAGTGGACTTGTAGAGCACCTGCGCCGCGGCCGGCTGCAGCAGCAGCGCCGCCGCGAGAATGGCGCCCGTTACCACGATACTTCGCAGCATGATTTTTCTCCTTTACTCCGGGTCTGGATCCGCGCGTTGAGCAGCGATACACGTCCGCTCGAACGCGCGGAGGCAAACCGGCGCCTTGCGTCCGGATTTGCAGGTAATTATATCCGGGCGCCGGCCGGCTGCAGCGGGAGCCAGCGGTTAGAATGGCCCCTTTCCGATGTCCGCCAAATCCAACGGCGCGATCGTCATCCGCGGCGCGCGCCAGAACAATCTCAAGAACCTCACGCTCGAGCTCCCGCTGAACGAGCTCATCGTCGTGACCGGCGTGTCGGGCTCGGGCAAGTCCTCGCTGGTGTTCGACACGCTCTACGCGGAGGGGCAGCGGCGCTACGTCGAGACGTTCTCGCCCTACGCGCGGCAGTTCCTCGATCGCATGGACAAGCCGCAGGTCGACGCCATCGAGGGCATCCCGCCGGCGATTGCAATCGACCAGGTGAACCCGGTGCGCACCTCGCGCTCGACGGTCGGCACCATGACCGAGCTGAACGATCACCTGAAGCTCCTGTTCGCGCGCGCCGCGCGCTTGTTCTGCCGCGGCTGCGGCGCAAGCGTGGAGCGCGACACGCCCGACACCATACACGCCGACCTCGCCGCCAGGGCCGGCGCCGCGGGCGATCCACGACTCGTCATCACGTTCCCGGTGAAGGTGCCGAAGAATTTCTCGCGGGACGAGGTCGTGCAGCTTCTGGAGCGACAGGGCTACACGCGCATACACGCTGAACGGGACGGCCTGATCGAGGTGGTCCAGGACCGGGTCCGTATCGGAGCCGCCGGGCGCGCGCGCGTGGTCGAAGCGCTGGAGGCCGCGCTGCGCGTCGGCCAGGGCCGCGTCAACGTGTACCCGGTCGCTGACGGCGAAGTCTCCTCATCCCTCATCCCTCATCCCTCATCCCTCGCCGTGGAGGTACTCCACGGACCTTCACTGCCCCGACTGCGACATCCACTACTCCGATCCCACGCCGAGCCTGTTCTCCTTCAATTCTCCGGTCGGCGCGTGCGAGACCTGCCGCGGCTTCGGGCGCGTGATCGGCGTGGACTACGGTCTCGTCATTCCGGACGAATCGAAGACCCTGCGCGAAGGCGCGATCCGGCCGTGGCTGTCCGAGACCTACCGCGGCTGGAACGACGACCTCGTGGAATATGGCGAGAAGCGCGGTGTGCCGCTCGACGTCCCCTGGCGCGAGCTCGACGCGCGGCACCGTCAATGGGTCATCGAGGGCGAACCCGGCTGGGTCAGCTGGCGCAAATCGTGGCCCGGCACCTGGTACGGCGTCGCGCGCTTTTTCAGATGGCTGGAAACCAGGGCCTACCGGATGCACGTGCGCGTGCTGCTTTCGCGCTACCGCGCCTACACGCCCTGCACGGCGTGCCAGGGCGCGCGACTCAAGCCCGAGGCGCTGCTCTGGCGCGTGGGAAGCAGGCAAGACGCCGACGCCGCGCTCGAGCCCGCGGCGCGTTTCAGGCCGCAGGGGGCGAGTTGGACCGCGGACCGCCTGGCGTCCCTTTCCGGCCTCGCGCTGCACGATCTCGTGCTGCTGCCGATCGCGAAGACGCGCGCCTTCTTCGATGGCTTGACGCTTCCTGCGCCGCTGGACGAAGCCACGGGGCTGCTCCTCTCCGACATCCGCGCCCGCCTCGGCTACCTGACGCAGGTCGGGCTCGGCTATCTCACGCTCGATCGCCAGTCGCGGACTCTGTCGGGGGGCGAGGTGCAGCGGATCAATCTCACGACCGCGCTCGGCACCTCGCTCACCAACGCGCTGTTCGTGCTGGACGAGCCCTCGATCGGGCTGCACCCGCGCGACATGGGCCGCGTCATCGGCGTCATGAAGAAGCTGCGCGCGGCCGGCAATTCGCTCGTGGTGGTCGAGCACGACCCCCAGATCATGCTCGCGGCCGACCGCGTGCTCGACCTGGGTCCGGGCCCGGGCGAGCGCGGCGGCCGTATCGTGTATTTCGGCGCGCCGGAAGAACTGAAGCGCGCGCGGGATTCGCTCACCGGCGATTACCTGTCCGGCCGCAAGCGCGCTGATGCGGGCCTCTCGCCGCGGCGGTCCGCGACGATCGGACCGCGCCTGCAGATCTACGGGGCGGCGGAACACAATCTCAGGAGCATCGACGTGACGATCCCGCTCGAACGCCTGGTGTGCGTCACCGGCGTGTCGGGATCGGGGAAATCCACTCTCGTGCAGGACGTGCTTTACGCGGCGCTGCTCAAGGCCAAGGGCAGGCCCACGGAAGCGCCCGGCCGGCACCGTGCGCTGAAGGGCCACGAGCGCATCGCAGATGTCGTCATGGTGGACCAGTCGCCAATCGGGCGCACCACCCGCTCCAACCCCGCGAGCTACGTCGGCGCGTTCGAAGCGATCCGGAAGCTCTTCAGCGCGGCGCCGGCCGCGCTCGAGCGGCGCTACAGCGCGGGCACCTTCAGCTTCAACACGGGCAACGGCCGCTGCCCGGCCTGCAGCGGCAATGGCTTCGAGCGCGTGGAGATGCAGTTCCTGTCCGACGTCTACCTGCGCTGCCCCGACTGTGACGGGCGCCGGTACCGGCCGGAAGTGCTGGAAGTGAAGCTCGAAGGCCCGCACGGCCAGATGAAGTCCGTCGCCGACGTGCTCGACATGACGGTGAGCGAGGCGCTCGCGTTCTTCGAGGGCAGCCGCGAGGTGGCATCGGCGCTGCGGCCGCTCGCGGACGTCGGGCTCGATTACCTGCGCCTCGGCCAGCCGGTGCCAACACTTTCCGGGGGCGAGGCCCAGCGCCTGAAGCTGGCGGGGCATCTCGCGGAAGCAGGGGTGCCGAAACGGGGGACGCTGTTCCTCTTCGACGAACCGACGACGGGGCTCCACTTCGACGACGTCGCCAAGCTGCTGCGCGCGTTCCGCAAGCTGCTCGCCGCCGGCCACTCGCTCGTCGTGATCGAGCACAACCTGGACGTGATTCGCGCCGCCGACTGGATCATCGACCTCGGCCCCGAGGGCGGCGACGCGGGCGGCGAGATCGTATGCGTGGGAGCCCCGGCGGAAGTCGCATCCCATCCGACCTCCCACACCGGCAAGGCGCTGCGCGAATTCGAGTCCGCCCTCGCCCCCGCCGCGGCGGAGCCGCCCGCGCCGTCTCCTCAGCCCTCCTCCCTCATCCCTCCTCCCTCGATTCAGGTGCGTGGCGCCCGCGAGCACAATCTGAAGAACATCGATGTCACCATTCCGCGCGGCCGCTTCACGGTGGTGACCGGCGTCTCCGGATCGGGCAAGTCCACGCTCGCCTTCGACATCGTCTTCGCGGAGGGCCAGCGCCGCTACCTCGAGTCGCTCAACGCCTACGCGCGCCAGTTCGTCGAGCCCTCGGCGCGGCCCGACGTGGACGCCATCTTCGGCATCCCGCCGACGGTCGCCATCGAGCAGCGCACGAGCCGCGGCGGGCGCAAGAGCACGGTGGCGACGCTGACCGAGATCCACCACTTTCTGAGGCTCCTCTACGTAAAGCTCGGCACCCAGCACTGCCCCCGGTGCGAGGTGCCGATCGAGCCGCAGAGCGCGGATGCGATCGTGGCGGCGATACTCCGCCACCACCGCGGCGCGCGCGTGGGACTGCTCGCGCCGCTGGTCGTGAACCGCAAGGGCTACTACACCGACCTCGCCCGCTGGGCGCGCGGCAAGGGCCACACGCACCTGCGCGTGGACCGGGAGTTCGTGCCCACCGACCGCTGGCCGCGCCTGTCGCGCTTTCACGAGCACACCATCGAGCTGCCGGTCGCCGACGTGCGCGCGAATCCGGACAATGAGTCGGAGCTGCGCGCGGCGCTCGACCGCGCGCTCGGCTTCGGCAAGGGCGTCGTCCACGTGCTCGCGCCCCTGGAGGCCCTGGAGCGGGCGATGGCGAGACGCGACCCCGCGCTCGCGGCGATGACCGAGACCGTGTTCTCGGTGAAGCGCGCCTGCCCTTCCTGCGGCACGAGCTTCCCGGAGCTCGACCCGCGGCTCTTTTCCTACAACTCGAGGCACGGCTGGTGCCCGAGCTGCTACGGCACCGGCTCGAGGCTTTCGGGATTCGACGAGCAGCAGACCGGCGAGGAAATCTGGTGGAACGAATGGTACGAAGGCGAGGCCGCGCCCTGCCCCGCGTGCGCGGGACGACGGCTCAATCCGACGGCGCTCGCCGTGCGGTTCCGCGGCCGCTCGATCGCGGATCTCAGCGAGCTCCCGGTGTCGGGCATGGAAGATTTTCTCTCCGGCCTGGAGCTCGCGGGACGCGAGGCCGAGATCGCCCGCGACATCGTCTCGGAGCTGAAGAGCCGTCTCGCGTTCCTGCGCGAAGTGGGGCTTTCCTACCTTGCGCTCGACCGCGCCGCGCCCACGCTTTCCGGCGGCGAGGCGCAGCGCATACGCCTCGCGGCGCAGCTGGGCTCCAACCTGCGCGGCGTCGCCTATATCCTGGACGAGCCCACCATCGGGCTGCACCCGCGCGACAACCGCGTCCTGCTCGACACGCTGGCGAAGCTCGAGGCGAGGGGCAACACGCTGGTGGTGGTCGAGCACGACGAGGAGACCATCCGGCGCGCGGGGCACGTGGTGGACCTCGGTCCCGGCGCGGGCAATCGCGGCGGCGAGGTCGTGGCGGTGGGCTCCGCCGAAGAGCTCATGCGCAACCCCGCCTCGGTCACCGGGCGTTTTCTCGCGCAGCCGTTGCAGACACCCTCTGCATGCGCGGCGCCCCGTGATCCCCGCCACGCCCGCGCTCACGGTCGCCGGCGCCGGCCTGCACAATCTCAAGAACCTCGATGTTCGCATCCCGCTCGGGCGGCTCATCGCCGTGACCGGGGTATCCGGGTCGGGGAAGTCCACGCTCGCCCGCGATGTTCTCTACGAGAACCTCCGCCGCCTCGTCGCCGCCCGCCGCGATGCGCCGCGCCGGCTCCCTCCTCCCTCAGCCCTCGGCCGGGTCGGCTGCAGGTCCATCACGGGTGCCGACCTCGTCGGCCGGGTGCTGGAAGTGGATCAGACGCCCATCGGCAAGACTCCGCGCTCCTGTCCCGCGACCTACGTCGGCTTCTGGGACGCGGTGCGTCGGCTCTACGCCGAGGTGCCCGAAGCGCGCATGCGGGGCTACACCGCCTCGCGCTTTTCGTTCAACACCGCGGGCGGGCGCTGCGAAGCGTGCGAGGGACAGGGGCTGAAGAAGATCGAGATGTCGTTCCTGCCGGACGTGAAAGTCACCTGCGAAGCGTGCCGCGGCGCGCGCTTCAATCCCGAGACGCTCGCCGTGCGCTTCAAGGAGAAGAGCATCGGCGAGGTGCTGCTGATGAGCGTGGACGAGGCGGTGGACTTCTTCGCGGCGCACCCCTCCATCCACCACGCGCTCACGCTCCTGCAGGACGTGGGGCTCGGCTACCTGACGCTCGGTCAGCAGAGCCCGACGCTCTCCGGTGGCGAGGCTCAGCGCATCAAATTGGTCACCGAGCTCGCGAAGGTCCGGGGCAATGGCTCACCCAGAACCTCCCCTCCGGCCGGAGGAGGGGTGGCACGAAGTGACGGGGTGGTGGGAGGCAACTCACGTTCCACGCTCTACGTCCTCGACGAGCCCACCGTCGGCCTGCACATGGCCGACGTCGAGAAGCTCCTGCGCGTGCTGCACCGGCTGGTGGACGCCGGCAACACGGTTGTCGTGATCGAGCACAACCTCGACGTCGTCGCCGAAGCGGACTGGATCATCGATCTCGGTCCTGAAGGCGGCGACGCCGGGGGCCGCATCGTCGCGCAGGGGGCACCGGAAACGGTGGCGAAGGATTCCGCGCGCTCCCACACCGCCCGCATCCTCGCCGGCTTCCTCGCGAACGGAGCCGGCAGGCCTGAGCGGCCCGCCAGCCCGCCCACGAAACCGTCAGTTGACGATCGGAGCCAGCGCCTTGCCGATGCGATCGGCCTGCTCCGGCGTGATCATGCTGCCGAGGATGTCCATGAAGCGGGGATCCTCGACGCCCGAAACGATGTACTGCCAGCGATAGGCCTTGAGCACGCCGGCGCGAAGCTGCGCCTGCTGCTGCTCGCCGAACGTCCGCCCGCACACCTTCAGGAAGTAGTCGGCATCGGCGCCCGCCTGCAGTTGCAGCAGGCCGTCCACCGCGCCGACGAGCGCGATCAGGTCGTCCACGGCCACGTCGCGTTCCGTGGCGGAGAGATTGGCGTTCTCGCGCCGCCACTCGAGCTCGTCGAGGATCGCGTGCTGCGATTCCTCGCGCGCGTGATGGAGAAAAACATCCTTGTACAGCTCCGACAGCCCGGGATCCGGATCGATGCTCGCATGGTAGTGCGCGAGCACGAACAGCTCGATGTGGCACATCAGCGCCAGCACCGCCCAGGTGGACTTGCCGAGCACCACCGACGCGACGTCGTTGGGCTGCGGCAGGAAGCTGTAGCCCGCAGGCATGTCCTCCGCGGCCAGGCGCTCGATGCGCCGGAACAGCTCCTGGTGCTTCAGCTCCTCGTCGGTAAAGCGCACCAGCGCCTCGAACTTCACCTGGTCGCCGAGCCAGTGATCGCGGCTCACCTCCAGGATCTTGGGGCCGATGAAGCGCTCGACGAGCCCGAACATGTTGGCGTAGGTGCGGCCCTGGATCTGGGAGAGCTGCCGCCGCTCGTCCGCGGTGCAGGAACTCGAGCTCGTTGACCTTGGAGATGCCGTCCGGCAGGAATTTCCTCGAAAAATCGAACCGGCGGCCGCGGATGACGTCGCGGTCGATGTCGAAGCGGACGCGCTTCGAAACCTCGATGCACTTGGCGTAGCGCCCGGCATCGCCCTCTGCTGCTGCTGTTGCACGACTTGCATGGTGTGTCTCCTCTTTCAGTGGTGGGTGGTTGAGCGCAACCGGTCTTGGTCGGCCGCGCCATGGGGTGCTAGTATCGATTGCGCCCGGCGCCCGCCCATGACCGATCCGCCGGATCTCTTGCGCGGGACGCCGGAATTGCACGGGGTAGACTGCTTGGACGCGCTTTCCGACGTATTGAGAATCGTGCGGCTCACCGGCGCCGTATTCCTGGACGCCGAGTTCACCGAGCCCTGGTGCGTCGGCGAGCCCTCCGGCGTCGAGGTGTGCGTCGAGCACATGCCGGACGCGCAGCACGTCGTGATCTACCACCTCGTGACCGAGGGCCGCTGCGAAGCCTCCGTTCCGGGCGGGCCGGCGGTGTCCGCGCGGGGCGGCGACCTCATCATCATTCCAGGAGGCGAGGCGCACTCCCTGGGCAGCGATCTCGCGCGCCCGGCGGTGCCGGGAGGGCGGCTGGTCATCCAGCGCGGCCCCGACGAGGTGCCACAGGTGCGCTACGGCGGCGGCGGCGAGGTGACGCGGATGGTGTGCGGATACCTCGCCTGCGACTCCTCGCTCTTCGACACGGTTCTCGCGGCGCTGCCGCGCATCATGCTCGTCAACATGCGCGAGGGTCCCGGCGCCCAGTGGCTCACTTCCTCCATCCGCTTCAGCCTCAACGAAGCGACCGGCCAGCGCGCCGGGGCGGGCACCGTGCTGGCGAAGCTCTCGGAGCTGATGTTCGTGGAGGCGATCCGCCGCCACATCGAGAGCCTGCCCCCGGAGCAGACCGGCTGGCTCGCCGGGCTGCGCGACCGGTTCGTGGGAAAGACGCTCGCGCTGATCCACTCGAAGCCGGCCCACCCGTGGACGGTGGAGGAGCTCGCGGGCGCGGTCGGGCTGTCGCGCTCCGCGCTCGCCGACCGTTTCACGGCCCTCGTCGGCCAGCCGCCGATGCAGTACCTCACCCGCTGGCGCCTGCAGCTCGCCGCGAACCTGCTGCGTTCCGGCGCCCGCAACGTCGCCTCCGTCGCCGCCGACGTCGGCTACGATTCCGAGGCCGCATTCAGCCGCGCGTTCAAGCGCGAGCTGGGAGTCGCGCCCGCCGCGTGGCGCCGGAGTCCGTTGCGTCATCGCTCTGCACATGGCTAGTCAGACCAGCGGCGGCAGGCGCCGCGGCGGCGGCGCGTAGAGGCCGACCCACGCCCTTGCCAGCCGGGCCTTGAGCGCGGCGATCGAGCGGTTCCAGACGTATTCAGACCGGCAGACCGGTAGCGGCCGCGCCGTATCGAAGCACGCGCCGTCGAGATCGTTCAGTTTCATCCGCCGGTTCCTCCGCAATCGAGATCGCGATTTGAATTTCCGCGACACCGGTGTATTGGACGACAGGCAGAGCCGGGCGGCGCACGGGGCGCTTGTCCCGGGACAGCAGGAAATTGGAGCGGGACCGCCGGGACCGGCGTCCCGGGCGATGCGTTAGGAGGATTCCTTGCCGAGGCCGGCGTCGCGCGCGCGCACGATCGCCTGGGCGCGGGTCTCGACCTGCAGCTTGTCGAGGATGCCGACGAGGTAGTTGCGGACGGTCTTTTCCGAAAGCTCGAGCCGCGCCGCGATCTGCGCGTTGTCGAGACCTTGAGCGACGTGCTCCAGGATCGCGCGCTCGCGCTGGGTAAGCTCTCCGAACGCCGCCGCCCCGCCCTTTGCCTGCGGGATAAACTCGTCGATCGCGTCGAGGAACCTGCGCAAAGCCGGCTCGTCCTCGATCAGCAGGTGGTTCTCGGACTCGAGCGGAACGAAACGCGCGCCGGGAATGAGGCTCGCGAAGACCCGACCCTCTTCAAACGGCACCCGGAGGTCGCCCGTCGTGTGCATGACGAGCGTCGGGCAGGAAACGCGCGGGGCCTCCGCGCGCACGTCAATCGCGCCGAACGCGCGGTAGATGCGCAGCGCGGTTTCTGTCGGCGCGCTCATGCGCATCAGCTCGTTGAAGGCCCGCACCAGCTCGATGCCCGCGCCGGGAATGAACTGCATCGTGAACACCTGCCGCAGCGACGGGTCCCTGCCGCTCCAGCCGAGCTCGATCAGCTTGCCGAGCGTGTCGAACTTATCGCGCTCACGCACCGACAGATCGCGGTTGGCCCATCCCTGCGCGTATCCGCCGAAGAGGATCAGGTGACTCACCCGCTCCGGATGGCGCGCGGCGTAGGCTATCGCAATCGCCGCGCCCTGCGATACCCCGAGGAGGGCGAATTGGTCGAGACGCGCGGCGTCTGCAACCGATTCGACGTCCCGCACCCATGCCTCGAAGGAGATGTCGGCCACGCTGCGGTCGGAGAGCCCGCAGCCGCGCTGGTCGAAGCGCACCAGCGTGAAGCGCCGCCCGAGCGCCTCGAGCAGGTGGCCCCACACAGCGGCGTCGTGCTCGAGATGGGTGATCCAGTGCGGGCGCCCTGAGCAACGGCGGTCCGTTGCCGCTCACGGCGTAGGCGAGCCGCACCCCGTCGCTGCTCGTGCAGAAGCGGATCTGCTGCTGCATCCGGGCGATTATACCGACAGGTTTTGCCGGGGGCGCGCGCCGCGTGCCGTGCTATAAGCTGATGCAGCCCCGGCTCCTGCTTGGCCGCGGCTGATTCCGTGGCCGAGACCCCGATCCCGATCGTTCCAGCGGCACCCGCGTTCGACGCCGCCGGCACGCCGTATTCGCCCGAGTACGGCGACGTTTACCACAGCGCTGAATCGGGACCCGGGCAGGCGCGGCACGTGTTCCTCGGCGGCAACGACCTGCCGGCGCGCTGGGCCGGCGCGCGGGTCTTCACGGTGCTCGAGACCGGCTTCGGCTTCGGGCTCAATTTCCTTGCGACCTGGACGGGGTGGCGCGCCGATCCCGCACGTCCTGAGCGGCTGCACTTCGTCTCGATCGAGAAGCACCCCTTTACGCGCGAGGGGCTGGCCGCCCTGCACGCGCGCTATGCCGAGTTTGCGCCGCTCGCCGCGCAACTGCAGGCCGCCTGGCCGCTCGTCCTGCCCGGCCTGCACCGCCTGCACTTCGAAGACGGACGCGTGACGCTCACCGTTGCGTTCGCGGAGGTCGCGGACGTCCTGCCCAAGCTGCGCCTCGCCGCCGACGCGATCTATCTCGACGGATTCGCGCCCGATCGCAACCCGGACATGTGGACATCCGGGGTCATGAAAGTCACTCGCGCGGCTCGCGCGCCCCGGCACCACCGCCGCCAGCTACACCACGGCGCGCGCGGTGCGCGACGCGCTCGCCGCCGCTGGATTCGCCACCGAGCTGCGTCCCGGCTTCGGCCGGAAGCGGCAGATGCTCGCCGCGCGCTACGCTCCGCCGCGGCCGCCGCGCCACGCACCGCCGCCGGCGCCGCGATGGAGCGAGCGCCGCGCCATCGTCGTCGGAGCGGGGCTCGCGGGCGCGGCGGTCTGCGAGCGGCTCGCGGCGCGCGGCTGGGCAATCGAACTGGTCGAGCGTCGCGCCGGCCCCGCGCTGGAGGCGTCGGGCATGCCGGCTGGAATCCTTCATCCGCAGGTTTCGCGCGATGACAGCATCCTCTCGCGCCTCACGCGCGCGGGGTTTCTGTACGCGCTCGGCAACTGGAAGGCACTTATGGCCGCCGGTCACGCGATCTCGTGGCAGCGTTGCGGCGTGCTCCAGCTCGCGAAAGACGCGCGCGACGAGGCGCGCATGGCAGCGATCGTGCGGGCACTCGGCTTTCCGCACGGCTACGTGGATTTTCTGCCGCGCGGGACCGCCGGCTCGTGCACCGGCGCCGAGCTGGCGGCCGGCGGCTGGTGGTTTCCCGAAAGCGGATGGCTGCGCCCGGCGGAGCTTGTCGCCGCCCAGCTCGCGGCGGCGCGGGCGCGCGGCGCGACCGAAACACACTGCAATGCGGAGGCACATGCGCTGGCTCGCGACGGAGAGCTGTGGCGGGTACTCGACGCCGGCGGCGGCGTCATTGCCTCTGCTCCCGTCGTCGTGCTTGCCAACGCCCACGATGCGGCACGCCTCGTCCGGCTCGGCACGACGTTGAAGCGCGTGCGCGGACAGCTCACCCTCCTGCCGGAGAGGTGCCTGCCGCGCCTCCGTGCAGTGCTGGCGGGGCCAGGGCACCTCGTTCCGGCGGGGAACGGCGCGGCGGTGGCGGGCGCGACCTACGACTACGATGACGAGGACGCCACGCCCAGCGAGGAAGGACACGCCGGCAACCTCGCGCGGCTCGAGCGCCTGCTGAAGGATCCGGTCTCCGGCGTCGAGCCATCGCAGCTCACCGGCGCGGTGGGATTTCGCTGCGTCGCAGCCGACCGGTTGCCGCTCATCGGCGCGCTTCCGGATATCCAGGCGGCCCACCCCGGCGCGCAGGCTGTTCCGCGGCTGACCGGCCTCTACGGCACGCTCGCCTACGCTTCGCGCGGACTGACCTGGGCTGCGCTCGGCGGCGAGCTGATCGCGAGCCTGCTGGAGGGGGAGCCCCTGCCGCTCGAAGGTGGTCTCGCCGATGCGATCGATCCCGCGCGATTCGCACTGCGGCGGGCGCGCCGCGGCGCGTCATGATCTAGAATTCGCCATCCCGATGAACGACACGATGCCTCGATCGCGCCGCCGCCACTTTCACTGGTACGCCGCACTGTTCTGCGTGCTCGTGCAGGGATGCGTCGCCCCTCCGCCCGAGCCCGCGCCGCCTGCGCGGGAGCCGGTGGTGTCGGCGGTGCCCGACGGCGACTGGGAGCTCGTCACCTCCACGTTCATCGGTGCCGGGCGCATACCCGGCGTGCCGCGTGCGACACTCGCATTCAAGGACGGGAGACTGTCGGCGTTCAGCGGCTGCAACCGCGCCAGCGCGTCCGCGCGGCTCGTGGACGACTGGCTCGAGGTCGGGGCCATGGCCGCGACGCGACGCGCCTGCCCCGAGCCGCTGGGCTCGTTCGAGACCCGCTATTTCAAGCTGCTGGGAGGGCGGCCGGTGTTCCGGGTGGACGGCGAGACGCTCACGCTCGTCGCCGGCAACCAGAACGCGCGGCTGCGCCGCGCCGGCGCCAGTGACGGTCAGGATGCGACGCTGACGGCGCGGTCGGTACCGTGTATAATGCGCAGCAAGGTTTCTGTCTCGCGTCGTCCGGTTAGCGTTTCAGCCTGTTCGCGGTTCCTCCCCAGGCCCCTCGAATTCTTTCAACGTAACGCATCTGCCTGAACCGGTTTGGAAGGCCAGTCCTTCCCGGGCCGATATTTCAGGAGATTGCTCATCAGTACTTCATTCGAAAGTCTCGGCCTGTCGGCCGAGCTGCTCCGCGCTGTCGCCGAGCAAGGTTATACCGAGCCCACCCCCATCCAGGCGCAAGCCATCCCGATCGTGCTCTCCGGGCGCGATCTGCTCGGCGCGGCGCAGACCGGCACCGGCAAGACCGCTGGTTTCACCCTCCCGTTGCTGCAACGGCTCGCAACCGGTGCCAACGCAAGCGCCTCGCCTGCGCGCCATCCCGTCAGGGCGCTGATCCTGGTGCCGACCCGCGAGCTTGCGGCGCAAGTGCAGGAGAGCGTCCGCGCCTACGGCAGGCACCTTAAGGTGCGCTCCACCGTGATTTTCGGCGGCGTCGGCTTCAATCCGCAGGCAACGGAACTGCGCCGCGGCGTGGACATCGTGGTCGCGACGCCGGGGCGGCTGCTCGATCACGTCGAGCAGCGCACGATAGACTTGCGCCACGTCGAGGTCCTGGTGCTGGATGAGGGCGACCGCATGCTCGACATGGGCTTCATCCCCGCCATCCGCCGCATCCTCGCGCTGCTGCCGGCAAAGCGCCAGAACCTGCTGTTCTCGGCGACCTTTCCCGACGAGATCCGCAAGCTCGCCGGCTCGTTCATGCGCGATCCGGTCACCGTCGAGGTCGCGCCGCGCAACCGGCCGGTCGAGCTCATTTCGCAGGTCGCGCACCCGGTGGACAAGGACCGGAAGCGCGAGCTGCTCGCGCACCTCGTGAAGACCGGCGACTGGCACCAGGTGCTGGTATTCACCCGCACCAAGCACGGCGCGAACCGGCTCGCCCAGCAACTCGAGCGCGACGGCGTCGAGGCCGACGCGATCCACGGCAACAAGAGCCAGCCAGCGCGCACGCGCGCGCTGAAGCGCTTCAAGGACAACGAGCTGCGGGTGCTGGTCGCGACCGACATCGCGTCGCGCGGGCTGGACATCGAGGAACTCCCGCACGTGGTGAACTACGACCTGCCGCACGTCGCGGAGGATTATGTGCACCGTATCGGCCGCACCGGCCGCGCGGGCTTATCGGGCGAGGCGGTGTCACTGGTGAGTGGCGAGGACCGCCCGCTGCTCGCCGCGATCGAGCGCCTGATGAACCGGCGCATCGAACAGCGGACCGTTGCCGGTTTCGAGCCCGGATCGTCGTACCAGGCTTCGGCGCCCCGGCACGAGCCGCAGAGACATCAGCGTCATGAACGCGGAGAGCAATCCGCCAGTCAGCGGCACCACCGCAAGAGCGGCAACCACCCGCAGCAGAACCGGCAGGACCGCCGGCACGAACCGCATGCTGCCGCGCAGGGTTCGCGGTCAGGCCAGCCGCAGCGCCCGCAGCCCCAGCAAGCCGCGCAGCCGCACCAGCATTCCCAGCACGGAGACCGGCAACCCGATCCGCAGCGCGCACAGACACAGCAGTTTCCGGCGTTATTCGGCACCTATCGCCGCAAAGCGGGCTGACGTCGACTGCCTGAGTCGTGAAGGGCGCGAAATCTTCGCGCCCTTTGATTTTCGTCAAACTCGCGCAAACAAGCAGTTAGAATCCGCTGTTCAACCGGAGTATCATTACTTTTCGTGTCGCCGATTGCGCAAGAAAAGGGGATATCCGGAAATAATATGAAACTCACCGATACCGGCTTCGCGTTGCCGCCCCAGCAGGTGACGCTCGACGTGCTGTTGGAAAAATACGCGAAGGGTGGTGAGAGGAGCGTGGAAGCCGTGCGCCGGCGCGTCGCGCGCGCTCTTGCCGCCGTCGAGAAGGACCCCGCGCGCTGGGAGCCCGTGTTCTACGAGGCGCTCGAAAACGGCTTCATTCCCGGCGGGCGCGTCAATTCCGCGGCGGGCACGCAATTGCAGGCGACGCTCATCAACTGCTTCGTGCAGCCGGTGGGCGACTCGGTTTCCGAGACGGTGGACGGCAAGCCCGGCATCTATCTCGCGCTCATGGAGTCCGCGGAGACCATGCGCCGGGGCGGCGGCGTGGGCTACGACTTTTCGGCAATCCGCCCGCGCGGCGCGCGCGTGCGCGGCACCGAAAGCACCGCGAGCGGCCCGGTGTCCTACATGCGCGTCTTCGACAAGAGCTGCGAGACCGTGGAGTCCGCCGGCTCGCGCCGCGGCGCGCAGATGGGGATCCTCCGTTGCGACCACCCCGACATCGAGGATTTCATCCACGCCAAGGACGAGGGGGAGCTCAAGAATTTCAACGTGAGCGTGGCGGTGACGGACG
Source organism: uncultured beta proteobacterium (assembly GCA_963699525.1). Taxonomy (GTDB): domain Bacteria; phylum Pseudomonadota; class Gammaproteobacteria; order Burkholderiales; family SG8-41; genus SG8-41. Next base: position 433,144 of record CAVOUI010000006.1, on the reverse strand, counting down.
CCTTCATGCGCGCGGTCGAGACCGACGGCGACTGGGAACTCGTGCACAAGCAGCCGCCCGCGCCTGATTTCGAGGGTGAGCCGGTCCAGCGCCTCGACGGCCTGTGGGTGTACCGTACGGTGAAGGCACGCGAGCTGTGGCAGCAGATCATGGAGTCCACCTACGATCACGCCGAGCCCGGCGTGTTTTTCGTCGACCGCGCGAACGCGGACAACAATCTTTCCTATACCGAGAAGATTGAATCGACCAACCCGTGCGGAGAGCAGCCGCTTCCGTCGTACGGCTGCTGCTGCCTCGGCTCGATCAACCTGACGCCGTTCGTGCGCGAGCCCTTCAGTGCGCGCGCGCGCTTCGACTTCGAGGCATTCGGGAAGGTCGTGCGCCCGTCGGTGCGCATGCTCGACAACGTGCTCGATGCGACGGTGTGGCCGCTGAAGCAGCAACAGGAAGAGGCGCGCGCCAAGCGCCGCGTGGGGCTCGGCTTCACCGGGCTGGGCGACGCGCTCGTCATGCTGGGACTGCGCTACGACACCGACGAGACGCGCCGCATGGCCGCGCGGATCGCGGAGGTGATGCGCGACGAGGCCTACGCCGCGTCGGTCGAGCTCGCCCGGGATAAAGGCGCCTTCCCGCTGCTCGACGCCGAGCAGTATCTCGCGGAGCCGCGCTTTGCTTCGCGCCTGCCGGAGCGGCTGAAGAGCGAGATCCGCGCTCACGGCATCCGCAACAGCCACCTGCTTTCGATCGCCCCGACCGGCACAATCTCGCTCGCCTTCGCCGACAACGCCTCGAACGGCATCGAGCCGCCCTACGCCTGGACCTACCAGCGCAAGAAGCGCATGGCCGACGGCTCGATGAAGACCTACGACGTCGAGGACCACGCGTGGCGGCTCTACCGACACCTCGGCGGGGACATGGAGCGGCTTCCCGACGCGTTCGTCACCGCGATGGACATTTCCGCGCTCGACCACATGCGCATGGTGGCGGTGGTCGCGCCCTACGTGGACTCGGCCATCAGCAAGACCGTCAACGTGCCCGAGGACTATCCGTACGAGCAGTTCCGGAATCTCTACCTCGAAGCCTGGAAGGCGGGATTGAAGGGCATCACCACCTACCGTCCCAACAAGGTGCTGGGAGCCGTGCTGTCGGTCGCGCCCTCCCCGGAGGCCGAGCAGCCGAGCGACCTCGACACCAGCGCCGACCGCCGCATCAAGCTGGAAGCGGCGCCGCAGCCGGCCCTCGCCAGCCTGCGCTGGCCGGGGCGGCCGAAGCTCGCCGCGGGCAATCCGTCGTGGACCTACATGGTCGAGTCGCCGTTCGGGCAGTTCGCGATCTTCGTCGGCCACGTCGAGAACGGCGAGCCGTTCCCGTTCGAGGTGTGGGTCAACGGCACCGAGCAGCCGCGCGGGCTCGGCGCCGTCGCCAAGACCCTCTCCATGGACATGCGTGCGCAGGACAAGGCCTGGCTCAAGATGAAGCTCGAGATCCTCGCGCGCACGGCGGGCGACGATGCCTTCGACTGCCCGATGCCGCCCGACGGCGAATTGCGGCGCGTGCCGAGCCTGGTGGCGGCGTTCGCGCGCATCGTGCGCTATCGCGTGGACGAGCTGGGCGCGTTCTCGAAAGCGGACGGCAGATCGCCGGTGCTGGAAGCGCTGTTCGCGAAGAAGGAGCCCAAGACCGGGACCGACGGCACGATGTCGTGGACGGTGGACGTGCACAACCCGCGCGCCGGCGACGACTTCCTGCTGATCCTGAAGGAGCTGATCCTGCCGGGCGGCCACCGCCGCCCCTACTCGGTATGGATGGCGGGGGAGTACCCGCGCGCGCTCGACGGCCTGTGCAAGCTGCTCTCGCTCGACATGCGCGTGATCGACCCGGCGTGGATCGGCATGAAGCTGCGCAAGCTCCTCAGTTACGCCGAGCCGCTCGGCGACTTCATGGCGCGGGTGCCCGGGGAGCAACGGCAGCAGAATTTCCCGAGCACGATTGCCTACTGTGCGCGGCTCATCATCCACCGCTACGCGATGCTCGGCGTGCTCGACGAGCGCGGCTACCCGTTGAACGAGATGGGCGTGCTCGAGATCCCGGAAGACGACCGGATGCCGGTAAGCGAAGGCGCTTCCTACCGCGTTCTGCACGGAAGGCGCTGCGTGGAATGCGGCAATGCAGCGGTAATCCACAAGGACGGCTGCGAGTTCTGCACGGCGTGCGGGGCGATCGGCGCGTGCGGGTGAGAAATCTCGTCCGCACCTTGTCCCTGGTCACCCTCGCCGGCGGCGCGCTCGCCACCCTGCCGCTGACCTCGTACGGCGACCCTCCACCGTGGGCCCCGGCGCACGACAAGCGCCAGCGGGGCGATCCCTACATCGGCTACAGCGGCCAGAAATGGGACAAGCACTACGGCGTCCTCAACGGCCGCTGCAACCGCGATGTGGTCGGCGCGATCGGTCCGCGGGTCGACCCGGGCGAGAACCGGCCCATGGCGATTCTCGTCGGCTCCGTTGCCGGTGCGACCGCCGGCGCGAAGGTCGGCCCCGGCCTGGATGAAACCGATCGCGCCTGCATCGGCCACGGGCTCGAGCTCGTGGGCGACAAGAAACCCGTCACCTGGGCCAGCGCGGACAATCGCAGGACCTACCGGTTCTACCCGCTGCGCGGCTTCGAGCAGGCAGGCGTCAAGTGCCGCGAGTTCGACTTCAGGGTCACCACCACCGACGGCAGCAAGAAGACGAACCGGGTGAAAGCCTGTCCGGCCGGCGACGGCACCTGGCGCCTGGTCGGCTGACTTCCAATAGTCGGCGCGGTCGCCGGATTTCATGCTTGTCCAGGCCCGATCGGCGGCCTCGCGGTCCTTGCGGCTCGTTTTGGCGCAACACGGTACAATTCGGCGCGTGCCGGACAGCCGCCAGCCCCTGAGGGAAGACCGCGTCGAAAGCGACCCCGTCGCGCAGTTCGCGCGATGGTACGACTTGGCGCAAGCGCAAGTGAAACCGATTCCGGAAGCGGTCGCGCTGGCCACCGCGACCCGCGCCGGCCACCCGTCGCTGCGCATGGTGCTGCTGAAAAGCTTCGACGCGCACGGCTTCGTGTTCTACACCAATTACCGCAGCCGCAAAGGCCGCGAGCTCGCGCGCAACCCGCGCGCGACCCTGCTGTTCTACTGGGGCGAGGCCGGGCGCCAGGTGCGCATCGAGGGTCGCGTGGAAAAATCGGCGGGACGCGATTCGGATGAATATTTCGCCACGCGTCCGCGCGGCAGCCAGCTCGCGGCCTGGGCTTCGCCGCAAAGCACCGTGGTGGCGGGCCGCGGCGCGCTCGAGCGCCGCGTCGCGGCCTACGCGCGGAAATATCCCGCCGCGGTGCCGCGTCCGCCGCACTGGGGCGGCTACCGCCTCGTACCCGAATCATTCGAGTTCTGGCAGGGAGGCGAAGACCGGCTGCACGACCGCATCCTCTACCGCCGCGCGGGGAGCGGCCGCTGGAGAATCGAGCGGCTGGCACCTTGATGCACGGGTTGCTGAGAGCGCTGGGACTGCCCGTGGTCCCGGTCGTGATCCTTGCGGCGGGCTTCGCGCTCGTTTTCTACAGCCCGGCGCTCCCGCGCTCGCTCGCCGGGTTCAGTATCTACAGTCCCCACATCATGTTCGTTCTGGGTATCGCGCTCGCGGTGGGGTACGGCCGTGGCCGCGCGGTGTTCGCTCTCCTAATCCTGGCCACCGCTTATGCGTCGCGGCAATGGTGGCTGCACGAAGGAATCGACGGCTTTCACGCACGCGCGGTCTACGCCGCGCTCACGATCTTCGTGCCGCTCGATCTGGCGCTGTTGTCGGTAGTGCCCGAGCGGGGCGTGCTCAATCGCCACGGCGCTCTGCGGTTCGGCGTGTTCCTGGCCCAGATCGCGTTCACGGCCTGGGTCTTTGTCGCGGGCCGCACCGATCTAGTCGACTTCGTGTATCAGAAGGTGCTCGACCCGAGCCCATTCAGCGCCGGGCGTCTGCCGCAGGTTGCGATGTTGGCCGTCGCGCTGGGCTTCCTCGTTGCGGTTATCGCGGCGTTCGTCAGCCGTTCCCACCTCAACGCGAGTTTTGCCGGCGCGATTGCCGCATTTGCCGTCGCCGCCCATGTTCCCAACGCATACGTCTCCTTTGCCAGCTTCATCGCCGCCGCGCAGCTGATGGTGGCGATCGCGGTGCTGCAGGACACCTTCCGCATGGCGTTCCGCGACGAGTTGACCGGCATCCCCAGCCGGCGCGCGCTGAATGAGCAGCTGGCTGCGCTCGGCAACCACTATGCGATCGCGATGCTCGACGTCGACCACTTCAAGCAGTTCAACGACACCTACGGCCACGACCTCGGCGACCAGGTGCTGAAGATGGTGGCTGCGCACATCGCCCGCGTGGGCGGCGGCGGCAGGGCTTTCCGCTACGGCGGCGAGGAATTCACGGTGGTGTTTCCGGGAAAGGACGCCGACGATGCGATCCCCTACCTGGAGGCGGTGCGAGTGAGTATCGAGTCCTACCGGATGGCGCTGCGCGGAGCCGACCGCCCCGCGCGGACGCGGCGCGCGAAGCGCCAGCGCGGCGGATGGCGGCGCAGGCGCGGCGTATCCGTGACAGTCAGCGTCGGCGTGGCGGAACGCAACGGGCGTCTCGATCGGCCGCAGGAGGTGATCGAAGCCGCCGACCGCGCGCTCTACCGCGCCAAGGAAAAAGGGCGCAACCGCTTGAGCCGGTAGACGGCTGGTTGCGCCGGAAACCCGGCATGCACGCGGTGCACCTCGGCGGCAGCCACTACACCCAGTACCTTGGGGTCGCGCTGGTGACCGTGCGGACTTCCCGGCGCGTGCACACGGAAAGCGCGACCCCGCCATGAGCATCCGCCTCCTCGTCCTGCTCACCATCCTGGTGCACCTGTCCTTCGCCGGGTGCCGTGTCATCATTTCACTCACCGCGATCCATCATGGCGCGACGCCGTTTACCGTCGGCGTGGTGATGTCGCTGCTCACCGTCGTCGCGATGCTGCTCGCGGTGCGCTGGGGGCGCTGGGTGGACCGCATCGGCGTTCGCGGCCCGATGCTCGCCGGCGCGGCCGCGATCGTCGCGGCGATGGTGCTCGCCTGGGCGATGCCGCGGCTGGAGACGCTGTTCGTCGCGAGCCCGCTCGCCGGATCGGGATTCTTTCTCTTCCACATCGCGGCGGGCCAGGCGGCCGCCGTGATCGGGCGCCCGCAGGACCGCGTCAGGAATTTCGGCCTGCTCGCGCTCGCATACTCGACCTCCGGCTTTCTCGGGCCAGTTCTCGCCGGCTTTGCCATCGACGGCATCGGCCACCGCGACGCCATGCTCGCCCTCTCGGTCGCGGCGCTGGCGACCGTCGTCGCGCTCGCTGCGCTGCGCGTGGACACTCCGGATCGCCCGCCGGCGCCCGCCCAGCAGGGAGAGCGGCGCATCGCGGATTTTCTGCGCATTCCGGGCTTCCGGCTGGTATTCATCGTGAGCGGCGCGCTCTCGATGACGTGGGACCTGTTCGCGTTCGTGATCCCGATCCATGGTTCGCAGATCGGGCTATCGGCTTCCACCATCGGCATCGTGCTCGGCGCCTTCGGAGCGGCCGTGTTCGTCGTGAGGCTCGTGGTGCCGCTCCTCGGTCCCCGTCTGGACGAGTGGCGCGTGCTGATTGCGGCGATGGCTCTCTCGGGCGTGACGCTGCTCGCGTTCCCGCTCGTCGAAGGCGTGCCGCTGCTGATGGCGCTCGCTTTCGTGCTCGGCATCGGGCTCGGAGGCACCCAGCCGCTCATCATGGCGCTGCTCTACGAGAAGGCGCCCGAAGGGCGCGGCGCCGAGGTGCTGAGCGTGCGCACCTGGCTCATCAATTTCAGCCAGACCAGCGCGCCGCTTGCCTCCGGCGCGCTCGGCGCTGCGCTCGGCATGCTGCCGGTATTCTGGGCGATGGGCGCGACGCTGCTCGTCGCAGGCCTCGTTGCCGCCCGCCGCAGGTAGGCGCGGCGAGGGGGAGAAAACAAGAAGGGCCGCATGCGCGGCCCCTCACGACGCGTGAAGCGGGTGGCTAGCGCAGGTGGTTGCTGACCAGCTTGGTCATGTCGAACATCGACACCTGCGAGCGGCCGCCGAACACGGCGCGCAGCTTGTCATCGGCGTTGATCATGCGCCTGTTGGCCTTGTCCTGCAGGCTGTTGCGCTTGATGTAAGCCCACAGCTTCTTCGTGACTTCCGTGCGCGGCATGGCGCTGCTGCCGACCACCGCGGCGAGCGTCGCGCTCGGGGTCATCGGCTTCATGAATGCCGGGTTCGCCTTGCGCCCGCTCTTCTTTGCCTTCGACTTCTTGCTGCTCTTCTTGCTCTTCGCCATAGTGTGGATCTCCCGTTGGGTGCGCTGAATCAGCGCGAGTGAGTGGTTGGGTTGCGCCCTCTATCCTCGAATTCAGCGTGTAGAGGATGCCTATGTCCGCGCAACCTTGCAAGAGGTTTTTTGCGGCTGTCGCCGCGCGCGGACACTTGCTTCGTCCCGTTCGCGCGACGGAGTTCTACGGGCCGGCGACGAGTTCGCTCGCCACAGCGACGCGCCGGACCAGCGCAGGGAGCGCCGCGCCGCGGCATGAAGTCAAGGACTTACCCGCGCAAGTTCAAGCCGGATCAACCCGTCGGCAGACGCACGCCGTGGGCGCCCGAAGCGACGTTCTTACAGCGTGGTGCCCGGGATGGAAGCGCGCGAGGATGGGACGCCGCTCACCGCGACGCCTCGCGCTCGACGTCCACGAAGCTGGTGTGGCGGACGTCGGTGCCCTTGACGATGTAGATGACCTGCTCCGCCACGTTCTTCGAGTGATCGCCCATGCGCTCGAGCGAGCGCGCGACCCAGACGATTTCGAAGGCGGTGGAGATGGTGCGCGGATCCTCCATCATGAAGGTAATGAGCTGGCGCATCATCCCCCGGAACGCCTCGTCGATCGCGGCGTCGTCGCGTATCACCTCGGCCGCCGCCACGGCATCGAGCCGCGCGAAGGCGTCGAGCGCCTTGCGCAGCATGCTGACCACGATACCGCCGGCGCGGCGGATGTCCGCGAGCCGCGGAATCTGCAGGCGCCCGCTCTCGTGGATCTGCTTGCTCACCACCGCGATCTTCTTCGCTTCGTCGCCGACGCGCTCGAGGTCCGTCACCGCCTTGCCGACGCCCAGGATCAAGCGCAGGTCGCCCGCCGCAGGCTGCCGGCGGGCGATAATGTGGCTGCACTCGTTGTCGATGCTCACCTCGAAGCCATTGACGCGCCGATCGTTCTCGACGACCTGGTCCAGGGCCTGGAGGTTTCCGTTATAGAAGCCGTCGATCGCCGCGAGGATCTGCGACTCGACCAGGCCCCCCATCTGCAGCATGCGCGAGCGCAGGCTCTCCAGATCGACGTCAAACTGCTTGATCGAGTGCTCGGTCGTGGACGTGGGCATGGTGGTTGCCTCGGCGGGGATCGCTAGCCGAAGCGACCGGTGATGTAATCCTCGGTCTGCTTGTGCTTCGGCTTGATGAAGATCGTATCCGTCGCGTCGTATTCAATCAACTCCCCCAGGTACATATAGGCGGTGAAGTCGGAGACGCGCGCCGCCTGCTGCATGTTGTGGGTGACGATCAGGACCGTATAGTCGTTCTTCAGCTCGTTGATCAGCTCCTCCACCTTGGCGGTCGAGATCGGATCGAGCGCGGAACAGGGCTCATCGAGCAGGATCACTTCCGGGCGGATCGCGATGGACCGGGCGATGCACAGGCGCTGCTGCTGGCCGCCGGAGAGGCTGTTCCCGCTCTGGCCCAGCTTGTCCTTGACTTCCTCCCACAGCGCGGCGCGCTTGAGCGCCCACTCGACCCGCTCGTCCATCTGGCCGCGGTTCAGCTTCTCGAACAGCCGCACACCGAAAGCGATGTTGTCGTAGATCGACATCGGGAACGGCGTGGCTTTCTGGAACACCATGCCAATCCGCGCGCGGATCAGCGAAACGTCCTGCTTCGAGGTCACGAGGTTTTCGCCGTCCATCATGATCTCGCCCTCGGCGCGCTGCTCGGGATACAGCGAGTACATCCGGTTGAACGTGCGCAACAAGGTGGACTTGCCGCAACCGGACGGGCCGATGAATGCCGTCACTTTCCTTTCCGGCACGTCCAGGGTGATCGATTTCAGGGCGTGGAAGCTCCCGTAGTAGAAATTCAGGTTGCGCACCCTGAGCTTCGGCACCAATTGCGCGCCGGCGTTCGGCGCGGCCTCGGCGGCGCCCGGCGAAATCGCCGTTCTCATGTTCGCCCTCGGCGCGGCTGTTGTTGTTTCCATAGATTCCCTCGCCTTCAATCGTTCTTGCTGAAGATTATCCGCGCCACGATGTTCAGTGCCAGCACCGCGAGGGTGATCAGGCTCGCCCCGCCCCAGGCCAGCCGATGCCAGTCCGCGTAGGGGCTCATCGCGAACTGGAAGATCACCACCGGCAGGTTCGACATCGGTGCGTTCATATTGAGCGACCAGAACTGGTTGTTGAGCGAGGTGAAGAGCAACGGCGCCGTCTCGCCGCTGATGCGCGCAACCGCCAGCAGTATGCCCGTGAGGATGCCCGTCCGCGCCGCGCGGTAGGTCACGGACATGATCATTCGCCATGTCGGGCAGCCGAGCGCGACGGCCGCCTCGCGCAGACTGCCCGGCACGAGCTTCAGCATGTCGTCGGTGGTACGCACGACCACCGGTATTACCAGCAACGAGAGAGCGATGGAGCCTGCAAATCCGGAAAAGTGCCCGACCTGCGCGACGTAAACCGAATAGACGAACAATCCCATGACGATGGACGGGGCGGACAGCAGGACGTCGTTGAGGAAACGCGTGCCGGAAGCCAGCCAGCCGCTGCGCCCGTACTCGGCAAGGTAGGTGCCCGCGAGGATGCCGACCGGCGTTCCGATCATCGTGCCCAGCCCTACCATCACCAGACTGCCGGCAATCGCGTTCGCGAGGCCGCCGTCGGCCCCGGGCGGCGGCGTCATCTGCGTATACAGGGCGATGCGGGTCAGTGCGCTGCCGCCCTCATAGAGCAGCGTAATGACGATCCACAGCAGCCAGAACAACCCGAAGGCAAGCGCCAGGGAAGACACGGTGAGCATCACAGCGTTGGCCCGTTTGCGGGCACGGTAGACGCTGTTGGCCGGGCTGATCACGCTTATTGCTGTTCCGTTCACGTCTGTCTCCCCTCCTGCCGCGCAAGCCGCATGAGGAGCAGCTTGGACAGCCCCAGCACGATCGTGGTGATCAGGAACAGGATGAGCCCGAGCTCGATCAACGCGGAGAAATACAGATCGCCCACTGCCTCGGTAAACTCGTTCGCGAGCGCGGAAGCGATGCTGTTGCCGGGAGCCATCAGGGAGACCGCCAGCCGGTGGGCGTTTCCGATTACGAAGGTAACTGCCATGGTCTCACCCAGCGCGCGCCCGAGCCCGAGCATGATACCGCCGACGACGCCGATCTTGGTGTAGGGCAGGACGACCTTCCAGACCACTTCCCACGTTGAGGCGCCCAGGCCGTAGGCGGATTCCTTGAGCATCGGCGGCACCAGCTCGAACACATCGCGCATCACCGCGGCGATGAACGGTATCACCATGATCGAGAGAATCAGGCCCGCGGTCATCATGCCGATGCCGAGGGGGGGGCCCTGAACCAGCGCGCCGACCACCGGGACATCTCCCAGCATTTGATCATGAGCGGCTGGACGTAGGTCTGGAACAGGGGCACGAATATGAACAAGCCCCACATTCCGTAGATGATCGACGGGATCGCCGCCAGCAGCTCGATAGCGGTTCCCAGCGGGCGCTTGAGCCACGTGGGAGACAGCTCCGTCAGAAACAGCGCGATGCCGAAGCTGACCGGCACCCCGATCAGCATTGCGATGAGCGAGGTGACCAGCGTTCCGTAGATCGGCACCAGCGCGCCGAATTTCTCCTGAACGGGATCCCAGTCGGTCGTCCAGAGAAAGTTGAAGCCGTATTTTTCGAGGGTCTGGGTGCTCCCCAGGACGAGCGAGACGAGAATCGCAGCCAGCAGGCCGAACACCAGGAACGCGAAGGTCCGCGTCAGCCACTCGAACGCGGAATCCATCCATTTCACCTGCTGCACGCGGGGTGGCGTAGATCCGCGCCTCGTTTCCATTATCGGTGCTTTTGCTCCGGCCGCGGTTGGCAGAGTGAATACGCTTGCGGGCGAGGTCTCGACGGTCATTCTACAGGGAAAATTCGGGTTGAAAGAAAAGGGGGCGGCACTGCCGCCGCCCCCTCTATCACAACAGTTGTTCGGATCAACTCGTCACAGCCCCTAGGCTCAATACACGCTCATTCCGGACGCGTCCTTGATATTCGCCTTCCATTCGGTCCGGATCAGCGACACGACGGGGTCGGGCATCGGAACGTAGTCGAGGTCGGAGGCCATCTGCTGCCCGTTCTTGAACGACCACTCGAAGAACTTGAGCACTTCCTTGGCGGCCGCGGGATTCGCCTGCTGGGTATGGATCAGGATGAAGGAGGCGCCGGTGATCGGCCAGCTCTGCTTGCCCGGCTGGTTCGTCAGCACCACTCCCATGCCGGGGACGGACTTCCAGTCGGCGCCCGCGGCTGCGGCCTTGAACGAGTCATCGTTCGGGGATACGGTCACGCCATCGCGATTCACCATCTTGGCCGCCGTAAGCTTGTTCTGCTTCGCGTATGCGTATTCCACGTATCCGATCGCGCCGTCGATGCGGCCCACATAGTTGGCGACGCCTTCGTTGCCTTTTCCACCCACCCCGGTCGGCCACTGGACCGAGGTACCGACGCCTACGGTCGACTTCCATTCCGGGCTAATCTTGGAAAGGTAATCGACGAACAGGAAGGTCGTGCCCGAGCCGTCGGAGCGGTGCACCACCGAGATCGCCTGGTCGGGCAGCTTGACGCCCTTGTTGAGCGACGCGATCGGGGCCTCATTCCACTTCTTGATCTTGCCGAGGTAAATATCCGCAATGACGGGCCCCGTGAGTGTGATGGCGCCGTCACCGATTCCCTTGATGTTGTAAACCGGAACCACGCCGCCCATGATCGCCGGGAACTGCATCAACCCGTGCTTCTCCAGATCCGCAGCCTTCATCGGCATGTCGGAGGCGCCAAAGAGCACGGTCTTGGCCGTAATTTGCTTGATGCCGCCGCCCGATCCGATCGACTGATAGTTCAGTCCGACGCCGGTTTCCTTCCGGTACGCGTCCGCCCACTTGGAATAGATGGGATACGGAAAGGTCGCCCCCGCACCGGTTATATCGGCGGCCCCCGCCGTGGTAGTCACGATCGCCGTCGCGGCGATCAAGAGGTTGATTTTCCTGAGAAAAGTCATTGTCTTCGCTCCTGTCTCAATTATTGGTATGCGCAGCCCACCCGGAAGGATAAGGTTGGCGAGTTACAGCTTTATTACAGTCCCCGATATCGGCCAGGCATCAGCGGGATGGATTCGGCGGAGGCATTGTGTCGGTCGTGTCCGGAACCGGCTTCCCGCGCATCCAGCGCATGACGGCTACGACCAGCAAGGCGCCCACGGCATAGGGCGTAGTGGGTGTGGTGTGGGGCCCGCGCCGAGGAGGATTTCGGCGTTGACCCGCATGCTGGGAATGCAGACGAAGCTACCCGCCCGAAATCCAGTGGTGGCCCATTTTCACGCAAACTCGCTCTTTGACACTCCGCAGCAAGTCGGCGCGCAGCATGCTTTCTGTGCAGGCTTGACGGCGCGCACAAAGGCACTCATGAACTTGCCGGCGACCTGCGGTGCAATCGCATCAACGTCTATGCCTTGGCCCGCCAGGAATTGCCGCGCATCCTCAATATCGTAAATGCGGGTCGGCTCGATTTCGATATTCTCGAAACCCGCATGGGCGAGCTTGCTCCGGTAGTCGGAATCGCGCAGCGCGCCCGCGATGCAGCCGATCCACAGTTCCACGTTCTTTCTGATTTCGGAGGGCACTTCGCCGGTAACGACCACATCGGATACCGCAAACCGGCCGCCCGGCTTCAAGACACGGAAGGCCTCACGCAGCACTCGATCCTTGTCAGCCGACAGATTGATCACGCAATTGGAGATGATGACATCGATAGAATTGTCTGGCAGCGGGATGTTTTCGATCTCGCCTTTCAAGAATTCCACATTCTCCACACCGGCCTTCTTCTGGTTCTCACGCGCGAGCGCCAGCATTTCATCGGTCATGTCTAGACCGTAGGCTTTCCCCGTCCGGCCGACGCGCTTCGCGGACAGCAGCACGTCGATGCCGCCTCCGGAGCCAAGATCGAGCACGGTTTCGCCGGGCTTCAATTCCGCAAGTGCAGTCGGGTTTCCACAACCCAATGACGCCCGTAACGCCTGCTCCGGCACCTCGCCGGTCTCCTGTGCGCCATAGAGGTTGGAGGTAATGGGGTCGCACGCGTCATCCGACGCGCAGCTTGGGCCACAGCAGGAAGACCTGTCCGTCCGAGCCTGCAGGGCGGCCTGACCATACTTCTCCCTGATGACTTCTTTGATGCTTTCCGTGCTCATTTCCTGTCTCCTTTTCGATCAAGTGGCGCGGAGATTGGCTCATGCGCCTCTGGCATACCACCCGCGCGTGGAATTGACGACCCTGACCACCGCCAGCATCACGGGCACCTCGATCAATACCCCCACTACCGTGGCCAGTGCAGCCCCCGAATTGAATCCGAAGAGACTGATCGCAGCCGCGACCGCCAACTCAAAGAAATTGGACGCGCCTATCAGTGCGGATGGACAAGCCACGTTGTGCTTTTCGCCGACCGTCCGATTTAGCCAATAAGCCAGCGCTGAATTGAAAAACACCTGAATCAGAATCGGGACTGCCAGCATCGCGATTATGAGCGGCTGCCTGAGGATCGCCTCGCCCTGGAACGCGAACAGCAAGACGAGCGTAACCAGCAGCGCCGCAACGGAGAATGGCCCGATCTTTGCGAGAGCGGACTGTAGATGCGCCTCCCCTCTTGCGAGGAGCGACCTGCGCCAAACCTGCGCGAGAATGACCGGGACGACGATGTACAAAACTACCGAGGTGAACAGCGTAGCCCACGGCACCGTGATTGATGAGATACCGAGCAGCAACCCGACAATCGGTGCAAAGGCAAAAATCATGATTGTGTCGTTCAGAGCGACCTGCGACAGCGTGAAATAAGGATCGCCGTCGGAGAGCCGGCTCCAGACGAACACCATCGCCGTGCAGGGCGCCGCCGCAAGCAGGATCAGTCCTGCCACGTAACTATCGAGTTGGTCGGCGGGCAGATACGGCGCAAAGACTTGCCGCACGAAAATCCACGCGAGCAGCGCCATTGAAAAAGGCTTGACTGCCCAGTTCACCAGCAGCGTTACCCCTATCCCCTTCCAGTGGTCCCGTACCTGATGCAGCGCGCCAAAGTCGATCTTCACCAGCATTGGGATGATCATCACCCAGATGAGCAAGCCGACGGGAATGTTGACGCGCGCAACCTCCAAGCGCCCCAGTGTCTGGAACAGGCCAGGCACCCACTGGCCGAGGGCGATACCCGTAACGATGCACAGGAATACCCACAGCGAGAGCCAACGCTCGAAAAATCCGATGGCAGGCCTCGCGGGCGCGGGGTTGGCGGCGCCGATCTGAGCGCTCATCGTGCTTTCTCCCCGGCGCCGCTCCGGCCGATTTCGTCGAGCTTGTTTTTCAGGACCAGCCGGTCGAGCTTGCCGAGCGGCAGATTCAGGAACAGGTTGATACGGGTGGATAGAACGGTGAACGCGCGTATGAACGCCTTGCGCTTTTCGGCGTCGACTCCTTCTACTCTCGCGGGATCGTCCACTCCCCAGTGGGCGCTGACCGGCTGGCCCGGCCAGACGGGACAAACCTCGCCGGCCGCCTGATCGCACACGGTGAAAACGAAATGCATGCGGGGCGCGCCCGGCCGCGCGAACTCGTCCCAGCTCTTGGAGCGAAGGTTCGAGGTGTCGATCCGGTTTCTTGCCAGGATCTCCAGCGCAAAGGGGTTGACCTTGCCGGTGGGATGGCTTCCGGCGCTGTAGCCGGTGAAGCCACCGCGGCCACGGGCATTGAGGTAAGCCTCGGCCAGGATAGAGCGCGCCGAGTTGCCGGTGCAAAGGAACAGCACGTTGAAGCCATCCATCGGAATGCCGCCCGGGTCACGCGCTACGGCGCAGGCGCCGAGCCGGCGTGCACGACTTCCCGCCGCAGCAGTTCTCGGTCAGGAATTGCACGAGCCCGTTCATGTTTTGGAAGTCCACGGAATAGATGACGAAGCGCCCGTCCTGGCGGCTGGAAGCCAATCCGGATCGTGCGAGGTGCGCGAGGTGAAACGAGAGCGTCGCCGGTGGCAGCCCGAGCTTTTCGCCGATGCTTCCCGCAGGCAACCCCTCAGGGCCGGCTTGAACGAGCAACCGGAAGATCGCCAGCCGCGAGTCGTGGGCCAGCGCACCCAGTAACTCGACTGCCTGGATTGTTTCCATGTTTCCAGAATAGTCGAAATATGAAAAGCTTGTCAAGGTCGCTTCTGGTCCAAGCAGTCATCGGGAATGTCCGCTCTTGGCAGCGGACATTGCGAGTGAGACTGCGGGATTGAAATGGGCGCCCGACATCGGGCCCAGCGCGATGGCGACGTTAGCCTGCCACGAGCGCTCGCCCATGATGCCCGACCCGACGACAGCGGCAAGCAGAGACGACGTGCGATCGCTTCCGCCGCGAGCCTTCGCGACAGATTAAATTCGGTATTCTCTGGTCGCCGGCTCTACGCCACCGGCTCTTTGCGATCGACGAGGCCGATATCGTCCAACCGCCTCTGCAGGGAGAGCCGATCGAGGCGGGCGAGCGGCAAGTTGACAAAGATGGTCAGGCGATTGCTGAGCTGCTGGTAGGCCGTGAAGAACGCCCGGTGCTTGCGCTCGTCGGATCCCTCCACCGCGGCGGGGTCGGGAATTCCCCAGTGCGCGGTCATCGGTTGCCCCGGCCATACCGGGCACACCTCGCCCGCGGCGTCGTCGCATACGGTGAAGACGAAATCCATGCGCGGGGCCCCCGGCTGGGCGAACTCGCTCCAGTCCTTGCTGCGCAGACCCTGCGTGGGCAGCCGGTTCTTCTCGATCAGCTCGAGCGCCATCGCATGGACCTGGCCTCTTGGATGGCTGCCGGCGCTGTAGGCCTTGAACCGCCCCTTGCCCATCGCGTTGAGCATCACTTCCGCCATGATGCTGCGCGCCGAATTCCCGGTGCAGAGAAACAGCACGTTCAGGATCTTGTCCGTCATGCGAGTTTCGCCCTCGTGCGCGGCAATACCCTGATCTCAGCCCTCTGGCCAGGAAGCGGCGGGCGAGAGGATGGGCAGGCTACAGCGGGATGCCGTCGGAGGACGTTTCGTGCTGAACCGGCCCGCCGCCCGGCAATCCGCTCATCGGCGCCCTTGGCGTTTGCGAGACGCTTGCGCGCATGAGTGAAAAATACCGCCTGCAAATGCCTTTCCGTCGCGTCGAGATGCAAGTCATCGATCTCGTCCGCCCAGCTCTTCTTGATGGGAACCCGGCTCGTGACTTCGGTCATGGTAACGGCTCCACCTTCACGGCATATTGGATTGCCGCAAAGCATGACTCAAGATCATCCGTACGCACAAGCCCGAAAATAAACGCCCGCCAATACATTAACATTAGCGCAACATCCTAGAAGCACTATTGAGAACCGTCTGGAAGTTTTTGAATTGCATGCCCCGGACAGGCATTAATATTTCTGTAATAATGGCGGAGCACCATTTGCGGTTTTGGCTGAATTTTGATCCATCGGGCCTCGGGGCGCCTCACCGAGCGCCGTGTCGTCAAGCCCGACGGCGCTGCGCAGCGGGTGATCGCAGATTGAATCGGATGGCGAGGCGATCGCGCGGTTTCGTGGGGCGATTTACTTGGCGATTGAGCACGGCTTACATATACTCGCGGCATCGATCGCTCCCTGAGCGCAGGAGAGTAATCACGCTGTCAGCCACGCCGCTTTGGCCCGAATTTGACCGTCGTGCATCGCGCCTGCGCGCGGCGGCATTCACCCCTCCAGGCCGCACCCGCGGCATCGGCGCAGCCCCCGTCTCACTCCCTGGTAGCAGCGATGACCGTATACACGACGCTCGCGGCGGTCGATCTCGGTTCCAATAGTTTTCATTGCCAGGTAGCGCGCGTCGTCGGCGACCAGCTCTATCCCCTCGATTCCCTGCGCGAGCCGGTGCGGCTCGGCGAGGGGCTCACGGAAGACAAGCGTCTCGACGAAGCCGTGCAGGACCGGGCACTCGCGTGCCTCAAGCGCTTCGGCGAACGGCTGCGGGGCTTCGAGCGGAAAGCGGTGCGCGCGCTCGGCACCAACACGCTGCGGGTCGCAAAGGACGCCGCAGCCTTCCTCAAGAAGGCCGAGTCCGCGCTCGGCTTTCCGATCGAGGTGGTGGCGGGACGCGAGGAAGCGCGTCTCATTTACCTCGGTGTGTCGCACAGCCTGCCCGCCTCGCGCGAAAAACGGCTGGTGGTGGATATCGGCGGCGGCTCGACCGAGCTCATCATCGGGGCGGGTCACAGACCGCAGAGGCTCGAGAGCCTGTTCATGGGCTGCGTTTCCTACAGCCTGCGCTACTTCCCCGACGGCAAGATCTCCAAGAGCGCCATGAAGGAAGCCGAGCTCGCCGCGCGCAACGAGCTGCAGCCGATCGTTGCAGGATTTGCCCGCGGCAACTGGCAGCACGCGGTCGGTTCCTCCGGCACGATACGCTCGCTCGCCGCCATCATGCAGCTGAACGGCTTCGACGACGGGGATATCACCCCGGGCGGCCTCGACCGGCTGCGCTCCCGTCTGATCAAGGCGGGACGAATGGAGAAAGTGGAGCTCGCGGGGTTGAAGCCGGACCGCGCAGTGGTGCTTCCGGGCGGGCTCGCAATCCTGAATGCCGTGCTCTCCGAGCTCGACATCAAGTCCATGGTGCCGGCGGAAGGTGCGATGCGTCAGGGTGTGCTCTACGACCTGCTGGGACGCTTCCACCACAAGGACATGCGCGACGTCACCGTCGCCCAGTTCATGCAGCGCTACCACGTGCACGCGCTGCAGGCGCAGCGCGTCGGGGCGCTCGCCTTCACGCTGCTGCGCCGCCTCGCCGCCGACTCGGACGAGCCCGACGAGGCTGCAGCGCGTTTCACCGCGTGGGCGGCAAAGCTGCACGAGATCGGCATCTCGGTCGCCTACAGCGGCTACCACAAGCATTCCGCCTACATCATCAATAACGCCGACATGCCGGGCTTCTCCCGCGACGAGCAGGCGCAGCTTGCTGTCCTCGTGCAATCGCATCGCCGCTCGCTCAACAAGGTCGCGGAGGAGATCGAGGCGCACAGCGTGGACTGGAACATGGTGTTCGCCCTGAGGATCGCGGCGCTGTTGTATCGCCGCCGCGCCGATATGCAGCTGCCGCCGATTCAGGCGCGGCGTCAGGGCAGGAAATTCCGCCTCACGCTCGATTCCAATTGGCTTGCGCGCAATCCCCTCACCGTGACCGCCCTGCACGACGAGATCCGGGAGTGGGCAAGGATCGACTTCGAGCTGAAGATTCCCGAGCTGGATCGAGATCGAAAGCGGCTCGGAGCTCGCGCTTGCCAGCTGAGCCTGCGGCTCAGACCATGTCCGGCGCGATCACGGCGCGCACGATGACGTCATTCCCGCCGCGGCTCTCGAGCCACCAGATCGCTCCTTTCTTTACGCTCCATTCCGCGGGCTGGCCCGTCACCGCAAGCGCTGCCGCCTGACCCAGCGTCGGCTGGTGACCGACGATGACCACGGTACCCCCTCCTCCCGGCCAGTCCGCCGCCTTAAGTATCGACTGGGGGTCTGCCGCGGAGCCCAACTGGCGGCTCACCTTGAAGCGCCGCGTGAGCGCCTGCGCGGTTTCCTGCGCGCGCCGGGCCGGGCTCACCAGAACTTGCGCGTCATCCGGCAGATGCTTTATCAACCAGGCCGCGACGCGCTTCGCCTGCCGCCTGCCCTTGGGGGTCAAGCGGCGGGCTTCGTCGGAGGCGCCCGGCGCGCCGTCCTCGGCGTCGGCATGGCGCCACAAGATCAAGTCCATACGGCGAGATTAGTAACGAGTAACGAATCGACTACCAGAACTTCTCGGCGGCGCGGAATTCCTTCCACGCGCTCTTCAACTCGCGTTTGAGGGTCGTCGCCCGGCCCCGGCTCCACCCTAGAAGGATACCCCTTGCTTCCAGGCCGCGCTGCCCCGGCACGCGCGAGAAGCCGTGCGTAACCAGCTTCGCCACCATCGCGGCGTCGTTCATGGCACCCAGTATGTCCTGCAGCCGTGACAGCCGCTTCAGCGCAGCGCGCGTGTCCTTGGCGTCATAGAGTCCCGCGAAGAAATCGGCGGCGTAGCGGAACTTCTTGATCGCAATGCGCAGCCGGTGCAGCTTGATCGTCGACAGGCTGCCGACCTTGCGGCCCTTCTTCCGCACCTGGCCGTAGCGGCTTTCCAGCACTGCGGTGGCGAAATCCGCAATTGGGGCCTCCAGCGGCGTTCGCGCCGACGGCTCCATGCGCGCGAGCCAGCCTTCCTGGGCCAGCCACGCCGCGAGCCACAACACGAGGTGGCGATAGCGGGCGGAATGCACGGCTCGCCGGGCCCGGGTATTGGCCGTTCGGCGCAGCTTCTCGCAGCGCCCCGAAAACTCTTTCAGCCCCGCGTGCGCGCCGAACTCGGCCACGATCGGGGGCAACATCTCCGTCACCAGTACATCCCAGTCGCGCGCCGGGCCGAGGCCGTTCGCAAGCCATTTCAGTTCGGTCCGCGCCGGCGAGAGGACCGGCTCGGGGAAGAGCGGCGCGAACACCGCCAGCGCCGAGCGCAGCCGCCTCAGCGCGACACGCATCTGGTGCAGGTATTCCGGGTCGCGCGCCCCGACCATGCCGGCCTCGTTGGCCTGGAGATGCGCCAGGTTCGCCCACATGACCGCCTTGAAGGCGCTGATCACCGTCATGTCGCGATCGAGCACCGCAGGCCGCGCCTTGACCGGCATCTCCGGCTTGCCGCGCGCAAGGGCGTAGCCGCGCTCGGCCTTCGAGCGGTCCCCGATCGACAGGGGCACGTCGTCCGCGAGCTTCAGCGCCAGCTCGTAGAGCTGATGCGGCTCTCCCCTCTTCAGTTCGAGCTCGATCTCGCTCACCGCCTCGGAGCGATTGCCGCTGCGGATCACGCCCTGGTCCACGCTCGCCTCGACGCGCGCTTCGGAATCGAGCTCGAGCACGCGGCTGCTGCGGGTGATATCGGTCGTGAACACCGGTGTCAGCTGCGCGCGCAACTGGGGAGAGGCGAACGCCTCGGCGAGCTCGCGGTCGTGGATACTGGAGAGGTCGGGCGCCGGCCCCGCGACTTCGGCTTCGGCCTCCGCGCGCTGGTGCAGTCCGCCCCGCGCACTGCCGCCGCCCTTGACGGTCTGCATCCAGCGCCGCCCCTCGCGCCGTACCCGCAGCGCGATGCCCTGCCGCCACAGGTCAAGCGCCGGCGTGTCGAAGTAGATGCTGTAGAGCCGCCGCCGTGCGGGTCGCGCGCGCCCGCGGAGCAGACGGTGCGCCGCGAGCCGCCGCACCGCGTCCGGGGGAACCAGCAGTTTGAGCTCGATCTCCAGTTCGGCGCGCGAGTCGTTCATGGCAGCTCCGCGGGCGAGCGTCGCGGAATGGAACGGGAAAGCGGAGTGCGACGCGTCGGCGTGGCGGCACCTTCAGGCCGACGCGCGCTGGGCCAGGAGCTTGAGCAGGGTTTCCTGCGCCATTACGCGGCCCCCGTCCTGCGGGGACTCGACGCGATACTCGCCGTCCTGGCCCATTTTCCAGGCCTGGCCGTTATCCTCGAGATAGGGCTTCAGGCCCTCGTTGATGACGCGCTTCTTCAGCTGCGGATCGAGGACGGGGAAGCAGATCTCGACCCGGCGGAAAAAATTGCGCTCCATCCAGTCGGCGCTGGAGAGATAGACGTCTTCGGCGCCGTCGTTGTGGAAATAGAACACCCGCGAATGCTCGAGGAAGCGCCCGACCACGGACCGGACGCAGATGTTCTCGGAAACGCCCGGAATGCCGGCCTTCAGCGCGCACATCCCGCGTACGATGAGGTCGATCTGGACGCCTGCCCGCGACGCATCGTAGAGCGTGTCGATGGTCTCGGGATCGAGCAGCGCGTTCATCTTGGCGATGATGCGGCCTTTCCTGCCGTCCTTCGCGTGCTGCGTCTCGTTCCGGATCGCGCGCAATACCTGCTTGTGCAGGCTGAACGGCGCAAGCCACAGGTGCTTCAGCTTGGTCGCGCGCCCGAGTCCGGTCAGCTGGGTAAAGACATCGTTGACATCGGCGCAGATCTCCTCGTTGGCGGTAAGCAGGCCGAAGTCGGTGTATAGGCTGACGGTGCGCGTGTGATAGTTGCCGGTGGACAAGTGCACGTAGCGCCTGAGCCCGTCCTCCTCTCGCCGGACTACCATCAGCATCTTGGCATGAGTCTTGTGGCCCACCACGCCGTGGACGACGTGCGCGCCGACGTCCTCGAGCCGCTGCGCCCAGTTGATGTTGGCCTCCTCGTCGAAGCGCGCGAGCAGTTCCAGCACCACGGTGACTTCCTTCCCGCTCTTCGCCGCGTTGATCAGGATCTCCATCAACTCCGACTCCACGCCCGTGCGATACACCGTCATCTTGATCGCGACCACGGCCGGGTCGGCTGCCGCCCGCTCGAGGAAGGCGACCACCGGCTGGAACGACTGGTAGGGATGGTGGAACAGGAGGTCGCGCTCGCGGATCGTCTCGAAGATGTGGTTGTGGCGCTTGATGCGTTCCGGCAGTCCGGGGCGGAAAACCGGGAACTTGAGGTCGGGACGGTCCACCCAGCCCGGCACGCTCACCAGGCGCGCGAGGTTGACGGGCCCGTCCACGCGGTAGAGATCGTCCTCGCCGAGACCGAACTGCGCCAGCAGGAACTCGGTGATCTTCGCCGAGGTGTCCTGCGCGACCTCCAGCCTGACTTCGTCGCCAAACTGACGCGACGGCAGCTCGCCGCGCAGCGCGGTGCGCAGGTCCTTGACTTCCTCCTCGTCCACGAAGAGGTCGCTGTTGCGCGTCACCCGGAACTGGTAGCACTCCACCACCTTCATGCCCGCGAACAGCTCCGCGACGTGCGCGTGCAGGATCGACGACAGGAACACAAAATCGTATTCCGCCTCCGAGATCTCCCGCGGCAGCCGGATGACGCGCGGCAGCACGCGCGGGGCCTGCACGATGGCGATTCCCGAATTGCGCCCGAAGGCGTCCTTGCCTTCGAGCTCGACCGCGAAATTGAGGCTCTTGTTGAGCACGCGGGGAAAGGGATGCGCGGGGTCGAGCCCGATCGGCGTCAGCACCGGCATCACGTCGCGGAAAAAATAGCCCCTGATCCATTCGGCCTGTTTCGGCGTGAATTCCGACCGGCGCAGGAAGCGGATGCCCTGACGGGCGAGCCCCGGCAGAATCTCCTGGTTGAGCAGGCGGTACTGCGCCGCGACCAGCTCGCGCGCTTCCTTCGACACCTGCTTGAACAGCTGCTCGGCCGGCATGCGCTCAGGCCCGATTGCCGGCGCGCCGGCCTCGATCTCGGCCTGCAGCCCCGAGACGCGGATTTCGAAGAATTCGTCGAGATTGCTGCTGACGATGCAGAGGAACCGCAGGCGCTCAAGCAAGGGCGTCGCGGGGTTTTCCGCCTGCGCGAGCACGCGCCGGTTGAAAGCGAGCTGCCCCAGCTCGCGATTCAGATAGAGCTCCGGAAGATCGCGTGGCTTGTTCATGGCACGAAGGTTGCGCGGCCGCGCGGTGCGCGAGTCCGCGTGCTAACCGGACGACATCGGTTGATTGAGGCGGCAGCTTCCCGGAGGATGAAACACGGCTCCGGCAAAGGCTCTTTGAATCATCCGCCGGACCGCTCCATTCCCTTGTTTTCCGCTATTTTAGAGGATGCCGTCCCGGTGGGAACAGTCCGGCTTTGTTAAACATTTGTGACAACCGCGGCACCGATCCAACCGGTGCCTCACGCACCTAAGCACTCGATTTCCTCTATCGGATCAGCGCCTTCGTGGAGGTTTCATCAAGCACTCTCTGAAGCGCCGAAGGGCGCTCTCGAGCGCCCGATTGCGAGTCGCGAAACAAGATTGCGCCTGCAGGATTCGGATGCGCCGGCGGCACATGGAGAGATCAGACGGGGCGGCCTGGGATCCGGACGAAGCCGGCTGTCTAGGTAGCAGTGGCGTCCTGCGCTCGCGTTGCTGCAGGCACTACGCGCCGCGCCGGGAAGCGCGCGGCGAAGCGGCTGCCGTGGCCGAATTCGCTCTGAATGTCGAGCGTGGCCTGGTGGCGCGCCAGCGCGTGCTTGACGATGGCGAGGCCGAGCCCGGTGCCGCCGGTCTCGCGCGAGCGACTGCGGTCGACCCGGTAGAACCGCTCCGTCAGCCGCGCCAGGTGCTGCGGTTCGATGCCGATACCCGTGTCCTCGACAATGAACTCGGCCCCGGCGCTCGAGGCGCGCCAGATCAGGCGTATGGAGCCGCCCGCGGGCGTGTAGCGCACCGCGTTGCTGGCGAGATTTCCGAGCGCGCTCGAGAGCTCGCTTTCGGCCCCGGCGATGTCGAACCCCTCCACCGCATCGAGCGTGATCTTGTGCCTGCCGCCGCTCAGCGCATCGGCGTCCGCCTTGACCCGGGCGAGCAGGCCCTGAACGTTCACCCGCTCCTCCAGCGAGGGCTCGGGCGACGACTCCAGGGCGGAGAGCGCGAGGAGGTCGTCGACGATGCGTTGCATGCGCCGGGCCTGCTCGGCCATGAGGTTCACGTAATCGCGGGTTCGCCGCGCATCGAGCTCGAGCTCCTGCACGGTCTCGAGGAAACCCGAGAGCACGGTAAGCGGAGTCCGCAACTCGTGCGACACGTTCGCCACGAAATCGCGGCGCATGGTCTCGACCCTCTCCAACCGGGTGATATCGCGCGAGAGCAGCAGTTTCTGCGCCTCCCCGTAGGGAATGAGCTGAACCGACAGGGTGCGGCCGCCGCCGTGCTCCGAGTCGCAGCGGGATCGCGTGCGTGTAATCCTCCGCTTCGACGTAGGCAATGAACTCGGGCTGGCGCACGAGGTTGATCACCGGCCGGCCGACATCGGTGCCAAGGTCCAGCCCGAACAGCCGGGCCGCGCCCTCGTTGCACCACTCGATGCGGTTCTGCGCGTCGAGTATGACCACGCCGTCGGGCAACGCCTCGCCGGCCTGGCGCCAGCGCACCAAAGCATGCGATAACCGAGCTGCTTCCCGGGCGGCGCCGCGCTCGAAGCGATGCAACAGCGCGAAGGCCTCATCCCACGCGCCGTGGGCCACAGGCAGGTCGCTGGCACCGGGCTGCCTGAGCCAGCGGATGAGCGCGCCGAGTTGGGTGACGTGATAGGCAACCAGCGCGAGCGCGGACAGTGCCAGCACTGCCCATCCCGTCGCGGCGCCAAATCCGAGTCCCGCGAGCAGCGCCACCACCGCGATCAGGGCGATCGTCGCGGCAGTTCGTAGCAGAGGGTGGGTCAAAGGCGATTGCCTCGCGAATGGGAGCGCCGATTATCCCACAGCGGACGGCCCCTAGACGCCCCGCATCCGGTAGCCGCTGCTGCGCACCGTCTCGACAAGCCGGTCGTGCCCGCTCGCCTCCAGCGCCTGGCGCAGCCGGCGGATGTGCACGTCCACCGTGCGCTCCTCGACGAATACATGGTCCCCCCACACGCGGTCGAGCAGTTGCGCGCGGCTGTGTACACGCTCCGGATGCGTCATGAAGAAATGCAGCAGGCGAAACTCGGTCGGGCCAAGTGCGATATCACGCCCGTTGCCGGCCACGCGCCGCGTCGCCGGATCGAGCCGCAAGCCGGCGATTTCGACCGCGTCGTCAGTCCGCTCGGGCGCGCGCCGCCGCAGCACCGCCTTGATGCGCGCGAGCAGCTCTTTCGGCGAGAACGGCTTGGTGAGGTAGTCGTCCGCGCCGCTCTCCAGTCCCTCGACCTTGTCGCGTTCCTCGGCGCGCGCCGTAAGCATGATGATCGGGATGCGCCGGGTGCGCTCGGCGCCGCGCAGCTTGCGCGCGTAGGCCAGTCCCGAGGTTCCGGGCAGCATCCAGTCGAGGAGGATCACGTCGGGGAGGGCATCGCGCACCATCGCATCGGCTTCCTCCGCGCTCACGGCGCGCCAGACGCGGTAGCCGGCGTGCTCGAGATTGACCGCAATCAACTCCTGGATTGCCGGTTCGTCTTCGACTACGAGAATGATGCTGTTCATGGCACAGGCTGCGCTCCGTGATCGCGCCTGATTTTATGACACTCACGTGACGGATATGTTACACGCCAGACGCATTGCCACACCGCTCGCCGGCGAGAGCTCAGGTTTTCTTGAGCTTTTCGAGGAAGTGCTTGCGGAACTTGGCGACCTTGGGCGCAACCACGGCCTGGCAGTAGGGTTGGCGAGGATTGCGGGCGAAGTATTCCTGATGGTAGCCCTCGGCCATGTAGAAGGCAGTCGCGGGCGCCAGCTCGGTGACGATGGGACCGTTCCACAGCTTCGCGCCATTCAACCGCGCGATCACCTCCTCGGCGTCCGCTTTCTGCTGCGGCGTGTGATAGAAGATCGCCGAGCGGTACTGGGTGCCGGCGTCGTTGCCCTGCCGGTTCAGGGTGGTGGGATCGTGGATCACGAAAAACACCTCCAGCAGCTCCTTGAACGACACAGCCGCGGGATCAAAGGTGATGCGCACGACCTCCGCGTGCCCGGTGTCGCCGCCGCACACCTGCTCGTAGGTCGGATTCGCGATGCTCCCGCCCATGTAGCCCGACTCGACGGAGGCGACGCCCTTCATGCCGTCGTATACCGCTTCCAGGCACCAGAAGCAGCCGCCCGCAAGCGTCGCGATTGCTTTGCCGGCGACAGCCGTTGTCGTGGAATTCAAGTGGATCGCTCCAGTGGACCCGGCGTCCCTGTTACGGAGCGGGCAGTGTAGCGGATTCAAATGGGAACGCACACAATTTTCGGCCGCCGTTCTGCTCGAAAATTGTGTGCGTCCCCATTTCCGCTAGACAGCGACCAGCTGCGGCGCAAGCGGCAGCCGTCGCTCCGGGCGCTTCTCGGCAACTTGCGGCGCGGGCACGGGATCCCCGCGCTCGAGCCACGGCCGGAACAGCAGGCGCTCGGTGCGCCCCAGGCCGGCGTGGCGCTCGATGAGCGGCACCATGCGTGCGCGGAACTCACTGTATTCGAGCGCGGGAACCGTCGGCGCGCCGTCCCAATGACGCCCGAGCGGCTCGAACGCCGCGCGCGCATCGAAATCGCGCGCAGAGCGACAGGCTGTGCGCAGTGCGCGCCAGCTCGCAACCAGGCCCACCCGATCCTCGCGCTTGCAGCGCTCGAACAGCGCGCGGAAGAATTCAAAGTAGCCGGCGTGTTCGCATGCCGCCTCTCGCACCAGCGCGCGCAGCGCCGGCTCGTCCGCGCAGCGGGCGAGCGCGCGATAGAGGACTGCGGCCTGGGCCGCTGCCACGCACAGGTGAAGCGCATCGAGCGCGGCACACGCCCCGCGCTCCTCCGGCCCCGGACGCGGGCGCCGGTAGGATTCGTGGAACTCCTGGTACGCAGCATTCCAGTCGAACTCGGGCCAGGTCGCCGCGAGGTAGTCGCGCAACCGGCGCGCGAGCGCCGCGCGCTGCGGCCACCAGACCTGCTCCAGCCACAACCCGGCATCGGGGCGCGCGGCAAACACCCGCCCCAGGCGATTGACGTGCAGCGGCACGGCCGTCTCCAGAAAAGAGGCGGCGGCGAGACTGTGGAACAGCAGCCCGTTGAAGCGGACCATAGCTCGCGCCCGTGCCTGCTCGCTGCGTTCACGTTGCGGTGTTCTGATGGCGATTGCCTGCATGGTGTCCTCCCTCCCGGTTTGCCGCAGGCGGGGCCTGCGTGCGAAATCAGTATTGGTGCGACGCAACACCGCGGCAAGCGCCGGGAGCGACGTTGCTACTTACGAGACTGCCGGTATCATGCAGTGATACCGTGTTGGAAACCCGTGAGCGCGAGCCCATGGCGACAAGCACCGGACTGGTGGACGTGCTGAAGCGCGAGTTGAAGGCGCGCGGCATCACCTATGCGCAGGTGGCGCGCAAGCTGGGATTGAGCGAGGCGAGCGTCAAGCGCATGTTCTCGAGGAGGGACTTCAACCTCAAGCGCCTCGACCAGGTCTGCCAGGTCGCGGGCAGCGAGTTCTCGGACGTCGCCCGCGCGCTCTACCAGGAGGAGAGCCAGATTTCCCAGCTCACCCCCGAGCAGGAGCGGGAAATCGTCGCGAACCGGAAGCTCTTCCTGGTGGCGGTGTGCGTGCTGAACCACGTCGGGTTCGATCAGATCGTATCCATCTACGACATCTCCAAGGCGGAATGCATCCAGCTCCTCGCCCGCCTCGACCGGCTGGGGTTCATCCAGTTGCAGCCCAACAACCGTATAAAGCTGCTGGTGTCGCGGACCTTTTCCTGGTTGCCGGATGGCCCGATCCAGCGCTTCTTCAACCAGCAGGCCCACACCGAGTACTTTCGATCTCGATTCGACCGCGCCGACGAGTTCATGGTGGTGGTGAACGGCATGCTCTCCCGCAATTCGAGCGCGGCGATGGTGACGCGCCTGAAGCGCGCCGCCCGCGAATTCTCGGAGCTGCACAGCGAGGACGCCCGGCTGCCGCTGAGCGAGCGCTCGGCCATGAGCCTGCTGGTCGCCATCCGGCACTGGGAGCTCGCGGCGTTCGCCGAATTGAGGCGCAGGAAAATCGCCAACCCGACAGGAGTTCGATCATGAAGACCAAGAAGCTGCTACTGCTGCTGTGGAGCGCTGCATTCGCCCTTGCCATACCCGGCTGGGCCTGGTCGCAGGCGCTGCCTGGAGCCAAGACCAAGCCCGCAACCGCCAAGGCGACCTTCGCCGGCGGCTGCTTCTGGTGCATGGAGGAAGCGTTCGACGCGGTGCCCGGCGTGATCGCAACGACGTCGGGCTACACGGGCGGACAAGTCAAGAACCCGACCTACGAGCAGGTCTCCTCGGGCCGAACCGGCCATGCCGAAGCGGTGCAGGTCGAGTACGACCCCTCGAAGGTAACCTACGCGAGGCTGCTCGAGGTGTTCTGGCGCAATATCGATCCCACCCAGAAGGACGCGCAGTTCTGCGATTACGGCTCCCAGTACCGCAGCGGCATCTTCTACCACGACGACGAGCAGAAGCGGCTTGCCGAAGCCTCGCGGGCCGCGCTCGCGAAGAGCAAGCCGTTCAAGGGCGAGATCGTCACCGAGATCACGAAAGCGGCTCAGTTCTATCCCGCCGAGGACTATCACCAGAACTATTACCTGAAGAACCCGGCGCGCTACAAGTTCTACAAGAGCGGATGCGGCCGCGCTGCCCGGCTGAAGCAGCTGTGGGGTTGAGCGGGCGTTGAGCCGGGAGGCGGCGTGTTTCTGGATGCGGCGGCGGAAACCACCGTCAAGGAACGCGTAGCCCGCCTCGAGCGCTCGACCGGCGTCGAAGCCGTCGCCGCGATCATCGCGCGCGCGGACTCCTATCCCGAGATCCCCTGGAAAGCGTTTGCGCTGGGCGCCTCCCTCGCCCTGCTTGCGGCAGCGGCCGCGGCGCTCGTCGCGCCGGGCTGGGAAGCGGCCGAAGCAATCCTGGAGACCGCGGTGGCGGCGCTTGCGAGCGGCGCCGCCGCCGCGCTCGCCACGGTGTGGATCCATCCGCTCGCGCGGCTTTTCCTGTCCCGGGCTCGCGGGCACGCGGAAGCGCTGCAGTACGCGCAAGCGCTGTTCCTGGAGCTTGGGCTGCAGCGCACGCCCCGGCGCGACGGCATCCTTCTGCTCGTCTGCCTGTTCGAGCACGAAGTCGTGGCCCTAGCGGACCGCGGCATCCGCGACCGGCTCGGCCCGGCCGCGCTCGACACCGTCGTCGGCGCCGTGACGGCCGTCCTCGAACGCGGACAGATAAAGGACGCTTTGCTCGACGGCCTCGGCCGGCTGGAAGAGGTGCTCGCCGCAGCCGGCTTCCGGGCGCGCCCGGGAGAGCCGGACGAGGTGTCCGAGACGCTGATCCAGCAGCGGGGTCCGTCATGACGCGCGCATCGTGCTGGATCGCCGCGGCGCTCTTCGCGCTCCCCTTGGCCGCTCACGCCCAGCGCGCCGACGTGCCGTACCTGAGCGGCTACGTGGTAGACCATGCGGAGATTATCAAGGCGGACACGCGGCGCCGGCTCGCGGAGCTGCTGCGCGCGCACGAGCAGAAGACCACCAACCAGGTCGCGGTGCTCACTGTGCCGACGATCCACGGCGAGAGCGTCGAGGAGTACGCCGTGCGCGTGTTCGAGCAGTGGAAGCTCGGCCGCAAGGGAAAGGACAACGGCGTGCTGATCGTGGTCGTCCCGCAGGACCGCCGCATGCGCATCGAGGTGGGCTACGGCCTGGAGGGAACGCTCACCGACGCCGCCGCGAGCCGCATCATCCGCGACGTGATGACGCCGCGCTTCCGGCAGGGCGACTACGACGGCGGCATCGCCCAGGGCGTGGCCGCCGTCCTCGCGCAGCTGGAGGGCCGGACGGCGGCCGCTGGTGCCGATAGCCGCCCGCAGGGCCAGGCGCGGCAGTCCGAGTTCTTCAAGCCGCCGAGCATGCCCCTGCACGAGAAGATTCTCACGGGCGCGTTCATCTTCGGGATCATCGGGCTGTTCACGTTTCTCGGCATCGTCACGCCCGGCATGGGATGGTTCCTCTATTTCTTCCTGATCCCGTTCTGGGCGATGTTTCCGGTCATGATCTTCGGCAGCGGTGTCACGTTCTACATCTTGATCGCCTATCTCATCGGCTTTCCGATCGCCAAGCTCCTCGTGTCGCGCACGGAGGCGTACCGCAAGGCGATGGAGGACCTGAAGAAGAAGGGCCACGCGACGATCGGCGGCTTCACCGTGGGCCGAGGCGGCGGCTGGAGCTCCGGCGGCGGCTCGTGGGGCTCGGGCGGCGGCGGATTCTCCGGCGGCGGAGGCAGTTCCGGAGGCGGCGGCGCATCCGGCCGGTGGTAGAACCGCCGGAGTTTACGGTTCGGTAAGCAACGGGCTGTTGGGACGGAAGCTTTCTTGTGAGGCAGGCGCTGCTGCGCTATCTTTCGCCTTCGTCCACAGCATCGCAATAGCGGGCCTGCCAGTGAAGATCCTGCTGATTGAAGACGATCCGCACGTGTCGGCGTTTGTCGCGAACGGCCTGCGCGAGCACGGGCACGTGGTGGACCACTCGGCGAACGGCCGCGACGGGCTTCTCCTCGCCTCTACCGGCGGCTACGACGTCATGGTCATAGACCGCATGCTGCCCGACCTCGACGGTGTCGCCATCGTCAGGACGACCCGTGCCGCGGGCACCAAGGCGCCCGTGCTCCTGCTCACGACGCTCGGCGGAGTGAACGACCGCGTCGAGGGGCTCGAGGCCGGCGCCGACGACTACCTCACCAAGCCGTTCGCATTCGCCGAGCTGCTGGCCCGGATCAATGCGCTCGCGCGCCGCCCTCCGATGGCGGACGAAACGACGGTGCTGCGCGTCGGAAACCTCGAACTCGACCGGTTGAAGCGCACGGTGACACGGGACGGCAAGCGCATCGAGCTGCAGCCGCAGGAATTCCGGCTGCTCGAATACCTGATGCGCCACACCGGGCAGGTGGTGACGCGGACCATGCTGCTGGAAAACGTCTGGGAGTTCCACTTCGACCCGCGCACGAGCGTCGTCGAGACGCACATCAGCCGGTTGCGCGCCAAGGTGGACCGGGAATTCGGCGAGGAGCTGATCCACACGGTGCGGGGCTCCGGATATTCCCTTGGCGTCCCTTAGTAATTTTCTACGCAGCACGGGTTTCCGGCTTCTCGCGTGGTACGCCGCCGTTTTCGGGGCGTCGGTGGCGATGCTGTTCCCGGTCGTCTACTGGATCGCGCTCGCCGCGCTCGACGAGCAGTTGAGCGATTCCGTCGAGCGCGAGACGGAGGTGCTCGTCGAGCTCTACCGCACCCGGGGACTCGATCCCCTAGTGCGCGCGATCGAGCGGCGCGTGGCGGAATTGCGGCCACCGCGGCGCTACTACCTCCTTCAGGACGCGGCTGGAAAGCGCATCGCCGGCAATCTGCCGCCGATGAAGCCCGTGGAGGGCGAAAGAGTGCTCCCTGTGTCATCCCTGCTGGAGGGCCCGGCCTCGAAACCCGACGACCCGGCCGATGCGTACCCCGTGGTGGCCCGGGGGCGCGCGCTGCGGAACGGCGGGTTTCTGCTGGTGGGCGAGAGCCGTTACCGGGCAGTGAAGGCGCGGGAAGCGATCGTGCGGGCTTTTGCCTGGGGCATTGCGATCACTGCGCTGCTCGCCGCGGCGGGAGGCGCGGCGCTCGGCATCGGGTTCCTGCGCCGCATCGAGGAGATCAACCGCACCACCCGTTCCATCATGGACGGGGATCTCGCCCAGCGCGTGCCCGCCTCCGGCGGGGGCAGCGAGATGGACCAGCTGGCGGTGAATCTCAACGCCATGCTCGACCGGATCCAGTTGCTGATGGAAAGCCTTAAGCGCGTTTCCGACGACATCGCCCACGACCTGCGGACGCCGTTGAGCCGGCTGCGCCACCGGCTCGAGGCCGCCCAGGGAAGAACGGGGCCGGATGGAGACGCGGTCATCGAGCAATCCCTGGCGGAGGTGGACGCCATCCTGGGGACATTTTCGGCTCTGCTGCGCATCTCGCAGATCGAGGCCGGAGCCCGCCGCGCGGCTTTTTCCGACGTGAGCCTGGAGCTGATCCTGTCCACCCTGTCGGAAGCGTACGCCCCGGTTGCGGAAGATCGTGGCCAGCGACTGAAGACCGTTCGCACGGCCATACCGCCGATCCAGGGCGATCGCGAGCTCCTCACGCAGATGGTGGCCAATCTCATCGAAAATTCGATCCGCCACTGTCCTCCCGGCGTGGAGATCACCGTCGCCCTGGCGCTCGAAAACGGTGCGCCGGTATTGAGCGTTGCCGACACCGGTCCGGGCATCCCCGCGCGCGAGCGGGAAAACGTATTCCGCCGCTTCTACCGGCTGGAGTCGAGCCGAACCGCGCCGGGCAGCGGCCTCGGCCTCGCGCTCGTGAAGGCCGTTGCGGACCTCCACGGCGCTTCGATCGAGCTCTCCGACAACCATCCCGGGCTTCGCGTGAGGGTCAACTTTCCCGCGCCGGTAACAGGCAGGTAATCGCCTGCACACTGTCGCCGCAAGCAGACAATCACGGCGCGCCGAACAACATCGAGTGCCGTTCCGTAAGCTGAGCGTAAGTTCCGGAAACAATTCCTTCATCGAGCTTGCGCCGGCGTTACGCGCCGATTACATGTTCGTAAGAATCCGCACGGTGCGCGGTGCTGGCCTATTCTTCGCCCGTCCAACGGTTGTTGGGCGGATCGCCAACGATCAAACTTTCACAGACACAGGAGACTTTCATGAATCGCAAGACAATACTCGCGCTCGCGCTGGCCAGCGCGTTTGGTCTCTCGAACTTCGCGGCATACGCTGACGACGAGAAGAAGGACGAGAAGCCCCAACTCGTCGCCGAAGACGAGAAGAAGGACGAAAAGCCGCAGCTCATCGCAGACGACGAGAAGAAGGATGAGAAGCCGCAACTCGTCGCAGATGACGAGAAGAAGGATGAGAAGCCGCAACTCGTCGCCGGTTACGACGGCGAGAAGGACAAGCCCTATCCGCAGGACCCGCAGGTGATCGCCTAAAGCGGAATCCGCGAGTCTTCAGCTGCGACGGGCGCACGGGACCCCAGGTCCCGCGCGCCCGTTTTGTTTTCAAGCGATGGTGACGCGCGCGAACCTGCGCCGGCCGACCTGGATGAGATAGGTGCGCCCGGCGGCAAGCGTCAACGCCTTGTCGGACACCTTGCCGCCATCGACCTTGATGCCGCCCTGCTGGATCAGCCGCGCGGCCTCCGAGGCGCTCGCCGCAAGTTGCGCCTGCTTCAGCACCTGCGTGATCGCCATCGTGGCGCCGTCCGCCGGGCGAACCGTGACCTCGGGAATATCCGCGGGCATCTCGTGGTCCCGGAACCGGGCATTGAATCCCTCCGCCGCGAGCCGGGCGGCTTCCGCGCCGTGGAAGCGTTCCACGATCTCCCGGGCAAACTCGAATTTCACGTCCCGCGGATTGCCGCCCTGCTCCACCGCCCGCTTCTTTGCGTCGAGCTCGCGGGCCGGCCGCAGCGACAGCAGCTCGATGTAGCGCCACATCAGCTCGTCCGAGATCGACATCAGCTTGCCGAAGATCTCGCCAGGCGGCTCGGCGATGCCGATGGTGTTGCCGAGCGACTTCGACATCTTGTTGACGCCGTCCGTCCCCTCGAGCAGCGGCAGGGTAAGGATGCATTGCGGCGCCTGCCCGTGCTCCTTCTGCACCTCGCGCCCCATCAGGAGGTTGAATTTCTGGTCGGTGCCGCCGAGCTCGAGATCGCTCTTCAGCTCAACGGAGTCGTATCCCTGGACCAACGGATAGAGAAACTCGTGGATCGCGATCGGGTGCCGGGCCCGGTAACGCTTCCCGAAATCGTCGCGTTCGAGCATGCGCGCCACCGTGTGCTTCGCCGCGAGCCGGATCAGGTCCGCGGCACTCATCCGGTCCATCCACGCCGAGTTGAACACCACCTCGGTGCGAACCCGGTCGAGGATCTTGAACACCTGGTCGGTGTAGGTCTTCGCGTTCGACCGCACTTCGTCGCGCGAAAGCGGGGGCCGCGTCGCGTTCCGGCCCGAGGGGTCGCCGATCATGCCGGTGAAATCGCCGATCACGAACAGCACGTGATGGCCCAGATCCTGC
Source organism: uncultured beta proteobacterium (assembly GCA_963699525.1). GTDB lineage: Bacteria > Pseudomonadota > Gammaproteobacteria > Burkholderiales > SG8-41 > SG8-41. The sequence goes on along the minus strand of CAVOUI010000006.1, from coordinate 400,156 downwards.
AAGCTGGCGCAGCTTGCTGATGAGCACCGTGTGCCCGAGATGCAGGTCGGGAGCCGTGGGGTCGAATCCCGCCTTCACGCGCAGCGGCCGGCCCGTCGCGAGCTTTTCGCGCAGCTCCGATTCGACCAGCAACTCGTCCGCGCCGCGCCGGATCGTCTCGATTTGCTGTTCGATCGGCGTCATGGGGCTACACGACCGGCACTGTGCGCTATTTCACTATGCAAAATTGGGTTTTCTGCGGCGGGCGATTCTGTTAAGCTGGCCGCGTCCCAAAAAACCTCTGGGAAATCATGCAGCAAGAGAACAGCGTGATTGTAGCAGCCCGCAGGTGGTTTGTCGGGCGTGAGCCTGGCAAGCCCCTCATGCGCCGCATCGCGGAATCGCGGCTGTGCCGCGCGGCGGCCGCATTGGCGCTGTCCTTCATCGGCGTCGTGACGGCGTTCGGAATCGCGCCGAATACGGTGACCGAGTCGCTGAAGCAGACACCGGTCGTCCGCGAGCTTGCGCTTCCGGTTTCGAGCGCCGCTGAGGTTCCGGTCGAGGGTTACTGGCGCGAGGAGCGCATACAGCGCGGCGACAAGCTCGCGGCCGTCCTGGACCGGCTCGGTGTCCACGATCCGGAGGCACTGCAGCGCGTGGGCAGCGCACGCACGGCGAAAGGCCTCTATCAGCTTGCGCCCGGCAGGATCGTGCGCGCGCAGGTGACCGCCGAAGGGCAGCTGCTCGCGCTGGACTACCGGAACGGCGCCAACGTCCTCACCGTCGAGCGCCACGGAGACGGGTTCAGCATCGCCGAGCATCCGGCCGAGCTCGAGCGGCGCGTGCTGATGAAATCCGCCGAGATCCGCACTTCCCTCTTCTCCGCAAGCGACTCGGCCGGACTCTCCGACTCGATCGCCATGCAGCTCGCGGACATCTTCTCCACCGACGTCGACTTTCACCGCGATCTGCGGCGCGGCGACCACTTTTCGGTGGTCTACGAGATGTTCTACGACCGGGGCGAGCCGGTGCGCGCGGGCCGCGTGCTCGCCGCCGAATTCATCAACGTCGGCCGCCTCTATCGCGCGGTCTACTTCCAGTACGACGAGAAGCGGGGCGGCTACTACACGCCCGACGGCCGGAACATCCGCAAGGCGTTCCTGCGCTCGCCGCTCGAGTATTCGCGTATTTCATCCGGGTACTCCACATCGCGCTTCCACCCGATCCTCGGCCAGTGGCGCGCGCACAACGGCATCGACTATGCCGCGCCTCACGGCACGCGCGTCCGGGCGACGGGTGACGGCATCGTCGAGTTCGCGGGCCGCGATCACCGCGGCTACGGCAACTTGATCGTATTGCGCCATCAGTCCGGATACACCACCTGGTATGGCCACCTCTCCGGATTTGCCAAGGGACTACACAAGGGCATGCGCGTCGCGCAGAGCGAAACGATCGGATACGTGGGCTCGACCGGCCTCGCCACCGGTCCGCACCTGCACTATGAGTTTCGCATCAATGACGTGCACCAGAATCCCCTGCGCGTGGTGATACCCGCCGCGCCGCCGTTGAGCGCCGCGCTGAAGCCCGCGTTCGAGGCTGAAATCGAGTCCCTGGTGCAGCAGCTGAAGTTGCTGCGCAGCACCCATCTCGCCCGGCTCGACTGAGAGCCACCTGTCTCCGGTGCCCGAGCTCTATATTGGAGTGATGTCGGGCACCAGCCTCGACGGCATTGACGCGGTCCTGGCCGTCGCGCGTGGCAAGCAACTCCGGCTCGTAAAAAACGTTCATCGTGCTTACCCGGCGCGGCTGCGCTCACGCCTGCTTGCCTTGCAGCAGAGGGGCAATGATGAGCTGCACCGTTCCACCCTTCTGGCAAATGAGCTGTCCGACCTCTATGCGGGGGCCGTGCGCCGGTTGCTCTCCCGCGCCGGGATCGCTCCGCGTGACGTTTCCGCAATCGGGTGCCACGGCCAGACCGTGCGGCATCGTCCCTCCGAAGGCTACACCTTGCAGCTCGTCAACGGAGCGCGGCTGGCGGAGCGGTCCGGCATCACCGTCGTGTGCGACTTCCGCAGCCGCGACATCGCGGCGGGCGGCGAAGGCGCGCCGCTCGTGCCTGCGTTCCACCGCGCCCTGTTCGCGTCCGCGCGCCGCTCTCGCGCCATCGTCAACATCGGCGGCATCGCCAACGTGACCTCGCTCCCGGCGCGCGGCGCCGTGACCGGCTTCGATTGTGGCCCAGGCAACTGCCTGCTCGACGCGTGGGCCTGGGAAAAGCGCCGCCTGCGCTACGACGCGCGCGGAGCGTGGGCCGCGAGCGGCCGCGTAATCCCCCGGCTGCTCGCCAAGCTTCTCGCGCATCCGTTCTTCCGCCGCCGGCCGCCGAAAAGCACCGGACGCGATGAATTCAACTTGCAGTGGGTGAAACGCGCGCTTTCGGGAAGCGAACCGGCGGCGGATGTGCAGGCGACACTGCTCGAGTTGACTGCGCTCACGATCGTCCGCGCGTTGCGGACGCACGCTGCCCGTTCCCGCGAGGTCTATGTCTGCGGCGGCGGCGCGCGCAACCGCGCCCTGCTTTCACGCCTCGCTGAACTGCTACCGGGGAAACGCGTCGCCACCACCGCCGCGCTCGGCGTCGAGCCGGAGCACGTGGAGGCGCTCGCCTTCGCCTGGCTCGCGCGCCAGGCGCTCAGGCGCGAGCCGGGAAACCTTCCCGCGGTGACCGGCGCACGCGGCCCGCGCGTGCTCGGCGCGATCTATCCGCGTTGAGGTGTCACAAAAAAAGGCGGCCGCGGCCGCCTTTCTTGCGGAAGGAAAGCTCGCTCTAAGCTGAAAACGAGGAGCCACACCCGCAAGTGGAGGTGGCGTTGGGGTTCTTGATCACAAACTGCTCGCCCTCGACGTTCTGCTGATAGTCGATCTCCGCGCCGGCCAGATACTGGAGGCTCATGGGATCGATCAGCAGCATTACCCCGCCCTTTTCCATGCGGGTGTCGTCGTCGCCCGCTTCCTCGTCGAAGGTGAACCCGTACTGGAAGCCGGAGCAGCCGCCGCCCTGCACGAAGACGCGGAGCTTCAAGTTGGGATTGCCCTCCTCGTCGATCAGGCTCTTTACCCTGGCCGCCGCGGCGTCCGTAAATACCAGGGGATCGGGAAGTTTCTCGGTCACTCGTATTCATTCGAAGCTCCTGCATCCAACCGTCATTGTGAAATCCGTCTCACTCCGCCGCAGCCGGCTTCAGCTTGACCACGTTCTCGGACCTGTCTTCGCTCTCGTAGACGAGCTTGCCCTGGACCACCGCGCCGAGCTGAATTTCCAGCGTCTTGTAGTGCACGTCCCCTGTGACATTGGCCTTGGGCTGCAGTTCCACGTATTCCGTGGCATGCACCGGTCCGACCACGGTGCCGTTGATGACCACGTGGGAGACGCGGATTTCGCCCTCGATCTGCGCGTGCTCGGAGAGCACCAGCGTTCCCGGCCTGCCCTCGGCCGCAATCACGTCGCCGCGCACGCGCCCGTCCACGCGCAGGCCGCCCGCGAAAATGATGTTGCCCTCGACCGTCGTGCCGGCGCCGATCAGGCACTCGATGTTGTTGTGGGGCTTGCTGCCGCCTTTGCCGCCAAACATCCCGCGCTCCTCAGGAAACGCTCACGGATTGCGATAGTTTAGGCGTAATGGAGCCAGATTCAAAGACCCGCACCTGCAGGCTCCGGACGACAGTACCAGGCGCCACCTTGAACGTGCCCTCCACGCGCTGAAAAAACTTGAAGTTCAGCTGATACTCCTTGGCGCTCTTCTGCTCCTCCAGCGGCAGCGTGACGACGAACTTGCGCTCGCCCTGCTCGAGGTTCACCACGAACTGCAGGGTGCCGTGGAACTCCTTCACGCGCTGCCCGCTCTGCACCAGGAGGAAGCGATAGCGATACTCCCCCGGAAGCGAATCCGGCTGCACCCGGAAGCGATTGATGGAGAGCCCCATCTCCTTCTCGTCGGACGCCATCAGCGATTGGAAGAGCGCGAGATCTTCCTTGAGCCCGGCGTTCTCCTCGGACAGCAGCTTCACCTGCCTGCCGAGATCGCCGTAGGTGGCGCGATCGATCTGCAGCTGGCGCTCGGCTGCCGCGACCTGGGTGCGCAACTCGGCGATCCGGGTGTCGCGGTTCTGAATCTCCGCGCTCAGCTGGCCGATCTGGCGTTGCGCCTCGCTCTGCCGGAAGCCGGCAAGCTCCATTCCGTAGTCATAGGTGGTCCACCCCACCACAACGACGAGGCCGCCGAGCGCGATGTAGCCGAGCCAGCGCCAGTACCATGGCATGTGCGCGCGCACGGCCACCCGTGGCGCGAAAATCCCGAACCTGCGCTTGAGTGTGCGGAAGATCGCCGCCATCGGCCCCGGCTACGGCAACAAGGCAAGCTGGCCGAGACCGGTCGTCTCCGGCAGCCCGAACATGATGTTCATATTCTGCACCGCCTGGCCCGATGCGCCTTTGACCAGATTGTCGATGACGGAGAGTACCACCGCGATGTCGCCGCCGCGCGGCTGATGCACGGCGATGCGGCAGGTATTCGCGCCGCGCACCGAGCGCGTGTCGGGATGGCTGCCCGCGGGCATCACGTCCACGAACGCTTCCCCGGCGTAGCGCTTCTCGTAAAGCGCCTGCAGGTCGGACCCGGCCGTGAGCCGCGCGTAGAGCGTTGCGTGGATGCCGCGGATCATGGGAACGAGATGCGGCACGAAGATGAGGTTGACAGCGCGCCCCGCGGCCCGCGCGAGTCCCTGCACGATCTCCGGGTGGTGGCGGTGCCCCGCGACGCCGTAGGCCTTGAAATTGTCGGAAGCTTCAGCCAGGAGCGTATGCACTTCCGCCTTGCGCCCGGCGCCGGACACGCCGGACTTCGCGTCGGCGATGAGGTGGTCGAGGTCGGCGATGCCGGATTCGATCAGGGGCAGAAATCCGAGCTGCACCGCCGTCGGATAGCAGCCGGGATTGGCGACGATGCGCGCCTCCCGGATCCGCTCGCGATTTATCTCCGGCAGCCCGTAGACGGCTTCCGCCACCAGCTCCGGGCAGGCGTGCTTGACGCCGTACCACTGCTCCCACAGCGCGACGTCCCGGATGCGAAAGTCGGCCGCGATGTCGATGACGCGCACGCCGGCGTCCACCAGCGCCCGCGCCTCCCCCATCGCCACACCATTGGGCGTTGCAAAGAAGACCACGTCGCAGGCGGTGAGCTCCGCCTTTGCGGGATCGGAGAACTTGAGCCCCACTCTGCCGCGCAGATTGGGAAAGAGCTCCGCCACGCCCATTCCCGCCTCCTTGCGCGAAGTAATGGCGGCAAGCTCGCAGTGGGGGTGCTGGGCGAGCAGGCGCAGGAGCTCGACTCCGGTGTAGCCGGTGCCGCCCACGATGCCCGCCCTGATGCCGTTCTTCGCCATGGTTTCCCGGCCCACAGACGACAAAGCCGCCCGCAGGCGGCTTCGGCTGCGAACAAATGATTCTACCGTTTCGAGTATTGCTTGCGCCGGCGCGCCTTGTGCAGGCCCACCTTCTTGCGCTCGACCGCGCGGGCGTCGCGCGTGACCAGACCCGCCTTCTTCAGCGCGGGCTTCAATGCCGCGTCGTACTCGATCAGCGCGCGCGTGATGCCGTGCCGCACGGCGCCGGCCTGCCCCGATTCCCCGCCGCCGTCCACGTTGATCAGGATGTCGAAGCTCGAGGTGGTCTTCGTCACCTCCAGCGGCTGGCGCACGACCATGCGCCCGGTCTCGCGCGAGAAGAACTCGTCGACCGGCCGCCCGTTGACGGTGATTACGCCCTTGCCGGGCCGGATATACACGCGGGCCACCGCTGTCTTGCGCCGGCCGGTGCCGTAATGGTGTTGCCGTTCGAGTGCCATGGTGTCCCTAGCTAGATCTTCAGTTCCTGCGGTTGCTGCGCCGAGTGCGGGTGGCTTGCGCCCGCGTAAACCTTCATCTTCTTCAACATCGCGTAGCCGAGCGGACCCTTGGGCAGCATGCCCTTGACGGCGAGCTTCAGCACGCGCTCCGGCTGGCGCGCCTGCAGCTTGGCGAAGCTCTCGCTGCGGATGCCGCCGGGATAGGTGGTGTGGCGGTAGTAGATCTTGTCGTGGCCCTTCCGGCCGGTCACGCGCAGCTTATCGGCGTTGACCACGACGATATAATCGCCGGTGTCCACGTGCGGCGTAAATTCCGGCTTGTGCTTGCCGCGCAACCGCCGGGCGATCTCGGAAGCGAGCCGGCCGAGCACCTTGCCGGACGCATCCACGATGTACCACCCGCGCTGAACTGCGTCCGGTTTCGCGGAAAACGTTTTCATCGGACTGCCGCCACTCTCTGGAAAGGGGCGAATTCTATTGGAAATCAGGCGCCTGTGTCAACAACGCGGCGCGGCGCGGTGAGTCGAAAATCCTTCCCCGAACCGGCGCAGCGGCTTAGGATTGCCGCCTGCTGCCCACCTCGGGGCAGAATCCCCATGGACTCATGGAATTCTTGATCACCAAGTCAATCGCTGCGCTGCTCGAACCGCTCAGCATCGGGCTCCTCATCCTGCTCGTCGCGACGATCGTGGCATGGCGCCGGCCGCTTGCGGGATGGCGGCCCGTCCTGCTCGCATTCATCCTGCTCTATACGCTATCCACGCCGTACGTGGCCGATCAGCTGCTGTGGTGGCTCGAGCCGGCGCCGAGCGATCCGACCGCCGACAAGAGCGGGCAGGCGATCGTCGTGCTGGGCGGAGGCACCTATTTCTCCGCGCCCGAATACGGGGCAGACACGGTCAAGGCACCGGTGCTCGCGCGCCTGCGCTATGCGGCCCACCTGCATCGCGCGCTCGGCAAGCCGGTGCTTGCCTCGGGCGGCGCACCGGAGGGAAACCCCGTCCCGGAAGCGCAACTGATGAAGCAGGTGCTCCAGCAGGACTTCCGGGTCCCGGTGCAGTGGACCGAGGAGATCTCGCGCAACACGTTCGAAAACGCGCTGCAAAGCAGCGCCGTGCTGAAGCCCGCCGGCGTCGAGCGCATCTATCTCGTCACCCATGCCTCGCACATGCGCCGGGCGCGCGTCGCGTTCGAGCATGCGGGCTTCAAGGTCATCCCGGCGCCGACCGTGTTTGTTACGCGATACAAGTTGACCGTGCTCGATTTCCTCCCGGACGCCCGCGCGCTTCACGACAGCGGCGTGTTCTTCCGCGAAGGGGTCGGGATCGGCTGGTATCATCTCCGTGCGCTCTTCAGCCGCTGGACCCGATAGCGAAGCGCCCGTCACTGCGATGAAAGTCCGCATCAAGTGGATCGAGAACGTCGCCTTCGTGGGCGAATCCGAAAGCGGCCACGCGCTGGTGATGGACGGCGCGCCCGAAGGCGGCGGGCGCAATCTCGGGCCGCGCCCGATGGAGACCGTGCTGATCGGCACCGGCGGCTGCACCGCCTACGACGTGGTGCACATCCTCAGGAAGGGCCGCGCTCCCGTCACCGATTGCGTGGTGGAAATCGCGGCCGAGCGCGCGCAGGAGGATCCCAAGGTCTTCACCCGGATCCATTTCCACTTCATCGTCACCGGCAGGGGGTTGAAGCGCGAGCAGGTCGAGCGCGCGATCCATCTGTCCGCGGAGAAGTACTGCTCGGCCTCGATCATGCTCGGCAAGACCGCCGCGATCACGCACGATTTCGAGATTCGGGAAGCCCGATTTGAACCGCAGCCGTCAGAGGGCATTCAATTCCGTGCGAATGGCGGGAATCCATTATCAAAACCAGTAGGCATTCCGGTCATCACGCTCGACGACAGCCGCATCGCGGCTTTCGTCGGCTCCGGCAGCTCCGCGCCGCCCTGCGTGATAGCGCTCGTGGCGTGGCGGGCCTCGTCCTCTTTCATCAACTCCAGCACCGCGCGGCTTTTTTGATCGGCCGCGGGCAGCTTCTGCAGGTGCCCTTCGAGGTGCCGTACCACCTGGCGCTCCGTTTCAGCGAGAAAACCCAGGTTCCAGCGGTCGCCGAGCAGCCCCGCCAGCGCGCCGATCGCGAACGAGCCCGCGTACCACGCCGGATTGAGCAGGCTCTTGCGGCCGCCCAGCTCCTCGATCCGGCGCTCGGTCCACGCCAGGTGCTCCGTCTCCTCCTGCGATGCGCGCTCGAGCGCCGCCCGCGCGCCGGGATTGCGCGAGGTCAGCGCCTGGCCCTGGTAGAGCGCCTGCGCGCAGATCTCGCCGCAGTGATTGACGCGCATCAGCGCCGCCGCGTGCGCGCGCTCCTCGCGGGTCAGCTCCGGCTCGGCGAGCTCCGCCCCCGGCACCGGGCGCAGCGATTGCGCCGGGGCGAGCAGCGTGCGCAGGCCCTTGTCGAAGGCGACGATCAGCTCGTCCAGCGTGGGCAGCGGAGGAAGCGCGGACATGGCCCGAGTATAGCGCGCCTAGCCGGCTCGAAGGCCGTTACCGAACAGGTGCGCCAGCTCGGCGCCCGGGTCCGGTGCCCGCATGAAGGCCTCGCCAACCAGGAAGCAATTCACCCTGCCCTCGCGCAGCGTCCGGACATCAGCCGGCGTCAGCACGCCGCTCTCCGTCACGACCATGCGCCCCTGCGGGATCCTGGGCACGAGAGCGAGCGTGGTCTCGAGCCGCGTCTCGAAGGTGCGCAGGTCGCGGTTGTTGATGCCGATGAGGGGTGTCTTGAGCTCGAGCGCCCGCTCCAACTCCGCGGCATCGTGCGCCTCGACCAGCACCCCCATGCCGAGCGCCTGCGCCACCGCCTCCAGCTCCAGCATTCGTGGAACATCGAGCGCCCCGACGATGAGCAGGACGCAATCCGCCCCCGCCGCGCGCGCCTCGTAGACCTGGTAGGCATCGATCGTGAAGTCCTTGCGCAGCACCGGAAGCGTGCAGGCGGCGCGCGCCTGTTTCAGGTGCTCGAGCGCGCCCTGGAAGAACGGCTCGTCGGTAAGGACGGACAGGCACGCTGCCCCGTGCCGCTCGTAGCTCGCGGCGATTGCGGACGGATCGTAGCTCTCGCGCAGCACCCCCCGGCTCGGGCTCGCCTTCTTGATTTCCGCAATGACGGCGGGTCGGCCGGCGGCTACCTTCAGACGAAGCGCCTGCGCGAAATCGCGCGGTGCCGGCGCCCGGCGCGCTTCGTCCTTCAGTGCTGCCAGCGGCTTCCCCTTCCTTGCGCGCGCGACTTCCTCCGCCTTCACCGCGAGGATGCGCTGCAGCACATCAGACATGGGACTGCGTGAATCCGACGAATGCGTCGAGCTTCTTGCGGGGCGCGCCGCTTGCGATCACCGCCTGGGCTTTCTGCACGCCCGCCGCCAGCGTCGGCGCGAGCCCGGCAACGTAAATGGCGGCGCCCGCGTTCAACGCCACGATATCCCGCGCCGGGCCCGGCTCGTTGTTCAGGGCGGACAACACCATGGCCTTCGACTGCTCGACGCTTTCCACGCGGATTGCGGCGTTCTCGGCCGCCTTCAATCCAAAATCCTGGGGGGCAATGTTGTACTCGCTGATGCTCCCGTCCTTGAGCTCCCCCACCAGGGTGGGTCCGGATAGGGAGATCTCGTCCATTCCTTCCAGGCCGTGCACCACCATCACGTGGCGGCTGCCGAGCCGCTGCAGGACTCGAGCCTGGATACCGACGAGATCGGGATGAAAGACGCCCATCAGCTCGAGCCGCGCGCCGGCCGGGTTGGTGAGCGGCCCGAGGATGTTGAAGATGGTCTTCACGCCGAGCTCGCGCCGCACCGGCGCAGCGTGCTTCATCGCGCCGTGGTGATGCGGCGCGAACATGAATCCCACCCCCACCTCGTCGATGCAGCGGCCGATCGCCTCCGGCTTGAGATTGATGTTCGCGCCCAGCGCCTCCAGGACGTCCGCGCTGCCCGACTTGCTGGAAACCGAGCGGTTGCCGTGCTTGGCGACGCGCGCTCCGGCCGCCGCGCAGACGAAGCTCGCCGCCGTCGAGATGTTGAACGTGTGCGTCCCGTCGCCCCCGGTGCCGACGATATCGATGAGCTTGTCGGGGTCTCCGACCGGCACCTTGGTCGCGAACTCGCGCATGACCTCGGCCGCGGCGGCAATCTCGCCGATGGTCTCCTTCTTGACCCGCAGCCCGATGATGATCGCGGCGATCAGCGTCGGCGAGACCTGCCCGCTCATGATGGCGCGCATGAGCGCGAGCATCTCCTCGCGGAAAATCTCGCGGTGCTCGATGACGCGGGTAAGGGCTTCCTGCGGTGTCATGACTGGCCTCGCTCCAGAAAATTCCTCAGCAACCTGTGGCCGTGCTCGGTCAGTATCGACTCGGGGTGGAACTGCACGCCCTCGACCGCAAGCTTCCTGTGGCGCACGCCCATGATCTCGCCGTCGTCGCTCCAGGCGCTGACCTCGAGGCAGTCCGGGAGGCTCGCCCGCTCGATGGCGAGCGAATGATAGCGCGTCGCGGTGAACGCGTCGGGCAGCCCGCGGAACACCCCGCGCCCGTCGTGATGTATCGCGCACGTCTTGCCGTGCATAAGCCGCTTTGCGTGCACGATCCTGCCGCCGAGCGCCTGCCCGATCGCCTGGTGCCCGAGGCACACGCCCAGGATCGGGACCTTGCCCGCGAAGTGCTTCACGAGCGGGACGGAAATTCCCGCCTCGTTCGGCGTGCAGGGGCCCGGGGAAATCACGATGTGCGCGGGCCGCAGCCGCTCGACGCCCTCGAGCGTGATCTCGTCGTTGCGCAGCACCTTGACCTCCTCCCCGATCTCGCCGAAGTACTGCACGAGGTTGTAGGTGAAGGAATCGTAGTTATCGATCATCAACAGCATGGGCTTGCCGTCCCGCGCCTAATCCAGCCGGGTATCGAGCCCGGACTCGGCCATCTCGGCCGCGCGCAGCAGCGCTCTTGCCTTGTTCTGCGTCTCCTGCCATTCCGCCTCCGGCTGCGAATCGGCCACGATGCCCCCGCCCGCCTGCACGTAGAGGGTGCCGTTCCGCACCACCGCCGTGCGCAGCGCGATCGCGACGTCCATGTTGCCGTGAAAGCCCATGTAGCCGACCGCCCCGGCGTAGATGCCGCGCTTGACCGGCTCCAGCTCGTCGATGATCTCCATCGCCCGCACCTTGGGCGCGCCGGAGACGGTCCCCGCGGGAAAGGTCGCGCGCAGCACGTCGACGGCGTTCAAGCCGGGCTTGAGCTTGCCCTCGACGTTCGACACGATGTGCATCACGTGCGAATAGCGCTCGACCACCATCTGCTCGGTCACCCGCACGCTGCCGGTCTGCGCCACGCGGCCGACGTCATTGCGCCCGAGGTCGACCAGCATGATGTGCTCGGCGCGCTCCTTCTCGTCGGCAAGCAGCTCCTTTTCGAGCGCGGAGTCTTCCGCGGGCGTTGCCCCGCGGTGGCGGGTGCCCGCGATCGGCCGCACCGTCACCGTGTCGCCCTCGAGCCGCGCGAGGATTTCGGGCGAGGCGCCGACCACGTGGAAATCCCCCATGTCGAAGTAGTACATGTAGGGCGATGGATTGATCGTGCGCAGCGCCCGGTAGAGCGCAAGCGGCGTCGCGCGAAACGGCTTCACCATGCGCTGCGAGGGCACCACCTGCATGATGTCGCCTTCGAAGATGTAGCGCTTCGCCCGCTCGACCGCGGCGTGATAGGCGGCCTGCCCGAAGCCCGAGACGGCGGGCTGCGACGCACCGCGCGTGTCCGCCGGAATCGACACCGGCTCGCGCAGCCGAGCGAGCAGCTGCGCAAGCCGCGCGCGCGCCGCCTGGTATGCGCCCGGCCTGCCCGGCTCGGCGTAGACCACCAGCGTGAGCTTCCCCGACAGGTTGTCCACGATCGCGATCTCTTCGGACACGAGCAGCAGGATGTCGGGGGTCCCCAACTCGTCCTTCTTGCGCGCGCCGGCGAGCCGCCGCTCGATGTAGCGCACGGTATCGTAGCCGAAGTAGCCGACAAGACCGCCGCAGAAGCGCGGCAAGGTTGAGTCCTGCACGACCTTGAAGCGGCCGAGGGTAGTCGCTCACGAAGGAAAGAGGGTCCGCTATCCGCTGCTCGCTCACCACCTTTCCTCCGCGGATCTCCGCGCAGAGATCGCCACGGACCTCGAGGCGCGTCTCGGCCGGAAGCCCGATGAACGAGTAGCGGCCGAAGCGCTCGCCGCCGACGACCGACTCCAGCAGGTAGGTATGGGGCCGGTTGGCGAGCTTGAGATAGATCGAAAGCGGCGTGTCGAGATCGGCAAAGGTCTCGAGCACCACGGGGACCCGGTTGTAGCCCGCCTGGGCGAGGCGGGCGAACTCAGCTTCGGTCATACGTCACTCCACGAGAACGGACGGCGTTCGAAAAACACGGGCGCGCCCTGGGCGCGCCGGGGTCTGGCTAGCTGCGCCAGCGCCGCCAGCGGCACTGGGGTAGCGCCGCGTGCTGTTCGGTACCGCGATCCGCGTCGTGCATGACTATTTCTTTTGAATCAGCCGGGTAGCATCGATGAGGGACGCTACTATAGCATCAACGTCGAGCTCGCGCACGTCGCGCCCCTCGTTGTAGCCGTAGTCGACGCAGAACACCGGGCAGCCGGCGGCGCGCGCCGCCTCGACGTCGTTCGCAGAGTCCCCGATCATCAGCATCTCACCGGGGGTGATGCCAAACCCGCGGCAGGCGTGCAGCAGCGGCTGAGGGTCCGGCTTCTTCTGCGGGAGCGTGTCGCCCGCGATGACCTGCTCGAAGCTCGGTGCGAGATCGAGCTGCTCGAGCAACGCCCGAGTGAAGCGCTCCGCCTTGTTGGTCACGCACGCGAGTGGCAGCCGCATGGCGCGCAGCCTCTGCAAGCCTTCGCGCACGCCGGGAAAGACCACGGTGTGCTTGCCGTTCACCTCGGCGTAGCAGCGCTCGTAGAGCGGAAGCGCGCGCTCCAGCTGCGCGCCGTCCACGCGCCCGTCGAGATCGCCGGCCAGCGCGCGCTCGACGAGCCTCGGTATCCCCTTTCCGACGAAGGTGCGTATGAGCGCCGGCTCGAGCTCCGGCCGGCCGAGCTCGCGCAGCATCCGGTTCGCCGCCTCCGCGAGATCGGGAATGGTGTCGGCGAGCGTGCCGTCGAGGTCGATCATCACGGCCCGGACGAGCAGCGGGAAAGAAGGCTTGCGGATGTTCTATGCCTTCGCGAGCTCGGCGCGCATCGCGCGGATTGTGGCCTTGTAGTCCCGCGTGCCGAAGATCGCCGAGCCCGCGACGAACGTGTCCGCGCCGGCGCGCGCGATTTCCGCGATGTTCTCGACCTTCACGCCCCCGTCCACCTCGAGCCAGATGTCGCGCCCGGTCGCGGCGATGCGCGAGCGCACGGCGGCGAGCTTCTTCAGCGCTCCCGGGATGAACTTCTGGCCGCCGAATCCCGGGTTGACCGACATGACGAGGATGAGATCGAGCCGGTCGATGACGTGCTCCAGGTGCGTGAGCGGCGTGGCGGGGTTGAGCACGAGGCCCGCCTTGCAGCCCTGCTCCTGGATGAGCGCGAGGGTGCGGTCGACGTGATCGGAGGCCTCCGGGTGGAACGAAATGATGTTCGCGCCCGCCTTGGCGAAATCGGGCACCAGGCGGTCCACCGGCTTCACCATCAGGTGCACGTCGATCAGCGCCTTCGTGAGCGGCCGTATCGCCTCGCACACCAGCGGGCCCACCGTGAGGTTGGGCACGTAATGGTTGTCCATTACGTCGAAGTGGATGAGGTCGGCGCCGGCGGCGATCACCTGCTGCACCTCTTCGCCAAGACGCGCGAAGTCGGCGGACAGGATGCTGGGAGCAATGCGGTAGCTTTTCGCCATGCGTGCGTTCCGAAAACGCCGCGATTTTACCCGTTCCCGCGCTTGCCTGCGCGGAGGAAATGATCAACAATCGGTCCGATGCCGGACAAGAAATACGAAATCTCGGTCGCGGCGCGCACCGCATTCATCCCGGACCAGTCGGACCTGGACAGCGGCCGTTACGTGTTCGCGTACACCATTACGATCACCAATACCGGCACGCTGCCGGCGCAACTCGTGAGCCGCCACTGGATCATCACCGACGCCAACAACCAGGTCCAGGAGGTGCGCGGCCAGGGCGTGGTCGGGGAACAGCCGTTGCTGCGGCCGAACGAGAGCTTTCAGTACACCAGCGGAACGGCGATCGCAACGCCGGTCGGCACCATGCGCGGCACCTACCAGATGGTCGCGGAGGACGGCGTGCAGTTCGACGCGTCAATACCGGAATTCACGCTCTCCATGCCGCGCGTGCTGCATTGACGCTCACCGGCGGTCCGGACCGCCATCCTCCCCGTCGCGAGATCTCCCGCGCGGCCACGTCCACCAGACGATGAAGACGAGCAGCGCGAGCGCAACTCCTGCTTCGAGAAGGAGCAGCAGGAAACCGTCCATCCGGTCAGCCCAATGGTGTCAGGACCCTATTCTTGCACGGTGTCGGCTAGCTCGTGCAGAAGAGGGTCCTGACACCATTTTTCCACATTGCAAGCTGCGCAGCGCGCACACAATAGTCGCCTGCGCGCTGCTTGCGCTGACGGGCTGCGAGACCCCTCCGCCGCAACCCCCGCCCGCCCCGGCCCCGCCTCGGGAAACGCCGCCCCCCAGGCCGCCCGCGCCAAGCGAAGCGGGCGTGCTGCGCAAGACTTCCTGGAACGAGCTTCCCGATTGGCGGGCGGAGGACCCGGCGCAGGCGTGGGAAGCATTGCAGGCCAGCTGCCGCGTGCTCGCGAAGCAGGATGCGTGGCGGAACACCTGCACCGCAGCCGCAGGCGTGAGCAGCCCCAACCGGGAAGCCGCGCGGCGCTTCTTCGAGCTCAATTTCACTCCGTTCCAGGTGCTGCGCGCCGACGGCGTCGACGAAGGGCTGATCACGGGATATTACGAGCCGCAGGTCCGGGGCAGCCGCACGGCTTCTCCGCGCTACCGCTATCCCGTCTACGGCGTGCCCGACGACCTGCTGGAGATCGACCTTGCCGAGGCGTATCCCGAATTGAAGGGCTTACGGCTGCGGGGCCGTCTCGACGGCAAGCGCGTCGTCCCCTACTACGACCGGGCGCAGATCGGGGAGGGGCGCGCGCCCCTCGCCGGCAGGGAGATCGCATGGGTGGACGATGCGGTGGAGCTCTTTTTCCTGCAGGTTCAGGGCTCGGGCCGCATTGTGCTCGAGAGCGGGGAGACCCTGCGCGTCGGCTACGCCGATCACAACGGCCTCCCCTATCGCTCGATCGGCAGGTACCTCGCGGAGCGCGGCGAGCTGCCGCTGGAGAAGGCCTCGATGCAGGGCATCCAGAACTGGGCGCGTGCGAACCCCGACAAACTGACAGAGCTGCTCAACACCAACGCGCGTTATGTCTTCTTCCGCGAGCTGCCCGCCGGCCTGCCCGGCCCGATCGGAACGCTCGGCGTGCCGCTCACCTCGCGCCGCAGCCTCGCGGTCGATCCCGCATCCGTGCCGCTCGGCGCTCCGGTCTACATTGCCACCACCTGGCCGCTCTCGAGCCGGCCGCTCAACCGGCTGATGCTGGCGCAGGACACGGGCAGCGCGATCCGCGGCGCGGTGCGCGCGGACTTCTTCTGGGGATTCGGCGACGAGGCGGCGCGCGAAGCCGGCCGCATGAAGCAGCCGCTCAGGATGTGGGTGCTGCTGCCGAACGGCTTCAGGGAGTGAGGCTCAGCAGTATGCGGCTGCGCACGGCTCGGCCGTCCTTCACCCCCGGGAGGAACCGGGTCGCGGCCAACAGGGCGCGCAGCGTCTTCCTCTGCCCCGCCCGGCCGGATGGCACCGGCGAAGTTGACCTCGCGCACGATGCCGCGCTCATCGATCAGGACCTCCAGCCGCACCTCGCCTCCGCCTGCTCCAGGGGACCCATCGATCCGCAGCGCGGTGAGCGGCGTTGGATAGCTGTCGAGATCCCGCGCCGCGTAGAAATTCGGGTCCGGCGTCTCGGGGAGTGGGAGCGCATCTGCGCTGGCTTTCGCCGGGCCTGACGCGGAGCGGACGCCGCTCAACCCATCCGAACCGCTCGTCGGAAGCTGCTCCGGCAACGTCGAGCGGCGCGCTTCCAAGGGAGGATTTGCCGGGATGTCCGGCGAGTGGACCTGTGCTTGCGCGAGCCACACGGTGATCGGAGCGCCATCGGAGCCGGGTGCGGCGCCCCGCCACTGCAGGTCAGTCGAAGCCGACAGAAGCAGTCCGTGCGCCAATGCCGATGCCGCGAGTGCCGCTCCGATCCGGGCGCGCGGCGCCCGCGGATGTCCAGAGAAACGAAATCGGACTGCTCGCGTCATCCAGGGGATAACGGCCGATGCCGTCCCCTGTTGACCGCACCGGACAGGCTATTTTGAAGCGACGGAGTTGAGCGCCTGCTCGAGCTCGGCGGCCGGAACGTATCCGGCGCCGATCTGGCGCCCGTCCGCAAGGTAGACCGCCGGCGTGCCGCGGATGCCGAAGCGCTGCGCAAGCTCGTGATTCTTCTCGAACGGGACGTCGCACTTGGCGCTTGCCTGCGGCGCGACGCCGCGCGACATGAGATCGTCCCACGCCTTGGCGCGATCCTTGGAGCACCACACCGCCCTGGATTTCTCAATCGAATCGGGCGAGAGGATCGGCCAGAGGAAGGTGTAAATGGTGACGTCGGTCAGCTTCATCATTTCCTTCTGCAGCTCCCGGCAAAAGCCGCAGTTGGGGTCTTCGAAGGTATACATCACGCGCTTGCCGTTGCCGCGCACGCGCTTTACCGCGTTGTCCGCCGAATTCCTCGAGCGCCTGGGAGGCGAGCTGGGCGCTGCGCTCGCGCGTGAGATTGCGGTCGGCGCCGGTGCGCACGTCCACGAGGTTGCCGAAGAACACGAAGTTCAGCTTCTCGTCGGTGTAGGCGATCTGCCCGTTGAACACCACCTCGTAGATTCCCGCGAACGGCGTCCGCGCAACGCTTTCCACCGTCGCGTTGGGAAACCGCTTCTGGAAAGACTGCTGGATCGCCGCCTCACTGGCGCAGGCGCTGCCGGCCGCGAGTCCGGCCAGGACCGCAACAATCGTCGCGAGCTTGCGTAGCATCATCGTCATCCTTGGTGTGTCGGGCCCTGGATCAGGCAACGGCGTGGTGCACCAGGAAGCTCTTCAACCACGGCTGCCGGTCGACGAGCCTCAAGCCCAGATTGCGCGCCCTCGCCAGAAAGACCGCGTCGCTGCTGAAAAGTTTCTGCAGCCCGTCGGTCGCAGCCTGCATCGTGAGCACGTCTTCCCTGCGCGCCCGCTCGTAGCGCCGGAGCAGCCCGTAATCCCCGCAATCGTCCTGCGGCCCGCGCTCCTTGAGCACTTTCGCGAGCGCGCGCGCGTCGCGAAATCCGAGATTCACCCCCTGGCCCGCGAGGGGGTGCACATTATGAGCGGCATCCCCCACCAGCGCAAGACGCGGCCGCGTGAACTGCGTCACGCGCTGCAGCTTCAGCGGAAATCCCGCGGCAGGCGTGATGACCCTCAGCGCGCCCAACACGCCACCGCTCGCCGATGCGACTTCAGAGGCCAGCGCGGTCTCCGGCAATTCGAGCAGCCGGCGTCCCCGCTCCTCGGCAAGCGACCACACCATGGAAACGCGGTTGCCCGGCAGCGGCAGCAACGCCAGCACGCCATCGCGCATGAACCACTGGAAAGCGACATCGTGGTGGGCCTTCTCGCAGGAGAAGTTCGCGACCACGCCGAGCTGGCGGTAATCGCTCACGCGCACGGCAATACCGGCCTGGGCGCGCACTCGCGATTCCGCGCCGTCGGCGCCGATCACCAGGCGCGCGGCAAGCTCCGTGCCGTCATCGAGCCGCATCGCCACATGGCCGGCGTGAAACTCGAGCGCGGTCCAGCCGGCGGGGCAATAGATGCGCAGATCCTCCCCGCGCGCGGCCTCGCGTAACGCATGCTGCAGCCGGCGGTTCTCGACTGTGAAAGCGAGCTCGCGCAGTCCCGCGTCGTAGGCGCTGAACTCGAGTCGCGCGCCCTGCTCGTCGCCGTACACCTGCATCGTGTCGATCCGCCCGATCCGCTCGCGCGGCAGTTGCTGCCACGCGCCGCAGGCCTCGAGGAACGCAGCGGATCCCGGGCTCAACGCATAGACGCGGCTGTCCCAGGCGGCGTCGGCAGGAGGAGGCGCGGGCGGCTGCGGCTCGACGAGCGCCAGCGTCAACCCGCTGCCGGCGAGCGCTCGCGCAAGGGAGAGCCCGACGAGCCCGCCGCCGACGATGACGACATCAAATGAGTTATGCATGAGCCACGCGCCGCTGCTCGCAGTGTAACCCCGCCCTCAGGGGCTGGATACGCGGGCGCGCGGAGGCAACCGCGGTGAATCAGGCGGCCTTCTTGCGATTCGACTCCAGCCGGGCGTCGACGAGGGCGACCGTCTCATTTACGACATCGGAGCGCATGCCCTTCTGTGCGGCGATCGCCTGCACCAGGCGGTCCACCCGCTCGATATTGGGTGCGCCGCCAAACAGGGCGCGGGCGGCGGACGACGGGCTTCCGAGCGACAGCGCCGCATTGGCGTATTTCTCGAACGGCACCAGATCCTGCTCCGATGCGCCGAGCGACACGCACAGCTTGACGACCCAGTTGTAGACCGAACGCGATGCCGAGAGATCGGAGTGCACCGCGTCCTTGATCGAGCGCATGCCGTCCTTCTGCACGCAGCGGTAGTTGCCGGCGATCAGCATCGGCCACTTTGCGAGCGGCACGAAGATGGAGTCGTGCACCTTGAGCTTGACCGGCAACTCGATCTTTCCGGAGCCGGTGTCGAACCTCACCGCCTCGATATCCGCCTCGAGCCGGCGCAGGATCGCGGTGTGCGCGTCCGATTCGAAGCGCGCCGCCTTGAAATTGGTCGGGAGCCTCACCTGCAGCACGTTGACCTTCTCGTCCGGCGGACGGAAGGCCTGCGGGTCCGGGCTGCACAAGGTCATCAGCTTGGGGTCGAAGGCATCCCAGACCGTGGGATCCGTGTAGGCGCCCCTGCACGCGTCCGTGTTGAGGCCGGGAATGCGCTTCAAGTAAGTCAGCGGCGGCATGTTCATGATCGACATACAGGGCACTTTGGCCCGCGCCACCGCGTCCATCAGCTCGCGCACGCCGGAGGAGCGGTACTGGGGCTCCATCATGGCGAGCGCGACCAGATCGTAATCGCCAGGACGGACGGCCCCCGGGCCGTCAGCGGACAGCTTGCCCGGGAGCTTGCGGGTATCGATCTCGACCAGCCCCTCCCTGCCCTTCACCGGCAAGCGCACCCGCGCCCCTTCCTTGTTGATCAAGTCGGCTTCGGCAGGCAGGCATACGAGCTTCAGCGTGTGCCCCGCGAACAGCAGCTTGGTCGCCAGCAGTGAACCGTAGGAAGCGCCCAGGATCAGGATTTTGTAAGTGGTTGGCATAGGCAAATTTCGCAGTGTGGAAAAAGGATTCGTGATTCAAAACGAGGATAGCACCTTCCTCCGATGGGCGACAACCGTCGGATGCTTAACTGGAATTCGGCAGAAATTCAGTGACTTAACTTGACAGCGACAGCCCCCGTCTTTAAACTCGCCCGCTTTCTACGGCGAGTTAGCTCAGCGGTTAGAGCAGCGGAATCATAATCCGTTGGTCCGGGGTTCAAATCCCTGACTCGCCACCAATTTCGACGCGGTCGGCACGTCACAAACCAGCCGCGTAGCCGGATCCGGACCTCGGTTGAGGCTTTTTATTACGTTGTGATAGTGTGAATCGATGCGGAGATGGATCTGGACGCTGGCACTGGCCACAGCCTGCGTTGCGGCGAGCCATGCCCAGATGCCCCGCCAGTTGCCGACCAACGGCAAGCTCGGGCGAGCTGGTGGGCGGGCAACACCCCCTCCCCCTGCTGCAGATCAACAACCAGGTCGTGCGGCTTGCGCCCGGGGGCCGCATCTACGATCAGCAACAACCGCACAATCCCGCATTCCCATCTGCCGGCGCACGCGGCGGTGCTGTTCGTCCAGGACACGAACGGCCATATCTCGCGCGTCTACATCCTGCGGCCCGAGGAGCTCGCGCAGCTCCAGGGCACTCGCTAAGCCAGGCCTGCGCTCCTAGCGGCGCGCCCCGTGCCACTCAAGCTGCACATCAGGACTTTCGGCTGCCAGATGAACGAGTACGACTCGGCCCGGATGGCCGACGTGCTGCGGCGGTCGCATGCGATGGAAGAAACCGCGGACTCCGATCGGGCGGACGTCATCCTCTTCAACACCTGCTCGGTGCGCGAAAAGGCCCAGGAGAAGGTGTTCACGGATCTCGGGCGCGTCAAGCACCTGAAAGGCGCCAATCCGCGGCTGTTGATCGGCGTCGGCGGCTGCGTGGCGAGCCAGGAAGGGGCAGCGATCGTCGCGCGCGCGCCGTACGTGGATCTCGTGTTCGGGCCACAGACGCTGCACCGGCTGCCGCAGATGATCGAAGCGCGCCGCGCGACCGGCAAGCCGCAGGTGGACGTCTCCTTTCCCGAAATCGAGAAATTCGACAACCTGCCGCCGGCGCGCGCCGAGGGCGCGACCGCCTTCGTCTCCGTGATGGAGGGATGCAGCAAATACTGCACGTTCTGCGTGGTGCCCTACACGCGCGGCGAGGAAATCTCGCGTCCCTTCGAGGACGTCCTCGTCGAGGTGGCGGAGCTCGCCCAGCAGGGAGTGAAAGAGGTGACGCTACTCGGGCAGAACGTGAACGCCTATCGCGGCACCGCGCCGGAAGGCGACGCCGCGGACCTCGCGCTCCTGCTCGAATACGTGGCGGCGATCCCCGGCATCGAGCGCATCCGCTACACCACCTCGCATCCCAGGGAATTTACGCAGCGCCTGGTGGACGCCCACGCGGCCATTCCTCAGCTCGCGCCCCACGTGCACCTGCCGGTACAGGCGGGCTCCGACCGGGTGCTCGCGGCGATGAAGCGCGGCTACACGGCGCTTGAATACAAGGCGATCGTGCGCCGATTGCGCGCGGCACGCCCCGACATCTCGGTCTCCTCGGACTTCATCGTCGGCTTCCCGGGCGAGAGCGACGCGGACTTCGAGGCGACGATGAGGTTGATCGACGATATCGGCTTCGACGCGAGCTTCAGCTTCCTCTACAGCCGCCGCCCCGGCACGCCGGCCGCGGCGCTGCCCGACGACACGCCGCAGGAGGTCAAGCTCGCGCGGCTGCAGCGGCTGCAGGCGAGAATCGAGCAGCAGGCGCAGGTTATCAGCCGGGGCATGGTCGGCAAGCGCCAGCGTGTGCTCGTCGAGGGCGCGGCGAAAAAGGACGCCGCCGAGCTCTGCGGGCGCACCGCCAACAACCGCGTCGTCAACTTCCCCGGCGCCCGGGATCTCCTCGGCCGGCTCGTGGACGTCACGATCACCGCCGCGCTTCCCCACTCCCTGCGCGGCGAGCTCGCTTGAAGCCCGTCGAGATCGCCTTCCGGCCCGTCGACAACCAGCGCCTCGCCAACCTGTGCGGGGCCCTCGACGAGAATCTGCGCCAGATCGAGACCGCGCTCGACGTCAGCATCGCGCGCCGCGGCGAGCGCTTCGCCGTCTCCGGCCAGCCCGACCAGACGCGCGTCGCGGCACAGGTGCTGCGGTCCTTCTACGAGCGGGCGAAGAGCGGCCTCTCGCTGGAAGACGTGCAGCTCGGGCTGATCGAGGCGGCGGGTCCGCGCAAGCACCGCGTCCCCGAGGGCAGCCCCCAGCTCATCACGCGCCGTCAGGACCTGCATGGCCGCACGCCGCGCCAGGTGCAGTACCTGCAAAACATCCTTTCCCACGACCTCACGTTCAGCATTGGCCCCGCCGGCACCGGCAAGACCTATCTCGCGGTGGCGTGCGCGGTGGACGCGCTCGAGCGCGAGTCGGTGAAGCGCATCGTGCTGGTGCGCCCGGCGGTCGAGGCGGGCGAGCGGCTCGGCTTCCTCCCCGGCGACATGGCGGCCAAGGTGGATCCCTACCTGCGCCCGCTCTACGACGCGCTCTACGACCTCATGGGATACGACAAGGTGGCGCGGCTCTTCGACCGCGCCGCGATCGAGATCGCGCCCCTTGCCTTCATGCGCGGGCGCACGCTCAACCAGTCGTTCGTGATCCTGGACGAGGCGCAGAACACGACACCCGAGCAGATGAAGATGTTCCTCACTCGCATCGGCTTCGGCAGCAAGGCGGTGGTCACGGGCGACGTGACGCAGATCGATCTCGGCCGCGGCCAGAAGAGCGGACTCGTCGAAGCCCGCGACGTGCTGAGGAAGGTGCGCGGCATCGCATTCACCCATTTCGATGCCGAGGACGTGGTGCGCCACCCCCTGGTGCAGCGCATCGTCAACGCCTACGAAAACTACAAGACCGGCGCGCCGGAACCCAGGAAGAAGAGCGCGCCGGCGCAACGCAACCCCGGCCCGGAGTCATGAACCCGAGGCTCGACTTGACGGTGCAATATGCGGTCAACAGGCGCGGCCTGCCGTCGCGGGCGCGGCTGAGGCGCTGGGCGCGCGCTGCGCTCGAGCGCAGCGCGTGCGTCACGGTGCGCGTCGTGGGCGCGACGGAGGCGCGCGCGCTCAACCGCCACTTCCGCGGCAGGGACCACCCGACCAACGTGCTGACGTTCGTCCTGCGCGAGCGCCCGCGCCTCGAGGGCGATATCGCGCTGTGCGCCCCTGTCATCGCGCGCGAGGCGCGCGCGCAGGGGAAGAGCGCGGCCGCCCATTACGCGCACCTCATGGTGCACGGCATCCTGCACCTGCAGGGCTACGACCATGAAACCGAGCGCGAAGCGCGGGCCATGGAGCGGCAGGAATCCCGCGTGGTGGCCCGGCTCGGCTTCCCGGATCCTTACGGATCCGAGAGATGACGGCGGATCGACATGGCTGACGTCCCCAACAATAAGCCGTCACTGCTGGAGCGTATCGGCGCCTGGCTCGCGCGCGAGCCGGAGGACCGGGAGGAACTCGTCGAGCTGCTGCGCTCCTCCTACGAGCGCAACCTGCTCGATGCCGACGCGCTCACCATGATCGAGGGCGTGCTGCAGGTCTCCGAAATGCAGGCGCGCGACGTCATGGTGCCGCGCGCGCAGATGGACGTCATCGACATCAAGGAGTCGCCGGACCAGTTCATTCCCATGGTGATCCAGACCGGCCACTCCCGCTTCCCGGTGGTCGGCGAGAACAAGGACAACGTGATCGGCATTCTCCTTGCCAAGGATCTGCTGCGCTATTACGCCGGTGAGGAAGAGTTCAACGTGCGCGAGATGCTGCGCCCGGCGGTGTTCATCCCCGGCTCGAAGCCGCTCAACGTGCTGCTCAAGGAATTCCGCAAGAACCGCAACCACATGGCGATCGTGGTGGACGAGTACGGCGGCGTCGCGGGCTTGATCACGATCGAGGGGGTCATCGAGCAGATCGTCGGCGACATCGAGGACGAGTACGACTACCAGGACGTCGAGGACAACATCGTGCCCGAGAAGGGCGGGCAGTTCCGCGTGAAGGCGCTCACCGCGATCTCCGACTTCAACGCCGCGTTCGGCACCCGCTACGGCGAGCAGGATTTCGACACCATCGGCGGCCTCGTCCTGTCGCGCTTCGGCCGCGTGCCCAAGCGCGGCGAGAGCATCACCTTCGACAATCTCGCCTTCAAGGTGCTGCGCGCCGACAGCCGGCGGCTGCACCTGCTGCAGGTCTCCAAGAAGAAGTAAGGATGAAGGCAGAAGGATGAAGGATGACCCGCCAGCCCAGGGTGGTCTTTCGTTCCTGAATGTCCGTCTCTCGTTCCTGGTTTCTCGATTCTCGTATCTCGTCGCATTTTTCCTTGGCGCGGTCAGCGTAGCCGGTTTCGCGCCGTACTACATGTTCCCGCTGCCGGTGGTGACGCTGGCGGGGCTGTTCTACTTGTGGTCGCAGGCTGCAACTCCGCGCGGCGCCGCGCTGACGGGCTTTGCCTACGGCCTTGGACTGCTGCTGTTCGGGGCATCGTGGGTCTACGTCAGCCTGCACGATTTCGGCGCGATGCCGGCGCCGCTCGCCGTAATCGCCACCTTCCTGTTCTGCGCGATCTACGCGGCCCTCCCCGCCGCGGCGGGCTACGCCTGCGCCAGGCCGCGTGTTCCGGCCGCGGTCCGCCTTAGCCTTCTCGCCCCCGCGGCCTGGACGTTGGGGGAGTGGATGCGTGGATGGGTCTTCACCGGTTTCCCCTGGCTCGCTACCGGCTACTCCCAGGTGCCGGAGAGCCCGCTTGCCGGCTATGCGCCCGTCCTGGGAATCTATGGCGTCACGCTGGCAGTCGCCGCCAGTGCGGGACTGATCGTCGTGCTTGGCCTGGGCGTCGCCGGGAGGGATAAGCGCTCCTCATCCCTCATCCCCCATCCCTCATCCCTCGCCCTAGCCGCAATCGTTGTCGCACTGTGGACGGGCGGCTGGGGCTTGAAGCAGATCCAGTGGACCATTCCAGTGGGCGCGCCGTTCAATGCAAGCCTGCTCCAGGGCAACGTCGCCCAGGACCAGAAATGGCGCCCGGAACAGGTGCGCTCCACCCTGGAAATCTACCGCCTGCTGGCGGAGTCCGCGCCCGGCCAGCTCATCGTCATGCCCGAGACCGCGCTGCCGCTCTACCTCGAGCAGGTGCCCCCGGACTACCTCTCCGCGCTCGCCGGGAGCGCCCGCGCGCGGGGCGGCGACGTGCTCGCCGGTGTGCCCGAGCGCACCGCCGGGGGCGAGTACTTCAACAGCGTGGTCTCGCTGGGAAGCTCGCCGCAGCAGGCCTATCGCAAGTCCCACCTCGTGCCGTTCGGCGAGTTCATTCCGCTGCGGCCCGTGCTGGGATGGATCGTGAGCGTGCTCGCCATCCCGCTGCAGGACTTCTCGCGCGGCGCGCCGGACCAGCGGCCGCTCGCCGTCGCGGGCCAGCGCGTGGCGATCAACATCTGCTACGAGGACGTGTTCGGCGAGGAGATCATCCGCCAGTTGCCGGAAGCGACGGTGCTCGCGAACGTGAGCAACGTCGCCTGGTTCGGCCGCTCGCTGGCGCCGCGCCAGCACCTGCAGATCGCGCAGGCGCGCGCGATCGAGACCGGCCGCTTCATGCTGCGCGCGACCAATACGGGCGTCACCGCGGTGATCGGCCCGCGCGGCGAGGTGCTCGCGGCGGCGCCCGAGTACGAGATCGCGACCGTCACCTACCGGGTCCAGGGATACGGCGGCGCGACGCCCTACATACGTTTGGGCAACACCGCCGTGCTCGCCCTGTGCGTTGCCCTGATCGCGGCCGGCGCCGGGCTCGCGCGCCGGGCCGCGCGTTCCGCCCCCTGACGAATGCCTGTAAGATTCGGTCAGAAATCGGGTCCGGATTCTCCGCCTCAATGCTGACGTTCCAGCAGATCATCCTGAAGCTCAATCAATACTGGGACCGGCACGGCTGCGTCCTGCTGCAGCCGTACGACATGGAGATGGGCGCGGGCACTTTCCACACCGCGACGTTCCTGCGCGCAATCGGCCCCGAGCCGTGGAACGCGGCCTACGTCCAGCCCTCGCGCCGCCCCAAGGACGGGCGCTACGGGGAAAACCCGAACCGCCTTCAGCACTATTACCAGTACCAGGTGGTCATGAAGCCCTCGCCGGCGAAGTTCCAGGACCTCTATCTCGGCTCGCTCGAGGACGCGCTTGGCATCGATCCGCGCCGGAACGACATCCGCTTCGTCGAGGACGACTGGGAATCGCCGACGCTGGGCGCCTCCGGCCTCGGCTGGGAGGTCTGGTTGAACGGCATGGAAATCACCCAGTTCACCTACTTCCAGCAGGTCGGCGGCCTCGAATGCCGGCCGGTGCTGGGGGAGCTCACCTACGGGCTCGAGCGGCTGGCGATGTACCTGCAAGGAAAGGACAGCGTGTTCGACCTCGTGTGGGTGGACGGCGTCAGTTACGGCGACGTCTACCATCAGAACGAGGTCGAGCAGTCGCGCTACAACTTCGAGCTCGCCGACACCACGATGCTCTCGCGGCATTTCGGCGAGTTCGAGTCCGAGGCGAAGCGCCTGATCGCGGCGCAGTGCGTCCTGCCGGCCTATGAGATGGTGCTCAGGTGCTCGCACGCGTTCAACCTGCTCGATGCGCGCGGCGCGATCTCGGTCACCGAGCGCGCGGCCTACATCGGCCGCGTGCGCAACCTCGCGCGAGCCGTCGCGCAGGCCTACTACGACGCGCGCGAAAAGCTCGGCTTCCCCATGCTGAAGCAGCCAGCGCCGACGAAGGCCCGCGCCTGAACCATGGCGAAGCAGCCCGTCAAGGATCCTGCCTCGGCTACGCTACTCGTTGAGTTGCTGACCGAGGAGTTGCCACCGAAGGCGCTGCGGTCGCTTTCCGAAGCATTCGTCAAGGCGCTGGCCGAGGACTTGCGGGGGAGTGATTTTCTCGAGCCGGGCAGTGAAGCGCAGCCCTACGCGACGCCGCGCCGCCTGGCTGCGCGCATTACCCGTGTCCACGAACGCGCGCCGGACAAGCCCGTCGAGCTGTCAGGCCCCAGCGTCAAGGCCGCGCTCGATGCCAAGGGGCAGCCGACGCAGGCCCTGCTTGGATTCGCGAAGAAGTACGGCGTCGAAGTCGGCAAGCTCATCCGGCGAGAGACCCCCAAGGGCGAGTTCTTTTTTCACCGCGACATCGCCAAGGGGGGGCACCTCGACGCTACGTTGGCGATCAAGGTCGAAGCTGCCCTGGATAAGCTCCCGATCCCGAAAGTCATGAGGTGGGGCGCGGGCGAGACGCAGTTCGCCCGCCCCGTGCACGGGCTCGTGATGCTGCACGGTTCGCGCGTCGTTCCGGGCAAAGTGCTCGGGGCTGAAAGCTCCAACAAGATCCACGGGCACCGCTTCCTGTCCGGCGGCGCCATCCTGCTCAAGGATGCCGACGATTACGAGCGCACGCTGCGCGAGCAGGGCAAGGTCATCGCCGGTTTTGCCGTGCGGCGCGCGCTGATCGTGAAGGCGCTCGAAGGCGCCGCCGGCGCGGGTGCTGCGCTGGTTGCGGACGACGCTCTCCTCGACGAGATCACCGCGCTGGTCGAATGGCCGGCCGTGTACGCGGGCGAATTCGGGCGCGAGTTCCTCGACGTGCCGGAGGAATGCCTCGTGCTCTCGATGCAACGCCACCAGAAGTACGTGCCGCTGCGCGAGAAGACGACCGGGAAGCTCCTCCCCCGCTTCCTGTTCGTGTCCAACCTCGAGACGAAGCAGCCGCGGGAAATCGCGCACGGCAACGAGCGCGTGCTGCGGGCGCGCCTCGCGGACGCGAAGTTTTTCTACGACCAGGACCGCAAGACGCGATTGGAAGCGCGCGTGCCGCGCCTCGCCGGCGTCGTGCATCACGGCAAGCTCGGCAGCCAGCTCGAGCGCGTCGAGCGCATCCAGCTGCTGGCCGGAAAGATCGCCCACCAGACCGACGCCGATCCCCTTTTGACGGGACGCGCCGCCTGGCTCTCGAAAGCCGATCTTCTGACGGAGATGGTCGGCGAGTTTCCCGAGCTGCAGGGAACGATGGGGCGCTACTACGCGTTGAACGACGGCGAGCCGAAGGCGGTCGCCGACGCGATCGAAGCGCACTACCACCCCGCCTTTGCCGGCGACGTTCTTCCCGACACTCCGGTTGGCATCGCGGTCGCATTGGCCGACAAGCTCGATGCGCTCTCCGGTCTGTTCGGCATCGGGCAGGTCCCGACCGGCGACCGGGATCCCTTCGGGCTTGCGGCGTGCTGCGCTCGGCATCGTTCGCATACTCGTGGAGCGCCAGCTTGCGCTCTCGCTGCCGGATCTGGTCGGCGCGGCGTTCAAGGAGTACGGCGGACGGGTGGCGGACGCCCACGCGGCGCTCGAGTCCTTCATCTACGACCGCCTTACGGGGTACTTGAAGGACGCGGGCTATACGACGCTCGAGGTCGACTCGGTCGTCAGCCTGCGGCCGGCGCGGATCGATCTCGCGCCGCGCCAGCTGGAGGCCGTCCGCGCTTTCAACAAGCTGCCCGAGGCGGAAAGCCTCGCGGCGGCCAACAAGCGCGTGGCGAACATACTCCGCCAGGCCGCGGCGAAGGGTGAATCCTTCGCCAGCACCGAATCCGACAAGCTGCAGGAGCCCGCGGAGCGCGAGCTCTACTCGGCCCTTGCAATCACGGCCGATAATGCGAAAGGCCTCTACGAGCGCGGCGATTTCACCGGCTTTCTCAAGACCTTCGCCGCCCTCAAGGGTCCCGTCGATGCCTTCTTCGACTCGGTGATGGTCATGGTGGACGACCCCGAGCTGCGGCAGAACCGGCTGGCGCTGCTCGCCGAGCTGCGCAAGGAGATGAACCGCGTCGCGGACCTCTCCAAGCTTGCCGCGTGATATGAAGCTGGTCATCCTCGACCGCGACGGCGTCATCAACCACGACAGCCCGTCCTACATCAAGAGCCCCGACGAGTGGAAGCCGATTCCGCGGAGCCTCGACGCGATCGCGCGGCTCACCCAGGCGGACTATCGCGTGGTGGTCGCGACCAACCAGTCCGGCGTGGGACGCGGATTGTTCGACATGGCGACGTTGAACGCGATCCACGACAAGATGCACCGCGCGGTCGGCCAGGCCGGCGGGCGAATCGACGCGGTGTTCTTCTGCCCGCACCCGAACGAGGCGAACTGCGACTGCCGCAAGCCCAAGCCGGGGCTGCTCGAGGACATCGGCCGCAGGTTCAACATGAGCCTGAAGGACGTGCCGTGCATCGGCGATGCGCTGCGCGACCTGCAGTCGGCGGCGGCGGTCGGCGCGCAGCCGATCCTGGTGCTGACCGGCAAGGGCGCGCAGACGCAGCGCGAAGGGGGGCTGCCCCCGAACACCCGGGTCTACGCCGATCTAGCCGATGCGGTGAAGTCGTTCATTCGATGACTGCCGCACTGCGGTCGTCGCTCTACGCGCTGTTCCAGGCGGTCGCCACGCCGGTTTTCGCCGTCCTGGCGCTGCTGCTGTTTCCGCTTCCGGCGGCGGCCCGCTACCGCTTCATCACCACCTGGTCGCGCCTGATGCTGGCGGGCGCCGAGACGCTACTCGGCATCCGCTACCGCGTGCTCGGCTCGGAACGCCTGCCGCCCCCGCCCTATATCGTGCTCGCCAAGCACCAGTCGGCGTGGGAGACGCTCGCATTCCAGGCCATCTTTCCGCCGCAGGTCTGGGTGGTGAAGCGCGAACTATTGTGGATCCCGTTCTTCGGCTGGGGCCTGGCGCTGCTCGCGCCGATCGCCATCGACCGCGCGTCCGGACCGCGCGCGCTCCGCCAGCTGCTCGAGCAGGGACGGGACCGCCTGGCGCGCCGCTACTGCATCGTGATCTTTCCGGAGGGCACGCGCGTCGCGCCCGGCACGCGCGGCAAATACCAGGTCGGCGGCGCCTGGCTCGCGGTCAAGACCGGAGCTCCGGTGGTGCCGGTCGCGCACAACGCCGGCGAGCTATGGGGCCGGCGCGCGTTCATCAAGCGGCCGGGGCTGGTGACGGTCAGCATCGGCGCGCCGATCGACAGCCGGCAGCTCGCGCCGGAGGAGCTCAACCGCAAGGTGGAGGACTGGATCGAAGGCGAGATGCAGCGCATCGGAACCCTGAGCGCGCCGGCGTAGTACCATCCTGCCCATGCGCCCTCTTCTCCTGCTGATCGCGCTCGCGGTGCTGATCGCGGGATGCGGCTACAAGACCCCGCTCATGCTGCCCAAGCCCAAACCCGGCGAAAAGACGACGGCGCAGAAGCCCGCGCCGGCGCAAGACGACAAGAAGCCCGAGAACGAGCCGTGAATCACTTCGACTACCGTAACGGCGAGCTGCACGCCGAGGCGGTGCCGCTCGCGCGCGTCGCGGAGCGCTACGGCACGCCGTGCTACGTCTATTCGCGCGCGGCGATAACGGAGGCCTACCGCGCATTCGACGCCGCGTTCGCCGGGCGCGACCATCTCGTCTGCTACGCGGTGAAGGCAAACTCGAGCCTCGCCGTGCTCAACGTGCTCGCGCGCCTCGGCAGCGGCTTCGACATCGTGTCGGGGGGCGAGCTCGCGCGGGTGCTGGCCGCGGGCGGCGACCCGCGCAGGATCGTGTTCTCGGGAGTGGGCAAGACCGCCGAGGAAATGCGCCAGGCCGTGATGGCGGGCGTCCTGTGCTTCAACGTCGAGTCGGAAAGCGAGCTCGCGCGGCTCGAGGAGGTCGCGGCGCAGTGCGGCCGGACCGCCGCGTTGAGCCTGCGCGTCAATCCGGACGTGGACCCGCGCACCCATCCCTACATTGCAACCGGGTTGAGGCAGAGCAAGTTCGGCATTCCGTACGAGGACGCCTTGGCGCTCTACCGGCGCGCGCGAGACATGCGGCACCTGGAGATTACCGGTATCGGCTTCCACATCGGCTCACAGCTGACGGAAGTGGCGCCGTTCGTCGCGGCGCTCGACCGTGTTCTCGAGCTCGCCGAGCGGCTGCAATCGGAAGGCGTCGCCCTCGCCCACGTGGACATCGGAGGCGGTTTCGGGATCCGCTACCGCGACGAGTCGCCGCCGGCGCCGGCCGACTACGCCCGCGCGGTCTCGGGCCGGCTCGGCCGCCGGGCGCTGAAGATCCTGCTGGAGCCCGGGCGGGCTCTCGTCGGCCAGGCCGGGGTGCTGCTCACGCGCGTGGAATACCTGAAGCACGGGCGGGAACGCAACTTCGCGGTGGTGGACTCGGCAATGAACGACCTGCTGCGCCCTGCGCTCTACGACGCGTGGCACGACGTGCTGCCGGTGCGGGCCGGCAACGGCCAAGCCCGCTACGAGATCGTCGGCCCGGTGTGCGAGACCGGGGATTTCCTCGCCCGCGACCGGGCCCTCGATCTCCGCGAAGGCGATCTCCTCGCGGTCATGTCCGCCGGCGCCTACGGGATGAGCATGAGCTCGAACTACAACACCCGCCCGCGCGCGGCGGAAGTGATGGTGGACGGCGCCGAGCTGCACCTCATCCGCGAGCGCGAAGCGGTGTCCGAGCTGATGGCGCGGGAGATGCTGCTTCCGTAGAAATTCCTTCCCCCCCTTGCGGGGGAAGGTCAGGATGGGGGGTCAAGGGTTGAGCTGGCGGTAGACCGCCGTCGCGATGCGCAGCAGCTCGTTCTTGTCCACCTCGCCCGAGAGGGCGTAGCCGAGCTTGCCGTCGAGCCAGTAGAACACGCCCACGCGCTGCTCCTGCGCGAAGCGGAACGCGGTCTCGTGGCTGTCGTCCTGGTTGACCCGGACGTAGAGCGTCAGCCGCTGGCCTTTCCCGTCCTGATACATGAACTGCGCAACCGGTCCCCGATCGCCCGGCAGCAGCCGCCCGCCGACCAGCGCGTAGCCGAGATCGCCCAGAGTGGGAACCTTCAGCGGCGTCCCGAGGCGCTTCGACAGCCACGTCACGAGGTGGGCCTCCTGGTCGGCGCCGACCTCGACCGGGTGGCGCACCTCGGGGCTGTAGACCACGTGCGCGACCGCCGCCCGGCGCGGCCAGGAGGCTGCCTCGGCCCGCTGTTCCGATGTATAGGCGTGCAGGTGCCAGCCGATCACTCCGCCCAGCGCGAACACGGCGGCAACCGCGGCGTAGCGCGCGAGCGGCCGCATCCAGTACAGGCGCGGGATTCGCAGCCGCTGCGGCGGCGGCTCATCGAGCACCGGGTCGAACTCGCGGCGCATGGCCGCGATCTGCTCGCGATAGACCGCGAGGCGCGCGGCCTCCTCGGGACGCTCCGCCAGGTAGGCTTCCACCTCCGCGGCGCGCGCCGCGGGCAGCGCGCCGTCGAGAAACGCGTGCAGATCGGCTTCCGTGACGACCGTACGGCTCATTTCACCACCTTGAGCGCCGGAGCCCTGAAATCGCGCCCGAGCAGCGCGCGCAAGCGCTCGCGCGCGCGCGACAGGCGCGACATGACGGTCCCTATGGGGACATCGAGCACCCGCGCCGCCTCTTCATAGGTCAGCTGCTCGAGACCCACCAGCAGCACCACGGTGCGCTGCTCGACCGGCAGCCGCGCCAGCGCGGCCCCGATGTCCCTCAGCTCGGACCAGTCCGGCTCGCGATACTGCGCGCCGGCGGCGGCGGGCTCGTCGAGCGGCTCGTGCGGATAGCGCATGCGCGAACGGATCTGGTTGACGAAGATGTTGTGCATGATGGTGAACAGCCACGCGCGCAGATCGCTTCCCCGGCGCCACAGGTGAAAGCGCGAAAGCGCGCGCTCCAGCGTGTCCTGCACCAGGTCGTCCGCAGCCGCGCGCTCCCCGGTGAGCGCGCGCGCATAGCGGCGCAGCCGCGGAATCTGCTGCTCGATCAAGCCGTCGAGATCGCGCACGTTCAGGGGAAACCGGCTGTCAAAGCGTGAACATCGTCCCCGGCCGGGCTATTCCATCTGCGCCCGTTTCAGCTCCGCGACGACTCTTGCCACGACGCTGGTCCAGTCGCCCGCCCGGGGTTGCCTGAACAAGCGCGCCGTCGGATACCAGGGAGTGTCCTCGCGCTCGAGCATCCACATGAAGTTCGGCGGATCGGGAAGCAATATCCACACGGGTTTGCCCAATGCGCCCGCGAGGTGCGCGGTCACGGTGTCGACCGATATCACGAGGTCCATTTCCGATGCCAGCGCCGCGGTATCGCTGAAATCCGTCAGGGCGGTGTCGTAGATCCCGATCTCCCGGCGGCTTTCCAGCAGCCCGCGATCCGCGGATCGTATTTCCTTCTGCAAGCAGAAATAGTCGCAGCCCAATCGAGTGACCGGCTCGAACTCCGGGAACGGAACATCTCGCCGGAAATCCACTCTTGTTCCGTACTTTCCGGAACCCGACCACACCAGCCCGATTCTCGGCCTCACTCGCGGACCGAGCCGCTCCTGCCATTCCTTTCGCTTCACGGAGTCGACGGCGAGGTAGGGAATCGCGGCCGGGATCGTGCTCACCGTGGTGTGGAACGCCAGCGGCAGGCTCATCAAGGGGCAATGAAAGTCGAAATCCGGCAGGCTGCTGCCCCTGGAAACCACCTGGACCGAAGCACCCAATGAGGAAACGAGGCCCGCCAGAGCCGCGGGAACCTCCACGACAACCCGCGCCCCCAAGGCCACCACCATCGGCACGTAGCGGCAGGACAGAATGGCGTCTCCCAACCCCTGTTCCGCGTGAAGCAGTATCGTCCTGCCTTTCAGATCTTCCTTGCCGAGCCACAGGGGTTGCCGGAAATTGCGTCCGAACGGCTGGACGTCCTCCCGCTTCCATCTCCACTCGTAGAGCTTCCATCCCTCTTCGTATCGCCCGAGCAGGATCTTGAGCAGGCCGCTGTTCCAGTAGGGATCCACGAACTCGGACTTGAGGGCGATCGCCCGATCGTAGCTCGCGATCGCCTCCTCGTACCGCTTCAGGGCTTCCAGGGTGACGCCCCGGTTGTTGTGTGCGTTGGGATCGGCGGGGTTGAGCGCAATGGCCCGGTCGCAGCTCGCGATCGCCTCGGCATACCGCTTGAGGTCGTTCAATGCAACGGCGCGGTTGCTCCAGGCCTCGGCAAAGTCCGGCCTGAGCGCAATCGCCTTGTCGTAGCTCGCGAGCGCGTCCATGTGCCGCCTGAGATCGTTCAGCGCGGCGCCGCGGCTGCTCCAGGCCTCGGCAAGATCCGGCCTGAGGGCGATTGCCTTGTCGCAACTGGCCAGCGCCTCGGCATGGCGCTTGAGGCCGTTCAGGGCAATGCCGCGATTGCTGTAGGCCTCCGCGTCGCCGGGGTTGAGCGCGATCGCCTTGTCGAAGCTGGCTACCGCTTCGCTGCGCCGCTTGAGATCGTTCAGCGCGATTCCGCGGTTGTAGTAGCCCTCGGCATAATCGGGCTCGAGCGCGATCGCCTGCTCGTAGCACTGAATCGCCTCCTCGCTCCGGCCCTGAGCCCGCAATACGTTGCCCAGATTGTTGTGCGCGCGGACATTCTGCGCGCTGAGCGCAAGCGCCTTCCGGTAGCACCCGGCGGCTTCGTCGAGCCGCCCCTGCTGCTCGTGCACCAACGCCAGGCTGATGTGGCACTCGGCATCGCCCGGCATCAGCGCGAGAGCGCGCTTGCAGGATCTTTCCGCATCGTCGAGCCGGCCCGCGATCCGGTGCAGGTTGCCGAGATTGAAATGCGCGACCGGGTGATTGGGCTGCAGCGCAAGCACCTTTTCGTAGCAGGCGCGCGCTTCGTCCGCCTCGCCGCGCTCGGCGAGCGTGTTGCCGAGGTTGATATGGACGTCCGGGTCCTTGGGCAAGCGGCCGGCAGCCTCTCGCAGGACTGCCACGGCGTCGGCAAGCTTGCCCTGGGACGACAGCGCGATGCCGAGCCGCATGTAGAGCAGACCGTGCGACGCGCCGAGCGCAAGCGCATCCCGGAAGAACCCTTCCGCCAGGGCGTAGTTCTTCGACATCAGCTTGGCCAAGCCGAGGTTTTCCAGCATGGCGGCATCCTGCGGACCGCCCGCCAGCGCTTCTCCGATTAGCGAGGAAGCCTCGTCGGCATTGCCGCCCGCGAGCCGCACGACCCCCAGCAGGTGCAGCGCGTCCCGGTGGCCCGGCGCGCTTTTCAGCACCTCGCGGCACAACCTTTCCGCGCCGGCGAGATCCCGCGCCTGAAGGCGGCCAAACGCCGCTTGCAGTCTATCCGTCATGTCCCTGAATTATAGCGGCGACACGGCAAAGCCCGCTGCGGGCTCGCCGCGCTGAGCCCGTTCCCACATGGTGACGAAAGCCGCTTCAATGTGCCTGCGAAAGCGATCCGTGTCGAACAGCGGAAACACCGTTCGGTTTCGGGCCAGCTTGGCCTTGATGTCCGCCAGCAGCGGCGCGTCCGCGGCGAGTTTCAGAGCCAGCGCCTCATAGTCCTCCGCGGTATGCGTGATGAGTTCCGGCAGCCCCACCGCGTTCAGCAGGCTGCCGGCGACGCGCCCGGCGAAGGTCGTTCCCATGCAGGTCAGCACCGGAAGCCCGGCCCAAAGCGCGTCGCTTGCCGTGGTGTGCGCATTGTGGGGGAGCGTGTCCAGGAACAGGTCCGCCAGCCGGTGCCGCGCGAGATGGTCCTCCAGCTTCACGCGCGGCGCGAACACGATGCGCTCCGGCGCGACGCCCCGCCGTTGCGCCTCGCGCCGCAGATTGTCCGATACCGCCGGGTTTCCCTGCAGCAGCCAGAGCACGCTGCCCTCGATCCGCCCGAGCAGTCGCATCCAGATGTCGAACGTCCCGGGCAGGATCTTGTGGTTGTTGTTGAAGCAGCAGAATACGAATCCGCGCTCCGGCAGCCCGGCTTCGGCGCGCGCCGGCGTTTGCGGGCGCAATCGCCCGCTTCGAGTCGTTGGCCTGATAGGAGTCCGGCAGATAAACCACGTGTTCGGTGAAATAGTGTCGCTGGTCTTCCGGAATCACATGCCGGTCGGCAATGATGTAATCCATGTATTCAGCGCCCATGGTCCCGGGGAAGCCAAGATAGTTCACCTGGACCGGCGCCGCGCGCGCCGCAAAAACGTTGGTGCGCGCGCGTCCGAAGTATCCGTTCAGGTCGAGGAGGATGTCGATTTCATGATTGCGCAGAAGTGACGCCACCGCGCGATCGGGTTGAGCCGAGACATCCAGGAAATGCTCGCATGCGCGCGCGATTCTCCTCGCCATCGGGCTTTGATCGGGTGCTTCAGTTGATACCGCGAATACCTCGAACCGGCTCCTGTCGTGAAGTTCGAACAGCTCGGCGACAAGGTAGGACGTGGCATGCTCGCGGAACTCGCCGGACACATAGCCGACGCGAATCCGCTCGTGTCGGTAGCGCTCGCCATTCCAGACCGGCCTGGATGATAGAGGATGCTTGTGCAGCGCGAACGTCCTCGCGCATTGAAGCTGCTCGGCTGCGGAAGCGGACGCGGCCAGCAATGGAAAGGGGGTTGATGCGCGCTTCCCGCTTTTAATGCGGACACCCAGGTTGGCGATTTGCTGCTCCAGGCCGTTCCATTCGCACATGTGCATCTTGCAGTGCACCAGTTGCCCGGCGGCGTACGCATACTCCGGCACGACCGCCAAGAGGCGCTCCAGATCCTGGCTTGCCTCCTGGTAGCGACGCAGCAGCATCAGGGTATTGGCGCGGTTGTTGAGTGCCGCCGCATAGTCCGGCCTCAAGATGAGCGCGCGCTCGTAGCTTGCGAGCGCCTCATCCGGCCGATTGAGTTGCATCAGCGAATCGCCACGGTTATACAGCGCCTCGGGATATTCCGGCCTCACCTCGAGCGCGCGGTTCCAGCTTGCCAGTGCCTCATCAACGCGTTTGAGAGCCAGCAAGGTCGTGGCGCGGTTGTTCAGTGCTTCCGCGTAATCGGGCCTCGCGGCCAGCGCGCGATCGTAGGTTGCCAGGGCCTCCGGCAGGCGATTGAGCTCCTGCAGGCTGGTGCCGAGGTTGTAGAGCGCTTCGGCATGGTTCGGCGCCAGGACGAGCGCGCGCTCGTAGCTTGCGAGCGCCTCTTCCGGCCGATCGAGCGCCATCAGGATATTGCCGCGATTGCTCAGCGCTTCCACATAGTCGGGCTTGAGCGCCAGCGCGCGCTCGCAGCTCTCCAGCGCTTCCTGCGGCCGCTTGAGCTCGAGCAGCGCGCTGCCACGGCAATTCAGAGCTTCCGCATACCCGGGCTTGAGCCGAAGGGCCTTTTCGCAGGAGAGGAGCGCGTCCGCGGGCGAGCCGAGCTTGAGCTGACAATTGCCGAGATTGACGAGCGCCGTCTCGTCCTCCGGATTGAGCTCCAGGAGCCTCTCGCACAAGAGCCTCGCGTCCGCATAGCGGTTCAGCCCGATGTAGACCGCCGCGAGGTTGTTCATCACGCTGGGGCGCCCGGGCGCAAGGTCCAGCGCCTTCTTGTACAAAGTCTCCGCCCGCTCCAGGTCGCCTTGCTCCTGCAGCGCCATTGCATCGAGAAACAACCGCTTCGCGTCCTCCAGGCGATCCATTCCTGCGCCGGGCCCCATCAGACCAGAAATACCGTTGCCAGCCCGAGGAAGATGAAGAACCCGCCGCTGTCGGTGATCGCCGTAATCATGACGCTCGCGCCGAGCGCGGGGTCGCGCCCGAGCCTCTGCATCATGAGCGGGATGGTGACTCCCATCACGGCGGCCAGCAGCAGGGACAGCACCATCGCGCCCATCATCACCGCGCCGAGCTGCCAGTTGTGGTAGATGAGGAACGCAAATAACCCCACCACGCCGCCCCAGATCAGCCCGTTCAGCGCGCTCACCCCGATCTCCTTCGCGAAGAGCTTCCGCGCGTTCGGCGCCGAGATCTGCCCCAGCGCGAGCGCACGCACGATCATGGTAATGGTCTGGTTGCCGGAGTTGCCGCTGATGCCGGCGATGATCGGCATCAGCGCCGCGAGCGCCACCAACTGCGCGATCGACTCCTCGAAGAGACCGATCACGCGCGAGGCGATGAACGCGGTCACCAGGTTGAGCGCGAGCCAGGTCCAGCGATTGCGGACGCTCTTCCAGACCGAGGCGAACAGGTCCTCGTCCTCTCGCAACCCCCCGGCCGAGAGCATGTCGCTGTCGGTCTCCTCCCGGATGTAGTCCATCACGGCGTCCACCGTGACGCGCCCGATGAGCTTGCCGTCGCCGTCCGCGACGGGCGCCGAAACCAGGTCGTAGCGCTCGAACGCCTGCGCGGCGTCCTGCGCCTTCTCGTCCGGACGAAACTTCACGAATTCCCGCCGCATCACCGCGGTCACGGCGATCTCCGGATCGGTGACGAGAATCTTGTTCACCGGCAGCAGCCCCTCGAGGACTCCCGCGCGGTCGACCACGAACAGCTGGTCGGTCAGCTCCGGCATCTCGTCGAGGCGGCGCAGGTAGCGCAGGACGACCTCGATCGTGATGTCGTCGCGGATGCTGATCATGTCGAAATCCATGAGCGCCCCGACGGTGCCTTCCGGGAACGACATCGCCGCCCGCAACTGCTCGCGCTCCTCCGGTGTGAGCGAGCGGAAGACGTCCTGAATCACCTCGCGCGGGAGGTCCGGCGCGAGATCGGCGATCTCGTCGGTGTCGAGACCTTCGGTCGCGGCGACGAGCTCCCGCTCGTCCATGTGCGCGATCAACGTCTCGCGCACCGCGTCCGAGACCTCCAGCAGGATCTCGCCCTCGCGCTCGGGCTTGAGGAGATCCCATGCGATCAGCCGCTGCTCGAGCGGCAGCGCCTCCAGGATGTAGGCGACGTCCGCCGGGTGCAGGGCCTCGAGCAGCTTCTGTACCTCCACCACGTGCATGCGATGCACCAGGTCTTCGACCAGCTCCTGGCGCGGGCCCTGCTGCCGGTGCACGAGGCTCTCCACCACTTCGTGCTTGTGCAGCAGCTCGGTCACGCGCTGCAGGCTGTCGTGGACGCTCGATCGGGATTCTGCGGTCTCAGGCATGTGCACTCGGGTCGCGGGCAATCACCGGCACGGCGCCTGCCGCCCGCGATCCGTGCGACATTTTAACCGGTTGCTTACGCGCGTTCGACGAAAGCGGCTAGCTCGCGCGCCACCGCATCGAGCGTTTCCCGCCAGCTTCCCGCGCCCGGCTGGTGGAAGATGCGCATGGTCGGATACCAGGGGCTGTCGCTGCGGCCGGCAAACCAGTACCAGATCTTGCCCTGGCTCGCCGGAGCGAGCAGCCATACCGGCCTGCCGAGCGCCCCGGCGATGTGCGCCGTGACGTTGCTGACGGTAATGACGAGGTCGCAAGCCGCGCACAACGCGGCCACCCCCTCCATATCGTTGTACAGGTCCACGTCATCCAGGTGCGTGATTTCCAGTTGGTGACGCTTCCGGAGCTCCTCCCGGGCGCTCGCGGTATCCCCATACTGCAAATCGACGAACCGGACTCCCGGCACCCTCAGCACCGTCGCCCATTCCGTCAGCGCGGTGCTTTTCTCGGCCCCGATTTCGCGATTGGCGCTGCTCCATGAGATGCCGACCACCGCGGCCGTGCCGGCTTGCCGCAATCTTGCGGAGAACCCGCCGGCGCGCTCCGCATCGGCCTTGCAGATAACCGCCATGCCTGGGAAAGGATTCGAACGACGGACGCCGCCACCGGCCGAGGCTCGCCAGCGGCGCCTGGCAGTCGAATGCGGCGGGATCGACCGCAGGCCGGATTCGCCCGCGCCACCACCCTGACCCGGGGAAAGGACCGCTGCATCAATCCCACGAGGCGCGGATCGATCTCCAGAGTGACATCCAGGCCGGCTGCCGCGATTTCCCCGACCATGCTCGAGTAGAGGATCTCGTCTCCGATCCCCTGCTCGCCCCACAGCAGCAAGCGCCGGCCCGGCGCAAGCTCGCCCGCCCAGGGCGTGAAGTCGAAGCGCTTGCGCGAGGCGCTCCGGTCGCGCCATCGCCATTCGTACGCGGCCCAGCCGTCGGAAAACTCCCCCCGCATGAGCAGCACGCACGCGAGCCGCAGCCAGGCCTGCGCAAACTCCGGATCGAGCTCGACCGAGCGGCGGTAGCTGGCGATGGCGGCCTCGTGCTGCCGGACGCGCTCCTGCGCGATGCCAAGGTTGTAGTGGATGCGGGCATTGCGCGGCTGCAGCTCCAGCGCCCGGCGATGCGCCGCAAGAGACCGCTCGATGGCGCCCTGCTCCAGCAGCGCGCACCCGAGATTGCTCCAGGCTTCCGCCAGTTCAGGGGCAAGCTGGAGGGCGCGCTCGCAAGCGCGCACTGCCTCGGCGTGCTCGCCGTGCTCGTGAAGGGCGTTCCCCAGGTTGCTCCAGGCCGCAGCGAACTCCGGCGCCAGCTCCACGGCCGTCCTGCACGCCGACAGGGCGCCTTCGATGTCGCCTGCATCCAGCAGCGCGCTGCCGAGGTTGCTCCACACCGGGGCAAGCCGCGGATTGCTGTCGAGAGAGCGGCGGTAAGCCTCGATTTCGCCGGCCCGGTCGCCGACTTGCCCCGAGGGCCCCGCCGAGGTTGCTCCAGGCCTCCGCGTAATCCGGCTTCAGGTCGAGGGCCTTGCGGTAGGCCTCGATGCCTTGCAGCAGCCTCGCCGCGCCCGACGAGCACGGCGCCCAGATGGAACCACGTCTCCGCTTGCAGCGGTTCCCGCTCCAGCGCGCGGCGCAACGCCACCTCGGCCTCGCCGAGGCTGCCTTGCCTCCTCAGGCGGATGCCGAGACTCACGCCAGTGGTCAGCGTCATGCTCGACCAAGGTTGACAGGCCATTCCTTCCTGAGTCTTTCCGCGGCGTATTCGGCGAGCGAGCCCCAGTCGCCGAGCTGCGGAGCCGACACGATCTCCACCGAAGGATACCAAAGCGAACGGCCATCCGGGCCCGGCACCCAGTAATGGAACGGCGCGTGCCCTCCGGGGAACAGCAACCACGCCGCTTTGCCGATCGCCCCCGCGAAATGCGCAGTGACGTTGCTGGTGGTGATCACGAGATCGCAGGCGGCGATGATTGCGAACACGCTTTCCAGATCGTTGAAGTGGTCCACGTCGGCCAGGCGTTGCACCGTGCAGCCGGTGCTTTGCTCGAAGGCTGCGCGCTCGGCGCCGGTATCTCCATATTGGACGTCCACGAGCCGCACGCCCGGCACTCGCGCAAGCGGAGCGAAAGCAGTGAGGTCGGCGGATTTCTTCCGCTGCACCACCCGCCTGCGGCCGGCGCTCCTCCACGAGAGCGCGATGCAGCACGCCCGCCCGGGATGCTTGCAGGCGACTTTTGAATGCTTCCGTCTTGCTTCGATCGGGGACGAGGAAGGCTTTTGGCTGGCTACGGAAGTCCTCTGCGCGCGTGCGCAGCAGGCCGGGTAGCGAGCCGGCTGCGATGTTCCAGGCAGCCGACGCCAGCTCCGGTGCCGGCGCGTCCTGCCGCGGAACAAAACTTGCGCCGGGAAACGAGCGCCGGTAGAGCGGAAGCAGCCTGCGGTCGATTTCGTAGAAGAAATCCACCCCTCTCGCCGCGAGCTCCGGGATGAGCGAGGAATAGATGATCTCGTCCCCCAGCCCCTGCTCGGCCCATACCGCAAGCTTGCCCGCTCCGGGCTGCAGCGCTTCCGGCGTGGCGCGCGGGCTCGAGAAAACTTTCCGTGCCGCGCGGGGCGGCAGGGTATCGAAGCGCTTTTCGTAGCGGCGCCAGCCCTCTGGAAATTTCCCCTGGTAGAGCAGCACCACGCCCAGGTCCATTTCTGCATCGGCGTAATCCGGCTGGAGGGCAAGCGCCTTGCGGTGGCAAGCTTCGGCGTCCGCATACTGTCCCGCCTCCTGGAGCGCAATCCCGAGATCCCACCATCCGCGGGCGTCGCCGGACGCGCTTCGCATCGCGCGGCCGATGAGCTCCTTCCCCGCCTGCGCTTGACCCTGCTCGACCCGGATGAGACCGAGCATGCCGAGCGCGAGGGTGGAACCGGGCTCGAGCGCAATTACTTTCTCAAACGCCGCTGCCGCCTCCGCGTCGCGGCCTTGAACGTAGAGCGCGTTGCCCAGGTTCGAATGCCAACCCGGGTTTGCGCCCTCGCGCTCGAGCGCGCGTCGGAAACAGCGCTCGGCATCCTCGAGCCGCCCCAGTTCCTGGAGCGCGATGCCGAGCTCGTTCAGCGCATCCAGATGGTCCGGCCGGTCCGCGAGCACTGCTTCGAGGTGCTGCGCTGCCCGGCCGTGCTCTCCGCTCAGGTTGAGAACGACACCGAGTCGGTAACGGGCATCGGCATTCCCCGGCGCGAATTCGAGGGCTCGCTGGTACACCGCCGCCGAATCCGCGATTCTTCCCTCATGCTCCAGCGCCTGCCCCAGGCCCAGGAGCGCATCCAGGTGCCCCGGCGCGAGGTCGAGCGCGCGCCGATAGCTTGCCTGGGCCTGTCCATGCCGTCCCTGAAGCCGCTCGGTGTTGCCCAGGTTCACCCAGTGACCGGGATTGGCCGGGTCGGCTGTCAGCGCGCGCCGGAAGAAGCCTTCCGCTTCGGCGTGCCGGCCCTGCGAAGCGAGCGCGATACCGAGCCACGCGCAGGCGGCGCCGTTCCCCGGGGCGAGCTCGAGGGCTCTTCGGAGCCAGGACTCGGCCTCGGTGAAATTTCCCGCCTTCAGCGCTGCGGCACCCAGTCCTTCCAGCAGTTGCGGGTTGCGGGGATCATCCGCAAGGGCCCGTCGCAGCAGCTCGCCGGCTCCCGCGCCGTCCTCCTGCTGC
Organism: uncultured beta proteobacterium; assembly: GCA_963699525.1. GTDB lineage: Bacteria > Pseudomonadota > Gammaproteobacteria > Burkholderiales > SG8-41 > SG8-41. Next base: position 357,997 of record CAVOUI010000006.1, on the reverse strand, counting down.
AGGCGTGCGGCTGCGGCCATCTGGAGCGCCTGCGGATGGCGGGGGGCCCGTTCCAGCACCTCCCGGCACAGGCGCTCGGCCCGTGCAGAATCGCCCTCCGCGAGGGCTGCCGCAGCCTGATGCACTTTGCGTGTCAATGTCGCGGACATCGAACGGCGTAATTTGTGGGACCCGGAGCAGATGGTATCAACCCGCTCGCCCCAAAAAAAACGGGCACCCGAAGGTGCCCGTTTCCAATTTGCTGCTAACTAGGTCTAGAAGCTGTGGCGGATAGCCGCGCCGACGGACGTTTGTTTCCCGCCCACCGTGACCGCGGTTACGCCCTGGTTAAACGTTGCATTGTCCTTGTTATCCATCTGGTTGTAGACAAGATTCAACTGCGTGCGCTTGGAGAAGTCATAGCTGTAACCAAACGTAATCACGGACGCGTTTGTGTTGTCCCGCTCAACCCCGCCCACCGTTGGGGCCCGGTAGGGACCCACGTTGACGAGTCGAGCTGCCCGTGTTCTTTTGCGTCTGGATGTACGCCAGGTGGAGAGCATGCGGCCCCGAAATCTGCCCAATCGCTGTAGAAGGCACCGCCCTTCGCCTTGAGGTCGTCTCCGTCGTTGTTGACTTCGTACTTGCTCATGCTGTACGCCGCCCTCACGTTCAGGGTGCCCATGAAGGTATAACCCACGCCGACCGTCATGTTGTCGTCGGTGCCGCCGTTGTATTGCGCAGCCGCGGCGCCGATCGCCGTGCTCGCCGGGTTGAGGTCGGTATGGCTCTCATAAGAAAGGCCGACCCACAGCGGACCCGCTGCATACATCCCGTTCAGCCCATATATACGGGGCTTCATCGAGTTCGGGTCGGGATAGTTGATCCCCTCGTTCGACGCCGTGAACGCAGCCGCCACCGAGAACCCGCCCCAGTTCGGCGAGGCGTAGTTCACGCTGTTCGCATTACGGCGATACATGCTGTAGCCGCTCGCGCCACCAGCGGTTCCGTTACCTGCGCCGCTCGCCGCTCCGCCTCCCAGCAGGGTGAAGCCGCCGCCATACAGCGGGTTCGTTCCGCTAAACCAGCCGCGGATGCGGTTCTGCAGGAGCTTGGTCGGGGTATCCCAGTTGCCGAAGAAGAGGTTGCCGAAGCCGCCTCGGAAGCCGAGCGCGCTATTCCGTGTGCACATGCCCGCGGTCGTGGCGGTGTTGCCGTTGAAGATGCCGTCGATCGAGGTCGCGCACTGGAACCACACGTCGGTGCCGCCACCCAGCTTCTCCACTCCGCTGATTCTCAGCTCGGATTCGGATGACTGCATGACGTCGGACTTTTGCGCGTTGGCATCGTTATCGGGGTCGTGCTGGAAATACAGTAGGTTTAACCCGCCTCCGATTTGCACCTGCGCCAGCGCCGCTGCGGGAGCAGCCAACGCTCCTGCGACGGCCAGTGCCATTACTTTTTTGTTCATGCTGAATCTCCTGTTAAGTTTCGTTCCCCCGGGACGATCACATCACGTGTTTGCGACAGCCCCGAAGCCCGCCTCCCCTTCCGGTGAGGTTGCGGCTAGTTTGGACGAATAGCTGCCGTGCCAGCAACAAAAAGGGGCATTTTTTCACCTGGCTCGCACCATTTTGTAGCAGGCACGCAACAGGCTTACGCTCGCTGGTATTTGATGTGCTGTCATAGGGAACGAACTCATCAACCTATTGAATTTATTATGTAATTTAGACAGAAGCGGCATGGGTCTTGATACACCCGCACATTGGCCTTCGATAGGACTCTAAGCCAACGATCAGCCTGCGGTTCCGCTCGAGCGCAAACTGCCCGCCCAAACGAGGTGGGATCCTATTCAATAATCCATTTAGTTTCAATGAGTTATACATCAGCGTGTGTGGCGACAATGACGGGTACCTGAGTGCCGCAATCATCGACGCTTCTATAATTCGCGCGTGTCCAGCAAGAACGCTCAACGCGCCGCCGCCCTGCTTGAAACGGGACTGCGGCGATTGCAGGAAGGCCATTTGGTCCAGGCGCGGCTGCTCGCCGAGCAGGCGCTCGAACTCTCGCCCCGGCACCCCGACGCATTGCACCTGCTGGGCGTTATCGCGCTGCAAAGCGGCGAGCCTGCCGCTGCGGTCGAGCCGTTGCGTCAGGCGGCGGCGATCCAGCCGGACAATGCGGAGTATCAGGCCAGGATCGCCTACGCGTATGTCGGCCTGAAGCGATACCAGGAGGCGGCCGCGACATTCGAGCGTGCCGCCCGTCTGGCGCCGCAGGATCCCGAAATCCTGCTGGGCGCTGCTAATTGCCTGGCGCTGCTCGGCAGGAAGGCGGAGGCCGAGGCGGCCTTTCGGCGGCTCGTTGCGCGGCATCCCGAGTTCGCGCTGGGCTGGTTCAACCTGGGGAACTCGCTCAAGGACCAGAAGCACTACGAGGAGGCGCTGGAGTCTTACATCCGCGCGACGCAACTCGCACCGCAATTCCTCGAGGCGCATTGCAACCTTGGCATCGTCCTGCACCATCTGGGACGCTTCGAGGAGGCCGAGCGGTCGTTCCGCGTCTGCCTCGCGCGCAAGCCCGGCCTCGCTGCCGCCTACCTCCCCCTGGCGATCACCCTCAACAGCCTGCGCCGTCACGCGGAAGCGGAGGCGGCGTGCCGGGAAGCGCTCGCGCGCGAGCCCGGGCAGAAGAACGCGTGGCCCGTCCTCGGCAGCGCGATTCTTGCACAGCGGCGCTGGAGCGAAGCGCTGCAATGCTTCGAGCGGGCGGCCCGCGAATTTCCCGAAAACTCCGACGCGCTGTGCCACCTCGGCGACGCGCTCGCGCACGCCGGCCGGATTGACGAGGCTCTGGATGCGCTGGATCGCGCCTGCGCCCTGGACAATGCGTCCTCCTACGCGCACTTCGTGAGAGCGTTCCTGTTGCTCCTGACTGGGCGCATTGCGGAAGCCGCCGTCGATTATGCGGGCCGGCATGACCGCACCGCGTTCATTGAGCAGCATCCCGACATCGCGCTCGCCTCGGAGCTGCCGCACGACCTGCGGGGGCGGAAGGTCTGCCTCCTCGGCGAGCAGGGAATCGGCGACCAGGTCTTTTTCCTGAGGTATGTCCCCCTGCTCAGGGCGCGCGGCTGCCGCGTGACCTACCACGGCACCCGCAAGATCCTGAGTGCGCTCTCGCGCGTCCCGGGGCTCGACGAGGTCCTGCCATGGACCGGTGCATTTGGGTCCGCGGATCTACACGCTCTTTCATCGGCGACCTGCCCCACCTGCTCGCCGGCAGGCTCGATACCTCGCCCGTCCGGCCGGGCGGCGCCGCTGGCCTGCGTCCGGGAGCCGCCGGCTCGAGTGCCGCGTTTCCACGCCGTTTCCGGGTGTACTGGCCGGAGCTCCCCCCGCCACTGACGCTTCAACCTCTGCCGGACCGAGTGGCGGCGGTCCGCGGACGACTTGCTCTTCTGGGGCCGCCCCCCTATATCGGGCTGACCTGGCGCGCCGGCAGGGGAATCGAGGAGCAGCGCGGCCAGGTATGGACCTTGTTCAAGGAAATTCCGCTCGAGGCACTGGCCAAGGCAATCGACGGCGTCGGCGGAACCGTGATCGCCCTGCAGCGGCACCCGGTTGCCGGTGAAATCGAAAAGCTCGCCGCGCTGACCGGCAGGCCGGTGCACGACGAATCCGCCGCCAATGAGGATCTCGAGGAAATGCTGGCGCTGCTGGCCGTTCTGGATGAATACGTCGGCGTCAGCAGCACCAACATGCACCTGCGGGCGGGCGCGGGAGGGACGGCGCGGGTGCTCGTCCCATGGCCGCCCGATTGGCGCTGGATGGCGGCCGGGAATGAATCGCCGTGGTTTCCGGGATTCAGCATCTACCGCCAGAAACTGAACGAGGACTGGTCAGACGCGCTCCGGCGGCTTAACCACGACCTCAAGCATGCCCCGAGACCCCTACGGCGCCCATCGTGACCGGGAAGCGCCGGTCCACTGCAGGCAACCAACCCTATTACGACCCGCTGCGGGGAGCGCTTACTAGGCTTTCGAACAGCTCGCCCCACTGGCGCCCGACTTTGGAAGCGGCAAACTTGTCCGCCACGATGGCCTGGCCGCGGCGAATCCGCGCCAGCGCCTCGCCGCGATTCGCGAGCGCCCAGCGGATCCCCTCGACCAGGTCGGGTCCGATCCAGGCCGCATCCGCAAACTGCAGGTAGCTCGGCAGAGGGCTTGCGATGGGCAGGCGGCCGGCGTTGAGCGCTTCGGCGATCCGGTTGGCGGAAGCGCCTGCCTTGAACGGATCCGCCGGATCGCTGGGGAGCAACACCAGGTCGCATTTGCGCAAGGCCGACCTCATCGATTCGAGCGACCAGCGAATGAACCGCGCCTCGAAGGCGGGCGCAAACCGGGCGTTGATTTCCTGCGCGAGCCCCTCTGCGCCGCGCCCCTCCATCGTCAGGATGCTCAACCTGCAGCGGCGCTTCGCTCCAAACGCGATCAACGCGTCCAGGCATCCATGCAGGAACGGCAGGTTGGTGGGGTGGCCGAACCAGAGGAGCTCGAGCCTGCTCGCCGGGCTCGAAGGCGGGCTTTCCCATGGGCCCGAGGATCGCGTCCTCGATGACCTGCGGACGATGCGCGGTATGGGGCGCCGTCAATTCGGCCATGCGCTCCGAATTCACGACCACCGCGTCGCAGATCTTCAGGACCTCGGAATAGAAATCCGGGACCGGCGGCGGCTTGCTGAAGGGATTATCGGAGACATCGACGACCAGCCGGCAGCCGTTGCGCTTGGCGGCCCGGCAGGCGTCGAGCCATGGCTGCAACGGAAGGTCGTGGTAGTACTTGGGGACGACGCATATTTCTGCGGTCTTCCGTTCGAGGCCCCCGAGCGGGTTCGACGTTTCAGGATCCCGGAAGATATTCTCGTTGCCGCGGTGCTTCCATTCGAGTGCGGCTACCGCCGTGCGCAGCCTGACGCTGGCCAGATGGCAAAGGCCAGAGGCCCTGCTCGGGCACGTCTCCGGACGCGTAGGGCATTGCGTCGGGAGGAATAAGCCACAGCGCTCTCATTCGCGCAGCCCCCGCGCCGGGATGGGACTCCTCACTATGCCGCGCCGAGGCTTGCACGCGTCTTCTCGCCGACCATTCGCATGTCCCGCGGCTCGCGCAGCTTGAACTGCGCCGGTTCCTGGCGGATGTTCACGAGCCCGACCTCAATCATCAGGGCGGCAAGGCTCCGCGGCGTGTAGCCCCAGCGGTGGACCATGAGCGGATCGCGCCAGGAAGGATCCCCGTAGAACACCCACATCGTTCGCTGGCCCTCGGGTCCCGGCCCGGCGTGAAATTCCGGATTGGAAAGAAAAGTTTCGCACGCGGATTTCAGGTTCGGGCATTCCAGGACCATGAGCCCGCCGGGCTTGAGCACCCGGACCCATTCCCTGAGGACGTCGACGACCTCCCAGCGCCAGAAAGTGCTCGACGACGTGGACGGAGAGGATCTCGTCAGCGGAGTTGTCCTCGAACGGCGTGAGGCGATGGAGATCGCACAGGACATCCGGACGCTTGCCCGCGCGGCTCTCGGCCACGTCGACATTGACGTAACCCGGAAGAATCTTGTCGCCGCATCCCAAGTTGAGCTTCATAGGTTCCGCCGCGCCCCCTGGCGATTCAGGGGATCACGAAATAGCCTCTCGCCGCGAAAGTGCATTCGAACTTGCTTTCGCGCGCGACGTCCGCCCGCAGTCGCCCCGGGTTCCGCGTGACAAACTCGTCTATCGCTTCCATCGGCCCCGGTCCGAACTCCGGACGTACCGGATGGCCATTGACGATTGTGTCCTCGACGATCAGGTAGTCTCCCCGCCTGAGCGTCGGAACCCAAGTGGTGAGTTCCCGCAGGACATGCGTTGCAGCGTGATCGGAATCGAGTATCAGTAGCAGTCCGCCCCGTCGCTGACTTGGGATGAGCCCCATGACTTGTTGCTTGATCGATTCCGAAGCGCTATCTCCGAGCAGGAATCGTATTCTTGGGTGCGCGGCCGCCAGAGGACTCAAGGCATCGTGCGTTACGTCAACGCTCGCGACACCGCCCTCACGATTCCCCGCCGCAAGCAAATCCGCGAAGAAAAGGGCAGAGCCGCCATGGCGCGTGCCGGTTTCGACAACCCAGTGAATGTCGTGCTCGAACAGGATCTCCTGGTAGTTCCACATGTCGAGCGGCAGCTTGAGGGTGCGCACGCCGCGATAGTGAAGATCTTTCCAGACATTGGTCTCGTAATACCACTTCAGGTAGGTGAGACCCGCTTCGTTCACACCGCTCCCTTTCTCGTCCGTGTCGGCGGTACGACTGCCCGTCTTGTCCGGGCTGCTGCTAAATACCGAGACCCGCGAGCTGCTTTTCCGGATAACGCGTGCCGGCGGTGACGTTCAGCGGGAACGCTTTCGAGAGCGACTCGATCTCCTCCTTCGTCAGCCTGACATCGACCGCCGCACAGTTCTGCTCGAGATAGCTGCGGCGCTTGGTGCCGGGTATGGGCACGATGTCCGCTCCCTGCGCGAGCAGCCAGGCGAGCGCGACCTGGGCCGGGGCGCACTTCTTCGCGGCCGCGATCTTCTCGAGCGGCGCGAGCAGGGCGGCGTTCTTTCCGATGTTGTCTGCGCCGAAACGCGGGTGCTCGCGCCGGCGGTCCTTGGGCAGCAGTGCATCGAGCGTCTTGATGGTCGCGGTGAGAAAGCCGCGGCCGAGGGGCGCGTAGGCCATGAAGCCGATGCCGAGCTCGCGGCAGGCCGGCAGGATGTCCTTCTCAACGTCGCGGCTCCACAGCGAGTACTCCGTTTCCACGGCCGTGATGGGATGAACCTTGTGCGCGCGGCGTATCGTCTGGGCGCCGGCCTCGGACAATTGGAGCCAGCGCACCTTGCCCTGCTCGACCAGCCGCTTCATTGCGCCAACCGTGTCCTCGATCGGCACGGTCTTGTCCATGCGGTGCATGCCGTAGATGTCGATGACGTCCACGCCCAGGCGCTTCAGGCTCTTTTCGCATGCCTGCGGCACGTAATCCGGATGCCCGCCGGTCAGCGCCGGCGGCCCGCCGGCGTCGGCCCGCGCGGCCAGCGCCAGGTTGCCAAACTTGGTCGCAACGAGGACCTTGTCGCGTTTTCCCTTGATCGCCTTCGCGACCAACTCCTCGTTCACCCCGTTGCCGTAGGCATCGGAGGTGACCAGCATGTCGACCCCGAGCTCGATCGCGCGGTGTATGGTGGCGATCGATTCCACGTCGTTGGGCTCGCCGTAGCTGATCGACATGCCCATGCAGCCCAATCCCACCGCGGAAACCTGCGGTCCGTTCCTGCCCAGCTTGCGTTTCTGCATCGTGTCCTCCCTGATTGCCAGATCCGTCAGTGATTCCGAAATTGATTCCGCCATCTCATGCCCGGCGCTCGCATCCGCTCATGTGATCGCCGCCGGCTACTCGCGCGGCTCCACCGCAAAGCTGACCGGGGGCTCGCGCCGCTGATGACGCTCCCACATCGTCACGTATGCCGCCTCGATGTGGCGTCGAAACCGGTCGGTGTCGAAGAGAGCGCAGGTCTCGCGATTTCGCGCCAGCTTCGCCTTGAGCTCGGCGAGCATTCCGCGTTCGGTCGCCAGCCGGAGCGCCAGCGTCTCATACTCTGCCAGCGAGTGCGTGATTAGCTCGGGAAGCCCGACGGCCTTCAGCAGGCTCGCCGCCACGCGCCCCACGAACGTCGTCCCCAGGCAGGTGACGACCGGCAATCCCGCCCACAGCGCATCGCTGGCCGTCACCTGCGCATTATACGGAAGCGTATCCAGGAACAGGTCGGCGAGCCGGTGACGCGCAAGATGGTCTTCTCGGCGCGGGACTTTGGGGGCAAAAACCAGGCGGCTCCCGTCGATGCCCCGCTGCACCGCTTCGCGCCGCAGATTCTTTACCGCAGCCGCGTTACCTTGCCGAAGCCACAGCACACTTGCTTCCACGCGGCTGAGGAGCCGCATCCAGATATTGAACATTCCCGGAGTGAATTTGTAATTCTGATTGAACGAACAGAACACGAATCCATCGTCCGGCAGGCCGGCCTCGGCGCGCGACGGAGTGTGCTCGGCGATGCGCCGTCTGGAATCGTTACCTTAAACGTGTCCGGACGATAGATCACCGTCTCTGAATAGTGAGCGCGGTGATCTTCAGGTATTACGACGCGGTCGCAGATGATGTAATCGAGATAATCCGCGCCGGAGGTTCCCGGGCAGAAGAAGTTGACCTGGACCGGCGCCGGCCGCAGGGCCAGCAACCCCATTCGGGCAGATTGCGTGTGCCCCATCAGGTCTACCGCGATATCGACCTCGAGGTCACGCAATTGGCGGGCCACATCCGCATCACGCTTGTCTCGAACATCGATGAAATGCTCGAAGGCACCCTTGAGGCGGGCCCGCATCGCGCTTTGATCGTCGTCGCCGAATGATATGGCAATCGTTTCAAACCGGCTTCGATCGTGGTGCTCGAACAGGCCCGCAAGCAGGAAAGCAGAAGCATGCGTCCGGAAATCAGCCGAAAGGTAGGCCAGGCGAATGCGGTCGTGGCCGTAGCGCTCACCGCGCCACACCGGTCGCGAAGCCGAGGGGTACTTGTCGGCGATGAGTATCCGAGAGCATTGCAGCTGATCGGCCGCCGAATCCGACACGGCGAGAAAAGGGAACGGCGTGGCGGCGCGCTTGCCGGCCCTCACCCGGTCCACGACGCGCGCGATGCCCCCGTCGTATTCGGCCCAATCGCAGCAGAACAGCTTCGAGTGATGCAATTCGCCCGGCGCGTAATCGAACTCAGGTGCGATTTCGAGCAGCCTCGCAAAGGAGCTGACGGCTGCCTCGTGTCGATTCAGCTCCCGCAGCAGGCTGCCGCGACTGAAGAGCGCCTTGGCATAGTCCGGATTGAGTGCAAGCGCGCGGTCGTAGCTGACAAGCGCCTCCTCACGCCGTTTCAGGCACCACAGCGCATTGCCGCGATTGTAGTGCGCTTCGGGATAGTCGGGCCTGAGGGAAAGCGACTTGTCGTAGGATGCAATGGCATCGGGATGACGGCCCAGATCCTGGAGCGCATTGCCGCGATTGTTGAGCGCCTGGACGTATTCGGGCCTGATGGCAAGCGCCGTTTCGAAGCTCGCCAGCGCTTCGTCGTAACGTTTCAATCGCGACAGCGCGCTGCCGCGGTTGTTCAAGGCTTCAGCGTCGTCAGGTCTCCGTGCCAGCGCCTGGTCATAGCTCGTTATCGCGTCGTCGTACCGGCCCAGTTCCTGCAGGACGACGCCGCGGTTATTGAGCGCCAGAACATGGCCAGGCGCGATCCGGAGGGCATGGTCGTAGCTCGCCAGCGCCTCGCTGTGGCGGTTCAACGCCTGCAGCGCGCTGCCTCGATTGCACAGCGCGTCGGCAAGATCGGGCTTGATAGCCAGCGCTTTGTCGTAGCTTGCTAACGCCTTGTCGTGACGACCCAGCGCCTGGAAAACGTTGCCGAGATTCGAATGCGCCTCAGCCGAGCCCGGATTCTGCTCGAGCGCGAGCGTCATCAGCTTGACCGCGGCCTCGGCGTTTCCCTGTTGAACGCGCAGAATGCCCAGGTAATGGAGGGCGTCGAAGTGATCCGGCTGCACCTCCAGGACCGCTTGATAAAGCCGCTCTGCCTCCCTCAGCCGGCCTTGCTGATGAAATCCGACTGCCTCCTCGATTGCCTTGAGGCTATCTGGAGTTTGCTGCTTGTACGTCGGTGGCTCCGGCATCGACTCACGTCCCGGATTGCTGCGGCACCCCGTGTCTCCGCCCGCCGTTTATTGCTTTTCCCTTATTTGGCGTAGGTAACCGTCACGTCGCCGACGCCCTCGACATGTCCCTCGAGCCGGTCGCCCGCCTTCACCGGCCCCACCCCCGCCGGCGTGCCGGACATGATGAGGTCGCCGGCGCGCAGTGTGATGAGCTTCGACAGGCAAGAGATCATCTCCGGGACGTTCCAGATCATTTCCGACAAATCCCCTTTCTGCTTCACCGCGCCGTTGACCTTGAGCCAGATCGCGCCTTTCGCCGGGTGGCCGACCATTGCCACCGTCTTGAGCGCGGAGCAGGGCGCCGAATCATCGAACGCCTTGCCCATCTCCCAGGGGCGGCCCATCTTCTTCGCTTCGCCCTGGATATCACGCCGCGTCATGTCAAGTCCCACACCGTAGCCGAACACGTGATCGAGCGCTCTCGCGACCGGGATGTCGGCGCCGTCGCGCCCGATCGCCACCACCATCTCGATCTCATGGTGCAGATCTTTCGTCGCGCGGGGGAATGGCAGCGTGGCCCCGTTCTGCACGATCGCGTCCGCCGGTTTCATGAAGAAGAAGGGCGGCTCGCGCTGGGGGTCGTGCCCCATCTCCCGCGCGTGCTCGGCATAGTTGCGGCCCACGCAGTAGATACGCCCCACCGGAAACGTCTGATTGCTCTCCGCAACGGGAAGCGTCGGCGTGGCACGGAACTTGATCGCATGCATGACTCATCAGCAGGTTTCCTTCAAATTTCCTTCAAAGTAACGCCGCTTTCGCTCAACGCCAAGAGCGGGAAATTCCGTGCGGGGCCCCGGGAGTTGCGAATTATAGAGCATGGGCAAATGCCGCGGCGGGTGCCCGGTGTAAACTCGCTGCTCCCGCGACCGACACTCGAACCGGAGTCCACATGAAGATCAAATCCATCCGGGCGGGCGTGCACCGCCTGTCTGTCACCGTCCCGCTGCTGAAGGAGCCGATCGTCCGCAACGCGGTGTTCTGCGAGGTCGAGACCGACGACGGCTACGCCGGCAGCGGCCTGACCGGCGGCGCCTACCTGCCGTTCGCGATCGTGACCGCGATCGAGAAGGAGTTCTATCCCCTGCTGAAGGGCATGGACCCGCGCGACACGGAGGCGATTCACGAGAAGGTGTGGTGGAAGCTGAACCAGCGCTCGATGACAGGCGTCGTTTCGAGCGCGCTCTCGACCATCGACATCGCGTGCTGGGACATCCACGGCAAGCTGACCGGGCGCACGGTCGCCCAGCTTCTCGGCGGCGCGCGCGACTGGGCGCCGACCTACTGCACCTTCGGCTTTTCCGAATACGAGGACCGCGAGCAGCTCGTGGAAGCGGCGCGGCTCCAGCTGAAGAACGGTCACCGCCGGCTGAAGATGGTGGTGGCCGTCCATCAGGGCGGCTGGCAGGAGGATGCCCGGCGCGTGCGAGCGGTGCGCGACGCCATCGGTCCGGATGTCGAGCTGATGATGGACGCCAACTACAAGTTCAACCCTGTAGACGCGCGCCAGCTCTGCCGCGCGGTCGAGGACTGCAACCTCACCTGGTTCGAGGAGCCGCTCTACCAGAACGACACGCGCGCGATGGCTGATCTGCGCAACCACACCAACATCCCGATCTCCGCAGGGCAGAACGAGGGGCATCGCTGGCGGCTGCGCGAGCTGGTGCTGCACCAGGCGGTGGACATCCTCCAGCCCAACGTCTGCTACTGCGGCGGCTTCACCGAGGCGCAGAAAGCCGGGCACCTCGCGCAAGCGTTCAATCTCCCCATCGCGAACGGCGGCGGCTGGCCTTTGCACAACATGCACACCATGGCGGGGCTCATGAACGGCTGGCGCGTCGAGTTCCATCTCGACATGCAGGCGGTGGGCGAGCTGCTCTTCGTCAAGCCGCCGCGGCCCGAGAACAACGTCGTGCGGATCCCCGCAAAGCCCGGGCTCGGGCTCGAGCCTAACCGCGACGTGCTGAAGGACACACGCATCAAGGAGTAAACGGTAACGATGAATGAGGAAGCGAGCCTGTGGGCGCTCTTCGGGTCGAGCTTTCTCGCCGCGACGCTCCTGCCCGGGGGCTCGGAGGTGGTGCTGTTCACGGTGTTGAAGCTCCACCCCGGGCAGTTCTGGCTCGCGCTCGGCGTCGCGACCCTGGGCAACACCCTCGGCGGCATGTCCTCGTACCTGATCGGCCGCATCGTTCCGCAGAAGAACGAACTGCACGGCCTGCAGACGGTGCGGAAGTACGGCAGCCCGGTCCTGCTGCTGTCATGGGTTCCGCTCATCGGGGACCCGCTTTGCGTCGCGGCCGGATGGCTGCGGCTCAATCCGTGGCTCGCCGCGTTTTTCATGGGGGCGGGGAAGCTAACCCGCTACTTGGCTATAGCTGCTATTGCCTAGCGAAGCAGCGCTTGAGCCGGGACCTCCCGCCCAATCAGCTCCCGTCCATGCGGTCCGAATTCACGCCGGTCAAGAAAGCACTTGCGCAACGGCTGGACCGGCTCTAAGCTGACGGAAAACGTGAATTTATTCCGATGGTTCCGGAGCTTTTTGGGCCTTGAGTGACCTAGTTATCGTGCCGTGTCCATGCGGTTGGGCTAGCCTCTTTTGCGGAGCGGTGCGCTACCCGCCGCAAGCCGCATCCTTGTCATGAGCATTCAGCCGTCCGCCTCCGTCTCGACCCCGTTGCAGTTCACCGACAGCGCGAGTTGCAAGCGCTGGATCGAGCAGCTCACGCTCACCAATGTCCAGTTGACCCAGCAGGCCCTCACCGGCCAGCTGACGAGCCTCGGCGCGGCGCACATCGCGCCGCTCGAGCGCCTGAAGATCCTCGAGGCGCTGCGCGAGCCGGTGTACTTCGTGCAGGGCGAGTCCTCCAAGCGCTATGCCGGCAGGCCGCTGCCGCTCGAGGAGGGCGAGACGGTCGTGTGGAACAACGTCATCGGCCTGTGGCAGGAAATCAGCCTCAACTACCAGCAGTGCCTCCGGGCCTACCGCGAAGGCGATCTGGCGATCGCGCCGCACGCGGCGCTGATCACGATGCGCTGCCTGCGCCTGCTCGGCAGCATGCTCCTCGACTACTACCGCATCTACCGCCAGCCGCCGGGCAGGCTCTGGCGCGCGCTGCACGAGATGTATTCGTTCGCGGAGAGCCACGGCTTCGCGCGCATCCGCGTCCAGGACAGCTTCGCGCAGCGCGATCCGGACTCGAGTTGCGCGGAAAGCTACGTCCAGGTCCTGCTCGCCCATCTTGCCAACCCCTTCGCGCTGTCGGTGCGGCAGATGGCATTCGTTGCGCGCTGGCTCGAGCGCTGGGCAAACCTCATCGGTCTCGCCGCGCAGCCGCTTCCGACCAGCCCGATTCCGTCTCTGATCGTCGACCTGACGAGCACCAGCAGCGTGGCGGTGGGAGTGACGGTGGAGCCCCAGCCGCACCATCGCTACCTCGACCTCGAGCAATTGTCGAAGACGTTGCGCCAGACCATTAACCTGCTCAAGCAGGGGCAGTCCCCGGGACAGCTCGGGCTCGGCGAGGACGCGCGGCAGCCCGGTTGCGAGAACCTGCTGATGGTGCTCTACGTGCAATGGTGCCGCGCCGGCACGGCGCGGAGCGAGGACCGGTCCGAAGGCGAGGAGCCGGCCCGGGTGTGCTTCGGTCTCGTGGGCGCGCACCTCCACGTCGGCGGCGGCCGCGAGTTCCGGCAACCGGGCGATCTCTCCTCGCGCGAGAAGCAGGACCTCGACACGTACGGCTACATCACCCGGCCCGAGCACGACACCGGCGCCCCGCAGGGGCTCGAGTCTTGGCAGATCCTCAACCACAGCGCCTCCGGTTTCATGTGCATGCAGCGCGAGCCGGAGGGCAAGGGCCGCGTGGGCCACAACCAGCTGCTGGCGGTGCGCCGGGCGGGCGGGCGGCACTTCCACGTCGGCATGGTGCAGTGGCTCAGGATGGAGGATAACGGCGAAATCTGCTGCGGCGTGCGCCTCTTCCCCGGCACGCCGCAGGCGATCTCGGTGCGGCCGTCCAACTTCGCGCCGGGCGGCAACGGGCGCTACGAGCGCGCGCTGCTGCTGCCGGAAGTCGCGACGCCCGCCACGCCGGCCACGCTGATCCTGCCCGCGGGCTGGTTCCAGAGCGGCCGCTTCGTGGAAGTGTTCTCCGACCGCAAGCAGGTTGCAAAGCTTCTCAATCTCCTCGAAAAAGGCGGCGACTTCGACCGCGGAACCATCGTGGTCGTGTGATCGGTTATGATGCATCCCTCCGGGGGTGCTCATGGCCGGGCTCAACAAGGCAGTTCCGCTGCCGACCGAGATCAAGCTCCACCAGAAATCGCGCGTTCTTGAAATCTCGTTCGCGGACGGAGCCCACTTCCGCCTGCCGTGCGAGTTCCTGCGCGTCTACTCCCCTTCCGCCGAGGTGCGCGGCCACGGCCCCGGGCAGGAAGTCCTGCAGACCGGAAAGAAGAATGTGGAGATCTCGCGCGTCGAGCCCGTGGGCCAGTATGCGGTGCAGCTTCATTTCTCGGACGGCCACAGCACCGGCATCTACTCGTGGGACCTGCTCTACGACTACGGCACGCGGCAGGACGAGATGTGGCGCGAGTACCTGAAGCGCATGGAGGAAGCGGGCGCGAGTCGCGAGCCCCAAGCGAAGAAGCCGTGACGCAAGAAACCACCGATTTCGGCTTCAAGCCCGTGCCCGAGAGCGAGAAGTCGCGGCACGTCGCGGGCGTGTTCGATTCGGTCGCGCCGCGCTACGACCTCATGAACGACCTCATGTCGGCGGGGCTGCACCGGCTGTGGAAGCGCTTCGCGGTCGAGGCGAGCGGCGTGCGCCCGGGCGAGCGCGTGCTCGACATTGCGGGCGGCACGGGCGACCTCGCGCGGCTGTTCTCCCGCCGCGTCGGGCCGCAGGGCGAGGTCGTGCTGACGGACATCAATCCCGCGATGTTGCGGCACGGGCGCGACCGGCTGCTGGATGCCGGCATCGTGCTGCCGCTCGTGCTGTGCGATGCGGAAAAGCTCCCATTCGGAGCCCACCGCTTCGATTGCGTGAGCGTCGCCTTCGGGCTGCGCAACATGACGCGCAAGGAGGCCGCGCTCTCCGAGATGCGGCGCGTGCTCAAGCCCGGGGGCCGGCTGATCGTGCTCGAATTCTCGCGGGTCTGGGCTCCGCTCAAGCCGCTTTACGATGCCTACTCGTTCGGGCTGCTGCCGCGGCTGGGCAAGCTCGTCGCCAACGACGCTGCAGCGTACCGCTACCTCGCGGAATCGATACGCATGCATCCCGACCAGGAAGCGCTGAAGGCGATGCTGGAACACGCCGGCCTGGAGCGGGTCGAATACTTCAACCTCGCCGCCGGGGTCGTCGCCCTGCACCGGGGATACAAGTTCTGACCCGCGAGCCCGCAGCTCCCTGGAATAGAGTCGTCATACCGGATGTTAGCTGGAACGCGCGTGTACCGTTTTGAATCGTGGAGGAGCTCATGAAGCGATTCTTCTCTCTTTCTGCATTACTGCTCGTCGCCGGTTGCGCCGGCTCCTTGCCGCAAACCCCGCCTGCAGGGGTCCCGCCCCAGGTTGCCGCCCCGGACATCCGGATGGGCGATGAATGGAAGTATTCGCTTCACGACGGCTATACCAAGCTTCCGGGAGGCACGTTCGAATACCGCGTGACTGCGGTCGAGGGCGACACCGTCACGGTTCAACTGCGCCATGAGGGGCGCGATTCAACGCAGCGCTACACCCGCGACTGGAACTGGCGCGAGCGGCCAATGACGAACCTGCAGAACTTCCGTTACGAGCCCCCCTACCCGGCGCTGCCGTTCCCCTTGGAGGCAGGCAAGACCTGGCGGGCTTACGTGAACGCGACCGATCCTGCGTCCGGACGCGTGAACCGCGTGCGCATTGACGGCTCGGTGCGCGGCTGGGAGCGCGTCAAGGTTCCGGCCGGCGAGTTCGATGCGCTTGTGGTACAGCGGGTGGTGTACGCGGGCAACCAGATCTACTTCTTGGGCGAAGAATATATCACCGAGGTGGACTGGTACTCGCCGAGCGCGGGCGGAATCGTCAAGCATGCGAGCCGCTCAGGCCATATCGACACGAGTCGCGGGTGCGGCGATGGTGGCTGCTGGTGGTGGGTCGACAGCGGATGGAACGTGGTCGAACTTGTCAGTTACTCGAAGCGCTGAACTCCCGCGAAGGGGGCTCGCGGCGTGTACAATGGCGCGCTCTGAGGAGGAACCATGAAAACCCTGCTTTCCCTCGCAATTGCCCTGATCGCGGTGGCGTTCGCGATCGAGGACGCCGACGCGCGCGGCCTCAGTGGGGGGCGCAATATGGGCATGCAGCGCGCGCCCGCCCAGCGGCAAAGCGCCCCGAAGGCGCCCGCGCAACAACAGCAACAGCAGCAAGCCGCACCCGCGACACCGGCACAGCAGCCGGCGGGCGCGTCGAAATGGCTCGGTCCCCTTGCCGGTTTTGCCCTGGGCGCGGGTCTTGCCGCACTGTTCCTCAATAACGGGTTGGCCGGATTGCTCACGGGCTTGCTCCTGATCGGCCTCATCGTCGCGGCAGCGGCGCTCGCGGCCCGAGCACTTTCGCGCGGCAGGGTCGCGCGGGAACCGATCCAGTACGCGGGTGCGGGTGCGGGAGGTGGAGGCCATCCGACGCTCGGCGCGCTGCCGGGCGGCGCCGGGGCGATATTCGGTTGCGGCGACCCCTGGAACGCTGGCCCGTCGGCTTCGATGCCGGCGAATTCGTGCGGCACGCGCGGCGCAACTTCGTGCGGCTTCAGGAAGCCTACGACCGGAAGGATCTCTCGATGATGCGCGACTATTTCGCGCCGGAGATCTATCGGGAGATCGAGGCCGATATCCGCGCCGCGGGCACCGCTGACGAGCGGACCGAGGTGCTGACGCTCGAAGCCGAGGTGCTGGAGGTCGTCGAGGAAGCCGGCTCCTGGATCGCAAGCGTGCGCTTCACCGGCATGCTGCGTGATTCCAGCGCTCGCGATGCCAAGCCGTTCAGCGAAACCTGGCATCTCGAGAAGCCGGTCGACGGGCGTTCGGGCTGGTTAGTCGCCGGCATACAGCAGTCCTGAGTCCCGAATCGCGAATCCCGGATCCTGCCACCGCGGCGTCGACCGCGGTGGCTTCGTTCATCAATCATCTGCTGCGCAGCGCGAGCTGGGCGCGCGACGCCCTGCGGCGGCACACCGGCAAGACCGCCCGCTTCGAGTTCTTCCCGGTCGCCGCAACGCTAACCGTCCTCGCGAATGGTGAAGTCGCCGCGGCCGGCGCCGGCACGGAACCCGCCGCCACGGTCAGGCTTGGCCCCGGCCTCCTGCTGCGGCTCGCCGCCCGCGACGAGACTGCGTGGCGCGAGATCGATATTGCCGGCGATACCGAATTCGCGTCCGCCCTCCACCACGTGGCGCGCAACCTGCGCTGGGACGTCGAGGAAGACCTCTCCCGCGTCTTCGGCGATGTCGCCGCCCACCGCATGGTGGAAACCGGAAGGACCCTCCAGCGCTGGGGCGGGGAGGCCGCGGATAACACCGCCCGTTCGTTCGCCGAGTATTGGACCGAGGAGCAGCCGCTGATCACGGGCGCGCGCGACCTGGAGGAGTTCGGCCGCGCGGTGGACCAACTGCGCGACGACGCCGCGCGGCTCGAAAAGCGCATCGAACGCCTCTTGACCCGACCAGGCCTGTCCTGAGCCTGTCGAAGGGCCAGTCCTGAAACTCCTCCCCCCTTGCGGGGGAGGACTGAACCTTCCCCCGCAAGGGGGGAAGGAACAGCCTACACGTTAGAATCGCCCCATGCGTCTGTTTCGATTGCTGCGAATCCTTGGCGTCAGCATCCGCTACGGGCTCGACGAGTTCTTCCTGGGCCACGAGCGCGTCGCCGGCCTGCGCGCGGTGGTCGGCGCGCTCTTCTTCTGGCGCCCGCTCGCAGAGCCGCGCGCGGTACGGCTGCGCCGCGCGCTGGAGGCGCTGGGGCCGATCTTCGTCAAGTTCGGGCAGATCCTCTCCACCCGGCGCGATCTCCTGCCGCCCGACATCGCCGACGAGCTGGCGAAGCTCCAGGACCAGGTGCCGCCGTTCGCCTCCGAGCGCGTCATCGCCACCCTCGAGCGGGTCTACGGCCGCCCGGTCGACCAGGTGTTCCGGGAGTTCGAGCGCGAGCCGATCGCGAGCGCGTCGGTGGCGCAGGTGCACCTCGCGCGCCTGCCCGACGGCACCGAGGTCGCCATCAAGGTGCTGCGCCCCGGCATCGCCTCCGTGATCGCCGGGGACCTCGCGCTGCTCCATGCGGGCGCGGCGCTGATTGAATGGCTGTGGTCCGACGGCAGGCGGCTGCGCCCGCACGAGGTAGTGGACGAGTTTGCGAAGCATCTCGAAGTCGAGCTCGACCTCCTGCGCGAGGCCTCGAACGCGAGCCAGCTGAGGCGCAATTTCGACGGTTCTCCCGTGCTGCTCGTGCCGCGGGTCTACTGGGACTACTGCTCGAGCGAGGTGATGGTGATGGAGCGCATGCACGGCACGCCGGTGTCGCAGGTGCAGGCGCTGCGGGCGCAGGGGGTCGACCTCAAGCGGCTTTCGCGGGCCGGGGTGGAGATCTGCTTCACCCAGGTCTTCCGCGACGGCTTCTTTCACGCCGACATGCACCCGGGGAACATCCTCGTCACGCCCGAGGGCCGCTACGTCGCGCTCGATTTCGGCATCATGGGGACGCTGACCGACCTCGACAAGAATTACCTCGCCCAGAACTTCCTCGCCTTCTTCCGCCGCGACTACCGGCGGGTCGCGCAGGTGCACGTCGAGTCGGGCTGGGCGCCGAAGGATACTCGCGTCGACGACTTCGAGGCGGCAATTCGCGCCGTGTGCGAGCCGATCTTCGCGAAGCCCTTGAAGGAGATCTCGTTCGGGCGCGTGCTGCTGCGACTGTTCCAGACCTCGCGCCGCTTCAACATCGAGGTCCAGCCCCAGCTCGTGCTGCTGCAAAAGACGCTGCTCAACATCGAAGGCCTCGGGCGCGAGCTCGACCCCGAGCTCGATCTGTGGGAAACCGCGAAGCCGTTCCTCGAGCGCTGGATGTCCGAGCAGGTGGGCTGGCGCGGCTTCATCCAGCGCGTGAAGCAGGAAGCGCCGTATTGGGGCACGATCCTGCCGCAGCTGCCGCGGCTGCTGCACGAAGCGCTGGTGCGTCAGACTCAGGCCACCGCGAGCGAGGAATTCGCGGCGCTTGCGCGCGAAGCGCGGTGGCGCAACCGCCTGCTTGCCGCCATCGTCGCGGTGCTCGCGCTGATCGCGGCGCTGCTGCTGGCCGCACGCTGACTTCGGCGGCCGTGCCGGCGCCGCTCGCTTGGGGCGCCGTATAATGCATCGGGTTTTCACGGTCCTCGCGCACCGGCGATGTTGATCACTTTCGTCGTCCTCTACCTCTTCGCCTCGATCGCGATCGGACTATGGGCGGCGACGCGCGTGCACAACGCCCGGGACTACGTCGTTGCCGGCCGCAGCCTGCCCCTGCACATCAACATGGCGACCGTGTTCGCCACCTGGTTCGGCGCGGAAACGGTGCTGTCCGTTTCCGCGACCTTCGCGCGCGACGGGCTCGGCGGCGTCATCGCGGACCCCTTCGGGTCGTCGTTCTGCCTGGTGCTCGTCGCGCTCATCTTCGCGCGCGTCTACTACCGCATGGACCTGCTCACCATCGGCGATTTCTACCGCACGCGCTACGATCGCCCGGTCGAGGTGGTCACCAGCCTCGCCATCGCCGCCTCCTACCTCGGCTGGACCTCCGCCCAGCTGACCGCTCTGGGCCTCGCGTTCTCGGTGCTTTCGCAGGGAGCGCTCTCGCTCAACGAGGGCATCGTGCTCGGCGTGATCGTGGTGCTGGTCTATACCTTGTGGGGCGGCATGTGGTCGGTCGCGCTCACCGACCTCTTCCAGTCGGCGGTGATCATCGTCGGCCTCACGGCCATCGCCTTCCTCGTCGGCGACATGGCGGGAGGAGCCCGCCAGGTCGTCGCCGCGGCCGCGGAATCCGGCAAGTTCGAGTTCTGGCCCAAGGGCGGCACCAAGGAATGGCTGGCGTTCGCCGCCGCGTTCCTCACGCTCGCGCTCGGCTCCATACCGCAGCAGGACGTGTTCCAGCGCGTCACCTCGGCGCGCAACGCAGACACCGCGGTCCGCGGCACCCTGATTGGCGGGCTCGTGTACTTCTCGTTCGCCTTCGTGCCGATTTTCATTGCCTCCGCGGCAATCCTGATCGAGCCGGCGGCTGCCAATCTGTTCAAATCCGACGACGCGCGCGAAATCCAGCGCATCCTGCCCGAGCTGATCCTCAACCGGACGCCGCTGTGGGCGCAGGCGCTCTTTTTCGGCGCGTTGCTGTCGGCGATCCTTTCCACGGCCAGCGGGACGCTGCTTGCGCCCAGCACGCTGTTCACCGAAAACGTCCTTAAGACTTTCTTTCCGCGCATGGGCGACCGGCGATTCATGTTCGCGCTGCGCACGGTACTGCTGGTGTTTTCCGCGGTGGCCCTCGCGTTCGCTTTCAATTCCCGCAGCACCATGTACGAGATGGTCCAGAACGCCTACAAGGTGACGCTGGTCGGAGCCTTCGTGCCCCTTGCCGCCGGCGTGTTCTGGAAGCGCGCCTCCTCGCAGGGCGCGTTGTTCTCGATCGTGCTCGGAATCGCCTGCTGGCTGCTGGTGGAAGCGCTCGCCGCGGATGGATTGGTTCCGCCGCAACTCGCGGGCCTCGCAGCGGCCATCGCGGGCATGGCAATCGGCTCGTTGCTGCCCCAGCGCTACGGAAAGCCGCGCGGCAGCGCGGAGCACCGGGTGGGATAGCCGCCGCGCCCGCTCATTCTTGACGTCCGTGCCGTCCTCCGAACCGCCAGCGCCGCGATACCTGTGGCTCAGGGCCGGGGTTTTCGCGCTGCTCGTCCTCAACGCGGGCATCTATCTCGCGTCCGGCACATTCAGTGAAGTGGCTCGACTCGGTCGCGTGGCTCGCGCTGCTCGCGCTCTTCCAGCTGGAAACCGGATATGCCGGAGCCCTCCGCGCGCGAACCGCTATCATCGTCGTGCATGGAGTGCGGTGGGTCGCCCTCGCGGCGGTGGGCGCCGCGGCGGCGAGCTTCCTCTACAATGAGGAATGGCTCGACGCCGCCAACAGCGGGCTCTGGATCGCGGTCGTCGTGCTCCTGGAAGCGGAGGTTCGCCATCCGGCCGCCGTGGAAAAGTACCGGTCGCGCTTCATGGCCGCATTGGCGGTACTCTACGCCGGTCTGGTCGCAGTGGTTTTCGCCTGGATGTGGCGCGGGGAGTGGTTTGACGCTTACGACGCTACACTGTGGCTGGTTGCGTTCGCGACGATTGAGATGAACCTCCTCGAGGCGGCGAGGCCGATTCGGGCCGGGACTGCGGCATGATCAACACGCTGCTCGTATCGCTGGCAGTGACCGCGGGGGTAATCGCGCTCGCCGGAGTGCCGCTGCGCTCCTGGCAGTTTGCCACCGGGCATTTCCGCTCCCAGATTCCGCCGCACGCGCTGGCGCGCGCGACCTTCAGGCTGTTCGCGTTCCTGATCCTGGTGCCGAACGCGGCTGCCTGGGCCTACGCGATTTACATCGTCCAGCGATACCTGACCTGCGCCGGCGCCTGCACGCAGGAGTGGGCCGCTACCGCCGTCGCGGTCGGAATGCTCGGCTGCGCCTACTTCCTGCTCGAAGGCTTCTTGCTCACGGCGCGGCGCCGCCCAAAACCAGTGAGTGACTAGCTGGCGTCCGGGCTCAACCGACGAACGCCTTGCTGAATTCGGCGAGGAACCGCGGGTAATCCGCCTCGGGGAGCCAGTTGATGCCGGCCGCCCCCTGTCGCCCGCCTCCGGTCTCGAACTTGAGGCACAGCACATCTGCCCCCTGCGGGCGCTCGAGCGGCGCACGCACGCTCACGGTATAGCCGCCGTGCCGGGCAACCAGCAGCGCGACCGCGCGCTGCGGGTGGCTGCGCGCCAGCTCGTTGGCGAAGAAGCCGTGTATGCGCCGGCTCCACGCCACATCCGGAAGCACGTAGAGCGCCGCATGCGCCGATGCCGCGCTCGGTGCGAGCGCATGGGCTCGCGAGAAATCGTCGGCCAGTGCGTTCTTGAGCACCTCGAGCACCGGCTCGCCCTCGATGAAATCCCGCGGGTCGCGGTAGCGGCTCACGATCTCGAAGAGGTCGGCCGGGTGATAGTGGAGGTCGTCCACGCTGTCGCCATACGCGTTGTAGTTCACGCATTCCCCGAGCTCGCGCAGGCGCCGGATTTCGGTCTCGTCGAGGTCGGTCCCCGCCGCCGCCCGCCGAGCCGCCCCCTCGAGGTTGTCGCCAAACGCCGCGACCACCGCCCACATCCTCTGGCGCCCGCCCAGGTAGCGGTCCACGATCAGGCTGGTACAGGTGTCCGGCGCCGAGTCGATGTACGCCTTCAGGTTGGCGTGCTGCGGCAGCTCGCCCGCGGCGTGGTGATCGAAGCAGCGCAGCCGCGCGCCGGCGCCGAGCAGGCGGCGGAGATCGTCGGCGTTGGACCGTAAGGAGATGTCGAGCACGGTCAGCTCATCGCCAGCCGCGGCGTTCACGCGCTCGAGCAGCCGCACGTCGCGCTTGACGCCCGTCACCAGCACGCTCGCGCGCGGCTCCTCCAGGCGCAGCTGCTGCAGGGCGCAGATGCCATCGGCATCACCGTTGAAGATATCGTAGAATTGCATGGCCCATCACGTCGCGAATTCGAGGGCGCCGGCGCGGTCGCGACGCGCCTTCGTTCGCACGAACAAGGATCCGTGGACCAGGCACGCGGCGAGCAGCAAGCACGTCACGATCCGCAGCGCACCGGTTTCTCCGCGAACACCGTGCGGCTGGCGTGGACACTCGCGCTAGCTTATCTGCTCGTCATCGGCTACGCCAGCCTGCTGCCGTTCCGGGACTGGCGCTGGCCGCCGGAAGAAATCCTCCACTTCCTCGCGGCGCCGTGGCCGCGCTTCATCACGCCCCAGGACCTGGCGGTGAACTTCGCCGCCTATATTCCGCTCGGCCTGCTGCTCTCGGTGGGCTTCGGCGCGCGCTACGGCCCGGCGCGCGGAGCGGTCGCTGCAACGCTCGCCGCAGCGCTGCTCTCGGTCACCATGGAAGCGGTGCAAATGTTTCTTCCCGCCCGCATCGCCTCAAACGTGGATCTCCTCGCCAACACCCTGGGCGCGCTGGTGGGCGCCATGGCCGCTCCGCTGCTCGCGCCCGCTCAGTTGATCGGCGGCAAGATCCGGTCCCTGCGCAGCCGGTTGTTTCTCGAAGGCATGGCGGCCGATACCGGCCTGGTGATCGTCGGCCTGTGGCTGATCACGCAGTTCCACATTACAGCGCAGGTGTTCGGCACCGGGGCCATCCGCGCGACGTTCGACCTGCCGCCGTATTCCATCCACACTCCGTGGCTCGCGCTGAGCAGCGAAGCGATGGTGGTGCTGTTCAGCGTGCTGGGTGTCGGGCTCATGCTGGCCGCGCTCATGCGCGATCACGACCACCCCATGCTCGTGATCGCCGCAGTGATCGGGGCGGCGCTCGTCTTGAAGATCGTGAGCGCCGTCGCGCTCGTGCAGGCCTCCGCCCCGCTCGGCTGGCTCACGCCCGGCGTCCTGCTCGGGCTCGGCGCGGGCTGGCTCTTGCTGTGGGGCGCGGTGCGCTTGGCTCGCCCCGTGCAGCTCGCCGGAGCCGCCGCGTGCATCGTGGCGGCGGCGGTGGTGATCAATCTCGCCCCCGACAACCCCTACCACAGTGTGCCCCCGCGACTCCTCGTCCGCGGCGCGAGCCATTTCCTCAATTTCTCCGGAATCGTGCGCGCGCTGTCCGAGCTGTGGCCGGTGCTCGCCACGGGCTTCCTGCTCTACGCGCTCGGGGCGCGCCGTCATCGTTTATAATTCCGATCGCTGCGTCGCAGAGACCCGCTGCATCTCTCCGAATTCGTTATGAGCTACTACGCCCGGCACGTCTTTCTTCTGCTGCAACCAGCGCGAAGGGGGCGAGCAATGCTGCAACGACCGCGGGTCGCAGAAGATGCGCGACTACGCCAAGGACCGCGTGAAGCAGCTGAAGCTCGCGGGACCCGGCAAGGTGCGGATCAACCAGGCGGGATGCCTCGACCGCTGCAAGGAAGGACCGGTGATGGTGATCTATCCCGAGGACGTCTGGTATACCTACGTTGATCAGGACGACATCGACGAGATCATCGACGAGCACCTCGTCCACGGCCGCATCGTCTGGCGGCTGCGCATCTAGCACCCGATTCCCGTTCCTCGTTTCCCGTTCCTCGTCGGACCCGGTGTCGCACGCCGCAAGGGTCAAGAGACGTCACCCACCATGAGCGACAAGCACGCGAAACGGGAAACGAGCGACGAGGTGCTGACTCAGGCTTCTTCAGCGGTGCGCCCCATGCCCGCGGCGTCACTGACGCGGGTGATGATCGAGGGCCCGGCGGGCGCGATCGAGACCGACGTCAACGACCCCGGAGCCGCCCGCCGCGCCATCGCGCTCATCGCACACCCGAATCCCTTGCACGGCGGGACCAAGGACAACAAAGTCGTGACCACTCTCGCCAAGGCGTTCTTTGCCCTTGGCTGTGTCGCAGCGCGGCCCAACTTCCGCGGGGTCGGCGCCTCCGGGGGCAGTCACGACCAGGGCCGCGGCGAGACGGAAGACCTGGTCGCAGTCGCGGGCTACCTCCAGCGCCAATACGGGGAGCTCCCGCTCGTGCTGGCCGGATTCTCCTTCGGCGGCTTCGTGCAGACGCGGGCTGCGAAGAAGCTGCGCCCCCGCTTGATGGCGTTGGTTGCGCCCGCCGTGAACCGCGTTCCCGTCGAGACCGTGCCGCGCGATACGCTGGTGATCCACGGCGAGCTGGACGACGTCGTGCCGCTCCCCGCCGTGCTCGACTGGGCGCGCCCGCAGAACCTCCCGGTCGTGGTCGTTCCAGGCGGCGACCATTTCTTCCACGGACGGCTCAACCTGCTCGCCGATCTCGTCACCCGCTATTTCCGCGCGCACGCGGCGGATGCATGAGCCGCGCGGACTTTCATGAATAGCCCGGGCCCCGTCCATCTGCGCGCGGCGGGCCTGCGCAAGCGCTACGGCGAACACGAAGTGATTGCCGGCATCGACCTTGCGCTCGAGCCGGGGGAGTGCTTCGGCCTTCTCGGGCCCAACGGCGCGGGCAAGACCACGACGCTGCGCCTGTGCCTCGGGCTGATCGACCCGGATGGCGGGGAAATCGAGGTGCTCGGACTGCCGGTGCCGGAACGGGCGCGCGAGGCGCGGCTCCGCATCGGCGTCGTGCCGCAGGCGGACAATCTCGATCCCGACTTCACGGTGGAAGAGAACCTCCTCGTGTACGGCCGCTACTTCGGCCTTGCCGAGCCCGAGGTCCGCGCGCGCATACCCGCCCTCCTCGAGTTCGCCGGCCTCGGCGCGCGCGCCGCATCGCGCATCCAGACGCTGTCGGGGGGCATGAAGCGGCGGCTGACGCTCGCGCGATCCCTCGTCAACGATCCCGATCTCATCTTTCTCGACGAGCCCACGACGGGGCTCGATCCCCAGGCGCGCCACCTCATCTGGGAGCGGCTGCGGCGGCTGCTCGGGCAGGGCAAGACCATCTTCCTCACCACCCACTTCATGGACGAGGCCGAGCGGTTGTGCCACCGGCTCGCCATCATGGACCGCGGCCGCATCATCGCGCAGGGCGCCCCGCGCGATCTGATTGCAGGAAACATCGAGCCGCAGGTGGTCGAGGTCTACGGCGACGGCGCCGGACGCTGGGCGAGCGAGTTCGGCCGCGCGCGCAGCGAGCGCTGCGAGCAGGCGGGCGAAACCGTCTTCTGCTACACGGGGGACGCGGCCCCCCTGGTGCACGATCTCGAGCGCCGCGAGGACCTGCGCTACCTCCACCGCCACGCCAACCTGGAAGACGTCTTTCTGAAGCTGACCGGTCGCGAACTGAGAGACTGAGGACCCCCTATGAACGCGAAAACTCTGGCCATTCCCGCATTCAGCCTGCGCCATCTCCACGTCTGGCGCCGCAATTCGCTCGTGTGGCGCAAGCTCGCGGTCCCCTCCATGCTCGGCAACCTGGCCGATCCCATGCTCTACATGCTGGGGCTGGGCTACGGGCTCGGCGCGATGCTCGCCGACGTGGACGGCATGCCCTATATCGCGTTTCTCGCCGCCGGCACGGTGTGCTCCAGCGCCATGATGAGCGCCTCCTTCGAGGCGATGTACTCGGGCTTCTCGCGGATGCACGTGCAGAGGACCTGGGACGCGATCATGAACGCGCCGGTGACGCTCGATGACGTGGTGCTGGGGGAGACGGTGTGGGCCGCGAGCAAGAGCTTCCTCTCGGGCATGGCCGTGCTGCTGGTGGCCTGGGCGCTGGGACTGACGCATTCGGCCCTCGCGCTGTGGGCGATCCCGGTCGTGTTCCTGACCGGGCTGGCATTTGCCGGCATGGGCCTCGTCATGACGGCGCTTTCTCCCAGCTACGATTTCTTCATGTACTACTTCACGCTGGTGATCACGCCGATGATGCTGGTGTGCGGCGTATTCTTCCCGGTGGCGCAGCTGCCCGGCCCGCTCCAGGCGGTGACGCAGGCCCTGCCCCTGACCCACGCCGTGGCGCTGGTGCGCCCGCTGATGAGCGGCACGGTGCCGTCCGGCATCCCGCTGCATCTTGCGGTGCTCGCCGGTTATGCGGTGGCGGGCTTCTACGTCGCACTGGTGCTGACCCGACGCCGCCTGCTACGCTAGAGGACACCATGCTCTGGATCAAAACCCTTCACATCATCTTCGTCGTGTCCTGGTTCGCGGGACTGTTCTACCTGCCGCGGCTCTTCGTCTACCACGCCATGGTGGAGGACGCGGCGGGAAGCGAGCGGTTCAAGGTGATGGAGCGCAGGCTCTACTACGGGATCATGGCGCCGGCGGCGATCCTCACCATCGTCTTCGGGGTCTGGCTGTGGCTCGGCTACGATTGGAGCGGGAGGTGGCTGCACGCCAAGCTCGCGCTGGTGGCGGTCCTCGTCGCCTACCACCTGTGGTGCGGCAGGCTGATGGACGATTTCAAGCACGACCGCAACACCCACGACCACGTCTGGTACCGCTGGTTCAACGAAGCCCCCACCGTCCTCCTGATCGCGGCTGTCATCCTCACCGTCGTCAAGCCGTTTTAGGGGGGATGGTCTCCCGCGGTGCGACGCTCGCCGCCATTGCCGTTGCTGCCCTGACCGCCGCCCCGTGCGCGTGGGCGGCGGAGGCCGTCATCATCGTGCAGCGCTCGCCCCTCGCCGGTTTTCGCCATTACGGCGGCGGTGAAGTGCTGCGGAGCCTCAAGCCGGGCGACCGGCTCGAACTGGTGCGCGAGCCGGTGAATCCGTATGATGCCAACGCGGTGCGCGTCGAGTGGCGCGGCGTGAAGCTCGGCTACGTGCCGAGCCGCGACAACGCCGCGGTGGCGCGCCAGATGGATCGCGGCGTCGCGCTCGAGGCTCGGCTCGCCGCCGTGCGCGAGAACCGCAACCGCAGCGTGCGGCTCGAGCTCGAGGTCGTCGCCCCGCTTCAATCCCGGTGACGGACGACGGTCGGGAACGGCGCGCTGCCCGCGCAGGAATCATGACCCACCATTCCAAGGGAAGACTCATGAAATTCGGACGTTTCGAGCAGCAGGGGCGGATCTTCTACGGCACGGTCGAAGGCGGCGAGGTGAGCGAGCTGGAGGGCTCGATCTTCGGGAGCTACCGCGCCACGCCGAGGAAGCATGCGCTGGCCTCGTTGAAGACGCTGGTGCCGTGCCTACCTCCCAATTTCTATTGCGCGGGGCTCAATTACGCCGCGCATATCGAGTGGGCCAACCGGCGCACCGGTGGCAACCGCAAGCCGCCGGAGAAGGCCGACATCGGCTACCGCTCCGCCAATGCGCTCGCCGCGACCGGGGAGGCGATCGTCATCCCCGCCGATTCTCCCGGGCCGGTCCAGTTTGAAGGCGAGCTCGTCGCCGTCATCGGCAAGACCGCGCGCAACCTTTCGGAGAAGGACGCGCTCTCCTGCGTGCTCGGCTACACCCTCGGCAACGACGTGAGCGAGCGCACCTGGCAGAAGCAGGACCGCACGCTGTGGCGGGCGAAAAACTGCGACACTTTCAAGCCGATGGGGCCGTTCATCGCGACCGGCATCGATCCCATGAAGCTCACCATCACGATCAAGGTCAACGGAGCGACCGCGGCCGAGTACGGGACCGAGAAGATGCTGTTCTCGGCCCAGCATTACATCGCGCAGATCTCGAGGTACATGACGCTGCAGCCGGGCGACGTGGTCTGGCTCGGCACCGACGGCGCGACCGAGCCGGATCTCAAGGACGGCGATACCGTCGAAGTCATCCAGAAGGACATCGGCACGCTGCGCAACCCGGTCAAACGGGCGAAGGCGTGACACCGGCTCCGGCTCAGCATGGAACGGTTTTTCGCCACCTGCCCGCGGGGGCTCGAGCAAGTGCTCGCGGCCGAGCTCGCCGCACTGGGAGGCGGCGATATCAAGGCGGTTGACGGCGGGGCCTCCTTCGGCGGCGATCTCGCGCTGTGCTACGCCGCCAATCTCGAGAGCCGCGTCGCGAGCCGCGTGCTGTGGCAGGTGGGCGAGGCCCGCTACCGCAGCGAGCACGACATCTTCGACGCCGCGCGCGCGCTGCCCTGGCCGCGGCTCTTCGACGTCGAGCGGACCATCCGGGTCAACGTCTCGGCAATCCAGTCGCCGCTCAAGAGCCTCGACTTCGTCACGTTGCGCGTGAAGGACGCGGTGTGCGACGCGTTCCGCGCGGCGCAGGGGAAACGTCCCGATGTCGATACGCAGGCACCGGACGTGCGCGTACACGCCTTTCTCACGCGCGAGGCGGCGACCTTCTACCTCGACACGTCCGGCGAGGCCCTGTTCAAGCGCGGCTGGCGCGGGCAGGCGGGCGAGGCGCCGCTGCGCGAGAACCTCGCCGCCGGCATTCTCCGGCTTGCGGGCTGGCGCGCTCCCGTCCCCTTGTTCGACCCCATGTGCGGAAGCGGCGCGTTTCTCGTCGAGGCGGCCATGATGGCGCTCGACGCGGCGCCCGGGTTGGACCGGTCCTTCGGGTTCGAGCGGCTGGCAAACTACGATGCGGGCCTGTGGCGGGCGTTGAGGGAGAAAGCCCATGCGCGGCGCCTTCGAGCAGGCAGGTTCCCGATCTACGGCAGCGACAAATCCGGAACCGCGCTCGGCATGGCGCGGGAGAACCTCGCAGCGGCCGGCCTTGCCGGCGCGGTCGAGCTGAAGCAGATGGACATCCTCGACGGCGGGCCGCCCGCTTCCGGCGGCATCATGGTGATGAACCCGCCCTACGGCGAAAGGATAGGTGATGACGCCGAGCTGGCAGCCTTTTACCCGAGGCTCGGCGACGCGCTGAAGCAGCGCTACGCCGGCTGGACTGCCTACATCTTTTCCGCCGACCTGCGGCTCCCGAAGCTGATCGGGCTCAAGGCGTCGAAGCGCACGCCGCTCTACAACGGGGCGCTCGAGTGCCGGTTGTTCGAGTACCGGCTGGTGGCCGGGAGCCTGCGGCGCCCGAAACGGGAGCCGGGTGATGCTTGAGCCCGCTACTTCTTTTCCGGCTCGGCAGGCTCGGCCGGCTTGGTCGGGACGACGACGCCCGGCGCCAGCGGGATTTCGCCGACCAAGTTCACCTTGGTGATGAAGTGACGCGTCTCCCCGAAGCAGCTCGTCGGAATCCCCACCTTCTCCTCGTAGTGCAGCGAAACGCGCTTGCCCATGACCTTGTTGATCTGGTCGGCGACGTCATCGTCCCAGACGGTGAAGAAGAACTTCTCGGAAGTCGAGCCCGGCATCGACACCATCGCCATCTCGCCCTCCCACGTCTTGCAGAGCCATCCCTTCTTCGAGAACTTCTGGATCCAGCCCGCGCGCTCACCGCTCGAGTAGCTCCAGTTGACCACGGCGAGGGTATAGCCGCCCACAGCGAGGGCTGCCACTACGACGAACCCGAAAATGCCCTTGATCGACACTGTGCTCCCCTTTCTTGCCGGCGCGGGCCTCGATTCTACCGGATTGCCCACTATGCAACGCCGGGCATCAAGAGACCAACGACAGTAATTGCGTTAACGTTCCGGTGAGGTGCGCGGGCGGAGGCGCACAGCGCCGGAACAATTGCGTCGCACTCCAACCGGCGGTTAGGTTGCACGTCTACGACGCGCCTTGAATTTGCGGACTTGCCGCAATATGGACAGTGGCATCTTGCGACACCCGCAGGCCTTGGCGTGTGCGATATGCCACCGCATTCGCTGCTCAAACGTCGGTCGAGGTGGCATCGGATGCGCCTTGTGCCATTTCGCGTTGAGCATCACGTTCCCCGTTGCTTCCCTCGTGCCAACCTAACGGTCGCGTTCAGCCGCGCGCTTCACACGTCGGCTGCAACGCGAGGTTAGGTGCCAACAAATGGATGTCGTCATGGATCACTAGCCTCAAGACTCTATCTTCACGACGAATGGAGTCTCGGTCTGTTTGTCCAGGTCGAATTGTGAGCGTCCAGTGTGGTTGAGGTGCTTACCGTAGATGTGTAGGGAAACGGTCACGGATGTGGTTTCATTCCAGACGCTGTGAAGTCCCCCATTCGGTATCGCAACAACCTCACCGAAGTCGAAGATCTTTTCTCCGATCTTCTTCAGCTCAGCATAGCCAGAACGACTACCGTCATCCGTGCGCTCGAAAAACACATTCTTTTCCGGTCCATCCACGCCGACGACGACCGCCCAGGTTCCGTGATTGTGCGGCGGTGCACCTCTGTTTGGCAGCCAGCTCACGGCAAACACGGCAAGACTGTGATCCCGCTCTTCATGCAGCATGTGAAGGCCGAAGCCTTGATCAGGATCGGCAGAATAAAATCGCTTCTGGAGCCACACGTCCCTGGATAAAGCTGCACGGCGCGCAAGCGGGCGAACACGACTCAAGATCTCATGCTCGTCGGTTGTTTCCGAAGTGATACGCCGTAGATCGGCAACGAGATGCTTTATTGAATAGTCGTTCGCCATGGTCCGCTTCCTATTGGCGCCTAACTAGATTTAGTTGGCTTTCGTAGGACGTCAAAAGCATATACCCGCATATGCGAATGTCCAAGAATAGATATACAGATATGCGCTGATATATCTGGGTATGTATGGACTTCAGCCCGGCACCTCGGGGACTACGCGGTCCTGCAATCCGAGTTCCCGCACGGTCTTCCAGTCAACCTCCCACAGCCGGTGCCTTGGGCGCCAGATTGCGCCCGCAGCCTTGACTTCTCCCGCAGGCGGTTTCGGAGAAGGCTATCCTTATCGCAACCATGTCTTCCGGCTCCCGGCGCGCGTTCGCGGCGCGGATTCCACGGGGTGGTTTCCACGATCAGCTCCACGGTCTTGTGCCGCACTCCGCGCGCGGCGTCATAGCGGTAGCGTACGCGCAAGAGCCGCTCACCATAAGTTGCGAGCAGTTTCTTGGTCCCGTTCTGACCCGGCGCGAGGCTCAGGCGCGTTTCCACATTCCCTCCTCGCGCTCAAACGCTTTCGCGGTCCGGCGTGTTGACATGGACAGGTGTGGATCCTGGGGCAGTCGTCAACCGGCGTCCGCGTTCCCGCGTTGAGCCAGCACGCAGGCCAGTCGGCCTGGCGATCAACAACGAGGAGGGAAGAGCCATGGAGAAGGAACAGACGTTGAGGATACTGAACGCTCTCGCGAACGGCGTTCACCCGGCGACGGGGGAGAGGTTCGCGGCAGACGGCCCGTACCAGCACCCCGATACCGTGCGCGCATTGTTCGAGGCAATGCGCGCGGTCGAGGGCGCAGGCGTCGCGACGCCGGCGCCGGAACGGAGGCCGGCCCTGCCGCAGAGCGGCTCGGGCTCCCGCTGGAGCGCGGAGGAAGAGGAGCGCCTTGCGGGCGAATTCGACTCGGGCAGGACCGTGGACGAGCTCGCCCGCGCCCACAACCGCTCGCGCGCGGCGATCGAGGCGCGGTTGGTGCGGCTTGGCAAGATGGACGCTTCGGCGGTCACCTCGCCGCTGCGCTATCCGCCCACTCCCGCGGGCAGCGTGGCGGGCCGCGGGTGATAAACTCGACGCCGGCACGCGGACGCATTCGGGGGGCGTGATCGAACGGGACTTCGGAGCGGAACGGACACGGATCATTCGGGACGGCGGGTACGCCATCTTGTATGACGCAGCCGGCGGTGAGGCGCAGCCGGGCTGGTTCGAGCCGGCGTGGTGGCAGGCGCAGGGCCAGGCGGTGCCGGTCGACACGGGTCGGGGCTCCGCCTGGTTCGTCGGCACGCCCGGGGCGCAGTGGGTGCTGCGCCATTACCGCCGCGGCGGAGCCGTCGCCCGCTGGGTCGCGGATCGCTATCTCTGGCTCGGCCTCGATCGCACCCGACCGTTCGCCGAGTTCCGCCTCACGCAGCGCGCGCGCGGGCTCGGACTGCCCGTACCGCGCCCCGTCGCGGCGCGCGTGCTGCACGCCGGCTTAACCTACTCCGGCGACCTCATCACCGAACGCCTGCCCGCTCTGCCCTACTCGAGCCTCGCGGCAAAGCGCGCGCTCGACGCGGCGGCCTGGCGCGCGGCGGGCGCCTGCGTCGCGCTCTGCCATCGCGCCGGGCTCGACCACGCCGACCTGAACCTGCACAACCTGTTGCTCGACCGCAGCGGCGCGGCGCACCTGATCGACCTCGACCGCGCCGTCCTGCGCGCTCCGGGCCGCTGGGCACAAGGCAACCTCGCGCGGCTGATGCGCTCGCTCGACAAGCTCACTCCGGATTGGGCGGCGGCGGATCGCGACGCCGCCTGGCGCGAATTCATGGCGGGCTACTCGGAGCGCTGAGCCTACAGCCACCACACCCGCACCGCGGCCGCGATCCAGAAGGCGAGCGTGCCGCCGAGGTTGGCCCAGCCGTGATTCTGGCGCAGCAGGGCCCAGTTCCAGTACAAGACCGGGTTTCCCTGGTAGGGCCGTCCCGGCAGGAAGCGCCGCACCGCCGCGCAATACTCCGCGTACGGCGCCCCGAGCACCGCGCGCAGGTGCGCTTCTTCGCGCTTCACGCGGTTCACCATGTAGAAGTAGTAGATGACCGTGTAGACCACGATCATCCACCCGCTGCCGAGCAGCAGCACCACACCCAGCACGATGAGGAACCGGCCGAGATACATGGGATTGCGCGTGAGCGCATAGGGCCCGTTGCAGGCGAGATCGCGGTTCTTATCGAGGGACGCGAAGCACCACAGCTGGATCAGCTCTCCGGCCATGGACACGAAGAAGCCGGGCCAAAGCCAACGCGGACCGGCGAACCAGAGGACCGCAACGGCAATCGCGAGCACCAGCGGCACGCGCATCCTCACCCAGAAGGCGCGGAAGCCAGCGTGGTTGAACAGCGCGTGAATGCCGTCGAGGATCTTCATCGGCGGGAATCCGACCCGCGCACGCCGAGGTAGCCGCGCAACGGCCACAGGCGGCGCCACCAGTTTGCCCTGGCGAGCAGCCCTCTGCGCGCTTCGCCCAGGGATTCCGGGCTTTTCCGTTCCCAGTGCTTGTAGACGCCCGCGAGGTCCTGGCGCTCGGCCCAGCGCCGCAAGGGCGCCGGCATCAGGCGCGTGCCAAGACAGGACTGGAAGTCGAGCAGCACCGGCTTACCCTCGTCCGTTACCAGCACGTTGCGTCCGTTGCGGACGTCGAGGTGCACGAAGCCGCCCACCGCGTGCACCTCGCCGAGCAGGCGCTCGAGGCGGGTGAAGAAATCGGCCGCACGCTGGCCGAGGTCCGCCTGGCTGAGCGGCACGCCGGGAATGAAGATGTAGGCCAGCGCATGCGCGTCGAGCCGGAACGCCCCTGCCGGAACGCCGGCGACGCCTGCCAGCCGTCGCAGGGCGCGTATCTCGCGCCGGATCAGCAGGCGGCCGATGGTGTTGCGCACGGCGAACGTCTGGGGACGGAAGTCCTTCACGACCCAGCGCTCGCCGCCGTGGCGATGCAGGCGCAGCACCGCGTTGGCCCAGCGCCCCCGGCTCAGCACCTCCCCCGGCGCCTGCTCGAACTGCTCGCGGGTGAATTGCAAAGGCTCGCTCGTGGAATGGTGCGCGCTCGGGGTCACGGTATGGCGGAGAGCGGGCCGGCCGGGGAACGGGCGCACGCGAGGCGCGGCGGCTTCCGCGGCGCATGATAGCAGATTCATGCGAGCGAACGAGCGAGCAGCGACAGACCGATCAGGAGCAGCAGGCCGGCCACCACCCGCAGCAGGCCCGCACGCGAGACGCGGCCGTGGATCCGGTTGCCAAGCCACAAGCCGGCCAGAGCAAACGGCACCAGCATGGCGAAGCCGATGATGCGGTCGGCGAGCATGAGACCGCTCACCGCGAACACCACGACCCGGATCGAAACGGAGAAGATCACCATGTTGGAAAGCGTCGCGCGAAAGGCGAGCTTGTCCCGCAGGCGGTGCGTGAGGTAGATCGCGTAGGGCGGCGCGCCGACGCCGAACAGCGTGCCGAAGGCCCCGCCGATAAATCCCGCCACCGGCGCCCACGCGCGGCTCACGACGCGCACCGTTTCCCCCTGGCGCAGCGCATAGATCGCGTAAGCGACCAGGAACGCGCCGATCCCGGCGATCGTCGCGTGG
Source organism: uncultured beta proteobacterium (assembly GCA_963699525.1). GTDB lineage: Bacteria > Pseudomonadota > Gammaproteobacteria > Burkholderiales > SG8-41 > SG8-41. The sequence goes on along the minus strand of CAVOUI010000006.1, from coordinate 323,436 downwards.
CGCGGCAGCGCCACCAGCAGCGTGACGCCCGCCACCGCGCCGGCGAAGGAGAGCGGCACCATCCATTTGAGCTCCGACCAGTCCGCGTCGCGCGTGAAGCGCACGCCGAGCGTGAACGCCGCCGTCATGTCGATCAGCGCGCACATCGGGAGCACGAAATCGAGCGGCAGGAAATGCGTGAGGACCGGCACGGTGAAGAGCGCCGCACCGAAGGCCGAGATGCCGAAGATGACATAGGCCCCCGCGACGACCGTCGCGGCGACGAGGAACGTCTGCAGATCGAACGGGAAAGTCATGAAAATGAAAGGGCGCCGGCCTATGCGCCGACGCCCTTCCGTGAGCCGCGCCGGATGAACGGCGCCACGTCCGTTCGATCCGGCGCAGTCTGATCGGGCGCTATCGCGTCCCGATCAGACGATGTTGAGATGCTCGATACCCGTCGTGAGGTCCTTCTCCTTCGCTTCCTTGCCGTGGAGCTTGATCATCAGCCGCAGCTCGTTGACCGAGTCGGCGTTGCGCAGCGCGTCCTCGTAGCTGATGCTCCCCGCCTCGTAGAGGTCGAACAGGTGCTGGTCGAAGGTCTGCATGCCGAGCTCGCGCGACTTCGCCATGATGCCCTTGATCTCGTGCACCTCGCCCTTGAAGACGAGGTCCTGGATGAGCGGCGAGTTCAGCATCACCTCGACCGCCGCAACGCGCCCTCTGCCGTCCTTCTTCGGGATGAGGCGCTGCGAGACCAGCGCGCGGATGTTGAGCGAGAGATCCATCAGCAGCTGGGCCCTGCGGTCCTGGGGGAAGAAGTTGATGATGCGGTCGAGGGCCTGGTTCGCGCTGTTGGCATGCAGCGTCGTCAGGCACAGGTGTCCGGTCTCGGAGAAGGCAATCGCGTAATCCATGGTCTCGCGGTCGCGGACCTCGCCGATCAGGATCACGTCCGGAGCCTGGCGCAGGGTGTTCTTCAGCGCCGAGAACCAGTTGTCCGTGTCCACGCCCACCTCGCGCTGGGTGATCACGCAGTTCTTGTGCTCGTGCGTGAACTCGATCGGGTCCTCGATGGTGACGATGTGGCCGTAGCTGTTCTCGTTGCGGTAGCCCGTCATCGCCGCGAGGGTCGTGGATTTGCCGCAGCCGGTGCCGCCCACCATGATGATCAACCCGCGCTTGGTCATGCAGATGTCCTTCAGCACCGGCGGGAGGTTGAGCTCCTCGAACTTCGGAATCGTCGTCGTGATGGTCCGCAGCACCATGCCGATCCGCCCCTGCTGGACGAACGCGTTCACGCGGAAGCGGCCGATGCCGCCGGGATTGATCGCGAAATTGCACTCCTTGCTCGACTCGAACTCCTGCGCCTGCTTGTCGTTCATCATCGACCGCGTGAGCTCCGTCGTGTGCTGCGGCGTGAGCGCCTGGTTGGCGACCGGCGTCATCTTGCCGTCGAGCTTGATCGCCGGGGGAAAACCGGCGGTGATGAAGAGGTCGGAGGCCTTCTTCGACACCATCGCCCGCAACAGGTCATGCATGAACTTGACTGCCTGGTCTCGTTCCATATCTCGACTCCGTCAGCGAAAACGCGCCTTGAGCTGATAGCCGACAGCTGACAGCTGTCTTACTTGAAGTTGTCCTTGTTGGCGGCCTTGCCGCGCGCCTCGTCCACCGTGATGACGTTGCGCCGGACGAGATCCTGCAGGTTCTGGTCGAGCGTCTGCATCCCGAATCCCTGGCCGGTCTGGATCGCCGAGTACATCTGCGCCACCTTGTTCTCGCGGATCAGGTTGCGGATGGCGGGCGTGCCGATCATGATCTCGTGCGCGGCGACGCGCCCCGCGCCGTCCTTGGTCTTGCACAGCGTCTGCGAGATGACCGCGCGCAGCGATTCCGACAGCATCGCCCGCACCATTTCCTTTTCCTCCGCGGGAAACACGTCGATGATCCGGTCGATGGTTTTCGCGGCCGAACTTGTGTGCAGCGTGCCGAACACCAGGTGGCCGGTCTCGGCCGCCGTCATTGCCAGCCGGATGGTCTCCAGGTCGCGCATCTCGCCGACCAGGATCACGTCGGGGTCCTCGCGCAGGGCGCTACGCAGCGCGTTGGCGAAGGACAGGGTGTGGGGACCGACCTCGCGCTGGTTGATCAGGCACTTCTTCGCCTCGTGCACGAACTCGATCGGGTCCTCGACCGTCAGGACGTGGCCGTGCTCGTTCTCGTTGATGTAGTTGACCATGGCCGCGAGCGTGGTCGACTTGCCGGAGCCGGTGGGCCCCGTCACCAGCACGATGCCGCGCGGGTTATCGGAGATTTCCTGGAAGATCTTCGGCGCCTTGAGGTCCTCGAGCGTCAGCACCTTGGACGGAATGGTGCGGAACACCGCGCCCGCGCCGCGCTGCTGCACGAAGGCATTGACGCGGAAGCGCGCGAGGTTGGGAATCGCGAACGAAAAGTCGCACTCGAGGTTTTCCTCGTAGAACTTGCGCTGCCCGTCGTTCATGATGTCGTACACCATCGCGTGCACGTCCTTGTGCTCCATCGCGGGCAGGTTGATGCGCCGCACGTCGCCGTGCACGCGGATCATCGGGGGCAGGCCCGAGGACAGATGCAGGTCGGAGGCCTTGTTCTTGACGACAAAAGCGAGCAGTTCCGAGATGTCCATCTATAATTCTCCCGTTGCGTAAGCGGTGCGGAGTAAAGTGTGAGGAATTACCGGTAAGGCTTTGATTTTTCGCCCAACACCTCACGCTCCGGCGCCCGCAAATTATGGCCTCAATCGCTGCCAACATGCAAGCTGTTCGCGAGCGAATCGCGCGCGCGGTGCGCGCCGCGCAACGGGATTCCGCAGAAGTCACGCTGCTGGCGGTCAGCAAGACGGTCCCGGCGGAACGTATCGAGGAGGCGTACGCCGCCGGCCAGCGCGCGTTCGGCGAGAACCACGCGCAGGAGGCCGTGGAAAAAATCACGGTTCTCGCGGCACTGCCCCTGCTCCTCCCTCTGGAGTGGCACTTCATCGGCCCGATCCAGAGCAACAAGACCCGCCTCCTCGCGCAGCACTTCGCGTGGGTGCACAGCGTGGAGCGGGAGAAGATTGCCGAGCGCCTGAACGCGGCCCGGCCCGAGGGCATGCCACCACTCAACGTCTGCATCCAGGTAAACGTGAGCGGGGAGGCGACCAAGAGCGGGGTCGCTCCGGGAGAGGAAGCGAAGCTCGCTGATGCGATCGCGCGACTGCCGCGGCTGAAGCTGCGAGGGCTGATGGCGATACCGGAGCCGAGCGCCGATATCACGCTGCAGCGCGGGCGTTTTGCGCTCCTGCGCAGTCTGAAGGACGGACTGGTTGCGCGCGGCCACCCCCTCGACACGCTGTCGATGGGCATGACGGATGATTTCGAGGCCGCCATCCTGGAAGGCGCCACGATCGTGCGCATCGGCACGGCGATCTTCGGCGAACGGAAGAAAGACTGAACCGCCAAGGCGCCAAAGAGCAATCAAGATCGGACAAATGTTTTTCTTGGCGTCCTGGCGTCTTGGCGGTTAAATTGACGTTATGAATATCACTTTCATCGGCGGCGGCAACATGGCGAGCGCGATCATCGGCGGCTTGATCCGCAAGCGCTGGCCGCGCCGCTCAATGCAGGTCGTGGAAATCGCGCCGAACGCGCGCGCGCAGCTCGTCCGCGCCCACAAGGTGAAGGTGCGCGCCGCACTGGATGCGGGAGCCGCCGGAAGCGACTGCATCGTGCTCGCGGTCAAGCCGCAGCAACTGCGCGAGGCCGCGCGGGCGCTCGGGCCCCGGCTCACCCGCCAGCTGGTGATCACGATTGCCGCCGGCGTGCGGATCGAGGACCTCTCGCGCTGGCTCGGCGGCTACCCGCGCATCGTGCGGGTCATGCCCAACACCCCGGCGCTCGCCGCCGCCGGCATCTCCGGTCTCTATGCCGGGCGCGCCGTGAACGCCGCGGGGCGAGCTGCCGCGCAAAGGATACTCGGCGCCGTCGGCGCGACGCTCTGGGTCGAACGCGAGGACGACCTCGATGCGGTCACCGCCGTTTCGGGAAGCGGTCCCGCGTACGTCTATTACTTCATTGAAGCCCTGGAGCGCGCCGCACGCGAGCTGGGGCTCGCCGCCGATGCCGCGCGCCGGCTTGCGCTGGAGACCTTCTCCGGCGCGCTCACGCTTGCGGCGCAATCCGGCGAGCCGCCCGCGACGCTGCGTGAACGGGTCACTTCGAAGGGCGGCACCACCGAGCGCGCGCTTGCCTTGATGGAAGCGGAGCGCGTGCAGGACGCGATCGTGCGCGCCGTGAAGGCCGCGGCGGCGCGCTCGCGCGAGCTGGGAGACGAGCTCGGCAAGGACTAGAGCCATTGAGAGGCTCATGATCACCAACGCGCTGATCTTCCTCCTCACCACCGTGTTTGGCCTGTTCGTGGTGGCGCTGCTGCTGCGCTTCTACCTGCAGTGGGCGCGGGCGGCCTACCGCAACCCGCTGTCGGAGTTCCTGCAGGCGCTGACCGATTTCATGGTCAGGCCCGCGCGGCGCTTCATTCCCGGACTGTGGGGCCTCGATCTCTCGTCGCTCGTGCTGGCGTGGCTCGTGCAATGGGTGGAGATCCTGCTGGTGCTGGAGATCAGGGGCCGTGGGTTCGGGGGAGACGCCGGCCCGGCGCTCGCGGCGGGCGCGCTGCTCGCGCTCGTCATGCTCGTGAAGATCGGCCTCTACATCGTGATGGTCGCGGTGATCGTGCAGGTGGTGCTGTCGTGGGTGGCCCCGCACAGCCCGCTCATGCCGCTCGCGAACGGCATGACGCGCCCGTTTCTGCGCGTGTTCCAGCGGCGGATACCGCCCATCGGCAACGTCGACCTCTCCCCGCTGTTCGTGCTGGTGGTCATCCAGTTGCTGCTCATGCTGCCGGTCGCCTACCTGGAAGCGGCGGTGTCGCGCCTGTTCTGAAGCGTGAAGCGCCCGGATCGCGGCTCGTGACCGGCGGCTTGACCTGGTGTCGCTACGACCCCGCTGCCCGGCGCGCGACTCTGGCGCTGCACGTGCAGCCCGGCGCCCGGAAAACCGAGGTCGCCGGACTTCACGGCGAAGCCCTCAAGATCCGGGTTGCGGCGCCGGCGGCGGAAAACCGGGCGAACGCCGCGCTTGTCGATTTTCTGAGCTCAGTGCTCGGACTCCCCAAATCCGCCATCGCGATCCGGCGCGGTGCCGCGAGCCGCCACAAGCTCGTGGAGATTGCCGGCGGCCCGGAACTCGTGGCGAAGCTGGCCTCCCTTCTCCGCTTGGGAGAAGGGCGGGGATGAGGGGGTGGGGGCCGTGCTCCGCCCTCCGGCGTGCTACATGAGGACGATGTCGTACTGCTCCTGGCTGTAGGCCGCCTCGGCCTGCAGGGAAACCGGCTTGCCGATCGCGTCCGAGAGCATCGCGAGCGACTGCGACTCCTCGTCGAGAAGCAGGTCGATCACCGGCTGCGCGGCGATGATCCGGTACTCGCGCGCGCTGAACTGCCGCGCCTCGCGCTGGAGATCCCGCAGGATCGCGTAGCACACGGTCTGCGGCGTCTTCAGGCGCGCGCGGCCCCCGCACGCCGGGCACGGCTCGCACAGGACCTGGGCGAGCGACTCGCGCGTGCGCTTGCGCGTCATCTCGATCAACCCCAGCCCGGTGAAGCCGTTGACCGTCATGTGCGTGCGGTCGCGGGCGAGCGCCTTGCGCAGCTCGCTCAACACCGCGTTCCGGTGCTCGTCTGCGTCCATGTCGATGAAGTCGATGACGATGATGCCGCCGATGTTCCGCAGCCGCAGCTGCCGCGCGATAACCTGCGCCGCCTCGAGGTTGGTCTTGAACACGGTCTCGTCGAAGCTGCGCCCGGTGACGAAGCCGCCGGTGTTGACATCGATGGTGGTGAGCGCCTCGGTCTGGTCAATGACGAGATAGCCGCCCGACTTCAGATCGACGCGCCGGGCAAGCGCCTTCTCGATCTCCTCCTCGACCCCGTAGAGGTCGAACAGCGGGCGCTCCCCGCTGTAATGCTCGACCCGCTCGGCCACGCCGGGCGTGAAGTCCTGTCCGAATTCGATCATCGTCCGGCACGCCTCGCGCGAGTCCACCAGGATGCGCGAGGTCTCCTCGTGGACGAAGTCCCGCAGCACCCGTAGCGCCAGGCCGAGATCCTGGTAGATCAGCGCGCGCGGCGCCGCGGCGGCTGCCCGCTCCCGGATACCGCTCCACAGGCGGCGCAGGTAATCGAGGTCGGATCGCAGCTCGCGCTCGGTCGCGCTCTCCGCCATGGTGCGGATGATGTAGCCGCCCCGCTCTTCCGGCGGCAGCAGTTGCCGCAGCTTCTCGCGCAGGTGCGCGCGTTCTTCCTCGTCCTCGATGCGCTGGGAGATCCCGATGTGCGATTCCTGCGGCAGGTAGACGAGATATCGCCCGGCGATGGACATCTGCGTCGACAGCCGCGCGCCCTTGGTGCCGATCGGATCCTTCACCACCTGCACCAGCAGGCTCTGCCCATCGGAGAGCAGCTGCTCGATCGGCCGCGCGGTCTCCGCGGCGTGGGGTAACGCCCCGAATGTCGGCGGCATGCAGGAACGCGGCGCGCTCGGCGCCGACGTCGATAAACGCCGATTGCATTCCGGGCAGAACGCGGGTCACGCGTCCCAGGTAGATGTTTCCGACGAGGCCGCGGGCGGCGGCGCGCTCCATGTGCACTTCCTGCGTGACGCCCTGCTCGATCACCGCCACCCGCGTCTCCTGCGGCGTCACGTTGACCAGGATTTCCTCGGTGACCGCCATGCGCTACCACAGGGGAATGTTGAATCGCTTCAGCAGCTCCGCGGTCTCCGCCAGCGGCAGCCCCATGATGCCGGTATAGCTCCCCGCGATCCGCGTCACAAACGCGCCCCCGCGCCCCTGTATGGCGTAGGCGCCGGCCTTGTCGAGCGGCTCGCCGGTCGCGATGTAGCGCCGGATGTCGGCATCGGTCATCTCCTGGAACCATACGCTCGACACCGAGATCTGCGTCTCCACCTGCTCCCGCAGCGCGAGCGCGACCGCGGTAATCACCTGGTGCTCGCGCCCCGACAGCGTGCGCAGGATGCGCGCGGCGTCCTCCGCGTTCTGCGGCTTGCCGATGATGCGGTCGTCGAACACCACCGTCGTATCGGCCGCGAGCACGGGCTTCTGGGGCAGGCCCCGGTAGGCAATCTGGCGCACCGCCGCGTTCACCTTGGCGCCAGCGATCCGCAGCGCGTACACGCCGGGCGATTCGTCCGGCAGCGGCGTCTCGTCCACGTCCGCCCCGCGGCGCAGATCCTCGCGCATCAGCAGCAGCTCGAACGGCACGCCGATCTGCTTGAGCAGCTCCCGCCGCCGCGGGCTGCGGGACGCGAGGTAGATGCCTTTCTCCCGGACGCTCATTTCACTGTCATTCCGTCACTCCCGATGGTAGGGGTGATTGTGCAATATCGACACGGCGCGATAAAGCTGTTCGGCGAGCATTACGCGCGCGAGCCCGTGCGGCAGCGTCAGCGGCGAGAGCGACCACGCCAGATCTGCGGATTTTTTCACGTTTTCGGGCAGCCCGTCGGCGCCGCCCACGATGAAGGCGACGTCGCGGCCGGATTGCCGCCACTGCGCGATGCGCCGCACGATGTCCAGCGTGCGCAGGAGTGCCCCCCGCTCGTCGAGCGCCACCCGGATGCACCCCGCCGGCAGCGCGGCGAGGATGCGCTTGCCTTCGGCGTCGAGCGCCCGTTGCAGCACGGCGCCGCGCGGGGCCGGTTTGAGGGCAACGAGCTCGATGCGGGACTCGCGCGGCATGCGGCCCGCATACTCCGCGAATCCGGCGTCGACCCACGCCGGCATGCGATGGCCCACCGCCACGACCCGGAACTTCATCGCGAGAGCTCAAGCAGCGGCGGCGCGCCGGCGCCGCGCCCGCGGCGGCGCCCACAGCTCCTCCAGGTTGTAGTGCTTGCGCACGGCGGGCAGCATGATGTGGACGATGACCGGCCCGAGGTCGACCAGGACCCATTCGCCCCCGCGCTCGCCTTCCACGCCGTTGATGCGCGCGCCGAGCGCCTTCAGCTTTTCCTGGAGGTGGGCCGAGAGCGCCCGGAGCTGGCGGTTGGAATCCGCGCTCGCGATGACGACACGGTCGAACAGCGCAGTCATCTTTCTGACGTCGAACACCACGATATCGCGCCCTTTGATGTCTTCCAGCGCCGCGACGGCGGCCTTGACCAGCGTATCGACCCTCATTTCAGGAATACAGTTTGTGCGAGTGAATATAGTCGAGTACGGCGCCGGGGAGCAAATAGCGGGGACTTGCGCCGGCGCGGAGCATGTCGCGGATCGCGGTCGCCGAGATGTCGAGCGCGGTGAACGGGACCACGACGATGCCGCCGGCCGGCGAGAGGTGGATGGCGAGCGGCTGCTGCATGACGCGTCCCGAATACTCGCGCGCGAGCGGCTGCGGCATGCGCTCGGCCCAGCGCTCGACCGGGAATCCCGGCCGGTGCGCGATGGCGACATGCGCGAGCCCGAAGATCTCGTGCCAGCGATGCCAGGTCGCGAACTCGAGGAAGGCATCGGCGCCGAGGAGCAGCGCGAGCGGCCGCGCCTGGCCCAATTCCGCGCGCAGCTCCTTGAGCGTGTCGAAGGTGTAGCCGGGTCCGGCGCGCCGCAATTCCCTCTCGTCGACCTTGAAGCGCGCATTCCCGGACGCCGCGAGCCGCGTCATCGCCAGACGGTGCTCGGCCGACGCCGCGGGCGCGCTGCGATGCGGCGGCGTTCCGCTCGGGACGAGGCGCACCTCCTCGAGGCGAAGCGTCTCGGCGATCTCCTCGGCAAGGCGCAGATGGCCGTAGTGGATGGGGTCGAACGTGCCGCCGAGAACGCCGATGGGGGCCGTCGACATGCTTCAACGGTCCCGGTCAGAGAACAAGGCGGCGGATGTCGGTCAGCACCGAGCTCAGGAACGCGATGAAGCGCGCGCCCTGCGCGCCGTCGATGACGCGGTGGTCGTAGGATACCGACAGGGGAAGCATCAGCCGCGGGACGAATTCCTTTCCGTTCCACATCGGGCGCGTGACCGATTTGCCGACGCCGAGTATCGCGACCTCGGGCGCGTTGATGATGGGAGTGAAGTGGGAGCCGCCCAGCCCGCCCAGGCTCGAGATCGTGAAGCACCCGCCCTGCATGTCGGCCGGCGAGATCTTGCCCGCGCGCATGCGGGCGCTCACCTCGCCCAGCTCTCGAGCGAGCTCCATCAGGCCCTTCTTGTCGACGTCCCGGATCACCGGCACCACGAGGCCGTTCGGCGTATCCACGGCAACCCCGATGTGGAAGTACTGCTTGAGCACGAGGCTCTCGCCGTCGGCGGCGAGCGACGCGTTGAACTCGGGCTGCTGCCTGAGCGCCACGACCACGGCCTTGAGCAGGAAGCACAGTATGGTGAAGCGGATGCCCTGCTTCTTCGCCTCCTCGACCTGAATCTTGCGGAATTCCTCGAGCTCGGTGATGTCCGCCTCGTCGTGCTGGGTAATGTGAGGAATGGTGACCCAGTTGCGGTGGAGGTTCGCGCCCGAGAGCTTCTTGATGCGAGCGAGCGGCTGGGTGGTGACCGCGCCGAATTTCGCGAAATCCACCTGCGGCAGCGGGGGCAGGCCGAGCGCGAGTCCGCCCTCGGTGGCGCGCGGCCGCGTCAGCTCGCCCTTGACGAAGCTCTGGACGTCCTCCTTGAGCACGCGCTCCTTGGGTCCCGTGCCCTTTACCCGCACGAGGTCAACGCCGAGGTCGCGGGCAAAGCGCCGCACCGAGGGGCTCGCGTGCGCGCGTGCGAAATCAGCATGCCATCCCCGCAATCGCGACGGCAGGAGCGACTCGACGCTTCCCTCTCCGCTCGGGAGAGGGATGGAGGTAAGAGGATGACGCAGCCGGCAATGGCGGGCGCGGCGCAGCGGCGGGTGCCGGTTGCGGCGCGGGCGCTGCAGCGGCCTTCTCGGCCACGGTCTTCACGGCGGGCGCGGCGGCGCCCGAGGACTCGAGCGTGAGGACCAGCGATCCCTCGGAAACCTTGTCTCCGACCCGGACGCGAAGCTCCTTCACCACGCCGGCAGCGGGCGCCGGCACGTCCATGGTCGCCTTGTCGGACTCCAGGGTGACGAGGGGCGCTTCGCGGGCGACGCTGTCTCCCGGCTTGACCAGAACCTCGATCACCGGAATGTCCTTGAAGTCCCCGATGTCGGGGACCTTGACCTCGATCACGCTCATGCGGGGGTGAGGAGCCTCAGACCCTGGCGGGATTGGGTTTCTCGGGATCCACGCCGTACTTCCGGATCGCTTCCACGACCTTCTTCTGCGGCAGCGCCTCCTGGTCTGCGAGCGCCTTCAGCGCCGCCACGGCGACGTAGCGGCGGTCCACCTCGAAGAAGCCGCGCAACGCCTTCCGCGTGTCGGAACGGCCAAAGCCATCCGTGCCGAGCACGTTGTAGTGCGCGGGTTGGGGCAGGAAGGCGCGGATCTGGTCGGCGAACACCTTCATGTAGTCCGTGGCCGCTATCACCGGGCCGGGGTGGTCCCGCAGGCACTGCTCGAGATAGGAGCGCCGCGGCTCGGACTCGGGATGGAGCAGGTTCCAGCGCGCGGTCTCCAGCCCGTCGCGCCGCAGCTCGTTGAAGCTGGTGACGCTCCAGATGTCGGCCGCCACGCCGAAGTCCTGCTCGAGCAGCTCGGCGGCGGCCATCACCTCGCGCAGGATGGTGCCGCAGCCCATGAGCTGAACCTTGAGCCGCTTCTTCGCCGCCTTCGACCCGGAGATCAGGTGCATGCCGCGCAGGATCTTCTCCTCGGCGCCCGCCGGCATCGCGGGGTGCGCGTAGTTCTCGTTCATCACCGTGATGTAGTAATAGACGTCCTCCTGCTCCCTGAACATGCGGCGCAGCCCGTCCTGGAGGATGACCGCCAGCTCGTAGGCGAACGTCGGGTCGTAGGACACGCAGTTCGGGATGGTGGAGGCGATGACATGGCTGTGGCCGTCCTCGTGCTGCAGCCCCTCCCCGTTCAGCGTCGTCCGGCCGGACGTGCCTCCCAGCAGGAATCCGCGCGCGCGCATGTCGCCGGCCGCCCACGCCAGGTCGCCCACGCGCTGGAAGCCGAACATCGAATAGAAGATGTAGAACGGGATCATCGGCTGGTTGTGCGTGCTGTAGGAAGTCGCGGCCGCGATCCAGGAGCACATCGCCCCCGCCTCGCAGATACCCTCCTGCAGGATCTGCCCGTTCTTGTCCTCCTTGTAGTACATGAGCTGGTCGGCATCCTGCGGCGTGTAGAGCTGGCCGACGTGGGAATAGATGCCGAGCTGGCGGAACATCCCCTCCATGCCGAACGTGCGCGACTCATCGGGCACGATCGGCACCACCAGCTTGCCGATATTCTTGTCGCGCACCAGGGTGTTCAGGATGCGCACGAACGCCATCGTGGTGGAGATCTCCCGGCCTTCGGTGCCCTTCAGCTGCGCCTCGAACGCGGAAAGCGGCGGCACGTCCAGCGCCACGCTCTTGCGCCGGCGCGCCGGAACGATCCCGCCCATCGCCGCGATCCGGTCCTTGAGATACTTCATCTCCGGGCTGTCGTCCGGCGGGCGATAGAACGGCACCTCATCGAGCTTGTCGTCGGGGATCGGCACTTCGAAGCGGTCGCGGAACGCCTTGATCGAGGCAGTTCCCATCTTCTTCTGCTGGTGCGTGATGTTCTGGCCTTCTCCCGCCTCGCCCATGCCGTAGCCCTTCACGGTCTTGGCGAGGATCACCGTGGGCTGCCCGACGTGCTTCATCGCCGCGGCGTAGGCGGCGTAGATCTTGTGCGGATCGTGCCCGCCGCGATTCAACCGCCAGATGTCGTCGTCCGACATGTGCGACACCATCTCGAGCAGCTCCGGATACTTGCCGAAGAAATGCTTGCGCACGAAGGCGCCGTCCTGCGACTTGAACGCCTGGTACTCGCCGTCCACGCACTCCTCCATGCGCCGCAGGAGAATCCCGGTCTTGTCGCGCATGAACAGCGGATCCCAGTACGAGCCCCAGATCACCTTGATCACGTTCCAGCCGGCGCCGCGGAACGCGGATTCCAGCTCCTGGATGATCTTGCCGTTGCCGCGCACCGGCCCGTCGAGCCGCTGCAGGTTGCAGTTGATGACGAAGATCAGGTTGTCGAGCTGCTCGCGCCCGGCGAGCGAGATCGCGCCGAGCGACTCCGGCTCGTCCATCTCGCCGTCGCCGCAGAAGCACCACACCTTGCGCCCCTGCGGCGGGAGGATGCCGCGGTCCTTGAGGTAGCGCATGAAGCGCGCCTGGTAGATCGCCATGATCGGGCCGAGGCCCATCGAGACCGTCGGAAACTGCCAGAACTCCGGCATGAGCCACGGGTGCGGGTACGAGGGCAGCCCCCGGCCGCCCACTTCCTGGCGGAAATGCTTCAACTGCTCCTCGCTGATGCGCCCTTCGAGGAAAGCGCGCGCGTAGATGCCCGGCGCGGAGTGGCCCTGGAAATAGACGAGATCGCCGCCGAAGCTGTCGTTCCAGGCGCGGAAGAAGTGGTTGAAGCCGACGTCGTAGAGTGTCGCGGCGGAGGCGTAGCTCGCGATATGGCCGCCGAGCTCCGAGGATTCCTTGTTGGCGCGCAGCACCATCGCCATCGCGTTCCAGCGCACGAGCGAGCGGATCTTGTTCTCCAGCTCCGCATCCCCCGGAGAGCGCTCCTCCTGCGACATCGGGATCGTGTTCAGGTACGCCGTGTTGGCGTTGTAGGGGATGTAGGCGCCGTGGATGCGCGCCTTCTCGACCAGCTTCTCGAGCAGGAAGTTGGCGCGCGCCGGGCCTTCGCGCTCGAGCACGGAGTCGAGCGCCTCGAGCCATTCGCGCGTTTCCTGCGGATCGACGTCGGGTCGGATGTCTTTCAGGTCCATGGAGGCCACCCTATCGAAGGCCCGGCGCCTGCGGGGTGCATCCGGCCCATGCACCGACGCGCGTCGGGGAGGAAATTATACCGGTTTGACCGCCGGATTCAGCGGCCGCTGAATCTCGCAGGGCGCTTCTCGAGAAAGGCGCTCATCCCTTCCACCCGGTCCTGCGTCGAGAAGGCCTGCGCGAACAGCCCGGTCTCGAGCGCGCACGCCGCGGAGAGGTCGAGACTCGCGCCGCGCTGCACCGCCTGCTTGGCAAGCCGCACCGCAACCGGCCCCCTGGCTGCAATCGCGCGCGCGACCTCCAGCCCCTTGGCCCTGAGTTCCGCGGCAGGACAGACCTGATTGGCGAGCCCGATCGCGGCGGCTTCTTCCGCCTTCACCTGGCGCCCGGTCGTCAGGAGCTCCAGCGCACGCGCAGTGCCGATCCGGCGCGGGAGCCGCTGCGTGCCCCCGAAGCCCGGCGGGATGCCGAGGCTCACTTCCGGCTGGCCGAAGACCGCATGATCCGCGGCGAGAATCCAGTCGCAGGCGAGCGCCAGCTCGCAGCCGCCGCCGAGGGCATAGCCGTTGACGAGCGCGATCACGGGTACCGGCAGTGCCCCCAGCGCGTGCATGACCCGCATGCCCTTCTCGGAGAACTCGCGTGCCTGCTCGACCGTCGCATGCCGCATTTCGGCGATGTCGGCCCCCGCGACAAACGCTTTCTCGCCCGCGCCGGTCACAAGCAGCACGCGCGCGGCATCATCCGCCGCCAGCCGCGCGAGCGCCGCAGCAATCTCGTCGAGCGTTGCGGCATTCAGCGCGTTCAGCGCCTTCGGGCGGTTTACCGTCAGCAGGTGGATCCCCGCCTCGGGTTGCTCGAGCAGGATGTTGCTGAATTCCATCTTTGATTAGACGCCGAGCGGAGCGAGATCGAGCCGCCCGCGCCGCATTGCCGGGCACCAGAAATAAGCACCTGTGAGGGGGCGCGTAAACTTGAAGAGCGCGTCCGTGATCCCGTCGTCGAGGCCCGCCATGCGCCGCAACTGCGCCTCGAACGCATCGAGCGTCGCTCCGAACGCGACGAACATCAAGCCGGCGCGCGTGGCATCGGCCCAGGGCATGGAGCGCCGGACCACGAACGCCACCGGCTCGAAACTCTCCTGCGCAGTCCTCTTGACGTGCGCCGAAAGCGGCGCGCGCGCGATTTCCTCGTTGCTCGAGATTCTGCGCCCGATGACATCATCGCGCTGCCGCGGCGTCATCGCGTCGAAGCGCTCGAACTGGTGCTCCCATTGCTGGACGGCCACGAAGCTCGAGCCCGCAAGGCGCGAGGGCGTCTCGACGATCGCGGCCACCCGCGCCTTCCGGCCCTTCGGGTTCTCAGTGCCGTCTTCGTAGCCTGTCAGATCGAGCCCCCGACCGTGGCGGAATGCGTCAAGCGCCTGCTCGAGCCGGAACGCGGGAGCCAGCGCGCGTGCGAGGACGCGCGAGCGGTGAAACAGCTCACCCCGGTCCTCGCCCCGCGCCCAGATCCAGAGCGCCGAGGGTGTCGAGGGAATGTCGAGACCAGCACCGGTCAGCACGGGAAACGCTCGCAGTCCTTCAATCGTGCAGCCCAGCGCGAGCGCGAGCGTTTCGCCGATCCCCGCAACGGTGCGCTCGCCATCGGCCAGGCGGCTCAGTTCGCGCAGCGGCCCCCGCGGATTCGCACCCGGCGTGAGCGAGAACGAAAGATAGCGCGCATGCGGAGGAATAGGCGCCAGAATCCCGGATTGCGGAGTGCTCACGGATCCTTTCCTTCCTCGATCACTTTGGAGGCAGGCGCACCGCGCCGTCGAGCCGGATCACTTCCCCGTTCAGCATGGGATTTACGATGATGTGCTCCACCAGCGCCGCGAATTCGTCGGGCCTCCCCAGGCGCGGGGGGAACGGAACCTGGGCCGCCAGCGCCTGGCGCAATTCGGGAGTAAACCCCGCCACCATCGGTGTCTCGAAAATCCCCGGCGCAATGGTCATCACGCGCACGCCCAGGCGAGCCAACTCGCGCGCGGCCGGCAATGTCAGACCCGCGACCCCCGCCTTGGACGCACTATAGGCGACTTGCCCGACCTGCCCGTCGTACGCCGCAACCGAAGCGGTGTTGACGATGACTCCACGCTCGCCCTCGGCGTCCGGCGTATTTGCCTCCATCGCCTGCGCGGCCAGCCGCAGCACGTTGAAGGTGCCGACGAGATTGATGTCGAGCGCGCGGCGGAATGTGTCGAGCCGGTGCGGGCCGCCCCTGCCCAGCACCCGCTCGCCGGGCGCGATGCCGGCGCAGCTGACCGCGCCGTGCAGCGCGCCGAATTTCTTCCGCGTGCCGGCGACCGCTCCCGCGACCTGCGCTTCGTCGGTCACGTCCGTGCGAAAGAAGTCCGCGCGGGCCCCCAGTTCCCGGGCGAGCTTCCTTCCCTGCTCCTCAGCGACGTCGCAAATCGCCACGTTCGCCCCGGCCGCGGCGAGCCTGCGCGCCGTTGCCGCCCCGAGGCCCGAGGCGCCGCCGGTAATGAGGAAGGTGTGGCCGGCGATCTGCACGGCGGGATTGGCAGCTAGCGCTAATGAGTGCGCCCGCCGCTCACTCGATCTTGATGCCCGCCTCGCGCGCGAGCTTCGCCTTTTTCACGAACTCGGCCTGGATGTAGGTCATGAAGGCCTCCGGCGACGCGCTGGCCGTGAGCTCGACGCCGAACTGGATGAAGCGCTGGCGCAGTTCGGGCGTGGCAACGGCCTTGGCGACGTCCGCGTTGAGGCGCGCGAGCACGGCACGCGGCGTCCCGGCAGGAGCCACCAGCCCGTTGAACGTGATGTCCTCGAAGCCCCGCATGCCCGACTCGTCGATGGTCGGCAGCTCGGGAAGCAGCGGCGAGCGCTTGAGGCTCGTGACGGCGAGCCCTCTCAGCTTGCCGGCGGCAATGTGCGGCGTCGAGGTGCTGACCTGGTCGAACATCAGCGTAACCTGTCCGCTGATCACATCGACGATCGCCTGCGCGTTGCCCTTGTACGGCACGTGCAGCATCTTCAAGCCGGCGTGGCGGCTGAAAAGCTCGGCCGCCATGTGCCCGGTCCCGCCGACCCCCGCCGACGCATAAGACATCTCTCCCGGGCGCGCCTTCGCCAGGGCAACCAGCTCCTTCACCGAGCGCACGGGAAGCGCGGGATTCACCACCAGCACCTGCGGCACGAGGCAGGTCTGCGAGACGCCCGCGAAATCCTTCAGGGGATCGTAGCCGGGATTGGACATGATCGAGGGAACCACGGCAAACGTGTTGGCCATGGCGAGCACCGTGTAGCCGTCGGGCGCAGCCTTGGCGACGAGATGGGTGCCGAGGAGCCCGCTCGATCCCGGACGGTTATCAACGATCACCTGCTGCCCGAGGCCTTCCGACAACCGCTGCGCGATCCCACGCGCGACGAGATCCACGTTTCCGCCCGCCGCAAAGGGAACGATGATCCGGACCGGCTTCGACGGGAAACTTTGGCCTGCCGAGCTGGCGGAGTAAGTGGTCACTAACGCTGCTGCCAGCAGCAAACACGCTGATTTCATTGCCCTCCCCCTGGAGCCGGCGCGGATGCGCCGGTTAATGCCTGTCCACCCGCATTCTAACGTAGGAGCCCGGTGCGTCCTCGATCGCCTTCAGCCGGCCCTTCCCGGGAATGCGCGCGGGCACCTTGTTTCCGCCGTGCTGCGCGACCCAGCCCGCCCAATCGGGCCACCAGGAGCCAGGGTGCTGTGATGCGCCCTTCAGCCACTTCTCCGGATCGTCCGGGAGCTTGGGATGGGTCCAGTACCAGTATTTGCCCGCCGCCGGCGGATTGACGATGCCGGCGATGTGACCGGAACCGCCGAGCACGAAGCGCACCGGGCCGGGAAAGAGTTTCGCCCCCGCGTAGGTCGAGCGCCACGGCGCGATGTGATCCTCCAGCGTGGAGACGAAGTAGAGCGGCGTGCGCACGCGCCCGAGGTCGATCGCCACGCCGGCGAGCTCGATGCCGCCCGGCTTGGCCAGCAGGTTCTTCATGTAGAGGTTGCGCAGGTAGTAGCTGTGCATCGCCGCCGGCATGCGCGTCGAATCCGAATTCCAGTGGAGCAGGTCGAACGGAAAGGGGTCGCGCCCGAGCAGGTAATTGTTGACGACGAACGACCAGATGAGGTCGTTCGCCCGCAGCATGTTGAAGGTCGTCGCCATCTCGGATCCCTCGAGATAGCCGCGCTCCTGCATGCGCTTCTCCAGCGCCGCCACCTGCTTCTCGTCGATGAAGACTTCGAGCTCACCCGCCTCCTCGAAGTCGATCATCGAGGCGAAAAATGTCGCGGACGCGATGCGCGCGTCGCGCTTCTCCTCGAGGTAGCCGAGAGTGCAGGCAAGCAGCGTGCCGCCCAGGCAATAGCCGATCGCGTTGACCTCCCTCTCCCCCGTCGCCTTTTCGACGGCTTCCAGCGCCGCGAGCGTGCCTTCGGTCAGGTAATCCTCAAATCGCTTGTGGGCGAGCTTCTCGTCGGGATTGACCCACGACACCACGAACACCGTGTGGCCCTGCTCGACCGCCCACTTGACGAAGGAATTCTTCTCGCGCAGATCGAGGATGTAGTACTTGTTGATCCACGGCGGGATGATGAGCAACGGGCGCCGGAACACCGTCCCGTTTGCGGGGTAGTACTGGATGAGCTGAAGCAGATCGTTCTGGTAGACGACCTTCCCGGGAGTGGTCGCGAGGTTCACGCCGAGCTGGAACGCGTTCTCGTCGGTCATGCGCAGCCGGATCTGGTCGCCGCCGCCGCGCGTCATGTCCCCGAGAAGGTTGTTTAGTCCCTTCACCAGGTTCTGGCCGCCGCTCGCCACCGTTTCGCGCAGCACTTCGGGATTGGTCAGCAGGAAATTGCTCGGTGACAGCGCGTCGATGTACTGGCGGGTGTAGAAGTCGACCTTTTTCGAGGTCTGGCCATCGAGCCCCTCGACCCCCCCCAGAGTCTGGTGCAGGTGACGCGCTGCGATGAGGTAGGACTGCTTGATGTAGTCGTAGAGAAAATTCCGCTCCCAGTCCTCGTGCCTGAAGCGGCGGTCGGCGTGATGGGGCTCCGCGACCGGCTTCGCTTCGTGCCCCATTGCCTTCAGCAGGGAGTGCTGCCAAAGCGACGCGGTGTCCTGCCAGAACTTCATCTGCGCCTGGGCAAGCTTGAAGGGATCGGCGAGGAGCTTCGACCACGCTTCGAAGAACGCCTGTGCGATGCCGAGCTCGTCGGCGACGCCCGGCACGCCGTTTCTGCTGCGCTCGAGGAATTGGGTGACGAGCCGCCCGCTCTTAGCCGCGATATCGGCATAGAGCCGGGCTACCTCGGCGGCGTCGAATGCGGTTGGTACCGGTTGCGTCTTCCGCTCTGCCATCTCCGAATCCGGTATAAAGTTGACGTTTACGTAAACGTAGTGTACTCTAAGTGCCTGATTATTCTACACCCTGATGCTGCAAAGCACAATGAGCACCACCTATACGATATCCGAGCTCGCCAAGGAGTTCGACGTTACGACACGCACCATTCGCTTCTACGAGGACCAGGGGCTGCTCAGCCCCAAACGCGACGGCACGACCCGAATCTTCACCCCGCGCGACCGCGTTCGCCTGAAGCTCGCGCTCCGGGGCAAGCGCCTGGGCTTCACGCTTGCCGAGATCCGCGAGCTGTTCGAACTCTATGACCTCTCGCGCGACGAGCGCAGGCAGCTCGAGGAGTTCCTCGCCAAGCTCGAGCGCCGCCGGGCCCGCCTCGAGCAGCAACAGGAGGACGTCGAGGCCATGTTGGGCGAAATCGACTTCTTCGCCAACCAGTGCCGCCGATTGCTGCGGGGCGAGGCGGAAGGAAGCGCCTCCCGAGACATGGCCGAATCGCACGACATCGGTGAGCAGGGTTAACGTGGACGTTAAGGCAAGGGCTCCCGATGCCTGTTCGCCTCACTGGAACGCATCCAGCCACTGCCCGGCATTTTCTGCGCAATTAGCCCGCGTCGCTCGCGGACGTGTCACATCGGACGGTAACACAATGCCATGGTGCCAGAGCTGAATCACGGATTGGGTGAATCGGTGGACATCCTGCGCGAATCGGTTCGCAGTTTCGCCGCGCGCGAGGTCGCCCCGCGAGCGGCCGAAATCGACCGTACCAACGAGTTTCCGCGCGACCTCTGGCCGAAATTCGGCAAGCTGGGCCTCCTCGGCATCACGGTCGATGAAGCGTTCGGCGGCACCCGCATGGGCTACCTCGCGCACATCGTCGCGATGGAGGAGGTGAGCCGTGCCTCCGCCTCGGTCGGGCTTTCCTACGGCGCGCACTCCAACCTGTGCGTCAACCAGATCGGCCGCAATGGCGACGACCGGCAGAAGCGGCGCTACCTGCCGAAACTCGTTTCCGGGGAGCACGTGGGCGCGCTCGCGATGAGCGAGCCCGGCGCGGGCTCGGACGTGATGGGCATGAAGCTGCGCGCCGAGAAGCGCGGCAACCGCTACGTGCTGAACGGCTCCAAGATGTGGATTACCAACGGGCCCGGCGCGGATGTGCTGGTCGTCTACGCGAAGACCGACCCCGTGGCCAGCGCGCGCGGCATCACGGCATTCATCGTCGAGAAAGGCAGCAAGGGCTTCGCGACCGCGCAAAAGCTCGACAAGCTCGGCATGCGCGGCTCCGATACCTGCGAGCTCGTGTTCCAGGATTGCGAAGTGCCGGAGGAGAACGTGCTGGGCGCGCCGGGCGGGGGCGTCGAGGTACTGATGAGCGGCCTCGACTACGAGCGCGCGGTGCTTGCGGCAGGCCCCCTCGGGATCATGCAGTCGTGTCTGGACACGGTGATACCGTACTTGCACCAACGCCAGCAGTTCGGGCAGCCGATCGGAGAGTTCCAGCTGATGCAGGGCAAGCTTGCCGACATGTACGTGGCGGCGAGCGCGAGCCGCGCGTACGTCTACGCCGTCGGGCGTGCGTGCGATGCCGGCAACATCACGCGCAAGGACGCGGCCGGCGCGATTCTCTTTGCGGCCGAGCGCGCGACGTGGATGGCGCTGGAAGCGATCCAGTGCCTCGGCGGCACCGGCTACGTCAACGACTCGCCCGCCGGCCGGCTGCTCCGCGACGCCAAGCTCTACGAGATCGGCGCCGGAACCTCCGAAATCCGGCGATGGCTGATAGGACGGGCGCTGTACGAGGAAACGCGTTAGTGCCTCGTCGACGCGATTTCAGAACTGCGCACGTTGAGGATTTGCGGGCTCTGAGGCAGCGCAGGCGGGACATCGCGGGCAGGCGGAAAGCCGGTGGAACAGGCGCTGTCCGGACGGGGCAAAATGACGCATGAGGGCTGGCCAATCATGGTTCCACCGGCACGTCCCGAGCGGCGTTCAAGCACGGCACGAACGGCAGGTGACAAACCCGCCGAAGGTGCCTTTTCCCCTATGAAGTGACCACTAACTAACTCTGAAAAGAAAGAAGAAATGGCTAAACGGCATTCTCCCCTCTGTGACCGGATCGGAATCCAGTTTCCGACCCTCCAGGCGCTCATGGAGGGCGGCCTCTCGACCCCCGAACAGGCCGCCGCCGAGAGGACCTCGACATGAATGACGATCCTGTCGTCATCGTGTCCGCTGCCCGCACACCCATGGGCGGTTTCATGGGCGACCTCAAATCGCTCGCTGCGCCGGAACTCGGCGCCATCGCCATCCGGGCAGCGGTTGAGCGCGCCGGAATCAAGCCGGAGAACGTGCAGGAAGTCATCATGGGCAACGTGCTTCCCGCCGGCCTGGGCCAGGCGCCGGCACGTCAGGCCGCGCTCGGCGCCGGGCTGCCGCCCGCCGTCGGCTGCATGACGATCAACAAGGTGTGTGGCTCCGGCATGAAGGCGGCCATGCTGGCCAGCGATCAGCTCTCGCTCCGCGCCCACGACGTGATCCTCGCGGGAGGGATGGAGAGCATGTCGAACGCCCCCTACCTGCTGCCCAAGGCACGGGCGGGCCTGCGGCTCGGGCATGGCGAAGTGAAGGATCACATGTTCCTCGACGGGCTGGAGGATGCCTACGACCGCGGGCGCCTCATGGGGACGTTTGCCGAGGACTGCGCCTCGAAGTACCGCTTTTCGCGCGAGGCGCAGGACCGCTACGCCATCACCTCGCTCACGCGCGCCCAGGACGCGATTCGAAGTGGCGGCTTTGCCAAGGAGGTCGTTCCGGTCGCGATCGCCGGCGGCAAGGGCGAAACGGTGGTGACGATTGACGAGCAGCCGCTCAAGGCCAATCTCGACAAGATTCCGCAGTTGAAGCCCGCCTTCAGGAAGGACGGCACCGTGACCCCCGCCAACTCGAGCTCGATCTCGGACGGGGCGGCGGCCATGGTGCTGATGCGCCTCTCCACGGCAGAGGAACGCGGGATCGTCCCGCTGGCAAGAATCGTCGGAGTGAGCAGTCACTCCCAGGAGCCGCAGTGGTTCACCACGGCGCCGGTGGAAGCGATCCGGAAGCTCTTCGAGAAAACCGGGTGGAACGCAAAAACCACCGATCTGTTCGAGATCAACGAGGCCTTCGCGGTGGTCGCCATGGCGGCCATGCACGAGCTTGGGCTCCCGCACGACAAGGTCAATGTGCACGGCGGCGCCTGCGCCCTCGGGCACCCCCTGGGGGCCTCCGGCGCGCGCATCATGGTGACGCTCCTCGCGGCCCTGGAGCAGTACCGGCTCAAGCGCGGGATCGCGGCGCTCTGCATCGGCGGCGGCGAGGCGACCGCGATCGCTCTCGAGCGCCTCGGCTGACAGGAATATCCTGCATGGCGAACGCGATCGACTTCTATTTCGACTTTCTCCTCTCCCTACGGGTATCTGGCAAGCACCCGCATCGACGCCCTCGCCGCAAGGCATGGCCGCAGCGTGGTGTGGCGCCCGCACCTGCTCGGCGCGGTATTCAAGATCAACGACCAGCGGCCGCTCGCGTCGATCCCGCTCAAGAACGATTACGCCGAACGCGATCTCGCGCGCAGCGCGCGGTTGCTCAAGGTGCCATTCAAGCTGCCGACGAAATTCCCGGTGGGCGCGACCGCGCCGAGCCGCGCCTTCTACTGGATCAACGACCGGGATCCCGCGCTGGCGAAACGGCTAGCGCAGGCGCTCTACTACGCCTATTTCGCGGAGGACCGCGACATCTCCAGTCCCGCGGTGACGTGCGAGGTCGCCGCCGGGCTGGAAGTGGACAGAGTCGCGCTCGCGCAAGCGCTCAACGACCCGGTGGTCAAGGAGCGGCTGCGCACCGAAGTGGACGCGGCGATCGCGCGCGGGGTGTTCGGCTCACCCTATATCGTCGTCGACGGCGAGCCCTTCTGGGGCTCGGACCGGCTCGACCAGGTCGAGAAATGGCTCGAAACCGGCGGATGGTGACATGAAGGCGAGGCTCGAAGCGCGGCAGGTCAACATCGTCACGCTGAAGGTGGACGCCATCATCAACGCCGCCAACACGACGCTGCTCGGCGGCGGCGGAGTGGATGGCGCGATCCACCGCGCGGCCGGCCCGCAGCTGCTGGAGGAGTGCCGCACGCTGGGCGGCTGCCCCACGGGGCAGGCGCGGATCACCGGTGGCTACAGGCTTCCCGCAAAACACGTGATCCACACCGTGGGGCCGGTCTGGAGCGGGGGCCGGCGCGGCGAGCCGGAGCTGCTCGCCTCCTGCTACCGGGAAAGCCTCAGGCTCGCGGTCGCGCATGGGCTGAAGACCCTCGCCTTTCCCGCGATCAGCTGCGGCGCCTACGGGTATCCCCTCGAGCAGGCGGTGAAAATCGCCGTACGCGAGTGCGCGGGTTTCGCTGGCTCGAATCCCCTGCCCGAAAAGATCGTCTTCGCATGCTTCGACGCGGCAACTCTCGCCGCCTACGAAGCCGAACTGGCGCGCGCGTAGCGAGATGGCCGTCATCAAGTCCAGGCTGAAGACGTCCTCCGCGGAATTCAAGGCCGCGGCGGAAGCGATGCGCCGCCAGGTCGCGGAGCTGAACGAGAAGCTCGCGCTCGTGCGGGCCGGCGGCGGCGATGCAGCGAAGAAGAAGCACCAGGGCCGCGGGAAGCTCCTGCCGCGCGAGCGTGTGGCCGCGCTCCTCGATCCCGGCGCCCCGTTTCTCGAGCTCTCGCCGCTCGCGGCGTGGGAGGTTTACGCCGACCCGGTTCCCGCCGCCGGCCTCATCACCGGCATCGGCCGGGTCAACGGCCAGCCATGCGTCATCGTCGCCAACGACGCCACCGTGAAGGGGGGCACCTACTACCCCCTCACGGTGAAGAAGCACCTGCGCGCCCAGGAGATCGCGCTCGAGAACCGTCTGCCCTGCATCTATCTCGTGGATTCCGGCGGCGCCCACC
This sequence comes from uncultured beta proteobacterium, assembly GCA_963699525.1. Classification (GTDB taxonomy): domain Bacteria; phylum Pseudomonadota; class Gammaproteobacteria; order Burkholderiales; family SG8-41; genus SG8-41. The sequence continues at coordinate 300,097 of CAVOUI010000006.1, read as the reverse complement.
TGCCGAGCCAGGACGAGGTGTTCCCGGACCGCGACCACTTCGGCCGCATCTTCTACAACCAGGCCAACCTGTCCGCGGCCGGCATCGCCCAGATCGCGGTGGTGATGGGCTCGTGCACGGCGGGGGGCGCGTACGTGCCGGCGATGTCGGACGAGGCCATCATCGTCAAGGACCAGGGCACGATCTTTCTCGCGGGGCCGCCGCTGGTGAAGGCCGCCACCGCGGAGGTCGTGACGGCGGAAGAGCTGGGCGGCGCCGACGTGCACACGCGCATCTCGGGTGTGGCCGACCACTACGCGGAGGACGATCGCCACGCGCTCGAGCTTGCGCGCCGCGCCGTGGCCCATTCGAACCGCATCGCCGCAACGCCCGCCGTATCCCAGGCGCCGAAGCCCCCGCTCTACGACCCGGAGGAGCTCTACGGCGTCGTTCCGGCGAGCCCGCGCTCGCCGTTTGACGCGCGCGAGATCATCGCGCGCGTGGTCGACGCGGGCGAGTTCGATGAGTTCAAGGCGCGCTACGGCGCGACGCTGGTGACCGGCTTCGCGCACATCGAGGGCCACCGGGTGGGCATCCTCGCCAATAACGGCATCCTGTTTTCCGAGTCGGCGCTGAAGGGCGCGCATTTCGTCGAGCTCGCCTGCCAGCGCGGCATCCCGCTCGTGTTCCTGCAGAACATCACCGGCTTCATGGTGGGCAGGAAAGCCGAGCACGGCGGCATCGCCAAGGACGGCGCCAAGCTGGTCACGGCCGTCGCGTGCGCGCGCGTTCCCAAGTTCACGCTGATCGTCGGCGGCAGCTACGGCGCCGGCAATTACGGGATGTGCGGGCGGGCCTATTCGCCGCGCTTCCTGTGGACCTGGCCCAGCGCCCGGATCTCGGTAATGGGCGGCGAGCAGGCTGCCGGCGTGCTCGCGCAGGTGAAGCGCGAGGCGCTCGGGAAGGCCGGCAAGGAATGGAGCCAGAAGGAGGAAGACGCGTTCAAGGCGCCGATCGTGGAGCAGTACGCGCGTCAGTCGAGCGCCTATTACGCCACCGCCCGGCTGTGGGACGACGGCATCATCGACCCCAGGGAGACGCGCGGCACCCTCGCCCTCGGCATCGCCGCGAGCCTCAACGCGCCCATCCCGGAGACGCGCTTCGGCGTCTTCAGGATGTAAGGCGCGGCTATAATGTGCGCCTTTCCGATCGCCGACCGAACATGAGCCAGAAAGTCCTCTCCCAAGTCGATGCCGACGGCAACGCGACCGTGATGCTGAACCGGCCGGACGTCCACAATGCCTTCGACCCGGAAATGGTGGACGCGCTCACCGCGACGCTGAGGAAACTGGAATCCGCACCCGCGGTGCGGGCCATCGTGATCACCGGCGCCGGGAAGAATTTCTGCGCCGGGGCCGACATCGAGCACATGAAGCGCAGCGCCCGGTTCTCGCGCGCGCAGAACCTCGAGAACGCGCGCGCCACGGCCCTGATGCTGCACACGCTCTGCACGCTGGAGAAGCCGACCATCGCCTGCGTGCGCGGCGCGGCGCGCGGAGGCGGAGTCGGGCTCGTCGCGGCGTGCGACATCGCGATCGCGGAGCGCGGCGCGACCTTCCGCCTCTCGGAAGTGAAGCTCGGCATCATTCCGGCCATGATCAGCCCGTACGTGATCGCTGCGATGGGGCGGCACCACGCGCAGCGCTACATGCTCTCGGGCGAGGAACTCGACTCGGCCGAGGCCTTCCGCACCGGGCTCGTGCACGACATCTGCGAGGAGCCGGAGCTGAACGCCGTCGTTGGACGCATGCTCGCGCACCTCTACTCGAGCGGCCCGAACGCGGCGGTCGCGATCAAGAAGCTGATCCCCGAAGTCGCCGGCCGCCGCATCGACGAGAGCCTGATCGAGCTGACCGCGCAGCGCATCGCGGAGCTCCGCACCACGGCGGAGGCGCAGGAGGGACTGTCCGCGTTTCTCGAAAAGCGCAAGGCGTCCTGGGTCACCCCGGCCTCCGAAAAAGGGAAAGCAAAGGCGGGCGCCAAAAGCGCCAAGGACAAGAGTTGAGCGCCGCACCACTGCCATGAGCATTCCCCGGAAGGTCAAGCTGGTGGAGGTGGGGCCGCGCGACGGGCTGCAGAACGAGGCGACGCCGGTCCCGACCGCGGTCAAGGTCGAGTTGATCCACCGCCTGCAGGATGCGGGGCTGCCGGTCATCGAGGCAACCGCCTTCGTCTCGCCCAAGTGGGTGCCGCAGATGGCGGACAGCGCGCAGGTCATGGCGGCGATCCGGCGCAAGCCCGGCGTGTCCTACCCGGTCCTGGTGCCGAACCGCAAGGGGCTCGACGCCGCGCTGGCCGCAGGCGCGCAGGAAGTGGTGGTGTTCGGCGCCGCGACCGAGACCTTTTCGCGCAGAAATACGAACTGCTCGATCGCGGAAGGTCTCGCGCGCTTTTCGGAGGTGTGCCAGGAAGCGCTTGCCCGGGGTGTCAAGGTGCGCGGCGATATCTCCGTGTGCCTGGGCTGTCCCTACGAAGGGCGAGGTCAGGCCGGAAGCGGTCGTGCGCGTCGCGCGCGAGCTCGACGCGATGGGCTGCTACGAAATTACGATCTGCGACACCATCGGCACCGGCACGCCCGGCAGGACGCGTGCCGTGCTCGAGGCGGTGATGAAGCACATTCCCGCCAGCCGGATCGCCGGCCATTTCCACGACACCTACGGGCAGGCGGTGGCCAACGTGTACGCGGCGCTCGAGTCCGGCGTTGCGACCTTCGACGCGTCGGTCGCGGGGCTCGGCGGCTGCCCCTACGCCAAAGGCGCGACCGGAAACGTCGCCACCGAGGACGTCCTCTATCTGCTCGACGGCCTGGGGGTTGAAACCGGCGTGGACATCGCGAAGCTCATCGCCGCGGGGGAATACATTTGCGGCGTGCTGGACAGAGCGACCCACTCCAAGGCGGCGCGCGCCCTGGCGGCCAAACGGCAGGCCGCCTGACTACATACGACGCGACCCGTCAGGAGCAACGCATGCCACTGAGTAACCCCGCTACGCGCAAGCTCATGCACACCCGCGCCATCGAGTGCCGCGGCTACGAGCGCGACGACGGGCTGTGGGACATCGAGGCGCACCTCGTGGACACCAAGACCACCCGGCACAGCCGGCATCACGGCGGGCGCGAGCGCGAGCCCGGCGAGCCGGTGCACGACATGTGGATCCGGGTGACCATCGACCTCGACATGAAGATCCACGAAGTCGAGGCCAGGACGGACGAGGGCCCGTACCCCATCTGCGGCGACATCACGCCCAACTTCAGGGCGCTGGCGGGCCTCACCATCGGTCCCGGCTGGCGCAAGGGCATCATCGAGCGCGTCGGCGGCGTGAAGGGCTGCACCCACCTCGTGGAGTTGCTGGGACCCCTCGGCACCACCGCCTTCCAGGCGACGAACCGGGCGCGCCTGGCGCGCGCCGCCGGCAAGCCGTCCACCCGCAAGCCTTACCAGCTCAATTCCTGCCACGTCTACAAGGACGACTCGCCCGCGGTGCTCGAACGCTGGCCGCAACACTACACGGGCCCGCGCTGACGCCCGCACCGGAAATACTGCCGTTGAGTCCGGGCGGGCACGGTGTCATGATATTGCCGTTCCACAACAAGGGAGTATTGTCATGAAGATGCTTCTCGCCATCGTTGCATCGCTGCTGATCGCCGCGCCGGCGCTGGCGCAGCGGAAAGACTGTGAAGAGCTCAAGACCGAGATCGACGCCAAGATCAAGAAAAACGGGGTGAAGGAGTTCTCGCTCGAGGTCGTCCCCAACGAGCAGGTCAAGGAAGGCGCCGGTGCCGTCGTCGGCAGCTGCGACGGCGGAACGAAGAAGATCGTCTACAAGCGGGGCAACTGAGCCGCTCCGTCGTCCCGCCACGAAGCGCCGGCGCGGGAGCTCTCGCGCCGGCGGGGATGCATCATCCGATCATCCACTCGTGGCCGCACCTGCGGCAGCGCACCGCCACGGGCGGCGTCACCCGTCCGGCCTCCTTTTCCTCCCTGCGGAGTGCGAGCAATCCGGCGCCCATCACGTCGAGCAGGCCGTAAGCCGCGCAATTCCTGCACACCGACTGCCCCGCGGCGTCCTCCGCCACTCCGATGATCGCCCCGTAACGCCTGACCGCCCACACGCCACCGCAGCATCCGGCGAGCATCCCGAGGAGCCTCAGGAGCGGCTCCAGCCCGGGGGCGCGCATGCTGAAGCCCTCGAGGCACGCGGTCAGCAGGATCAGGCACAGGAAGGCGGTGACCAGATAGACGTGGGCTTCAATCAGCTGGCGCTCGTACCAGCGTACGAACCCGATCTTGCGGATGCCCTCGGCGAGTTCCATGCGCACATTATCGCCGAGCCGCCGTCCACTCGTCGCGTCCAGCCGGTGACGTAGTCCGCGTCCGCGCTCGCGAGACCGGTTACCTCCGCCGCGCGTAGATCAGACGTGCGACCGGCGCGAGTACGCCGAAAAGGCCGATGCTCGTGAACGCAAGTCCCCAGGCCAGGACGCTGCGGTTGCCGCCGGCGAGATCGAGCACGGCGCCGAATACGAGCGGGGCGATGATCGCGGAGCTGAAGCCGACGAATGAGTAGACCGCCATCGTCGCGCCGCGCTCGTCGGGGTGCGCGGCCGCGACCGCACCGGCGGTCAGTGCGGCCGAATCTCCGAGCATGAGCCCGTAGTGCACGCACATGATGAGGAATACCAGCAGCCACGGCAGCGGCGCGGTGTAGCCCAGCACGCAGGCGAGCAGCCCGGAGGCGGTCATGAACGTGAAGATCACCCGGGTGCGGCCGAATCTCAGCGCCAGCTCGTTGCCCGAGATGCTCATCACCGGGCCGAGCAGGTTGATCATGCCGGCGAGTGTCGCCGCCCCCAGCAGCATCGGCGCCTCCGCCGGCTGCAACGAGGCCGTGAACACGAGAAAGGCCACCATCCAGGAGCGCTGGCCGAAGAGCTCGTAGTTGTGCGCCGAGTAACCGATGATGTAGGGCAGCGTCCTGCGGTTTCTCAGCACCGGCCGGAAATCGAGCAGCGCCGGGGCCGGCGCGCCCGCCGCGCGCGTGCGGGCGCGCGGCGTGGCGAAATTGATGAGGGCCGCCCCGGCAATCGGGCCCGCCGCGCCCCAGGCAAATGCAGCCTGCCATCCGAACGCCCCCCCGATCCACCCGCAAACCAGGATCGAGAGCGTGGAGCCGATGCCGAAGGTCGCGGTATAGAACGCGACCGCGCGCGACTGCCCCGCCCCTTCGAGCCGGTCCGCCAGCATCTTCAGCCCCGGCATATAGGTCCCGCCGAGGCCGGCTCCGATCAGGAACTGGAAGCAGAGCGCGCTCGCGAGCCCGCCGGCGAACAGCATGAAGCCCGCCGCCCCCGCGCATGAAAGGAGGCACGCGATGAGATAAACGCGGCGGGCGTCCACGCGGTCCGTAAGGCTGGTGAGTATGGGCGTCGCCACCACGTAGCCCGCGTAGTAGATGCCGCCCACCAGCCCCGCCTCGGAGTTGGAGAGCGCCCACTCGAGCTGCAGCGCCGGCAGCAGCGTCGTGTACGCCGCGAAGCCCGTCATGCTGAAAATTTCCGCCGCGCACATGATGAGCGCCAGCCGCACGGGCGTCGGCCGGCGATTGCCCGGACTCAAACGGCGCCCGCTTTCCTGAGCAGCTCGGCGATCGCTTCCGCGATCCTGCGGTAGCCCTTGGCGTTGGGGTGGATGAGATCGGCCTTCAGTTCGAGCTGGTGCATGACCTCGTTCAGGACCCTGCCTTCGTACGGGAGGCGGTACTCCTGCGCCAGCTCGCCGTAGAACGCCGCGGCGCTGGTGAGGAGCGCGGGCCTCGGCACCCCCACCAGGACGACCGAGATGCCCCGCCCCTTGAGGGCAATGATGATCTGGCGCAGGTTGCTCCGGATCTGCATCTCGTCCACCTTGCGCAGCAGGTCGTTGCCGCCGAGGCACACGATCACGAGGGCCGGACGGTATTCCTCGATCACCGCCGGCAGGCGCGCCAGGCCCTGCGCCGTGACCTCTCCCGGCACCCCCGCCCGCACGACCCTGCGGCCGATCAACTGCTCGAGCACCGCAGGATAGCTTTCGGATTCCGAGGCACCGGTTCCATAGGTCAGGCTGTCGCCGAAGGCCACGATCACTTCGCTCGGCCCGACCGCCGGGACCCGCGGCACTCTTTCCCCGCACCCGCCCAGCAGGCCCGCGGCCAGCAGCGCCGCGCCAGCCGCGCGCGAGGCGCGCCGCGCAAGGAAAAAAGGTCGTGTAATGAGAATCGAGGAGCGAGTCACGTGCTCGCGCCAGCACGCCGGATGAAGTCGAGCGTGGCCTGGGCGCAGCGCTCCGGGTCGCTCGCGGCAACGTGGTAGGAATTACCGGGCAGCACCAGCAGCTCCGAGCGCGGGATCATCCGCTGCCATGCGCGCATCTCTTCGACCGTCCCCAGGCCGCTGCCCTCGGTGGTGATGACGAGCGTGGGGCAGCGAATACGCGGCAGCGCATCCGTGATGTCGGCGTCGGCGATCGTGGGCATGAACCCGAGCTGGGTCGAAACCGCCGTGCGTCCCATGAACCGTATCCACCACTCGAGTCCTTCGGGCGGGAAACGGCTGCCAAGCCGGCCCGCCATGGTACGGCGCGCCCAGTGCTGCACGCCCTGCTTTTCGAATTCCTCCATCAGCTCGGGGCGCCGTCCGACGCCGCGACGGGGCGGCGGCGTTCCAACGACGGTGAGCGTGAGCACCCGGTCGGGGTGACGCGCGGCGAAATATCGCGCGAGGGTCCCGCCGATCTTTGCGGCCACCACGTGAAAGCGGGCGACAGCAAGGTGGTCCATCAAGGCGAGATAATCATCGCAGACGCAATCGAGCGTCCACGGGAAATCGCGCGGCATCGCGGTCGAGGCGCCGAAGCCGCGCATGTCGGGGCGCACCACCCGGTAATGGCGCGCGAGCTGCGGCACCCAGGCGTACCACGCAGCGCCGCTCTCGGCGTTGCCGTGCATCATGAGTATCGTCTGGGGCTCGCGCCACGGGTCCGAATAGTCGTCCACGACATAGTGCAGCGTGCAATCGGGGGAAACGCGGAAGATGGGCATGAGCGCTCGTTCCGGCCTGCTATCTGCGCCAGCGCAGGTCGCGCAGGATCTCGCGGGCGGCATTGTGCCCTGGCAGTCCCGATACCCCGCCGCCGGGGTGCGCGCCTGCCCCGCACAGGTAGAGCCCCTTCACCGGCGCGCGGTAGTCGGCGTGCCCGAGCACCGGGCGCGCGCTCCACACCTGGTCGAGCGTCAGCGCGCCGTGAAATATATCCCCGCCGGTCAGTCCGAACTCGCGCTCGAGATCGACCGGGGAGAGGATCTTCCGACCCAGCACCGCGCCCTTGAAATTCGGGGCGTAACGGGCAACCGTATCGAGCACATGGTCCGCGGCCGATTCCCGGATGCCGTCCCAATCGAGGCCCTTCGGCAGGTCGTAGGAAAAATGCTGGCAGAACAGGCTCGCGACATGCTTGCCGGGCGGCGCGAGCGTCGAATCCACGGTGGACGGGATCAGCATCTCGATGATCGGGGCGCGCGAGCAGCCGTAGGTGCGCGCGTCGAAGTAGGCCTGCTCCATGTAGGCGAGGGAGGGCGCGATGATGATGCCGGATTGGTGGTGCGCCTGCTGGTGCCGGCCGGGCAGGCAGGTGAAGTCCGGCAGCTCCGACAGCGCGACGTTCATGCGAAACGTGGCGGATCCGCATTTGTAGCCGCGGATGCGGCGCACGAAATCCGCGTCGAGCACGTGCTCGTCCAGCAGCTCCAGGAACAGCCGCCGCGGATCGACATTGGCCACCACGCAGCGTCCGGCGACCATGCTGCGGTCGGCGAGCTGCACGCCCTGCGCGCCCCGGTCGTCCACCAGCACCTTGTGCACCTCGCTGCCGGTCGTGATCTCCACGCCACGACGCTCCGCCTCCTTCGCCATCGCCTGCGTGATCGCACCCATGCCGCCGACCGCGTGCCCCCAGGCGCCGCGCCGCCCGTTCACTTCCCCGATCACGTGGTGCAGCAGGACGTAGGCGCTTCCCGGGGCGTACGGGCTCGCGTAATTTCCCACCACCGCGTCGAACCCGAACGCGGCCTTGATCGGCGCCGACTCGAACCAGGAATCGAGCAGGTCGCCGGCGCTCTTGGTCATGAGATCGAAGAAATCGCGGCGCTCCGCCATGCCGGACTTGCGCATGCGAAAGCCCAGGCGCAGCGCGGCGAACGCGGAGCGCATGCCGCCTCCCACGTTCGGAGGAGTTTGCAGCAGCAGTTCTCGCAGCGCCCCGCCAGCGCGCTCCAGCATGGCGTAGTAGTCGGGCAGTCGCTGCGCGTCGCGCGCCGAGTAGCGTGAAATTTCGGTCTGCGTCTGCGCGAGTCCGTTGCCGACCTTGAAATAAGCGGTGTCGGAGAGCGGCAGAAAGTTGGCGAGCGGGCGCTCGAGGATCTTCAGGCCGTGCTCGGCGAGCCTGAGGTCGCGGATGACCTTGGGGTGCAGCAGGCTCACGGTGTAGGCTGCGGCGGAATTGCGAAACCCCGGGAAGAACTCCTCGGTGACCGCCGCGCCGCCCACCACCGCACGGCGCTCGAGCACCCTGACGCGGTAGCCCTTGCCCGCGAGATAGCACGCGCAGGTGAGCCCGTTGTGGCCGCCGCCGATGATGATTGCGTCGTAGCGGTTGCGCTGCGCCATCAGGCGCCTTTTTCAGTTTGCGCGGATGACATCAGGGCCTCTCTTGAGCATCGAAAAGCTCGGCGCGTGAGAAGGCTCGACGGGGAAGTGGCGCGCCCGGCGGGAGTCGAACCCACGACCTTTGGCTTCGGAGGCCAACACTCTATCCTCTGAGCTACGGGCGCGAACGGCGGGAATTCTAGCACAGCGATGTCGCCACTATCGCCCGGGAATCAAAGCATTACCCGCTGGATCACTTCCGCTATAATGCGCGCTTCCGGGAGCGCCCATTCATGGCCGAGATTCACATCGAAGAGCATTCCTCGCCGATCAAGACGCCCGCGCAGCTCGTCATTGTCGTGGTACTCGCGTTCGCGGTGCCGATCACGCTGATCGTCATGCTGGCGCACCTCGTCACCAGCAACGCGGGTCTCTCCAAGGACGATACTGCGATGTCGGAGGAGGCCGTCGCGAAGCGCTTGAAGCCAGTGGGCGAGGTGGTGGTCGATCCGAGTCAGCGCGCGCCCGCTGCCGAAGCGGCGAGCGCGCCGGCGACCGTCGCGTCCGCCTCGCCGGCCCCCGGCGCGAAGGCTACCGCCGCGGCGAAGCCGGACGCCGCCAAGGGCAAGTCCGTCTTCGACACGACCTGCACTGTCTGTCATGCCGCCGGCGTTGCGGGCGCGCCGAAGGCCGGCGACAAGGCGGCATGGGCGCCGCGCATGAAAGCAGGGATGAGCGCGCTGTACGCCAGCTCGATCAAGGGCAAGAACGCGATGCCGCCCAAGGGCGGCAATCTCTCGCTCAGCGACGCTGACGTCAGCGCGGCCGTGGATTACATGGTCAGCCTGGTCAAATGACGACCGAATGGCGACCCTCGCGATCGGCGACGTCCAGGGCTGCTACGACCAGCTGATGCGGCTGCTCGACCGCGCCGGCTTCGACGAGCGGCGCGACGTCCTGTGGTTCGTCGGCGACCTTGTCAACCGCGGCCCGCAGTCGCTCGAGACGCTGCGCTTCGTCAAGGGCCTCGGGACGCGCGCGGTGGCCCTGCTCGGAAACCACGACCTCAATCTGCTCGCGGTGGCGGCGGGTGTCCGCAAGCCCCATCGCGGCGATACCAACGACGGCATCCTCGCCGCCCCCGATCGCGAAGAACTGCTCGCATGGCTGCGACACCTGAAGATGATGCACGCCGGCGGCGGCTACGCGATGGTGCACGCCGGGCTGCTCCCGCAATGGAGCATCCCCCAGGCGCTTGCGCTTGCGCGCGAGGTGGAGGCCGTGCTGCAGGCGCCCGATCACGGCGAGTTCCTGAAGCAGATGTACGGCAACGAGCCGCTGCGCTGGCGCGACGATCTCGCGGGCTACGCCCGGCTGCGCATTATCGTGAATGCAATGACGCGCATGCGGCTGGCGGCTGCCGATGGCACGCTCGAGCTGAACCACAGGCTCGGGCTCGAAACCATGCCCGCCGGCTACTTCCCGTGGTACGACGTGCCGGGGCGCGCCAGCCGCGGCACGCCCGTCGTCTTCGGACACTGGGCGGCGCTCGGTCTGGTCGTGCGCGAGGACGCAATCTGCCTCGACAGCGGATGCGTGTGGGGTCGGGCCCTCAGTGCTCTGCGGCTCGAGGACCGGCGGCTGTTTCAGCTGGACTGCGCGGAGCTCGCGGGAACAGCGTCCGAAGAATAGCCTCGCGCGCGGCCCGCGCGAGTTGCCGCCGGTGCCCGCCGTGCGCTGCCAGCGGTGGCAGGAAGGCGAGCTGCGCCCGGACTTCGGGCTGCGTCACCAGCAGGTTGAGAGACTCCCAAAGTGACCTGCCGTCGGTGAACGCGGCCTCCGTGCACCGCCCGCCGTCCGCGCACGCGTAGCGCACCGCAACCGGCCACAACTTGGCGCCGGCGTGGACGGCGGTCTGAAGCAGCGACGCGTGAAAGTCGAGGACGACGGAACCGTCCGTGGTCGTCGCCTCGGGAAACACCGCCACCGGTGCGCCGTCCCGCATCAGCGGCTCGAGCTTCGCAATGATGCGCGCCGTGTCGCGGCGGCGCGCCCGATCGATGAAGAGGGTGCCCGCTTTCTCGGTCATCCAGCCCAACAGAGGCCACGAACGCACCTCGGATTTCGCGACAAAAGTGGCCGGCAGCACGGCATTGATCGCCACGATGTCGAGCCATGAGATGTGATTCGCAACAAGCATGAGCGGCGCGTCCCGGCGCCGGGGCTGCATCCCCGTTACGTCCAGACGCACCGCCAGAATTGCGAGCACGCCGCGCGACCAGGCCCGCACGTGACAGCGTCGCCGGTCCTCACCGATCAGCGGGAACAACAGCGCGGCAATCACGGCGCCGCGCAAGACGTGAAGCCCCACGCGGGCGAGGCGCAACCAGCGCGTCGCCGCGGTCGTTGACCCTCGAGCCGTTATTCCGTCCGCTGGACGGGCCCAGGTCGCCTCCTCGGGAGGCGGCAGCGCCTGCTCGAGGGCGGCGTCGAAACGGCTCAGGACGCGGCACCTTTCAGAAAATGCCGGGCGTAGCGCGGATTGACGCGCGCGAGCGGCAGCAGCATGAGTAGGTCCGCGGTATTGAAATCGGGGTCGAGCGCCGGCGCGCCGCACACATAGGCGCCGAGGCGCACGTAGCCCTTGATGAGCGGCGGTAACGCGACCTTTTCCGTGCACGCCGTGTCGTCGAGCAACACCGGCTGGCGCGGAAACACCCGATACTCGACGGGCGAGAAGCATGTCTGGCGGAGCCTGCGGAACAGTCCCGCCACGCTGCCGCCCCGCTCGGCCAATCCGATGCTTGCGCAACCGATCAGGTAGTGATGACCGTGCCGCATCATGTACGCGCCAAGGCCAGACCACAGCAAGGCGATCGCGGCGCCGCCGCGGTAGTCGCGGTGCACGCACGAGCGACCGACCTCCACCATGTCGTCGCGCAAGTGATTCAAGCGAGCCAGGTCGAATTCCCCGTCCGCGTAGAAACCGCCGATGCGACGTGCCCGGGTGCCGGTCAGGATGCGATAAGTGCCTACGACCTCGCCGGTAACCGTATCGCGAACCAGCAGGTGATCGCAGTAGGCGTCATAGACGTCGCAATCGATTCCCTGCTCGCGTCCCGGCACGCGCGCGCCCATTTCCCGCGCGAAAACCTGATATCGCAGGCGCTGCGCCTCGCGCACCTCGCGGACGTTGCGGGCCAGCGCGACAGTTAACGAGTCACTTGAGGTTCCGCTCGCCCGCGATTGTGTGGCCAGCATCTTTCCGTCCCTGATGATGAGACGGAAACACAGGCTAGATAGGCCGCGTTACAGTGGGGTTACCGAACGGTGAACTTTCGATGATGGGGCAGGCGGCAGGCCCGGGCAAACCACCTGCCGCTCTCCGTCCCGCCTGCTGCCGTGCCGCAGGCCAGCGCTCCCTGGCCGGGTGCGTAATTTCACGCCTCTCTACCAGGGGCGGGAACCGAACGCCTCCTTGTAGCGCTGCGCCACTCTCGTCGCGCGTGAAGCGGTGGTTCTGGCCGCCGCGCTGCGCGATCTTGATCGAGCCGAGCAGCGACGCGAGCCGCCCCGTGACCGGCCACTCGAGGCCGGCGGCGATGCCGTAGAGCAGCCCGGCGCGATAGGCGTCGCCGCACCCGGTCGGGTCCAGCACGCGCTCCGCCGTAACGGACGGAATCTCGAGGCTCCGGCCCCCGCTCATGATGACCGAGCCGCGCGCGCCGAGCGTCACCACCAGCGCCTTCACCTGCTTTGCCAGTTCCTCGAGCTTCGCGCCGGTCCGCTCCTGCAGCATCTGGCCCTCGTAATCGTTGACCGCCACGTAGCTCGCCTGATGGACGAACCCGGTCAGCTCCGCGCGGCTGAACATCGGCAGCCCCTGGCCGGGGTCGAACAGGAACGGGATCCCGGCGTCATGGAACTCGAGTGCGTGCTGCAGCATGCCTTCCCGCCCATCGGGCGCGATGATGCCCAGCGTGACCCCCGTCGCCTCGCGGACGTGATTCTCGTGCGAGAAATTCATCGCCCCGGGGTGGAACGCGGTGATCTGGTTGTCGTCGAGATCGGTCGTGATGAACGCCTGCGCGGTGAAGGTGTCGGGAATCCTGCGGATGTGGCTCTGCGCGAGTTGCAGCTTCTGCAGCCGGTAGTCGTAGGGCTGGTAGTCGTCCCCGACCGTCGCCATGATGAGCGGCTCGCCCCCCAGCATCTTGAGGGTGTAGGCGATATTGCCGGCGCAGCCGCCGAACTCGCGCCGCATGTCGGGCACGAGAAACGCGACGTTCAGGATGTGGAGCTGCTCCGGCAGGATGTGATTCTTGAAGCGGTCGCCGAACACCATGATGGTGTCGTAGGCGATGGAGCCGCAGATGAGCGTGGGCATGGCAACCGCAGGCGGGATTTCGTGAGATTATAGCCTTGCGCGCTCCCTTCCGGCCCATTTTGCGCCGCGTCGCGACGGAGCGTCCTCACGTCGGTTCAACCGCTCGACAAGGAGAGTTCCATGCTCAAGGAGTTCAGGGATTTTGCGGTGCGAGGCAATGTCGTGGACATGGCGGTCGGCATCATCATCGGAGCGGCGTTCGGCAAGATCGTCGATTCGCTGGTGAAGGATGTGATCATGCCGCCGATCGGGCTGCTGCTCGGCAAGGTGGACTTCTCGAACCTGTTCTGGGTCATGAAGCAGGGCACCCAGGTCGGCCCTTACCTCACGGTGGAAGCGGCGCAGAAAGCGGGCGCCGTGACCTTCAACTACGGCGTATTCGTCAACACGGTGATCTCGTTCGTGATCATCGCCTTCGCGGTCTTCCTCCTGATCCGGGCCATCAACCGCCTCAAGACGCAGGAGGAAAAGAAGCCCGCTCGCGACGCCGGAGGACATCGTGCTGCTGCGCGAGATCCGCGACCAGCTCAAGAAGAAGTGAGCACGGCGGGCGTGCCCTGACCCGGCCCTGGCTTGGCCGGTGCGGGTCCGCGGCCGCGCCGAAGCGTCAGTCGCTCTCCTCAATCCACCACGGGCCGGACTGGCGGAATTGCTGCTGCTGCTCCTTGGTGAGAACCGCCGCGATCTGGTTGCGCGCTTCGATGCGGGACTTGAGCAGCTGCCTTCTCAGCTCGTCGACCTTCTTCTGCTGGTCGGCGATCGCATTTGCGTCGAGCTTGTCGCCGTACGCCATCTGGCGCAGCTTGAACTGCTCGGATCGCATCTTGCCCATGAGATCCCAGTTCTTGCTCCGGTGCTCCTCCTGGATCTTGAGCACCTTCTCGCGCTGCTCGTCGGTCAGGTTGAGGAAGGCCAGCGGCCCGCCGCCGCCTCCGGGACCGAAGCCTTGACCCCCGCCTCGCGGGCCGTAGCCCCATCCGGGACCGCCGCCGTAGCCGCCCATCATGCCGGGACCGTAACCCGATCCTGGCCCATAGCCCTGTCCCGGACCGTAGCCCGGTCCCTTGCCGGGACCGCCGGGACCCTGCGCGCATGCAACTGTCGCCGTGCCGGCGGCGATCTCCCAGTGCGAGAAGCGCTGCTGCCAATGTCTTCGAACGCCATATTCGTCATCTCCTGTAAGCCGAACTGAACGAAAGCCCGACCGGCCGCATTGTTTCGCCGGAAGGCCTGCGCCGTCTTGACCTAGATCAAGTGAATCGATGCGCCGTCTTTCGCCGGGACCCGCGGCGGACGGCCTATCGCTCATTGCTTGTCAGTGCCCTCTGATACGCCGCCGCCTCCAGAAGCGCAGCCATTTCGGCCGGATCGGCGGGCCGGATGCGGAACAGCCACGCTTCATAGGGGTCCTGGTTCAGCCGCTCGGGCGCGTCGGCGACCGCCTGATTGATGGCGACGACTTCACCTGCGATCGGCGCCGGGATGTCGGAAGCGGCCTTGACCGACTCGACCACGGCGCAATGCTCGCCCCGCGTCACCTTGCGTCCGATCGCGGGAGGCTGCACGAACACGACGTCCCCGAGCTGCTCCTGGGCGTGGAAGGTGATTCCCACCGTGGCCGCGCCGTCGGCTTCCAGGCGGACCCACTGGTGCGTGGCGGTGTATTTCAGATCACCGGGAATGGTCAGGCTCATTGCCGTGCTCAAGGCGGGGGTGCGGCCAGAAGATCGAGGCGAAAGCCGGCCGGGCCGAGATCGCCGGTATCGAGGTCGAGCCGGACGGTGATCTCGGCGTTGGCGGGAAATCCCGACGCGACATCCTTGCCGCGCTCCAGGTACTCCTTCGGCAGAAAGACCCGCCGCGCCAGCGTGTGCTCCTTGGTGTTGGTGAGCACGAGGTCGAGCGCCGGATAGCCGAGGTCGTACGCAGCGTGATTGCGCAGCGTCGCGGTCAGCTGGATCAACCCCGGCCGCGCCGGATCGGTCGCCTGCAGGTCGGACGCTTCGATCGCGATACTTCGCGGGCGTTGAGGCGGGAGCACCTGGCAACGAAGCGGCTCGCACAGCTTCAGGAGATACGGCCTCAGGCCGGGATACTGCACGGCGAGCTCGCTGCGGTAGTAATACGCAGCCTGCCCTGCCAGGAGAAAGACCAGCAGTGCAGCGCCCACCGCCCAAAACCGGTCGCGCCGTGCACGCGAGGGGTCGGCAAATAGTGACTCGTCGAGCGAGAGTTGCTCCGGCGGCGGGCCATAATCCTGCTCGCCCTTCGCCGCCTCGGCCGCGCGCGCCGGCACGGGCGGCGGCGGCGCCTGTCCGGGCTCGACCGGCTCGAGCTTGAACCCGCCCGCCTCGCTCCTGCCGCCTGCGGCCGCAGCGGAGGAAGCCTCGGGCAGTTCGGCGAGCGCCTTGAGGGCATCGAACACCGCCATGCAGCGGCCGCAGCGCACCTGCCCCTGATGAATCTGCAACTGCTCCGGCGCGACCCGGAAGTGGGTCCCGCACGCAGGGCACTGGGTGATCAGGCCGGTTGCCACGAGATCACCGGCGAACGCCGCTCACGAGCGCCCAGCCCTCGTCCTCCTCGAGCGCCTCAAAATCGAACCACGGCGCGTAGGCGGCGCGTACCTCGTCGGCCTGTCCCACGAGCAGCCCCGCCAGCGCGAGGCGCCCGCTCCGCGCGGTCAACCGGGCGAGCAGAGGCGCGAGCACGATGAGGGGATGTGCGAGGATGTTGGCGACCACGATGCGGGACGGCTGCCACAGGGCTTCGGCAGCGCTGTGAAAGGTTGCCTGCACCCGATTGTGCAGCGCATTGCGGTGCGCCGCAAGCAGCGCCTGCTCGTCGATGTCCACGCCGTCCGCGCGCGCCGCTCCGAGCTTCATCGCCGCGATGGCGAGTATCCCGGAACCGCAACCAAAGTCGAGCACCGACTCGCCCCCGCGAATGACGCGTTCGAGCCACCGCAGGCACATCCGCGTGCTCGGGTGATGGCCGGTGCCGAACGCAATACCCGGATCGAGCTCGATGACGACCGCGTCCGGGTCGGGCGCCCGGTGCCAGCTCGGGACGATCCACAGCCGCGCGGAGATGCGCACCGGCGCCAGAGCCTCGCGGCTCGCGCGCACCCAGTCCTCCTCCGCCACCTCACGCAAGCGCCACGCTGGCGCAGCGAAACCGGCTCGTGCGCAGGCCGCCTCAATCAGTAGCGCGACATTGACGCCCTGCGCCACGAGCGCGCTGACGACGCTGCGCTTCCACGGCCGCGGTGCCGTGCCGCCTTCGGCGAAAATCGCCTGCTCCGCCTGCGAGCCCGCGCCAGCATCGGCGATATCGACGCTCGCTGCGCCGGCCTCAAGCAACGCGTCGGATACAGTTTCCACGTGCTCGGCCGGGACCTCGAATGAGACCGAAAGCCACGACATTGAATGGGCCAATGGTAAACAGTGAGCGGTGAGCGCAAAAAAGTGCGCCGCTCACTCTTCCCGGGCGTGCTTGGCGAGCTTCTGCTCGAGGTAGTGGATGGAGGTGCCGCCACTCAGGAACGCCGCGTCCCGCAGCAGCTCCTGGTGCAGCGGGATATTGGTCTTGATCCCCTCGATCACGGTCTCCGACAGCGCGATATTGAGCCGCGCGATCGCCTGCTCGCGGGTGTCCCCGTAGGCGATGATCTTGCCGATCAGCGAATCGTAGTGCGGCGGCACGAAGTAGCCGTTGTAGGCGTGGGAATCCACGCGGATGCCGGGTCCGCCCGGCATGTGGTAGGACGTGATGCGCCCCGGCGAGGGCGTGAAGCGGAGCGGGTCCTCGGCGCAGATGCGGCACTCGATGGCGTGCCCGCGGAACTGCACGTCGCGCTGCTTGATGCGCAGCTTCTCGCCCGCCGCGATGCGGATCTGCTGGTGCACAATGTCGATGCCGGTAATCATCTCGGTCACGGGGTGCTCGACCTGCAGCCGCGTATTGATCTCGATGAAATAAAACTCGCCGCGCTCGAACAGGAACTCGAAGGTTGCCGCGCCCTCGTAGCCGAGCTTGTGGCAGGCCTCGGCGCAGCGCTCGGCGATGCGGAATCGGGCACGCGTGCTGATGTGCTGGGCCGGCGCCTCCTCGATCACTTTCTGGTGGCGCCGCTGCATCGAGCAGTCGCGCTCCCCGAGGTGGATCGCGTTGCGGAAGCGGTCGGCCAGCACCTGGAACTCGATGTGCCGCGGTTCCTCGAGATACTTTTCCAGGTAGAGCGTGGCGTTGCCGAACGCCGCCTGCGCCTCCGTCCGCGTGGTCTGCACCGCGGTCAGCAGCGCGGCCTCGGTGTGCACCACGCGCATGCCGCGGCCTCCGCCCCCGCCCGACGCCTTGATGATCACCGGGTAGCCGATGGAGCGCGCGATCTTCACCACGTCGTTCGGCTCCTGCGGCAGCGGCTCGTCCACGCCCGGCACCACCGGCAGCCCCGCCTTCTTCATGGCATTCTTGGCGTTCACCTTGTCGCCCAGCAGGCGGATGGTCTCCGCGCGCGGGCCGATGAACACGAACCCGCTCTGCACGACGCGCTCGGCGAAGTCGGCGCTTTCCGCGAGAAAGCCCCAGCCTGGATGAATCGCCTCGGAGTCCGTCACCTCGGCCGCGCTGATGATGGCGGGGATATTGAGGTAGCTCGCCGCCGAGGGCGCCGGCCCGATGCACACCGATTCATCGGCGAGCTTCACGTACTTGGCTTCGCGATCCGCCTCCGAGTGCACCACCACGGTCTTGATGCCGAGCTCGCGGCAAGCGCGCTGGATGCGCAGCGCCACCTCTCCGCGATTCGCAATGAGGATCTTCTCGAACATGGTGAGCGGTAAGCGGTGAGTGGAGACTGCGTCCGGCCTGCTGCTTATGGCTGACCGCTCACCGCTTACCCGAGGATGAAGAGCGGCTCTCCGTACTCCACCGGCTGGCCGTTCTCCACCAGGATCGCCTTGACGGTGCCGTCCTGGTCGGCCTCGATTTCGTTCAGGAGCTTCATCGCCTCGATGATGCAGAGCGTTTCGCCCGCCTTGACGGTCTGCCCGATCTCGACGAACGGTTTTGCCCCCGGACCCGAGGCGCGATAGAAGGTGCCGACCATGGGCGAGCGGATGACGTGGCCCTCGGGCGCCGGCGCGGCCTCGCCTTCCGCCGGCGCGGCAGGCGCTCCGGCCACGGCAGGGGCCGGTGCCGGCCCAGCCTGCGGCGGCGCGAGCACCTGCGTCACCATGGGAGCCTGCTGCGCCCCGGCCACGCCGCGGCTGATGCGCACTTTCTCCTCGCCCTCGGTGATCTCGAGTTCCGCGATCCCCGACTGCTGCACCAGGTCGATCAGTGTCTTGACCTTGCGCAGGTCCACGTCCTAAGCCCTCCTCGAGTACTGAAGTGCGAACTCGAGCGCCAGCTCGTAACCCCTGGCGCCGAGCCCACTGATGATCCCGACCGCGATGTCGGTGAAATAGGACTCGCGGCGAAAGGCCTCGCGCGCGAAGACGTTGGAGAGGTGCACTTCGACGAACGGGATGCCGACGGCCGCGAGCGCATCGCGCAGCGCCACGCTGGTGTGGGTGAAGGCGGCCGGATTGATGATGATGAAGTCCACGCCCTCGCGGCGGGCCTGCTGGACCCGCTCGACCAGCTCCGACTCGGCATTGCTCTGGTAGGTCGCAAGCCGCGCCTTCCCTCCCCTTGCGCGCCGTCCGAGACGCAGGTTGATCGCCCTCAGCGTGTCCTTGCCGTAATGCCGGGTCTCACGGGTGCCGAGGAGATTCAGGTTGGGGCCGTGTATGACGAGGATGTTCTTGGCGCCGGGCATGGCGTTGTCGTAGGAGATGTCGTGAACCGGGCCGGAGCCACCTCCAAGTCGAATCTCCCGGTAAACCTTGGCAACGAGTTTGCCAAAGTTCTATGAAATTGTCTAGAAATTGGCAGAAGTTACCGAATATTAGCGTGGGGATGGACGGCCTGATCCAAGTCACGCCCCGGGTGAGCCGGATTTGTCGGACCGACCGCTTTCTCGTCTCATAACCCCCTGATAATGAAGGGAGGTGCGGATAGGTCCGCTACTGCTGAATCCGGTCTTTTAGCGGAAGTTAGATGAAATAGGCAGCAGGTTATTGGGAGTTAGATCTCAGAGCAGGGGCACGATAAGCTTTTCCAGCTTGGCCTCCTTGATCCCGCCCGGCTCGCGGCTCACGAGATTGCCTTTACGGTCGAGCACCAGCGTGTAGGGGAGTACCCCGGCCCGGTTGCCCACCTGGCGCAGCAACTCGATCGAGTCCACCCCGCCCAGCACCAGGGGATAGTTGACGCGGAACTCCCGCGCGAACTCGGCGACCTTGTCGGGCTGATCGATTGCGATGCCGATAAAAAGCAGCCCCCGCTCCCCGTAGCGTTCCTGCATCCGCACGAACAGCGGGATTTCCTCCCGGCACGGGGCGCACCAGGTTGCCCAGTAATTGACCACCAGCACGCGCCCACGCCACTGCTCGAGGCTCTGGGAGGCGCCCTGGAGGTCGACGACCCGCGCCTGAAGCACCCGTTCCACAGCTTCCGCCAGGTCCCTGCCGGAAGCGCCGTCGCTGCCACGCGACCACAGGTGATACGCGGCGCCGGCCGCGGCCGAGAGGGCCGCCACCACGGCGACAATCCCCACAGCGCGCGCCTTCATCGTTGGAAGCCCAGCGCCTGGTCAAGCACCGCCACGAAGCGCTCGGCGGGCTGAAAGCCGATCACGCGCAGACCCTGGATTTCGCGGCCCTCGCGGTCGAAGAAGACGATGCCCGGCGGCCCGAACAACCGGAAGCGCTTGAGCAGCGCCGCATGCTCGGCGTTGTTGGCGGTGACGTCTGCCTGCAGCAGCGCCATCTCGCGAAACCGCGCCCGCACCCGCTCGTCGCTGAAGGTGTAGCGCTCCATCTCCTTGCAGGAGACGCACCAGTCGGCGTAGAAATCGAGCATCACCGTCCGCCCCGCCGCGGCGCGGATGCGGTCATCGAGCTCCGCCACGCTGGCGACGCGCGCAAACGGGGTCTCGGATGGCACGCTCCCGGAATCCGTGACGCGCAGCCCCGAGAGCGGCTGCAGGATGTCGCGCCCGCCCGAGAGCGCACCGACGAGGTAGGCAAGGCCCGCGATCAGCGCAATGATGCCCACGCCCTTGCTGAACCTCTGGAACCCGTGAGCGCCAGCGGGCAGGGGATCGATGGCGCGCAAGTAGATCGCGGTCACGATCAGAAGCGCCGCCCACAGGAACATCTGGACCGACACCGGCAGGAACGGCGATACGAGGTAAATCGCCATCCCGAGCAGCAGCGTGCCGAAGCCGCGTTTCACCGTTTCCATCCACGGACCCGCCTTCGGCATCAGCGCCCCGGCCGAGGCGCCCACGGCGAGCAGCGGCACGCCCATGCCGAGCGCCATCGTGAATAGCGCCGATCCTCCCAGCACGGCGTCCCGGCTCTGGCCGATGTAGAGGAGCGCCCCCGCCAGCGGCGCGGCGACGCACGGCCCGAGGATCAATGCCGAGAGCGCGCCCATCACGAACACGCCCGCCAATTGCCCACCCTGGAACCGGTTGCTCGCGTCGGCGAGCCGGCGCTGCAGCGCAACCGGAAGCTGCAGCTCGTAGAACCCGAACATGGCCAAGGCAAGCGCGATGAATACCAGCGCGAACGCGCCCAGCACCCACGGATTCTGCAGCGCCGCCGAGAGCATCACCCCGGACAGCCCTGCGGCGACCCCGGCGACCGCGTACGTGATCGCCATGCCGATCACGTAGGCGCCCGCCAGCACCAATCCCCGCGCCCGGGTGACGGGCCGCCCCGCGCCCACGATGACGCTGGAGAGGATCGGCACCATCGGCAGCACGCAGGGCGTGAACGAGAGCAGCAGCCCGAAGCCGAAAAAGCTCCCGATGATCAGCCAGAACCCGCCTTCGAACACGCGCGCGACGCGCAGGTCGTCCCCCGCCGCGTCCATCCAGGAAAACAGCCCGGGCGCGGCATCGCTGCGCGCCCCGCCCGCGGCGAGCGAGGCCAGCCGCAACTCGGCTTTCTGCTCATGGGGGACGTAACACACGCCGATGTCCGCGCAGCCCTGCGACAGCGCCGTCAGCCGGATCTCCGGCACGCCGGCGTCCGCAAGCTCGAACGGCAGGAGGATGCTGAGATCGCCGCGATAGGTCTCGACTTCACCGAAAAACTCGTCGCGGTGCTTCCTGCCCGCCGGCATTTGCGGCGCGCCGGGTTTCGCGCCGGCGGGTGCAAGCGTGAACTGGAACTTGTCCCGATACATATAGTAGCCGGGCGCGATCCGGTAGGTCACCTCGATCGAACGCGCGTCCTTCAAGCGCGCGGCGAAACGAAACGCCTGGTCCGGCTCCAGCAGGTCCGGCTCGGCAGCGCGCGCGAAGCCGGCGATCGCCAGCAGGAAGACCAGCGCTAAGCGTGATGCAGGGGTCACGGAAGTGGATCAGCTGACGGAGATGCGGGTCTCGTCCGCCACCCATCGGAGGTAGTCGTCGAAACCGCGCACCACTGGGACCGCGACGATTTCCGGAAGTTCATAGGGATGAAGCTTGCGGATAGCGGCCTCGAGCTCGCCGTAGCGGGCAGCCTGCGTCTTGATCAGGACGGGCACCTCGCGGGCATTCTCGATCGCGCCTCTCCAGCGATAGACCGACGCACACTCGGCGAGCACGTTCACGCACGCCGCGAGGCGCATCTCGACGAGATCATGGGCGAGCCGCGTCGCCGCCTCGCGGTCTGGCAGATGGGTAATGACTATGACCACGTCATCCATGCCGGGACTCGGGATCCGCGAGCCGTGAGCGGGGAATCCCCGAAGCTTGAGCGGCCTCGCCCCGCGCAGCCCCGGCCACGCCGTGATGCACCGTGGGATAGCGCAGCTTGAGCCGCAATTCCTGCTTCAGGCGCCGGTTGACGAGGCGCCGTGACTCCCCCATGAACGAGCGCAGGTTCCCGGCGATCAGCTGGTCGGCTTCCGCGCGGCTCACGCGCGGGGGATGCGGCAGCCCGAAACGATCGGCCACGAGATCGAAGTAGTCCCCCATCCGGATCGGGGCGTCGTCAGCGGCGTTGTACATGCGCCCCGGACCGCCGCGGTGCAGCGCCGCGACCACGATGCGCGCGAGATCGTCCGCGTGCACGTGGTTGACATAGGCATCCTCATCCGCGCGGAGCGCCGGCGTCCCGCTGCGCAGTCGCGCGAGCGGCAAGCGGTCCGCGGCGTAGATGCCCGGCACGCGCAGGATGGAAACGCGCACGCCGCTGCGCCGGCCCCATTCCCGCAGCTGCCGCTCGGCATCCGCCCGGCGCCGCGCGCGCTCGGTCTGCGGCCGCGGCGGGCGCGTCTCCGCCACCAGCGCGCCACCGCAGTCGCCATAGACGCCGCTGGTGCTTATGTAGACAAAATGCTGTGGTAGACTGCCGCCCTTCGCCAGCGCGGCAACCAGATGAGCGGTGCGCGTGTCCCGCGCGCCCTGTTCCGGCGGCGGCGCGAGGTGCACGACATCGTGAGCCAGCCCGGCGAGCGGCGCGAGCGAGGCGGGGCGGTCGAGATCCCCGCGGACCGGCGTCACGCCGAGGGCGCGCAGCGCCGGGAAGCGCCGCGGATCGCGGGCGAGCGCGTAGATGCGCCAGCGCCCGGCGAGCAGCGGAACCATGCGCTGGGCAATGTCGCCGAAGCCGACGATGAGCAGGCGCCTCATGGGCGGATTTTAGCTTGAAGCGGGTTCCGCCGGCCGCGGTCCGCGAGCCGGTTCTTAGCACCGTCGAAGGGTCACGAGTCGCCAGTCAGATATGCCCCACACCGTCACGATCCAGTCGAGCGGGCACAGGTTCACCGTCAACGACGGCGAGACGGTGCTCGCCGCCGCGCTGCGCGAAGGCATCGTCATCGCCTACGGCTGCCGCCACGGCGTGTGCGGCACCTGCAAGGGGAAGCTCGTCCGGGGAGCGGTGGACTACGGCGTCTACCAGGAGCAGGCCATGAGCGAGGCGGAACGGCGCGCCGGAATGGCGCTGTTCTGCCAGGCGAAGCCGCTGGCCGACCTCGAAATCCAGTGCCGCGAGATCGGCTCCGCCGTGAAGGGCATCCAGATCAAGCTCCTGCCGGCGCGCGTGGTGAAGATGCAGCGCGCCGCTCCCGACGTGATGCTGATCGACCTCAAGCTCCCGGCCAACGAGCGGCTGCAGTATCTCGCCGGCCAATACGTCGATCTCCTGTTGAAGGGCAGCATGCGCCGCAGCTTCTCGATGGCGAACGCGCCGCACGACGACGGCGTGCTGCAACTGCACCTCAGGGATTACGGCGGCCCGTTCAGCCAGCACGTCTTCAGCGTCATGAAGGAAAAGGACATCATCCGCTTCGAGGGGCCGTTCGGGACGTTCTTCCTGCGCGAGGAAAGCGCGAAGCCCATCGTGCTCCTCGCGAGCGGCACCGGCTTCGCACCGATCAAGGCGATGGTCGAGCACGCTCTGCAGACGGGGATCAACCGGCCGATGACGCTCTACTGGGGCTGCCGGGTGCGCTCCGATCTCTACCTGAACGATCTCGCCGAGAGCTGGGCGCGCGCCGGTCGGCTCCGCTACATTCCGGTGCTCTCGGATGCGCCCGCATCGGACCACTGGACGGGACGCACCGGGTTCGTGCACAAGGCCGTGATCGAGGACTTTCCCGATCTCTCCGGCCACCAGGTATACGCCTGCGGCGCGCCGGTGATGGTGGAGGCGGCGCACCGGGATTTCACCTCTCGCTGCGGGCTCCCGGAAGAGGAATTCTTCGCCGACTCCTTTACCCCGTCGGCTCCCGCTTCGGACTGATCCCGGAGGAGTTCCCGTGCCGCGCTCCGGCGCCAGCAAGTTTGCCGCCCTCTCGATCGCGGCGGCGCTGGCGACCATCGCGCTGAAGACGCTCGCGTGGTGGCTCACCGACTCCGTCGGCCTCCTTTCGGACGCCATCGAGGGCACCATCAACCTCGTCGGCGCCACCGTCGCGCTGGCGATGATCAGCTTGGCCGCCCGCCCCCCCGACGAGGACCACGCGTTCGGCTACACGAAGGCGGAGTACTTCGCGAGCGGCCTGGAAGGCACGTTGATCCTGATCGCAGCCATCGCGATCGGCTTCGCCGCGATCGACCGCCTCATCACCCCGCGCCCGCTCGAGCAGGTTGGCGCCGGGCTGGCCGTCTCGGCGGCCGCCTCGCTCATCAATTACGGAGTCGCGCGCCGGCTCTACCGGGCGGGCCACCATTACCGCTCCGTCGCGCTCGAGGCGGACGCCCGCCACCTCATGACCGATGTCTGGACTTCCGCGGGCGTCATCGCCGGCGTCGCGGCCGTGTGGCTGACCGGCTGGGCGCGGCTCGATCCCCTGATCGCGCTGGCGGTCGCCGCCAATATCGTGTGGTCGGGCTACCGCCTCATGCAGCGTTCGGTCCACGGCCTGCTCGACCGCGCGCTGCCGCCCGACAAGATGCGGGCGCTCGCGGGCGCGCTCGAGCCCTACCGCGCGCGGGGCATCGACTTCCACGCCCTGCGCACGCGCCAGGCCGGGACGCGTTCGTTCGTCACCCTGCACGTGCTGGTGCCCGCCGACTGGACGGTCGCGCGGGGTCACGACCTCGCGCATGAGGTCGAGCTGGACATTCGCGCCGCGCTCCCCGACGCGGCCGTGATGACGCACGTGGAACCGCTCGGACACCCGGAGTCGTACCAGGACGTGGACCTGGACCCCTAGTCCGCCTCAGCGCTGCGCGCTGAAGTACGCGACGAGGCCGGCCAACATCCCTTCGTCGCCCGGGCCGGTCACGATCACCCTGCGCACCTGGAGCCCGTGCGCGGCTTCGGCGATCCGGGGATGCGGCACGAAGACCGGCGTCTCGAGCAACCGCTCGCGCCCCGCGGGCCCGATCATCTCGGCGAAATTGCGCAGGCCCTCGCTGCTCGTGGCGGTGATCGCGTCGACCCCCTTGTGCGACCACGCCTGCAGGAGTGGCGCCGAGTCGATATCGGGCCTGACGCGGCGGTAGCACTCTGCGTACTCGACCGCCGCGCCACGGCTGCGCAGCACCTCGCCGAGCAGCTCGCGACCGCCCGCACCGCGGAAGATCACCACGCGCCGGCCGCTCATCGCCGCAAGCTCCGGCAAGTCGGCCAGCGCCTCGCTGTCGAAGCGGCCCTGCGGAGCGAGGACGCCGGTGATGCCGAAGCGCTCGAGCGCTCGCACGCTGCCCCCGCCCACGGTGGCGACCCGAAGCCGGGGAGGAAACGCGCGCCGCCCGCGGATCAGGCCCATCGCCCGCTCGACCGCGTTGGGGCTCACGAAGATCGCGAGGTCGAATTCGTCCAGCCGGTCGACGAGCCGCACGAACGGCCCCGGGTCCTCGATGTCGCAAATCTCGATCGCGGGAAACAGGATCGCGCGGCCTCCCGCGCCGCTCACGAGGCGCGCGAACGCCTGCGCCTGGTGCGCCGGCCGCGTCACCACGACGCTCCTCCCGACAAGCGGCTTTCCTCGCATCGCTACCTTCCTACGCCTGCAGCTGCGCCAGGATCTCCGCCGCGCCCTGCGCCTCGAGCGCTCTTGCCAGCGTGGCGCCGAGCGCTTCCGGATCGCGCGCCGGCCCTCTCAGCTCCCCCTGCACCACGCGCGAGCCGTCCGGCGCGCCGACGAATCCGCGCAGCCGCAGTTCCCGGCCCTCCACTTCCGCGTAACCCCCGAGCGGCACGTTGCAATTGCCCGAAAGCGCCCGGGAAAAGGCACGCTCCGCCGCAACGCACCGCGCCGTCGCGGGGTGGTTGAGCGCGGCAAGAGCCTCGACGAGGTCGACGCGGCGCGCCAGGCATTCCACCCCGAGCGCGCCCTGCCCGGGCGCCGGCAGGCTCTCGGTCGGCGGAAGGAGCCGCGTGATGCGATCCTCCAGCCCGAGGCGCTTCAGGCCCGCCGCGGCGAGTATCACGGCATCGCAGTCACCCGCATCGAGCTTTCTCAGCCTCGTGGTGACGTTTCCGCGCAGCGGCTCGACCCGCAGACCCGGGTGGCGCGCGCGCAGCTGGCATTCGCGCCGCAGGCTCGAGGTGCCGACGCGCGCGCCCGCCGGCAGCGCGGGGAGATCGGCGTAGCGGCTCGAGACGAACGCGTCGCGCGGGTCCTCGCGCTCGCTCACCGCCGCGAGCGCGAACTCCCGCGCCAGGGTCATCGGCAGGTCCTTCATCGAGTGCACCGCGATATCGGCGCGCCCGCCCGCGAGCGCTTCCTCGAGCTCCTTGACGAACAGGCCCTTGCCGCCGATTTTCGCGAGCGAGGCGTCGAGCCGGCGGTCGCCCTCCGTGGTGAGGCCGAGAATGCGGATTTCCGCGCCCGGATACAACGCGGCGAGCCGCGACTCGACGTAACGCGCCTGCCACAGCGCCAGCGCCGATTCGCGCGAGGCGATCACGATGCGCCGCGGCGCTTCCGCTCGAGTCATCCGGGAGCGCGCCCGCCCTTGCCGAACTCGCGCACGATGTGCTGCTGGCGGCGGCTCACCGCGATGCGCTCCTCCACCCCGTCGAGGAGCACTTCCCAGTGCGCCTCGCCGTCCTTCATCGTGCGCTCGAAGCCGCGCACGGCCGCGCGCGCCACCAGGCAGTTGCGGTGCGCGCGCACGAAGCGCTCGCCGAACTCCTCCTCGAGATTGGTCAGCGCCTCCTCGATCAGGTACTCGCGCCCCGCGGTGCGCACCGTCACGTACTTCAGCTCGGCCTTGAGATAGACCACGTCCTTGACCGGGATCAAGTGCACTCGCCCGCGTTCCTGCGCGGAGAGGTGCGTGCGCGCCGCGCGCGCGATTGCGTCCAGCGCTTCGCGGCGCGGGGCCGCGCGCGCGCGCGCCAACGCCTCTTTCAGGCGTGCGAGCCGGATCGGCTTCAAGAGATAGTCGACCGCGTGCACCTCGAAGGCGCGGATCGCGTAGGCGTCATAGGCGGTCGCGAACACCACCGCCGGCGGCCGTTCGAGCTTCTGCAGGTGCTGGGCGACCTCGATGCCGTCCATCTCCGGCATGCGAACGTCGAGGAGCACGACGTCCGCGGGCTCGGCCCCGAGCAGCTCGATCGCCTCGGGCCCGCTCGCGGCCTCGCCCGCCACCACGAGAGGCAGCTCCGCCGCGCAGTCGGCGAGGAGCTCCTTCAGCCGAGAGCGCGCCGGCGCCTCGTCGTCCACGACGACGATGCGCAGCGGCGGCTTATCCTCACTCATGAGCCGGCTCCGGCGCCGCGCCGGGCGTATCGCGGCTCCTGACGTAGGGCATGACGATCCGGACTTCGTAGCTGTCCGCGCCCGCCCGCGTGGAGAGATTCGCTTCGGCGTCGAAGTGAAGCGCGAGCCGCTCGCGGATGTTCGCCAGCGCCATGCGGTTGCCCTCGTGGCGGCCACCGTCGGGCCGATAGGGATTGCGCAGCACCGCGTGCAGCTCGTCGCGCGCGGCGGCGATGTTGATGACGATCGTGCCGGGCTCGAGGCGCGGCTCGATGCCGTGATAGACGGCGTTTTCCAGCAGCGGCTGGAGTACGAGCGGCGGCACCAGCGCGTCACGCGGCATGGCGTCGAGCTGCCATTCGACGCGCAGCCGACTGCCGAGCCGCAGCTGCTCGATGCCGAGATACTGGCGGCACAGCTCCACCTCGCGCGTGAGCGGCGTCAACTCCCGGTTGTCAGCCATCAGCACGCGGAAGAGCTCCGCCATGTCCTCCAGTGCGTCCTCCGCGCGCCGCGGGTCCTGGCGGATCAGCGACAGCACCGCGTTGATGCTGTTGAAGAGAAAGTGGGGACGGATGCGCGCCTGCAGCGCCTGCAGCCGCGCTTCCGACAGCGCCGGTGACAGCGCGCGCCCGCGCAGGTCGAAGTAGGCGAGCATCGCGAAGGTGGTGAGCACGACGAGCAGGAGGTAGCGCTCGAGCGGCGCCGGTGCCTGGCCGAGCAGCGTGCGTCCCTCGAAGTACAGCACCGCGGTAAGCACCAGCTCCAGCGCCAGCACCGCGGCCGCGCCGAGCCAGTAGGGGAGGAGGCGCAGGACGCCGGAGAGCACCGCGAGCGCGAGGACCGAAAGCACCAGCAGCGGCTCGACCAGCGCTGCGGACTCGACGAACTCGCGCCATGCCCCCAGCAGGTCGGGACCCTTCACGACCGCAGCCGCTGCGGCGGCCGCGTTGCCCATCAGCAGGATGCGCAGCATGATGCCGAGATTGCGAAAGTTCGGCAGGGCGCCTGAATAGGCGTTTTGATTTATACTGCGCGCCACTCTTGAATTCTAGCAGCCTGCATGTCCGCCAACGACAAGAAACGGGGCAAGCCGTGGTCGGGACGGTTCACCGAGCCCGCGACCGATCTCGTGCAGCGCTTCACCGCGTCGGTCTCGTTCGACCGCCGGCTCGCCGCGTACGATATCGAGGCGTCGCTCGCGCACGCCCGCATGCTGCAGGCGGCCGGCGTCATCAGCAAGGCCGACCTCACGGCGATCGAGAGCGGTCTCGCACAGATCCGCTCCGAGATCGATGCCGGCACGTTCCCGTGGTCGGAAGCGCATGAGGACGTGCATTTCAACATCGAGCGGCGCTTGATCGAGCTCGCCGGCGAGGCCGGCAAGCGGCTGCACACCGGGCGCTCGCGCAACGACCAGATCGCGACCGATGTGCGGCTCTACCTGCGCGCCGCGATCGACCAGACACTTTCGCTCGTCAAGGCGCTGCAGCGCGCGCTGCTCGACCTCGCCGAGCAGCACGCCGACACGGTGATGCCCGGATACACGCACCTGCAGGTGGCGCAGCCGGTCACCTTCGGTCACCACCTGCTCGCGTATTTCGAGATGCTCGCGCGCGACGCGCAGCGTCTCGCGGAGTGTCGCAGGCGCGTGAACCGCCTGCCGCTCGGCGCGGCGGCGCTCGCCGGCACCTCGTTCCCCATCGACCGCGAGCGGGTGGCGAAGGAGCTCGCCTTCGACGGGATCTGCGAGAACTCGATCGACGCCGTCTCCGACCGCGACTTCGCCATCGAATTCTGCGCAGTCGCGGCGCTCGCGATGACGCACCTGTCGCGCTTCTGCGAGGAGCTCGTCATTTGGGCCAACCCGCGCTTCGGCTTTGTCGAGATCGCCGATCGGTTCACCACCGGCTCCTCGATCATGCCGCAGAAGAAGAACCCCGACGTGGCGGAGCTGATTCGCGGAAAGACCGGGCGCGTGAACGGCCACGTGGTGGCGCTGCTGACCCTCATGAAGGCGCAGCCGCTCGCCTACAACCGCGACAACCAGGAGGACAAGGAGCCGCTGTTCGACGCCGTGGACACGCTGACGGCGTGCCTCGCCGTGTTCACGGAGATGCTCGGCGGCATTCAGGTCAAGCGCGAGGCGATGGCCGCGGCCGCGCGGCAGGGTCACGCCACCGCCACCGATCTCGCCGAGTATCTGGTCCGCAAGGGCGTGGCCTTCCGCGAGGCGCACGAGGCGGTCGCGCAGGCGGTGCGCTTCGCCGAGTCGCGCAACTGCGATCTCGCGGAGCTCAAGCTGCCCGAGCTGCAGCGCTTCTCCTCGCGGATCGACCAGGATGTGTACGGTTCCCTCACCCTCGAGGGATCGTTGAAGAGCCGCAGCCACCCGGGCGGGACCGCGCCGGTCCGCGTGAAGCAGGCGATCGCCAAAGCGCGCAAGTCGCTCGGCTGAAGCCGGGTTCATGAGCCCCTGGCGGGACATCGAGCGCTCGATCCGGGCGGCGACGGGCGCGTCCTTCACCCTCGAATCGCGCACCGAAGCCGGCGGCGGATGCATCAACGAATGCCACGTCGTTCGCGGCGGAGGACGTGCCTTTTTCGTGAAGCTCAACGCCCCGGAACGAGCGGAGATGTTTTCCGCCGAGGCGGACGGCCTGCGCGAGATTGCACGCACGCAGACCGTCCGCGTGCCCGAGCCCGTCTGCCACGGCAGGTCCCCGGACGCGTGCTGGCTCGTGCTCGAGCATCTCGAGCTTCATTCCTCCGACGAACGCAGCATGGGCGCGCTCGGTCGCAAGCTGGCGCTTATGCACCGCGTAGCGGGCGGCCGCTACGGCTGGTACCGCGACAACACGATCGGCGCGACTCCGCAGGTCAATACCGGATCGGACGACTGGATCGCCTTCTGGCGGGAGCAGCGACTGGGATTTCAGCTCAAGCTGGCGGCATTGAAGGGTCACGGCGGCCGCCTCGTCGCGAACGGCGAGCGCCTGATGGAAAAGTTGCCCGCGTTCTTTGCGGGTTACCGTCCGGTCCCGTCACTCCTGCACGGTGACCTGTGGTCGGGCAATGCCGCGACGGCCCCCGGAGGCGAGCCGGTGATCTTCGATCCTGCCGTCTACTATGGCGACCGCGAGGCCGACCTCGCGATGACTGAGCTCTTCGGCGGCTTCGCGCGGTCCTTCCACGAAGCCTATCAAGCGGAATTCCCGCTCGACCCCGGCTACCGCAGCCGCAGGAACCTCTACAACCTCTATCACGTGCTGAACCACCTGAATCTCTTCGGCGGGACCTACGGCGTCCAGGCGCTGCGCATGATCGAGCAACTGCTCGCGGAAGCCTGAGCGCTTCAGAGACGTGGCGAGGAAACCCTTGGTCGTCACGCCGCCGGCGGCGGCGCCGTGCTGGCGCGTACGGCCAACTCCACCGGGAGCTCGGTGCGCTGCTCGACCGGCTTGCCCGCGAGCCGGGCGAGCAGGTGCCGGCCCGCGAAAGTGCCGAGGTCCGCGGTGGGAAAATGCACGGTGGTAAGCGCCGGCGTCACCACCGCGGCCATCTCGAGATCGTCGAAGCCGGTCACGGAGACATCGCGCGGGACCGCGAGCCCCTGCGCCTGACACTCGGCGAGCGCGCCGATTGCCAGCACATCGTTGCCGCACACGACCGCGGTCGGCCGGGGCGATGCCCGCAGGACTTCGCGCAGTCCCTCGCGTCCCGCCGTCAGTGTGTACGGTTTTTCGACCACCCGCCCGGGAGCAAGCGCGAGCCCGCGCGCGGCGAGGGCCTGCCGCACCCCCTCCAGCCGTTCCGCCGCGCGCTCGTTCCCGCTCGTGACGCCCGAGATCATGGCGAACTCCCGGTGGCCGAGGTCGAGCAGGTGCCGCGCGATGCGGACCGCGGCGGCGCGATTGTCGAAGCCGACGCACGGATGGCGTCCGGCCGCATCGAGCGCCCAGGTGAGGATGTAGGGGATCTGGTGCGTGTCGATCATCTGGAACACGCTCGCGTGATGCGTGGCGCCGAGCAGCACGAGCCCGTCCACGCCGCGCTCGATGAGCGCCTCCGTCACGCGGGCTTCCACCCCGGCGTCGAATTCGTGGCACGCGAGCAGCAGCGTATAGCCCGCATCGTCGAGGGCCTTCTGCAGGGCGTGGGCGGTGTTTGCGAAGATCGCGTTGTCGAGGGTCGGAATGACGGCGCCGATGGTGTGGGTGCGGCGCGAAGCGAGCGCGCGCGCCGCGCCGTGCGCGACGTAGCCGAGCGCTTGTACCGCCTGCCGGATGCGCGCGGCGGTGGCCGCCTTGACCTTGTCCGGCTGGGTGAGCGCGCGCGAGACGGTGGCGGTGGAAACTCGCGCGAGCCGCGCGACATCGGCGAGCTTTGCGGTCTTGCGGACGGGACCCCG
The DNA here is from genome assembly GCA_963699525.1 of uncultured beta proteobacterium. Lineage (GTDB taxonomy): Bacteria > Pseudomonadota > Gammaproteobacteria > Burkholderiales > SG8-41 > SG8-41. The sequence goes on along the minus strand of CAVOUI010000006.1, from coordinate 268,309 downwards.
ATCCACTCCGGCACCGCCCCAGTTAGCGCTCACTCACCAAAAAAGCCGGCGGGGGGCCGGCTTTTTCTCGTTCCCGATCAAGCGCCTGTTAACGGTAGTCCTTCGCGCTGAATTTACGGTACTTGGGCAGCAGCCGGCGCGGCTTGCGGAACGCGTCGCGGCGGAACGGCTCGCCGAGTTCCTGTGTGAGCAGGATCTCGACGACGGACGGCTTGCCGGAGCGCAGCGCGGCCTTGAGCGCGTCGGAGACCTCGTCCTCGTGCTCGACGCGGTAGCCCTCCGCGCCCATCACGCGCGCGACCTCGGAGAAGTCCGGATTGGCGAGGTTGGTACCGACGAAGCGGTTGTCGAAATAATCGATCTGGTTCTTCTTTTCCGCGCCCCACTGCCCGTTGTTGAATACCACCGCCACTGCCGGAATCTTCTCCTTCACCGCGGTCATCACCTCGGCCAGGCTCATGCCCCAAGCGCCGTCGCCCACGTAGGCGATCGCGGGGCGCTCCGGGCGCGCAACCTTCGCGCCGAGCGCCGTGGGGTACGCGTAGCCGCAATTGCCCCAGCTCATCGCCGCGAGGAAAGACAGCGGCTGCTCGAAGCGCAGGTAGCTGTTTGCGACCGAGCACACGTTTCCGATGTCCGTCGAAACCATCGCATTCCGGGGAAGCGCCTTCGCGAGTTGCGCGAGCGCACGGCGCGGCCCGATCTGGCCCTTCCGGTTGGGGGAGGGCCAGTTGGCGAGCTCGGCGATCCATGCTTCCTTCTCGCGGAGCACTTCCGCCAGGCGGTTCCGGTCGGGCTTTCTCGCCCCCCGCGCCTTCAGGCGCTTCAGCAGCTCCTGCGCCGCGAGCCCGGCATCGCCCTGGATCGCAAGCGATACCTTCTTCACCAGCCCGAGCGTGCGGTGGTCGGCGTCGATCTGGATGATCTTCGCCTCCTTCGGCCAGTAGTCGATGCCGTGCTGCGGCAGCGTGCCGAAGGGCCCGAGGCGCGTGCCCAGCGCGAGCACGACGTCGGCGCGCGCGATGATGCGCATCGCAGCCTTCGAGCCCTGGTAACCCAGCGGGCCGCACGACAGCGGGTGACTCGCCGGAAACGAGTCGTTATGGAGGTAGGAGTTCACGACCGGCGCAGTGAGGTGTTCGGCCAGGGCTTTCACTTCATCGATGCCGTCCGCCATCACGATGCCGCCGCCCGACAGGATGACGGGGAACTTCGCCTCGGCGAGCATCTTCGCCGCCTTGTCGAGCGAGTTCGCCCCGCCCGCCGCGCGCTCGATGACGAGAGGCGGCAGGATCTCGTAATCGCCTTCGCCGTAGAAATAATCGCGCGGGATGTTGACCTGCACCGGCCCGCGCTCGTGCAGCGCGATCGTGAAGGCGCGATGCATCAGCTCGGCCATGCGCAGCGGCGAGTTCACGTGCACCTGCCACTTGGTGATCTTCGAGAAGATCGGCATCTGCTCGGTTTCCTGGAATCCGCCGTGGCCGGCCGTGAGGCTTCCGGATTCGGGCGTTACCACCACCATCGGCGTGTGCGCCCAGTAGGCTGCCGCCACGGCGGTCACGAAGTTGGTGATGCCGGGGCCGTTCTGCGCGATGCACACGGTCGGCCGATTGGTGACGCGCCCGTAGCCGTCGGCCATGTGCGCAGCATTCTGCTCGTGCGCAACGCTCACGAGCCGGATGCCGGCGCCGGGGAAAAGATCGAGCGCGTCCATGTAGGCCGAGCCGACGATGCCGAACACGTCCTTGACCTTGTGCGCGACCAGGGTCTCGATGAAGGCCTCGGACGGCGTCATGCGCACCTTCCCGCCCGCAGGCTTGGTCGTCACGGCGAGGTTCTTAGCATCCGTCATGATATTCATGGGAGATCTCCAGTCGGGGGTCACTCGAAGCCAAGGCACGAGCGTAAACCAAATATTCTAATCAGGCATCCCGGTCAGCTGCAAGCGCTTTCATTTTAGATGGTAATCCATTGTTATTAAATGCTGTTAATCGGATTAGCTGATCGAGCGCGCGAGGTGACCGGCGTACCGGTCGACAACCGTCCCCGGCGGACTCCCGGCACGCGCTCAGGCGTCGCCGAAAATATCCCGGTAGGCGGTGTAAACAGACGCGATCAGGACCGGTCCCAGCACGAGCCAGCCGAGGCCGAGCGGAATCGAGGCAACGATCCCCAGCACCAACACCACGATGCTATAGACGAGAAACGGAAGGATGTTCCTCAGGCAGCCCACAAAGCTTTCCTTGAGGGCCGCCACGGGAGCGCGCCCACCCAGCACGACCAGCGAGGGGGCAAACCACAGCGCCATGTAGATCGGGATGCTGAGAGCGAGTGCAACCAGCCACGCGATCAGGACGCTGCCGCCCATCGCCGCGGCGCCTGCCGTGTCACCGCGCATCACGGCAACAATGGCTCCCGCGCCGACGATCGCGAACACCGGCAGCATCACGATGACCAAGGCCGGCGATCGTGAGCGCGCCCAGCACGATGAGGTTGCCCGCATGCGCCTTGTCGAATCCGGCAACAGATGTGCTGCAGTTCCAGTTCGCCGCCGCCCTGGAGCGCTCAGGCACCCGAGGATCAACCCGCCGAGGAAGGCAGGCATCAGCAGGAACGTGGCGACCGCGCCCAGCAGGGGAATGAACGCGAGGACCACCAGGATCACGAAGAGTACCACGACCAGCGCGATCCAGATGCCCGGTGCCTTCTTGAACAGGCCGAACCCGTCCGCGATCCACGTCCAGCCCTGACCCGCCCCGACGGCGCGCGCCCCCATCATGTCCTCACTCATGGCGGTCCTCCTGGTTGAGGTGACGCGGGATTCATCGTAGTGGAATCGCCCCGCCATGACAATCGGGTATTCTTGGCCATGATGTTCTTTGAGTCGCTTCCCCTCCCGCTGATGATCTGGCTCGCGGGCGTGATCCTGCTGGCCGGGTTGCTTCAGGGGGCGCTGGGTTTCGGTTTCCCGTTCGTGGCAACGCCGCTGATTGCGATGGTCAGCGACATGCGCACCGCGATCATCATCGTCCTCCTCCCGACCGTGGCGACGATCTGCGTCGCGCTCGTCGCCAGCGGTCCGCTGCGCAATACGCTCGCGCGCTTCTGGATGATGCCGCTTTACATGATCGTCGGAGCAGCCGCCGGAACGTGGGTATTCGTTGCTGCACCGAACGCGCCCTATACGCTCGTGCTGGCGCTCCTCACGCTGTTCTATCTCAATCTCGATCGCCTGGGCCGCGCCCAATGGCCGCTGGTGCGGCGCCACGAGCGCGTGTTCGCGCCGCTTGCCGGCCTGACTTCCGGAATCTTCGAAGGAACGGCCAACATATCCGCGCCGCCCCTCATCATCTTCTACCTTTCGCTCGGCCTCACACCCGCAACTGCTCGTGCAGGGGCTCAACATCTGCTTTCTTGTCGGCAAGTCGACGCAATTCACGGTGCTCTCGACGCGGGGCGGCATTGCGATGGGCGAGTGGCTCGCGACGCTGCCCTTCGTCGCGATCGGGGTTGCCGGCTCGCTCATCGGCGTGCGCATCCGCAACCGCATCGACGCGGCGACTTTTCGCGTCTGGGTGAAGCGCGGGCTGTTCATCATCGCGCTCGGCCTGCTCGCGCAATTCGCCTGGTCGCAATTCGCCGGCCCGGCGCAGTAAAAAAAGGCCGGCAAGATGCCGGCCGTTTCTGCAGATGTTGATCGACGCTCAGGCGGCGATTTTTGCGAGCAGCTTCTTCAGCTCGCCACTCTGATACATCTCGGTCATGATGTCGGAGCCGCCGACGAATTCGCCGTTCACGTAGAGCTGCGGGATCGTCGGCCAGTTGGCGTATTCCTTGATGCCCTGGCGGATATCGGGGTTCTCGAGGACGTTGACCGTGTAGGGATCGTTCACCCCGCAGGCGCGCAATATCCCGATCGCGTTCGCGGAAAAGCCGCACTGCGGGAAATCGGGCGTGCCTTTCATGTAGAGCACGACCTTGTTTCCGGTGACCTGCTTCTTTATAACATCCTGAATACTCATGGGTTTTCCTATATCCGAGTGTTTTACTCAGACTTTATTCTAACCGCTGCCCCCGTGCGCCGTCAAACGCGGCCCCCGCTCACCCGCTCGATGCCTGCGAGGTCGCGCCGCGAGCCCACCGTGCGATAGCCCGCTCGCACGAGCAGGGCGCGGCACTCCGCGGCCTGGTCGCGCCCGTGCTCGAACAACAGCCCGCCGCCGGTCTCGAGGTGCGTGCGCGCCTGGGCCACAAGCAGGCGTATGCAGGACAGCCCGTCGGCCCCCGCGACGAGTGCCGCGCGCGGCTCGAACCGCAGATCGCCTTCCGCGAGGCACGGGTCGCGCTCCGCGACATAGGGGGGGTTCGAAACGATCAAGTCGAACCGTCGGCTGGCCAGCGCGGCAAACCAGTCGCTTTCGACGAACTCGATGCGTGCACCATGGCGCGCCGCATTCTCGCGCGCGACCGCCAGCGCTTCGGGCGACGCGTCCGTCGCCGTTACCCGCGCTTGCGAGCGCTGCAGCGCAATCGCCACCGCAACGCAACCGCTGCCGGTCGCAAGATCGAGCACGCGGAAGGTAGTGTCCGCGGGAATCAGCTCGAGCGCGGCTTCGACCAGGTGTTCCGTTTCGGGACGCGGAATCAGCACCGCTGGTGTCACCTTGAACGCGATGCTGTAGAACTCGCGTTCTCCCGTGAGGTAGGCAACCGGCTCGCCGGCGCGGCGGCGCGCGACCAGCTCGAGATAGCGGTCGCGCTGCGGGGCGGTCAGCCGCTGATCGGGATGCGCGGCGAGATGCGTCGCGCTGACTCCCAGCGCCTCGCGTAACAGGGCTCGAGCGTCAACGGGATCGATGGCGGGCGTCCGCAGAAGCTCCCTGACGCTGGCGCTGCCGTGATTGCTTGCCGTTACCATTGTGCGATCAGCACGACCACACCCGCTACGGTGAGCGCGACGCCCCCGATGAGGGCGCCGCTCATCCGTTCCTCGCGCAATAACGCCGCGCTGAGCATCAAGGTAAACACGGGATAGGTCGCGACGATCGGCGAAACGAGGTGCACCGGGCCAGCATTGAGGGCGTGATACAGGGAGAGCAATGCGGCGCCGTTGAGGATACCCGTTGCGGCGAACCACGCGACGCCGCGACGATTGAACCCCGGATTGCCGGCCCGGCGCCCGAGTGCGCTCGCCCATACCGCTGTCGATGAGACGGTGTAGCCCACGAGCGCGGCGGCGAACGGGCTGGGCCAGAGCGCGAGCCCGGCTTTGGACAGGACCTGCGCCAGCGCGCGCAGCGCTGCCGCCGACCACGGCAACCAAAGTGCGTTCGGTTGGCGTCCTTTCCGATCCGCCATTCCCGGCCGCGACAACGCAATCGTGCCGAACACGATGAGGGACGTGGCGAAGAGCTCCCGGGCGCCGAGCGACTCCCCCAGGAATAACGCGGCCCCCAGCACCGCAAATAGCGGCGTGGTGCTGCCCACTGTTCCGGTCACGGTGGGGCCGAGCCGCCGGTTGGCTTCGAAAGTGAGAAGGGTAACCGCAGCCGGATAGAACACCCCCACGAGGGCGAATATCCCGAGCGCCGCTGCCTCCCAGCCCGCGAGGTCGAGACCCGGGGACAGCAGCCAGAACATCAGCGTCGCCGAGGGTATGCTCACTCTCGCCCCCAGCAGCGCATCCAGATATTTCAGCCCTGAGTGAGTGGTCACTAACGCCGTACCGAACAGGGCCGAGGACAGCACGGCCAGGGCGGCGGCTTGCAGGTTGGCTTCGAGCGGAATGGCCACGCGCCGAGCGCGGACAGCGTTACGCCGCCTGCGTGTCTTCGGCCAGCTGGGCGAGCTGCTCGGCCTGGTGCTCGGCCGCGAGCGCGGAAATCAACTCGTCGAGCTCGCCATCCATGATCCGGTCGATCTTGTAGAGCGTGAGATTGATGCGGTGGTCGGTCACGCGTCCCTGCGGAAAGTTGTAGGTGCGGATGCGTTCCGAGCGGTCGCCGCTGCCGATGAGGGACTTGCGGGTGGCGGCCATTTTCGCCCGCTGCTCGCTCAACTGCCGGTCCTTGATGCGCGCGGCGAGGATGGCGAGCGCCCGCGCGCGGTTCTTGTGCTGCGAGCGGTCGTCCTGGCACTCCACCACGATGCCGGTCGGGAGGTGCGTGACGCGCACGGCCGAGTCGGTCTTGTTCACGTGCTGCCCGCCCGCCCCGGAGGCGCGAAAGGTGTCCACGCGCAGCTCCGCCGGATTGAGCACGACGTCCGCGATCTCGTCGGCCTCGGGCATCACCGCCACCGTGCAGGCGGAGGTGTGGATGCGCCCCTGGGTCTCGGTGACCGGCACCCGCTGCACCCGGTGGCCTCCGGACTCGAACTTGAGCCTGGAGTACGCGCCCTGTCCCGAGATCTTGGCGATGATTTCCTTGTAGCCGCCGAGGTCGGAGGGGCTTTGGGACACCACCTCGACCTGCCAGCGGTTGCGCTCGGCGTAGCGGCTGTAGAGGCGGAAGAGCTCGCCCGCGAAGAGCGCGGACTCCTCGCCGCCGGTGCCGGCGCGGATCTCGAGAAAGATGTTGCGATCGTCGTTGGGGTCCCTGGGCAGCAGCCGCATCTGCAGCTCCTGCTCGATGCCCGAGAGCCGCTCGCGCGTCAGCCTGATCTCGGACTCGGCGAACTCGCGCATGGAAGGCTCCCCGCTCATCTCCTCCGCCGCCCGGATGTCGGCCTCTCCCTGCACGTAGCGCTGGTAGAGCTCGACCAGCGGTGCGATCTCCGCGTGCTCGCGCGAGAGCCTGCGGTAGTTGCCGAGGTCGGCGGTCGCGTTCTCCGAGGACAGGAGGCGATTCAGCTCCTCGAGCCGGCCCGAGAGCTGCCCGAGCTTCGCTGCGATGCTCGGCTTCATTCCTGCCGCGGAATCTGGTAGAGGCGGGTGAGGAGCTCGACCAGCCGCTCGCGCTCGTCGTCCCGCGCATGCGACAGCGCGTGCGTCGGCGCGTGCGTGAGTTTCGCCATGAGCGCCCGCGAAAGCTGCTCCGTCACCGCGTGGGGGTCCTCGCCCCGGGCGAGGCGCCGCAGGGCGCGCTCCATCTCGTGGCGACGCGCCCGCTCGGCGGAATCGCGCAGGGCGCGTATCGCCGGCACCAGCTCGCGGTTGCCGAGCCAGTGCATGAAATCGGTGACCTGGTTCTCGATGATCACCTCCGCCTGCGCCACCGCGTTCTGGCGGACGTCCATGCCCTCGCGCGCGACCTTGCCGAGATCGTCCACCTCGTAGAGAAAAACGTCGTCCAGGGCACCGACTTCCTGCTCGACATCGCGCGGCACTGCGAGATCGAACACGAGCATCGGGCGATGCTTGCGCGCCGCGAGCGCCCGCTCCATGAGCCCCTTGCCGATGATCGGGAGCGTGCTCGCCGTCGAGCTCACCACGATGTCGTGGCTGGCGAGCTGCGCGGGCAGATCGTTCAGGGTGATGGCGCGGCCGAGGAAGCGGTCGGCGAGGGCCTGGGCGCGCTCGAGGGTGCGGTTCGCGAAGGTGAGGCGGCGGGGGTGCTGGGCGGCAAAATGCGTGGCGCAGAGCTCGATCATCTCGCCCGCGCCGATGAAGAGAACGCTCTGCTCGGCAATCGCCGGATAGATCCGCTGCGCCAGCGCGATGGCGGCGGATGCCATCGACACCGTCGCCGCTCCGATATCCGTCTCGGAGCGCACCGACTTCGCCACCGCGAAGGTGCGCTGGAACAGCTTGTGCAACAGCACCCCCAGCGTGCCCGCGGCCTGGGCGGTGCGCACGGCCTGCTTGAACTGCCCGAGGATCTGCGGCTCCCCGAGCACCATCGAATCGAGGCCGCTCGCCACGCGAAACGCGTGCTTCACCGCCTTCTCCTGCGGCAGCTGGTAGAAGTAGGACGCGATCTGCCGCGGCTCCAGCCGGTGGTAGCCCGCCATCCATTCGATTGCCGCGTGCGGGTTGGCGGTCGAGCAGTAGATCTCGGTGCGGTTGCACGTCGAGATGATCGCCGCCTCCTTGACCGGGCGGCGGTCGACGAGCTCGCGCAGCGCACCGATCAGGTTCTCCGCGTGAAACACCACCTGCTCGCGCACCGAGAGCGGAGCAGTCTGGTGATTGATGCCGAGGGCGAAGAGCTGCATTATCCGGCGCGGCCAGGCAAAAAGAGAGTAAATATTAATACGTTAGCAGCGGCCGCGCCAACGCCCGGCGGCGCTTTATCGCAGCCGGGGCGGTGGCCGTAACGCGCCAGCGTTCCCTTCAACAGCAGGATTCCCGTCACTTCTTCCGGTCGCGGGCGAACAGCTCGTCGAGCTTGCGCTCGTAGGCGTGGTAGTCGAGAAATTCGTAGAGCTCGTCGCGCGACTGCATGAGCTCGAGCACGCCCTTCTGCGTGCCGTCCCGGCGCACCGCCTGGTAGACGCGCAGTGCGGCGGCGCTCATGGCGCGGAATGCGGAGAGCGGGTAGAGCACCATCGCGACACCGGCGCCCGCGAGCTCCTGCACGGTGAAGAGCGGCGTCTTCCCGAACTCGGTGATGTTGGCGAGGATCGGGACCTTCACGGCGTCGGCGAACTTCCGGTACATGGCAAGCTCGGTGATTGCTTCGGGGAAGATCATGTCGGCGCCGGCCTCCACGCACGCGCAGGCGCGGTCGATCGCGGCCTGCAGCCCCTCGACCGCCAGCGCGTCCGTGCGCGCCATGACCACGAAATGGGGATCGGTCTTGGCGTCGGCTGCCGCTCTCACCCGGTCCACCATCTCCTGCTGCGACACCAGCTCCTTGTTGGGGCGATGGCCGCAGCGCTTGGCCCCGACCTGGTCCTCCATGTGCATCGCGGCGGCGCCGGCTTTGGTGAGGGATTTCACGGTGCGGGCGATGTTGAAGGCGCTCGCACCGAACCCCGTGTCCACGTCCACCAGCAAGGGCAGGGGGCAGACGTCGGTGATGCGGCGCACGTCGGTCACCACGTCGTCGAGCCCGCTGATGCCGAGATCGGGCACCCCCAGCGAGCCGGCAGCTACGCCTCCCGCCGGAGAGATAGATCGCGCGGTAGCCGACGCGCTGCGCCATGAGCGCCGAATAGGCATTGAGGGTGCCGATCAACTGGAGCGGGCGCTCCGCGGCCAGTGCGGCGCGAAAGCGCGCGCCGGCGGAGGCGTTCTCGGGTACTGCGCGGGTGCGTTCAGTCATGGCGGGGGGCTCGGCCGGGCTTGGCTGCAGTGGGGCGGGGGCCCCGCAGTCCATCATCTGACTTGCAGCAGGGCGTCCAGAATATGGGTGAAAGCTAGCATAGCACGTCCGCCCTTTCCAGAATTCCTGCGGAAGCCCGTAGATCACTTGTTCACGATACGGACTCTTTTATTCAAGCTTCCTGGCACTGATGGCATAATCCGGCTTCGCTCACGATACGGACTCAATCGCCATGCCCCGCAGGACCGAGACGCAAGCCGGCAACCGCCTCACCGGCACCCAGAGCATCGAACGCGCGCTGACGCTGCTGCGCGAGATCGCCGCCCACAACCGCGGCGGCTCGCGGCTGCTCGATCTCGCCACCCGCACGGGGCTGCAGCGCCCCACCGTGCACCGCATGCTGAAGTGCCTCGCCACCGAGAGCATAGTGCAGCAGGACCCGGACTCGCACCGTTACTATCTCGGCTCGATGATGTTCGAGCTCGGGCTCACCGCCGCGCCGCGCTTCAACCTGCGCGAGATCTGCCATCCCGCGCTGACGCGCATCGCAGAGGCCACCGGCGACACCGTTTTCCTCACCCAGAGGAGCGGGCTCGATTCGGTATGCCTCGACCGGCGCGAAGGCGCATTCCCGATCAAGACCTTCACCCTCGAGATCGGCATGCGGCGCCCCCTCGGGGTGGGCACCGGCTCTCTCGCCATATTGTCGGCGCTCAGCGAGGACGAGATCCAGCGGGTGGTCACGGCCAACTCCGCGCGCCTGACCGAGTACGGCTTGAGCGCGCCCGTCCTTCTCACCCAGGTGAAGAAATCCCAGAAGCTCGGCTACGCCATGCGCGACGTATCGGGACTCGCGGGCGTGCGCTCGGTGGGCCAGACGCTGCGCAACCAGAGCGGAATGGCGTTCGCCGCGCTCTCCGTATCCACCATCTCCAGCCGCATGAGCGAGAAGCGCGCGGTGGAGGTCGCCCAACTCCTCAAAGGCGAGTCGCGCCAGATCGAGCGCCAGCTCGCGAGCGGCGCCGAGCACCGCTAGCCGCCTCCACGGTGCGACACGCGCGCGGCGGCTCGCGCGCAACGTAAACCCCAGCCCGGATGATCGGGCGAATCGCCCGATCAGGATCCGGTCCGTGACGTGACGACGAGCGCGCTGCCGAGAAAACCCTACGAAGCCGGCGCGCGGGGGCCGCTCGCCGGGGTGCGCGTGCTCGATCTTTCCCGCCTCGTCGCCGGAAACACCCTGACCCAGGTGCTCGGCGATTTCGGCGCGGAGGTGATCAAGGTCGAACCGCCGGCCGGCGACACGCTGCGCGCCTGGCAGGTGAACGGCGTGCCGACCAACTGGAAGCTTTATGCGCGCAACAAGAAGAGCCTGTGCCTCGAGCTGCGCAAACCCGAGGCGCGCAGGCTCCTGCTCGATCTCGTTCCCAAGGCGGCCATGTTCATCGAGAGCTTTCGGCCCGGCACGCTCGAGGAAATGGGTCTCGCGCCGGCGGTCCTCCTCGAGCGCAATCCGAAGCTCGTCATCGTGCGCATCTCCGGCTGGGGCCAGGACGGCCCCTACCGGCGGCGGCCCGGCTTCGGCACGCTGGTCGAGGGCCTCTCCGGCTTCGCCTCGTTCAACGGCTTCGCGGACCGCGAGCCGGTGCTGCCGCCGATGTACCTCGCGGACACCGTCGCGGGGCTCTACGGCGCGGCCGCCACGATGATCGCGCTGCGCGAAGTCGAGAAGAACGGCGGCCGCGGGCAAGTGATCGACCTGCCGCTCCTCGATCCGCTGTTCGCGGTGCTGGGGCCCCAGGCCGCCAACTACCGGCTCACGGGGAAGGTGAAGCCGCGCACCGGCAGCCGCTCGACCAACGCCGGTCCGCGCAACGCCTACCGCTGCAGCGACGGGCTCTACGTCTGCCTCTCCTCCTCCACGCAGAAGATGGCCGAGCGGCTGTTCCGCTCCATCGGCCGGCCGGAACTGATCGACGACCCACGCTACCGCACGAATGCCGGGCGGGTGAAGCACGCCGAGGCGCTCGACGCGATCATCGGGGAATTCGTCGCGCGGCGCACGCAGGCGGAGAACGTCGCGTTCTTCGAGCGAGCAGAGGTGACGATCGGGCCGATCTACGACATCCGGCAGATCCTCGAGGACGCGCACGTGCTGGCGCGCGAGCTCGTTGCGGACTATCCGGACCCCGACATGGGCGCGTTCCCGATGCACCACGTCGTGCCGCGCCTGTCGGGCACGCCGGCTTCGATCCGGACCCCCGCGCCGCGCCTGGGCGAGCACAACCGGGCACTCCTCGCCGAGCTGGGGATCGATGCCGCGGCCTATGCGAAACTGGCGGCATCCGGCGTCGCCTTGGAGGGCGGCGCTCCCGCAAAGGAGGAAGAGGAATGAAGCCCGATCTGCCGGTGTGGCGCTCGCTGCTCTACGTCCCGGTCAACGTCGAGAAGTTCATCGAGAAGGCGCACACGCGGGGCGCGGACGTGATCCAGCTCGACCTCGAGGACGCAGTGCCCCCGGCCGAGAAGGAGAAAGCCCGCACCCTCGTCGAGAAGAACGCGGCGCGGGTGCGGCGCGGCGGCGCCGACGTGGTGGTGCGGATCAACCAGCCGCTCTCGCTCGCGGTGCGCGACCTCGAGGCCAGCATCTGCCCCGACGTGGACGGCATCGCCGTCACCAAGGCGGACAGCGCCTCGCACGTGAAGCTCCTCGACCAGCTCGTCACCGGGCTCGAGGAGAAGCGCGGAATGAAGCCGGGACGCACCAAGTTCATCGTGATGATCGAGACCGCCGACGCCTTCACCCGCATCGACGAGATCCCGCGCGCGAGTCCGCGCGTCGTGGCGATGAACATCGGCGGCGAGGACTTCGCGCTCGATCTGAACGCGCAGCCGGAAGACGACGTGCTGCTCCACCCCAAGCAGCGCATGATCATCGCCGCGCGCGCCGCCGGGGTCATGCCGCTCGGCTTCATCGGCACCGTGGCCGATTTCAGCGACTGGGAGAAATTCCGGCTGATGGTGCGCCGCTCACGCCGCTTCGGCTTCGACGGCGCCGGCTGCATCCACCCCGGGCAGGTGAAGATCGTAAACGAGGAATACACCCCGAGCGCGGAAGAGGTCGCCTACGCGCGCAAGGTGATCCAGATGGACAAGGAGGCGCAGGCATCGGGCCGCGGCTCCTTCCAGATCGACGGCAAGATGATCGACATCCCGGTGGTGGTGCGCGCGGAGCGCCTCATCCGCCGCTATGAGACGATCAAGGCGCGAGAGGCAAAGACGCTCGCAGCCGCTCGCTAAGGCGTGATGAGTGATGAGTGATGGGAGGCCAGTGAAAACCGGGCACTTTCGATTCCTTCTTGTTTGCCTCGCTGTGACCGGCGCGACGCCTGCGGCGGTGCAGTCGCAGGGTTATCCGGCGCGCCCAATCCGCATCATCGCCCAGTTCACGCCCGGCACCTCCACCGACATCCTCGCCCGCGTGATCGGAGGCAAATTGACCCAGACCTGGGGCCAGCAGGTCGTGGTGGACAACCGCCCTGGCGCCGGCGGGATCGTCGGCACCGAGATCGGCGCGAAGGCAGCGCCCGACGGCTACACGCTCACGATGGCGGTTTCGAGCGCGTTCGGCATCAACCCGACGCTCTACGCGAAGCTCCCCTACGATGCCATCCGCGATTTCGCGCCGATTACCAACATCGCCCTCACGCCGCAGACGCTGGTCGCGAATCCGGCCTTCGCGGCCAAGTCGGTGAAGGATCTCATTGCCCAGGCGAAGGCGAGGCCCGGCCAGATCAACTACGCTTCGCTCGGCAGCGGTTCCACCAGCCATCTCACGATGGAGATGTTCCGGTCGGCAGCCGGCATCCAGTTGAACCACGTCCCCTACAAGGGCAGTCCCGCGGCCCACGCCGATCTCTTCTCCGGCCAGATCCCGGTGATGTTCGACGCGATCCCGGCGGTGCTGCCTCACGTCAAGTCCGGCCGGCTGCGCGGGCTCGGCATCGGCTCGGCGCAGCGTTCGCCCTTCCTGCCGGAACTGCCGACCATCGCTGAATCGGGCTTTCCGGGGTTCGAGGCGGTGGGCTGGATCGGCATCGCCGCCCCGGTGAAAACACCCCCGCCCGTGCTCGACAAGCTGAACGCCGAGATCGTGCGCATCATCAACAGCCCCGAGATGAAGGAGCGCCTCGCCACGCTCGCGTTCACGCCGGTCGGCGACACGCGCCAGCAATTTTCCAGCTTTATCCAATCGGAGATCGCCAAGTGGGGAAAAGCGGTGCGCGAGTCCGGCGCCAAGGCCGAGTAACGGGTAACCAGACAAGGATGCCAGCCCCATGACGCAGGAACTGGAGAAGCTCAAGGAATGGATCGGGCAGAAGGAGTCGGATGTCGATTACGTCACCGTCCCCGCGGTGCACCGGCTTGGCGCGACGCTCGACCGCGACGACCCCATGCCGAGGGATGGGCGATCCCCTTCCGGTCGGCTGGCACCAGATTCTCTTCCCGCGCGTGGTGCGACACTCGCAGATCGGCGCGGACGGCCACCCGCAGCGCGGCGATTTTCTTCCGCCGGTGCCGTTGCCGCGGCGGATGTTTGCCGGGAAGCGCACGACGTTTCACGCCAATCTGCAGGTGGGCGACGCCGTGCGCCGCGACTCCGTGATCCAGGACGTCACCGTGAAGCAGGGCCGCTCGGGGACGATGGTGTTCGTGACGGTAAAGACCGATCTCACGAGCCCGCGCGGGCTCGTCATCACCGAGGAGCAGGACATCGTCTACCGCGAGCCGCCCGCGCCCGGCGCACCGCCCCAGCCGCCGCAGCCCGCGCCGGGAAAGGCCGTCTGGACGCGCACGGTCACGCCCGATCCGGTGATGCTCTTCCGCTATTCCGCCCTCACCTTCAACGGGCATCGCATCCATTACGACAAGCCGTACGTGACCCAGGTCGAGGGCTACCCCGATCTCGTCATGAACGGGGGCCTGACGACGCTCCTCGTGTTCGAGCTGGCGCGCGCCCACGCCCGCACGCCCATGCACCGCATCACCTCGCGCAACGTGCGCGCGTTGTTCGTGAACCAGCCGATCACGCTCGGGGGCGAGCCCTCCGCCGACGGCAAGACGGCAAAGCTTTGGGCGCTCAACCCCGACGGCGCCCTCGCCCTGACCGCGGACGCTGAATTCCGTTGAAACCGGTTTTCATCCCTCATCCCTCGTCCCTCATCCCTCGAGGGTAGCGCATGTCCGGCGGCCCCCTTGAAGGCGTTCGCGTCATCGACCTCACGTCCGTAGTGGTCGGGCCGCTCGCGACGCAAATCCTCGCCGACCACGGCGCCGAGGTCATCAAAGTCGAGTCGAAGGCCGGGGATCTGGTGCGCATCATGAACGGCCGTTCGGTCACGCCCGGTATGGGGGCGAAGTTCCTCCATCTCAACCGCAACAAGCGCTCGATCGTGCTCGACTTGAAGCAGGCAGCCGCGCACGAGGCGTTGCTGCGGCTGCTGAAGGGCGCCGACGTCATGCTCTGGAACAATCGCCCGCAATCGATGGCGCGCATGAAGCTCTCCTACGACGACGTGCGCGCGGTCAACCCGAAGATCATCTACTGCGGGCTGTTCGGCTTCGGCCAGGACGGGCGCTACCGCGACAAGCCCGCCTACGACACCATCATCCAGGGCGCAGCCGGCATGGCGGCGCTGCACCACCGCTCGTTCGGGGAGCCGCGCTTCGTGCCGATGGTGGTGGCGGATAAGGTGGTGGGGCTGATCGCGGTTCAAATGATCGCGATGGCGCTCTACGGGCGCGCGCGGACGGGACAAGGCTGCGCGATCGAGATCCCGATGTTCGAGAACTTCGTCAAATTTATACTCGAGGAGCACCTGTACCTGAAGACCTTCGTGCCGCCGCTCGGCGAGACCGGCGACCCCCGCCTGCTCAACCCCATCAACAAGCCGCTGCCCACCCGCGACGGCTATATCTGCATCTCGGCCAATACCGACGAGCAAGTCTTCGCCTTCTTCGACGCGATCGGCCGGCCGGAATTGAAGACCGACCCGCGCTTCTCGAACGTGCCGGCGCGCTTCGCCCATGTCAGGGACTACTTCGAGGTCCGCATGGCTGCGCTGAAGGCGAAGACCACGGGCGAATGGCTGGAGATCTTCGACCGCCTCGACATACCGGCGACGCCCTACCACACGCTCGACAGCCTGATCGAGGATCCGCACCTCGCGGACGTGGGCTTCTTCGAGCTGAAGGACCACCCTACGGAGGGCAAGACGCGCAGCATGCGGCTCCCCAATAAGTGGTCAACCGGCACGCGCCGCGAGTGGAGTCCCGCGCCCAAGCTCGGCCAGCACAGCGTCGAGATCCTGCGCGAGGCGGGCTACGATACGGCCGCGATCGAGGCGATGGTCGCCACAGGCGCAACCCTCGACGGGCGCATCAGGAAGCCGTAGCCCGTTCACAGCCTGGACTCCGGGGGAATGGGGGCGGGGCGGCTGCTGTAAACTATGCGCCCGCTCGACCTGCGCCGAAACAGCAGCACGTCAGCCTGATATCCATTCACGGAGAAGCCCATGCACAGCCAGCCATTGCACGCACCCCGGTTTTTCGCGGCCTTCCTCTTCGCGGTCGCGCTCGCCCTGCCCGCCATCACGGCCGCGCAGGACAAGGACTACACGCCCACCATCGGCCAGGAAGGAAAGGACGTGATCTGGGTGCCGACGCCGCAGGCACTGGTCGAGAAAATGCTCGACATGGCAAAGCTGACGGCGAAGGACATCCACTACGATCTCGGCAGCGGCGACGGGCGCACGGTCATCACGGCGGCCAAGCGCGGCGCGCAGGCCTTCGGCGTGGAATTCAACCCCGACATGGTCGCCCTGTCGGAGCGGACCGCCGCCAAGGAAGGCGTCGCGGGCAAGGCGAAGTTCATCAACGGCGACATCTTCCAGACCGACTTCAGCAACGCCACCGTGGTCACGCTTTACCTGCTGCCGAGCTTGAACCTCAAGCTCCGCCCGACCCTTCTCAAGATGAAGCCCGGCACGCGCGTTGTCTCCCACGCCTTCAGCATGGACGACTGGCAGCCGGACCAGACCGAAAACGTGGAGGGCCGCACCGCCTACCTTTGGATCGTGCCGGCGCCGGTCGACGGGACGTGGCGCTGGAACGGCTCCGGCAACGGCCCGAAGGAATACCAGCTCAGGCTGCGCCAGCAGTTTCAGAAGGTCGACGGCCAGGTCGAACTCGACGGCAGGCCGGGCCAGTTGCGTGACGTCAAGCTGAACGGCGATCAGCTGACCTTCACGGTGCTGGACGCCAGCGGCGCGCGGCGCGATTTTTCCGGCCGGGTCTCCGGCAATTCCATCCAGGGCGCGGTGAAGTCCCTCGCCGGAAGCGGCGACGCCAAGTGGTCCGCCACCCGCGCTAACTAAGCCATGAGCGCCGCGGCGATTATCGGCGGCGGCATCATGGGCGGCGACATCGCCATCGTATTCGCCGCCAACGGCTGGAAGGTCCACGTGATGAGCCCGTCGCAGAAGACGCGCGACGCGCTGCCGGCGCGTATCGCCGCCGGGCTGAAGAAGCTCGGGGCGCCGGGGGACCATGCGGCCAACGTGACGACCTCTGCCCGGCTCGAGGATCTTCCCTGGCGCGACATCGGCATTGTGGTGGAAGCCGCAACCGAGGACCTGCCGCTCAAGCAGAGGCTGTTCGCGCAGATCGAGACGCTGGCGCGCCCGGACATTGCGCTCGCGACTAATACCTCGAACTTCCCGATCGGCGAGGTCGGAAAAAGTCTGAAGCACCGCGGGCGGGTCGCGGGCCTGCACTTCTTCATGCCGGCCCACCTCGTGCCGCTGGTCGAGGTGGTGAGCGCGGAGTTCACCGAGCCCAAGGTGGCCGAAGAGCTGGTCGCGCTGATGAGGGCGTTCGGCAAGGCGCCGATCTGGGTCAAGAAGGACGTCCCCGGCTTCGTCGGCAACCGCATCCAGCACGCCATGCTGCGCGAGGCGCTCTACCTCATCAACGACGGCATCGTCGACGCGGAAGGCGTGGATACCGCGGTGCGCTACGGCTTCGGCTTCCGCTTCATCGCCTGCGGCCCGATCCTGCAGAAGGAAATGTCCGGCTGGGACACCAACACTCTCGTCGCCGGGGCGCTCTATCCGCACCTCTACAACGACAAGACTCCCGCCCCCGTGGTCAAGGCGCTGGTCGACAAGGGCCACCTCGGCATGAAGGCGAAGCGCGGGTTCTGGGAGTGGAACGACGCGAAAATCGCGCAGGAAAAAGCGCGCATCGAGCGCTGCCTGCAGGCGGGGATGCAGATCCTCAAGTCAGACGGCGGGAAGTAAGGAAATGGTGGCCAGGGACGGAATTGAACCGCCGACACAAGGATTTTCAGTCCTCTGCTCTACCAACTGAGCTACCTGGCCCCCGATGCTGCTGAACTGCTGAATCCAACGTCAATTTTCGCCGTGAGCAAGCACTTACTTTGGGCGCGAAAAGGCCATCTTATCAGCCCTCTGCTTGCTGTCAGGCCTAGGCAGAAAACGAAGCGCGCTATTTAAGCGTCAATTGCGCGCACCGTCAAGAAAAAACCCCGCCGCGGCGGGGTTTCTTCGTTTTCTGGATCCCCGCCTTCGCGGGGATGACGAGCAGCGAGTTACATATCCATGCCACCCATGCCGCCCATCCCGCCGTGGCCGTGGCCCGCGTGGGACTCTTCCTTCGGCAGCTCGGCCACCATCGCATCGGTGGTGAGGATGAGACCCGCCACCGAAGCCGCGTTCTGCAGCGCGCAGCGCGCGACCTTGGTCGGGTCGAGCACGCCCATCTCCACCATGTCGCCATACTGCGCCGGTCTGGGCGTTGAAGCCGTAGTTGCCCTTGCCTTCGACCAGCTTGTTGATGACCACCGAGGGCTCGTCGCCCGCGTTGGCGGCGATCAAGCGCGCCGGTTCTTCCAGAGCGCGCATCACGATCTTGATGCCCGCGTCCTGGTCGTGGTTGTCGCCCTTGACCTTGAGGTTGGTCCGTGCCCGCAGATAGGCGACGCCGCCGCCCGGCACGATGCCTTCCTCCACTGCCGCGCGCGTCGCATGCAGCGCATCTTCCACGCGCGCCTTCTTCTCCTTCATTTCGACTTCGGTTGCGGCGCCGACCTTGATCAACGCCACGCCACCGGCGAGCTTGGCCACCCGCTCCTGCAGCTTTTCCTTGTCGTAGTCGCTGGTCGTCTCGTCGATCTGGGTGCGGATGTTCTTGACTCGCCCTTGGATCGCCTTGTTGTCGCCGTTGCCGTCGATGATCGTGGTGTCTTCCTTGCCGATCTCGATGCGCTTCGCCTGGCCGAGGTCCTTCAACGTCGACTTCTCCAGCTGCATGCCGGTCTCTTCCGAGATCACCACGCCGCCGGTAAGGACCGCGATGTCTTCCAGCATCGCCTTGCGGCGGTCGCCGAAGCCCGGCGCCTTCACCGCGCAGGTCTTCAAGATGCCGCGGAGGTTGTTCACCACCAAGGTAGCAAGCGCCTCGCCCTCGACTTCTTCGGCGATGATGAGCAGCGGCCGTCCCGCCTTGGCCACCTGCTCCAGCACCGGCAACAGCTCACGGATGCCGGAGATCTTCTTGTCGTAGAGCAGGATGTAGGGGTTCTCGAGCACCGACATCTGCTTCTCGGCGCTGTTGATGAAGTAGGGTGAGAGATAGCCGCGGTCGAATTGCATGCCCTCGACGACTTCGAGCTCGTTCTGCAGGCTCTTGCCATCCTCCACCGTGATCACGCCCTCTTTGCCGACCTTGTCCATTGCATCGGCGATGTTCTTGCCGATCTCGATGTCGGCGTTGGCCGAAATCGAGCCGACCTGGGCGATTTCCTTGGAAGTGGTGCAGGGCTTGGAGATCTTCTTCAACTGCTCGACGATCCCCTCCACCGCCTTGTCGATACCGCGCTTCAAATCCATCGGGTTCATGCCGGCGGCCACATACTTCATGCCTTCCTGCACGATCGATTGCGCCAGCACCGTTGCCGTCGTGGTGCCATCGCCCGCCACATCCGAGGTCTTGGAAGCGACTTCCTTCAGCATCTGCGCCCCCATGTTCTCGAACTTGTCCTTCAGCTCGATCTCCTTCGCGACCGAGACCCCGTCCTTGGTGACGGTGGGCGCCCCGAAGGAGCGTTCCAGCACGACGTTACGGCCCTTGGGGCCGAGCGTGACCTTCACTGCGTCGGCCAGAATATTGACTCCAGCCACGATCTTGCTGCGGGCGGAGTCATGAAATTTAACGTCTTTCGCTGACATATCTGATTGCTCCTGTTATTGCGGAATTCGCTGGATTATCTGCCTTCGACCACGCCCATGATGTCTTCTTCGCGCATCACGAGCAGTTCGTCGCCTTTAACTTTCACGGTCTGCCCGGAGTACTTCCCGAACAGGATCTTGTCGCCGACCTTCACATCGAGGGGACGCACCTTGCCGTCCTCCAGGATCTTGCCCTTGCCCACCGCGATGACTTCGCCCTGGTCGGGCTTCTCGGCGGCGGTGTCGGGAATGACGATGCCGGATGCAGTCTTGCGTTCTTCTTCCAACCGCTTGACCATCACGCGGTCGTGTAATGGACGTATCTTCATCGTTGAGCCTCCTGTTGATTAACCTGAATGACGGAGAACGACTGGTTAGCACTCGTCTCTATCGAGTGCTAACAATACGGGTAAGTTCGCGTTATGTCAATAGGTTAGCCGTACACGCCCACCGGTAAACCACTGAAATTGGCACGTACTAACCCAAGTGGTGGCAAAACCTTAAGCCACCAGAAAACACTGAAAAACTGACTGGTTAGTCTAGTTCCAGCGGAGTGCTGGCGGAGACCCCGAAGCGGTAAACCGTCTTGCGGTTACCGTCGCAGCGGGGTGGGATCGGACGATGCGGGCAGGGTGGGGGCCGCCGTCCCCTCGAACTCAGGGTAGCGTCATCGGCAACTTCGGCCCAGATGCCGCCGCTGACGGGCCGGAACAGCCACATGAGGTAACCGCGCTTTGCCGCAAGCTGCAGCAACTCGTCGGCATCGGGAGCATCGGCCACCACCACCTGGTTGCCGTTGATGCCGAACGGGAATGCGCCGAACGCCTGCAGGCATTCGAGTGCCTCGGTGGAGGGCGCGCCAGGCCGCATGCAACCCCGCCGCTCGGCGCGCGCGACATCCCACGCACCCAGCTCCCACGCCGCCTCCATCGCGGCGCGGTCCACCGCAATCAGATCGCACCAGCGGTGGTTCAGCTGCAGCGCGGAGCTCGGCAACGGTGTGTACGACACCACCTCGGCGTGCTCCACCTCGGCCAGTTTTTCCCTGATGAAGCCGTGCCAATGCAGCGTCAGGATCAACGGCGTGTCGGGGCAGGGCACGGCCGCGAGCGTGATACCGACGAGCGGCAGGCCGCTTGCGGCAATCTGCTCCTCTATGCGCTCAAGTATTTCCATGGTTAAGACCGCTCGTCTCGGGTGCTAAACTCACCGCGCCCCAGGTAGAAACATGCAAGATTAGTGCCCATCTTCCGATCTTAACGGCACAACTGACGCTGTGGTTGACGCGGCGGGAAGTCTGGCGCGGGCCCGGTTCGGGACGGCACCCGGTCGTGCGTGACCGATGTCGCGGAGCTGAGGGAAGACGGTCTTTGTGCACTCGCCCCTATACTTAAATCCTCTTCGACTAAAATGCAAATTAGCACTCGCACTAATCTGCTGCTAAAGCGCAGCCTCGCCGCCGTCTGGCATCCCTGCACGCAGATGAAGCACCACGAGCGGCTGCCGCTCGTGCCCGTTGCGCGCGGAGCGGGCTGCTGGCTCTACGACGCCGATGGCCGGCGCTATCTCGACGCGATCAGCTCGTGGTGGGTGAACCTCTTCGGCCACTGCAATCCGCGCATCGGCGCGGCGCTTGCCGATCAGCTCGGCAAGCTCGAGCACGTGCTGCTCGCGGGGTTCACCCATGAGCCGGTGGTGGATCTGTCCGAGCGCCTCGCGCGCGCAACCGGCGCCGTGCTCGGCCACTGCTTCTACGCGAGCGACGGTGCCTCGGCGGTCGAAATCGCCCTCAAGATGAGCTTCCACTACTGGCGCAATTGCGGCAGCCCGGCGAAGACCCGCTTCGTGAGCCTCGCCGGCAGCTATCACGGCGAGACCCTCGGCGCGCTGGCGGTGACCGACGTGCGGTTGTTCAAGGACGTCTACGCGCCGCTCGTCATGACGAGCACCCAGGTCGCGAGCCCCGATTGGCGGCTCGGTGAGAAAGGGGAGTCCCCCCGCGATTACGCCGAGCGCTGCGCCGTGGCGCTGGAGCGCCACCTCGAGCGCCATCACGCCGAGACCGCGGCGTTCATCCTCGAGCCGCTCGTCCAGGGCGCGACCGGGATGGCGATGCACGACGCGGAGTACCTGAGGCGGGCGCGGGCGATCTGCGACCGCTATGGCGTGCACCTCATCGCCGACGAAATCATGACCGGGTTCGGGCGCACCGGCACCTTCTTCGCCTTCGAGCAAGCCGGCATCGTGCCGGATTTCCTGTGCCTGTCGAAGGGCCTCACGGGCGGCTACCTGCCGCTTTCCGTCGTGCTCACGCGGGATGCCATCTACGAAGCGTTCTATGACGAGGATGTGACTCGGGGCTTCCTCCACTCGCACTCGTATACCGGCAACCCGCTCGCCTGCCGCGCGGCGCTCGCGACGCTCGATCTCTTCGAGGAGGAGCGCGTGATCGAGTCGAACCGCGGCCGCAGCGCGCGTATGAATGCCGCCACGCGACGGATCGCGCAGCACCCGCGCGTGAGGAACTTCCGCAACACCGGCATGGTCTGGGCTTTTGAGGTGGAGACCGCGGACCCGTCATCCTTCGCGCGCCGGTTTTTCGCCGCCGCGCTCGAGCGGGAGCTGCTGCTTCGCCCCCTTGGCAACACCATCTATTTCATGCCGCCCTACGTGATTAGCGAGGACGAGATCGACCTGCTTGCGACGCGCACGGCCGCGCTTCTCGACGCGCTGCCTGTGAACGAGCGCATAATTTGACCATGGCCAATGCGAGCGGTTTGCGTGGTGCGCAGGGTGCGGCGCGTGTTCCCCGTGCCTTGTTCGCGGCAACCGTAGCGGCGCTGCTTGCGGCCGGTCCGCCGCGCGCCCACGCCCAGACGGATTTTCTCCCCGCCCCCGTCGCCCGCGCGCTCGCGCAGGCCGAAATTCCCGAGCACGCGGCCGCGTTCTACGTGCACGAGATCGGCGCGGAGCGCCCGCTCCTCGCAGCCGGGTCCGCGCGCCCGATGAATCCGGCGTCCTCCATCAAGCTCGTCACCACCTATGCCGCGCTCGAGCTGCTCGGCCCCGCCTTCCAGTGGGTGACCGAGGCCTACGCGGCCGGCCCGTTGAGCGGCGGCGTGCTCGAGGGCGATCTCGTGCTGAAAGGCCGGGGCGATCCCAAGCTCACGCTGGAAAATTTCTGGCTGCTGCTGCGCAACCTGCGCAGCCGGGGGCTGCGCGAAATCCGCGGCGATCTCGTGCTCGACCGCACCTATTTTGCCGCCGCCGATTACGACCCCGCGCGTTTCGACGAGCAGCCGACCCGCCCCTACAACACCGGGCCCGACGCGCTGCTGGTCAATTTCAAGGCGGTGCAGCTCACCTTCGTGCCGGACACCGAGGCGCGCCTCGTGCGGATTCTGCCTGAGCCCGCGCTGCCGCAGGTGCAGATCTTCAACCGGCTGGCGCTCGTCAACGGTGCGTGCGGGGACTGGGTCAACCGCCTGAAGGTGGACGCGCAGGGCGGCTCGGCGGCAACCCGGCTCACTTTCAGCGGACGCTACGCCGCGAGCTGCGGCGAGCGTGCCCGGAGCTTCAGCGTGCTGCCCCACGCCCATTACGTGCTCGGCCTGTTTCGCGAGCTGTGGCGCGAGCTCGGCGGAACGTTTACCGGGACGGTGCGCGACGGGACCGTGAGCGCGGACATGCGTCTGCTCGTCGCGTTGGAGTCGCCCCCGCTCGCCCAGGTCGTGCGTGACATGAACAAGTTCTCGAACAACGTCATGGCCCGCCAGATCTACCTGACGCTGGGAGCAGAAGGGGCGGGCGAGCCGGCGACGCCGGAGAAGGCCGATCGCGTGATTCGCGAGTGGCTCGCCGGAAAAGGGCTGGATTTCCCGGAAATGATCCTGGAGAACGGATCGGGGCTGTCGCGCATCGAGCGCATCAGCGCGCGGCACCTCGGGGAGTTGCTGCTCTCCTCGTTCCGGAGCCCGGTGATGCCGGAGTTCATGGCCTCGCTGCCGCTCGCCGCGATGGACGGAACGATGAAGAAACGCCTTGCCGACGCCGACGTCGCCGGGCAGGCGCACATCAAGACCGGCTCGCTCACCGGCGTGCGGTCGATCGCGGGCTACCTGCTCGACGCGCAGGGGCGGCGCCAGGTCGTGGTGTCCATCATCAACCACCCCAATGCCGCCAACGCGCAGGCGGCTCAGGACGCGCTGCTCAACTGGGTGTACAGCCGCGGCGTCGAGTCGCGTGCGGCCTCGCGCGCCGGCAAGTTCTGACGCGGTGTCGTAGCCGATTTCCCCCGGGGCTGCCGCGCCCGATTCGTTCCTGTCTTACAGCCCCAGCTCGCGCCACAGCGCGTCCACGCGCCGCTTCACCTCTTCGCTCATCGCAATCGTTTCGCCCCAGCGGCGCTCGGTCTCTCCCGGCAGCTTGCGGGTCGCGTCGATCCCCATCTTGGAGCCGAGCCCCGGCACCGGGCTCGCGAAATCGAGATAGTCGATCGGCGTGTGCTCCGTGATCACGGTGTCGCGCTGAGGGTCGACGCGCGTCGCGAGCGCCCACACCACTTCCTTCCAGTCGCGGACGTTGACGTCGTCATCGGTGACGATGATGAACTTGGTGTAGAGGAACTGCCGCAGGTAACTCCAGATACCGAACATGACGCGCCGCGCCTGGCCCGGGTACTGCTTCTTCATGCCGACGCACGCGATGCGGTAGGAGCAGCCCTCGGGCGGCAGGTAGAAATCCGCGATCTCGGGGAACTGGCGCTGCAGCAGCGGCACGAATACTTCGTTCAGCGCGAGCCCCAGCACCGCCGGCTCATCGGGCGGCTTTCCGGTGTAGGTCGAGTGGTAGATGGGGTCGCGCCGGGTCGTGATCCGGTCGATCGTAAAGACCGGGAAATGCTCCTGGTCGTTGTAATAGCCGGTGTGATCGCCGAACGGCCCCTCGAGCGCAGTCTCTCCGGGGCGGATCCAGCCCTCCAGCACGATCTCGGCGCCGGCCGGCACCTGCAGCTCGTGCCCGAGGCACTTCACGATTTCGGTCTTCGCCCCCCGCAACAGGCCCGCAAATTGGTACTCGGAGAGCGTGTCCGGCACCGGTGTCACCGCGCCGAGCAGAGTAGCGGGATCGGCGCCGAGCGCCACCGCTACCGGAAACGGCTCGCGCGGGCGCGCCAGGCAATGGTCGCGGTAGTCCAGCGCGCCACCGCGCTGCGGCAGCCAGCGCATGATGACCTGGTTGCGGCCGAGCACCTGCTGACGGTAGATGCCGAGGTTCTGGCGGCGCCGGCTCGGGCCTCGCGTCACCGTCAGTCCCCAGGTGATGAGAGGCGCGACGTCGCCGGGCCAGCAGGTCTGGACCGGCAGCCGCGCCAGGTCCACGTCCGCACCTTCGAGCACGTTTTCCTGGCAGGGCGCGCGCGTCACCACCCGCGGCTCCATGGAGAGCACGGTCTTCAGCAGCGGGAGCTTCTCCCACGCGTCCTTCCATCCCTTGGGCGGCTCGGGCTCCCGAAGCGTCGCCAGCAGGCTGCCGAGCTCCCGCAGCGCCGCCGCGGGCTCCGCAGCTTCCACTCCCATGCCGAGGGCGACGCGCCTGACCGTGCCGAACAAGTTCCCGAGCACGGGCATCGAATGGCCCTTCGGCTTCTCGAACAGCAGCGCCGGCCCGCCCGCCTTCAGCACGCGGTCGCAGATCTCCGTCATCTCGAGGCGCGGATCGACCGTCGCGCCGATGCGCTTCAGCTCGCCGCGCCCCTCGAGCCCGGCCAGGAAATCGCGCAGGTCACGATATTTCATGTGTGCCGCGGCTCTAGCGTAGCAATCCGGACTGGAAGTGGAGATCCAGCGCGAGGCCCGCGAACACCGCGAGCCCGACCCAGTTGTTGTTGCGGAAGGCGCGGAAACAGCGGATGCGGTCGCGGCCGCGGATCAGCCAGTACTGGTAGAGGACGAGGCCGGCCGCGACCGCGAGTCCCGCGAAGAACCAGGATTCGAGCCGCTGCCAGCGGCCGATCACCGTCAGAATGGCGAGGAACAGAGCGTGCGACACCATGACCCCTGCCACATCGAAGCGCCCGAGCAGGATCGCCGAGGACTTCAAGCCGAGCTTCAGGTCATCGTCGCGGTCCACCATCGCGTACTCGGTGTCGTAGGCGATGATCCAGAAAAAGGTGGCGCCCATGAGCGCCCAGCCCGCGAGCGGTATGTAGGCGAGCTGCGCCGCATACGCCATCGGGATCGAGAAGCTGAAGGCGACACCGAGCCAGGCCTGCGGAAACAGGAAGAAGCGCTTGAAGAAGGGGTAGATCACGGTGATCGCGAGGGCCGCGAACGATAGCATCACGGTCAGCCCGTTGAGCTGCAGCACGAGGACAAAGGCGACGAGGGACAGCGCCGCCGCCAGCGCCAGGGCTTCGCGCACCGAAACGATGCCCGTCGCCAGCGGGCGATTCCGCGTGCGTTCCACGTGTGGATCGAACCGGCGGTCGGCGCAGTCGTTGATCACGCAGCCGGCCGAGCGCATCAGGATCACGCCGAGCAGGAATATGGCGAGAACCTCCGGCTGGGGAGCGGCGCGCCGGGCGAGCCACAGACTCCACAGCGCGGGCCACAGGAGGAGGAGCGCGCCGATCGGCTGGTCGAGCCGCATCAGCCGCTCGTAGGCGTCGAGGCGCTCGGTGAAGGTCAGGGGCCGGGCCAAATCGGCGGGCGAACGGGCCATCGAACCAGTATATCAACTAGGCCTTCAGATACTCGTGGCGAACGCCGAGCCAGCGCGCAACGTGCGCGCGCGCGGCATCCGGCTGTTCGCGCAGCAGCAAATCCGCCGCGGCGCGGGCGGCGTCGAGCAGGTCGAGGTCGGCGTCGAGATCGGCAAACCGCAGGAGCGGCTCCCCGCTCTGTCGCGCGCCCAGCAGCTCGCCAGGCCCGCGCAGCCGCAGGTCGTGGCGGGCAATCTCGAACCCGTCCCGCTGCTCGTAGATGATCTTCAACCGCTCGCGCGCCGCGGGGCTAAGTGAGCCCTGGTAGAGCAGTATGCAGGTGCTCTCCGCGGGGCCGCGGCCGATGCGACCGCGCAGCTGATGTAATTGTGCGAGACCCAGGCGCTCCGCGTGCTCGATCACCATCAGCGTCGCGTCCGGCGCGTCCACACCGACCTCGATCACCGTGGTCGCCACCAGCAGCTGAACCTTGCCGTCCTTGAACGCGCTCATCACGCGCGCCTTTTCCTCGCCCTTCAGGCGTCCGTGCACGAGACCGACTTTGAGTTCGGGAAATGTCCGCTGGACGGTTTCGTAGGTTTCGAGCGCGGTCTTCAATTGCAACGCTTCGGATTCTTCGATCAACGGACATACCCAGTACGCCTGCCCGCCGTCCAGGCAGGCATCACGCACTCGCTGGACTACCTCGGCCCGTCGCGTGTCGAGAACCAGCTTGGTCGTGACCTGCCCGCGCCCCGGCGGCATCTCATCGATGACCGAGACATCGAGGTCGGCGAAGTAGCTCATCTCGAGCGTGCGCGGGATCGGCGTCGCGCTCATCATGAGCTGGTGCGGCTGCGCGCCCTTGTTTGGGCGCGTGCCCTTCATGCGGAGCTCGAGGCGCTGGTGGACCCCAAAACGCTGCTGCTCGTCGATGATCGCCAGCGCGAGATTATGGAAACGCACGCGCTCCTGGATCAGCGCATGCGTGCCGACGACGACCGCGGTCTTGCCCGCGGACACCCGCGCCAGTTCCTCCCGCTTCACCCTCGCGTTCAGGCCGCCGGACAGCCACGCGACGCCGATGCCCAGACCGCCGAGCCATTCCCGGAATTTTCTGTAGTCCTGCTCGGCGAGTACCTCGGTGGGAGCCATAACCGCCACCTGATGGCCGTTCTCGACGCATTGCAGCGCCGCCAGCGCCGCCACGATCGTCTTGCCGCTGCCGACATCGCCCTGCAGCAACCGCTGCATCGGGTACGGCTGCGCGAGATCGTGCCGGATCTCGGCCAGCGCCCGGTTCTGCGCCGCGGTGAGCTTGAAGGGCAGCCGCGCCAGCAGCGCCTGCGCGAGCCTGCCGCGCGGCCTGAGCGCCGGCGCGCCGGCGCTCTTGCGCCGCTGGTAGTGCAAGCGCATGGACAACTGCTGCGCCAGCAGCTCGTCGAACTTCATCCTGCGCCAGGCCGGATGGCGCCGCTCCTGCAACTCCTGCTGCGGTACTTGTGGAGGGGGATTGTGCAGCAGCAGCACCGCTTCGCGGAACGGCGGGAGCCCCAGCTTCTCGAGAAGCGATGGAGGCAACGTGTCCTCGAGATCGCAGTCGGCGAGCGCGCTCGCGATCAGGCGCCGCAGGTCGTCCTGCCGCAGGCCCGCCGTCGTCGGGTACACCGGCGTCAGCGCCTGCGGGATCGGCGCCTCCCCGTGCAGCACCCGGTAGCGCGGGTGCGCCATCTCCGGCCCGACGAACCCGTGGCGAATCTCGCCGAAAGCACGCACACGCGCGCCCGCGGCGAGCTGCTTCAGCTGGCTCGGGTAGAAATGGAAGAAGCGCAGGGTCAGCACGCCGCTGCCGTCTTCGATGTGGCAGAGCAGCTGCCGCCGCGGACGGTACTTCACCTCCGTCTCCACGACGGTGCCTTCGACCGCGACCGGCTCGCCTGCCGGCGCATCGCTCAACGCGTAAAGCCGCGTCTCGTCGTCGTAGCGCAGCGGCAGGTGGAGCACCAGGTCGAACTGGCTCGCGATCCCCAGCTTCGCGAGCCTGGCGAGCGTGCTCCTGCCCAGTCCGGAGAGCGAAGCGTCAGGCGCAGGGAGCGGTGCAAGGCTCGACGGGCCGCGTGCGCGTTTCCGCCCGTCCCGCTTCACCGCCCCTCCTTCAACCGAGATGCAGGATGGCGTCCATCTCTACCAGCGCGCCGCGCGGCAGGCTCGCGACACCGACCGCGGCGCGCGCGGGGTAGGGCGGCGTGAAGTAGCCGGCCATGGTCTCGTTCACCAGCGCGAAGTGGCCGAGATCGGTGAGATAGACGGTGAGCTTCACGACGTCCTTCAGGTCTCCGCCCGCCGCCTGCGCCACCGCCTGCAGGTTCCGGAAGACCCGGTGGATCTGCGGGCCGACGCCGGCGACCATCTCCATCGTCGCGGGATCGAGCCCGATCTGGCCGGCGAGATAGACCGTCGCCCCGCAGCGCACCGCCTGCGAATAGGTCCCGATCGCCTTCGGCGCGGCATCGGTGTGGATGATTTCCCTGGCCATGAATGGCGCTCCGTCGAAAAGGGTGGTGCGAGGACGAGCCGCTATGATGATGCGCCGCTCGCGCGAATTCAATCAGCCGGGGAGCTTCAGCACGTATTTTGCGAGGATATTGCGCTGGATCTCGCTCGAGCCGCCGTAGATCGTGGCGGGACGGGCGTAGTAGAAGGGATTGAGAAAGTCCGCTTCCACGCCGGCGACGTCTTGCACCCCGGCGACGACGCCCTGCTCCGCGCCGGCCTCGATCAGGAGCTCGGTCAGCCGCTGCCACGTTTCCATGGTCCAGACCTTGAGCATGGACACGTCCTGGCCGAGCGGCTCGCCGCGCTTCACCTGCTCCACGAAGCGGCCGTAGAGCGTCGCCCCGTCCTCGAGGTCGAGCTTCAACGCGGTGAAGCGGTCGACGAACCCCGCATCGTCGAAGAGGCCTTTCGCGCGCGCGATGGCCTCCAGGCGGTTCATCGCGTAGCCGGGGCGGCGCGGGCTGCCGATGGAGAGCCGCTCGAAACCGAGCAGCGCCTTCGCCACGGTCCAGCCGTCGTCCTGCTCGCCCACGAGATTCTCCCGTGGCACGCGCACATCGTCGAAGAACACCTGGCAGAACTCTTCGTGGCCGGCGAGGTTGCGGATCGGGCGCAGGGTGATGCCCGGCGTCGCGAGATCCACCAGCAGGAAGCTGATGCCCTGCTGCTTCTTCGCGCCCTTCCCGGTGCGCGCGAGCAGATACATGTGCGTCGCGTCGTCGGCGAGCGAGGTCCAGATCTTCTGGCCGTTGACGACGAAGTGGCCGCCGTCGAGCACGGCCGCGGTCTGCAAGCCCGCGAGGTCGGAGCCTGCATTGGGTTCGGAATATCCCTGGCACCAGATGTACTCGCCAGAGAGCGTGCGCGGCAAGTAGTGCTCCTGCTGGGCCGCGGTGCCGAAGCGCATGATGAGCGGGCCGACCTGCGTGATGCCCTGGTCCGGCGGGCGCGCGACGCCGTGGCGCTCCATCTCCTCCAGGTAGATCACCATCTTGCCGGCGTCGAGCGCCATGCCGCCACGGTTGCGCGGCCAGTTGGGCGCGATCCATCCCTTCTCGTAGAGCTTGCGCCACCAGTCCTTCATCTCGCTCCAGCGCGCGCGGTGCAGGATGTAGCGCAGGTGCGGCGGATACTCCCGCTCGAAGAAGGCGCGGACCTCCCGCCGGAAGTCCTCGTCGCTCATCGCGTTCCAGTCGGTCATGCACTGCCTCCGGCATGGGTCAAGCGCGCGTAGCGTCGGCGGTGCCAGCTCGCAGCTCCCAGCCACGCGGTCAGCACCAGCGCACGCTTGAGGTAGAGCCCCGCGTCGAACTCGTCGGTAAAGCCGATCGCGCCGTGGAACTGGATCGCCTCGCGCGTGATGCGCGCCGCCGCGTCCGCGCAGCGCGCCTTGATACGGCTTGCCAGCGCCGAGCGAACCGCGGCGACGGGATCGCGGTCGAGCGCGGCGATGGACTCTTCCAGCACGGCGGATGCGAGCTCATTATGAATGTGGAGGTCCACCGCGCGGTGCTGCAGCGCCTGGAAGGAGCCGATCGGCCGGCCAAACTGCACGCGCGTCCTCAGGTAGTCGAGGCTCATCTCGAGCGCGCGATCCATTACGCCGGCGAGCTCCGCGCCATTGATGGCGCAGCCGTAGTCGAAGGCCCGGCCGAGCGCCTCGCGCGCAGCCGAGCCGCTCGCCGCGACGCCCGAACGCGGCACGAGCGCATCATCGAGCCTGAGGCTGCCGAACGAGCGCCCGTCGGCGAGCGGCTCGAGCTCGAGATGGGCCCCCGCTGTTTCCCGCGGCACCCACAGCAGCACTGCGCCCGCGGCCGCGCGCGCCGAGACGAGGAACGCGTCGGCCTGGGCCGCGCCGGCGATGAAGCGCTTCACGCCGTTCACCTTGAAGCCGCCTTCGAACGGGGTGGCGCGGGTTTCGATCGCCGCGGGATCGAGCTCGCCCGCCCGCTCCTGCCACGCGAGGGATGGCAGCAGATCGCCGGCGACGAGTCGCGGCAGCTGGCTGCGCTTGAGCGCTTCGTTTTCCGCCGCGGCGAGCGCCGTTGCGGCCAGCACCGCGGTCGCGGTCAGCGGCTCGGGAATCAGCGCGCGCGCGAGCCCCCTCGCGACGATTGCCATCTCCGCCAGGCCCAGCCCGAGCCCGCCGTAGCTCTCGGGAACGAGGATGCCGAGCCAGCCGAGCTCCGCCATCTGCTTCCAAACCGGGCGGTCGTACTCGGCGGCGCTGCCGCGCAACCGGCGCACCCGGGCAAGATCAGTTCCGCGCGTGGTGAAATCCGCGACGCTGTCGGCGAGCTGGGCGCGATGGCCGCTTTGGATGGCGGCGTCAGCGGGCATTGTCGCCCGACCCACGGGATTGTCCTGGCACTGCGGGCAAGTGTTCGACCATGCTACTGCCTGGGAGCGGTCGTGATGACTGGAAGATTGGTGGAGACGAGGAGGATCGAACTCCCGACCTTCGCATTGCGAACGCGACGCTCTCCCAGCTGAGCTACGTCCCCACGCCTTTCCTGCGAGGGCGGAATTCTACAATGGCTCGCCGGATCGCGACAATCTCGTGACGGCTTATGCCTTGCCCGCCGGCGCGGAGCGGTAGGCCCAGACGATCATCGCCGCGCCAGCGACCACCATCGGCGCCGACAGCCACTGTCCCATTGAGAATCCCAGCGCGAGCAGCCCGAGAAAGCGGTCGGGCTCGCGCGTGAATTCAACGAGAAATCGGACGAGGCCGTAACCCAGCAGGAACGCGCCCGAAACCGCGCCGCGCGGGCGCGGCCGCCGCGAGAACCACCACAGGACTGCGAACAGCACGACGCCCTCCAGCGCGAACTCGTAGAGCTGCGAGGGGTGGCGCGGCACGCCGTCCACGTTCGGGAACACCATCGCCCACGGCACGGAGGCGGGCCGGCCCCACAGCTCCGCGTTGATGAAATTGCCGAGCCGGCCGGCACCGAGCGCGAGCGGCACCAGCGGCGCGACGAAATCCATCACCGAGATCCAGTCCTGCCGCCGGCGTGACGCGAACCACGCCATGGCGACGATGACCCCCAGCATCCCGCCGTGAAACGACATGCCGCCTTCCCAGACGTAGAAGACGCGCCACGGCTCGGCGGCGTAGTCGGCGAGCTTGTAGAACAGGACGTAGCCCAGGCGCCCGCCGGCGATGGTGCCGACGATCGCGTAGAACATCGCGTCATCGAGGTCCTTCGCCGTCCACACCGCGCCGGGCGCGCGCCCGATGCGATAGCGCCCCGCGGCCCAGCACAGCGCGAAGCCGATGAGGTACATCAGGCCGTACCAACGCACCGCCACCGGGCCGATGGCGACCGCAACCGGGTCGAACTGGGGATGGACCAGCATGGGATTGCGCTAAAATGTCGCCCTCATTATATAGGTCGCATCCGGAGTTTCCGCCATGCCGCTCAACAAACGCAGCCAGCTGATCACGCAGGGCGTGCAGCGCTCGCCCAACCGCGCGATGCTGCGCGCGGTCGGCTTCAAGGACGCCGACTTCCGGAAGCCGATCATCGGCATCGCCAACGGCTACTCCACGATCACGCCCTGCAACGTGGGCCTGAACGACCTCACGCTGCGGGCCGAGGCGGCCGCGAAGAAGGCCGGCGCGATGCCGCAGACTTTCGGCACGATCACGGTCTCCGACGGCATCTCGATGGGGACCGAGGGCATGAAGTACTCGCTCGTCTCGCGTGAGGTGATCGCGGACTCGATCGAGACCGCGGTCCAGGCGCAGCGCATGGACGGGGTCCTCGTGGTCGGCGGCTGCGACAAGAACATGCCGGGGGCGATGATCGCCATCGGCCGCATGAACATACCCTCGATCTTCGTCTACGGCGGCACCATCAAGCCTGGCCACTACAAGGGCCGCGACCTGACCGTGGTGAGCTCCTTCGAGGCGGTGGGCGAATTCACCGCCGGCAAGATCGGCAAGGACGAGCTCATGGGCGTCGAGCGCCGCGCCTGTCCCGGGGCGGGCTCATGCGGAGGGATGTACACCGCCAACACCATGTCCTCGGCGATCGAGGCCATGGGGATGAGCCTGCCGGGCTCCTCCACCATGGCCGCCGAGGACAAGGAAAAGCACGACAGCGCGGCGGAATCGGCGGAGGTGCTGGTCCGCGCAATCAAAAGAGAGCTACTGCCGCGGGCGATCATGACGCGCAAGGCGTTCGAGAACGCGATCGCGGTGGTCATGGCGGTGGGCGGCTCGACCAATGCCGTGCTGCATCTCCTCGCGATCGCGCACGCCGCGGAGGTGCCGCTCGCGATGGATGACTTCGAGACGATACGCGGGCGCGTCCCGGTGCTGTGCGACATGAAGCCCTCGGGGCGCTACGTCGCGACCAACCTGCATGAGGCGGGCGGCATTCCGCAGGTGATGAAGATGCTGCTCGAGCACGGGCTGCTGCACGATGACTGCATCACCATCACCGGCAGGACCGTGGGCGACGTGCTGAGGAAAGTCCCCGCGCGCCCGCCGCGCAACCAGGACGTGATCCGGCAATGGGAGAACCCGATGTATCCCCACGGGCACCTCGCCATTCTGAAAGGCAATCTCGCGCCGGAGGGGGCGGTTGCCAAGATCACCGGTCTGAAGCGCCCCGCGATCACGGGGCCGGCGCGGGTGTTCGACTCCGAGGAAGCGGCGATGGCGGCGATCCTGCAGAAAGCCATCCGCTCGGGCGACGTGGTGGTGATCCGCTACGAGGGTCCGAAGGGCGGGCCCGGCATGCGCGAGATGCTCTCTCCCACCTCGGCGCTGGTGGGCGAAGGGCACGCGGAGGACGTGGGGCTCATCACCGACGGGCGCTTCTCGGGCGGCACCTACGGCATGGTGGTGGGACACGTCGCGCCGGAAGCCGCGGCGGGCGGTCCGATCGCGCTGGTGAAGGAAGGCGACTCGATCACCATCGACGCCGAACGGCGGCTACTGCAGGTCAACGTTTCCGAGGACGAGCTGGCGCGCCGCCGCGCGGCGTGGCGCGCGCCCGCGCCGCGCTACACCCGCGGCATCATGGCCAAGTACGCCGCGCAGGTGTCCTCAGCAAGCCGCGGCGCCGTGACCGATTGACCGGGCACCCGCAATGAAGGCCCTTGCCCGCTGCGTTGTCGAGGCGCTCGCCAATGCCCGCGCCACGCGCAGCTGGCACAGAAGAATGGACGCGTCTCCGCGCGGCGACAGTCGGTGCGCGAATCGCGGCACAGTGCTGACTGCGGGAACAACCTGTGGCAAAGTACGTCGAACCCACAGGAGGATAATCATGATGACAGCATTGAAGCGCGTCGTTTCCAGCGTTCTGATCGTGTGCACCCTCGGGGCAGGCGTGCCACTTCCGGTCTCGGCGGGGATAATCGCCACCGACCAGGTTGTGGCGGGCGCCGAGCGCGACCGGCTCAAGAGGTTCCTCGACCGCGCGGACGTGCAGGCTCAGATGCAGGTGCTCGGGGTAAATCCGCAAGCAGCGGCTGCCCGCGTGAATGCGCTGAGCGATGATGAAGTCGCGGGGCTGGTGGACCGGATAGACCAGTTGCCCGCGGGCGGCGGCGATGTGCTGGTTGTGCTGTGGCGCTTTTCCTCGTATTGCTGATCACCGATTTGCTGGGGCTTACCCACATCTTCCCGTTCACGAAAGACCTGAAGCAATAGATCCCGCATGATGCGGTTACTGGCAACCCCCGCGCGCGCGGGGGTTGTGCTTGGTGCATGCCTGTTGT
This sequence comes from uncultured beta proteobacterium, assembly GCA_963699525.1. Classification (GTDB taxonomy): domain Bacteria; phylum Pseudomonadota; class Gammaproteobacteria; order Burkholderiales; family SG8-41; genus SG8-41. The sequence goes on along the minus strand of CAVOUI010000006.1, from coordinate 233,792 downwards.
TGGCGGGCTGCGCGACGCCGCAGTTGGCCTCACTGCCTTCGCAGCTGCCACCGTCCACGCCGGCGCACAGCGAACTCGCAGCCGTCCCGTTCCACCCGCAGGAGGATTACCAATGCGGCCCGGCTGCGCTGGCAACCACGCTTGAGTACGCCGGGGTAGCAACCTCGCCCGAAGCGCTGGTCCCGCAGGTCTACCTCCCCGGCCGTGAAGGCTCACTGCAAACGGAAATGCTCGCGGCCGCCCGCCGCCACGGGCTGACGGCGTATCGTCTGGCACCGCGGCTCGCCGACCTGCTCCAGGAAGTGGCTGCCGGCACGCCAGTGATCGTGCTGCAAAACCTCTCCTTTGGTTTCGCGCCGACCTGGCATTACGCGGTGGTCGTGGGATACGACCTGCCGCGCGAGGAAATCATGTTGCGCTCCGGCAGGACGCGCCGGCTGGCGATGCCGCTTGCGACCTTCGAGCGCACCTGGGCGCGCAGCGATTACTGGGCCATGATCACCCTGCAGCCGGAGACGCTGCCGGTGACGGCGGCCGAGAGCCGTTACGTCGAATCGGTCGCGGCTCTGGAACGGATCGCGCCTGCCGCCGCGCGCCGCGCCTACGCCACAGCGATCGAGCGTTGGCCCGGAAATCTGGCCGCGCGGATCGGCCAGGGCAACGCAGCCTACGCACTGCGCGACCTTCCCGGCGCAGCGGCGTCCTACCGCGAGGCGATCAGCCAGCATCCTGAAGCCGCCGACGCCTGGAACAACCTCGCCCAGACTCTGTTCGAGCTGCAACAGCGGGAAGAGGCGCTGGCCGCGGCACAACGCGCTGTCGCCATCGGTGGCCCGCGGCTGGCCCAGTACCGCGAAACCCTGCAGGCCATCACCGAAGGGCGTTGAGCACGGCCGGCGCGATGCGCCGGGCGGCAGGCCGTGACACAATGCGCCAGCGCGCCGTCCGTCATGCCTAACCGCCTCGCCACCGAAACCTCGCCCTATCTCCGGCAGCACGCCGACAACCCGGTCGACTGGCATCCCTGGGGGCCGGATGCGCTCAGCCTCGCGCGCGAGGGCAACAAGCCGATCCTGCTCTCGATCGGCTACTCCGCCTGCCACTGGTGCCACGTCATGGCGCACGAATCCTTCGAGGATCCCGAGGTCGCGGCGGAGATGAACCGGCATTTCGTCAACATCAAGGTCGACCGCGAGGAGCGCCCCGACCTCGACCAGATCTACCAGACCGCACACGCGATGCTCACGCAGCGGAGCGGCGGCTGGCCGCTCACGCTCTTTCTCATGCCCGACGGCACGCCGTTCTTCGGCGGCACCTACTTTCCCAAGCGCGCCCGCCACGGCATGGCCGGCTTCCTCGATCTGCTGCCGCGCGTCGCCGAAGCCTACCGCGACAAACGCGACGAGATCGCCCGGCAGAACGCGGCCCTGCTCGATGCGCTTGCGCAGACGCTGCCCGCTCCCGCCGGCGGGGAAGAACTCACGCGCGCGCCGCTCGACGCCGCGGTGCGCGAATTCGCGCGGGTCTTCGACGACGTCCACGGCGGCATCGGCCAGGCGCCGAAATTCCCGCACCCGTTCGAGCTCGCCTTCTGCCTGCGGCGCCACGCGCTCGACGGCGGCGAGCTTTCCCTCTCGATCGCGCGCCTCACGCTCGCGAAGATGGCGGAAGGGGGCATCTGCGACCAGCTCGGGGGCGGCTTCTGCCGCTACAGCGTCGACCCCTACTGGAGCATTCCGCATTTCGAGAAGATGCTCTACGACAACGCGGCGCTGATCGCCCTCTACAGCGATGCCTGGCTCGTCACGCGGCAGCCGTTGTTCGAGGAGACGGTGCGGGGAATCGCGCGCTGGGTGTTGCGCGAGATGCAGGCGCCCGAGGGCGGCTACTACTCCTCGCTCGACGCCGACTCCGAGCACGAGGAAGGCAAGTACTACGTATGGACGCCCGAGGAGGTGAAGGGCCTCCTCACGGCGGACGAGTACGCCGTGGTCGAGCCCCGCTACGGGCTCGACGGCGCGCCCAATTTCGAGAGTCGCGAATGGCACCTGCGGGTGATGAAGCCGCTCGAGGTCATCGCGCGGCGGCTCGGCGTTTCCGCGGCCGAATGCGCGGCGCGGCTTGAATCCGCGCGGGGAAAGCTCTTCGCCGCGCGCGAGCGGCGCGTGCGCCCGGGGCGCGACGACAAGGTGCTCGCGAGCTGGAACGCGATGATGGTGCGGGGCCTCGCGCGCGCCGCCCGCGTATTCGGCGAGGGTGCGTGGCTTGCCTCCGCGCGGCGGGCGCTCGATTTCATGCGGGCGACGCTCTGGCGCGACGGCCGGCTTCTCGCGACCTGCAAGGACGGCGTCGCGCATTTGAACGCCTATCTGGACGACCACGCCTTCCTGCTCGATGCGCTGCTCGAAATGATGCAGTGCGAGTTTCGCGAGGACGACCTTCGATTCGCGCAGGAATTGGCCGAGCTCCTGCTCGACCAGTTCGAGGACCGGGCGGCGGGCGGTTTCTTCTTCGTCTCGCACGATCACGAGCCGCTCATCCACCGCGGCAAACCCGGCCACGACAACGCGACGCCCTCCGGCAACGGCATTGCCGCGCTCGCGCTGCAGCGGCTGGGGCACCTGATCGGAGAGCCACGCTACCTGGCCGCGGCGGAGCGGGCGTTGCGGCTCTTTTATCCCCACCTCGGGCGCCAGCCGAGCGCTTTCGTGAGCCTTGCGACGGCGCTGGATGAATACCTCGCCCCGCCGCAGATCGTCGTTTTGCGAGGAGAGGCCGGTGCGCTGGCGGAGTGGCAACGCGCTCTTGCCGCGGGCTACCGGCCCGACACGCTCGTCGTCGCTATTCCCGCCGGCCAGCCTGGACTGCCGCAGGTTCTCGACAAGACCGCTCCGGCCGCAGGCGTCAACGCCTGGGTCTGCCGCGGTGCGGCCTGCCTGCCCGCGATCGGCGAACTCGCCGAGCTCGAGCGCACGTTATAGAATGCGCGGGTTTTTTTGATATCAACCCACCTGACCCTGGAGATCCCGAATGAAATACGCCATGACCCTGATTGCCGCCGCCGCGGCCCTGATCGCGCCCGGCGCGCAGGCTGCCGATGCCAAAGCCGCCGAGGCGCTCGCCAAGTCGAGCGGCTGCTTCGCCTGCCACTCGATCGACAAGAAGCTGGTGGGGCCGGGCTACAAGGAGATCGCGGATCGCTACCGCAAGGACAAGGGCGCGGCCGCGAGCCTCGCCCAGAAGGTCAAGGAGGGCGGCAAGGGCACGTGGGGTGGCGATATTCCGATGCCACCCAACGCCCATGTGAAGGACGCCGACATCAAGACCTTGGTCGACTGGATCCTGTCGATCAAGTGAGGTGCGCCGCCGGCGCGGCTCCTGCGCGGATGCGAAATTGACAACGCCTGGGGCCCAACTGATAATGATTTCCCCATTGGCAACAACGATTTACCTCTCGAAAGCCGATATGATCCACCCCCCCGCCGTCCGCGCCCTGCTTGCGTTCGCGTTCGCGCTCATGCTCGCGGGCTGCGGCCGGGAGGCGCCCAAGCCATCCGACGTCATCACGGTCAGGATCGGCGCGGCGTCGCCGCTGACCGGCCCGCAGGCGCATATCGGCATCGACATCCGCAATGGCGTCCAGCTCGCCATCGAGGACGCCAACGCTGCAAACCCGGAGATCGGCGGCAAGAAAGTGAAGTTCGAGCTGATCGCGGAGGACGACGAGGCCAATCCGACCAAGGCGACGACCGTGGCGCAGAAACTGGTCGATTCGAAAGTGGCCGCCGTGGTGGGACACTTCAACTCCGGCGCTTCCATCCCGGCCTCCAAGATCTACTCCGACGCCGGCATACCGCAGATCTCGCCTTCGTCGACCAATCCGAAATACACGCAGCAGGGCTTCAAGACCGCATTCCGCGTCGTGGCGCACGACGACCAGCAGGGCCCGACGCTCGGCAAGTTCGCGATCGAGAAGCTCAAGGCCAGGACGATCGCGGTGATCGACGACAGCACCGCCTACGGCCAGGGGCTCGCGGACGCCTTCGAGGCAACCGTCAAGGCCGGCGGCGCGAAGGTGGTCGCGCGCGAGCACACGACGGACAAGGACACCGACTTCAAGGCGATTCTCACCCGGATCAGGGGCCGCAAACCCGAGCTCGTGATGTTCGGCGGCATCGACCCGCAGGCCGGCCCGATGGTGAAGCAGATGGCCGAGCTCGGCATGAAGGCGAAGTTCATGGGCGGCGACGGCATGCAGACGCCGAACTTCATCAAGCTCGCGGGCGGCGCGGCGGAGGGTGTCATGGCCTCGATCCCCGGGCTGCCGAAGGACCAGATGCCCGGCGGCAGGTCGTTTCTGGACAGATACAAGGCCAAGTTCAAATCGGAGGTGGAGCTGTTCGCGCCCATGGGCTACGATGCGGTGATGGTGTTCATCGACGCCATGAAGCGCGCCGGATCCACCGATCCCGCGAAATTCCTGCCGGAGGTCGGCAAGACCCGCTACCAGGGCGTGATCGGGCCCATCGCGTTCGACAGCAAGGGCGACCTCGTCAACGGCCCCATCACCATCTACGTCGTGAAGGGCGGCAAGTGGGAAGCGCTGGAGACGGTCACGCCCGGCGCCGCGCCGGCGGCAGCCGCCGACGGGACAAAGAAATAGCCCCGGCTCCCGCCCCGGCGACAGCCGGAATCCTGCACGACCCACGGCACCTGCGCGGTGCCGTTTTTGTGTGACCGCCCATGGACATCTTCCTCCAGCAGATCGTCAACGGCCTGGTCCAGGGCAGCATCTACGCCCTCGTCGCGTTGGGCTACACCATGGTCTACGGGATCCTCGGGCTCATCAATTTCGCCCACGGCGACATCTGCATGATCGGCGCATTGACGGCGCTCACCGTGGCGCAGGTGCTCGCGGCAATGGGCCTGCCGGCGCCGCTCGTGCTGGCCCTCGCCGCGCTCGCCGCCGTGGCCGTGTGCTGCGCGCTCGGGGTCTCCATCGAGCGGGCCGCATATCGCCCGCTACGACGCGCGCCGCGGCTGGCGCCGCTCATCACCGCCATTGGCGTCTCCGTCCTCCTTCAGTACTCAGCGGCACTGGTCTGGGGCAAGCAGTACCTCTCGATGCCGGAGCTGGTGAAGCCGAGCGATATTGAAATGGGCGGCGTCCACCTGACCGACCTGCAGGCGTTCATCTTCCTCCTCGCCTGCGCCGTCATGGCCGCCCTGCTGTGGTTCATCCGCTCGACCCGAGCGGGACGCGCGATGCGGGCCACGGAGCAGAACCCGGACGTGGCGGGGCTGATGGGCGTCGACGTGAATCACGTCATCGCGGTCACGTTTCTGGTGGGCTCGGCGGTCGGGGCGATCGCCGGCATGATGGTCGTGCTCTACTACGGCATCGGCCACTATTTCATGGGCTTCATGCTGGGGCTGAAGGCGTTCACCGCGGCGGTGCTGGGCGGCATCGGAAACGTTGCGGGCGCGATGGTGGGCGGCATGCTGCTGGGCGTGGTCGAGAGCCTCGCCGCGGGTTACATCGGCGACCTGACGGGCGGCGTGCTCGGCAGCAATTACCGCGACATCTTCGCGTTCCTGGTCCTCGTGCTCGTGCTGGTGTTCCGCCCCTCTGGGCTGCTCGGCGAGCGTGTCGCCGATCGCACATGACCGGCGGGAGATCGGCATGAGGCACGCGGTCGAGCACTGGCAGCGGTGGCGGGAGGACCCGTGGCTGCGGCGGCTCGGTTACTGCGCCGCGGCAGCGGTACTGATCGCGCTGCCGTTCGTGGTCGACGCGACACTCGGGCGCGCCTGGGTGCGCATCATCGATGTCGCGCTGCTCTTCGTCCTGCTGGGACTGGGGCTCAACATCGTCGTTGGCTTCGCGGGCCTGCTCGATCTCGGCTACATCGCGTTCTTCGCCGTGGGCGCCTACAGCTACGCGCTGCTCGCCTCGCCCCAATTCGACATTCACTGGTCGTTCCTGGCGCTGTTGCCGACCGGAGCCTTCGTCGCGGCCCTGTTCGGCGTGCTGCTGGGCGCGCCCACACTGAGGCTGCGTGGCGACTACCTCGCAATCGTCACGCTCGGCTTCGGCGAGATGATCCGCATTTCCCTCAACAACCTGAACCGCCCGTACAACATCACCAACGGCCCGCAGGGCATCACGCTGATCGATCCGCTCGCCATCGGAGAGTTCGCGCTCAACCGCACCTACACGATCGCGGGCTTCACCCTCGCGCCCGTGCACAGCTACTATTTCGCATTCCTGGCGTGCGCGGCTGCGTCGATCTTCATTTCGCTGCGGCTCGAGGACTCGCGCATCGGGCGTGCCTGGATCGCCATTCGCGAGGACGAGCTGGCGGCCGGCGCGATGGGCATCAACACGCGCAATCTGAAACTGCTGGCCTTCGCCATGGGCGCGACCTTCGGGGGACTCGCCGGCGGGCTGTTCGCCTCGTTCCAGGGTTTCGTCAGCCCCGAGAGCTTCACCCTGCTCGACTCGATCATGGTGCTGTGCATGGTGGTGCTGGGCGGCATGGGCAACGTGGGCGGCGTCGTGCTCGGCGCCGCGCTCCTCACCGCGCTGCCCGAAGCGCTGCGCTACGCCGGCCCGCTGCAGCAGGAGTGGCTGGGCGAGGTCTACGTAGACCCGTCGGACCTGCGCATGCTCCTGTTTGGTCTCGCGCTCGTGCTGATGATGCTGCTGCGGCCCGCGGGCCTCTGGCCTTCGACCCTGCGGCGCCGCGAGCTGGCGGGCGGGGAGGAACCTCGTGCCGCCCGTTGACGCGCCGCTGCTCGCCGCGCAGTCGCTCAGCAAGCGCTTCGGCGGACTTGCGGCGCTCGGCGGGGTATCGCTCGCGGTCAAGCGCGGAGAGATCTTCGGCCTGATCGGCCCCAACGGCGCCGGCAAGACGACGCTGTTCAACGTTCTGACCGGCCTCTATCCGCCGGACGCCGGCGAGTGCGCATTCGAGGGCGAGCCGCTGACCGGATTGAAGCCGCACCGGATCGCGGCACGCGGCATCGCCCGCACCTTCCAGAATATCCGCCTCTTCGCCAACATGAGCGCACTCGAAAACGTCATGGTCGGCCGGCACGTGCGCACCCGCGCCGGCGTCGCCGGCGCCGTGCTGCGCGGCGCGGCGACGCGCGCCGAGGAGAGTGCTATCGCTAGCCGCGCCTTCGAGCTGCTCGACTATGTCGGCATCGCCGCGCGCGCGTCCCAGCCCGCCCACGGCCTCTCCTACGGCGACCAGCGCCGCCTCGAAATCGCGCGCGCGCTCGCCACCGAGCCGAAACTGCTCGCGCTCGATGAGCCTGCCGCGGGCATGAACGCGACCGAGCGCGCAGCACTCGCGCGGCTGCTCGAGCGCATCCGCGCGGGCGGCGTCACGCTGCTGCTCATCGAGCACGACGTGAGCCTCGTGATGGGGCTGTGCGACCGCGTCGCGGTGCTCGACTACGGCAGGAAGATCGCCGAGGGCGCGCCGCTCGAGGTACAGCGCGACCCGGCGGTGATCGAGGCCTACCTGGGAGGCGCTCTTGCTTGAGGTGAAGGGGCTCAAGGTGTCGTACGGCGGCATCGAGGCCGTGAAGGGCGTCGACCTCAGCGTCGCCCAGGCCGAGCTCGTGACGCTGATCGGTGCCAACGGGGCCGGCAAGTCGACGACGCTGAAGGCGCTGGCCGGGCTCCTGAGGCCGGCGGCCGGCAGCATCCACTATAATGGAGTGGACATCACCGCGCGCCCGGCATTCGAGCTGGTCCGGGAAGGTCTGGCGCTGGTGCCGGAGGGACGCGGGGTGTTCGGGCGGCTCACCGTCGAGGAGAACCTGGCGATGGGTGCCTACAGCCGCCGCGACCGCGCGGGTATCGCCGCCGACCACGACCGCGTCTATGGGCTGCTGCCGCGTCTCGCCGAGCGGCGCCGCCAGCCCGCGGGCACGCTGTCAGGCGGCGAGCAGCAGATGCTGGCGCTCGGGCGCGCGCTGATGAGCCGGCCGCGCCTGTTGCTGCTGGATGAGCCCAGCATGGGGCTTGCACCACTGATCGTGCAGACGATATTCGAGACCATACGCGCCATTGCCGCGGAGGGAGTGACCTTGTTGCTGGTGGAACAGAACGCGAAGCTCGCGCTCGAAACGTGCCACCGCGGCTACGTCATGGAGAGCGGTCTCATTGCGCTCGCTGACGATGCGTCGCGCCTTCTCGTGAACCCCCAGGTGCGCCGGGCGTACCTGGGCGAATAACCGATGCCAGAGCTGAGTGCCGTCCCGCTGCCGCCCGCGCACTCGCGGAGCGCGAGCATTGCGCGCCGCGCGCTGCTGGCCGCCGTCACGATTGCGCTCGCGGCGATACTCGGCTACCTCTACCTCAAGACCGAAGGCGCGGATTTCAAGCACCAGAACGAGGTGCTCGCCGCATTGCGCGAGCTGAAGGAGATCGACTCGCGCTGGGACGTCGACATCCTGCGCGCCCACACCGAGCTCGCCCCGCCGGAGGCGGCCCCGCCCGATCACGGCGCGACGGTGGCGCGCATCCTGCGCGATCTCACGGCCACGGGCGCGGCGCTCGGCAGCCCGGTGCTCGCGCGCGGCCTGCCCGAGCTCGGGGCCGCGTTTTCACAGAAGGCGGAGATGCTCGACCGGTTCCGCAAGGCGAATGCCGCCGCCCGGCAGGCGCTCGCGCAATTGGTAACGTCCGATACCGAGATTGCGGGCCTGGTCCGCGGATTGTGGCGGGACTTCCGCGAACGCGAGCGGCTGGTGGCGGCGGAGAGCGCCACGGTACAGCTCATCGCGGAGTCCCAGCGCTATTACTTCAACCCGGCCGAGGAACGGCGCAAGCTCATCGAGACGATCCTCGCCGACCTGCGGGAAGCGGCGCCGCGCCTGCCGCCGGCGCTGCGCGCGGGCCTCGCCCGCGTCGACGCCCGCGCGCGGGAGCTGCTCGACGCAAAGCCCGGCGAGCAGGAGCTGTTCACGCGACTCGCCTTCATGACCGCCGGCCCGCGCGTGGACAGCCTGACCGCCGCGTTCTCGCGCGAGCTGGAGGCCATGCTCCTCGAACAGGAGTTCTACCGCTCCTACCTCGTCGCCTACTCGGGCGCGCTGCTGGTCCTCATCGGCTATCTCGCCGCCCGCCTCATCGCGAGCTACCGGCTGCTCAACGCCGCGAACGAAGAGCTGGAGCGGCGGGTCATCGAGCGCACCCGGGAGCTGTCGGAGGCGTTGACGCAGCTGAAGGAGTCGGAAGCACAGCTGATCCAGTCCGAGAAGATGTCCTCGCTCGGGCAGATGGTGGCCGGGGTGGCGCATGAGATCAACACGCCGCTCGCCTACGCCAAGAACAGCCTCGGCTCGGTGGGCGGAAGGCTGCAGGACTTGACGCGCCTCGCCGCCGAGACCGAGAAGCTCCTCGAGCTGCTGCGCTCCGGCGCGGCGAATCCCCAGGAGCTCGCCGAGCAGTTCGGGCTGACGGAGAGCCTGATCGCGCAGCTCCGGGCCCACCACGCGCTCGAGGAGCTGCAGGCGCTGGTCAAGGACGGCCTCCACGGTATCGGGCAGATTTCCGAAATCGTGGGGAATCTCAAGAATTTCTCGCGCCTCGACCGCAGCAAGGTCGCGGCCTTCAACGTGAATGAGGGTCTCGACAGCACGCTCGCCATCGCGCGCCACGAGCTGAAGCATCACGCAGTGAAAAAGAACTACGGCAACGTCCCCGCGATCACCTGCTCGCCGTCCCAGATCAACCAGGTGTTCCTGAACCTCATCAACAACGCGGCCCAGGCGTTGGGTCCGGGACCGGGCGAGATTCGCATCACCACACGCCGCGAGGGCGCGGGTCACGTCGCGGTGGAGGTGGCGGACAACGGCAAGGGCATCCCTCCCGAGGTCCTGCCCAAGATCTTCGATCCCTTCTTCACCACCAAGGAAGTGGGCAAGGGCACCGGGCTCGGGCTCTCGATCGTCTACAAGATCGTCGAGCAGCACGGCGGCAAGATCAGCGTCGATTCCACCGTGGGGGTTGGCACACGGTTCACGGTAGTGCTACCGTTGCAGCCTCCGGCGTCGGCGCCCGCGGCCGCGTGAGCACGGCGCGCTCGCCCAGCCGGGACTCATGAATGCCCCCGCCACCATCGGCAAGTACCAGGTCCAGGACGTGCTCGGCCAGGGCGGGATGGGCATCGTCTACCGCGCGTTCGATCCCGCGATCGAGCGCACGGTCGCGATCAAGGTCATCACCAAGTCCGCGCTCGATCCTTCCGACCTGCAGTACGTGCTGACGCGCTTCCGCCACGAGGCCCGGGCGGTGGGGCGGCTCACGCACCCGCGCATCGCCGCGATCTACGACTACGGCGAGGACGACGATCTCGCCTACATCGTGATGGAGCTGGTGAACGGGAAATCCCTGTTTCATCACCTGCAGGGCGAGGCGCGCTTCGGGCTGAAGGAAAGCGGCGAGCTCGTCCGGCAGCTCCTCGACGGGCTCGGCTACGCGCACGCGCAGGGCGTGGTCCACCGCGACATCAAGCCGTCCAACATCCTGATCAACGATGACGGGCGGCTGAAGCTCACGGATTTCGGCATCGCGCGCCTGGATACCTCAACGCTGACCCAGGTGGGCGAGATCATGGGCTCGCCCGGCTACATGTCACCCGAGCAATTTCTCGGCACCGATATCGACGCGCGCGGGGACATCTACTCGGTGGGGGTCATTGCCTACGAGCTGCTCGCTGCCCGCCGCCCGTTCATCGGCAACAATGCCGAAGTCATGCGCCAGGCGCTGAACGAGCGGCCGTCCAGTCCATCGGATTTCAACCCGAAGATCTCGGTCCAGCTCGACTGGGCGGTGCACAAGGCGCTCGCCAAGAAACGCGAGGACCGCTTCCAGACCGCAAAGGAGTTCTCCGACGCCTTCGTGAAGGGCATCGAGGCAAGCCTGCGGCAGGCGCGGCGCGCGCCCACCCTCGCTACCGACGAGCCCACTCAGCGCATCGATCCCAAGCTCGTGCAGGCGGCGCGCATGCTGGCGGGACTGCAGCAGGCCCGGGCCGACTCCCCAGCCCAGCCGGCCAGGGCGGCCGGTTCCGCGCCCGCCGCGCCGGAAAGCCCCGAAGCAGCCGCGGGGGGCAAGAAGGCGCGCATCCTGTTCGTGGACGACGAGGAGCGGATCGTGAACGCCTTGCGCTCGGTCTTCCGGGCCCACTACCACGTATTCACCGCGACCAATGGGCCGGAGGCGCTCGAGTTCGTTCGGAAATTCCAGCCCCACGTGGTGGTCAGCGACCAGCGCATGCCGGAGATGACGGGGGTGGAGCTACTGCGCCGGGTAAAGGCGCTCGCCCCGAATACCGTGCGGATGCTGCTGACCGGCTACTCGGACCTCGCGGCCATCGTCGGCTCGGTCAACGACGGGGAGGTGTTCCGCTTCATCTCCAAGCCGTGGGACAATCAGGAGATCCAGAAGATCATCGCGGATGCCGCCGCGATTGCGTTCGACCTCGCGGCCACCGCGGCGACACCCCCGATCCTGCCCGACCGGATGGAAGCGGGTGTCCTGGTGATCGAAGCGCAGGACGAGATCTTGCGAACGGTCACGCGGCTGATCGGCGGCGCCTGCCCGGTCTACCACGCGAAGAGCCTCGACGGGGGCTTGGGCCAGCTCGAGACGCACGAGACCGCGCTCATCGTGGCGGATGTCGCGAACCGGGGCGAGGAGATTATTGCGGCCTTCAAGGCACTCAAGAGCGAACGGCCCGAGATCCTCTCGATCGTGGTGACCGAGGCCTCCGACTCGGAGCTGGTCATCGAGCTGATCAACCAGGCGCAGATTTTCCGCTTCATCAACAAACCGGTGAACCCGGAGCTGCTGCGGCAGCATGTCCAGGCCGCGTTGATCCGCTACCAGTCGTTCAAGCAGAACCCGCATCTCACCCGCCAGCACCAGGTTGCCGCGGGGGGCGCGGCCGGAGTCAGCCAGACGATACTCGCGCGGGTAAGGGCGTTGCGGACCTGGTTCTAGCGCCCGTCCCGGCATCCGGCTCTAGTCCGCCCAGTCCTTCGGGATCAGAAACTCCGTGTAGAGCTTCTCCTCCGGACTGCCGGGCTCGGGCTTCCAGTCGTAACGCCACTCGACCCGCGGCGGCAGCGACATCAGGATCGCCTCGGTGCGCCCGCCGGACTGCAGCCCGAACAACGTGCCGCGGTCGTAGACCAGGTTAAATTCGACGTAGCGGCCGCGTCGATACGCCTGAAATGCGCGCTCGCGCTCGCCGTAGCCGAGCCCTCGGCGGCGCTCGAGTATGGGGAGATAGGCTCGCAGGAAATGGGAGCCGACGCTGCGGGTGAGCGCAAAGCACGCCGCAAAATCCGGCTGGTTGAGGTCGTCGAAGAAGATCCCGCCGACCCCGCGCGGTTCCGCACGGTGCTTGAGGAAAAAATAGTCGTCGCACCATTTCTTGTAGCGCGGGTAGCGCTCGGCTCCGTAGGGAGCGAGCGCGTCGCGGCAGGTGCGGTGGAAATGCCGCGCGTCCTCGGCGAACGGGTAGTAGGGCGTCAAATCCAGGCCGCCGCCGAACCACCATGCTGCTGCCGCGCCGTCCTTGCGCGCCACGAAGAAGCGCACGTTCATGTGCACGGTGGGAACGTAGGGATTGCGCGGATGCAGCACCAGCGAAACGCCCATCGCCTGGAACGAGCGGCCGGCGAGCTCCGGGCGGCTCGCTGTGGCGGACGCCGGCAGGCCCTCGCCGTGGACGTGGGAGAAATTGACGCCCGCGCGCTCGAATACGGATCCGTCCTCGAGCACCTGCGCGATTCCTCCGCCGCCTTCGGCGCGCGACCATTCGTCACGCCGGAATGCCCGACCGTCGATCCCGCTCAGGCTCGCGACGACCGTTTGCTGCAATCCGGTCAGAAACTGCTTGACGGCATCGACATCCACAGGGTCGTGGCAACGGTCGGGTTCACCGGGCGCCGCAATGCGGCGGTTACCTGGAATCCTGCCTGATGCCGAGCGCTTTCACCGTGCGGCCGATTTCCACGTCTTCCTGGGCGATCGCCTTGCCGAAATCCGCCGCAGGCAGGAATGCTGGCGTGACCAGCAGCTTCTCGGTCGCCCGCGTGAATTCCGGGCTCGCCACCGTCTTGCGGACCGCGTCCTCGAGCCGGGCGATGATCTGCGGCGGCGTGCCCTTGGGCACCACCACGCCGCGCCACAACTCCGCGCTGATGTCCATTCCCTGGTCGCGCGCAGTGGGAACGTCCGGGAAGAAGGGATCGCGCGCGCCGCTCATCGCAACGAGCGCGCGCACGGTGCCGGCTTTCACCAGCCCCGCCAGCGCCCCGGGCAGCTGCACGACGGCGTCGACGTGCCCGCCCAGCAGGCTCGGAACCACCTGCGCGGCATTGAATGGAACGTCCACGACCTGGTAGCCGGCGGCCTTGAACAGCCACACCGAGGAAAGATGGGTATGGCTGCCGAACCCGGAATTGCCGACGGTGAGCGTGCCGGGCTTCGCTTTGGCCTGCTGCAGCATGTCGCGCAGGGTCCTCCACGGGGCTTCGCTCCTCACGAACAGCAGCGGGGTCTCGATCTGGACGCGCGCCACCGGCAGGAACGACTTGTAATCGAACGGCAGCGTCCCGGTATGGTAGGTCGTGGAGATCGCGTTCGAGCTCCAGACCAGGTGGTGGCCATCGGGGGCCTGCTGCACGGCATACTTGTAGCCGACCGCTCCGCCGCCACCCGGCCGGTTGACCACCACGATCTGGGTGCCCAGCTGCCTCCCCATGCCTTCTGCCAGCACCCGCGCGGTCACGTCCGCGGAGGTGCCGGCGGGAAACAGCACGACGAATTCGATCGGTCGCGCAGCCGGGTAGGTGGCCTGCGCGTGCGCTGCAGGAACAACCACGAGCCCGGTCGAAGATGGCCAGCAGCCGGAAACCCTGAGCAGCTGAAACCGACATGGGTGTGCCTCCTCTTCGTTATTCCTCTGCGAGTCCGAGCGCCGGTCGCAGGGTTGCCACGGGATTCTAGCAGGGCGTCGTCGCGGCGTGCGTCCGCCTCAGGCCGGAAAGCGACCCGCCATCGGCAGCGGATGCGTTCCTCAGTAGGTGCCGCGGAACGCGTCGTGGCCGCGCACGTACTCTCGATTGTTCTGGGCCGGGTTGCGATTGACGAGCGGGCGCGAGTACAGGGGATGGGTGAGGCTTCTCACCTCGTGCTCGAGGGTAAACAGGCATTTTGCGCTCGAGAGATCCACGATGTCGCGGAAGCGGTACTGGTGCTCGCTCGATTCCTCGGTAACGAGTCCGCGCTCGCGCAAGCGGCGATGGGGGCCGGAAAAATCGGCGATGTAGATCTGGATATGGTGCCCGTCATACTCCCGCAGCGGCCGCGTGGTCTCGCGGAAGCGCAACCGCTGCGCAGTGCCGGTGGAGACGACAGCCGTCGCGCCTTCAGGGTCACCCTCCACCTCGGCATGCGCTCCCACGATTTCCCGGTAGAAACGCGCGATCCCCGGCGCCGAGCCGCCCGGCACGTCGAGCTCCACGTAGGCGATGGCAAGCTCGGTGTCGCCGAATTCGGGCGCGGGGCCGTGACAGCGGTAGCGATTGCCCCACGGGCACGTCGCCTCGACGCAGCCATCGCGCTTCTCCCAGGCGAATCGGGTCTCCGCCAGCAGCGGTGCGACGTTCTGCAACCGGTGCGCGAGCGCCGCGAGGTCGGGCAGCACGATGCCCACACGCCCGCGCAGCACCTGGGTGCCGCGTGAGGGCAGGTGAAACTGGCTGCGGCCGACGTTCACCCACATGTTGTCGATGCCGGTCATGAGATACGGGTCGCGGGTGAGGCCCAGGCCGCTCACGTAGAAGATCGTGGCCAGGCGCTGGTCGGGGATCGTGACGTTCACGTGCTCGAGCAGGACGATGTTGCCCAGGTCCTCGCGCGCACGATCGAAATCCGGTGCCATGGTCACGATTGTCCCACGCCGCTATTTCCGGCCCGCGACGAGCGCGCGGTGGCCGATATCGCGGCGATACTGCATACCCTCGAACCGGATCTTCTCGGCGATCGCGTAGGCGCGCCGCTGCGCCGCGCTCAGGTTGCCGCCCAGTGTCGTAACCGTCAGCACCCGCCCGCCCGCGGTCACGATATCCTTTCCGTTCAACGCCGTGCCGGCGTGAAACACGTGGCAATCCTCGTCCGGCGCCGGCAAGCCGTGAATCGCGTCACCCTTGCGCGGGGCATCCGGGTAGCCGTGCGCGGCGAGCACGACACCGAGGGCGACCCGCCGGTCCCATTCGGCCTCGACCCGGTCCAGGGTGCCTGCCAGCGCGTGCTCGATCAGCCCGACCAGATCGCTCTTCAACCGCATGAGGATCGGCTGCGTTTCGGGATCACCCATGCGGCAGTTGAACTCCAGAACCTGGATTCTCGCGTCGCGACCGATCATCAGGCCGGCATAGAGGAAACCGCGGTACGGCGATCCATCCTTCTCCATGCCGGCGAGCGCGGGCTGGATCACTTCGCGCATCACCCGGGCGTGCACCGCGGGCGTCACCACCGGCGCCGGAGAATACGCGCCCATGCCGCCGGTATTAGGTCCGCGGTCCCCGTCGAGCAGCCGCTTGTGGTCCTGGCTGGTCGCAAGCGGCAAAGCATGCCGCCCGTCCGCGAGCACGATGAAGCTCGCTTCCTCGCCGTCGAGGTAATCCTCGATCACCACCCGGCTGCCGGCCGCACCCATTTTCTTCTCGGTGAGCATGCCGTCCACCGCGGCGTGCGCTTCGCCCACCTCCATCGCCACCACCACGCCCTTGCCGGCGGCGAGCCCGTCGGCCTTGATGACAACGGGGGCGCCGTGCCGGTCGAGAAACTCGTGCGCAGTCGCGGTTTCACTGAACGCCGCGTAGGCCGCCGTCGGAATGCCGTGGCGCTGCATGAAGCTCTTCGCGAATTCCTTGGAGCTTTCCAGCCGGGCAGCGGCCCGCGCGGGACCGAAGATCTTCAATCCCGCCGCCTGAAAGGCGTCCACGATGCCCTCGGCAAGCGGCGCTTCCGGCCCGACCACGGTAAACGCCACCGCTTCCCGGCGCGCCAGCTCGATCCACTCCGGTATCGACGCAGCGGGGGCGTTGGCGAGACCCTCTTCGCGCGCGGTGCCGGCATTCCCCGGGGCGACCAGCACCCGCGAGATGCGCGGCGAGCGCGCGAGCTTCCACGCCAAGGCGTGTTCGCGCCCCCCGGAGCCGATGACGAGCAGCTTCATCGGATGCGTGATCAGTGCCTGAAGTGCCGGTAGCCGGTGAACACCATCGCGATGCCGTGCTCATCCGCGGCGGCGATCACTTCGTCGTCGCGGAGGCTGCCCCCCGGCTGGATGATCGCGCGGGCGCCCGCCTGGGCCACCGTGTCCACGCCGTCTCGAAACGGGAAGAAGGCATCGGACGCAACCACCGACCCCTGCAGCGACAGGCCCGCGTTTCCGGCCTTGATCGCGGCCATGCGCGCCGCGTCGACGCGGCTCATCTGCCCCGCGCCCACCCCGAGCGTCCGGCCACCGCCGCAGAAGACGATGGCGTTGGATTTCACGAACCGGGCCACCGTCCAGGCGAACAGGAGGTCCGCCGTCTGCGCCTCGTTCGGGCGCGTCCGCGTGACCGCCTTCAGGTCGCCCGCCCCAACGCTCTCGGTATCCGGCGTCTGCACCAGCAGTCCTCCGCCCACGCGCTTGAAATCGTAATCGTTCACCCCCGAAGCAAGCGGCACCTCCAGCACGCGGATGTTGGCCTTGCCCGCCAGCGCCTGCGCCGCTTCCGGCCTGATTGCCGGCGCGATCACGACCTCCACGAATTGCTGCGCGACGGCCTGCGCGGTCGCCGCGTCGAGTTCGCGGTTGAAGGCGATGATGCCGCCGAAAGCCGAGGTGGGGTCGGTGGCGAAGGCTTTCCCATAGGCTTCGGCGAGCCCCCCCGCACGCGCCACCCCGCAGGGGTTGGCGTGCTTGACGATGACGCACGCCGGCTCGGAAAAGCACTTCACGCACTCCCACGCGGCGTCCGCGTCCGCGATGTTGTTGTAGGAGAGGTCCTTGCCCTGCAGCTGACGGTACGTGCCCAGGCTGCCTGGCGCCGGCCGCAGATCGCGGTAGAACGCGGCCTCCTGATGCGGGTTCTCCCCGTAGCGAAGCCGCTGGGCGCGCTCGAAATGCAGGTTGAGCCGCCGCGGAAAACGCTCGAGGCTGCCCGAGCCGTCGAGCGCGGTCAGATAGTTACTGATCGCCCCGTCGTACTGCGCCGTGTGGGAAAACGCCTTCTGGGCGAGGGCGAGCCGCGTCGCTGCCCCGAGCGCGCCGGCGGCGGACTCCATCTCCTTCAACACCACGCCGTAATCGGCCGGGTCGGTTACCACCGCCACATGCTCGTAGTTCTTGGCGGCGCTCCTCAGCAGGGCCGGGCCGCCAATGTCGATGTTCTCGACTGCCTGCTCGAGCGTGCACCCTGGGCGGGCCACCGTGGCGCTGAAGGGGTACAGGTTGACGACGACCAAGTCGATCGCCGGGACGGCGGTGCGTTCCAGCGCCGCCATGTGCCCGGGCACGTCGCGCCGGGCGAGGATTCCAGCATGAACTTTCGGGTGCAGGGTCTTCACCCGCCCGTCGAGCATCTCGGGGAAGCCGGTGTAGTCGGCGATCTCGGTCACCTTGAGGCCGGACTCCCTCAGGAGCCGCGCCGTGCCGCCCGTGGAAAGGAGCGCCACCCCGAAACGGGCGAGCCCGCGCGCGAATTCGGCGACCCCGGTCTTGTCCGAGACGCTGATCAGCGCCTGCTTGATGACGGCCATCAGAACTTGATGCCGTGCGCCCTCATCTTCTTGCGAAGCGTATTGCGATTGATGCCGAGCATCGCCGCGGCGTGCGACTGATTGCCCCGCACGCGGTGCAGCACGCTCTCCAGCAGCGGCTTTTCCACGCAATGGATGACCATATCATAGACCGCGCAGGGCTTTTCCCCGTCGAGATCCCTGAAATAGCCTTCGATTGCGCGGCGCACCATGCGCGCCATTTCGTTCTCGTTCATCATGCTGCAGTTTCCTCGACGTAGGTCAGGCGCTGCCCGCGGCCGGCGAGCTGCGCGAAGTAGTCCTCCACCGCCGCGAGTTGCTCGCGTCGGGTCTCCAGCCGGTTCATGGCGTTGCGGAACACCGCCGAGCCGGCGAGCCCCCGGGTGTACCAGGAAATGTGCTTGCGGGCGACGCGCACCCCGGTCGCCTCGCCATAGAACTCGTAGAGCTCGTGGAGGTGGGCCACCAGCACGCGGTGGATTTCCGCCACTTCCGGCGGCGGCAGGCGGTTGCCGGTCTCGAGGAAGTGCTGGATCTCGCGAAACATCCACGGCCGGCCCTGGGCTGCGCGCCCGATCATCACGGCGTCGGCCCCGGTGTAGGCAAGCACCTGCTTCACCTTTTCGGGGGTCGCGATGTCGCCGTTCGCGATGACCGGGACCATGACCTCCGACTTGACGGCAGCGATGGTGTCGTACTCGGCCTCTCCGGAGAAGCCGCAGGCGCGCGTGCGCCCGTGAATCGCGAGCGCCCGGACGCCGGATGCCTCCGCGATCTTCGCCACCCGCAGCGCGTTGCGGTTCGAGCGGTCCCAGCCGGTGCGAATCTTCAGCGTAACCGGCGCGGCCACCGCGGCGACCACCGCCGCGAGGATGCGCCCGACCAGGGGCTCGTCCCTGAGCAGCGCGGAGCCCGCCATCACGTTGCAGACCTTCTTGGCCGGGCAGCCCATGTTGATATCGATGATCTGGGCGCCCTGGTCGACGTTGTAGCGCGCCGCGTCGGCAAGCATTCCGGGGTCGGCGCCCGCGATCTGAACCGCGATCGGAGCGACCTCGCCCTCGTGGTCGGCGCGCCGGCGCGTCTTCTCCGAGCCCCGAAGGAGGGAGTTGCTCGCCACCATCTCCGACACGGCCATGCCCGCCCCCATGGACTTGCAGAGCTTGCGGAACGGGCGGTCGGTGACGCCCGCCATGGGCGCGACGACGAGATTATTCTTGAGATGGAACGGGCCGATGTGCATCGCGCGTGTCCGCTTCGCGATTGTCGTCGTGTCTCGTAAGGGGGAGGGCGTCATTGTAATCGGTCGTTGCGCGCAAGAAAAGCAATTCCTGCATTTTTTTGTGACCGGTGTTGCAATGAACGCACAAACGTCGCGCGTGGCGCAGCGGCACGATCGAATCGCGCCGGAACAGCCACTGACTCGGAAAAAATCGCGCGCGGGTCGCGCAGTTGCTGAAGTTCAGCCGCGCGCGCCGAAGATCATCCGCCGCGCGACGAAGTCCCGGGCCGGCGGAAACGCGCCCAAAGCCGCGAGACCCGCGCCGCGCGCGAGCTTCAAGGCGGTAGCCTCGTTGGAAAACAGCCGCACCAGCGTGTCGGTGATGAAGATCCCGCCACCGCGGTCGAGCCGGCGCCGCGCCGTGTAGGCCCGGACGAGCTCCGGCGCGCCGATGCGGACGCGGTCGCAGTGCCGGACCAGGCTCGCAAGCTCCCAGGCATCACGCAATCCCAGGTTCAAACCCTGCCCAGCGACCGGGTGCAGCGTCTGGGCGGCGTTTCCGATCACCACCGTGCGCGGTTCCGCAATGTGATCCGCAATCTTCAGGGCGAGCGGATACCAGGACCGGGTGCCGGCGGCGGTGAAGCTTCCCAGGCGGCTGCCGAAGCCCTTCTGCAGCTCGACAAGGAACCCGGCTTCGTCCAGCTCGCACAATTGCCGGGCACGCTCCGGGGCGGTCGTCCATACCAGCGCAAGCGCCTGGCCCGTGGGCAACAGCGCGAGCGGCCCTTCCGGGGTAAATCGCTCGTAGGCGACGTTCCGGTGCGGCACGCTGCACGAGACGCGCGCGGTCACCGCGGCCTGACCGTAGTCGCGGACGCGCTGTCGTGCGACCGGCAGCGCGCCGCCGTCGGCCACCGCGAGCAAGGCCGCGCTGGCGCGGCCGCTGCCGTCCGCGAATCGCACCACCGCTTCTTCCGTTCCGGCTTCGAGCGCCCCCGCCGTCGCCCGGATGAGGTGCGCGCCGCCTCCCGCATCCAGCGCCCGGGCCAGCGCTCCCGCGAGCTCGCCGTAATCGAGCACGTAGCCGAGCGCCGGCACATGCGCCTGCCGGGCATCCAGCCCGACCCGGCCGAAGCCCCCGCGCTGCGACACGTGGATGCGCTCGATCGGCGTTGCGCCCGCGAGCCCCTCCCATACGCCCAGACGCTCCAGAATCAGCCGGCTGCCATGGGAGAGCGCGATCGGGCGCGAGTCCGCGGCGGCCCGTGGCGCGCGCGGCTCAAGCAGCCCGAGCGCCAGTCCGGAACCGCGCAGGGCGAGCGCCAGCGCGGCGCCGACCGGCCCGCCGCCCACAATGAGGACGTCGTGGTCAGACATTGCGCGCGCCCATCCAGGTTTCGATTTCAGGCGGGCTCTTGGGCGCGTCGCGAGTCAGCACCTCGGCGCCGGAGTCCGTCACCAGCACGTCGTCCTCGATGCGCACTCCGATGCCGGCGAGGGACGCAGGCACGCCCTCGCCGGCCCGGATGTAGCAGCCCGGCTCGACGGTCAGCACCATGCCGGGAGCGAGCGAGCGCCAGCCGCCCTGCAACTTGTAGTCGCCGGCATCGTGCACATCCAGCCCGAGCCAGTGCCCGGTGCGATGCATGTAGAACTTCTTGTAGGCCTCGGTTTCCACCACTTCCGCAAGCCCCCCGGAGAGCAGCTTCAGGTCGATCAGACCCTGGGCGATCACGTTGACCGCCGCGCGATGCGGCGCGTCCCACTGCGCGCCGGGCTTGACTGCCGCGATCGCCGCGATCTGCGCCGCAAGTACCAGATCGTAGATCTCGCGCTGCGGCCCGCTGAACCGGCCGCCGACCGGGAAAGTGCGCGTCAAATCGGCGGCGTAGCCGTCGAGCTCGCAGCCGGCATCGATCAGCAGCAGCTCGCCGTCCTTCAACACCCCGTCGTTCCGGATGTAATGCAGGACGCAGGCGTGCTCGCCCGAGGCGACAATCGGGGTGTAGGCGGGCGCCTGGGCGCCGTGGCGCCGGAACTCGTGGAGGAGCTCCGCTTCGATCTCGTACTCGACGCGGCCGGGCCGCGCCGCGCGCATGGCGCGGCGGTGGGCGCCGGCCGTGATCGCGGCGGCGCGCCGCATCACCGCTATCTCTTCAGCCTCCTTGACGAGCCGCATCTCGTCGAGCAGGGCGTGCACATCCCGGACCGCCCGCGGCGCGCTGACCCCCGTGCGCACCCGCTCGCGCACCTGGTTGATCCAGCCCGTCACGCGCGCGTCCCACGCCGCGTCCGCTCCGAGATGGCAGAAGAGCGCTTCGCGGTTGGAAATGAGCTCGGGTATCTGTGCGTCGAGCTCGCCGATCGGGTGTGCTTCGTCGAATCCGAACGCCGTGCGCGCCGCCTCCGGCCCGTGCCGGAAGCCGTCCCAGATCTCGCGTTCCGGGTCCTTCTCGCGGCAGTAGAGGATGCTCTTCGGCGCGGGGCCGGCGACGATCACCAGCGCCGCGGCAGGCTCGCGGAAACCGGTGAGGTAGTAGAAATAGCTGTCGAAGCGGTACGGATAGTGCGAGTCGCGGTTGCGCGTGCGCTCGGGCGCGGTCGGAATGATCGCGACGCCCTCCAGCATGGCCGCGGCGAGCCGGGCGCGCCGCCGCTGGTAGACGCCGATGTCAATGCGCTCCGACATGGGTGAAATTATAAGGCCCGGCCGCAGCCGCTAGCGGCCGCCGCGCGCGGCGAGCGCGCGCTCGAGCGCCTCGAGGCGCTGCGGTGTGCCGATGTCCATCCACAGGCCGCGGTGATGCTCGCCGGTGACGAGCCCCCGCGCCATCGCCGGTGCAAGCAGCGTCGCCAGCTGGCGCCGGGTCCCGCGGGCGACGGGCGCGAACAGCGCCGGCGCATAGACGCCGATGCCGCTGAAGGTGAGGCGGGCGAGGCCCGCTCCCGACACCTTGCCCGCGGCGAGCACAAAATCGCCCGCGGGGTGATGCGGCGGGTTATCCACCAGCACGAGATGGGCGAGCCCGCCGCCGTGCGCGAGCGCCGCCGCGGGGGCGGCGAGCCGCGCAAAGTCGAAGTCGCAATAGACATCGCTGTTGACCACGAGGAATGGGGCATCTCCGAGCAACGGAAGCGCATAAGCGATGCCGCCGCCCGTTTCGAGCGGCTCGGCCTCGCGCGAATAGACGACGCGCGTGCCGAAGCGCGAACCGTCCCCCAGCTCGCGCTCGATCATGGCCCCGAGGTGCGAGACGTTGACCACCAGGTCGGTGCAACCCGAGCGCGCGAGGCGCTCGATGAGATGCGCGATGAGCGGCCGTCCCCCGGCCGTGAGCAGCGCCTTGGGCACGCCATGAGTGAGCGGGCGCATGCGCTCGCCGCGCCCGGCGGCCAAAATCATCGCTTTCATGCCGGGCGACTAGGTATCCCGCCTCTCGCTTCCGGCCGTCGCCGGCACGCGGCTGCCGATCTGGTCGAGCAGGCGCGCCAGCGGGGCGAGCTCGCGGTAGCGCTCCGCCACAGCGCGCGCGTAGTTGAGGAAGCGCGGCGTGTCCTCGAGGTAGCCGCGCTTGCCGTCGCGGTAGTGGATGCGCGCGAAAATCCCCAGCACTTTCAGGTGGCGCTGCAGCCCCATCCATTCGAAATCGCGGTAGAACGCGCCGAAATCGGGATCGACCGGCAGGCTGCATTTCCGTGCTTTCTCCCAGTAGCGCGCGGTCCAGTCCATGACGCGCTCCTCCTCCCAGCTGACGAAGGCGTCGCGCGTGAGCGACACGATGTCGTAGGTGATCGGGCCGTGAACCGCGTCCTGGAAATCGATCACGCCGGGGTTGGGATCGCTCACGATGAGGTTGCGCGGCATGTAGTCGCGATGCACGAACACCGCCGGCTGCGCCAGGCTGCGCGCGATGATGAGCCTGATGATGTCCGAGAGAACCGCGCTCTGCGCGCCGGTAAGCGGCGCTCCGAGGTGCCGCGCGACATACCACTCTGGGAAAAGACTGCACTCGCGCCGCAGCAGCGCCTCGTCGTAGGGCGGCAGCACTCCCTTGCGGCTCGCCCGCTGCCACTTGATGAGCGCCTCGATGGCGTCGGCGTAGAGCGGGTCCGCGTTGCCCTCGTTCAGCGCGGCGAGATAGGTCGTTTCGCCCAGATCCGTGAGGAGCAGGAAGCCGCGCTCGAGATCCTGCGCGATTACCTGCGGCGCGTTGACCCCCGCCTCACGCATCAGCGCCGCGATCTTTACGAAGGGGCGGCAGTCCTCGCGCTCCGGCGGCGCATCCATCGCGATGAGGGACCGCGCATCGCGCCGCGTCACGCGGAAATAGCGCCGGAAGCTCGCGTCGGCCGAAGCCGGCCTGATCTCGATCGCGCCTGACCCCAGACACGCGCCGAGCCAGCCGCGCAACTCATCCAGCCGAGTGTCGTTTTCCGGCGCCAACCCGATTGCCTTCAACGGTGAATTGTGCGATTTTAGCACCGCGCCGAACAGCCATTTTTCGATGAAAAAACTGATAATTACGCGCCTGTCGCTGGCTCTCTTGTGCGCGTTGCCGCTGGCGGCTCGCGCGCAGCAGGGAATCACGCTGAAGCCGCAGTCCGCGCTGCTCATCGTGCCGCCCACGCTGCGGGAAGAGGTGCCGCTGTTCATCGAAGCGGACCGGCTGCAGGGGTATCAGGACCGCGAAGCCGTAGCCGAGGGCAACGTCCGGCTGAGAAAGCGCGGGCAGGCGGCGTACGCGGACTGGCTGCGATACGACCTGTCCGCGAACGAGTTCGCGGCGCAGGGCAACGTGCGCATGGAGAGGGGGGACGACGTGCTGGAAGGCACACGCATGAAGTACAACCTCGATTCCGAAACCGGCTTCCTCGAGCTGCCGAACTTCACGCTGCACAAGCGTCGCGAGCCCGGCGTCCCGCAGCAGCCTTTCCTCGACGGGGATGCGCGCGGCAACGCGGAGCGCATGCTGTTCGAGGGGTCCGGGCGCTACCGCGCGGAGCGCGGGAACTACACCTCGTGCGGCCCCGGCAACGACGACTGGTACGTGCGCGCCGGGGAACTGCAGATCGACAGCGAGCGCGACCTCGGCATCGCCCACGATGCAACCATCGAGTTTCTCGGAACCCCGATCTTCTACTCGCCCTACCTGTCGTTCTCGCTCCACCAGGAGCGCAAGTCCGGCTTCATCACGCCGCACTACGGGAACACCAACACGGGCGGCATCGAGGTTACGGTCCCCTACTACTGGAACATTGCGCCCAACCGCGACGCCACGCTCTCGCCGCGCGTCATGACGCGGCGCGGGGTGCAGATGGGCGGAGAGTTCCGTTACCTCGAGCCGAACTACCTGGGCGAAGCACGCGGGGAGTATCTGCCGGACGACCGCGTCAGGGACGGAGAGGAGCGCCACGCCTACTTCCTCCGCCACAACCAGACGCTGCCCTACGGCTGGTTCGGGGGGCTCAGCCTGCAACGAGTATCGGACAACAACTACTTCACCGATCTCTCGACGCAAATCACCAAGACCTCGCTGGTCCAGCTTGCCGAACGATTTCACCGTCGGCCGCGGCGGGTCTTGGGGCCCCGCCGGCGGCTACTCATTGAGCGCGCTCGCCCAGCGCTACCAGACACTGCAGCCCGACCCCCAGCAGCCGGTGACGCCGCCGTACGACCGGATGCCGCAGGTCACCCTGACCGCCTCGCGCGCGGATACGGTGCACTCGGATATCGATTTCTACGGGCAATACACCACGTTCGATCATCCGACGTTCACCACCGGCACCCGGATGGTGGCCTATCCGAGCCTCTCCGTCCCGCTGCAGACGCCGTACGCCTACGTGACGCCCAAGCTCGGCTACAACGTGACGCGCTATTACATCGATCAGAACAGCTCCGGGTACACGGATCAGACGCGCGCGCTTCCGATCTTCAGCACCGACACGAGCGTCGTGTTCGAGCGTCCGACCACGATCGGGGGCGCGCCCGTCCTGCAGACCCTGGAGCCGCGTCTCTACTACGTCTATATCCCCTTCCGCGACCAGAACAGCATCCCCGTGTTCGACAGCGCCCAGCAGGACCTCAACTTCGCGACCATCTATTCGGAGAACCAGTTCTCCGGCTGGGACCGCATCAACAATGCCAACCAGTTGACCGTCGGCGTCGCCTCGCGCTTTATCGGCGCAGATAACGGTGCGGAGCGGCTGCGGGTGGGTGTTGCCCAGCGCTACAATTTCGAGGATCAGAAGGTGACCCTGCCCGGCGTCGCTCCGAGCACCTACTCGCGCTCCGACCTGCTCGCCGGCTTGTCAGGCGCGATTGCGCCGCATTTGCTGGGCCGGGTGGGAGCGCAATACAGCACCAACCTCTCGCAGACGCAGAAGTTCGACGCCGGCGTGCGCTACCAGCCGGCGCCCCGCCAGGTGCTGAACCTGAGCTATCGCGATACGAGAGGCTCCCTGCGCCAGACCGATATCTCGACACAATGGCCGATCGGGCCGCGATGGACGATGCTCGCACGTTGGAACTACTCGCTGCTGGACAATCGCACGCTGGAAGGCCTGTTCGGCGCGGAATACCATTCCGATTGCTGGGCGCTGCGCCTAGTCTGCACCACATTCGCCACGACCACGGAGCAGTCGTCTACCTCATTTTTCATGCAGCTCGAGCTGGGCGGCTTGTCGCGCATCGGCAACAACCCGCTCGATACCCTGCGACGCAATATCCCCGGCTACGAGAAGATCGATCCTCGCTCCGTGAGGCCTGATGCCGCCAACCAGTCCGACTTCTGATCGAGACCGCACGACCGCATCGCGCGCGGTGTCGCTATGCCCGCCGCGGCGCGCATTCCTGCTCGCCGCGGCGCTGTGGGCCCTCTGCGGCGCCGCCCCGGCGCAGCAGCCGAAGCCGGTGGTGGTGCTCGACCGCATCGTGGCCGTGGTGAACAACGAGGTGATCACGCGTGCCGACCTCGATCTTCGGCTGCGCGCAGCCACTCACCAGTTGAAGCAGCAGGGCACCTCGCCGCCCCCGCGCGAGATTCTGGAGAAGCAGATCCTCGACCGCCTGATCACCGACCAGGTGCAGCTGCAGCTCGCCAAGGAGACCGGGCTGCGCGTGGACGACACGGAGCTCGACCGCGCCATCCAGCGCATTGCGCAGGAGAACAAGCTCACGCTGGAGCAGCTGCGCGCGACGCTGGAGAAGGACGGCGTGCCGTTTCCCCGCTTCCGCGAGGACATACGCAACGAGATCGTCCTGTCACGCCTGCGGCAGCGTGAAGTCGACAACCGGATCGTCGTAAGCGAAGGCGAGGTCGAAAGCTTCATCAACGCACAGCAGGGCCTCCCGGGGCGCGGCGAGCAGTACAACCTCTCGCACATCCTGGTGACGGTACCCGAGAATGCGAGGCCGGAGCAGATCCAGGCCCGCCGGGCCCGGGCCGAGCAGGCGCTCCAGCAGCTTGCCACGGGAGCTGATTTCCGCCAGGTTGCGGCGTCATTTTCGGACGCGCCGGACGCGCTGCAGGGCGGCGCCATGGGCTGGCGCGATGGTGCCCGCCTGCCGACGCTATTCCTCGAGGCGCTGAAATCCATGCGGGACGGCGGACTCAGCCCCGTACTGCGCAGCGCCAACGGCTTCCATATCATCCGGCTGAATGAGCGGCGCAGCTCGACGGCTCCCGTGATCGTGCGCCAGACGCACGCGCGGCATATCCTGATCAAGACCAACGAGCTGGTGCCGCAGGCAGAGGCGCGCCGGCGCATCGAGACCCTCAAGGAGCGCCTCGACAACAAGGCGGACTTCGCGGAGCTCGCCCGGCTGCATTCCGAGGATGCGAGCGGCTCGAAGGGGGGCGACCTCGGCTGGCTGTCGCCGGGCGACACGGTGCCCGAATTCGAACGTGCGATGGATGCCCTGAGCCTGGGCACGATCAGCGGCCCGGTGCAAACGCCCTTCGGCTGGCACCTCATCCAGGTGCTCGAGCGGCGCGACGAGGACATGTCAAAGGACCGCCAGCGGCTCGCCGCGCAGTCGGCGCTGCGCGCGCGCAAGTCCGACGAGTCCTACCAGGAGTGGGTGCGGCAACTTCGGGACCGGGCCTATATCGAGGTCCGACTCGATGAGCGGTGACGGCCGTGGCGAGACCTCCGCGGATTGCGGTGACGGCAGGCGAGCCGGCGGGCATCGGCCCCGACCTGTGCGTCGGGCTTGCACGCCGGCGGTTGCCGGCGCGGATCGTGGTGGTCGCCGATCGCGAGCTGCTCGCGAGCCGCGCACGCCTGCTGGGCGTGCCGCTCAAGATCACCGATCAGCTGGCCGGCTCGCGCGCGGGCGCGCTCGCCGTGCACCACGTGCCGCTCGCGCGGGCGGCGGTCCCGGGGCAGCTCGATCCGGCGAACAGCGCCTACGTCCTGCGCACCCTGGAGGTCGCTGCCGACGGCTGCCGCGACGGCGTATTCGACGCGATGGTCACCGCCCCGCTGCAGAAAAGCGTGATCAACGACGCCGGTATCGCGTTCACCGGGCACACCGAGTTCCTCGCTGCGCGCACCGCGGCCGAGCATGTGGTGATGATGCTCGTCGGCGGGGGCATGCGCGTCGCGCTCGCAACCACGCATCTTCCACTCTCCGAGGTCGCGCGACATATCACTGCCGAGAGCCTGGAGCGCACGCTGCGAGTTCTGCAGCGCGAGCTCCCGCTGCGCTTCGGGATTTCCCGGCCGCGCATCCTCGTTGCGGGGCTGAATCCGCACGCCGGTGAGGCCGGCTTTCTCGGCCGGGAAGAGGCCGAGATCATCAGCCCGCTGCTGGCCAGGCTGCGCCGCGAGGGGCTCGATGTCGAAGGGCCGCTGCCCGCCGACACGCTGTTCAATCCGCGGCGGCTAAAGACCTGCGACTGCGTGCTCGCCATGTACCACGACCAGGGGCTGCCGGTGCTCAAATACGCGAGCTTCGGCGCGGGCGTCAACGTTACCCTCGGGCTTCCCATCATCCGCACGTCGGTCGACCACGGCACCGCGCTCGAGCTCGCCGGCAGCGGCCGCGCCCGGATCGGGAGCCTGATCGAGGCAATTCGGCTGGCGGCCAGGCTCGCCGCGCACCGCCGCGGTCCACGGCGCTCCGCATGAAGCGCTCGCGGGGCGCACGGCCTGTCCTGCGCCACGTCCCCCGCAAGCGCTTCGGCCAGCACTTCCTCGCCGACGAGGCGGCGATCGCCGCCATCGTGGCCGCCATCGCGCCGCGGGCGGAAGATCGCATGGTGGAAATCGGGCCCGGACTCGGTGCGCTCACGCGCCCGCTCGCCGGCCGGCTCACGCACCTGCATGTCGTCGAGATCGACCGCGACATCGTCGCGCGCCTGCGCTCCGAGTTCGCGGCAAGCCGCGTCACCGTCCACGAGGGCGACGCCCTGCGCTTCGATTTCGGCGCGCTCGGGCCACGGCTGCGCGTCGTGGGCAACCTGCCCTACAACATATCGACGCCGCTGTTGTTTCACCTCGCGCGGCACGCCGCGGCCATAGAGGATATCCACGTCATGCTGCAGAGGGAGGTCGTGGAACGCATGGTCGCGGCGCCCTCGACGTCCGAGTACGGGCGGCTGTCGGTGATGCTGCAGTACCGGTTCCGGATGGAGCCGGTCCTGGCAGTCCCCGCCGGCGCCTTCCGGCCAGTTCCCAGGGTCGAGTCCGCGGTGGTGCGCATGGTGCCCTACGCGCCGCTGCCGCATCCCGCAGCCGACGAAGCCGCTTTCGGGAGGATCGTGGCAGCCGCCTTCTCGCGGCGCCGCAAGACACTGCGCAACG
This sequence comes from uncultured beta proteobacterium, assembly GCA_963699525.1. GTDB lineage: Bacteria > Pseudomonadota > Gammaproteobacteria > Burkholderiales > SG8-41 > SG8-41. The sequence continues at coordinate 204,909 of CAVOUI010000006.1, read as the reverse complement.
CGTTGCAGGGCTACTTCAGGAGCGCCGACCTCGAGCGCATCGGGGTGGACGCGGGACTGCGGGCGCAGGACCTGCGCGTCGAGGATTTCGTCCGCCTCGCGAACGCGGCGGGCGGCTAGCTCTTCTTGCGCTGGACAAACTCGATCTTGTAGCCGTCCGGGTCCTCGACGAAGGCAATCACGGTGGTGCCGTGCTTCATCGGCCCGGGCTCGCGCGTGACCTTGCCGCCTCGCCGCTTCACGTCCTCGCACGCCCGGTAGGCGTCCTCGACCTCGATCGCGACGTGTCCGTAGCCGGTGCCGAGATCGTAGGATGCGGTGTCCCAGTTGTGCGTGAGTTCCAGCACCGCGCTTCGGGACTCTTCGTCGTAGCCGACGAATGCATTGGTGAAGCGCCCGCCGGGGTAGTCGGTCTTGCGCAGCAGCTTCATGCCCAGCACCTGCGTGTAGAAATCGAGCGAGCGCTGGAGATCGCCGACACGGATCATCGTATGCAGGATCCTCATACCTCCACCAGTTCGAAATCTTCCTTGCGCGCCCCGCACTCCGGGCAGGTCCAGTTGACCGGCACGTCCTCCCAGCGGGTGCCGGGCGCGATGCCTTCATCGGGCAACCCCGTCTCCTCATCGTAGATGAATCCGCAGATGAGGCACATGTAGGTCTTGTATATCCGTGTTTCGGCGGTGGTCATGCGGGGTCGGGGATTTAAGTTAGAATCGAATTCTATCGAATCGCCATCCCGCGACCAACCGCGCGGGAGCTTCCGCCTCCTTGCGCATGGCCGACCTCCCTCCCATCGTCCTCGTGTTCGCCGCGACCGATCCCAGCGGTGGGGCGGGACTGCAATCGGACATCATGACGCTCGCGAGCATGGGGTGCCACCCGTTGTCGGTGGTGACCGCCGTCACCATCCAGGACACCATGGGCGTCGACGATGTCAGCCCGATCGACGCGGAATGGGTCGCCGACCAGGCGCGCTGCGTGCTGGAGGACATGCCGGTCGCCGCTTTCAAGATCGGCCTGCTGGGAAGCCTCGAGCAGATCGCCGTCATCGCGGAGGTCGTGTCCGACTACCCCGAGGTGCCGCTGGTGCTCGACCCGGTGCTCGCCTCGGGGCGCGGCGATGAGCTGGTGACGGAGGAGATGATCGGCGCGTTGAAGGAGTTGCTCATACCGCAGACCACCATTCTCACCCCCAACAGCCTCGAGGCGCGGCGGCTCGCCGGCGAGGACGGCGAAGAGGGAGAAGGCGCGGACCTCGCCGAATGCGCGAAGCGCATCATCGCGACGGGCTGCGAGTACGTGCTCGTGACCGGCACTCACGAAAATACTTCGCAGGTCGTCAACACGCTCTACGGGCAGAACGGCGTGGTGCGCAGCGACAGCTGGCCGCGCCTGCCCGGGTCCTACCACGGATCGGGATGCACGCTTGCGGCCGCCATCGCCGCCACCGTCGCCAACGGCCTCGAAGTGAGCGACGCGGTCAAGGACGCGCAGGAGTACACCTGGCAGACGCTCAAGGCCGCATTTCGTCCGGGCATGGGCCAGCACATACCGGACCGCTTGTTCTGGGCGCGCGACGAGGGCGAGGGGGGCGGCGGCGCGAGCGGGAGCCGGGCGTGAAGCGCGGGATCGCGGGGCTCTACGCCGTCACGCCCGACATCGCTGACACGCGCAGCCTGCTCACCGCGGCCGAAGCGGCGCTCGCCGGCGGCGCGCGCCTGGTGCAGTACCGCAACAAGTCAGCCGCTGCGCCGCTGCGACTCGCGCAGGCGCGCGCCCTGCTCGCGCCGTGCCGGAGGTTCCAGGTCCCGCTCATCATCAACGACCATCTCGATCTCGCGCTGGCCGTGGACGCCGACGGTCTGCACCTCGGAGCGGAGGATGGTTCCCTCGCCGCGGCGCGCGAGCGGCTCGGGGCTCGGAAGATCCTTGGCGCCTCCTGCTACGACCGGCTCGAGCTTGCGCTCGAGGCCGAGCGTTTGGGCGCCGACTACGTCGCGTTCGGTAGCTTCTTTCCCTCCACGGTCAAGCCGGGGGCGGTGCGCGCGCCGCTTGCCCTGCTGCGCGAAGCCCGGCACCGTCTTTCGATACCGGTGGTGGCCATCGGCGGCATCACGATCGAAAATGCGCCGCAGCTGATCGAGGCCGGTGCCGATTGCGTCGCTGTCTTATCCGCGCTGTTCGGCGCGGACGATGTCGGGCTCGCGGCGCGCCGCTTCTGCGGGCTTTTTGCGCAGGACGAGCTCGCGGAAGGCTCCTCGTGACCCCCGGATGAAGCGCAGCCAGACACTGTTCCAGCGCGCGCAACGCGTCATCCCGGCCGGCGTCAATTCGCCGGTGCGCGCGTTCGGTTCGGTGGGCGGCACGCCGCCGTTCATCCAGCGCGGCCGAGGAGCGCAGGTGTGGGACGCGGACGGCCGGGCCTATATCGACTACGTCGGCTCGTGGGGCCCGCTCATTGTGGGCCACGCCCATCCCGAGGTCGTGAAAGCCGCGGAACAGGCGGTGGAGCGCGGGCTCTCCTTTGGCGCGCCCACGGAGCAGGAGGTCGATCTGGCAGAGCTGCTCTGCCGGCTTGTGCCCTCTCTCGAGCAGGTGCGGCTCACGAGCTCAGGCACCGAGGCGACGATGAGCGCGATCCGACTTGCGCGCGGCCACACCGGCCGCCACCGGATCGTCAAGTTCGAAGGCTGCTATCACGGCCACGCCGACGCGCTGCTGGTCAAGGCGGGATCGGGCGCGCTCACCTTCGGCCAGCCGTCCTCGGCGGGCGTGCCCCCGGCGACCGCCGCCGACACCGTAGTGCTGGAATACAACGACGTAAGCGCACTGGAGCAAGCCTTCGAGCGGGAGGGGAAGACGATCGCGGCGGTCATCGTGGAGCCCGTCGCCGGCAACATGAACCTCGTCGCACCCCGCGCGGGCTTCCTCGAGCTGCTGCGCGCGCTCTGCACGCGCCACGGAGCGGTGCTGATCTTCGACGAGGTGATGACGGGTTTTCGCGTCGCGCTCGGGGGCGCCCAGGCGTTGTATGGCGTCACGCCCGATCTCACCACGCTCGGCAAAGTCATTGGCGGCGGCCTGCCCGTCGGCGCCTTTGGCGGCCGCCGCGATATCATGCGGGGGATTGCCCCACTCGGGCCGGTTTACCAGGCGGGGACGCTCTCCGGCAACCCGGTCGCCGTGGCGGCAGGCCTCGCGACGCTGAAACTCGTGCAGGCGGCAGGTTTCTACGACCGGCTCGCAGCCACGACGCGCGCGCTGTGCGAGGGCCTTGCCCGCGCGGGGAAAGAGCACGGCGTCGCCTTCTCGGCGGCGAGCGTCGGCGGCATGTTTGGCATCTTTTTCCGCGCCGCTGCGCCGACGTGCTTCGCCGAAGTCATGCAATGCGACCGTGAAATGTTCAACCGCTTCTTCCACGCCATGCTCGAGGCCGGCGTCTACCTTGCGCCGTCGGCGTACGAGGCGGGGTTCGTCTCCTCCGCTCACGGCGAGGCGGAGATCGGGCGCACGATCAGCGCCGCGAGAAAAGCCTTCGCGAGCCTGGGCTCCTGACGTGCAGTGCGGCGGCGCAGGTCCGGGTCAGCGCAGCCCGGCGATGTACTCGGCGACCGCGGCGATCTCCCGGTCCGTGAGCTTCTCCGCCACGGTGCGCATCATGCGGTTCGGGTCATTGGCGCGCTCGCCGGCGCGAAACGCCCGCAACTGCGCGGCGGTGTACTCGGCGAACTGCCCCGCCAGTCGCGGAAACTGGGCCGGGATGCCGCTGCCGTTCGGTCCGTGGCAGGCGGTGCAGGCCGCCACGCTTTTTGCCGGCACGCCGCCGCGATAGATCATCTGCCCGAGCCGGGCGAGCTCCGGGTCGCGCGCCGCGCGCGGCTTGGGTCGTTGCGCCTCGAAATAGGCCGCGAGATTGCGCAGATCGCTGGCCGAGAGATTCGCGACCATCGCCCCCATCACCGCACTGGGTCGCTCGGCGGGCTTCCCGTCGTGCGGCACGAAGTTCATGAGCTGCTTCGATAGGTAGTCAGCGTGCTGGCCGGCGAGCACCGGGTTGGCGGGAAGCGCGCTATTGCCGTCCTCCGCGTGGCAGGACGCGCACACCTGCATCACCAGTTGGCGCGCTTGCGCGGGGTCGGCTCGGTCCGGGCCCTGCGCCAGCGCCACCGCTGGCGCAAGCGTGGCGGCGCCGAGCGCAGCCCACCACCGGGATACCATTCAGGGTTCCTTTGATTACCGCAGGTTCGGGAGCGAGCCGCCATTCTACAGCACGCGACTCCGGGCGCGCCAGTTTCGATCACGATAACAACAACCTAGGCGATCTTCTGCGGCGCGCGTACATAAAAAACCCCCGGTTAAAGGGGAGTAAAACCGGGGGCAAAAGCCTTAATTGGGATTAAGGCTCCCGCTCAGGGAGGAAAAGCGGGAGACGACTCAACATCGTCTGCAGCATGAGACGCTTATAATGGCCCCGAGTTCCCGGTCGGCCCAAGACAAAGTCAATACTATCCAAGAGGTTAATTCATGCGGCACTACGGCGGCTTTCCGCGGCGGCGCATGCGGCGGATGCGGCGGGACGAGTTCTCGCGCCGGCTGAGGCGCGAGCACCGGCTGACGACGGACGACCTCATCTATCCCATGTTCGTGATCGAGGGCAGGAACCGGTCCGAGCCGGTGGCCTCGATGCCGGGGATTCGGCGCAACACGATCGATCGCCTGCTGGCGCACGCGGAACTCTGCGTGAAGCTCGGTGTGCCGGCGGTGGCAGTGTTTCCCTTGATTCCACGCGAGATGAAGTCCGCTGACGGGCGCGAGGCAACCAATCCCAAGGGGCTCGTCCCACGAGCGGTGGCGGCACTGAAGAAGCGCTTTCCCGAACTCGGCGTCATCACCGACGTCGCGCTCGATCCCTATACCACTCACGGCCAGGATGGCGTGATCGACCGCAGCGGCCACATTCTGAACGACGAGACGATCGTGATCCTCGAAAAGCAGGCGCTCACTTGTGCGGCTGCCGGCGTGGACGTGGTCGCGCCGTCGGACATGATGGATGGGCGCATCGGAGCGATCCGCGCGGCGCTCGACCGCGGCAAGTTCATCCACACGCGCATCCTCGCCTATTCGGCCAAGTACGCATCAGGTACTGTACGGGCCGTTTCGCGACGCGGTGGGATCCGCGAAGAGCCTGGGTCGCGGCACCAAGCACACCTACCAGATGGACTACGGGAACAGCGACGAAGCGCTGTGGGAGGTCGCACTCGACCTCGAGGAGGGCGCGGACATGGTGATGGTCAAGCCCGGATTGCCCTATCTCGACATCGTGCGGCGGGTGAAGGACGAGTTCCGGGCGCCCACCTACGCCTACCAGGTGAGCGGCGAGTACTCCATGATCAAGGCTGCGGCGGCGCGCGGCTGGCTCGAGGAGCGCCCGTGCGTGATGGAGGTGCTGACCGCGTTCAAGCGCGCCGGCGCCGATGGCGTGCTTACCTACTTTGCGCTGGACGTCGCCGGCTGGCTCAACGCGGGCGGCTGAACTGGCGCCGCCCTCTCGGTCAGGTCTCCGCCAATAACTGTGAGACGGGCGCGCCGAACTCGGCGCCTTCGGAGGAAGAAGGGGGAGCGGGCAGGCGCGCGCGGTCGGGCGTTGTTGTCGCGTCCCCGTGAGTTGCCGCTGCTTCCTCGATCAGGTGTCCGCGAGTAGCTGCTCCACCGCAGTCAGCCTGGCGCGCTCGATGCTCTTGCCATCCGCGCTGGCGCGGAGCGGCGCGCGCAGATCAAGCGTCGAGAGCACGGTCAGCTCGATGTCCGTGCCGCGGTCGCTCACGGTATAGACGGGCACGGTGCGCAGCTCCTCCCCCGCATAGAGGCGGGCCTGGGCCGTGCGATACGGGATGCCCTGGTCGATCAGGAAGAGCTCCACCGCCTTCTCGTTATCAGTGAAGAGCTGCAAGTTGATGTCGGCGTAGCGGCCGGCATTGCCGTTCAGGACCGACCCCGTCAGGTAGGGATTGAACCGGGCAAGCTCCCGCATCGCGCGCGCCGCAGCCTCGCGCAGTGTCCGCAACCGGCTGCGGTGCTCTTCCGGCTGATAGATCTGCCGGTAGGCGCGTAGTGCCTCGTCGATCTCCTCGTTCGCCGGCAGCTCGCGCGTTTCCGGCATGCCGGCCTGGCGAGCAGCCTTGCGCTTGGCGAGCGCGTAATCCTCGATTCCGTCCTCGGCCATCAGCCGCGCCGCCAGATAGGCGATGCGGCTGCGGCGGTCGTTGCGGCCGGCGTCCCTGGGCATCGGCGGTTCAGATCACGCTCAGAACAGCTGGTTGCGCACCTCTTCGGGACGCTCGCCGCCGACCACGCCCCCCACCAGGGTCTCCTGCGCTGGGGGCGGAAACTCCTGGTAGAAATAATCGACGATCCCCCCCTGCGCGTCGGCGATTCGCAGCCCGGTATCCGGATTGATGTGCAGCGCGACCACCCCGTCGGGCGGCACGAGCGGCTGCTCCGGGACGCCGTCGAGCACCGCCCCCATGTAGGCCATCCAGATCGGCAGCGCCGCCTGAGCGCCGGTCTCGTTGCGCCCGAGCGTGTGGGGGCTGTCGAAGCCAATCCACGCGACCGACACGAGACCGGGGACAAAGCCGCAAAGCCACGCATCCACGAACTCGTTGGTCGTGCCAGTCTTGCCTGCAAGGTCCTCGCGCCCGAGCTTCATGGCGCGCGCGCCGGTGCCAATGCGCATGATATCGCGCATGATGCTCGTCATGATGAACGCATTGCGCGCGTCGATGACGCGTTCCGCCCCCGCTCCCGCGGCTGTCGGTTGCGCCGCCATCAGCACGTTGCCCTTGGCATCCTCTACTCGCTCGATGAAGTACGGCGCCACGCGGTAGCCGCCGTTGGCAAATACCCCGTAGGCGGTGACCATCTGCAGAGGGGTCGCATTACCGGCGCCGAGGGCCATGGTGAGATAGGGCGGATGCAGCTTGGGATCGAAACCGAAACGGGCGACATAATCCTGCGCATACTGCGGCGAGATCGCCTGGAGGATGCGCACCGACACCAGGTTCTTCGACTTGGTGAGCGCCGTGCGCAGCCGCATCGGCCCCTCGAACTTGCCGTCGAAGTTCTTTGGCTCCCACGGCTCCGAGCCGGTCTGCGCGGCGGTGAACGTGAGCGGCGCATCATTGATGACGGTCGACGCGGTGAATCCCCTCTCGAGGGCGGCGGAGTAGATGAAAGGCTTGAAGCTCGAACCCGGCTGCCGCAGCGCCTGGGTGACGTGGTTGTACTGGCTGCGGCCAAAATCAAACCCTCCGACCAGCGCCCGTATCGCCCCGTCGCGTGGGTCCATGGAAACGAGAGAGGCCTCGACCGCAGGCAGCTGGGTGATCTGCCAGCGCCCTTTCTCGTCCCGCTGCACCCGGATGATGGCGCCGCGGCGGAGGCGCTGACCGGCGCTCACCTTGTCGCCGAGCAGGCGGGACGCGAACTTGAGCCCGTCGTCCTTGATTTCCACCCACTCTCCGCCCCGGCGATAGGCGCGCACCAGCCTGGGGCTCGCCTCGGCCACGACGGCCGCGTACATATCGTCACTGTCGCTGGTATCCTGCAGCGCATCCTCAAGCGCTTCTTCCGTCGGCCGCTCCGGCAATTCGACGTAACCCTCCGGCCCTCGATAGCCGTGGCGCCGGTCATATTCCATGACGCCGAAGCGCACGGCCGCGTAAGCCACCTCCTGGTGCGAGGTCCGCAGCGTCGTGTAGACACGCAGGCCCCGGGCATAGGTGTCTTCCTGATACCGCTCGTAGAGGACCTGTCGCACCATCTCGGCAAAATGCTCGGCGTGAACGGGGAATTCGTTGACTTCCCGCTTCACCACGATCGCTTGCTGGTCAGCCGCCGTGAACTCCTCCTCCGAGATCATCTGCAGATCCCGCATCCGGCGCAGCACATACTGCTGCCGGATCTTGGCGCGCTTGAAGTTCGCAACCGGGTTGTAGCGCGAGGGCGCTTTCGGCAGGCCCGCGAGCATCGCCGATTCGGCCAGATTCAGCGTGGCGACCGGCTTGCCGAAATAGGTCTGCGCGGCGGCGGCGAAACCGTACGTGCGCTGGCCGAGGTAGATCTGGTTGACGTAGAGCTCGAGGATCTGATCCTTGCTCAGGTTGGACTCGATCTTGAACGCGAGCAGCACTTCATTGAATTTGCGGGTGAGGGTTCGTTCCTTGGAGAGAAAGAAGTTCCGCGCGACCTGCATGGTGATGGTGGACGCCCCCTGGCGCACGCCGCCGGAGATGAAGTTCGAAAGTGCGGCGCGCGCCACGCCGACGTAGTCGACGCCGCTGTGCTGGTAGAAGCGCTCGTCCTCAGCCGCGAGGATCGCCTGGGAGAGCGCCGGCGGAACATCTCCGATTCTCACCAGCGCCCGGCGTTCTTCCCCGAATTCCGCGATCAGCTTTCCCTCGGCGCTGAAGACCCGCAACGGGATCTTGGGCTGATAATCGGTCAGCGCCTCGAGCGAGGGCAGGCCGGGATAGATGATCGCAGCCGCAAATGCGACCAGCAGAATCGAGGCGAGCGCCGCCGAGAGCGCCACGACCAGAGGAAAAGTCCACCAACGGATCGACATGCCTATTAATCCATCACATCAAGAATGTTGCGCAATTGCAACAATAACGGGCCTTTCGTCTTGCCCGGTGAAACTCGCCACGGTGCGGGTACTTAATGCGATGTAAGCTATATCGATTGTCCACGCATTATAGGCAGGGTTCCCTGCGAGCGGAAAAAGTCACTAAAACGCTTTACAGCCAAAGTAGTTGTTGCTAGCATTTCATGTAAACTGTGGGATTGTGTCCCCATTGACTTATGTTCAAAGGAAAATTTAGCTTCAACCTCGCCGCGCTGGAAGGCCTATTCAAGGCCAAGACGCCGCCTTTGATTGGGGTCGACATCAGTTCCTCCTCCATCAAGATGGTCGAAATCAGCGAGCCCGGCAAAGGCCTTTACCGCGTCGAGCGGTATGCCATCGAGCCCCTGCCCAAGGACTCGGTCGTGGAAGGCAATATCAACAACCTTGACGCGGTCAGCGATGCCCTCAAGCGCTGCCATAAGCGGCTCGGCAGCAACGTCAAGAACCTCGCCCTCGCGCTCCCCAACGCGGCCGTCATCAGCAAGAAGATCATGGTACCCGCCGGCCAGACCGAGGACGAACTCGAGCTGCAGGTCGAAACCGAGGCGAACCAGTACATCCCGTTTGCTCTCGACGAAGTCAACCTCGATTTCCAGGTGCTGGGCCCGGCGCCCAACAATCCGGATGATATCGAAGTCCTGATCGCGGCCTCGCGCAAGGAGAAGATCATCGACCGGCTGGCGGTCGCCGAGTCGGCCGGGCTCAAGGCGACGGTGATGGACGTCGATGTGTACGCCGCGCAGACCGCGTTCGAGCTGATCGAGGGCCAGTTCCCGGACCGCGGCAAGGATCAGAACATCGCGGTGGTGGACGTGGGCTCCAGCATCATGGCGGTCAACGTGCTGCGCAACGACCAGTCGATCTACATGCGCGAGCAGCCCTTCGGCGGCAACCAGCTGACGCAGGAAATCCAGAACAAGTTCGGCCTGTCGCCGGAGGAAGCGGAGGCAGCCAAGCGCGCCGGCGGGCTGCCGGAGAACTACGAATCCGACGTGCTGCAGCCGTTCATGGACATGATGGGCCTGGAAGTTGCGCGTGCGCTGCAGTTCTTCTTCACCTCCACCCAGCACAACCAAATCCACCATATCGTGCTCTCCGGCGGCTGCGCAGCGATCCCGGGCGCCGACGAAGCAGTGGGCAAGCGGGTGCAGGTGAGCACCCTCATCGCCAACCCCTTCGTCAACATGACGCTGTCCTCGAAGATCCGGCCGAAGGGCCTGACGCAGGACGCGCCGTCGCTGATGGTGGCGTGCGGGCTGGCCATGCGGAGGTTCGATCCATGATCCGCATCAACCTGCTGCCGCACCGCGAGGAACGGCGCAAGCAGCAACAGCAGCAATTCATCATTCTCCTCGTCGGCATCGTCGTGATCGGGGCGGCGGTCTGGTTCGTCGTGCGCAGCTATCTCGACGAGCAGCTCGAGACGCAGCAGGCACGCAACAAGTACCTCCAGGACGAGATCGTCAAGCTCGACAAGCAGATCGCAGAGATCCAGAAACTGAAGGAGCAGACCGCGGCGCTGCTCGCGCGCAAGCGCGTTGTGGAAACACTGCAGAGCAACCGCGCCGAGGTGGTGCACCTGCTCGACCAGCTCGTCCGGCAGCTGCCCGACGGCGTCTACCTGAAGGCCCTCAAGCAGAGCGGCACGCGCGTCACCATCACCGGCTTGACCGAGTCGCAGGCGCGGGTGTCCACACTGATGCGCAACCTCGAGTCCTCTCCCTACCTGGAGAGCCCGGGGCTGATCGAGATCAAGGCCGTGCAGCAGGGCCGGCAGCGCTTCAACGAATTCATCATGAACATCAACATCACGCGCGCCAAGGCCGAGGAGGCCGCCAGGAAGGCGGCGCCGAAGCCGGCGGCAAAGGGATGATGCCTCATGGCCATGACGTTGAATGACCTCAAGCGGCTCGATCCGAAGAAGATCGGCAGCTGGCCCATCCTGCCCAAGCTGGGAGTGCTATTCATCACGTTCGTCCTGATTGTGCTGGCGAGCTGGTGGTTCGACTGGCAGCACCAGATCGAGGGCATCAACCAGGAAAAGGTGAAGGAAGAGGGGCTGCGCAAGACGTTTCTCACCAAGAAGAGCGAAGCCATCAACCTGCCGGCCTATCAGAAGCAGCTCGAAGACATCGAAAAACAGTTCGGAGCGCTGCTGAAGCAGCTGCCGGGCAGATCCGAAATGGACGCGCTGCTGACCGACATCAACCAGGCCGGCCTGGGTCGTGGCCTCCAGTTCGAGCTGTTCAAGCCCGCCACTCAGGAGACGCGGCGCGACTTCTACGCGGAACTGCCCATCTCGATCAAGGTTACCGGCAACTACCATGACATCGGGGCGTTCGCGAGCGACATCGGCAAGCTCTCGCGCATCGTCACGCTCGAGAATATCTCGCTCGCTTCCGCCGGCAAAAGCGGCGGTCTGGTGATGGACGCGCTCGCCAAGACTTTCCGTTATCTCGACGACGAGGAGCTTGCGGCGCAGAGGCGCGCGGCCGCGGCCAAGAAGGGCGGCAAGAAGTGATGAAGCACCCTGTCCTCTTCGCGGCGCTCGCCTGCCTCACGCTCGTCTCGTGCGGAGCCGAGCAGCATTCGGATCTGCGGCAGTTCGTCCGGGACTCGGACAACATGCCGCGCGGGCGCATTCCCCCGCTGCCGGAAGTGAAGCCCTACGAGCCGTTCGAGTACGCGGCGTTCGATCTCCTCGATCCGTTCGTGCCGCGCAAGATCGAGCCGGCCCGGTCGGCGAAGTCCGACCCCCGGCTGCCGGATCCCAACCGGCGCAAGGGGCCGCTCGAGGCGTTTCCGCTCGAAAACCTGAAGATGGTGGGATCGCTCTCGCAGAAGAAGGAGTTCTTTGCGCTCATCAAGACGCCGGACAACAACCTGTACCGGGTGAAGATGGGTGACTTCATGGGACAGAACTTCGGCCGCGTCATCGACATCACCGAGTCCGCGGTGAAGCTGAAGGAGTTGATCCAGGACAGCGGCAACGACTGGAAGGAAGAAGAACGCATGCTGCTGCTGCAGGACGAACAGGAGGCAAGAAAATGAAGCTCAACGCGTTGTTCCGTACGTGGGCCTTCCAGGGAGCGCTGGCACTTGCCCTCGCGTGCGCGAGCCTCGCCGCGCGCGCGCAGGCGAACAGCATCGAGTCGATCAACGTATCGCCCGCGACGGGCGGCAGGGTGATGGTCCGCGTGACGCTGAAGCAGCCGCCGGCGAGCCCGCCCGCGGGATTCACCGTCAGCAACCCGCCGCGCATCGCGTTCGATTTTCCCAACACCACCAGCGCGCTCGGCCGCAGCACCCAGGAAGTGGCGGAAGGGGACCTGCGCAGCTTCAACGTGGTGCAGGCAGGCGACCGCACGCGCCTGGTTCTGAACCTCGCCCGCTCCACGGGCTACGACACGCAGATCGAGGGGCGGGCTCTGCTGATCACCCTGCAGGGAGCCGCTGCCGTGGCGAGTCCCGCGGGCGCGACCACCCATTTCGCCGAGGTGCGGCCCGGGGACCAGCGCCACGCTCTGCGTGACGTCGACTTCCGGCGCGGAAACGCCGGCGAGGGGCGAGTTGTGGTCGATCTCTCCGACAGCTCCGTCGGCATCGATCTCAAGCTCCAGGGAAAGACCATCGTCGTCGACTTCGTCAACACCGCGCTGCCCAGAAACCTGCAGCGGCGTCTCGACGTCTCCGACTTCGGCACGCTGGTGCAGACCATCGACGCTTTCCAGCAGGGGGGCAACACCCGGCTGGTGATCGAGCCGCGCGGCACCTGGGAACACACCGCCTACCAGACCGACACCCGCTTTATCGTGGAAGTGAAGACGCAGCCGGAGGACACGGGCCGCATCGCGCGCGGGGGCGGCTACACCGGAGAGAAGCTCTCGCTCAACTTCCAGAACGTTGAAGTGCGCGCGGTGCTGCAGGTGATCGCGGACTTCACCGGATTGAACATCATCACCAGCGACACGGTGGGCGGCAACCTGACGCTGCGTCTGAAAGACGTGCCGTGGGACCAGGCGCTCGACATCATCCTGCAGGCGAAGGGCCTGGACATGCGCAAGACCGGCAACGTGGTATGGATCGCGCCGCGCGACGAGCTCGCCACGCGCGAGAAGCTCGCGCTCGAGGCGCAGCAGCAGATCGTCGACCTTGAGCCCACGCGCACCGAGGCCTTCCAGCTGAACTACCAGAAGGGGGCGGACCTGCAGAAGCTGCTGGCCGATCCGCAGCAGCGGGTGCTGTCCAAGCGCGGCAGCGCCGTGGTCGATCCGCGCACCAACACGATCTTCGTGATGGACACGCCGACCCGGCTCGAGGAAGTGCGCAAGCTCATCCGCAGAATCGATGTTCCGGTGCGCCAGGTGATGATCGAGTCGCGCATCGTGGAGGCGAGCGACACCTTTGGCCGCAACCTCGGCGTGAGGCTCGGCTATCACGACACGACGGGTCAGGGCTTCCTGACCGGAACCCTGAACGGCGTCAACGTGCGCATCGTTGATTGGCGGCCAGTCTCCGCACACCGGCTTTATAGCGGCCAGTCGACGACCGCGCCGCCGCTTCACCGACTCGCTGTCCGTCAATCTGCCGGCACCGGGGCTCGCCGGGGCCAACCCGGGCGCGTTCTCGATGGTGCTGTTCCGGGAAAACTCCGCGAAATTCGTCAACCTCGAGCTGACCGCGCTGCAGGCGGACGGCAAGGGCAAGATCGTCTCGAGCCCGCGCGTCATCACCGCCGACCAGGTGGAAGCGACCATCGAGCAGGGCACGGAGATCCCGTACCAGCAGGCGACATCGAGCGGCGCGACGAGCGTTTCGTTCAAGAAGGCGACGCTCTCGCTCAAGGTCAAGCCCCAGGTCACGCCCGATGACAACGTGATCATGAACCTGAACATCCACAAGGACAGCGTGGGCCAGAACACCCTCGCGGGGCCCTCGATCGACACCAAGCAGATCGTGACCGAGGTGCTGGTGGAGAACGGCGGCACCGTGGTGATCGGGGGCATCTACCAGCAGACGGAAATCAACCAGACCAACAAGATCCCGGTGCTGGGCGACCTGCCGTTCCTGGGCTTCCTCTTCAAGCAGAACCTGCGGCAAGACGACCGCAGCGAGCTCCTGATCTTCATCACCCCGCGCATCCTGAAGGACGGCCTGACGCTGCGGCAATAGCCGGGCGCGCCGGCGTACAAGGAAAAGGCGGCCAGCAGGCCGCCTTTTTTATTGCGGTGATGCCCCCTGCGGCGCGCGCCGGGCGGCCGCGCCTGCGTTCCGCTAGAATCGGCTCCATGGGCAGCGGACAGAAAGCGGCGGAGCGGCACGGACGCGTTCCCGGCAATATTTTCCTGGTGGGTCTCATGGGCGCGGGCAAGACCTCGGTCGGCCGACGCCTCGCCCGGCGGCTCGGCAAGACCTTCTACGACTGCGACGAGGAGATCGAGCGCGCGACCGGCGTGAAGATCCCGGTGATCTTCGACATCGAGGGCGAGGCCGGCTTCCGCGCGCGCGAGGCGAAAATGCTGGAGGAGCTCGCTTCGCGCAGCGACATCGTGCTCGCAACCGGCGGCGGCGCCGTGCTCGCGGCGGAGAACCGCAGGCTGCTCGCCGAAAACGGCGTGGTGGTGTACCTGCGGGCGGTCGCAAAGGACCTGTGGGCCCGGACCCGTCATGACCGGAACCGGCCGTTGTTGAGGACCGGTGAGCCCCTCGCGCGACTCGAGCAGCTTTATGACGAACGCGACCCGCTCTACCGCAGCATCGCTGATATCATCGTTGACACCGGCAGCCAGAGCCTCGGGAGCCTTGCGCACAGACTGGAGGAGCGGCTGATCGAGCACCAGACCGCTGCCGCCGAGAGTGCCGGCTGAGGGTAGCCCGCCGAGCCCGTTATGCAAACCCTGAGTGTCGCCCTGGGTGCCCGCAGCTATCCGATCTACATCGGCGCGGGCCTTCTCGCCCGCCCGGAGCTGCTCCTGGAGAAGCTTCCGCAGAAGAAGACCGCGATCATCACGAATTCCACCGTCGCGCCGCTCTACCTCGCGCCCCTGCGGAGCGCGCTCGAGTCGCAGGGGGTGAGCGTGGCGGGTATCACGGTGCCGGACGGCGAGGAGCACAAGACTTGGGAGACGCTGAACCGCATCTTCGATGCGCTCATCGAGCACCGCTGCGAGCGCGGCACTACTTTGATCGCGTTGGGCGGGGGGGTGATCGGCGATCTCGCCGGATTCGCCGCCGCGGTCTACTTACGCGGCGTGCCGTATATCCAGGTGCCGACGACCCTTCTCGCTCAGGTCGACTCGGCGGTCGGGGGCAAGACCGCGATCAACCACCCCCTCGGCAAGAACATGATCGGAGCGTTCTACCAGCCGCTCGTGGTGGTCTCGGACACCGACACGCTCGCGACGCTGCCCGAGCGCGAGCTCGCCGCCGGGCTGGCGGAAGTCATCAAATACGGGTTGATCCGAGACCGGCCGTTCTTCGAGTGGCTGGAGGCGAACATGGCCCGGCTCGTACGCCGCGAGCCCGAGGCCCTCGCCTACGCCATTGAGCGCTCCTGCGCCAACAAGGCCGAAGTGGTCGCCCGCGATGAGCTGGAAGGCGGCCCGCGCGCGTTGCTCAACCTCGGGCACACCTTCGGCCACGCGATCGAGGCCGGCGCCGGCTACGGCGCGTGGCTCCACGGCGAAGCGGTCGCCACCGGCATGTTGCTGGCGGCGAAGCTCTCGCAGCGGCTTGGCCTCATCGCCGCCCGGGACGTGGCTCGTATCGGCGCGCTGCTCAAGGCGGCGGGCTTGCCGCTTGATCCGCCCGCACTCGGCCTCACGCGCTACCTCGAGCTGATGGGCCACGACAAGAAGGTGGCGGGCGGCCGCATCCACTTCGTGCTGCTCAAGCGCATCGGGGAGGCGACCGTCTCCGGCGAGGTGCCGCGCGCAGCGCTCGCGGATGTGCTCGACGCGGGCGCCGTGCATGCCGGGACTTGACCTCGCCCCCTGCGCGGCACGGCCGGAGCGCTCCCGCGGCCGCCGCCACCGCGAGGCCCCGCCGCGCGGCAGGAGCGAATACCAGCGCGACCGCGACCGCATCGTCCATTCCACCGCCTTCCGGCGCCTGGAGTACAAGACCCAGGTCTTCGTCAACCATGAAGGCGACCTCTTCCGCACCCGCCTGACCCACAGCCTCGAGGTGGCGCAGATCGCGCGCTCGGTCGCGCGCAGCCTCCGGCTCGACGAGGATCTCACCGAGGCGGTGGCGCTGGCGCATGACCTCGGCCACACGCCCTTCGGCCATACCGGACAGGACTCCCTCAACGCTTGCATGCGGCCCTTCGGGGGGTTCGAGCACAACCTCCAGAGCCTGCGGGTGGTCGATGTCCTCGAGCAGCGCTATGCCGCGTTCGACGGCCTCAACCTGACTTTCGAGACGCGCGAGGGAATTCTGAAGCATTGCTCGGTGCGGAACGCGCGCGCGCTCGGCGACGTCGGGGAGCGCTTCGTGAAGAAGCGGCGCCCCTCGCTCGAGGCGCAGGTCGCCAACCTCGCCGACGAGATTGCCTACAACAACCACGACGTGGACGACGGCGTGCGCTCGGGGCTGCTCGAACTGGCGCAGCTCGCGGAGGTGACGATCTTCGCGCGCCACATGAAAGCCGTGCAGAAACAGTATCCGCGGCTCGCGCCCGGGCGGTTGAGACACGAAACGGTGCGGCGCATGATCGACACGCTGGTAACCGATCTCATCCGCACCAGCGCGGAGAACATCCGCGAGCACGCGCCCGCCTCGATCGACGAAGTGCGGCTCGCGCCGCCGCTGATCGCATTCAGCGCGCGCATCCGCCAGGAAAACGAGGAGCTGAAGCGCTTCCTGCGCGAGAACCTCTACCGCCACTACCGCGTAGTGCGCATGAGCGCAAAGGCGCGCCGCATCGTGGCCGAACTGTTCGGGGCACTGCAGGCCGATACCCGCCTGTTGCCGCCCGAGTTTCAGGCGCGGGCGCGCGAGGACGCCCCCCGCGCCATCGCCGATTACATCGCCGGCATGACCGACCGCTACGCGATCCTCGAGCACCGGCGGTTGTTCGCAATCGAGGAAACCTGACGTGAGGCGAGGCAGGACCCGCCAAGCTGTTGCTGTAAGTGGCTGACGGCAGTAAACTTCCTGTTCGCGCCTTCGCTTTGGGTCTTGCTTGCTGCGATGCAGCAGAACAAGCGGCAGGCGGCTGAATTCATTGAGCATTTGAGGAAGCACCGAGTGGAACCACCGGGCCTGCCGGCTGCACAGGGGTTATACGACCCGCGCCACGAGCACGACGCGTGCGGCGTGGGTTTCGTCGCGCACATCAAGGGCAAGAAAAGCCACAGCATCGTCGAGCAAGGCCTGACGATACTGAAGAACCTCACGCACCGCGGCGCGGTCGGTTGGGACCCGAAGCTCTCCGACGGGGCGGGCTGCCTCATCCAGATCCCCGACAAGTTTTTCCGCGAAGAGATGGCCAAGCGCGGCGTGAAACTGCCGCCCGTCGGGCAGTATGGCGTCGGCATGGTGTTCCTGCCGCGCGATCCCGCCTCGCGCCTCGCCTGCGAGTACGAGATCGAGCGCGCGATCAAGGACGAGGGCCAGAACCTGCTCGGGTGGCGCGACGTTCCGGTGGATAACTCCGACCTGGCCGAGCCCGCGAAGAAGCTCGAGCCCGTCATCCGGCAGGTGTTCGTCGGCCGCGGCAAGGGCATCACCGTCACCGACGCGCTCGAGAGAAAGCTCTACATCATCCGCAAGAGTGCGGGCCACGCGATCCAGGCGCTGAAGCTCGCTCACGGCAAGGAGTTCTACGTCCCCACCCTGTCGGCGCGGACCCTCTGCTACAAGGGCATGCTGCTCGCCTATCAGGTCGGCGAGTACTACCTCGATCTGAAGGATGCGCGGGTCGAATCCGCGCTCGCCCTCGTGCACCAGCGCTTCTCGACCAACACCTTCCCGAGCTGGGACCTGGCGCACCCGTTCCGCATGATCTGCCACAACGGCGAGATCAACACGCTGCGCGGCAACATCAACTGGATCCGCGCGCGGCAGGGAGCGATTTCCTCGCCCATGCTGGGGCGCGACCTCGACAAGATCTGGCCGCTGATCTACGCCGGCCAGTCGGACTCCGCGTCGTTCGACAACGCGCTCGAGCTCCTGGTGATGGGCGGCTATTCGATCGCCCATGCCATGATGATGATGATCCCCGAGGCGTGGGAAAACCACACTCTGATGGATCCCGCGCGGCGCGCCTTCTACGAATACCACGCGGCGATGATGGAACCGTGGGACGGCCCGGCCTCGATCGCCTTCACCGACGGAATGCGAATCGGCGCAACGCTCGACCGCAACGGACTGCGGCCCTCACGCTACATCGTGACTTCGGACGATCTCGTCATCATGGGTTCGGAGTGCGGCTGCCTGCCAGTGCCGGAGGAGAAGATCGTCAAGAAGTGGCGGCTGCAGCCCGGCAAGATGTTCCTCGTCGACCTTGAGAAGGGCCGCATCATCGACGACAAGGAGCTCAAGGACGCGCTCGCCTCGGCCCGGCCCTACGCCGAATGGATCGAGCGGATCCGCGTCAAGCTCGACGAGGTCGAGACCGAGAAAACACCGCCGCTGAAATCGCCGGTCGCGCTGATCGACCGGCAGCAGGCCTTCGGCTACACGCAGGAGGACATCAAGTTCCAGCTTGCGCCGATGGCGATGAACGGCGAGGAACCGGTCGGCTCCATGGGCAACGACGCGGCGCTCGCGGTCCTGTCTTTCAAGAACAAGACGCTGTATCACTATTTCCAGCAGCTGTTCGCGCAGGTCACGAACCCGGCGATCGATCCCATCCGCGAGGAGCTGGTGACGTCGCTCGTCTCCTTCATCGGGCCGAAGCCCAATCTGCTCGGCATCGACGAGATGAATCCGCCGCTGCGGCTGGAAATCAGCCAGCCGGTGCTCGACTTCTTCGAGATGGAGAAGATCCGGCACATCGACCGCTACACCGACGGCAAATTCAAGTCGATCGAGATCGACACCACCTATCCCCTCGCCTGGGGCAAGGAGGCGATCGAAGCGCGGCTCGCCTCGCTATGCGCTCAGGCCGAGGATGCCGTGCGCGCGGGCTATTCGGTTCTGATCATCTCCGACCGCGCGATCGCGCGCGATCTCGTCGCGATTCCGGCGCTGCTCGCGCTGTCGGCGATTCACCAGCACCTCGTCAACAAGGGGCTGCGCACCAGCACGGGTCTCGTGGTCGAGACCGGCTCGGCACGCGAGGTTCATCACTTCGCCCTGCTCGGAGGCTACGGGGCCGAGGCGGTGCACCCCTACCTTGCCCTCGAAACGCTGCTCGATGCCGCAGGACGCGGCGAGTTCGGGGCCGGAGTGGACGGCCGCAAGGCGATCAAGAACTACGTAAAGGCGACCGGCAAAGGACTGAAGAAGGTGATGTCCAAGATGGGCATCTCGACCTACATGTCCTACACCGGAGCGCAGATCTTCGAGGCGGTAGGCCTGGCGCGCTCGCTGGTGGACAAGTACTTCACCGGCACGGCCTCGTCGGTCGGGGGCATCGACGTGTTCGATGTCGCCGAGGAGACGATCCACCTGCACCAGGCCGCGTTCAGCGAGGACGACCCCGTGCTGCGCGGCGCGCTGGATGCGGGCGGCGAGTATGCCTGGCGCGTGCGCGGCGAGGAACATATGTGGACCCCCGATGCGATCGCGAAGCTGCAGCACGCGGCGCGCGGCAATTCGTACCGGACCTACCAGGAATACGCCGCGATCATCAACGACCAGTCGAAGCGCCACCTCACGTTCCGCGGGCTCTTCGAGTTCAAGTTCGACCGCTGCAAGCCGGTCCCGATCGAGGAAGTCGAGCCCGCCGCCGAGATCGTCAAGCGCTTCTCGACGGGAGCGATGTCGCTCGGCTCGATTTCCACCGAGGCGCACACCGTGCTCGCAATAGCGATGAACCGCATCGGGGGCAAGTCCAACACCGGCGAGGGCGGCGAAGACCGCAAGCGTTACGCGCCGGTCGCGGCGGGCGAGACGCTGTTGACGCGCCTCGGCCGCGAGCGCGTGGAGGTCGACATCCCGCTTCAGGAAGGCGACTCGCTGAAATCGAAGATCAAGCAGGTCGCCTCCGGCCGCTTCGGCGTCACCGCCGAGTACCTCGCGTCATCCGAGATGATGCAGATCAAGATCGCGCAGGGCGCGAAGCCCGGCGAGGGCGGGCAGCTGCCCGGGCGCAAGGTGTCGGAATACATCGCGGAGATCCGCTATTCGACCCCCGGCGTCGAGCTGATCTCCCCGCCGCCGCACCACGACATCTACTCGATCGAGGACATCGCGCAGCTGATTCACGATTTGAAGAACGCGAACCCCGAGGCCGCGGTCAGCGTCAAGCTCGTCTCCGAGGTCGGCGTCGGCACCGTCGCCGCGGGCGTATCCAAGGCCAAGTCCGATCACCTGACGATCTCCGGCCACGACGGCGGCACCGGCGCCTCTCCGTGGTCCTCCATCATGCATGCCGGCACGCCATGGGAGCTCGGGCTCGCGGAGACCCAGCAGACACTGGTGTTGAATCGCCTGCGCGGGCGGATCGCGGTCCAGGTGGACGGCCAGATGAAGACCGGCCGCGACGTGGTGGTCGGCGCGCTGCTGGGAGCGGACGAGTTCGGTTTCTCGACCGCGCCGCTCGTCGTCGAGGGCTGCATCATGATGCGCAAGTGCCACCTCAATACCTGCCCGGTCGGCGTCGCGACCCAGGATCCGGTGCTGCGCCGGAAGTTCGAGGGCAGGCCGGAGCACGTCGTCAACTATTTCTTCTTCGTCGCCGAGGAAGCGCGCGAGCTCATGGCAAAGCTCGGCGTCCGCAGGTTCAACGATCTCATCGGTCGCAGCGACCTCCTCGACACGCGCAAGGGCATCGAGCACTGGAAGGCGAAAGGCCTCGACTTCTCCAGGATATTCGCCACGCCGCAGATGCCGGCCGGCGTCGCGCGCTATAACAGCGAGAAGCAGGACCACGGGCTCGAGAAGGCGCTCGACATGAGGCTGATCGAGCTCGCGCGCCCGGCGCTCGAGCGCCGCGAGAAGGTGACGATCGAGACGCCGATCCGCAACATCAATCGCACGGTCGGCACCCGGCTGTCGTGGGAGATCGCCCGGCGCTACGGGCACGAGGGCCTGCCCGACGACACCATACACATACGCTTCGCCGGCTCTGCTGGCCAGAGCTTCGGCGCGTTTCTTGCGCGCGGCGTCAGCCTCGAACTCATCGGGGACACCAACGATTACTGCGGCAAGGGGCTCTCGGGGGGGCGCATTTCGGTGCAGCCCTCGCCCAAGTTCCGCGGCGAGCCGACGGAGAACATCATCACCGGCAACGTGGTGCTCTACGGCGCGATCTGCGGCGAGGCGTACTTCCGGGGCGTTGCCGGCGAGCGCTTCGCGGTCAGGAACTCGGGTGCCCAGGCGGTCGTCGAGGGCGTCGGCGATCACGCCTGCGAGTACATGACCGGCGGCACCGTGGTCGTGCTGGGAGCAACCGGCCGCAACTTCGCGGCCGGCATGTCGGGGGGCATCGCCTACGTGCTGGACGCCGACGGCGAGTTCCGCCGGCGCTGCAATACTTCGATGGTGGCGCTGGAGCCGCTCCTCTCCGAGGCGGAGCAGGAGGCGAAGCTGACGCGCGACCTGTGGCACGGTGGCGTCGCCGACGAGGCGATCGTGAAACGGCTGATCGAGAACCACGTGCGCTATACCGGGAGCGCGCAGGCAAAGCGCGTGCTCGAGCGCTGGAACGAGTTCCGGCCGAAGTTCGTCAAGGTATTCCCGAACGAGTACCGCCGCGCGCTCGGCGAGCTCGCCGCCAAGGGACGCAAGATCGCCGCCTGACGGGAACGGGGCGCGGGCCCGCCGCGCCTGAACTGAACAGACACCATGGGCAAAATCACGGGATTTCTCGAGCACACGCGCGTCGAGGAGACGTACGAGCCGAAGCAGGCGCGCAAGAAGCACTACCGCGAGTTCATCCCCCGCCTCGCGGATGAAGCCGCGGGCATCCAGGGCGCGCGCTGCATGGACTGCGGCATCCCGTTCTGCATGAGCGGCTGCCCGGTCAACAACATCATCCCCGACTGGAATGATCTCGTATACCGCCAGGACTGGAGGACCGCGCTCGAGGTTCTGCACTCGACCAACAATTTCCCCGAGTTCACGGGCCGCGTGTGTCCCGCGCCGTGCGAGGAAGCGTGCGTCCTGCGCATCAACGGGGACCCGGTCGGCATCAAGTCGATCGAGCACGCGATCATCGACAAGGCATGGGAGTCCGGCTGGGTCAAGCCGCAGCTCCCCGCGCACAAGACCGGCAAGCGGGTCGCGATCGTGGGCTCCGGCCCCGCCGGGCTTGCCTGCGCGCAGCAGCTTGCGCGCGCCGGGCACGAGGCCGTCGTGCTCGAAAAGAACGACCGTGTCGGGGGGCTGCTGCGCTACGGCATCCCGGACTTCAAGCTCGAAAAATGGCAAATCGACCGGCGCATGGAGCAGATGGCGGCCGAAGGCGTCTCGTTCCGCACCGGAGTCCGTGTCGGCGACCGCCGACCCGGGAAGGGCGTCCCGGACTGGTCCGCGGAGGTGCTCGCGCCCGGGAAGCTTCTTGCCGAGTTCGACGCGGTGGTGCTCGCCGGGGGCGCGGAGCAGCCGCGCGACCTGCCCATCCCGGGCCGGGACCTCGACGGCATCCACTTCGCGATGGAGTTCCTCCCGCTGCAGAACAAGCGCGTCGCGGGAGACGCGGGCGTGGCGGAATTGTGGGCGACCGGCAAGCACGTGGTCATCATCGGTGGCGGCGACACCGGCTCCGACTGTGTCGGAACGTCCAACCGGCACGGAGCCAGCTCCATCACGCAGTTCGAGCTGCTGCCGATGCCGCCGGACGTGGAACGCAACCCGGTGTGGCCGTACTGGCCCACGCGGCTGCGCACCTCCTCATCCCACGAGGAGGGCGTGAACCGCGACTGGTCGATCGCGACCAAGGAATTCGTCGGCGAGGGCGGGAGGGTCAAGGCGCTCAAGGCCGCGCGGCTGGAGTGGAAGGACGGGCGCATGAGCGAAGTGCCCGGCTCGGAGTTCACCATGCCCGCCGACCTCGTCCTGCTCGCCATGGGGTTCGTCTCGCCGGTCCAGTCCATTCTCGACGGCTTCGGCGTGGCGAAGGACGCCCGCGGCAACGCACGGGCAACGACGGAAGGGAGCGGATCCTACGCCACCTCGGTGCCGAAGGTGTTTGCCGCGGGCGACATGCGGCGCGGCCAATCGCTGGTGGTATGGGCGATCCGGGAAGGGCGCCAGTGCGCGCGCGCGATCGATGAGTTCCTGACAGGCCGCTCCGAGCTGCCGCGATAACACGAGCAGGGGTACCGGTCCCCTTCCTGCAGATGC
The DNA here is from genome assembly GCA_963699525.1 of uncultured beta proteobacterium. GTDB lineage: Bacteria > Pseudomonadota > Gammaproteobacteria > Burkholderiales > SG8-41 > SG8-41. The sequence goes on along the minus strand of CAVOUI010000006.1, from coordinate 181,764 downwards.
GCGAGGGGTCTTTCCACATCCCCGCACCCCTCCGCGGTTCATGACGCCCCTCAAGAACGATACCCTGATCCGCGCGCTGCTGCGGCTGCCGACGCCCTACACGCCGGTCTGGCTCATGCGCCAGGCCGGGCGCTACCTCCCGGAATACAACGCCACCCGCAGCAGGGCCGGCAGCTTCCTCGCGCTGGCCAGGAACCCGGAGCTCGCCACGGAGGTGACGCTGCAGCCGCTCGCGCGGTTCAGTCTCGATGCCGCCATTGTTTTCTCCGACATCCTGACGCTGCCGGATGCGATGGGCCTCGGCTTGACCTTTTCCGAGGGCGAAGGGCCACGACTCGAGCGTCCGCTGCGCGAGGAGCGGGACATACGCAAGCTGGCGGTGCCCGATCCGCAAGAGCAACTCGGCTACGTGCTCGAAACCATCCGCCAGGTGCGCTCGGCGCTCGCCGGCAGCGTGCCGCTCATCGGCTTTTGCGGAAGCCCGTACACCCTGGCGTGCTACATGGTGGAAGGAAGCGGTGGCGCCGATTTTCGCGCGGTTAAAGCGATGCTGTACAGCCGCCCCGACCTCTTGCACCACATTCTGCAAGTCAATTGCCGGGCGGCGACCGCGTTACTCAACGCCCAGATCGAGGCAGGCGCGCAGGTGGTCATGATCTTCGACACTTGGGGCGGCACGCTGGGTACGGCCGAATACCGGGAATTCTCGCTCTCCTACATGCAGCGGATCGTGGACGGACTCCGGCGCGAGCATGAGGGAAAGCGGGTCCCGGTGATTCTGTTCACCAAGGGCGGCGGGGGTTGGCTCGAGGCGCTCGCCGGGAGCGGCTGTGACGCAGTCGGGGTCGACTGGACGGTCGACCTCGCCGCAGCGCGGCAGCGCATCGGCCACCGCGTTTCACTTCAGGGCAACCTCGACCCGGCCGTGCTGCTCGCGGGGCGGCCGGCGGTCCGAGCGGGTGTGGCCGCGGTACTTGCCGCCTACGGGAACGGTGCGGGCCACGTGTTCAACCTTGGCCACGGCGTCACCCAGTTCACTCCACCGGATCACGTTGCCGCGCTCGTGGAGGCCGTTCACGAGTTGAGTCCGGCCTATCACTGAAAACCCGCGCCGGTGCTGGCTTTGCGGTCAATCAGCCGGACTTATGCACATGCAGAATGGCACTGACCGACGGTTTGGTCGATACGTGTTCAGGCGTGATGTCGCTCATTTAACTATTTGATATATAAGGTCTTTACTTGGTCGGCATCGGGGCGGCATCCGCTCGCCCGGAAATTCTTGCCTGGAGCCGCGTCCGCCCCGGGTCCGCTATCAACACGGTTATCCACAGCACGATGTTGATAACCGGATCTGTCTGCTCGGTGCGCGCATGAACATCATTCGCGTCGCGCTCGACGTCCCGGTATCGACGTTGTTCGATTACCGCGCGACCGACGCAACGGCCGCTGATGTTGGACAGCGCGTGCAGGTGCCTTTCAACCGGAGAAGCGCGGTCGGCGTGATCGTCGAACTCGCTCACGCCACGGCGGTCCCCTCGGAGCGCCTGAAAGAGGCTGTCCGAATCCTGCGCGACTTGCCGCCGCTCACGGCGGAAGACCTGCGGTTGCTGCGATTTTCCGCCGATTACTATCACCACCCGCTGGGCGCGGTGATCATGGGCGCATTGCCGACCCGTCTGCGCCGCATCGCGGCACTGCCCCGGCGGCGCTTGCCGCAGCCGGACTCCGCCGCAGGCGTGCCTCCCGCCGCTGGACCGGCGCCGGTGCTGACCGCGGAACAGGCGCGGGCCGTGGCCGAGATCGGTCGCGGTCTTGGAGCGTTCCATCCATTTCTTCTGCTCGGGGTCACCGGCAGCGGCAAGACGGAGGTCTACCTTCACGCCATTGCTGCAACACTTGCGGCGGGGCGGCAGGCACTGGTGCTGGTGCCCGAAATCGCGCTCACGCCGCAACTGGAAGGCCTGATCCGAGCCCGCTTTCCGAACACCGAGGCAGTCAGCATGCACAGCGGGCTCGCCGAAGCGGAGCGGCTCGAGCACTGGCGGGCGGCGTGCTGCGGGCGGGCCCGCATCGTGCTCGGCACCCGCCTCGCCGTGTTCGTTCCGCTGCCGGAGCTCGGCGTCATCATCGTGGACGAGGAACAGGACAGCTCGTTCAAGCAGGGGGAGGGATTCCGCTATTCGGCGCGGGACCTCGCCGTGGTGCGTGCGCGGCAGCGCGCCGTGCCCGTCGTGCTCGGCTCGGCCACGCCCGCCGTTGAAACCTATCACAACGCCATCAGTGGCCGCTACGCGCTGCTCGAACTGACGCGCCGGATCGGCGCCCCGCCGCCGCGCATCGCCTGCATCGACACCCGGGGCGAAAAGCTGAGCGACGGATTGTCGGAGCGGCTCCTCACGGCGCTGCGCCAGTGCACCGCCCGCGGCGAGCAGGCGCTGGTGTTCATCAACCGGCGCGGCTACGCCCCGGTGCTGATGTGCCGGTCCTGCGGCTGGATCTCCGGCTGCCGGCGCTGCTCGGCGCGGCTCGTGCTGCATCTGCCGCAGCGCCGCCTGTGCTGCCACCACTGCGGCCACGTCTCGCCGCCTCCCGTAGCGTGCCCCAGCTGCGGCAACCCGGATCTCGCGCCGATCGGGCAGGGCACGCAGCGCGTGGAGGAAGCGCTCGCGCGGCTTATCCCGCAGGCGCGCGTCCTGCGGATCGATCGCGATACCACGCGCCGGCGCCGCGCGTGGCACACGATGCGCCAGCGCATTCAGGAGCGCGACGTCGACATCCTGGTCGGCACCCAGATCCTTGCCAAGGGCCACGATTTCCCCTACTTGAACCTCGTGGGCGTGCTGAACGCCGACAGCCAGCTCTACGGCACTGACTTCCGGGCCGCCGAACGGCTGTTCGCGCTGCTCACGCAAGTCGCCGGGCGCGCGGGGCGCGGCGCCGTGCAGGGCGAGGTGCTGATCCAGACCGAATTCCCGCATCACCCGCTCTACGCCGCCTTGCGCGACCAGGACTACCGCGCGTTCGCCGACGCCGTGCTCGCGGAGCGCCGTCAAACCGGTTTCCCTCCGTTCGTCCACCAGGCGCTCCTGCGCGCGGAGGCGCCGCGACTCGCCACGGCGCTCCAGTTCCTCACCGAGGCCGCGCGCTGCGGCAAGGCGCTCGATCGGCACCTCACCGCGTACGATCCGGTGCCGGCGGCGCTGGCGCGCCGCGCCGGCCGCGAGCGTGCCCAGCTGCTGGTCCAGGCCGCTTCGCGGCGCCGCCTGCACGAGTTTCTCGACGCATGGCGCGACGCATTGGCGAGCTCGGTCTCCACAAGGGCGCGCTGGTCGATCGACGTCGACCCGCTCGAGTTCTGACGCTTATAATCCGCCTTTTTTCTCCAGGTTCCCGATGGCGGCCTCTGTTTCTCCCGACCTGCGCGCGCACCTTTCCGCGCTGTTCGAGACGGCGATTCGAGAGGTCGCACCCGCTGCGGCGGCACCTCCCATCGTGCTGGAGAGGCCGCGGCAGGCCGCGCACGGTGATTACGCCTGCAGCGTCGCGCTGCAGCTCGCCAAGGCGGAGAAACGCGCGCCGCGCGAGATCGCGGCCCGGCTGGCGGCGGCGCTGCCGGCCTCGCCCTACGTCGAGAAGGCCGAGGTGGCCGGGGCGGGATTCATCAATCTCTTCCTCAAGCGCTCGTTCAAGCAGCAGGTCGTGAACCGCGTCCTCGAAGCGGGCGCGCGCTACGGGACGAGCCTTCTGGTCCAGCGCAAGAAAATCCAGGTCGAATTCGTGTCGGCCAATCCTACCGGTCCCCTGCACGTCGGCCACGGACGCGGCGCCGCTTACGGCGCGAGCCTCGCCAACGTGCTCGCTGCCGCCGGCTTCGACATCGCCCGCGAGTTCTATGTGAACGACGCCGGCCGGCAGATGGATATCCTCGCGCTGTCGACCTGGCTGCGGTATCTCGAGCTCGCCGGCGAGGCCGCATCGTTTCCGGCGAACGCCTACCAGGGAGAGTACGTGCGCTCAATGGCTCGCGCCATCCACGCTCAACACGGAGAACGCTTTCGCCGCAGCGCGGAGACGCTCGCGGCGGCCTCCGCCGAGCCCGACGAGGAACTCCGCCTCGATGCCCTGATCGAGTCGGCCAAGCGCGCCCTCGGCGCGGACTTCGACACCATTCACCGCTTCGCGCTCGAGGTACAGCTCGCGGACTGCCGCAGCGACCTCGCCGAATTCGGCGTCACGTTCGATGCGTGGTATTCCGAGCGCTCGCTCTACGATACCGGCCGCGTCGAGCGCGCGCTGAGACGGCTCGAGGAGCGCGGCCACCTCTACGAGCAGGACGGGGCAAAATGGTTCCGCTCGAGCAGCTACGGCGACGAGAAGGACCGCGTCGTGCGGCGCGAGAACGGCCAGTACACCTACTTCGCGTCCGACATCGCCTACCATCTCGACAAGTTCGAGCGCGGCTTTGACAGCGCGATTGACATCTGGGGCGCAGATCATCACGGCTACATCGCGCGCGTGAAGGGCGCGCTCGCGGCGCTCGGCCTCGACCCGCAGCGGCTGACCATCGCGCTCGTGCAGTTTGCGGTGCTCTACCGCGGCGGCGAGCGCGTTTCAATGTCGACGCGCGCGGGGGAGTTTGTCACCTTGCGCGAACTGCGCGGTGAGGTCGGCAACGATGCAGCGCGCTTCTTCTACGTGCTGCGCAAGAGCGATCAGCACCTCGATTTCGATCTCGACCTCGCCAAGTCGCAGAGCAACGAGAACCCGGTCTACTACGTCCAGTACGCGCACGCCCGCGTGTGCAGCGTGCTCGAGCAGTGGGGCGGAGATCCGGCCGAACTCACCGGAGCCGACGTTGCCGCGCTCGTCTCGGAGCACGAGACGGCGCTGCTCGCGCTCCTGCTGGAATATCCCGACGCGGTGGAGAGCGCTGCGCGCGACCTCGCACCGCACCTGATCGCTTTCTACCTGCGGGAACTCGCCGCGGGTTTCCACAGTTATTACAATGCGGCGCGCTTTCTGGTCGACGATGAGAGCGTGAAGCGGGCGCGGCTCGCGCTGGCCGCAGCAGTGCGGCAGGTGCTGCGCAACGGGCTCGCGCTGCTGGGTGTGTCTGCCCCCGATAGAATGTAAGATAACCGCATGTCGAAGGACTACAAGCGTCCCGAGCCGGCCGCCCGCAGCGGCGGCAGCCCGCTCCTCGTCGGAATCCTGATCGGACTCGTGCTCGGCCTCGGCATCGCGCTCGGCGTCGCGTGGTACATCAACAAGATGCCGAACCCTTTCGTGACCCGCACGCCGCCTGGCAAGCTCGAGCCCGTCAAGCCCGCGCCGGCGAAAGCCGAGGACAAGTCGACCCGCGCCCCCGAGGCGAAGCCGCGTTTCGACTTCTACAAGATCCTGCCGGGAACCGAGGAGCCGGTCACGGAGCAGCAGGCGAAGGACGCGGCCAGGCGGTCAACCGCGACGCCCAGCGAGACGTTTTTCCTGCAGGCGGGCGCGTTCCAGAATGCGCGGGACGCCGAAACCCTCAGGGCGCGGCTCGCGCTGCTTGGCGTCGAGGCCCGGATTCAGACCGCGACCCTGCCCGACAAGGGCGTATGGCACCGCGTGCGCGTAGGGCCGTACACCAACGTGGAGGAACTCGGCCGCACGCGCGAGACTCTGAAGCAGAACGGTGTAGAAACCACCCTCATCAAGGTGCGTGACGACCGCCCCTAAACTGACGGAGCACGAATGAAGCAACTTGGACTGGTACGGGCCCGCTGCGGCCTGGTTTATCGCCCTTACCCTGAGCACCGGCGCAGCGGCGCAGCCGGTTCCGGGCAAGGACTATGAGCTGATTAAGCCGGCCCTGCCCACCAGCAGCGGAGCAAAAGTCGAGGTCATCGAATTCTTCAACTACGCCTGTCCCGCCTGCAGCAACCTGGCGCCTCGTCTCCGCACCTGGCTCAAGAAGAAGCCCGCGGACGTCGAGTTCCGGCACGCCCCGGTAGTATTCCAGGACGCCTGGCTGCCATACGCCACGGCCTATCACGCGTTTGACGCCATGGGCCTGGTGGACAAGCTGCACTATGACTTTTTCGTCGCGATCCACGGGCAACCGCCCGCGCTGGATGCCAAGGGGCTGCTGCGCGACCAGACGCCGCTTTTCGACTGGGTCGCGAAGCAGGGGGTCGACCGGAAGAAGTTCATCGACGTCTACAATTCCTTCGGCGTGCGCAGCCGGACCAACCGCTCGATCGAGCTGCCGGGAAACTACCATGTGACGTCCACGCCGACGCTGGTGGTGGACGGCAAGTACCTCATGACACCGGCCATGGCCGGCAGCTACGAGCGCTTCTTCCAGCTGCTCGACCAGGTGATTGCCATGGCGCGCAAGGAGCGCGCGGCGAAGAAGTAGGCGTCGGGGCCGTGCGCGCAGCGCTCGCGTTTCTTGCTCTCGCGTGCCTGGCGGGCGCCTCGCACGCGCAAGACATCCTCGCCCGTCAGAACATCGAATACCGGCTGATCGCGCCGCAACCGGTCGAGACCGGCAGCCGGATCGAAGTCGTCGACTTCTTCTGGTACGGCTGCCCGTATTGCGACGCGCTGCAGCCGGCGCTCGAAGGCTGGATACGGCGCAAGCCCGCCGACGTCGCGCTGCGGCGCATTCCGGCAATCCTGAGGGACTCGTGGGCGCCGCACGCGCGCGTCTACTACACGCTCGAGCAGCTGGGCGAGGTCGAGCGCCTGCACCTCAAGGTGTACGAAAGCTATCATGTCGACCTGCTGCGCGTGAGCGAGCCCGACGTGATGGTCGAGTGGGCGGTCAAGAACGGCATTGACCGCAAGCGCTGGCTCGATGCCTACCACTCGCCCGAGACCGACGCCAAGGTCGAACGCGCGAGGCAGCTCACGAAGGCGTACGCCATCGAGGTCACCCCGACGCTCGTGGTGGACGGGCGCTACCTCACGTCCGGCAGGCACGTGCCCGCCAGCGATGTGCGCGACATGATCCCGATCCTCGAAGACCTGATCCGCCTCGCCCGTCAGAATCGCGCCGGCCGCTGAAGCGGCGCTCACCGTCACTCGACAGTGACGGACTTGGCGAGGTTACGCGGCTTGTCCACATCGGTGCCGCGCAGCACCGCGACGTGGTAGGCGAGGAGCTGCAGCGGGACGACGTGAAGTATCGGCGAAAGCGGCCCCGCGTGTTCCATGAGCCGGATAACGTGGACGCCCTCGCTCGCCGCGACCTGCGCGTCGGCATCGGCGAAGACATAGAGCTCGCCCCCGCGCGCGCGCACTTCCTGCATGTTCGACTTGAGCTTCTCGATCAGCTGGTCGTTCGGTGCGACCGTCACCACGGGCATGTCGGCATCCACCAGCGCGAGCGGCCCGTGCTTCAATTCGCCCGCGGCATAGGCTTCGGCGTGAATGTAGGAAATTTCCTTCAGCTTCAGCGCCCCTTCCATCGCGATCGGAAAGTGCGCACCGCGCCCGAGGAAGAGCGCGTGATGCTTGGCCTGAAAGCGGCCCGCCCAGTCGCGGACCTGCGGCTCCACCGAAAGCACTGTCTCCATCGCACGGGGGAGGTGGCGCAATTGCGCGATCAGCTCTTTCTCCCGCTCCGGAGCGAGCCTGCGCCTGAGCTTGGCGAGCACCAGCGTGAGAACGAACAGGGCGGCAAGCTGCGTCGTAAAGGCTTTGGTTGAGGCGACCCCGATCTCAGGGCCGGCGCGGGTAAGAAAGCGCAGGCGAGAGGACCGAATCAGCGATGATTCCGGGGAATTGCACACGGTGAGCGTGTCAGCCAGGCCACAGGCCTGGGAGTGCTTCAGCGCAGCAATCGTGTCCGCGGTCTCACCCGATTGAGATATCGTCACGACCAGAGTCCCCGGTTGCATGACCGGGTCGCGGTAGCGGAACTCGCTGGCGATCTCGACAACCGCGGGCAGCCCGGCAATCGCCTCCAGCCAGTAGCGCGCCACCAGCCCGGCGTGGTAACTCGTCCCACACGCCAGCAGCAGCACCTGACTCGTGCGATCTAGAACTTCCTGCGCCCCCGCACCGAAAAGGTTCGCCTGCAGCGACTGCGCATTGGCAACCATTTCGAGCGTGTTTGCGATCGCACCGGGCTGCTCGAAGATTTCCTTCTGCATGTAGTGAGCGTAGCGGCCCTTCTCGACCGCGTCGGCGTCAAGCTCGCTGCGCGTTGCCGGCCGTTGCGCCGGACGGCCGCCGCCGTCGCGGATGCTCACGCCGCCGGGCCGCAACTCGACCACGTCGCCTTCCTCGAGGTAGATCACCTCGCGCGTCCGGTCGAGAAGCGCCGCTGCGTCCGAAGCCAGGAAATTCTCGCCCTGCCCGAGCCCGACGAGCAGCGGCGAGCCCTTGCGCGCGCCGACAACGACCCCCGGCTCCCGGCCCGAAATGAAGCCGACGGCATATGCGCCCTCCCATTCCCGGCTCGCCGCCTGGACGGCGTCGAAAAGGGCCATGCCGCCGGCGACCAGGGAATGCACGTGGTGCACCATTACCTCGGTGTCGGTGTCGGAGGCGAACGAGTAGCCGAGCGCCTTCATCCGCGCGCGTATCTGCTCGTGGTTTTCGACGATGCCGTTGTGGACGATGGCGATCTCGAGCCCGCCGCGCGAGGAGAAATGCGGGTGGGCGTTGGCTTCGGTCGGCGCGCCATGCGTCGCCCACCGCGTGTGTGAGAGTCCCGTGCTGGCCTTGAGCCCGCGCTCGCGGGTAAGCTCATCGAGGCGCGCGACCCGTCCAGTCGACCGCACCCGCTCGAGATGCCCGTCGCTCACATAGGCGATGCCGGTCGAGTCGTATCCGCGGTACTCGAGCCGGCGGATGCCCTCGATCAGAAGGTCCACGACATTGCGCGTGGAAGCCGCGCCGACGATGCCGCACATGAGATTAGCCTTCCCCCTTCCCCTTCTTCTGGGGGCGCTTCCAGCCGGGAACGGTGACCTGCCTGGCGCGCGCGACGGTCAGCTCGCCCGCCGGCGCTTCCTTGGTGATGGTGCTACCGGCGCCGATGGTGGCCCCGCGGCGAACGACGACCGGGGCGACCAGCATGGTGTCGGAGCCAATGAAGACGTCGTCCTCGATGATGGTACGGTGCTTCGCGCCGCCGTCGTAATTGCACGTAATGGTGCCCGCGCCGACATTGACGTCGCGCCCGACGCTCGCGTCGCCGATATACGCGAGATGGTTGGCCTTGGAGCCGGCGCCGATATCGGAGGCCTTCACCTCGACGAAGTTGCCGATGTGCACATCCTCAGCCAACCGTGCTCCCGGGCGGAACCGCGCATAGGGACCGATGCGGCAGTTGGCGCCGACCTTCGCGCCGTCCATCCAGGTGAAGGGCTCGATGCGCGTTCCCGGCCCGATGGAGCTGTCCTTGAGCACGCAATTCGCTCCGATCTCGACCCGGTCTGCCAGACGCACTTCACCCTCGAATACGCAGTTGACGTCGATGCTCACATCGGCGCCGCAATCGAGGCTGCCGCGCACGTCGATGCGCGCCGGGTCGGCGATCGTGACCCCTGCCTCCATCAGTCTAGCTGCCTGCTGCCGCTGGTAGATGCGCTCGAGCTCGGCGAGCTGCTCCTTGCTGTTCACACCGAGGATTTCCCACGCGGCGCGCGCCTTGACGGCCGCCACCGCCACCTTGTCCGCAAGCGCCAGCGGCACGACGTCGGTCAGGTAGTACTCCCGCTGCGCGTTGCGATTGGTGAGCTTCGCGAGCCAGCCCGCGAGCCGCGCGGCGGGGAGCGCCATGATGCCGGAGTTGATCTCGCGGATGCCGCGCTCCGTCGCGCTGGCGTCCTTTTCCTCGACGATGGACGTCACCGAGCCGCGGCGATTGCGGACGATGCGGCCGTACCCGGTCGGGTCGTCGAGCTCGGCAGTCAGCAGGGTCAGGCGGTCCCCGCCCCCCGCGATCATGGCCGCAAGCGTTTCCTCGCCGATGAGCGGCACGTCCCCATACAACACCAGCGTGAGCCCGGAATTTTCCAGGTGCGGCAGCGCCTGCGCCAGGGCGTGTCCCGTGCCGAGCTGGGGCTGCTGCTTGACGAACGTCAGGCCGTCCGCCCGCAGTGCCTGCGGCACCTCGTCGCCGCCATGCCCGTATACCACGCAGATGCGGGCGGGCTTGAGCATCCGCGCGGCAGCGATGACGTGCTCGATGAGCGGCCTTCCCCCGAGCGGCTGCAAAACCTTGGGCACTCGGGAGCGCATGCGCTTGCCCTGACCGGCGGCAAGGACCACGACGTTGAGTCCCGAAGGCATCTGGAAATTATCGCACAAACATCAACTTACGCGCTGTGCCAGATAGCACGCAACGGCGTCCCGCTGTGCTGGATCCAGATGCAAACCGGCCTTCGTCCGGCGCCATAAAACGTCTTCCGCGCCGACCGCCCATTCATGCTCGACCAGGTAATCGACTTCGCGCGCGTAGAGGTCCGCGCCGAAATGCAGCCCGAGGTCCGCGAGCGTGGAGGCATCCCCGAGCACGTCGTAGGCGAGCGTGCCGTGGCGGCGCGCCAACGCTTGCAGCAGCACCGGCGGGAGTTGCGGAAAGCGTTCTTCCAGGCGCTGCCCGAAGCGCTCGCCATCGCCCCGGGGCAGGGTCGCTCCAGGAAGCGGCGCGTCCGCGGTCCAGGCCGGCCCCATGCCGGGGAACCATGGGGAGAGCTGCTGCAGGACATATTCGGCAAGCCTGCGGTACGTCGTGATCTTGCCGCCGAAGATCGACAGCGCCGGTGCAGCCGCCTGGTCGGTGTCGAGCCGCAGCACGTAGTCGCGTGTCAGCTCCGATGGGTTTGAGGAGCCGTCATCGTAGAGCGGCCGCACGCCGGCAAAGTGCCAGAGCACTTCGGCCGGGCCGGGGCCACGCCGCAGATAACGGCTCGCGGCGCGGCACAGGTACTCGATTTCGGCTGCGCTCGCCTCGGGCCGTGACGGGTCGCCCTCGTGGGGCACGTCGGTGGTGCCGAGGAGCGTGTAGCGCCCCTCGTAGGGGATCAGGAATACCACGCGCCGGTCATCGTTCTGCAGGATAAATGCGTGATCGCCCTCATAAAGGCGGGGCACCACGATATGGCTGCCCCGCACCAGGCGGACGTTGTCGCGCGAAGGCTGATTGAGCCGCTCGTTCAGCACGGCCTTGACCCACGGGCCCGCGGCGTTGACGATCGCGCGCGCCGCCACTTCGCGGCTGCCATCCCGACCGCGCAGTCGCGCCCTCCAGAGTCCGCCTTCCCGCTTGGCTGCGACCAGCTCGGTGCGAGTGAGAATCGCTGCCCCGCGGGTCCTGGCGTCCCGCGCGTTTGCCACCACCAGCCGCGCGTCATCCACGCGGCAGTCGGAATAGATGAATCCGTGCCGGTGCTCCGGCTTCAGGCTGGCGGAAAACGGCGGGCGGTCGAGCCGCACCCCGTGCGAGCCCGGCAGCCGCGTCCTGCGCCCGAGGTGGTCGTAGAGAAAAAGTCCGGTGCGGATCATCCAGCGCGGCCGGAGTTGCGGCACGTGCGGCATGACGAAGCGCACCGGGTGCACCAGGTGGCCCGCAATCCGGAGCAGCACTTCGCGCTCGGCGAGCGATTCCGCGACCAGTCGAAACTCGAACTGCTCGAGGTAGCGCAGCCCTCCGTGTATCAACTTGCTGCTGGCGGAGCTGGTATGTGCGCCGAGGTCGTCCTGCTCCACGAGCAGGACGGAAAGGTCCCGTCCGGCAGCGTCGCGCGCGATGCCGGCGCCGTTGATGCCGCCGCCGATGACGAGCACGTCTACGCTGTCGGGAATGTCATTGCCCATGACTGAAAAGAAAAGGGCAGCCTAGGCTGCCCCTCTATTTTGCACCTCGCGCGTTGAACGGCGTCGGCCGTCTGAATGGGTCGCCGCAGCGATCCTGCCCGTCCGTTCGAACGCGCGGACATAAGGCGGCGCCGATAGGCGTCCGGGTTTATCATTTTCGTTGCCGCAGCTTCCGGATCGCCGCCAGCTGGGCGGCGAGGCTCGCCACTTCCGCCTCGACCGCCGCGATTTCCTGCTTGTCGCGCGCGCTGCGGCGCGCTTCCTCGGCCCTCATCAGGCCTCGTTGGCCTTGGCTTCGTCGAGGTCGTGGCCGCGGATCGCCGTATCGGCGAGCACGGTGATCACCTTCGGCTGCACCTCGAGGACTCCCCCCGCCACGAAAATCAGCTCCTCGGCGCCGCCGCCCGCCGGCAGGATGCGCACGGTTCCCGGCTTGATGCGCGTAATGAGCGGGGCATGCCGCGGGTAGATGCCGAGCTCGCCCGCTTCGCCCGGCAGCACCACGAACTCCGCCTCGCCCGAGTAGATGCTCTCCTCGGCGCTGACGACGTCGATGTGGATGGTGTTCGCCATCACTTTTTGTCTGCGGGCGCGGCTCCCTTGGGCGAGGAATCGCCCGCGGGCTCCAGGGTCTTTGCCTTTTCGAACGCTTCTTCGATCGTGCCGACCATGTAGAAGGCCTGCTCCGGGAGCGCGTCGCATTCGCCCTCCACGATCATCTTGAAGCCCTTGATCGTGTCCTTCAGCGCCACATACTTGCCCGGCGTGCCGGTGAAGTTCTGCGCCACAGTGAAGGGCTGCGAGAGGAAGCGCTGGATCTTGCGCGCGCGCGCCACCGCGAGCTTGTCCTCGGGCGCGAGCTCGTCCATGCCGAGGATGGCGATGATGTCGCGCAGCTCCTTGTAGCGCTGCAGCGTAGCCTGCACCGAGCGCGTGGTGGCGTAGTGCTCCTCGCCGATGGTGTTCGGGTCGACCTGGCGCGAAGTCGAATCGAGCGGGTCCACTGCCGGATAGATGCCGAGCGACGCGATGTCGCGCGATAGCACGACCGTCGCGTCCAGGTGACCGAAGGTCGTCGCGGGCGATGGGTCGGTCAGGTCGTCCGCCGGCACGTAGATAGCCTGCACCGAGGTGATCGAGCCCGTCTTGGTCGAAGTGATGCGCTCCTGCAGCCGGCCCATTTCCTCCGCCAGCGTCGGCTGGTAGCCCACGGCCGAGGGCATGCGTCCGAGCAGCGCCGAAACCTCCACCCCGGCCAGCGTGAAGCGGTAGATGTTGTCGATGAAGAGCAGGATGTCGCGCCCTTCGTCGCGGAATGCCTCGGCCATCGTGAGGCCGCTCAGCCCGACGCGCAGCCGGTTGCCCGGCGGCTCGTTCATCTGGCCGAATACCATCGCGACCTTGGATTCCTCGAGATTGTCGAGCTTGATGACTTCCGCCTCGACCATCTCGTGGTAGAAGTCGTTGCCTTCGCGCGTCCTCTCGCCTACGCCCGCGAACACCGAGAGGCCGCTGTGCTTGGTCGCGATATTGTTGATGAGCTCGAGCATGGTCACGGTCTTGCCGACGCCGGCGCCGCCGAACAGGCCGATCTTGCCACCCTTCGCGAATGGGCAGATCAGATCGATAACCTTGATGCCGGTCTCCAGCAACTCGACCGATGGCGAGAGCTCGTCGAATTTGGGCGCTGTCTGGTGGATCGCGCGGCGCTCTTCGGTCTTGATCGGGCCACCCTCGTCGATCGGGCGCCCGAGCACGTCCATGATGCGCCCCAGCGTGCCCTTGCCGACCGGCACCGAGATGGGCGCGCCGGTGCTTTTCACCTTCATGCCGCGGCGCAGGCCGTCGGCCGAGCCCATCGCGATGCAGCGCACGATACCATCGCCGATCTGCTGCTCGACCTCGAAAGTGAGGCCTGCTTCCGCCAGCGTGCTGCCGCCGGTGCCCTCGAGCACCAGCGCGTCGTAGATGCCCGGCATCTGCTCGCGCGGGAACTCGATGTCAATCACCGCGCCGATGCACTGGACGATGGTGCCTTGTGCTTGTGCTTGTGCTTGTGTGCGCTGAGTCTGGGCCATAGTTGTTCCTGAAAATTTCAATCCAATTTCAAACCGCCGCCGCTCCCCCGACGATCTCGGAAATTTCTTTCGTGATCGCGGCCTGGCGGTTCTTGTTATAGATCAGGGTCAGCTCGTCGATCAGATTCTCGGCGTTGTCGGAAGCGGCCTTCATCGCCACCATGCGCGCCGACTGCTCGGATGCCATGTTTTCAGCGACCGCCTGGAAAATGATCGCCTCGATGTAGCGCGTCATCACCTGGTCGAGCACGGCCTTGGCTTCCGGCTCGTAAATGTAGTCCCAGACCGTCTCGGGCGCGCCCAGGCGCTCGCCCGAAAGCGGCAGCAATTGCTCGATCACCGGCTCCTGCCTCATGGTATTGATGAAGCGGGTGTAGCCGATCAACAGTCGGTCGAAGCGGTCTGTGGCGTAGCCATCGAGCATCACCTTGACGGCGCCGATCAGCTTATCCATCTGCGGGCGGTCGCCCAGCTGTGTCGCCTGCGACAGGATGTTCGCGCCCAGGCGCTGCATGAAGCCCAATCCTTTGTTGCCCATCGGGCAGACGTCGATCTCCTCGCCTTCTGTCTGCCAGGCTTTGTACTGATTGAGTACCATGCGCAGCAGATTGGTGTTCAGCGCCCCGCACAAGCCCTTGTCGGTGGTAATCACGATGAGCCCGATGCGCTTCACGGTGTCGCGCGCCACGAGGAAGGGGTGGCGATACTCCGGATTGGCGTAGCTGATATGCGCTGCGACGTTGCGGATCTTCTCGCCGTAGGGGCGCGCCATGCGCATGCGTTCCTGTGCCCGGCGCATCTTGGAGGCGGCAACCATCTCCATCGCCTTGGTGATCTTCCGGGTGTTCTGCACACTCCGGATCTTCATCCGTATTTCCTTGGTGCCCGGCATTGGTCAGCTCGTCAGCACGATCGTCCGGCCTATCCGACCGCCCGGTCCGGCGCGGCGCTGCCGAATCCGGCGCTTTTTTTCCAGTCTTCCATCGCCGCCTTGAGCGACTTCTCCTCGCCCTCGCTCAGGTCTTTCTTGTCCTCCATGGCCTTCACCAGCGAGCCGTACTTGTCCTTGAGATGGTCGCGCAGCGATTTTTCAGCAGAGAGCGCCTTTTTGATGTCGATGCCGTCGAAGTAGCCGTTGTTGACCGCGAACAGAGTGACCGCCATCTCCCACACCGCAAGCGGTTGGTACTGCGCCTGCTTCATCAGCTCGGTGACGAGCTTTCCGCGCTCGAGCTGCCTGCGGGTGGCCTCGTCGAGGTCCGAGGCGAATTGTGCGAAGGCGGCCAGTTCCCGGTATTGAGCGAGGGCGAGCCGCACCCCGCCTCCGGTATCGCGGCGCTTCATAATCTTGGTCTGCGCGGCGCCGCCCACCCGGGACACCGAGATGCCTGCGTTGATCGCGGGCCGGATGCCGGCGTTGAAGAGGTCAGTCTCGAGGAAAATCTGCCCGTCCGTGATTGAGATCACGTTGGTCGGCACGAAAGCGGTCACGTCGCCTGCCTGCGTCTCGATGATGGGCAGCGCCGTGAGCGAGCCGGTCTTGCCCTTGACCTTGCCCTCGGTGAATTTTTCGACGTACTCGTCGTTCACGCGCGAAGCGCGCTCGAGCAGGCGCGAGTGCAGGTAAAACACATCGCCCGGATATGCCTCGCGGCCCGGCGGACGGCGCAGCAGCAGCGAGATCTGGCGATACGCCCAGGCCTGCTTGGTGAGATCGTCGTAGATGATGAGTGCATCCTGGCCGCGGTCGCGGAAGTACTCGCCCATGGTGCAGCCGGAATAGGGCGCAATGTATTGCATCGCCGCCGATTCCGAGGCCGAGGCTGCCAGCACGATGGTATAAGCCATCGCCCCGTGCTCCTCGAGCTTGCGCACCACGTTGGCGATAGTCGACGCCTTCTGCCCGATTGCGACGTAGATGCAGATCAGGTCCTTGCCCTTCTGGTTGATGATGGTGTCCACCGCCACCGCGGTCTTGCCGGTCTGGCGGTCGCCGATAATGAGCTCGCGCTGCCCGCGGCCGATCGGCACCATCGAATCGATCGCCTTCAAACCCGTCTGCACCGGTTGCGAGACCGACTTTCTCCAGATCACGCCCGGCGCCACCTTTTCGATGACGTCGGTCATCTTGGCGGGGATCGGGCCCTTGCCATCGATCGGCTGGCCGAGCGAATTGACGACGCGCCCGAGCAGCTCCGGGCCGACCGGCACCGACAGGATCTTGCCCGTGCACTTCACGGTATCGCCTTCGGAAATGTGCTCATACTCGCCGAGTATCACCGCGCCCACTGAGTCGCGTTCGAGGTTCAACGCGAGGCCGAACGTATTCCCCGGAAATTCCAGCATCTCGCCCTGCATCACGTCGGAGAGCCCGTGGACACGGCAGATGCCGTCCGTCACGGTCACCACCGTGCCCTGGGTGCTGATGTCCGCGCGCAGCGCCAGGTTCTGGATGCGCGAGCGGATGAGTTCGCTGATTTCGGAGGGTTTGAGCTGTTGCATAGGGGTTTCCTTGCTTGCCTATTTCATGAGTGCGGCCGCCATGCCGGCGAGCTTGCCGCGAACGGATCCATCGATCACTTCGTCGCCGACCTGCATCCGCACGCCGCCGATCAGATCCGCGTCGGTCTCGACCTGCGGCCTCACTTTACGTTTGAAGCGGGTCTTCCAGCACCGCAACGATCGCGGCAAGCTGGCCTCCATCGAGCGGGTAGGCGCTCGTGATGACCGCATCGACGATGCCCTCGCGTTCGTTCTTGAGTTCCTCGAATGTCCCGTGGATTTCCGGAAGCGCCGCGAGCACGGTCGTTCTCGATCAGTGCGCGCAGCAGGTTCTGCCCCTCGACCGGAAGATCCCCGCACGCGCCCGCGAACAAGCCGTAGACCTGCTCGGGGGTCAGTTTGGGATCGGCGGTCGCTGCAGCGATATCGGGGTTCGCCGCGACGGCTGCCATCACGGCCAACGTTTGCGACCATTTGCCCAGCGCGCCGGTGCTGTCCGCGAGCGCGAACACCGCATCGGCGTAGGGCCGCGCAACCGTTATGGCCTCGGCCATCAGCGCAACTCCTGCTTGAGTTGCGCGAGCAAGTCGGCGTGCGCCTTCGCGTCCACCTCGCGGCGCAAAATCTTCTCCGCCCCCGCCACCGCCAGCGCGGCGACCTGCTCGCGCAGCGCCTCCCGCGCGCGAGCAACCTGCTGCTCGATCTCGGCCTGGGCGGCCGCCTTCTCGCGGTTGCCTGCCTCCTTCGCCTGGGTGCGCGCCTCCTCCACCATCTGCGCAGCGCGCTTCTCGGCCTGCCCGATGATCTCGGCGGCCCGGTCACGCCCTTCCTTGACCGACTCTGCGGCCTGCCGGGTCGAGATTTCGAGCGAGCGCTTGCCCTGCTCGGCGGCCGCGAGACCGTCGGCAATGGTCTTCTGGCGTTCCTCGATCGCGCGCAGCAGGTAGGGCCAGATGAACTTGATCGTGAAGCCGATGAAGGCCGCGAAGGTCAGCGCCTGCGCGATCAGCGTGAAATTGATGTTCATGTCGTCCCTTCGGGCGCGGCGGTAGCGGGCGTGCGTTCTAGCGGAAGGGCGTTGCCAGCGGGCTCGCGAACGCGAAGAACATCGCGATGCCCAGCCCGATGATGAAGGAGGCGTCGATCAGGCCCAACAGCAGGAACACCTTCGCCTGCAGCGAGTTGGTGAGCTCGGGCTGGCGCGCCGCCGCCTCCAGGAAGCGGCTGCACATGATGCCGACCCCGATGCACGCGCCCGCGGCGCCCAGGCCGACCATGAGGCCGATGCCGATACTGGTATAGGCCTGAACCATGGCCAGAAGCTGAAGTTTTTCCATTCGCGTTTCCTTTCCTGAGCGAGAAGTCGATTGGTCGGGGAGGTCAGTGGTGCTCGTGCGCCATCGAGATGTAGACGATGGTCAGCATCATGAAGATATAGGCCTGCAGCACGACGATCAGGATGTGGAAGATCGCCCAGCCGAGACCGAACAGGAAGCCGAAGACGGTGCCCACCAGTCCGGTGGCAGCCCACATCCACAGGAGCAGGAACAGGATCTCGCCCGCGTACATGTTGCCGAACAGCCGCATCGAGTGCGACAGCGGCTTGGAAATGTACTCGACGAGGTTGAACAGGAAATTGGCGGGCCACAGCAGCGGGTGGGCGCCGAACGGCGCGCAAAACAGCTCATGGACCCAGCCGCCGAGCCCCTTCGCCTCGACGGCGAAATACACCGACAACGCCAGGACCGAGAGCGACAGCGCGAAGGTCGTGTTGAGGTCCGCCGTGGGCACCGGGCGCCATTCGTGCAGCCCAAGCCACGCGAGCGGCATGACGAGGATGTCCACCGGCAGGAAGTCCATCGCGTTCATCAGGATCACCCACACGAAAACCGTGAGCGCGGCGGGCGCGAGAAACCGGTTGCGGTCCCCGCGCTGAAAGATGCCTTTCACCTGGTCGTCGACGAAGCCGACCAGCAGCTCGACAAAGGCCTGGCGCTTGTCGGGGACCCCCGAGGTCGCCCCGCGCACCACCCACCAGAGAAAACCGATGCCGACGACGCCCAGCAGGATTGCGGTCACCAGAGTGTCCACGTTGAGCGTCCAGAAACCCCCTTCACCGAGCGGCTTGGAGAAGAAAGTCAGGTGATGCTCGATGTAACTGGAGGGAGTGAGCTCGGTGCCGGCTGCCATTCTTGGATTCTTGCGACTAGTACTCGCGCACGAAAAACGCCATTGCGAAAATCACCACCGTCAACAGGAACGAGCCGATGAACACGGGCACGGCGACGTCCCTGTACGTCGCCAGCACGAGCCAGAGCAGGGCAACCATCAGGCCGATCTTGACGGCTTCGGCCCTCAGCACCGCAAACAGCGCCCCTTCCGGGGATTTCGCCCTGCCGAGCGATACCAAGACCGCAGCCGCGAGGCCGGAGCAGATGCTCACAGCGCCGCCCAACGCTGCCGAAAGGGCGCCGTGGGCGCCTGCGAAGGCCCACGCAATGAGCGTCAATGCGGCGGTGGCCACCAGCTGCCACCGAAGAACGGTGCGGATCGGCCTGCTCAGGCTGCGATGCATGGCGTTCTGGATCTCCGCCCCGAGCAAAGCGCGCGTAGTATAGCTTCGAGGCCGGAGAGGGTCAATTTGCTGCGTTGCGGCAACGCCCCGATTTCGAAGCCTATTTCTGCCTCAGCCGGGTGAGCAGCGCGTCGAGCTGATCCAGGCTCGAATAATGGATCACCAGCTTGCCACTGCCCGGCTTTGCGCCGGCCCGGATGCTCACGCTGGTGCCGAGCGCTCCGCTCAGCTCGTCCTCCAGCCGCGCCACGTCCCGGTCGATGCGTGCGCGTCCACGCGCCGCGGGGCGTGCCGTGACGCCAGCGACCCGCTTCTCGACCTGGCGCACCGAGAGTTGCCGGGCGACCGCCTCGCGCGCAAGATCGATCTGCTTCAGCGCCGGCAGGGCAAGCAGCGCACGCGCATGCCCCATGTCAAGCTTGCCGTCGCGCAGCAGCTCCTGCACCGGCGGCGCGAGTTCGAGCAGCCGCAGCGCGTTCGTGATCGCGGCGCGCGACCGGCCTACGGCTTCTGCGGCTTCCGCGTGGGTCATGCCAAACTCTTCGGTCAGGCGCTTGATGCCCGCCGCCTCGTCCAGGGGATTCAGATCCTCGCGCTGAAGATTCTCGATCAGCGCGATGGCGAGCGCATGCCGGTCCGGCAACTCGCGCACCAGCGCCGGCACTGTCGTGAGCCCCGCCATGCGCGCCGCACGCCAGCGCCGCTCGCCGGCGACGATCTCGTAGCGGCCGGCGCCGAGCGGCCGCGCCAGTATCGGCTGCATCACCCCCTGCGCCTTGATGGACTCGGCCAGCTCCGCGAGGCCCTCCTGGCCGATGCGCGCGCGTGGCTGGAACCGGCCCGGTTGCAGCGCGTCGATCGCGAGCGACGCAAGCGACTCGCCGACGCCGACGGGGGCGGTCTCCTCACCTCCGAGCAACGCATCGAGTCCCCGTCCCAATCCCTTGATCCTGGCCATGGCCATGCTCCTCACCCGCCCGCGCGGTTCAGCATTTCGCCCGCCAGTGCGAGATAGGCCTGCGCGCCCTTGGAGTTCCGGTCGAACTCCAGGGCCGGCACGCCGAAGCTCGGCGCTTCCGCCAGCCGCACGTTGCGCGGGATCACCGTGCGGTAGACCTTGTCGCCGAAGTGCTCGAGTAATTGCGCCGATACCTGCTGCGCGAGCGTATTGCGCGGATCGTACATGGTGCGCAGCAGCCCCTCGATCTCCAGGGTCGGATTCAGGTGCCCGCGCACTTTCTTGATGGTCTGCACGAGATCACTCAAGCCTTCGAGCGCGTAATACTCGCATTGCATGGGGATCATCACCGCGTGCGCGGCGGTAAGCCCGTTCACGGTCAGCAGGTTGAGCGCCGGCGGGCAATCGATCAGGATGAAATCGTACTCCGACTCGACTGCGGAGAGCGCATCCTTGAGGCGCGTCTCGCGGTGGCTAATCTCAACCAGCTCGACCTCCGCGCCGGCGAGTTCGCGGTTCGCCGGCACCAGGTCGAACCCGCCCTTCTCGGAGCGCAACCGCACCTCCGCGATGCTTTTCGTTCCGAGCAGCACGTGGTAGATCGTTGCGGCGAGATGGCGCTTGTCCACGCCGCTGCCCATGGTCGCGTTGCCCTGCGGATCGAGATCCACCAGCAGCACGCGCCGGTGCGCCGCTGCAAGGCTCGCAGCGAGGTTGACGCCGGTGGTGGTCTTGCCGACCCCGCCCTTCTGGTTGGTGATGGCGAGCACCCTGCCCATCATTAATCGCGCCCCAGCGCCACGAGGTGGCGCTGCGCTTCGAGCCCGGGAATCGTCAGCACGATCACCTGCAGCACCCGCCAGCCGCGTGGCAGCTGCGCGATTTCCTCATACGGATGCACGCCTTTCATTGCGACGAGCCGCCCCCCCGCGGCGGCGTGCCGGCCCGCCAGGGAAACAAACTCCGCCAGGTCCGAGAAGGCGCGGGAGATCACGATTTCGAACGCCGCCGGCGCTTTCCACGCTTCCGACCTCTCGCATACAACCTCCGCATTCTCGATCTGCAGTTCCATGACCGCCTGTCTCAGGAAAGCCGCTTTCTTTTGGCTCGAATCCAGCAGCGTCACCCGCGAATTCGGCAGCGCGAGTGCGAGCGGTATCCCCGGCAATCCCGCCCCGCTGCCCACGTCAAGAATGGTCGCAGCCGCGACGTGCGGCGCCGCCGCCAGGCAATCGAGCACGTGCTGGGACATCATGCGCGGCGCACCGCGCACTGCCGTCAGGTTGTAGACCCGATTCCATTTCTGCAGCAACTCCAGGTACGCGAGCAGGCGCTGCTCCGCGCCCTGCGGGAGTTTCAGCCCGAGTCCGTTCACCCCCTGCGCAAGCTGCTGCGCAAGGGTCATGCTGTCTTGCCGGTCGCTCGCCGGGGGGCGCCTGCGGCGCGTGCGCCCCGGCCGGCCGTGTTCGTCTTGCGCTTGAGGTGGACCAGCAGGACCGAGATCGCCGCCGGCGTCACGCCCGAGATGCGCGCGGCCTGACCGAGCGTCTCGGGACGGTGCTGCGCGAGCTTCTGCCGCACCTCCACGGACAGCGCGCGGAGACCGGCATAATCGATGTCCTGTGGCAGTTTCAAGTTTTCGTAGTGCTCGTAACGCGCGACCTCCTCGTGTTGGCGCTCGATATACCCCTGATATTTGGACTGGATCTCGACCTGCTCCGCGATCAGCGGGTCCTCGACTCCGGGCCCCGCGCCCGGCAGCGCCATCAGCCGCGCGTAATCAATGTCCGGACGCCGTAGCAGTTCCATCAGCGAATACTCGCGCGCCGGAGGCTCGTCCGGCGCATCTGTGGCCGCGTGAATCGAGGACAGCCGCGGGTTGATCCGGGTATCCCGGAGGCGCGCTTGCTCGCGTTCGATCGCCTCGCGCTTGCGCGAGAACGCCGCCCAGCGCGCGTCATCCACCACGCCCAACCGGCGACCGCTCTCGGTGAGCCGCAGGTCGGCGTTGTCCTCGCGCAAGGACAGCCGGTACTCGGCGCGGCTCGTGAACATGCGGTAGGGCTCGGATACGCCGCGGGTGACGAGATCGTCCACCAGCACGCCCAGGTAGGCCTCGTTGCGTCCCGGGCACCACGGCTCGCGTTCCCGCGCAAACCGCGCCGCGTTGATGCCGGCGAGCAGGCCTTGCGCGGCGGCCTCCTCGTAACCGGTGGTCCCATTGATCTGCCCGGCGAAAAAAAGCCCGCCGATGGCGCGCGTCTCCAGCGAGCGCTTCAGGCCGCGCGGATCATAGTAGTCGTACTCGATGGCGTAGCCCGGGCGCGTAATGTGCGCGCGCTCGAGCCCGCGGATCGAGCGCACGAGTTCCTGCTGCGCGTCGTAGGGCAGGCTCGTTGAGATGCCGTTGGGATAGAACTCGCTGACCGTCAGTCCTTCGGGCTCGAGGAAGATCTGGTGCGAGGCCTTCTGCGCGAAGCGCATGACCTTGTCCTCGATCGACGGGCAGTAGCGCGGACCGACACCCTCGATCACGCCGGTGTAGAGCGGCGAGCGGTCGAGCGCGCCGCGGATGATGTCGTGAGTGCGCGCATTCGTATGCGTGATCCAGCACGGCACCTGCCGCGGATGCAGCTCGCGCGTGCCGAGGTAGGAAAACACCGGGACCGGCGTGTCGCCGGGCTGCTCGGTCATGGCCGAGAAATCGATGCTGCGGCCGTCGATGCGCGGCGGCGTGCCCGTCTTCAGCCGCCCGACCGGAAGCTCGAGCTCGCGCAGCCGCTGCGCAAGCGCGAGCGCGGGCGGATCCCCCGCGCGACCGCCCCGGTGGTTCTTCAACCCGACGTGAATCAATCCCGCGAGAAACGTTCCGGTGGTGAGCACCACTGTGCGCGCGGAGAATTTGAGCCCGATCTGCGTCACCACGCCGGCGATCCGCCCACCCTCGATCAGCAGGTCGTCCACGGCCTGCTGGAACAGCTGGAGCCCGGGTTGGTTCTCGAGGCGGCGCCTGATCGCCCCCTTGTAGAGCACACGGTCGGCCTGTGCCCGAGTCGCGCGCACGGCGGGCCCCTTGCGCGAGTTGAGAACGCGGAACTGGATTCCGGACTCGTCCGCAGCGAGCGCCATGGCGCCCCCTAGAGCATCTATCTCCTTGATTAAATGTCCTTTTCCTATGCCACCCAAGGACGGGTTGCAGGACATCTGCCCCAAAGTGTCGAAGCTGTGGGTCAAAAGCAGGGTTTTGCATCCCATGCGGGATGCGGCCAGCGCCGCCTCCGTGCCCGCATGTCCCCCACCGACTACTATAACATCATATTTATCAATAAGTTGCATAATGTATTCCGAACTTAGCCAGCATGCAGATGATACCCCAAAACAGGAAGCCGCAGAAACCGCGCGGCGTTTCACGTGAAACAGCTATCATGGTGCGCTGCAGCATAGCGATCCCTTGGCCATGTTCCACGTGGAACACCGCCTCAGGCGCCCTACTTTCCAATGCAGAAACGGCTGAAGATCTCGCCCAACAGGTCGTCAGACGTGAACTCGCCCGTGATGGTCCCGAGAGCCTGCTGCACTAAGCGCAGTTCCTCCGCGAATAACTCCAGTTGCTCAATCTGGAGGGCAGCCCCCTCCAAATGCTTCTTGGCGAGTTGCAGCGCGTGAACATGCCGCTCGCGAGCCATAAACACGCCCTCCGCGGCTGCGCCCTGCCAACCCACCGAATCCAGCAGGGCCCTTCGCAGCATTTCCACTCCCGCTCCAGTCTTGGCTGAAAGCCACACAATGGTTTCGCCAGCGCCACGTTCGAGGCTCGGTGCGCGCGCAAGGAGATCGATCTTGTTCATGACCTTGAGACGCGGCACGGATGAAGGAAACCTCGCCAGGATCTCACGGTCCGCTGCGGCTTCGCCCTCCGTCGCGTCCACGAGGAGCACGACGAGATCGGCGCGCTCGATGGCCTCCCAAGCGCGCGCGATTCCGATCGTTTCCACCGGGTCCGCCGACGAGCGCAGGCCCGCAGTATCAATGATGTGAAGCGGAACACCCTCAATACTCACGCTCTGGCGTATTGCATCCCGCGTAGTTCCCGGAACGTCCGTCACGATGGCGATTTCCTCACCCGCCAGCCGGTTGAGGAGGCTCGATTTCCCAACGTTAGGCTGACCCGCCAGCACCACGCGCACGCCTTCCCGTAGCAGGCTGCCCTGCTGCGACGCCTCCAGCACCTCCTGTAGCTTGGCCTGGAGCCGCGCGAGCCGGCCCACTCCATCGGATTGCTTGATGAATTCGATGTCCTCGTCGGGAAAGTCGAGCGTCCCCTCGACCAAGACGCGCAGATCGACGACCGCCGTACGCAGTTCCTCGATGCGCAGGGAAAATGCGCCCTGCAACGAGCGCATCGCGCTGCGCGCGCCCGCCGTAGTCGCTGCGTCGATTAGATCCGCAACGCTCTCGGCCTGCGCGAGATCAATTTTGTCGTTGAGAAAAGCGCGCCGGGTAAATTCTCCCGGCTGCGCAGGGCGCGCACCGAGCTCGAGGCAGCGCTTGAGGAGAAGCTGCATGACGACGGGACCGCCGTGGCCGTGCAACTCGAGCACCTCCTCCCCGGTATACGAATGCGGCGCCGGGAAATACAACGCGATGCCTTGGTCGATCGCTGTGTTTCGCGCGTCAAGAAAATGCGCGAGCGTCGCGCGGCGCGGAGCAAGTGGCTTGCCCAAGATGCCCGCAATGAGAGCATCGAGCCGTGGACCCGAAATACGCACTACGCCGATACCGCCGCGTCCCGAGGCGGTAGAAATGGCGGCGATGATATCGCTCTCGGTCATCGACCTGTGGAAATAGGGAGTGGAGGCGCCCCTCCATCACCCGCACCGACGTCAACTCTTGCGCTGCGCGGCCTCGCGCTGGAGCATCCGGGTGATCTGCCACTGCTGTGCGATCGAGAGCACGTTATTAACCAGCCAGTACAGCACCAGCCCGGCGGGGAAGAAGAAGAAGAAGATGCTGAAGACGATCGGCATGATCTTCATGACCCGCGCCTGTACCGGATCGGGGGGCTCGGGATTGAGCAGCGTCTGCACCCACATGGTGACCGCCATGAGTATGGGCAGGATGAACCACGGATCCCGCGCCGAAAGATCATGGATCCAGAGGAAAAAAGGCGCCTGCCGGAGCTCCACGCTCGCCAGCAATACCCAATAAAGTGCAATAAAAACAGGTATTTGCACTACAATCGGCATGCATCCGCCGAGAGGATTGATCTTCTCGGTTTTATAGAGCTCCATCATCGCCTGCTGCATACGCTGACGGTCTTGCCCGTATTGATCCTTGAGCTTCTGCAGCTTTGGAGCCAGCACGCGCATCTTGGCCATCGAGCGGTAGCTCGTCGCCGACAGCGGGTAGAAAAGCAATTTGATGATCACCGTGAGCAGAATGATCGCGACCCCCCAGTTGCCCACCCACTGCTTGAGCCAGGCGAGCACCCAGAACAGCGGCACGGCGATCACCGTGAGCCAGCCGTAGTCGATGGTGAGTTCGAGGCCCGGGGCGATCTTCGCGAGCTTCTCCTGCTCCTCCGGACCTGCGTAGAGAGGCACCGTAACCGAGCCGCTCTCGCCCGGAGCGATCGTCCCGGCCGCGACGATCACCCCGACCGAGTAGAGCCCCTCTTCGAGGCGCCGCAAGTAGTACTCTCGCGCAACCCCGCTCCGCGGGAGCCAGGCACTGAAGAAATAGTGCTGCAGCATCGCGATCCAGCCGTCCTCGCTGTTCTTGGGGTAGTGCGCCTTGCCTTTCTCGATGTCGGCAAACGTGAACTTCTGGAACTTGTCTTTCTCGGTGTAGACCGCAACGCCGGTAAACGTCGGCAGCATCGCCGAGTCGCCGGCCGACGGCTTGTCGTCGCGCACGAGCTGGAAATACGCGAACGGCTGGATGGCCCCGGCGCCTCCATTGACGATCTCGAAGCTGACGTCGACCAGATAACTCCCGCGCCGGAAGCGATACACCTTGGTCACCTGCAATCCGTCCACCGCCGGCGAAGCAAGCCGCACTTCAAGCACCTCCTGTCCGTCGCCGAGCTGGTAGCGCTCGCTGGCCGCGGTGTAGGGCGTGCGGTGGTTCGGCATCCCGCTGCCGATCAAGCCTGCCTGCGCGACATACGTGCGCTCGGCACCGGTTTCAAACAGGACGAAGTCCTTGCTGCGGTCGAGCGTATCGCGGTGATGCTTGAACTGGAGCCGCCGCAGATCGCCGCCGTGGCTGCTCAAGTCCGCGATCAGGAGATCGGTTTCGACCCGGATCGTAACGCCGGTATCGGGAGCGCCGCGATCCTGCTTCGGGACGGCACCCTGGCTCGCCGTAAGCTTGTCACCCGGCACCGGAGGCTGCGCCGAAGGCGGCACCGCCTTGTCCTCCTTCGCAGCCGCCGCCGGCGGACGCGCCGGTTGCTGATCGCGCTGCCACCCATCGAGCAGCATGAACACCGAAAAGGAAAAGACGAAGAATAGAATCAGCCGTTGCGAATCCATGACCGTGTTTCCGCGGCGCATGCCGCCTGGAGACTATCTCGATTCCCGGTCGCGATCGCCGAGCGGCGCCGCAGCCAGCTCCGCCAACAGCCGAACGAGTTCCGCGCGCGCCGCCGCGTGCGCACCCCGCGCCGGGCAGCGGCGCAGCTCGACCACGATATCCATGCCGGCCGGCCGCTTTTCCAGTGTGCGGAACACTTCCCTCACCATGCGCTTCATCCGATTGCGATCGACCGCGCGCGGGGCCACGCGCCGGCTGGTGATGATCCCGATGCGCGCTTGGGAGAGGCCATTTGCTCTGGCATACAACCTGAAATGGCGACGCGCCTGCGCGGCGCCCGTCGCCAGCGTTGCCGTGAAATGCTCCCGGCGATGCAGTCGCGCGCCGCGCGGCAGCGCGCGGCTCGTCTCGATCAGGCGCTCAATCGCACCCGCCCCTTGGCGCGGCGCGCCCGCACTACACCGCGCCCGCCCCGGGTCCGCATCCGCGCGCGGAAGCCGTGCGTGCGCTTGCGGCGCTTCACCGAAGGCTGATAGGTCCGTTTCATGGGATTCGTCCGGCTGCTGAAAAGCGCGCTATTACAACCTCTAACTCTCCGTCGTGTCAACCGTCTTCGCAACGCTCGCACAGCAGCGCGCGGAACCGTTCGTGCTGTGGATAACGGTCCTCAAACAGGATAGAATCGGTCGCAGAAACGCGTCCCCCCTGCGCGGCCCGGCTTCAAACAACAACATTGCCCCGATGAACAGTTTCTGGCGCTTTTGCCTCGGCCGCTTCGAGAAAGAACTGCCGCCCCAGCAGTACCGCACGTGGATCAAGCCGCTGCATGCCCAAGCCGAGGCCGACCGCCTGACCCTGGTCGCGCCCAACCGTTTCGTGCTGCAGTGGATACGCGACAAGTTCCTGGCACGAATCGAGCAGCTGGCGCGCGAGCACTTCAAGCGCGACATCGCGGTGCACCTCGCACTGGCTGAGAAGGAGTCGCCGCCATCCCGTACGCCGCCGATCGCGCCCGGCGCGAGGGAGCGCGAGATACGGCCGAGCGGCCGCGAGATCTCGCGGCTCAATCCGGCCTTCACCTTCGAGACCTTCGTCACGGGCAAGGCCAACGAGCTCGCGCGGGCCGCGGCCACCCAGGTGGCCGAGCGGCCGGGCTCCGCCTACAACCCCCTTTTCGTCTACGGCGGGGTCGGGCTGGGCAAGACCCATCTCATCCAGGCGATCGGCAACCGGCTGCGCGCGCAGGCTCCCGACACCAAGATCCGCTACATCCACGCCGAGCAGTACGTCTCCGATGTCGTCCGGGCCTACCAGCACAAGGCATTCGACGACTTCAAGCGCTATTACCACTCGCTCGATCTGCTGTTGATAGACGACATCCAGTTCTTCAGCGGCAAGAGCCGCACCCAGGAGGAATTCTTCTACGCGTTCAACGCCCTGATCGAGGCGCACAAGCAGGTCGTCATCACCTGCGACACCTATCCCAAGGAAATCGCCGGCATCGAGAACCGGCTGATCTCACGCTTCGGCTGGGGCCTCACCGTCGCGGTCGAGCCGCCCGAGCTCGAGATGCGCGTCGCGATCCTGCTCAAGAAAGCGGAAGTCGAAGGCATCAAGCTCGACGAAGCGGTGGCGTTTTTCCTCGCCAAGCACATCCAGTCCAACGTCCGCGAGCTCGAAGGGGGCTTGAAGCGCATAATCGCCTACGCGCGCTTCTCCGGCCGGGATTTCTCGGTCGAGCTCTGCCGGGAGGCTCTGCGCGACCTGCTGGCGATACAGCACCGGCAGGTCTCCGTCGAGAACATCCAGAAGACCGTCGCTGACTATTACAAGATCAAGGTCTCGGAAATGTACTCGAAGAAAAGGAGCCGCAACGTTGCCCGTCCCAGGCAGGTCGCGATGGCGCTGGCGAAGGAGCTGACCCAGCTCTCCCTGCCCGACATCGGTGAGGCATTCGGCGGCCGCGACCACACCACGGTTCTGCATGCGTGCCGCAAAATTGCGCTGCTCAAGTCGACGAGCAGCGAGCTCACCCGCGATTTCAATTCGCTGCTCAACGTCCTGAGGAGTTGATTTCCGCTGTGCTGTTTGTGGATATACGGATGCGGTGCCGCGCGATGAGCGGTCCGTCCACAAGCCTCGCGGTTCCGCTACCAGCTTACACACAAGGTTATTCCGTCCGCCCGAGGCCGCTCGCTCGGAGCGTCCGCGACTTTTGCACAGGAATCTTCGGTCCTTACTAATCCTATTAGTTAACTTAAAGTACAGCATATGAAGCTCGTACAACTCGAACGCGACGCATTGCTCAAGCCGCTTCAGGCGGTAACCGGCATCGTGGAAAAGCGGCATACGCTGCCGATCCTCTCCAACGTGCTCATCGAGCGCAAGCAGGGCAGCCTGATGATGATGGCGACGGATCTCGAGATCCAGGTAGCGGCACGGATGGAGCTCGGGAAGGGATCCGGCGAGGACGCGGGGCTTACCGTCTCGGCACGCAAGCTCCAGGAGATCCTGCGAGCGCTGCCGGAAGGGACCGAGGCGGCGCTCGACGTGCAGAACAACCGCCTGCAGGTGCGCTCGGGCAAGAGCCGCTTCAACCTGCAGACGCTCCCAGTGGCGGATTTCCCCGCGATGGCGGACCCGGGCGCGGCGCAGGCGAAGGTCACACTGCCGCAGAAGGCGCTGCGGGAGCTGTTGCTGCTCGTGCAGTACTCGATGGCGCAGCAGGACATACGTTATTACCTCAACGGGCTGCTTCTAGTGCTGGATGCGGGGCAGGTGAAGGTGATCGCCACCGACGGGCACCGCCTGGGCTACGCGGCTCGCCCGCTGGGGCAGAGCCAGGAAAAGCGCGAAGTGATACTCCCGCGCAAGGCCGTGGTCGAACTGGCCCGACTGCTCGCTGACAGCGAGGACAGCGTCTCGATAGAGATCTTCGCAAGCATGGTGCGGTTTGGCTTTGGAGAGACAGTCCTCACGACCAAAATCATCGATGGCAAGTTTCCGGACTACACACGGGTCGTGCCCACGAACTACCAAAAGCGTTTCACCGTCAAACGGCTGGATCTGCTGCAGTCACTGCAGCGGGCTGGGATCCTCTCCAACGAGAAGTTCCGCGGGGTGCGCTGGACGGTATCGGCCGGGAGCCTGCGCATCTCCTGCACCAACAACGAGCAGGAGGAGGCGCAGGAGGAGCTGGAGATCGCGTATGGAGGAGAGGCGCTCGATATCGGTTTCAACATCACCTACATCCTTGACGTGCTGAACAACGTTGACAGCGACGCCGTCGAATGCTCGTTCGGCGACGCCAACAGCAGCATGCTGGTCACGGTGCCGGAGAATCGCGAGTTCCGCTACGTGGTCATGCCGATGCGAATCTAGAGGCGGGCAATGGCGATACCGGACGGCGAAACGCAACACCCGCGCAGCGGCGACGATTACGACGCCAGCAGCATCAAGGTCCTGAAGGGCCTCGAGGCCGTGCGCAAGCGTCCGGGCATGTATATCGGCGACACCAGCGATGGAACCGGCCTGCATCACATGGCATTCGAGGTGGTGGACAACGCGGTGGACGAGGCGCTCGCCGGCTACTGCGACGAAATCGCCGTCACCATCCACCCGGACAACTCCCTGAGCGTGGTCGACAACGGCCGCGGCATCCCGACCGAGCGGCACCCGGAGGATGAGGAGGGGCGGTCGAGCGCCGAAGTCGCGATGACCGAGCTGCATGCAGGAGGCAAGTTCGACAGCAATTCCTACAAGGTCTCCGGAGGCCTGCACGGGGTCGGCGTGTCCGTCGTGAACGCACTCTCCGAATGGCTGCGGCTCACCGTTCGGCGCGACGGAAAGGTGAACCAGATGGAATTCCGCATGGGCGAGACGGTGGCGCCCATCAAGGTGACCGGCCGGACCGAGAAACGCGGCACGGAAGTGCACTTTCTGCCGAGCGCGGAGATCTTCGGCAAGGTCGACTTCCACTACGAGATCCTGGCCCGGCGCCTGCGCGAGCTGGCGTTTCTGAACAGCGGCCTCACGATCCTCCTCACCGATCAGCGCACCGGCAAGGAGGAAACGTTTGCCTTCACTGGCGGCATCAAGGGGTTCGTCGAGTACATCAACCGCAGCCGGAACGTTCTGCATCCCAACATCTTCTACGCCAAGGCCGAGAAGGATGAAATCGTCGTCGAGGTGGCGATGCAGTGGAACGACTCCTACCAGGAGGAAGTGCAGTGCTTCACCAACAACATTCCGCAGCGGGACGGCGGCACCCACCTCACCGGACTGCGCGCCGCGCTGACGCGCACCCTCAACCAGTACATCGAGTCGAGCAAGCTGGCCGAGAAGGCGAAGGTGGAAACCTCCGGCGAGGACATGAAGGAGGGATTGACCGCGGTGCTGTCGGTGAAGCTGCCCGAGCCGAAGTTTTCATCCCAGACCAAGGACAAGCTGGTGTCCTCCGAAGTGCGCCCGGTGGTCGATGAGATCGTGGCGCAGAAGCTGGGGGAATTCCTCCTCGAGAAGCCCGGCGACGCGCGCATCATCTGCTCCAAGATCGTGGACGCTGCCCGCGCGCGCGAGGCGGCGCGCAAGGCGCGCGAGCTGACCCGGCGCAAGGGTGTCCTCGATTCGTTCGGTCTCTCGGGCAAGCTCGCAGACTGCCAGGAGCGCGACCCCGCGCAATCCGAGCTTTACATCGTCGAGGGCGATTCCGCCGGCGGCTCGGCCAAGCAGGGCCGCGACCGCAGGTTCCAGGCGGTGCTCCCGCTGAAGGGGAAGATCCTGAACGTCGAGAAGGCGCGCGTGGACAAGGTGCTGTCCTCGCAGGAAATCATCACGCTCATCAGCGTACTGGGGACGGGGATCGGTGAGGAGTATGCGCCGGAGCGGCTGCGCTATCACCGCATCATCATCATGACCGACGCGGACGTGGACGGCTCTCACATACGCACGCTGCTGCTCACTTTCTTCTACCGTCAGATGCGGCAGCTGATCGAGGACGGGCGCATCTATATCGCTCAGCCGCCGCTCTACAAGGTGAAGCACGGCAAGAGCGAGCGCTACCTCAAGGACGAGCACGAGTTGAAGGAGTTCCTGCTCAACCTGGCGCTGTCCGAGGCGGAGCTTCACACCGGCGTCAACGGCCAGACGCTGAGCAAGGACCCGCTGGAAAAGGTGGCCCAGGAGTACCTCCTGGCGGAGGCGGTGATCGAGCGGCTCGGCCGCCTGATCGACCAAGACGTGCTGCACGCGCTGCTGCGCCAGCCGCTGTCGCTCGATCTCGCGGACGAGGGGGCGGCGCGGAAAAGCGCGGCCGCGCTCGGGGCGCTGGTCGCGCCGCTCGCGATGAAGGTGGAGGTGAAGTACGACGACAAGACCGAGCGCCACGTTCTCGTGGTGAGCCGCACGCAGCACGGCGTTGTGCGCACGAGCCCGATCGACGCCGATTTTCTGCACAGCGGCGATTACGCGCAGATCCGCAAGACGGCGCAGGTGCTGCAAGGGCTGCTGGGCGAGGGCGCTTACGTCAAGCGCGGCGAGGAGCGGCACGCGGTGCGCGAATTCCGCGAGGCGATTGAGTGGCTGCTCGACGAGGTGAAGCGGGGTGTCGGGATTCAGCGCTATAAGGGTCTGGGAGAGATGAATCCGGAGCAGCTGTGGGAGACGACGATGGATCCGGCGAGCCGGCGGCTGCTGAAGGCGCAGATTGAGGACGCGATCAGCGCCGGGGAAATCTTCTCCACGCTGATGGGCGACGAAGTCGAACCGCGCCGGCAGTTCATCGAGACGAACGCGCTCGGCGCGCGCAATCTGGATATCTAGCGGCCAGCCGATCGCTGCGTCAAGCGGCCCTGCGTTTCCGTTTGGGCTTGGCCTTGGTAGCGCCGGCGGGCTGGGCCGGCGCCTTGGACCGCTTGACGGCGGCAGCTGAAATGGCGGCGCCACGGTCCCTCCGCGCCGGTTCGGTTGCCGCGGCAGGCTCGCGCGGCGCGCTCTTGCGCGGAGCGCGGGCCTCGAACTCGAATCCGACCCTGCCTTCGGCGGTCTTCACGAGATAGGCCTTGAAGCGCCGCCCCTTCCGCGAGACGAACTGCGTGAGGAGATCGGTGCGGCCGCTCGCTAGGAGCTTTTGCATCTGCGCGCGCTCGACCGGTTGCTGCAGGATCATCTTGCCGGAGCGGAAATCGCAGCTGCGCGCGGGGCCGACGGCACGCTCGCAGACGTAAACCGCACCGTACTCGAATACGCGGGCGCCGCACTTGGGGCAGGCGCCGAGGCTTTCCTGGCTGCTGAAATCGGGCGGGTTCCGCGCTTCCTCATCGAGCCGGGCCTGCCCGAAGTCGAATTCGAGCTTGTAGTCCGCGGTGAGCCGGATGCCGGCGGAAAACGGCTTGCCGGCGC
Organism: uncultured beta proteobacterium; assembly: GCA_963699525.1. Lineage (GTDB taxonomy): Bacteria > Pseudomonadota > Gammaproteobacteria > Burkholderiales > SG8-41 > SG8-41. The sequence goes on along the minus strand of CAVOUI010000006.1, from coordinate 148,895 downwards.
GGCTGCGAAATCCGGTCAGCGGCCCTACGAAGCGGCGGGTGACGAGCTCGGCGACCTCCTCCGGCTGCCAATCCCGCCCCGACAGCACGACCCACAGCGAAAAGTCGCAGTTCTGGCACTGGAACTTGCGATAGTTCTCCTGGATGACGCCGCCGCACTTGGGGCAGGGCGCCTCCACCGTCGCGTACGCCTCGTCGGGGATGTCGCCCTTCTTGATGCGCTCCACGAGGTCGCGGGTCACTTGCTCGATGTGTTCCATGAAGACATCGCGCTCGAGCTTGCCCGTCTCCATGAGCTTCAGCTTGTGCTCCCAATCCCCGGTCAATTCGGGCGACGTGATCTCGGTGACGCCGAAGTGGTGCAGGGCGAGCAGCAGCCTGAACGCCTTCCAGGTGGGCTTGAGCTCCCGGCCTTCGCGCTGCACGTACTTTTCCTGGATGAGCCCCTCGATGACGGCGGCGCGCGTGGCGGGGGTGCCGAGTCCCTTGGCTTCCATCGCTTCGCGCAGCTCGTCATCCTCGACCAGTTTGCCTGCGCCTTCCATGGCGGAGAGCAGCGTTGCTTCGGTATAGCGAGCCGGCGGCTTGGTCTGGCTGGCGAGGGCGCTCACCTCGACGACGGCGACGCCCTCTCCGGTCTCGACGGGAGGCAGGTTCTGGGATTCCTCCTGCGCGGCGCGCCCGTATACCGCGAGCCAGCCCGGCTTCTGCAGGATGCGGCCTTCCGTCTTGAAGGCGTGCTCGCCGACCTGGGTGATGCGCGTGGTCTGCAGGTGCTCCGCCGCGGGGTGAAAAACCGCTAGAAAGCGCCGCACCACAAGGTCGTAGAGCTTGTGCTCCGCCTCGTTGAGGTGCTTCGGCAGCTGCAGCGTGGGAACGATCGCGAAGTGATCGCTCACCTTGGCGTTGTCGAAAATGCGCTTGTTCGGCCGCACCCAGTTGCTCTTGAGCACGTTCTTCGCGAAGGGCGCGTACTCGCGGCTGCCGGCGAGCAGCTCCATGGTCTTTTTCACCGTGCCGGGGTAATCCTCCGGCAAAGCGCGGGAGTCGGTACGGGGGTACGTAAGGACCTTGTGGCGTTCATAGAGCGCCTGGGCGAGCGACAAGGTAGTCCTCGCCGAGAAACCGAAGCGCCCGTTAGCTTCCCGCTGCAGGCTCGTCAGGTCGAACAGCAGGGGCGAGAGCTGCGTAACCGGCTTGGTTTCGTCGGTAACGGCCCCGGTGCGACCGCGGCAGGCGGCTGCGATCGCATCGGCTTCCGCTGCGCTCCACAGCCGCTCGGCCCTGCGCTCCGCCGAGTCGTCCTTCCTGAAGCCGGGATCGAACCACCTTCCGGAGTACTCGCCCGCCCGCGCGCCGAATCGGGCGTGGACTTCCCAGTAGTCGCGGGGCTTGAACGCGCGGATCGCCTCCTCGCGCTCCACCAGGATGGCGAGCGTCGGCGTCTGCACGCGCCCCACGGTCGTGAGGTAGAAGCCGCCCTCCTTCGAGTTGAATGCGGTCATCGCGCGCGTGCCGTTGATGCCGACCAGCCAGTCGGCTTCGGAGCGGCATTTCGCGGCGTCGGCGAGCGGCAGCAGCTCGCGGTCCGGGCGCAGGCCTTCGAAGCCCTCGCGGATCGCGGCGGGCGTCATCGACTGCAGCCACAGGCGCTGGATCGGCTTCTTTGCCTTCGCATGCTGCACGATGCAGCGGAAGATGAGCTCGCCCTCGCGGCCGGCGTCGCAGGCGTTGATGAGGCCGGTAATGTCCTTGCGCTTGATCAGCCGCAGCAGCAGGTTGAGGCGGCTTTCGTTTCTCTCGATCGGCACGAGATCGAAGTGAGGTGGAATCACCGGCAGGTGGGCGAACGACCATTTGCCGCGCTTCACCTCGTATCTGGGCGGCACGGCGAGCTCGAGCAGGTGCCCGACCGCGGAGGAGAGCACGTACTCTCCGTTTTCGAAGTAATCGCCGTGACGCGTGAATCGGCCGAGCGCGCGCGCGATGTCCGCGGCGACCGAGGGCTTCTCAGCGATGATCAGTTGCTTGCTCATCCATGCGCCAGATTTCTGGCGAACGCGGAAAAATAGCGCCAGATGATAAGAACAAAATTTTGTCTAGGCAAGCGCGCCGTGCCACGCGGAGTTCAATTTAACGCCGCACGCGCTGGATCAGGCCACCGGGCAACGTCGCGATTTCGCCGTCGATCTCGAGCCGGGTGAGCAGCGCCGAGAGCTCGGCCGGCGGCAGGCCGCAGCGTGCGGCGAGCGTATCGCGGTCGCAGAGCTCGTCGCCAAGCGCCGCGAGGAGTCCGCGCGCGCTTGCGTCGATCTCCGCGGCAGCAGCCGGAGCGGAAAAGGCGGGCGCGGGAATCTGCAGCTCCTCGAGAATGTCGCGAGCGCTTTCGACGAGCTTGGCGCCCTGCTTGATCAGTGCGTGGCAGCCCTTGGCAAGGGGCGAGTGGATCGACCCGGGAATGGCGAAGACTTCCCTGCCCTGCTCGGCGGCGAGGCGTGCCGTGATGAGCGAGCCGCTGTCCGCCGCCGCTTCCACGACCAGGCAACCGAGCGCAAGGCCGCTGATCAGGCGGTTGCGGCGCGGAAAATTCCCGGACAGCGGCCGGGTCCCGAGCGGAAACTCCGAGACCAGGGCGCCCTGCGCGGCGAGCTGGTGCGCCAACGCGCGGTTGCGCGCCGGATAGACGATATCCGCGCCGGTCCCCAGGACCGCCACGCTGCCGGAGGCGCCAGCGAGCCCGCCGCGATGCGCCGCGGTGTCGGCGCCGAGCGCAAGGCCGCTCACGATGGCAAGGCCGGCGTCCGACAGCGTGCGCGCGAAGGCCTCGGCGTTGGCCATGCCCTGCGCGGTCGCGTTGCGGCTGCCGACGATGGCAAGCGCAGGGCGCGACAGATGCTCGATGCTGCCTTTTGCGTAGAGCAGCGGCGGGGGATCGGGGATTTCCAGGAGGCGCGGCGGGTAGCGGGGATCCGCGAGGGTAAGGACGCAGTTCGCCGGGTCTTCGAGCCAGGCTTCCGCCTTGGGGAGGGCCTCGGCGCCGCTATTCTCCCGGACGGCGACGGCGATGGCGTCGCCCACGTGTTGGGCGAGCGCGCCGCGGCTTGCCGCCAGCACCCGGCCGGGGTCACCGAAGGCGGCGAGCAGGCGGCGCAGACCCTCTCCGCCCAGGCCGGGCGTGAGGCTCAGCCTCAACCATGCAGCGAGTTCCGGGTCGAGCGGCATGCGGCGGAGGCAGGGCTGCCGCCCGCCGTTGAAGCGCGGCGACTGGCGGGGTCAGGGATTTGTGACGACGTCGTTGATGGCAACCGGGCGCGAAGCGTCCATCACGAGCGCGAATGAGGCGCGGTCGAAAGTGCGGAAAACCATGACCAGCCCGAATCTCTCGTCGGGCAGCTTGGACGCTTCCTCCACGGTGATGCGCCGGCCGCGCGAGTAGAGCGGCGCGTCGCGCGGCGGAAGGCCCTCGTCGTAATAGGACCGCGGCGAGTCGCTCATGCTGAAGCCTTCCCGCCCATAAAGGGGCGCCATCCGCGGCCCATAAACGAGCGTGCTCTGGCTGCGGTAGATCGCAAGGACGTGCCCCACCTCGAGCCCGTCCTTGGAGCCCTTGGACAGCGCGACGATGCCCAGCGGCCCGGTTTCGCCGAGATTGCCGTAGGTCGACATGATTCGGCCCCGCACCGGTTGCGTCGGCGCGCGCGGTACGTAGGAGAAGGTCGGAATCTGCTTTGCCGCGGGAAGCAGCCGGTCTCCGGCGTAAATTTCCTGCGCGGACTTGACGATCTCCAGCGTGGCGGGGTTGCCGCGCCGGATCACCTGCGCGTCGCCAAGATAGGTCGCCAGGTAGCCGAGTGTCTCGTTGGTGTCGGGATCGACCAAGGCATCGCCCCGGCGGAACAGTTGCCACAAGAGACCCTTGTCGGGGTCGAGGCCGTCGGCATACGCCACGCTGCCAGCCCCGATCGCGACGCGATTCTCCTGGGTCGCGAGGACGAAGGGCGCGCTATCGAGTTCATCCTTTCCGACCACCAGGGGCTTCGACAGGAAGGGCTCGATCACCGATGGGGGGATCGCGGGTATCGCCTTATCGGCGAGCAGCTCCGCGCGCACCCTGGGAGCGAGCTTCACGGTGTCGCTAGGGGGTATTGCCGTCGCCGCCGGGGCCGTGGCGCCAGCGGCGGCCGCAGCTGCCGCGGCGGCCTTGGCAGCCGGATCATCTGCTTTCAGCAACCGCAGCTGAACCTCGGCGCCCGTGCGATCCAGCACGATCACATCGCCGGGAAAGATGCGATGGGGATTCCGGAGCTGCTCTTGGTTCATCCTCCAGAGCTCGGGCCACTTCCAGGCATCCTTGAGAAAGCGTCCCGAAATGCCCCATAGGGTGTCGCCTGGGACGACTACGTATTGATCGGGCGCCCCCTCCTGAAGCGCGCTCGCATCGGCGGCGGATGCCGGCCGCGACGCAAGCGGAGTCATCAGTAAAATCAGGGATATAATTGCTATACGCATGTCGCGCCCCCACATGACAGACTAAGAGGCGCAGCCCGTGTTTCGGAACTGCGCCCGAGAGTTTGGATTAAATTCTGCATCTAGCTGATTAAATTCGCAAGCTTTTTATGCCTTTGCTATCGATCCTACGCTATCCAGATCCGAGGCTCCACAAGCGGGCCGCCAGGGTGGCGACCGTGTCCGATGGGATTCGCAAATTAATCAAAGACATGGCTGATACGATGTATGCCGCGCCGGGAATTGGCTTGGCTGCAACACAGGTCGATGTTCATCTTCGCGTCATCGTGATCGATGTCTCGGAAAAACGCGACCAGTTGCGGGTGTTCATCAATCCCGAAATCGTCGCCGCCAGCGGCGATGCCGATCTCGAAGAAGGCTGTCTTTCGGTGCCCGGAGTGTATGAAAAGGTGCGCCGCGCGGAGCGCGTTACGGTGCGCGCGCTTGATGCGGCCGGCGAGCCCTTCGTTCTCGACGCGGATGGGCTGCTCGCGGTGTGCATCCAGCATGAAATGGATCACCTCGAGGGCAAGGTATTCGTCGAGAAGCTCTCGCGCCTGAAGCAAAGCCGGATCCTGGCCAGGCTGAAGAAGCAGGACCGGCGGGCCGTGGAGCCCGAGGCCCGTCGGCTCGTTCTCTGATTCCTTGAAGCTCGTCTTCGCGGGAACCCCGGAGTTCGCTGCGATATCGCTGGAGGCTGTGCTCCGGGCGCACCACGACGTTGCGCTCGTATTGACCCAGCCGGACCGGCCGGCGGGCCGCGGCCTCAAGCCCCAGCATTCGGCGGTCAAGCAACTGGCGCTCGAGCGAGGCCTGGCCCTGCTACAGCCCGCTGGGCTCAACCAACCCGAAACACTTGCGGCCGTCGCCGCGGCGCGACCCGAGGCGCTGGTCGTAGTCGCTTACGGGCTGCTCGTGCCGGGACCCCTGCTGGCGCTGCCGCCGCGCGGCTGCCTCAACGTGCACGCGTCGCTGCTCCCGCGCTGGCGTGGCGCAGCGCCGATTCAGCGCGCGCTACTCGCCGGTGACACAACGACGGGCATCACCATCATGCGGATGGACGAAGGCCTCGACACCGGCCCGATCCTGATGCAGGAGGCGATCGCGATTGCGCCCGACGATACCGCAGGGAGCCTCCACGACAAGCTCGCCGACCTCGGGGCACGCTTGCTCGTGCGCGCGCTCGAGGCGTGGCCTGCTCCCGTAGCGCAAAGCGCGGACGCGGCGACGTATGCCGCGCGCATCGCACGCGGCGAGGCCGAGATTGACTGGCGCAAGCCGGCTGCGGAGATCGAGCGACACATACGCGCATTCGACCCCGTTCCGGGGGCGCAGACCCGGCACGAAGGCATCGTGCTCAAGATCTGGCGCGTTTGTATCGAGCACGGGGTCCGCGCGGCGCCCGGAACGGTGTGCGGAGCCGACGCGGGCGGCGTCGTGGTCGCGTGCGGCAAAGACGCGTTGCGCATCACCGAGCTGCAACGCGCCGGCGGCAAACGGCTTGCCGCGCAAGCCTTTCTCTCCGGTTACCGGGTGACGCGCGGGGCGCGCTTCGAATCGCACGATGGTTGAGGTCCAGCAGCTGGCGGCTGGGGTGCTCGCGGGCGTGCTCCGCGGGCACAGCCTGGATACCGAGCTTGCGGCAGCGTGGCGCGCCCATGCCGGGATCGACGAGCGCAGCCGCGCCGCGGTTCAGGATATCGCTTACGGCGTGCTGCGGTTTCTGGCCCGGATCGAGGCCCTGCTCGATGCGCTGCTCGACAAGCCGCTCGCGGATGCGCGGCTGCGCGTGCTGCTGCTGGTCGCGCTCCACCAGCTCGAGCACACCCGCGCTGCGCCGCATGCCGTCGTCGATCACGCGGTGAGGACCTGCCAGGCCCTGGGCTTCACTTCGGCGAAGGGGCTGGTCAACGCGGTGCTGCGCAATTTTCTGCGCAGGCGCGCCGCCCTTGTCGCGCGCGTGCAGCGCGCGGAGCCCGCGCGCTACTGTCATCCCCAGTGGTGGATCGACAAGGTGCGCAACCAGTATCCGGGCGAATACGCGGCGATACTCGAAGCCGGCAACGCGAGGCCGCCGCTCGTGCTGCGCGTCAATTGCCGCCGCATGGACGTTGCGGAGTACCTGCAGCTGCTCGCTCAGCACGGCATCGAGGGCGAGCCGTGCGGCGGCGCGGCCGTGCTGTTGCCGAAGGCGCTTCCCGTAGCGCGCCTGCCCGGGTTGAAGGAGGGCCTCGTGTCGGTACAGGACGCGGCGGCGCAACTCGCTGCGCCGCTGCTCGATCTCGCCGGCGGCATGCGCGTGCTCGACGCCTGCGCCGCGCCGGGCGGCAAGACCGGCCACGCGCTGGAGCTGGCTGATGTGGAACTGACCGCACTCGACAGTGACGCCGCGCGGCTCGATCGCGTGCGCGAAAATCTGGCGCGGCTCGGGTTCACGGCGCACATCCTGTGCGGCGATGCGTGCGAACCGGCCGCATGGTGGGACGGCACCCCGTTCGACCGCATCCTGCTCGATGCGCCGTGCAGCGCCTCGGGCGTCGCGCGGCGGCATCCCGACATCAAGTGGCTGCGGCGTGAATCCGACATCGCGCAGTATGCGGACCTGCAGCGTCGCATGCTGGACGCGCTGTGGCAGGCCCTCGCCAGTGGTGGTAAATTGCTGTACGCAACCTGTTCGGTGTTCCACGAGGAGAACCGCGAGCAGGTGGCGCGGTTTCTGGAGCGCCACCGTGACGCGCGGCGCCTCGCCCTTCCTGCGATTGGCAACGACGTCCACGCACGGGCGGGCCAACTGCTTCCGGACGGACGGCATGACGGCTTTTTCTACGCGCTGCTGCAGAAGCCTTAGCTGCCTTGCGGCGCTCCTCGTGCTTTGGATCGGAGCCGGGTTTGCCGGCCCGGCCCGCGCGGACGGGATCGAGGTCAGGAAGGCCGCCCTGATCGCAGCCGAGGACGGCTACGTCCTTGAAGCCGAATTCGAGATCACGCTGACGCATACCCTGGAGGACGCGCTCAACAAGGGTGTGCCCCTCCATTTCACGCTGGAATTCGAGCTTTCCCGCCCGCGCTGGTACTGGTTCAACGAATCGCTCGCCAATGCCCGCCAGCAGTATCGGCTGTCGTATAACGCGCTGACGCGCCAGTACCGCGTCGGCGTGCGCACCCTGTACCGGAATTTCGCCTCGCTGCGAGAGGCGCTCGAGTTCATGAGCCGGGTGCGCGTGCGCGAGATCGCCGAGGGCGGGGCGTTGATCAAGGGCGGGAGCTACCGCGCCGCGCTGCGTTTGCGGCTCGATTCCTCGCAGCTGCCGCGCCCGTTCCAGGTGAGCGCGGTGGGCTCCCGCGAGTGGGTCATTTCCTCTGACTGGCACCGCTGGACGGTGTCGCCATGAGCGTTCTGCCGCCGCCCGCCCGCCCCGCGCTCTCGAGCGCGGTCGTGCGCTACCTGCTCATTCTGTGCGTGTGCATGGTCGCGGTTGCGCTCTACCTGGTGGCGGTTTCGAGCGCCAACCCGGCGAAGTTCGCGGAGCGCTATCCCCTGCTGCTGGCCCTGAACGGCGCAGTCGCGGCGATGCTGATCGCGCTGGTGGTCTACCAGCTCGTCACGTTGAGGCGCAAGCTGAAAGCCGGCGTATTCGGCTCGCGGCTGACGCTGCGGCTGGTCCTCCTGTTCGCGTTGATGGCGGTGCTGCCGGGGGCGCTGATCTACGGCATGTCCGTGCAGTTCCTTGCGCGCTCGATCGAGTCCTGGTTCGCGGTGCGGGTCGACAAGGCGCTCGACAGCGGTCTCAACCTCGGCCGCAGCATGCTCGACACCGCCTCAATGGAGCTCGCGGGCAGGGCGGAAGCCATGACGCTTGCGCTGGCGCAGGGCGATGACGCCGAGCAGGCTGCCGCACTCAATAACCTCCGTGAGCAAGCCGGCGTGCAGGAGGCGACCCTGTTCGGCGAGCGCGGCAAAGTCGTTGCGTACTCCGGCCCCGGACGGACGGGATTGCTGCCGGAGCTGCCGGGGAGCGCCACGATCAGGCAGTTGCAAGCGGGCAAGAGCCACGCCGGCGTCGAAGCGATACCCGACAAGGGCCTCTATTTACGCGCGCTGGCCGCGGTGCCGCGGCCGGACGGGGAACGCCGCGTGCTGCAGCTCCTGCAGCCGGTGCCGAAGCAGCTCGGCCTGGACGCGGAAGCGGTGCAATCGGGCTACCGCGAGTATCAGGAACTGACGCTCTCGCGCACAGGGCTCAAGCGCCTCTATGGCGTCACGCTGACATTGACGCTGCTGCTCGCGCTACTGTCCGCCGCAGCGCTTGCGTTCGTCCTTTCCGACCGGCTCTCCGCGCCGATCGGCGCGCTGGTCGAGGGCACACGCGCGGTGGCGAGCGGGGATTTCAGCCAGCGCGCGGCCGTGGTCTCGCGCGACGAGATCGGCACGCTGACCCAGTCGTTCAACCGCATGACTCTGCAGCTGGCGGAAGCGCACGCGCGGGCGGAGCGCCACCAGGCGGCGCTCACCCAGGCGAAGGCCTATCTGGAGAGCCTGCTCGCCAACCTGTCGGCGGGCGTGCTCGCGTTCGATGAAGAGCTGAATCTCCGCGCCGCCAATCGCAGTGCCGGCGCGATACTCGGTACGGATTTCACGCCGCTCGTCGGAAGCACGCCGCCGCACTGGCCAGCGACGGCGGGACTGGACGAGCTGGGACGGACGGTGGCGGCGGCGTTTGCGCGCTCGGGAGCCGGGCAATGGGAGCAGCAGGTTGAGCGTCCCCTGCAGGGCAGGACGCAGCTCCTGCTGTTGCGCGGCACGCGCCTGCCCTCCGGCTCGGAGGGCGGCTGCGTCGTCGTGTTCGACGACATTACGCATCTCGCCGAGGCGCAACGCGCGGCGGCGTGGACCGAGGTCGCCCGGCGCCTGGCGCACGAGATCCGCAATCCTTTGACGCCGATCCAGCTCTCCGCAGAGCGCCTGCAGGCGAAGCTCGAGGGCAAGCTCGGCGGCTCCGACGCGGAGGTGCTCGTGCGTTCGACGCAGACCATCGTCAACCAGGTCGCCGCGCTGAAGAACATGGTGGACGCGTTCGCCCAGTACGCGCGCACGCCCGAGCCCTCCGTGCAGAAGCTCGATCTCAACGCCCTCACGCGCGAGGTGCTGAGCCTCTACGAGTCCTCGCTTGGGGGCGCCGTGCGGCTCGAGCTCGAAGCGGGGCTGCCGCCGGTGGTGGGCGACGCGGCGCAGCTGCGCCAGGTCATCCACAACCTCCTGCAGAACTCGCAGGACGCGCTCGCCGATACGCCGGAGCCGCGCGTGACGGTGGCGAGCGCTCACGCGGACGGCATCATCCGGCTCACGGTGACCGACAACGGCTGCGGCGTTCCCGAGCACGTGATGCGGCGCGCCTTCGAGCCCTACGTGACCACCAAGCCCAAGGGCACCGGGCTCGGGCTCGCGATCGTGAAGAAGATCGTCGAGGAGCACGGGGGCAAGGCCGCGATCGCCAACGTCGCGCCGCGCGGGGCGTGCGTGACCATCGAGCTGCCGGAGGCGGCGCAGGATGCGCCGCGCCGCGTTGCGGCGCGGGCGCGGGTGTAGAATCAACGGAGCATCTTCCCCGGTTATGCAGCACATCCTGGTCGTAGACGACGAGGTCGGCATCCGCGAGCTGCTGTCCGAGATCCTGAGCGACGAAGGCTATCAGGTCCGGCTGGCGCAGAACGCGGCGGACGCGCGCGCGCTGCGCAGCCAGGCGCGGCCCGACCTGGTGCTGCTCGACATCTGGATGCCGGACACCGACGGCATCACGCTCCTGAAGGAATGGGCCGCCGCGGGACTGCTCACCATGCCGGTGGTGATGATGTCCGGGCACGGCACGATCGATACCGCGGTCGAGGCGACCCGCATCGGCGCCTATGATTTCCTGGAGAAGCCGATCGCGCTGCAGAAGCTGCTGGCCACCGTCGGGCGCGCGCTGAAGCAGGGCGGCGAGCGGACGCAGGCGGCGCTGTCGCTCGCGAGCTTCGGGCGCGCGCCGCTGGTGGTCGAGCTGAAGCAGCGCCTCGAGCGGGTCATGAACCTGCGCGCGCCGCTGCTGCTCACCGGCGAGCCGGGGTGCGGGCTCGAGCTCGCGGCGCGCTTCCTGCACTCGCGCAACGCGCCGTGGGTGGCGCCGGAGACCCACTCCGCGCTGGCCGAGGCGCCGCTCGAGCTCCTCAACCAGGCGCGCGAGGGGACGCTGTTCCTGCACGAGGTGACGGAGCTCTCGCGCGTCGAGCAAAAGGGGCTGCTGCTCGCGATCTCCAAGCTCGAGCGCTACAACGTCAGGGTGATCAGCGGCGCCTCGCGCGACCTCGCGGAGCTGGTGGCGCACGGCGCCTTCGACAGCCGCCTCTACAGCCTGCTTGCGGGCGCCACCATCCGGGTTCCGAGCCTGCGCGAGCACCGCGAGGACGTTCCCGACATCGCGAACCTGATGCTCTCGCGCCTGGTCGAAGCCCGCGAAGTGCCGCCGCGCCAGTTCTCGACCGCGGCGCTGAACGCGTTGCGCAACTACGATTGGCCCGGCAACCTGGCGCAGCTCGAGAGCGCGGTGCGCACGCTCGCGCTCACCTGCGGGGGCGAGCAGATCTCGCTCGAGGACGTGAACCTCGCCCTGCCGGCGCGGGGCGCCGCGTCGCGCTCCGCCCACGACCTGCCCCTCGACCTCCCGCTGCGCGAGGCCCGCGACGCCTTCGAGCGCGTCTTTTTCGAGTACCACATCGCGCGCGAGGGCGGCAACATCTCGCGCGTGGCGGAGACCGTCGGGCTCGAGCGCACGCACCTCTACCGCAAGCTGAAGCAGCTTGGCATCCGGCTCGCCCGCAGGAACGGCGACGGGGAGACGTAGGCGAGCAGCATCGTTCGGAGGCCGCCCGCCAGTTATAATTGGCGCTCCCCTTCCGCCTCCCGCGCCAGGACCGCCTGAATGGATGCCCGAGTCGAGCTGGCCAACGCGATCCGCGCGCTGGCGATGGATGCTGTACAGCAGGCGAATTCCGGGCACCCCGGCATGCCGATGGGCATGGCGGAGATCGCGGAGACGCTCTGGAACCGCCACCTGCGGCACAACCCGGGGAACCCCGCGTGGGCGAACCGCGACCGCTTCCTGCTCTCGAACGGCCACGGCTCGATGCTGCTCTACGCGCTGCTGCACTTGTCCGGCTACGCGCTGCCGCTCGAGGAGCTGAAGCGCTTCCGGCAGCTCCATTCGAAGACACCCGGGCACCCGGAGTACCGCTGCGCGCCCGGAGTCGAGACCACCACGGGTCCGCTTGGGCAGGGCATCGCCAATGCCGTGGGCATGGCGCTCGCCGAGCGGCTGCTCGCGGCCGAGTTCAACGAGCCCGGCCTCGAGATCGTTGACCACCATACCTACGTCTTGCTCGGCGACGGCTGCATGATGGAGGGCGTCTCGCACGAGGCGTGCGCGCTCGCCGGAACCCTCGGACTCGGCAAGTTGATCGCGATCTACGACGACAACGGCATCTCGATCGACTCCGACAAGGGGCACATTCGCCAGTGGTATACCGACGACGTCAAGCGCCGCTTCGAGGCCTATGGGTGGCAGGTGATCGGTCCCGTTGACGGCCACGACGTCGCGCAGGTGGACCGGGCTTTGAAGAAGGCGAAGCGGGAGAAGGCGCGCCCTTCGCTCATCTGCGCGAAGACCGTAATCGCCAAGGGCGCGCCCACCAAGGCCAACACCGGCGCCGCGCACGGCGCAGCACTCGGCGAGAAGGAAGTCGCCGCCACGCGCGAGGCGATCGGTTGGAGATACCCCCCGTTCGAGATACCGCAGGCCGTGTATGGCGGCTGGGACGCGAGGAAGCGCGGCGCCGCCGCCGAGCGCCGCTGGAAGAAGCTCTTCGCCGCCTACGAGCAGCAGCATCCCACGAAGGCCGCCGAGTTCAAGCGCCGCGCGGCGGGCGAGCTGCCGCAGGATTTCCGCGCGCGAGTGGACGCGCTGGTGAAGGAGACGGACGCGAAAGCGGAGACCGTGGCCACGCGCAAGGCTTCGCAGAACGCGCTCGAGGCGCTCGCGCCCGCGCTGCCGGAGCTCGTCGGGGGCTCGGCGGACCTCACCAATTCCAACCTCACGATGGTGAAGACCTCGAAGGTGATCGGGCGGGAGGGCGGAGGCAATTACGTCTTCTACGGAGTGCGCGAGTTCGGCATGTGCGCGGTGATGAGCGGGATCGCGCTGCACGGCGGCTTCATCCCCTACGGCGGCACGTTCCTGGTGTTCACCGACTACGCGCGCAGCGCCCTGCGCATGGCGGCGATGATGGGCCTGCGCGTGGTCTATGTTCTGACGCACGACTCCATCGGGCTCGGCGAGGACGGACCGACCCACCAGCCGATCGAGCACGCGGCGAGCCTGCGCCTGATTCCCAACATGCAGGTCTGGCGGCCGTGCGACACGGTGGAGACGGCGGTGGCGTGGGCGGCCGCGCTCGAGCGCCGGGACGGCCCCACGAGCCTGCTGCTCACGCGGCAGAACGTGCCGTTCGTGAAGCGCGAGCCGCAGCAAATCGAAGCGATCCGCCGCGGCGGCTATGTCCTATCCGAGGCGGCCGGCGGTGCGGCGCGCGCGGTCGTAATCGCCACCGGCTCCGAGGTCGCGCTTGCGCTCGCGGCGCAGAAGCTGCTCGCGCAGGACGGCGTGCCGGTGCGCATCGTCTCGATGCCCTCGACCGCGGCGTTCGACCGGCAGGACGCGGCCTACCGCGATTCGGTGCTCCCGCGGGGACTGCCGCGGGCGGCGGTGGAGGCAGGGGTGACCGATTACTGGCGGAAGTATGTCGGCCTCGAGGGTGTGGTCATCGGCATCGACCGCTTCGGCGAATCGGCGCCGGGCGGCGAGCTCTACAAGCATTTCGGCCTCACGCCCGAAAAGGTCGCGGCCGCGGTGAAATCGATACTATGAGCATTTGCGTGGACGGGACGCAGTGGAGAAGAGCATGACAATCAAAGTCGGCATCAACGGGTTTGGGCGCATCGGACGCATGGTGTTTCGGGCGGCGGCGCAGCACTTCCCGGACATCGAAATCGTGGGCATCAACGATCTCCTCGAGCCGGAGTACCTTGCCTACATGCTGCGGTTCGATTCCGTGCACGGCCGCTTCAGGGGCGACGTCGGCGTCGACGGCAATACCCTGCTCGTCAACGGCCGCAGAATCCGTTTGACCCAGGTGAAGGACCCTGCCGACCTCAGATGGAGCGAAGTGGGCGCGGACGTGGTGGTGGAATCCACCGGCCTCTTCCTCGACAAGGGGTCGTGCCAGAAGCACATCGCCGCGGGCGCGAAAAAGGTCATCATGTCGGCGCCGTCGAAAGACGACACGCCGATGTTCGTCTTCGGCGTGAACGATCGGACCTACACCGGGCAGGCGATCATCTCCAACGCTTCCTGCACCACCAACTGCCTCGCCCCGGTGGCGAAGGTGCTGAACGACAAATGGGGCATCAAGCGCGGGCTGATGACGACGGTGCATGCCGTGACCGCGTCGCAGAAGACCGTGGACGGGCCGTCCAGCAAGGACTGGCGCGGCGGGCGCGGCATGCTCGAGAACATCATCCCTTCGTCCACCGGCGCGGCAAGAGCGGTGGGCGTGGTGATCCCGGAGCTGAACAAGAAGCTCACGGGCATGTCGTTCCGCATTCCGACCTCCGACGTTTCCGTCGTGGACCTCACCGTTGAGCTCGGCAAGCCCGCCACCTACAAGGAGATCTGCGCCGAGATGAAGGCCCAGTCCACCGGCGCGCTGAAGGGCATCCTCGGCTACACCGAGGAGAAGGTCGTTTCCACCGATTTCCGCGGCGAGAGCTGCACCTCGGTGTTCGACGCGGAGGCCGGCATCGCGCTCGATCCCACCTTCGTCAAGGTCGTGGCGTGGTACGACAACGAATGGGGATACTCGTGCAAGGTGCTGGAGATGGTCCGGATCGTGGCGAAGAAATGAGGTTTCTGCGCCTGACCGACCTGCCGGTCGCGGGCAAGCGCGTGTTCATCCGCGCCGATCTCAACGTTCCCCAGGACGACGCCGGCAACATCACCGAGGACACGCGCATCCGCGCTTCGCTCCCCGGCATCGAGTACGCACTGAAAGGCGGCGCCGCGGTGATGGTGGCCTCGCACCTCGGGCGCCCCACCGAGGGCAAGCTCACGCCCGAGGACTCGCTCGCCCCGGTCGCCCGGCGCCTCGCCGAGATGCTTGGACGACCGGTGCGTCTCGTTCAGGACTGGGTGAACGGCGGCTTCGTGGTGAAGCCGGGTGAAGTGGTCATGCTCGAGAACTGCCGCGTCAACCCGGGCGAGAAGAAGAACGACGAAGCGCTCGCCCGCAGGATGGCGGCGCTGTGCGATATCTACGTGAACGACGCGTTCGGCACCGCCCACCGCGCGGAGGCGACCACCCACGGCATGGCGCGGTTCGCCCCCGTCGCCTGCGCCGGGCCGCTGATGGCGGCTGAGCTCGACGCCCTGGGAAAAGCGCTCAACCGGCCCGCCCGGCCTCTGGTTGCGATCGTCGCCGGCGCCAAGGTTTCGACCAAGCTCACCATCCTGAAAGCGCTCGCCGCGAAGGTGGACCAGCTGATTGTGGGTGGCGGCATCGCCAATACGTTCATGCTCGCTGCGGGACTGCACATCGGGAGATCGCTCGCCGAGCCCGCGCTGGTGGACGAGGCGCAGGCGATCATGGACCTCATGAAGGCGCGCGGCGCGCAAGTGCCGCTGCCGGTGGATGTGGTCGTGGCGAGCGACGTCTCGGTGCTGGCGCGCGGAAACCGCGTTGCCGCGACCGAGGTCAGGCCCGACGACAAGATACTCGACATCGGGCCGCAGACGGCCGCGATACTGGCTGGCATCATCGCCAAGGCCGGCACCATAGTCTGGAACGGCCCAGTCGGCGTGTTCGAGTACGACCAGTTCGCTGGCGGCACGAAAACGATCGCCCGGGCCATCGCGGACTCGAAGGCATTTTCCATCGCCGGCGGCGGCGACACGCTGGCCGCGATCAGTGAAATTCGGCATTGCCGACCGGATCTCCTACATCTCCACCGGCGGCGGCGCCTTCCTCGAGTTCCTCGAGGGCAGGAAGCTGCCGGCGGTCGAGGTGCTCGAGCAGCGCGCCGCGTAGAGTAGACTTCCGCCCATGCCGCGCCGCACCAAGATCGTCGCCACCCTCGGCCCCGCTTCGAGCGACCCGAAGACGCTCTCGCGCATGATCGATGCGGGGCTCGACGTGGTGCGCGTGAACTTCTCGCACGGCAGCGCCACCGAGCACCGCAAGCACGTGGAGCTGGTGCGCTCGCTTGCGCGCAAAGCGGGCCACGCCGTCGGCGTGCTGGTGGACCTGCAGGGGCCGAAGATCCGCATCGGCCGCTTCCAGGACGGCCGCATCACGCTCGCGGTCGGCGCGAAATTCGTGCTCGACGCCGACTGCAAGATGGGCGACGAGCACCGCGTCGGGCTCGACTACCGGAATCTGCCCAACGACGTCCGGCCCGGGCGACACGCTGCTGCTCGACGATGGGCGCATCGTGCTGGGCGTCGCGTCGGTGCGGGGCCCGCTCATCACCACCGTCGTGGAACAGGGCGGCATGCTTTCCAACAACAAGGGCATCAACCGCAAGGGCGGAGGCCTGACTGCGCCGGCGTTGACCGAAAAGGACATGCAGGACATCAAGGTCGCCGCCGAGCTCAAGGCTGATTTTCTCGGAATCTCGTTCCCGCGCTCCGGAGCCGACATCAAGTGGGCGCGCGACCTCATGCACAAGGCGGGCGGGCGGGCGCTGACGGTGGCGAAGATCGAGCGCGCGGAAGCGATCCCGGCGCTGAACGACATTCTCGATGCCTCCGATTGCATCATGGTCGCGCGCGGCGACCTGGCGGTCGAGGTGGGCGATGCCGCGGTGCCGGCGCTGCAGAAACGGATGCTGCGGATGGCGCGGGAGAAGAACCGGATCACGATCACCGCGACCCAGATGATGGAGTCGATGATCGCGAACCCGATCCCGACGCGCGCGGAAGTATCGGATGTCGCCAACGCCGTGCTCGACGGCACCGACGCGGTGATGCTCTCGGCCGAGACCGCCACTGGAAGATATCCGGTGGAGACGGTGGCGGCCATGGCGCGCGTCTGCATCGAGGCGGAGAAGGAGGACACGCTGTCGCAGGAGCGGCGCTTTACCATCGCGCCGTCGGAGGTCGAAGGATCGATTGCGCGCGCCACCGCTTTCACGGCGAACAACCTCGATATCAAGGCGGTGGCGGCGATGACGCAGAGCGGCAAGACGGTGTTGCTCATGTCGCGCATGCACACGAACGTGCCGATCTACGCCATGACCTCGGTGGTCGAGACCCGGCGCCGCGTCACGCTGTTCCGGGGCGTGTATCCGGTCAAGTTCAAGGGCGCGCGCAATCCCGAGCGGGCGCTGAACATGGCGGAGGACGAGCTGCTCTCGCGCGGCGTGGTGCAGCGCGGCGACTATATCGTTCTCACCATCGGCGAGCCCTTCGGCAAGGCGGGCGGCACCAACACCATGAAGATCGTGAAGGTCGGGGAGCACCGGAAGGCCTGAGGCGGAAGGCGAACCCCGGGTTTTGCCGGCGTAGTAAAATCAGCAGTTGAGTAACGAGTCACGAAGTTCGAGGAGATTCCGATGTCAGCCGATTCCCTGGAAACCATTGCCAAAGCCATGGTCGCCCCGGCAAGGGCATACTCGCCGCCGACGAGTCCACCGGCACCATCGAGAAGCGCTTCAAGAGCATCAACGTCGAAAACACCGAGGAGAACCGCCGCGCCTACCGCGACCTGCTGTTTTCCGCCAAGGGCATCGGCCAGTACATCAGCGGCGTCATTCTCTACGATGAAACGCTGCGGCAGAAATCGGCGGACGGCACGCCGTTTCCGGAGCTGCTCGCGAAGACAGGGCGTGATCCCCGGCATCAAGGTGGACACCGGCGCGAAGGAGATGGCGCTCTGCCCTGGCGAGACGGTGACCGAGGGCCTCGATGGCCTCACCAAGCGGTGCGCGGAATACGTGAAGCTCGGCGCGCGTTTCGCCAAGTGGCGCGCGGTGATCACGATTGGCGCGGGCATACCCTCGCAAGCCTGCATCACCGCAAACGCGCATGCGCTCGCCCGCTACGCCGCAATCTGCCAGGCCGCCGGCCTGGTGCCGATCGTCGAGCCCGAAGTGCTGATGGACGGCGACCACACCATCGAGCGCTGCGAAGAGGTGACCGAGTGGACCCTGCGCGATCAGTTCGCCGCGCTCGCCAGCCTGCGCGTCGCCCTCGAGAAGATGGTGCTGAAGCCCTCGATGGTCGTGGCTGGCGCGAGCTGCATGCGGCAGGCGCCGGTGAGCGAAGTGGCCGAGCGCACGCTGAGGGTACTCAGGCGCACCGTGCCCGCGGCGGTACCCGGCATTGCGTTTCTTTCCGGTGGCCAGAGCGACGAGCTCGCTACCGCGCACCTGGACGCGATGAACAAGCTCGGTGGCGGGGCGTGGACGCTTTCGTTCTCCTACGGGCGCGCGCTGCAGGCAGCGGCGCTCAAGGCGTGGAGAGGCAGTCCGGCGAATGTCCCGGCGGCGCAGTCGGCGTTCATCCATCGCGCCCGCATGAACGGCCTGGCCAGCACCGGCCGCTACAGCAAGGACCTCGAGCGCCAGGCGCTCGCGGCGTAGACGCCGCCCCGCTTCCGCGGCTGCGACCCAATGACAGACACGACCGCGGTGGCGGCCGACCGGCCGCCGGTTTCCATCATCACGGGCTACCTGGGCAGCGGCAAGACGACGCTGCTCAACAGCCTCCTGCGCGACCCGGGCATGGCGCGGGCCGCGGTCATCATCAACGAGTTCGGGGAAGTCGCCCTCGATCACTTGCTCGTCGCGACACCCAACGAGAACACGGTGCTCCTCGCGAACGGCTGCCTGTGCTGCACGATCCGCGGGGATCTCGTCGGGACGCTCGCCGGGCTTCTCGCGCAACGCGGAGCGGGCGGCGTGCCGGCGTTCGACCGCGTGCTCGTCGAGACGACGGGGCTCGCGGACCCGGTCCCGGTGCTGCGCACGCTGGCCTCGGACCCGGCGATCGCGCCGCTCATGCGGCCCGGCGCCGTCATCACGATGGTGGACGCCGTAAATGGCGAGCGGCAGCTTCACGACTGCCCCGAATCGGTGAAGCAGGCGGCGGTCGCCGATTGCCTGGTTGTCAGCAAAACCGATATCGCGGCGCCCACGGCGGTCGCCCGGCTGCGCAAGCGCCTCGCGAGCATGAATCCCGGCGCGCAGGTGCTCGAAGTTATCGGTGGCGCGATCGCGCCCGGTGCCTTGTTCGGTTCCACGCTCCTCGACCCGGCGGCGGAACGGGAGGCGGTCGAGCGCTGGCTGAACGAGCAAGCCTACACTGGGGTAGAGTCTCCACGCGCGGCGGGACGCCACGGTGACGACATACGCGCTTTCGCGGTTCGCCATGAAGATCCGGTCACGGACGCCGGCCTCGCCGCGTGGCTCAACCTGATGGCGACGCTGAAGGGAGCACGCCTGCTGCGCGTGAAGGGGATCGTCAATGTCGCGGGGAGGCCCGTCGTGGTGCACGTCGTGCAGAGCGTCATCCACGAGCCGGTGACACTCGATTCGTGGCCGTCGGCGGATCGCGGCACCCGCATCGTATTCATCACGCGCGGCATGGCCCGGTCGGAAATCGAGTCGACGTTGCCGGCGCTGGGCCTCGATGCAGGCGGGCGCGCCGCCGGTACCGCAATCGATCCTGCCGCCTACGCCCGATTCGTCCGGGCGGCGGCCGGATTTCGCGCGCCGGACCGGCGCCTGGAAAGGAGAAGGTGAAGCTTGAAGTCCCAGGAATTCCTCGATACGAAGGTGAAAGGTCCCGTCCGGGCGATCAGCTGCGGGACATTGATCGACGGCCGCGGTGGCAAGCCGGTGAAAGACGCGGTGGTGCTGGTCCACGGCAACCGCATCGCCAGGGTCGGCGAGCAGGGCAAGGTGAAGCCGCCGCACGGTGCGGAGACGATCGACTGCTCGCGCTACACGGTGATGCCGGGCATGATGGACCTCCACATCCACACCGCCATGTACAACTGCATGACCTTCCACAACCACCGGGTCGCGCAGTTCGAGACGATGCCGCACCTGCAGCAGATGTATGCGCTGTTCCACGCCCAGAACTGCTTCGACATGGGCTTCACCACGCTGCGCGATCTCGGCATGAACGGGCCGTATGGACTGCTGGTAAACGAGATGTGCGCGGTGCGCGATGCCATCAATGCCGGCATCGTCGAAGGGCCGCGCATGCTGATCGCGGGCTTCACCACCATGACTGGATCTCACCTCGAGCTGATCCAGCCGCGCGCGATGTATCGCTGGGGGTTCAACACCGCCGACGGCCCGTGGGAGCTGCGGAAACTCGCGCGCAAGAACATGCTGGCGGGCTGCGACGTCATCAAGACCTGCGCCTCCGGCGGCGGCGGCACCGACAAGGAAGAGCCGGACATCCGCAACATGACGCAGGAGGAGCTCGACGCGGTCGTGGACGAGGCGCACGCCCTGCACAAGCACGCGGCCGTGCACTGCTTCACCACGAGCGCGCAGCGCATGGCGATGAGGGCGGGCGCCGATACGATCGAGCACATGGTGTTCCACGACGAC
The DNA here is from genome assembly GCA_963699525.1 of uncultured beta proteobacterium. Classification (GTDB taxonomy): domain Bacteria; phylum Pseudomonadota; class Gammaproteobacteria; order Burkholderiales; family SG8-41; genus SG8-41. Next base: position 128,681 of record CAVOUI010000006.1, on the reverse strand, counting down.
GAGACGATAGAACTCATCAGGAAGTCCGGCACCCCGGTCACGCCGACGCTCGCGCACCGCACCGACCACGCGATCCAGCTGCGCCGGGAGCACGGCACGGCCGACTTCGTGCTGCGCAAGATGAAGTACCTGCAGCCGTTCTGCTTCGAGACCTTCCAGAAGATGTACAAGGCCGGCGTCAAGATTGCGATGGGCACGGACATGGGCTTCGAGCCGGACATGGGCAGCAACGCCGCGGAGCTGGAGATCTACGTCAAGCTCGGCATGAAGCCGATGGACGCGATCCTGACCACGACGCGCAACGCGGCGCAGGCACTCAAGCAGGAAAAGGACCTCGGCACGATCGAGGCGGGCAAGCTCGCCGATGTCATCGCGGTGGACGGCGATCCGCTGAAGAACATCCGCTGCCTGCAGGAGAAAAAGAACATCAAGGTCGTGATGAAGGAAGGGAAGATCTACGCCGACCGCCGGCCGGGCAAGAGCAAGAACGTCGTCAACGTGAAGCCGGGGGACTGGAAGATCATCGATTACTTATGAGGGATGAGGGATGAGGAGGCCCGGCTATGGCAGTGAAATCGAAACAGTCGAAGCGGACGAAAACTAAGACCGAGGGCGCAATAAAAGGCGGCAATGGCCGCTACCAGTTCACGCTGGCGGCGCTGAAGGACGTACCGGCCGGCACCGGCTACTCGACTTCGCACGGCGGCGTGGTGGAGGGCAAGCGCATGCTGGTCGGCTGGATCCACAAGGAGCGCGGCACCGGCTCGCGCATGCACACGCACAAGAACGAGCAGTTCAATTACGTGGTGCGGGGCACGCTGGTCGGCTCGGTCAACGGCAGGAAAGTGGTCGCGCCCGCCGGCACGCTCATCTACATTCCCGCCAACGCGCCGCACACGCTGGTGGCTTCCGCCGATGACGAGGACGTCATCTTCATCGCCATCAAGGATCTGTCGCAGGGCATCATCGGCAGAGCAGTCGACGGCACCATGAGCGGGCCGCATTACGAGAAGGGTTTTGCCCCAACCCGCGCGGTTCGTAACTCCCGGAGGCAAGCATGAAACATCCGGCGCAGTGGCTCGCGGCGGCCATCCTCGCGATGTGGGCAGGGGTGGCCGGCGCGCAAGCGCCCTACCCCGTGAAGCCGATCCGCTTCATCGTCGGTTTCCCGCCCGGTGGCACCAACGACATCGTGGCGCGCGTGCTGGCCCCGAAGTTGACCGAGTACCTCGGCCAGTCGGTGGTGGTGGAAAACCGCGGTGGCGCGAATACTGCGATCGCCTGCGAAATGTTCGTGCGCATGCCGCCCGATGGCCACACGATCATGCTGAATGCGCCCGGCCACGCCACCAACCCGTCGCTGCTCAAGCTCAACTTCGACTCGATCCGGGATTTCTCCTTCATCACGATCGCGGCGGAATCGCAGAACCTGGTGGTGGTGCATCCGTCATTTCCCCCCAGGAGCATCAAGGAGCTGATCGCGATCTCCAAGAAGTATCCGCCCGAAAGCATCAACTATGGCTCCTCCGGCACCGGCACGACCGTGCACCTGTCCGCGGAGCTGTTCCAGTTCATGACCGGCGTCAAATGGCTGCACATTCCCTACAAGGGCGGTGGCCCGGCGGTCATCGACCTGCTCGCCGGCCAGCACGTGATCTATTTCGGCAACGTGCCGACGGTCATCCTGCATGCGCGCGCGGGCAAGCTGCGCGCGCTTGCGGTCACCGGTCCGAAACGCACGCCGGCGGCGCCCGACATTCCAACCGTCGCGGAGGCCGGTGTTCCGGGCTATGAAGTCACCACGTTCTACGGCGTGTCGGCTCCCGCGAAGACGCCGCGCCCGATCATCGACCGGCTCCATGCGGAGATCGTGCGCGCGTTGAAGTCTCCCGACACCCAGGAGCGGATGAAAGGACTGGGCGCGGACCCGGTGGGCAATACGCCCGAGCAGTACACCGCTTTCATGGAAAACGAGATTGCGAAGTGGGCGAAGGTAATCAAGGCTGCGGGGATCAAGGGCGAGTGACCGCCCGAGGGATGAGGGCGGAGGGATGAGGAGCTGAGGAAAAGTGTCGGCCAGGGATGTATTGAAGGAGCTGGAGGAGAAGAACGCCGAGGCGCTGGCGATGGGGGGCGCGGAGAAGCTCGCCGAGCGCAAGAAGCAGGGCGTGCTGAACGCCCGCGAGCGCATCGATCGCCTGGTGGACCCGGGAAGCTTTGCCGAATCCGGGCGGCACGCCCGCTCGATCCGCGCCGAAGTCCGGCACAAGACCCCTGCCGACGGGAAAGTGGCCGGGTTTGCGCGCATCGACGGGCGCGAGGTCGCGATCGTCTCCAACGACTTCACCGTGCTCGGAGCATCGAGCAGCGTCGTCAACATGAAGAAGATCCGGCACGTGAAGCAGGCCGCCAGCCATTACGGCATGCCGCTTGTCTTCCTCGGGGAGTCCTCCGGCGCGCGCATGCCCGACCGCATGGGCGCTTCCGGCCGCGCGATCCTCGCGCAGGACCCCGCGGAATATCAGCGCCTGCGCGAGTCGCCGTGGGTGTCCGCGCTGCTCGGCCAGTGCTACGGGTCCTCGACCTGGTACGCCGCGATGTCGGACTTCGTGGTGATGCGCAAGGGCTCGGTGATGGCGATCGCGAGTCCCGGCGTCACTTCGATCGCCATCGGAAAACCGATCGACCCCGAGGAGCTGGGCGGCTGGAAGCTCCTGACCGGCGTCTCGGGCCTTGCCGACACGGCGGTGGATACGGACGAGCAGGCACTCGACGCCGTGAAGAAGTTTCTCTCCTACATGCCGGCGCACAGCATGGAAGCCCCGCCCGGGCGACCGGTGCCGGCCGGCTCGGGCGAGGCGTGCCGCAGAATGCTCGAGATCGTCCCGGAAGAGCGCAACAAGGTCTACGACGTGCGCAAGGTGATCGCGGCGGTCGCGGACAGCGACTCGAGCTTCGAGCTGAAGGAGCGCTTCGGCCGATCGGTCGCCACGGTGCTCGCGCGCCTCGACGGAAAGACCGTCGGCTTCCTTGCCAACAATCCGCTGTTCAAGGGCGGCGCGCTCGACGCCGACGCCTGCCAGAAGGCGACCGACTTCATGGTGCTGTGCGACTCCTTCAACATTCCCATCGTGTTCCTGGTGGACGTCCCGGGCTTTCTCATCGGCGTGGAAGGAGAGATCCGCGGCATGCCGGGCAAGGTCATCAACTGGATGAACGCGCTCTCGCTGGTCACCGTGCCGCGGGTGACCGTCATCCTGAGGAAGAGCTACGGCCAGGCCTATATCAACATGGGAGGTGGCCGCAACACCGACGTGCTTGCGTGCTGGCCGTCCGCCGATCTCGGCTTCATGGACACGCGCGCCTCGGTGAATGTCCTCTTCGGCGTGAAGGAGCAGGACGACCCGGCTCGCTTCCGGCAGCTCGCCGCCGAGGTCGAGCGCGACACCACGCCGTGGGAGCTCGCGCGGCTCTACGAGGCGCAGCACGTGATCGATCCGCGCGACACGCGCGATTTTCTGATTCGCATGCTGCAGGTGCACCGCAAGCGTCTCAAGAACGGTGTCGGCGAGCACCGGCTGGCGAACTGGCCCACCAGCTACTAATTGCGTGATTGACAGCCCGTGACAGATGACCGGTGACTGACAGCGGGTGACTGATGAAGCAAGTCAACTAAATTGTCACCTAATTTGTCAACCAATTGTAGTTAGGGGTCATGGGAGCAACTACCGACATTACTAAGAAGCGGATTGAAAAGGCCTACTTGGAGTTGGCTCGTCGTTGGTATTCCGCCTTCCCATCAGGAGCCCTTGTGGAAAGCGAGGCGCCGGATTTCTTTGTGGTAACGCCTGAGGGTCACATTGGATTTGAAGTCACTCAGTTGTTTCAGCAGCCGTCACATTCAGTTTTCGCGCCGAGGGAAATCGAGTCGTTTCAAGAGTGGGTTATCCGCCGGGCGGAGGAGATCTACTCCGTGTCTGGAGGTCCACCGGTTGACGTGAATGCCTATTTCTCCGTCTGTCCCGCGGCAAAGCAGAAAAAAGAGCAGCTTGCCCAGGCATTCTCAGAGTTCGTTCGCGCGAACTATCCTAAGGAAGGCCAGGTTTTGAATTTTCGAGAAGGCAAACCTACTTCTGTCTTACCGTCCGGCCTCGGCGCTGTAAGCATCGGACGGCCTTTGCTAAGCGAGTCTCGTCGATGGTTTGCGGGTAGTGTGGGCGAAACGAAACTACTGACTTACGATCTCCTTGCCGAAGCGATTTCCTCCAAGAATCCGCTGGTGGCGGGCTACCGCACGCGCGCGAGCAAAGTGTGGCTGCTAATTGCGATAGACATCTTTCCGTTTTCGGCAAGCTTTTCTGTTCCTGATGCGGTTGATACTTGGAGCTTCGATTACGAATTTGATCAGGTGCTATTACTCTCTCGCCAAGAATCTAGAGTGTGGGCTATCTCGTCAGGATGAAAATGACCCCTAACCCCCCAGTCAACACGGACGCGCGCGGAAGCGCCGTGCCACGCGTCGGCCGGTGGGCGCGCGCCGGTTACTGGGAACGTTAGCGGTCACCCAAAACCAGCTTTGTGATTTTTGATCCGATGGGCCTGCACCTGTTGGTCTCGCTAGGAGTGGTAGCGTAGTGGACATTCTTATCGCTTTATTTGGTTTGGCTTTGTTGGGTGGTCCCATCATCCCCCTGCTGTTGTACATCCCGTTTTCTGTTTGGGTGGTCAGGCGCGCGATTCGTTATGCACACGAGAGCGGCAAGAGTGCGAAGCGTTGGGGCTGGGGCACGGCGTTTGTCATGTATAGCATCGTCTTCTGGGATTGGATACCGACAGTGGCACTGCATCAGTTTTACTGTTTGAAGGACTCGGGGTTCTGGGTCTATAAGACGGTGGATCAGTGGAAGGCTGAAAATCCGGGGGTGATGGAGACGCTGGTAGAAAATAAGAAAGCAGTTATCATCCAAAATGCCTACGTCCTCAATCAGCGATTCAATTGGGTCGTCGAGCAGGAACCATTTTTTCCATTGAACCACATGATGCGCAATGAGCAGCAGGTAGTGGACAGCCAAACGGGTGACGTTCTGGCACGCTATGTGGACTTCTCTACTTCGCACGAGCGGCGACAGGCTGGCTGGCCTAGTTCTGGTTGGAAGTTGTGGTTGCGAAGCGATCACTGTATTGGTGGTGGACGTAATCAAGATAAGTTGAGAAATTTTCGTGACAATTTTCGCGGGAGAAAATAAATGAGCACCATTCAAGATCCGTTTCAACAAGTGCAGCTTACCGATGCGCATCGCTGTGACCGCTAACCCGGTGCTCAAGCGGGACAGCGCAAAAGCGCGCAGCCCCTTAGCTTCACGTTAGGCCCCGTAGAGATACCGCGATGGCAGGCGTATTGGAATTGCAAGAGCGACCACAATCCCTCGGAGAGGAAATCGCGAACAGCGTTAGCCATGGCCTCGGCTTGCTCGCGACGTTGGCTGCCTTCCCGATTCTTGTCATAGCTGCGCTCCGCCGAGGCGACGCGGCGGGGATCGTGGGCGCGAGCGTGTTCGCGACCACCATGGTGCTGCTCTACCTCATGTCCACGCTCTTTCACGCTTTGCCGAGGTGCCGCGCGAAGCGCGCGTTTCAGATCCTCGATCACTCGGCGATCTACTTCCTGATTGCCGGAACCTACACACCATTTACGCTCGGCGTGCTTCGCGGTAATTGGGGCTGGACGCTATTCGGGCTCGTGTGGGGCTTGGCCGTCGTCGGTACGGTGCTGAAGGCTCTCGGCGGCGTTCGTTACACGACTGTATCGACTTGGATGTATCTCGCGATGGGCTGGTTGGTCCTCATCGCGGCCAAGACGGTATGGACCGTTGTGCCGACCTGGGGGCTTTTCTGGCTACTTGCAGGCGGCGTTGCTTACACGGCGGGAGCGGTGTTTTTCATGGCGGAACGAATCAGGTATTTTCACTTTGTGTGGCACCTGTTCGTTGTCGCGGGTACCGCGTGTCATTTCATCGCGGTTCTGTGGTACGCGGCCTGACGAAGCGCTGCAGCCGACCGCTCGAAGCGGCGGCTGAGCGCAAACGTTGGACATTGCAAGATGCCAGGTGTTACAAGGAGCGTGGGTCACATCGTTTTACATAGGACTTGAGGAGAGCAGCCATGATGGTCGCCCGTTGGAGCATCAATGCGAAGTTCGGATACAAGCAGAATGTGATCGACCTGATGCAGCGTTGGTTACGGGAGATTGGGCCGCAAGTCGGGTTCAGTGCCGACAAAACGCGGTTGCTGACCGGCTCGATCGGCGCGCTCGAGGCAACCATTCAGTCGGAACATCTTGTTAAAGACCTCAGCGAGCTTAACCAGGCTTGGGAAAAGCTGGCCACGATTGCAGCGCACAAACAATGGAGCAAGGATCTCGAGCCGCATGTGGTTTCCGGGACCAGCCGCTGGGAGATTTACCGCGTCTTGTAGGTGCGAGACGGTCTTCAAGGACTTCCGACCCCTCAACGTCAACCGGGTAGTCGAGTCAATCCCGCTTGGTGTAGGCTTTAGCATGCTCCGCGCCTTGCAACGCTACGGTGCCTATTGCGTCGCCGCCCCGCTGGCAGCGGCGATCCTTTACGCGGCGCCGGCCAGTTCGCAAGAGAAGGCGAAGACCGGTTCGCAGGAGAAGGCAAAGGCCGCGTCGCAGGAGAAGCCGCTCGCCGCGGCCAAGCCGCGGCAGCTGAGCCTGCCGAACGAGCTCTGGACCGGCGACTTCGACCAGATGCTCGAGCGGCGCGTCATCCGCGTGCTGGCGCCCTACAGCAGGACGCTCTTTTACCACGACAAGGGGCACGAGCGCGGGATCACCGCGGAGGTGGTGCGCGAGTTCGAGATCTATGTCAACCGCCGGTACGCGAAGCAGCTTGGCAAGCGTCCGCTGACGGTATTCCTGATTCCGACCACGCGCGAAAAGCTGCTCACCGGGCTGGCGGAGGGCCGGGGCGACATCGCCGCAGGCAACCTCACCGCGACCTTGGAGCGGCTGAAGGTCGTGGATTTCGTGGCGGCGGAAGACCGCAAGCCGGTGCGCGAGCTGATCGTCACGGGGCCGGCGTCGCCGCCGCTCGCGACGCTCGACGATCTCTCGGGCAAGACGGTGCACGTGCGCAAGGCGAGCAGCTACTACGAGAGCGTGGTGGCCTTGAACGTCCAGCTCAGGAAGGAACGCAAGGCGCCGGTCAAGATCGTCGAGCTGCCGGACGCCCTCGAGGATGAAGACGCGCTCGAGATGCTCGCCGCCGGTCTGTTCGAGCTCGGCGTGGTGGACGACTGGAAGGCCCTGCTGTGGGCGCGGATCCTGCCCAAGATCAAGGTGCGCGAGGATCTCGTGCTGCGCGCCGAAGGCCACACGGGCTGGGCGATCCGCAAGGAGAGCCCCAAGTTCGCCGGCGTGCTGACGGATTACTACCGCGGCGTCGTGAAGAAGCAGGGCGTGATCGAATCGCGCCTGGCGCAGCAGGAACGGCGCATCAAGCACATCGGCAACAACACTGCCGGGGCGGAATGGAAGCGCTTTCAAACGACGGTCCGCCTGTTCGAGAAATACGGCGCGAAGTACGGGTTCGATCCGCTGATGCTCACCGCGCAGGGCTTCCAGGAATCGAGGCTGCGCCAGGACGCGCGCAGCGAGGTCGGCGCGATCGGCGTGATGCAGATCATGCCGGACACGGGCAAGGACCTGCGCGTGGGCGACATCAACCAGCTCGAGCCCAACATCCATGCCGGGGCGAAGTACATGGACTGGCTGATGACGAACTACTTCGCCGATGCGCACTTCGCCGAGCAGGAGCGGGCGCTGTTCGCGTTCGCCAGCTACAACGCCGGCCCGGGGGCCATCTCGCGCATTCGCCGCGAGGCCGCGAAGGCCGGGCTCGATCCGGACAAGTGGTTCGATAACGTCGAGGTCGTCGTGGCTCGGCGCATCGGCATCGAGACCACGACTTACGTGCGCAATATCTACAAATACTACGTGGCCTATAAGCTGGCCCTGGACTCCCAGGAAGCCGCAAGCAAAGCGCGCGAGAAGGCGGCGCCCCGCTAGAAGCCCGCCCACGGCGCACGGGATCGGACACTTCGGCTAGTTACACTCGGCACGCGTCTTCGCCGCAGCCAAGGTCCTTGTCCGCGTCGGTGAGCAGTTGCTCGAACGTTTCCGGCGTGCGGATGACGCGACCCTCCACCGTGGGTGAATGTGCCTGCAGCCAGTAGCTGTGGGTGGGGTGGCCGCCGCCGGCGACGACGAGCACGATGTTGTCGGGCTTCTGGCAGATCGGCCAGGGGTCGAGGTTGATGCTCGCGCGCGTCGCCGGGTTGGCGTCGATCTCGATCCACGCCGGCGCGCCGGCCCGCCGCATCTGATCCATCGGGATCTTCGAGTTCTTCCAGAGGAACTCGCGGATCGAGTTCTGGGTCCAGCCGAGCTCCGCCATGCGCCGCGCGACGATCGGCGCGAGCATCATGATGCCGGGGGTCCCCTTCTCCCATCCCGCGAGCGCCGCGAGATTCGGCGCGCGCATGAAGTCCGCCATGCGCCACATGCCGTTCAGCGCGTCCTCTTCCGGCGACTCCTTCTTCGCGCCGCGGCGCCGCACGTTGGTCACGCCGCTTGCGAAGACGACCGAGACCGAGTTCGTGCCCGGCGCGTAGCCGTGACGGTGAGTCGCGTGCGGCTGCCAGCCTGGCGGCAGCCCCTCCTCGTCCTCGGCGAAGACCGCGTTGGTGTAGCGCATGGCGCCGAAGATCGCCATCGTGCCGACACCCGGGAGCGCGCCGCCGACGTTCTGCTGCAGCAGGCGCAGCGCGCGCCCGATGCTCGCCCCGGCGGGCCGCTGCGGATCCGGCCCGAGCAGGCCGAAGCCCGAATTGAGGCGTATCTGTTTCGCGATCGGCCCGTTGACGATGACCGCCGGGAACGGTCCGCCGGAAGTCGCCTGCAGTTGGTCGAACCCCTCCGCGGCGAGGCACGCGTCCACCGCGGCGACGAGCACGGGCAGGTACTCGGGCCGCCCGCCCGCCATGGCGAGCGCGATGGCGCAGGTCTCGATGGTGGTGATGCCCCCGCGCGGCGGGAACTTGCCGAGCACGTGCGTGCGCGGGAGCGTCGAGCCCCGCAGGATCCAGTCCACGCGCTCCTTCGTCGCCGGCCACAGCGGCAGGCCGTCTCCCCACAGGCTCGTGAGGAGCAGGTTGTTCGCCTTGACGAGCGCGTCCTCGTAGCTCGCGCCCTCGACCGAAATCATCTTGGCCGTGCCCGCGGCCTGCGCAAATTCCGACTTCCAGCGCGTGAGGCCGTCGTAGAACTCGCGCCGGCGTTCCTTGAGCGACGAGATGTCGCTCCCCGGAAGGAACATGGGAATCGGGAACGTGACCATCGCGGCGTCGGGCGCAAGCCCGACGCCGGACACGGCGTTCTTCATGACCCCGACGAAATCCGTCCGCGTCAGCGTGACGGTCGGGATACCCAGCGTTTCGATCCTAGCGGCTGCACGGCCGCATGCTGTGGCGCAGGCCCCTCAAGCCGCGTTGCCGACGATGACCGCGTCGACCCCGCTCTTCTTCACCAGCGCTGCGGTCTCCTCGGTGCCGATCAGCGCATTGCCCTGCGGGTAGGCGTCGATCGGCAGCACGGTGATGCCCGGGAAGTCCTGCTCGAGCATCTCCTTCAGCATCGGCAGCATGCGGTAGGCCTGCCACTGCTCGTTGCTGACGAAGCCGATGCGCTTGCCCGCGAGGGACGCGAGCCGCGGCGCGTGGGGCTGCGTCACCTCGAGCACGCCGGACGGATCGTGGAATTCCAGCTTGACCATGGATGCTTCTCCAGTAATTCGAGTTTCCCTTCGAATCCTAGCACGCGCAGCCGCCACCGCTTCGCCCCAGACCGGTGGCGCGCTGTTAGATGACCTCCGCCTTGGACGCCGACACTTCCGCCGAAGAGCCGATGACGCCTTCCGCCTTGAAAGCCGCCAGCTCCTCCTGCGAATGGCCAAGCCAGTCGCCGAAGACGGCGTCGTTGCTCGCGCCCAGCGGCAGGCTGGGCTCGATCGGCCGGCGCTCCGTTCCCTCGAAGACGAGGGGCGAATGCGGCAGGGCGATACGGCCGAGCTCGGGATGGTCGATCCACTGCAGGCTGCCGCGCGCATGCATGTTCTCGTCGTGCATAACCTCGAGGAGATCGCGCACGGGCGCGCAGGGCACCTTTGCCGCCAGCATACGTCGCGCCACTTCGTTCTTGGTGAGCGTCTTCGTCCAGCCCTCGATCAGCTCGTCCACGGCGGCGAAATGAGCGACGCGCGTCGAGCGCGTGTGAAAGCGCGGGTCGTCCTTCAGGTCGGGCCGGCCCATCACGTCGAGGACCGCGCGGAAGTGATGGTCGCCCGGGCAATTGAGCACCACGTAGCCGTCCTTCGTCGGATACAGGTTGTAGGGCGAGATGCCGAGGCCGCCGTGCCGGTTGCCGGTGCGCGCCGGGGCATCGGCGCCGCGTGCATGCACCATGCCGAGATTTGAGGCGAGCGACGCATAGGTTGCGTCCTGCATGGAGACTTCAACGACGCGGCCCGTGCCGGTGCGCTCGCGCTCGTAAAGCGCGGTCATGATCGCTGCGTAGAGATGGATGCCGGCCGAGAAGTCGCAGATGGCCGCGCCCGACTTGACCGGAGGCTGATCCGGAAAGCCGGTCGAATTGATGACGCCGCACATCGCCTGCATGACGAGGTCCATCGCGGGATAGTCGCGATAGGGACCGGTCTTCCCGTAGCCCGAGCTCGAGCCATAGATCAGTCGCGGGTTGATCTTGTGGAGGTCCGCGGGGCCGATGCCGAGGCGGTCGGTGACGCCCGGAGCGAAGTTCTCCACGAGGACGTCGGCGCGGGCCGCCATCTCCCGGAGCAAATCGCGGCCTTTCTCCGACTTGAGATTGAGCGTGACCGGCTTCTTGTTGGAGTTCAGCATCGCGAAAGGCAGCGCAGCCCCGCCCAGGTCGCCGCGACTGCGCAGATGCTCGCCCCCGGGCGGCTCGACCTTGATCACGTCCGCGCCCGCCATCGCCATGAGGAACGTGGCGTAGGGCCCGTTGTAAACGTGCGAAAGGTCGATGACCGTGATGCCCGAAAGCGGGTAATGGGGTGCGGACATGCTTCCTCCGGAACTCATGGCTAGAAGGCGCCCAGGCCGAGGAAGCCGTCGGGCCCCAGGTCGTCGAGAATCATCTTGCCGACCAGCTCCTTCAGCGTCTCCGTCGTGCCCCCGCCCAGAGTGCCGTAGCGCGCGCCGCGGTAGAAGCGCGACACCGGGAACTCGTCGGTGAAGCCGTAGCCGCCGTGGATCTGGATTGCCTCGCTGGTCACGCGCAGCGACATTTCGTTCGCGGTAATCTTCGCGATCGCCGCCATGTAGGGGTCCGGGAAGGGATTCGCCGTCGCGCATGCGCGATAGAGGATCGAGCGGCTCGCTTCGATGTCGCGGTACATCTCCGCCAGCTTGTGGCGGATCGCCTGGAACTCGCCGATCGCCCGACCGAAGGCCGTACGTTCGCGCGCGTATTTCACCGCTTCCTCGAATGCCCCTTCCGCGAGCCCGAGCGAGATGCTGGGATTGAGGCAGCGTTGCGTGTTGAACGCGTTGAGGAGCTTGCGGAAACCGTCTTCGCGGATGATCAGGTTTTCCAGCGGCAGTTCGCAGTTCCGGAACTGGATTTCGGCGAGGTTCTCGCCGCCCATCGTGTGATAGCGCGCGGTGCAGGTGAACCCCGGAGTGCCGCGCTCGATCAGCACGCAGCCGATGCCTTCGCGGCCCGGCTTCTTGTTGACGCGGCTGAACACCACGAACATCTGCGCCTCGTCCACCCGGCTGATGAGCGTCTTCACGCCGTTCAGCACGATCTTGTTGCCGAACGTGTCAGCGTTCGTGCGGTAGTTCGCCACGTCCGTGCCGGCATGGGGTTCGGTCATGCACACCGCGAGGATCGCCTCGCCCGTGCACACCTTGGGCAGGAGCGCGCGCTTCATGTGATCCGGCGCGTAGGTAGATATGATGCGCGTCTGTACGCCGACTTCGCCCAGTACCGCCATTGCGGTGACGTAGCAGCCCTTCGAAATCTCTTCCAGGACGAGGGCCGTGTCCAGTACCGGCAGCCCGAGCCCGCCGTACTCCTCCGGCACCGCCATCCCGAGCACCCCGATTTTCGCGAGTTCGCGAATGTTGTCCCACGGGAACGTGCCATCCATGTAGCGTAGGGCGTTGGGCTTGAATTTATCCTGCGTAAGCTCGCGCACGGTGTTCACCATGCTGCGCTGTTCTTGCGTCAGTTCGAAGTTCATGGAGGCTCCTGCCGAGTTACGTGATCGCCGGCGCGGTTCGCGGCGGACGTTAAGTCACTACGGGCGTCGGGTGAGGTAGGGGGACACCCAGCTCGCCGGCGGTCCGGCGCAGGAGATCGGGCCGGTCGCTGATGATGCCGTCCACCCCCCATTCGATCATGCGCCGCATGTCGGCACTGTCGTTCACCGTCCACACCACGACTTTCAGGCCGAGTGCCTGCGCTTCCTTCACCTGCTCGTGAGTCGTCTCGGCGTAATAGGGCGACCACACCGCGCCGCCCGCGGCCTTCACCGTGCGCGGAATGGAGCCGCCGTGGCGGCTTACGTGAAAGCCCGCGGTCCAGGGCGATGACGGCTTGTCGCGCTGGATGCTGTCCATGAAGCCCTTTTCCACCGTGAGATAGACGGTCGGAATCTCCGGCGCTTCCCTCTGCACGATCTGCAGCGTGCGCCAGTCGAACGACTGGACGGCCGTGCGGCTGGTCCATGCCGCCTGCCCGCACGGCCGCGACCAGCTTGCGGGCAAAGTCCTCGGGGGTGGTCGTCTCGCCGGGAGCAAGCGGCGAGACCTTCGTTTCGATATTGAAGCGCACCGTCTCGTTGCCGGCCTTCCGTACCAGCGCGAAAAGGTCGGCGAGACGCGGGATGTGCGTACCGTCAACGGGCTGCTGCTCCGGCCAGCGCATGGAATAGGCACTGCCCGGGTTGATCCTGCCGACGTCGTAGCGCTGGGTGTCCGCGAAGTCGAGGGCCCATATCGCTGGACCCGTCTTCCGCAGCCATTTGCCATCCGGCCCGCGCGTGATGTCGGGATTGAACGCGGGATCATGGCTCACGACCACCACGCCGTCCTTCGTAATGGCGCAATCGAGCTCGAGGGTGGTCACTCCGATCGCGAGCGCCCGCGCGAACGCGGGCAGCGTGTTCTCGGGAGCGAGCCCCCGCGCGCCACGGTGGCCCTGAATGTCGAGTGTTCGGGTGGGCAATGAAGTCATCGCGCGGCTGACGCGCGCCGCTCAACCGCCGGCGGGAGCGAACGCGGTCATCCGCCAGCCGTTCTCGGTCCTGACGAAGCAGGCCACCTGCTCGATCGGGCTGCGGATCTGCTCCTCGGGCACGTAGCCCTCGCCGGACTTGAGCTTGATCTTGGTCCACTTCTGCGGGTAATCGGACGCCTGGTCAGCGACCTCCCAGTCGGCGACCGGGACGATGTCGTAGGAAAGCGTGGCGATCGTCGGTGATACCAAGGAGGGCGCCGCCTTCACCAGCGCATCCTTCGAGATGATCGCGCCGAAAGCATGCGGGTCCATGTTCCGCGGCCATCGCGCGAGCAGATAGGGCGCGCACAGCTCGCGCGCCCTGTCCTCGCGCTTCATATAGGCCGCGCCGAGGAACAGCGCCGATGGGAAGGTCCCGCCACAGCGGGCTGTCCTCGGCGTCGAGATGCCATTGCTTGCTGAACTCCGGGACGCCGCGCACGCCGTCCACTCCGACGCGCACGTTGCGGTCGAGTATGCTCACCACGAACTTGCGGTCGCGCTTCATCACGGCGTCGAGCAGGCGGTTCTTGAAATACGCCCACGACATGTCCCCAATCGCCTCGTCCACTGGCTCGAGCTTGCGCTCCTGTGCCTGGGAGACCGGGACCCATCCGCCCCCGACCAGCAACGCCAGCAGCAGCCCTCCAATGAGTCGCGGCATCATTTCCCCCTGTATTGCCCACTGCGTTTCTCGAAGAAAGCCGCCAGCGCTTCGAGGTGATCCTCGGTCTTCTGCAGCGCTCCCTGGAAGGAAGCGCAGGACTCCAGGTGCTCCTCGAGGCCTTGGTGCTGCGCAAGCCGCAGCGCGCGCTTGGCATAGCGCACGGCGAGCGGCGGCTTGGCTGCGATCTCTTTCCCGATCTCTCGCGCGCGGGGCAGCAGCCGCTCGGGCTCGGTCACTTCCAGCAGCAGGCCGAGCCCCCGGGCTTCCTCGGCCTTGACGATGCGGCCCGTGAGCGTCAGCTCGGCCGCGCGGTGGACGCCGACCGCGCGCTGCAGGAACCACGCGCCCCCGTCGCCCGCCATGATGCCGAGATTGATGAAGGTCTCCCCGAACTGCGCTCGGGTCGAACCGATGCGGATGTCGCACATGTTGGCGAGGTCGCAGCCGGCGCCGATCGCCGGCCCGTTGACGGCGGCGATCAGAGCGATCTCGGCCGCATGCATCGCCCGCGGGATGCGCTGGATGCCGTGCCGGTAGAACCGCTCCATCTCCGCGGCGGAAGAGTTGAGGGCGCGCTCGCGCATCATCTTGATGTTGCCGCCGGCCGAGAACGCCGCGCCCGCGCCAGTCAGGATCAGGACCGAGATCTCCGGACTCGCGTTCGCCCATTCGAGCGCCGCGCAAATGTCATCCACCAGCGCAGTACCAGTCAGCGCGTTGCGCACGTCGTCGCGATTGAGCGTGAGCACGGCGACGCGCCCATCGAGCTCGAGCGCGGCGTCCTTGAGAGCGGGAAGACCGGACATGACGAGGAATCTATGTTACGCAGCGCGGACTGGGGACACAACCCGGCGTGCTATACTCGCCGCGAAATTTCCCTCGCGGTCTCCAGGCATTCCCACGCAAGCGGCGGCATGGCACGCATCGAGATCAAGTCAGAGATCACCGGCACCGTCTGGAAGCTCACGTCGAAACCGGGCGACCGGGTCGAGTCCGGCGATACCCTGATCATCATCGAGTCCATGAAGATGGAGATCCCGGTGATCACCGAGGATCCCGGCACGGTGAAGGAGATCCTCGTGAAGGAGAAAGAGCCGGTCTCCGAGGGCCAGGTCGTCGCCATCCTCGACGGCTGACATTCTCCAGGAGGTGCGGGTGCCGAAGCGCGAAATCGAAGGCGACTGGCTGCTGGGCTGGCCCGACCGCAAGCGCCCGGCGATCATTCCCGGCAAGGATGCCGAAGGCCGCGTGATCAACGGGCGCGCGCCGGTCACCGAGCTCGGTGGCCTGATGACGCCGACCGAAGCCTACTTCATCGTCAGTCACCTCGAGACACCGGACCCGGTTTACCCCGGCGACTGGAAGCTCACGGTCAAGGGGGACGTCGAGCGCCCGTTCGAGCTCGATTTCGACGGCTTGATGAAGCTGCCCGGGCGCACCGTGCGCGCGGTCACGGAATGCGCCGGCAATGACGCCGGCTTCTTCGATTACCTGCGCAAGGGCGCGAGGAAGCCTTCCCGCATCAACCGGCAGGACATGCAGAAGCGCGCGGAGCGGCGCATCAAGGGCGAGTTGCCTTCGGGCGAGGAGCTCAGCTCGGAATCGACGACGACCTGCGCGGTGAGCGCGGGCGAATTCACTGGCGTGTCCCTGGCGCAGGTGCTCGAGCGCGCCGGCGTCAGGCCGGGCGCGGTCTGCGTGCGGGCCCGGGGCTTCGACCGCGGCCGCCCGGATCTCGCGGTGATCTACCAATCTGCAGGCACGCTCGACCTCGAAATCCCCGATCCCGGCGTCATTCATTTCGAGAAGGCGCTTGCGCTCGAGAAGGCGCTCGATCCGGACACGCTCCTCGCGTGGGCCCAGAACGGCGAATACCTCTGGCATGTGCACGGCGCCCCCGTGCGCCTCATCGTCCCGGGCTGGTCGGGGAACTGGTGGGTGAAGTGGGTGGAGGAGCTCGAGGTGATGAGCTCGATGCCGAAACCGTTCTACCAGACCGAGTACTTCGTCTACGGCGAGTCGGCGCAGGACCCGAACCGGCCGCCGCTGACGGCGATGGGGGTGCGCAACATCATCACCGAGCCGCTCGACGAGGACTCGCCGCTGCCGCGCGGCACGCACATGATCCGCGGCCGCGCCTGGAGCGGCATGGGCGCGATCGACCGCGTCGAGGTGAGCCTCGACGGCGGCAAGACGTGGAACGACGCGCACCTCGAGGAGCCGCGCGAGCGCTGGCTGTGGCGGCGCTGGTCCTATCTGTGGGAGGTGGACCGGCCGGGCGAGTACCGGATCATGGCGCGCGCGACCGACGCGGCCGGCCGCGTGCAGCCGCAGACGCCGTGGAACTACCAGCGCAAGCACTTCGACTGGATCGTGCCGACCGAGGTCACCATTATCTAGAGCGTGTAGCAGAATGAATTCCCCTCCTGCCGGAGGAGGGGTGCCCGCGCAAGCGGGCGGGGTGGTGGGAGCGAGTCCGTCCCCACTTAACCACCCCGTCTGCTTCGCATCCACCCCTCCTTGAGAAGGAGGGGAGTTAGGCATCGGGGGTTGAACATGGCATTCGAGGCATTGCTGGCGGAATTCGAGGCGCGGCGCGCGAAGGCGCTCGCGGGCGGCGGCGCGGAGAAGTACGCGAAGCGCACCGCAGCCGGAATATGGAACGCGCGCGAGCGCATCGCCTACCTGGCGGACAAGGGGAGCTTCGTCGAATCGGGGCTCTTTGGCGCCTCGGGCGTCTATCCCGAGCAGGCCGACGAGACGCAGACCGACGGCAAGCTCGCCGGCTACGCGAAGATCAACGGGCGCGACGTCTGCATCGTCGTCAACGACTTCACGGTGAAGGGCGCCTCCACCAGCGCGACCAACAGCAAGAAGATCGCGCACATGAAGCGAACGGCCACCGAGCGCGGGATGCCGCTGGTGGTGATCGGCGAGTCCACCGGCGCGCGGCTGCCCGACGCCATGGGCTCGCGCGGCATGGGGCTGCTCCTCGGCAACGACATCACGCAGTTCCGCCGCCTGCGCGAGACCCCGATGTGCGCCGCGGCACTCGGCCCCTCGTTTGGATCTTCGACCTGGCTCACCTGCCAGGCCGATTTCTCGGTGATGCAGAAGGGCGCGGTCGTGGCGGTGTCGAGCCCGCGCCTGGTCTCGATGGCGCTCGGCGAGAAGGTGGACGCGGAGGACCTCGGAGGCTGGCGCCTGCACGCCGAAGTGACGGGCCTCGTGGACCTGGTCGTGGACAAGGAAGAGGAAGTCTTCGACGCGATCAAGCGCTTCCTGTCCTACCTGCCGAGCCACCACATGGAAGCGCCGCCCGATGCGCCGGTGCCCGCGGGATCGGGCGCGGACATGGACAAGGTGTTCTCGGTGCTCCCCGAGAGCCGCACCCAGGTCTACGACATGAAGCGCATCATCCGCGCGGTCGTGGACAAGGATACTTTGTTCGAGCTGAAGCCGCGCTTCGGCAAGAGCGCGGTCACCGGCCTCGCGCGGCTCGGGGGCAGAAGCGTCGGCATCGTCGCCAACAATCCTCTGCACCGCGGCGGCGCGCTCGACGCCGACGCCTGCCGCAAGATCGTGGATTTCCTCGTGCTGTGCGATTCCTTCAACGTCCCGATCGTGCTGCTCGTGGACACGCCCGGCTTCCAGATCGGGACCGAGGCCGAGCGCGCGGGCGCCCCGGGCAAGATCATGAACTTCATGAACGCGATGACCCTCCTGACCGTGCCGCGGATCTCGGTCATCGTCCGCAAGAGCTACGGCCGCGCCTACGTCTGCATGGGCGGCGGGCGGCATTCCGACGAGGTCGCGGCGTGGCCGACGGCCGAAGTGAGCTTCATGAGCCCCGAATTCGCCACCAAGATCGTGCACGGGGTCGGCGTGGGCGAGCCGGGCTTCGAGGCGAAGTTCCGCGACATCCAGAAGGATGCCGACGTCTGGGGCCTCGCCGAAGTCTATGCCGCTCAGGCGGTGATCCGCCCGGAGGAGACGCGCGACTACCTCATCCGCATGCTCGAGGTCTACCGGCTGCGCCCGACGAAGGGCGTGGGTCAGCACCTGATGCGCGCCTGGCCCACTTCATACTGAATTTCATGTTCAACAAGGTCGTCGTGGCGAATCGCGGGGCGGTCGCGGCGCGGGTGCTGCGGGCGCTGAACGCGATGGGCATCCGCTCGGTCGCGGTCTATTCGGAGGCCGATGCCGGGGCGCCGTACCTGGAGATGGCGGGCGAGGCCCACGCCATCGGACCGGCGCCCGCGCGCGAGAGCTATCTCAACCAGGACGCGTTGATCGAGGTGCTGCGCAAGTCGCACGCCGACGGACTGCACCCGGGCTACGGGTTTCTGTCCGAGAACGCGGGATTTGCGCTGAAGGTGGTGGATACGGGGGCGCGATTCATCGGGCCGTCGCCGCGCTGGATCGAGCTCATGGGGCACAAGACGCGAGCGCGCGAGATTGCGGCCGCCCATGGCATGCCGATGTCGAAAGGATCGGGCGTGCTGCCCGCGGATCGTGAAGCCGCCCTTGCCGCCGCGCGCGCGATCGGCTTTCCGGTGCTGGTGAAGCCGGCAGGCGGCGGCGGGGGCATCGGCATGCTGCCGGCAAAGGACGAGGGAGAGCTCATTGCGGCGATCGAGCGCTCGCGCTCCATGGCTGACCGCGGTTTCGGAAATGCCGAGGTCTACCTCGAGCGCCTGATCGAGCGCCCGCGCCACGTCGAGTTCCAGGTGCTGGGCGATTCGCACGGCGCGGTGACGCATCTCTTCGAGCGCGACTGTTCGACGCAGCGCCGCAACCAGAAAGTGATCGAGGAGGCCCCCGCCCCGGGCATCGCGCGCGAAAAAGCCGGCGCGGTGGCCGAGCAGGTCGCCGGGATCATGCGCAAAATGGGCTATGACAACATCGGCACGGTGGAAATGCTGATGGGTGCCGACGGCTCGTTCAGCTTTCTCGAGATGAACACGCGGCTGCAGGTCGAGCACGGCGTCACCGAGGAGGTGACGGGGGTGGACCTCGTGCGGGCGCAGATCCGTTCCGCTGCGGGCGAGAAGCTGTCGGATATCCTGCCCGCGCACGTCGAGGTGAAGGGCCACGCGATCCAGGCACGGGTCTACGCCGAGGATCCGAAAAATTTCTTCCCCTCGCCGGGGAAGCTGAAGGTATTCCGGCCGCCGCGGGACCCGCGCGTGCGCATCGAGACCGGGTATGCCGAGGGCCGGGACGTGACGCCCCACTACGACCCGATGATCGCCAAGGTGATCGTGCACGCGGAAACGCGGGAGCGCGCGGTGGACGGCCTGATCGAGGCGCTGGCCGCGTTCGATATCGAGGGCATCAAGCACAACATCCCGGCGGTGCTGGCGGTGCTGCGTTCGGAGCCGTTCCGCGCGGGGCGGGTGCACACGGGCCTCATCCCCGAGGTCTTGTCCCAGAAAAAAGCGGCATGACGACACCGGCGGAACTGATCGCGCAGGCGCGCGCGGCGAAGCGCGCCGCGCTCGACGAGCTGGCCGGCAAGAGGCTTCTCGCGAGCTTTGGTGTTTCCGTGCCGAGGTCGCGGGTCGATCCAGGACGCAGGCGCGGCGGCGGCGGCGTGCGCGAGCCTCAAGCCGCCGCTCGTGCTGAAGATCATGTCGCCCGACCTCCTGCACAAGAGCGATGCGGGCGGCGTGAAGGTGGGCCTCGGGAGCGCCGCGGAAGTCGAGGATGCGGTGCGCGCGATGATGAAGCAGCCGGCGATCGAGGGCGCGCGCATCGACGGCTTCCTGCTCGAGGAAATGGCGCCCGCGGGTGTGGAGGTCGTGATCGGCGGGCTGCGCGATCCGCAATTCGGCCCCCTCGTGATGGCCGGGCTCGGCGGCGTCTTCGTGGAGGTGCTGGCCGATGTCGCCTTCCGCATCTGCCCGATCACCCGGCTCGACGCGGAGGAGATGCTGGACGAGCTGAAGGGCGCGGCGCTGCTCCGCGGCGCCCGCGGGCGCAGGCCGGTCTCGCGCGAGGCGATCGTGGACGTGCTGCTCAAGGTGGGCGGGGAGAACGGGCTCCTCATGACGCACGGCGCGGACATCGCGGAAGCCGACATCAATCCCCTGATCGTCTCGGAACGCGGAGCGGTGGCGGTGGACGCCCGCTTCGTGCTCACGATCCCCTGCCCCGTGTAACGGGGAGAGTGAGGGGAGGCGGAGAGTGACGAGCAACGTGATCGAGCAGTTCCGGCCGCTGTTCGAGCCGAAGACGGTGGCGGTGGTGGGCGCCTCGACCAAGGGAGCCGCGCTGCCCAATATCTTCATCCGCCGCATCCGCGAGTTCGGCTACAACGGGGCGATCTACCCGATCCACCCCGCCGCGAAGGAGATCGACGGCCTGCCGGCGTACCGCTCGCTCGGCGAGACGCCCGAGCCGGTCGACTACGCCTACATCGCGATCGCCGCGGCGCAGGTGCCGCCGCTGCTCGAGGAGGCGCGCGGACGCGTGCGCTTCGCGCAGGTGATCTCGAGCGGCTTCGGGGAGGTGGACGAAGGGCGGGAGCTTGCAGCTCGCGCTGGTCGCGGCGGCGCGCGCCGGCGGCATGCGGCTGATCGGCCCGAACTGCCTCGGCCTCCACACGCCGCGCGGGCGCGTCACCTTTACGGAGACCGGGCCGGTTGAAGCCGGCCCGGTCGGCGTCGTTTCGCAGAGCGGCGGCCTCGGCACCGACATCATCCGGCGCGGACTCACGCGCGGGCTCGGGTTCTCGGGGCTCGTCACCGTCGGCAATTGCGCCGACATCGGCGCGAACGACCTGCTCGAGTTCTACCTCGCCGACGCGCAGACTCGCGTGATCGGCCTCTACCTCGAGACCGCGGGCGACGGCCGGCGCCTGTTCGAGATCCTGCGCGGGGCGCGCGCGGGCAAGCCGGTGGTGATCCTGAAAGGCGGCCGCACCCGGCAGGGTCGCGCGGCGGCGGTCTCGCACACGGGCTCCCTCGCGGGCGACGACCGGGCGTGGGTCGCGCTCTCGAAGCAGACCGGCTGCGTGATGGCCGACACCCTCGACGGGTTCATCGACGCCCTGCTCGCTTTCCAGGCGCTAGCCCCGCAGCCGCGCCATCCGACGCGTCGCGTGGTGCTGTTCGGCAATGGCGGGGGTGCGAGCGTGCTCGCGACCGACCAGCTCTCCCGGATCGGCCTCGACGTCGATACCTTCGAGAGGCAGACCGTGGACGACCTCGCACGCTTGAAGCTGCCTCCCGGCACGAGCATCACCAACCCGGTGGACGCGCCGGTGGGGACGCTGCAGCAGGAGGACGGGCGCGTCGCGGAAAAAATCCTCGATGTCATCTACGGCAGCGGCCGGCCGGACGCGCTGGTCATGCACCTCAACCTGTCGGCCTTCGTCGGCCGCACCCGGGACGAGGTGCTCGACAACCTGGTGCAGGCGGCCCTGCGCGTGCAGGCGCGTTTTCCCGGTCAGGCGCATTTCCTGCTCGTGCTGAGGTCGGACGGCGAGCCGGCGCTGGAGGAGCGCAAGCGGGAGTTCCGCGCGCGGGCGGTCGCGCTCGGCATCCCGGTGTACGACGAGATCGCCAATGCCGGGCAGGCGCTCGCCGCGCTCGCGTTTCACGAGCGCTTCGTTCAATCCAGAACCGGTGACTAAGTGATGTATCGCTACGACTTCCGGGCAACCGGCTACCCGTTTCGCCTCTACAGCGGCGACGACGCGCTCGAGAAACTGCCGGCGGAAGTGGAGCGCCAGCGTGCGCGGCGCGCCTTCATCGTGTGCGGGCGCACGGTGTCGCGCAGGACACCGCTCATCTCGCGCCTGCGGGCTCTGCTCGGGGAACGGCTTGCGGGGGTGTTCGACGAGATCGACAAGGACACCTCGCGCTCCTCGATCATGCGCGCAACAGAAGCCGCGCGCGCGGCGCAGGCGGACCTCGTCATCGGCGTCGGCGCGGGCAGCGTGATCCAGGGCGCGCGCATCGTGACGATCCTGCTCGCGGAGAAACGGCCGGTGGAGCAGCTCGTGACGCAGTACCCCGAGCACGGTCCGGCGGTGAGCCCCAAGCTGCTGGAGCCGAAGCTTCCGATCATAAACGTGCTCACGGCGCCCACCTCGGCGCAGAACCGCGGCGGCTCGCGCATGAAGGACGACGCGACGGCGCGCGGAATGGAATTCTTCGACCCCAAGACGCGCCCGGTGGCGATTTTCTGGGATGCCGAGGCACTGCTCACGGCGCCCCCGCAATTGATTCGTACCGGTGCGGCCACGATCTGGTGCCGCGCCGTCATGAACCTCGGCGCGATGGGCGATAACCCGCTCGTGGAAGGCGACCGGCTGCAGTCCTACCGCCTCGCCGCCGGAGCGATCGAGCGCATCGCAGACCCCGCCGATCCCGCGCCACGATTCGACCTGTGCGCGGCGACGCTGCTGCAGAACCGCGAGTCCGATGACGGCGGCGAGCAGTTCGCGCGCCACTGGGCGATGCGCGCCGCCTACGCTTTCAGCACGGCTCTCATCAGCGTCTTCCCGCAGGTCGGCCAGGGCGAGGGCTACAGCGCGCTGATGGGCACCGTGCTCCGCCGGCTGGGGCACCGCGATCCGGAGGCCATGGCGCGGATCTCCGCCGCGCTCGGGATGGAAAGCGTCGCGGCAGGCGATGCGCCCGGCCGCATCGCGGACCGGATGGAGACGGTGTTCCGCTCGCTGGGGATGCCGACGCGGCTCTCGGCGCTCGGCATCGCGCGCGAACGGCTGCCGCAGGTGCTGGAGCTTTCGCTCAGGAATTTCAACGCGGACCCGAAGCGCGAGTTCCTGCGCGAGCGCGAGCTGCTGGGCCAGGTCCTCGAGTCCGCGTGGTAGGGGGACAAAGATGGACACGTTGAGGGTCGGCATGAAGCACACGCAGGAGTGGGAAGTCACCGAAGCGCGGTGCACCACCCGGGGCGATTACAAGGTGTTCTCGACGCCTTCGATGACGCAGCTCGTGGAGTCCACGGCGAACCAGCTCGCCGCGCCTCACCTGAAGCCGGGGCAGGGCCAGGTCGGGATCGTGGTCACCGTCCGCCACCTGGGGCCGACGCCGCTCGGCAAGAAGGTGCGGGCGGAGGCCGAGCTCGTCGCCATTGACCGGCGGAAGCTCGCTTTCAAGGTGAAGGTCTTCGACGATGTCGAGCAGGTGGGCGACGCCGAGCACGAACGCTTCGTGATCGACGTCGACAAGTACATCGAGCGGCTCAGGAAGAAGATCGGAGCGTGACTCGCGGGTTGCGCGGGCGCCAGCGGCCGGAGTCCACCAGCGAGAGGAATTCGTCGGTCAGGCGATTGAAGGTATCCGGCTCTTCGACGTTTACCGCGTGGCCGGTGCCGGGAACGACCGTGAGGCGCGCCGCGGGGCAGATGCGCTTGATGAATATTCCCGGCCCCAGGCAGTGGTTGTCTTCGTCGCCCGAGAAGACGTGGGTCGGCACCTTCATGCGGGAGAGGCCGCGCTCCAGGCTGTAGATCGTCGGGCGCCGCGCCTGCAGGCCGCGCAGGGTGTTGGCGGAGCCGAGCGCGGAGTGCCCCGCGAACTCGTCGCAGAACTCCCGGAACGCGCGGGGATCCTTGTTCTGAAGCTGCACGCGCGCTGGCCCGAACTGGTAGGTCTTGATTGCCTCGGGCGTGCCGAGCTGCTCGAAACGTCGTGCCAGCACCTCGGTATCGCGGAGGAACTGGGTCCGCTTGTCGGGGTCCGAGCCGTAGCCCGCTCCAATGACGGTCAGCGAGCGCGCCATTCGCGCGTAACGCAGGCCGAAGTGGAGCGTCGCGTAGCCGCCCATGGAGCAGCCGATGATGTGGGCCTTGCGGACGCCGAGATGCCGCATGACGTTTGCGATGTCGTCGGCCGCGATCGCCTGCGAGTACTGCGAGGGCGAGGCCGGCACGTCCGAAGGCGGATAGCCGCGCGCGTTGAAGGCGATGCAGCGGTAGCGCCGGCTGAAGTAACGCAGCTGCGGCTCCCAGCCCCGCAGATCGTGCGCAAACTCGTGCACGAACACGATCGGGAAGCCGGTTCCGGCCTCCTCGTAGTAGAGCTGCACGCCTCTGGAGTCGGCGAAGGGCATGGGTTTCGCTAACGCTTTGCCATGGTGGAGGGATTCAAGGACCTCGGATCGCGCGGGCGCCACCGGCCGGAATCGACGAGGTTCAGGAAATCCTCCGTGGAGCGATTGAAGAGCCCCGGCTCCTCGACATTCACGAGATGGCCGGTCGCGCGCACGACGGTGAGCCGCGCGGCGGGACACACGCGCTTGAGGAACAATGCCGGTCCGAGTGCGCCGTCATCCTCGTCGCCGACGACGAGGTGAGTGGGCACCTTCATGCGCGCGAAGCGGCTTCCCAGGCTGTAGAGGGTCGGGCGGCGCGACTGAATTCCCCGCAGCGTCAGCGCGTGGCCGAGCGCCGAGCCCTCGACGAAATGCGCCCAGAATTCCCGGGCGCCGCGCGGGTCCTTGATCGCGAGCTGGATGCGGTGCGGGGCGTGCTGGACGACCCGGGCGACGGCCTTCATGCCCTGTTCCCGGAACAGGCGCTCCAGGGCCGCGCGGTTGCGCAGGAACTGCGCCCGCTTCGCGGGATCGGAGCCCGCGCCCGCGCCGATCGCGGTGAGAGACAGCGCGCGTCGCGGGTAGCGCAGGCCGAACTGCAGCGTCGCGTACGCGCCCATCGAGCAGCCGATGATATGCGCTTTGGGGATGCCGAGCCGCCGCATCACGCGGGCGATGTCATCGGCGGCGAACCCATGGGAGTACTGCGAGGGCGATGTCGGCACGTCGGAGGGAGGATAGCCGCGCGCGTTGAAGGCGATGCAGCGGTAGCGGCGGCTGAAGTGCCGCATCTGTGCTTCCCAGCTGCGCAGGTCGCCCGAAAACTCGTGCACGAAGACGATGGGCACACCCCTGCCTGCCTCCTCGTAATAGAGCCTCACTCCATTCGAGCTCACGTAGGGCATCGCTGCAAATTCCTGCGGGAAAGCGCAAGCATAGGGATCCAACCTCCCGGCGACAAGAGCGGGTCCGCAGCGTGGAACGTCAGCGCTGTCGATTCAGGCCCCGCGGCGCGCGAGTTCCGCCTGGTGGACGATGCGGATGCCGGCGAGCACGACGAGCGCCCCCCCGATCTCGATCCATCCCAGGGTCTCGCCGAGCAGGATCCACGCGAGCGCCGCGGCGATGACTGGCTGCGCGAGGAGTCCCACGGACGAGAAGGTTGCCGGCAGGTGCGCCATCGCATAGGCGATCAGGCTCTGTCCCGCCACCTGCGAGATGAGCGCGAGCCCGGCGAGCTTCGCCCAGCCCGCCGCCGTGTGCGGCAGGATCTGCTCGCCGGATGCGAGCGCGACCGGTAGCAGCACCACGGTGGTGATGAGCGCGCTCCAGGCCATGATCACGGCGGTCGTCGAGCGAGCCCGCGCTTGCGTGACCGTGAGCTGGTAGGCGCCGTAGAACAGGGCGGTCACCACGCCGAGAAAATCCCCGAGCACGGCGCCCCCGCCCGCGCGAAAATCGCCGCCGAGCAGCACGGTCACGCCGGCGAGTGCGGCCGCAAGCCCCGCCAGGAACATCGCGGTCGGGCGCCTGCCCCAGAGCAGCCAGACGGCGAGCGCGACGAAGATGGGCGCGAGGTTGGCGAGGAGCGTCGCGTTGGCGACCGAGGTCAGCACGATGGACCAGTGCCACACCGCGAGGTCGCCGGCGAAGAAGAGCCCGGCCGCGATGATCAGGCGCCGCTCGGCCGCGAACTCCGCGACGTGGCCGCCGCGGCTTGCGATCACCGACCACGTCCAGAGGACGGGCAACGCCAGCGCGACGCGCCAGAACGCGGTTGCGACCGGGCCGGTCTCGCTCACCTTGACGAACAGCGCGGAAGAGCCGATCGCCGCGGCGCCCACAAGCAGCGCCGCGACCGCGACTCCGTGCCGCGAGTCCTCGCGAGGTGAAGGGGAGGATTCCAATCCGATTTTCCGGACGCCTCAGCGGCCGGAAAACCTGGGCTTGCGCTTCTCGATGAACGCGCGCATGCCCTCTTTCTGGTCCTGGGACGAGAACAGCATCTGGGAGGACTTGACCTCGAGCGCGAGCGCGACGGAGAGCGGCGCGTCCATTCCGGCGAGCACCGCCTCCTTCGCGAGCTGCACCGCGAGCGGCGGCAGCGCCGCGATCTGCCGCGCAAGGTCGATCGCCCGTCCCTCGACCTCGGGGTCGGGCACGACTTCGCTCGCGAGCCCCATGTCGAGCGCCTCTTTCGCCGAGAACAGCTCCCCGGTGAGGATGTACTTCATCGCCTTGTACTTGCCGACGGCGCGCGTCAGCCGCTGCGTGGCGCCCCCGCCGGGGATGATGCCGATGTTGACCTCGGGCTGCCCGAAGCGGGCCGACTCGCCGGCGACGATGATGTCGCAGGTCATCGCGAGCTCGCAGCCGCCGCCGAGCGCGTAGCCGCTCACCGCCGCGATCACCGGCTTCGGGCAGGCGGCAATCGAGCGCCACAGCTTGTGCACCCCGCGCTGGAGCATCTCGATGGTGCCGGCGTCGGCCATTTCCTTGATGTCGGCGCCGGCGGCGAAGCTCTTCTCGCTGCCGGTCAGCACGATGGCGCGCGTCGTCGTGTCCTCGCCGCATTCCGCCAGGTAGCTGCGCGAGGAGCTTCCGCACCTCGAGGTTCAGCGCATTGCGCGCCTCGGGGCGGTTGATGCGCAACAGCACCACGCCTTCCGCCGGGCGCTCGATCAGGACCAGATCGGTCATAGGTGTGAGCTCACTTGCTGAAGCTGAATTCGACCGCGCGCGCCGAGGGATCGTTCTGCTTGCTGCTCACGTAAAACTTGTCGCCAGACTTGAAGACGAACACGCACCAATTCTCGGCCGTCGTTCTCCATTCAATCGTCACGCAATACTGGTCAATTGGAGAAATATGCCAGGCTCCCGCACCGGTTGTTCCAGAGGTGGTCGGCCGTCCCTTGTACCCCAGTGAATCGGTGGAAGCCGTGAACTTGCCGTCCGGATTGTTCGTCCAGTACCGCGTACTCCCATGGCGAGTCTTGCTCGCGACCTTTGCTCCGGTCAGCACCTGGCGCAATTCGTCTCCGGTCAGCTTCTGCGGATCTTTCACGTCCGCCATGGTCATTTCCTGAGCGATCACACCGGCCGGCTGCAGCAGAAACGTGCAAAGCACAAGTATTGACGTTTTCGCGGTCGTCATCGAGCCCTCCTGTAAAGGCGAACGGCAAATGTTGGTTGCAAACTGCGGATCAATCGTCCGGACCTCGATCTATTGCTTCGCCATTCCGAGGTCCGTCAATACCGCCTTCATGTCGGCGTAATCCTTCTCCAGGTCCTTGCGGAACTGCTGGCTGGTCACGAAGTCGTCCGACCAGTAGTTCCGCTCGAGGTCGTCGCGCCACTCCGGGGTCTGGGTTGCCTTGCGCAGCGCTTCCTCCCAGTAGGCGACCTGGGCGGGCGTGAGCCCCTTCGCTCCCATGATCGCGCGCCAGCCGCCGAAGACGAGATCCACGCCCTGTTCCTTCCAGGTCGGGACGCTCGAGAGCGCCCCGGCCAGGCGCGTGGGAGCGGCCGCGCCCACGACGCGCATCCGGCCCGCCGCGACGTGCGGTGCGGCGTTGCCGGCGGCGGTGGTCACGAGATCGATGTGGCCGCCGAGCAGCGCCGTGATCGCTTCCGCCGATCCCTTGAACGCGACCGCCTTCAGCTCGCGCGCGTTGCCGCCGAGCGCCTTCACCAGCAGGCCGGCCGCGACATGGTTGTGGCTTCCCAGGGTGGTGGCGAAACCCGTTGCGACGGAGTTCGGGTCCTTCTTGAGGCGCGCGATCAGGTCCTTGCCGCTCGCGATCGGCGAGGCCGCGTTCACCGCGAAGACGGTGTAGTCGTTGAACAGGGAGGCGATCGGCGTGAAGTCCTGGTAGCTCAGCTTGGAGAGCCCCAGGATGTGATTGGTGAGCAGCGCAGTGGTCCCGATCAGCAGCGTATGGCCGTCGGCCGGGCGCTGCAGGACGTAGGTGAAGGCGATGTTGCTGCCGCCGCCCGGCTTGTTGACGACGGTGAGCGGGACGTTCACCAGCTTCTTCTCGACGAGAAAGCGCTCGACCTGGCGGGCGGTGCGGTCGTTGCTGCCGCCGGGCGCGGAGCCGACCACGATCTCGACGTTCCTCTGCGGGCTCCAGGCCTGCGCAAAAGCGCCGGCACTGACGGCAGCCAGCGCGGTGCACAGCAACAGCGACATTCCTTTCATGCATTTCTCCAGGGTTATTGCGGTTTCATGCCCGAAGCCTTCACCAGCTTCGCGTACTTTTCGATCTCGACGCGGATGAACCGGCTGAATGCCTCCTGTGTTCCGCCCATCGGCTCGAGGCCGTCGTTGAGGAAGCGGGTTTTCAGGTCGGGGCTCGCGAGGATCTTGCCGACCTCCACGTTCCACCGCGCGACGATCTCCTTCGGCGTCTTCGCCGGCGCCATGAGGCCGAACCAGGTGGTCGCCTCGTAGCCCTTCAGCCCCGACTCGTCGAAGGTCGGCACCTCGGGAATCGCGGTGAAGCGCTTCAGGCTGCCGATGGCGATCGCGCGGAGCCTTCCCGACTGGATGTGCGGAATGATCACCGGCACGCCGCTGAACATCATCTCGACGTTGCCGGCGAGGGTGTCGGTCAGCGCGGGCGCGTTGCCCTTGTAGGGAACGTGAACGATGTTGACGTTCGCCATGAACTTGAAGAGCTCCCCCGCCATCTGGTTGGAGCTGCCGAGCCCGGAGGAGGCGAAATTGAGCTGGCCCGGGCGCGCCCTGGCGAGCGCGATCAGCTCCTTCAGGTTCTTCGCCGGCAGCGAGGGGTGGATGGTCAGCACGTTGGCGCCCTTCACGCAGAGGATGACGGGAGCGAAGTCCCGCAGCGTGTCGTAGGGCGGCTTCGCCTGCGTGCTCATGTTGATGGCGTTGGTCGCGCCGCCCATGAGGATCGTGTAGCCGTCGGGCGGCGCCTTCGCCACCAGCTCGGAGCCGATGTTGGTCGCGCCGCCGGGGCGGTTCTCCACGACGATCTGCTGGCCGAAGACCTCGGAGAGCTTCGCGCCGATCGCGCGGGCCGTGATGTCGGTGTTGCCGCCGGCCGCAAAGGGCACGATGACCCGCACCGGCCGGGTGGGGTAATTCTGGGAGGCCGCGGGCAGCGCGACGAGCAGCGCCGCCGCGAGCGGCAGCAGGCGCGCGTGGATGTTCATCTTCGTTCCCTCCTCGGGGTGCTCATTGTATCCGCGTTTATCCGCGTCCATCCGCGGATTCCGGATCGCGTCCCGCGGGCGACTTCGTTGACCAGCGGCTCGCCGCGGAGCCAGCGGCCGAGATTGTCGATAAAGATCGCCAGCACCCGCTCGTCGTTTCCCGCCGCCGCCGCGGAATCATGCGGCGTGACGAGCACGTTGGGCAGTTCCCACAACGGCGACTCCGGCGGCAGCGGCTCGGTCTCGAACACGTCGAGATAAGCGCCCGCGAGGTGCCCGCTTTGCAGCGCCGCGATCAGCGCCTGCTCGGCGACGATCTCCCCGCGCGCAATATTGATGATGCGCGCCCCCTTGGGCAGTGCGGCGATCACGCCCGCGTCGACCAGGCCGCGCGTCTGGGGTGTAAGCGGGCACGCGATGACGAGCCAGTCGCAGCGCGGGAGCAGGGTCGGCAGCGCGGCCGGCGGGTGCAGCTCGTCCACCGGGTCCTCGGCCCGGCGCGGGCCGCGGCGCACGCCGATTACCGTGAGCCCCAGGGCGCGGGCAAGCCGCGCAATCTCCGACCCGATACTGCCGAGGCCAAGGATGAGCGCGGTCTGGCCGTGCAAATCGCGCGGCGGATTCTTCCGCTCCGGGCTCCACTGGTGCTTGCGTTGCGCGTGGAGCCAGCGCGGGAAGCCGCGCGCGAGCGCAAGCAGTCCCATGATCGCGGTCTGCGCGATCGGCACGGCGGTCGAGCCCGACGAAGTCGTCAGGCGCACCCCGCGCTCGAGCATCTCGGCGTAGATCGGGTGGTCCACGCCGGCGTTGAACACGTGGAGCCACCTGAGACGGGGCGCCTTCCGCGCCGCCGAGAAGAACTGCCGCGAATACTCCGGGAAGACGTCGCTGGAGAAGAACGCCGCCTCGACGCGTCCGCAGTCCGCGTCGGAAAGGCGCGCCGCGGGATCCGGCGGCAACGCGATCAACTCGGCCCCGAAGCCGCCGCGCGCCGCCGCTTCGGCGATCCTCGCGCCGTGCGCGGCGTTCAGCCGGTGCGATACCAGAAGCGTGGTCACCTGGGTTGTCCGGACGGCACGCGCCGGTTGTTGTGCGTTCCGCGCGTTTTGCGGTGATTTTACCCGCTCTGCTAAGATGCAACGCTTCGGCCGTCCACGACCCGCGAACCGCCCATCATGAGCACAGCGTCCGCGCTCGAACTCGCGCGCCAGTTGATCGCGCGCCGCTCGGTGACACCGCACGACGCGGGGTGCCTCGACATCCTCGCCGCGCGGCTCGCGCCGCTTGGCTTCCGCTGCGAGCGCATCGGCGCGAACGGCGTGGACAACCTGTGGGCGCGGCGCGGCGACAGCGCCCCACTGGTGTGCTTTGCCGGCCACACCGACGTGGTGCCGACCGGGCCGCTCGAGCACTGGACGAGCGATCCTTTCACGCCGACCGTGCGCGAGGGCGCGCTCTACGGCCGCGGTGCCTCCGACATGAAGACCTCGCTCGCCGCGTTCGTGGCGGCGATCGAGGCGTTTGTCGCCGGCCATCCGCGGCACGCAGGCTCGATCGCGGTGCTGTTCACTTCCGATGAGGAGGGCCCTGCGGTGGACGGCACGGTGCGCGTGGTGGAGGCGCTGCGGGACCGCGGCGAGAAGCTCGACTACTGCATCGTCGGCGAGCCGACGAGCGAGGCGCGCCTCGGCGACGTGATCAAGAACGGCCGCCGCGGCTCGCTTTCCGGGAACCTCGTGGTGAAGGGCGTACAGGGCCACGTCGCCTACCCCCACCTGGCGCGCAACCCCGTGCACGAGTTCGGCGCGGCGCTCGCCGAGCTCGCGCGCACGCAGTGGGACGAGGGCAACGAGCACTTCCCGCCCACCACCTGGCAAGTCTCCAACATCAATGCCGGCACCGGCGCGGGGAACGTCATCCCCGGCGAGCTGCACGTGAAATTCAATTTCCGCTTCTCCACCGCGAGCACGCTGGAATCCCTGCAGACGCGGGTCGTGGGCATCCTCGACCGCCACGGCCTGAAGTACGATCTCGAGTGGCGCTACGACGGACGGCCGTTCCTGACCCGGCCGGGGGACCTGGTCGAAGCGGTCACCCGGGCGATCAGGACCGTCACCGGCATCGATACCAGGCTTTCGACCGGCGGTGGCACCTCCGACGGGCGCTTCATCGCCGACATCTGCCCGCAGGTCATCGAGTTCGGCCCGACCAACGCGACGATCCACAAGGTCAACGAGTCCATCCCGGTCGCGGACATCGAGCCGCTGCGCCGCATTTACCAGCAGGTTCTCGTCAATTTGCTGGTCAAGTGACCGGATGAGAAGCGATAACCTCTACGAGCTGCCGAAGAGACCTGCCGGTGCCGCAGGACGACGGCGCGTGCGACCACCTGACGGGCATGAAGCTACCGCCGGTCCGGTTGCGCTCGACCGGCGGCCGAGACATCGACGTGTCTTCCCTCAAGGGTACGACGGTGGTCTACATCTACCCCCGCACCGGGCGGCCCGACCAGGAGGTGCCGACGGGCTGGAACGGGATTCCCGGCGCGCGCGGTTGCACGCCGCAGTCGTGCGCATTCCGCGATCATTACCAGGAGCTGAAGCGCGCCGGCGCGGAGCAGGTGTTCGGCTTGAGTACTCAGGACACCGGCTACCAGCGGGAAGCGGTGGAGCGGCTGCACCTGCCGTTCGAGCTGCTGTCGGACGAGAAGCTCGCCTTCGCGCGAGCCTTGAAGCTGCCGACTTTCGAGGTGGACGGAATGAAGCTGATCAGGCGCATCACGCTCATCGCGCGCGATGGCGCGATCGTGAAGGTGTTCTATCCCGTGTTTCCGCCGGACCGCAACGCGGGCGATGTTCTAGCCTGGCTCGCCGCCGCCCGTCCCGGCTAGTCGAATTTCAAGCCGGCGCGCTTCGCGACGTCGCGCCACTTGTTGAGCTCCTCCGCGATCAGCTTGCTGAACTCCTCCGGCGAGCTCGATCCCGGCTCGGCGCCGAGACCGAGAAATTTCTCGCGGACCACCGCGGTATCCATCACCTTGCGCATCGCGGCGTTCAGCCGGGCGACTACCGGCTTCGGGGTGTTCGCCGGCGCGAGGACGCCGATGAAGGTCGAGGCTTCGTAGCCGCGCAGTCCCGACTCGTCCAGCGTCGGCACGCCGGGCAGCACGGAGGCGCGCCGGGCACTCGCGACGGCGAGCGCCTTCAGCCGGCCGTCCCGGATGTAGCCGATCGAGGCGGAAAGCTGATCGAACATCAGCGGCACCTGCCCGCCGAGCATCTCGGCGAGAGCGGGGCCGCTTCCCTTGTAGGGTACGTGCAGCAGCTTCACGCCGGCCATGGTGTTAAAGAGCTCGATCCCGAAGTGGTTGGTGGTGCCGGTGCCGGCGGAGGCGGTGGCGAGCTTCCCGGGATTGGCCCGCGCGCGCTCGATCAGCTCCTTGACCGAGCCGATGCCGGATTTCGGGCCCGCCAGCACCACCAGCGGCACGACGTGCACACGCGAGATCGGGGCGTAGTCCTTCACCGGGTCGTAGGGCAGGTTCGAAACGACCACGGGATTGATCGAGAGCGGGCCGCTCGAGCCCATGAGCAGCGTGTGCCCATCGGGCGCCGCCTTCGCGACGAGATGGGCGCCGACGTTGCCGCCGCCCCCTCCGCGGTTGTCCACCACGATGGACTGTCCGAGCTGCTCGCCCAGCGTGGGCCCGATGATGCGCGCGGTGATGTCCACGTTGCCGCCCGGCGGATACGGCACGATCAGGCGCACGGGGCGCGACGGGAAGCCCTGTTGCGCTCCCGCCGCGAACGCGGCAGCGGCGAGCAGCGCCGCCAGAACGAGTTTCATCGCCATTTCCTCCTCCAGCTGGGGTCCACCGTGCCGCGCGCGACCTAGACCACGCCCCGACGCCGGAAATCGTCGATCGCGGCGGTGTCGAAGCCGAATTCGCGCAGCACTTCGCCCGTGTGGACGCCTTGGTCGGGCGCCGCGGAGCGCACCGTGAACGGCGTTCCGGACAGGTTCACGCCCTGAGCGACGACCTCGATGTCGCCCAGCGCGTAATGGCGCGTCGGCTTTGCCATGCCGATGTGCTTCACCTGCGGGTCGGCGAATACCTCGTTCATCTTGTATATCGGGCCGCACGGCACGCCCGCCTTGTTGAAGGCTTCCACCCACTCGGCGGAAGTGCGCTGGCGGGTCTTTTCCTCGATGACCTTCACCAGCGCGACCCGGTTCTTGTGCCGCAGCTTGAAGTCGCTGAAGTCCGGGTGCGTTTCCAGCTCCGGCATCCCGATCACCTTGCACAGCCGGGGAAACAGGTTGCCCGAGCCGGCGATGTTGATGTGCCCGTCCGCGGTCCTGAAGGCGCTGGTGGGCATGTAGAGGGGATGATCGTTGCCGACCTGCTCCGGCACCTCGTGCGCCACCACCCAGCGCGCCGCCTGGAAATCGAGCATCGCGATCAGCGCCTGCAGGAGCGATGTGCTGACCCATTGGCCCTTGCCGGTTTCCTCGCGCTCGAGCAACGCGGTGACGATGCCGAAGGCGAGGTAGACGCCGGCGCTCGAGTCGCCGATGGCAATCCCCGCCCGCATCGGGCCTTCGCCAGGCCGGCCGGTAATCGACATGAGGCCGCTCATGCCCTGCGCCACCTGGTCGAGCCCGGGGCGGTCGGCATAGGGCCCGTCCTGGCCGAAGCCGCTGATGCTGGCGTAGACAAGGCGCGGGTTGATCTTGCGCATCGACTCGTAGTCGATGCCGAGACGGTGCTTCACGTTGGGCCGGTAGTTCTCGACGATCACATCGGCGGTCTCTGCCATCTTCTTGAGGATCGCCACCCCTTCCGGTGACTTCAGGTTGAGCGTCATGCTGCGCTTGTTGCGGTGCATGTTCTGGAAATCCGGCCCGTGGCGGCGGTCGTCCACCGCGCCGGTTTTCTCTCCCGGCTCCTCGATCTTGATGACATTGGCGCCCCAGTCGGCGAGCTGCCGCACCGCCGTCGGGCCGGAGCGCGCGCGCGTGAGATCCAGGACGGTAAACCGGGCCAGCGGCCCCTTGCGCTGCTTCTCTGACATGACCATTACCCTCTCTGGTGTCGCGCCGGCATGAAGCCCGGCCGCCTCCTCACGAAACGGCGCGGGCGGGCGCGCGTTCGCCGGGCCCGAATTCCACGTTCTTTTCCGTCTCGAGCCGCCACAGGCGCTCCAGCAGCGCGCGCGCTTTCGCCTCGCCCAGCACCGGCACCGCAAGCTCCAGATATTTGTCGTTGAGCTCGGCATCCGTGAGGGGCATCTCGGGATCGCCCTTGCGCGTCGGCTGGAAGTGCGCGAGCTTGCGGCCGTCCGCGAGCTCGATCTCGACCCGCGCCGCGCGCTGACGCGGGAACGCCTTGGAGAGCTCGGCGTCGGCGACGCACTCGATTTTCTGCATCAACGCCCGCACGTCCGGGTCGGCGAGCCGCTGCGGAGCGAATGCGTTCAGGCGCACGCTGCCGTGCACCAGCGCGTGCGCAACCGTGTACTGGAGGCTGAACTTGGCCTGGTAATCGCCCTCGGGGCGCGGATTGTCGACGATGTCGAGCCCGCCCTGGTAGGTCGCGATGCGGACCCTGCGGATGTCCCGGTGCGAGAACCCGTGCTCGCGCTTCAGCGCCAGCACGGCGTCGAGCGAAGCGAAGTTGTGCCCGCAGCAGCCGTGGTTCTTGAACGTGACGCGCGTGATGTGATAGTCGGTGCCGAGACCGCGCGTCGCCCGCGACCAGTCCGGGTTGACGCTCATCGCCGCGCCAAAGCCGACCTCGCCTTCCAGGATGTCGGCGACGCCGGTCACGCCCCGCGCCGCGGCGAGCGCCGCGAGCGCGCCGGCCTCCGCCGCATGGCCGCCGTGCAGCGGCTTCGCCATCGCCTCCGAGCGGAATGCCTGCTGCAGGCCGGCGGCGAAGGTGCCGGCATTGCCGAGCGCGTGGACGAACTGCTCGCGGTTGCAGCCGAGAAGCGTCGCGACGGCGGCGGCCGCGCCGAACGTCCCGACGGTGCCCGTCGTGTGCCAGAACCTGTAATGGGAAGGCATCACGGCATCGCCGATGCGGGTGGAGACCTCGTAGCCGACGACGACGCCGCGCAAGAACCGCTCGCCACCCGCGCCCTGCGATTGCGCCGCGGCGAGCGCGGCCGAGATCACCGGGCTCCCGGGGTGGTAGACGGCGTCGCGCCAGATGTCGTCGAACTCCACCGCGTGGGAGGCTGCGCCGTTGATGAGTGCCGCCGCTCGCACCGTGGCGCGGCGCCCCGACGCAAGCCGCGCGCGTCCGTGATCGAGCTCGTCCGCAAGCGCTTCCTCGAGCAGCGTCGCGGGCGCGATGCGGCTGCCCGGGATCAGCGACGCATGCCAGTCCACCACCGCGCGCTTGGCGTGGTGGATCACTTCCTTCGGCAGCTTCGCCGTCTGCTCCCTGACCGCGTATTCGGCAAATTGCTCAGCCAGCATGGTTGCTACTCCTGGAATTTCACGCCTTTTCATTGTCGGCGAGGACGAGCAGCCCGTCCACGGCGACCACGCCCTCGCCTTCGCGCTTGACGATGAGTGGGTTCACCTCCGCTTCCGCCACTCGCGGCTCGAAGTGCGCGAGGCCGGAAAAGGCGGCGACGGCCCGCGCCAGCCCTGCCGTGTCGCCTCGAGGCAGGCCGCGGTAGCCGCGGATGACGGCCAGTCCCTTCACTTCCTCGATCATGCGGGCCGCTTCCTCTTCCGTCACCGGCGCAAGCCGCAGCGCAAAATCCCGGTAAACCTCGGCCAGCACGCCGCCCGCCCCCAGCATCACAACCGGGCCCACCTGCGGATCGCGGTGGTAGCCGAGTATCACCTCCGCCAGGCCCTTCTCCATGCGCTGCACCAGGATGCCGTTCACCTGCGCCTGCGGGTGCTTGACGCGCACGCTCTGGAGGATCGTGGCGGCGGCGCGCTTGAGCGCGTCGGCGTTCGCGATGTTCACGACCACGCCGCCGGCGTCGGTCTTGTGCGCGATGTCGGGCGAAAGAATTTTCGCCACCACCGGGAACTCGAGCTTCACTTCCTGCTCCGGCGCCGTGATCGTTTCCGCTGGCGCCGCCGGCACGCCGAGCTTGCCGAAAACCCGGCAGGCCTCCAGCTCGTTCAACCGGGACTTTCCGCCGAGAAGCGCCCGCGCCGGGCCGAGGCGCGCTTCGTCGGCGGCGGGCGCCGGTCGCGGCGCGCGCCAATCGCGCCAGGCACGGATCGCGTCGGCGCACGCTTCCGGCGTGCGGAAGCCGGCGATGCCGGCCTCCGCCAGCAACGCGAGCGACGCGTCGGCCTGTGGCGCGCAGAATACCGCCAGCGGCTTCCGGCCGCGCCCGGCTTCGAGGATCGGGTCGATCGCGATGTGCGGCTGGAACTGGGCGGAGCTGCCGACCACCGCCAGCACGAGGTCGCAGTGATCGGAGGCCAGAAGCTCGCTCAGCACCGCACTGTAGATTTCCTTCTTCGCGCCGGCGAGCGTGAGATCGGTCAGCCGCGCTCGGGAGATCGCGATTTTCTTGCCCGCGAGCCGGGCGACGATCTCCTCGGTGGGCGGCACGACCTCTACGCCGAGGGTGCCGAGGCGGTCCACGACGGTCGCCGCGCCGCCGCCGGTGGTCGTCAGCGCCGCGACGCGGTGGCGCGCGGCCGGTTTCTGGCCGGAGATCAGGGCCGGCAGCTCGAACAGCGTCTCCAGCAGGTCCACGCGCAGCATGCCATGGGCGCGGAAGAAGGCTTCCGCCCGGTCGTCGGAGCCGGTCATCGCCCCGGTGTGCGAGGTGGCGAGCTCGACGCCCACGTCGGAGCGGCCGAGCTTGAACACCACCACCGGCTTGCCGGCGTCGTACGCGCGCCGGGCCGCGCGGGCGAGGCGCTCGGCGTCGCGGAGGGTCTCCAGGAACAGCAGGATCACGCGGGTATCGGCGTCGTCCACCAGCAAGTCGGTGATCTCGCCCACGGCGAGGTCGGACTCGTTTCCGACCGACACCAGCTTGGAGAAGCCCGTGCCGCGCCCCAGCCCGCGCGACATGAGCGCGCCCATCATGCTCCCGCTCTGCGAGACGATCGCCGTCGTGCCCGCTTTGACCTTCGCGTGCTCGAGCACCGCGTTCACCGAGAGCACCAGGTGCGAGTGCAGGTCGAGCAGTCCGATGCAGTTGGGGCCGAGCAGCCGCAGCCCCGCTGCCCGCGCGAGCTGGAGCAGCTCGTGCTGCCGCCGGCGCCCGTCCGCGCCGGTCTCGGCGAAGCCGTCGCTGAAAATGGTGGCGACCGGTACCCGTTTCTCGCAGCACTGGGCGATCGCGGCGGGGACGGCGGACGCCGGCACCATGATGAAGGCGTGGTCCACCGGCGTGGTCACCGCCCGCAGGTCGGGATAAGCCTTCTCGCCGAAGATCTCGTCGCGCCCGGGATTGATCGGAAACACCGCGCCGGTGTATCCGTGCTTGCGCAGGAAGCGCTGCGGGCGGGAGGTGTTCTTGCCGGCGTCCCCGGAGGCGCCGATCAGCGCGATCGAGCGCGGCGCGAACAACGCCTGCGCCAGCGGGATCGGCGCGACGCCTTTCATGGGGCTCGTCACTTCCTGTCCGTTTTCGGTGGACGCTGCGAGAACGTCCGCTCGAAGACGGACTCGGCGATGCGGTTCTTGAGGATCTCGATCGAGCCGCCGGCGATCATCCAGCCGCGGCACTTGCGCCAGCACCACTCGACGAGCGTCTCCTCGGTGTAGCCCATGCCGCCCATGATCTGCATCGCCTCGTCGCAGCACTCGAAGCCCGCCTGGTTGCAGTAGGCCTTGGCGACAGCAGTCTCCTCCGCGGAGGGCAGCCCCCGGTCCGCGTTCACGGCGGCGCGGTAGAGCAGAAGCTGGCCGGCGTCGAGCTTGATCTTCATGTCGGCGAACTTCCACTGGATGCCCTGGAACTCGGCGAGCAGGCGCCCGAACTGCTTGCGCGTGAGCGCCCACTGGCGCGCCTGCTCGTAGCAGTAGCGCCCGAGCGCGAGCGAGCGCGCCGTGTTGCCGATGCGTTCGACGTTGAAGCCGGCGATCTGCTTCTTGAAGCCGCCCTCCTTGAGGAGCACGTTCTCGGGGCCGACATAGACGTTGTCGAGATAGGTCTGGACCCATTCATCGCCGTTTACGAACCGCGACGGCGCGCCCTGCCGGAATCCCGGCGCATCGCGCGGAATCAGCACCGAGCCGATGCCGTCCACGCCGGGGCCGAAGCGCACGTAGGTCAGCATGACCTCCGCGTAGGAGGCGTGCGTCTGGAACAC
Organism: uncultured beta proteobacterium; assembly: GCA_963699525.1. Classification (GTDB taxonomy): domain Bacteria; phylum Pseudomonadota; class Gammaproteobacteria; order Burkholderiales; family SG8-41; genus SG8-41. The sequence continues at coordinate 90,045 of CAVOUI010000006.1, read as the reverse complement.
CTTGACGCCGCTCACGCGATACCCCTTGCCGTCGGGGGTCGCCGCGGTCTTGAGATCGGTGACCGCCGAGCCCGCCTCCGGCTCGGTCATGCCGACGCAGATCACCGACTCGCCGCGCAGGATCTTCCTCAGGTAGCGGTCCTTCTGGTCGCGGGTGCCGTACTCGGCGAGCACGCGCACCGGGCCGAAATTGCCCGCCTGCACGACGTCGGCGCTCTTCGGGCAGACCTGCGCCACCGCCTCGATGGCGAGGATCGCGTCCATCAGCGTGCCGCCCTGGCCGCCATCCTCCTCCGGCATCGTGATGCCCATCAGCCCTTGCTGCGCCATGAGACGCGAGACATCCCACGGGTGCGCCGGGTCGTGCGCGCGCGCCAGCGCGCCGGCGCGCAGGTGCTTCTCGGCGAAGCCGCGCACCGCGTCGCGGAACGACTGCTGCTCGGGGGTGAGCTCGAAATTCATCTGCTTGGAACAGTGACGAATAAGGGTGACAAGTGCGACGCTGTACCCGTGTCACCCGTATCTCGTCACCTATATCTCGTCACCCGTGCCTCGTCACAGGTGGTTCAGGCGCGCAGCAGCGGCCGCAGCTTCCGCATATTGGACAGCCCGTCCAGGGCCCAGCTGGCGTCGCACAGTCGCGCGCGCGCGGGACTTGCCCAGCACCGGCGCCATCAGGTGATAGGCTTTCTCGTCCACCTCCGCCCGCGTCATCGGGTTCTGCGCCGTGCCGCGGACCGCCTTCGTGTGGTGCCGCAGCTCGCGCCCGTCCTTCAGCTTCAGCTCGACGATGCCCTGGCGCGCGGGGAGCGCGCGCGTCATCTCCTCGTCGCCCACGAGCTCGATGCGGCTCCTCAGCGCGAGCACCTCGCGGTTCTTCATGCGCTTCTCGTCGTGGGAGGACGCGAACGTGACGATGCCGTCGAGCAGCATCACCGCGCACATGTGCTGCATGCAGATGTCGGGCATGGTCCGGTTGTCGGTGGTGTTGGCGCCCTGCTTCGACACGCGCACGGTGAGCTTCTCGACGTCGTCCCGCCTTGATGCCGTGCGCGCGAATGAGGTCGAGCAGCGAATCGAGCGGCGCCTGGATCGGCGAGCCCACCGACCAGCGCTTGATGTTGGTGTTCATGATCTCGTAGGTGGAGCCGAGCCCCTGAACCAGGCGCTGCGGCTCGGGCGGCCTGCCGATGCGGCGCGTCTCGTCGTAGGCGACGAAGAAATTGCGCTCGCCGGAGAAGACGTCGTCCACCCCGGTGAAGCCCGCGGCGACCATCGTGGCGGCGACGACGCCGTTGCGCGCCGGCATGCCGCCGAAATCGAACGCCTTCTCGATGTGCTCCTCGTCGCGCATCCAGCACGAGATGCCGGAGCACTGCTGCGCGGCGTAGGAAAGCAGCCAGCGCGCCTGGTCGGCGTTCACGCCCGCGAGCGCGCCGGCCGCCGCCGCGGCGCCGAAGCTCGGGCCGAAGCTGTGGCTCGAGTGTCCCACGTCGCGGAAGTCGTAGTCACCCAGCGCCAGTTGATCCGGGTGCCGACGTCGTAGCCCAGCGCCACCGCCCGCAGGAACGCGGTGCCGTTACGGTCCTCGCGCTCCGCCATGGCGAGCGCCGCGGGCACGATGGCGCAGCCGGGATGGCAGAGGGAAGGCGCGTGCGAGTCGTCGGTCTCGTCGGCGTGGCCGAGCATGCCGTTGGCGAGCGCCGCGTGCTGGGCGGAGGTGACGAGGCGCGAGCCGATCACGCACGCCTCCTTCACGCCGCCCAGGGTCTTCGCGTAGGCGATCGCCTTCTTTCCCGGCAGCAGCCGCGAGCCCGACACCATCGCCGCGATCGTGTCGAGCACGTGATGCTTCGTCTTCTCCAGGACGTCCTGCGGCAGCGGCCGCTTCAGCGCGCCGGCGACGTATGCCGCGACTTCCCGCATTAACGGCGATATTTCCGCTGAGGGCTTCCTGTCGTCCTTCACGGCTTCGTCTCCTGGTTGTTATCTATTCCATCCACCATCCACCGGTTACTGCGGCACCGCGGCGCGGGCGAGCGCCCCGGCGTCTTCCAGCGCGGTCAGATCCGCCAGCACAGATCGATGGCCTCTTCGATCGCGGCCGAGCGGGAGCACGCCCTCCGCGAGCCCCCTGAATTTCGCCTCGAGATCGGAGTCGCTCATCGGTCGCGCGAGCGTGCCGAGCGCGTGCTCGACGTGCCGGGCGAACGTGCGCCCGTCCCGGGCGCGGATGCGTAACCTGCGCCTCGGTCCTGCCGATGGCGGAATCCTCCCGCGCGCTCACCCGGCCTCCGCACGGCGACGACGCGCGGGTCGCGCACGCACGCGTCGCTGAACTGCGCCTCGCCCGCCGCCCCGTGGACGATGCGCCGCCGCAACGGCGTGATAGACGCTGAACTTGCCCTCGAGCCCGGACTGCGGTGCGGTCTTGCCCGTCAGCTTGAACACCAGGGGGCTCACCGTGAGCTCGACCGCTTCGATGGCATCGGGCGCGAGCCCGTGCTCGCGGGAGATCTCGATGCAGCCGTCGATCGCCGCGTGCACGACCAGCCCGCAGGCGTAGGGCTTGTACATATTGGACAGCAGCTCGAAGCGCTGCCCGAGCTCCGCCGTGATGACCTCCGGGTCAAACTTCGTCGAGGTGACGCGAGCGAAACCGCGCGGTGCCTCGATCGCCCGCTCCGAGCTGGTGAAGCCCTGGGCCGCCAGCAGCGCGGCGGTGAGCCCCCCCTGCGCAGCGCGTCCAGGATGCAGACTCTTGCACATGGTGCCGAACATTTCCTGCAGTCCGGCGGACTGCGTCGCCGCGATGCCGAGGGCCCACGCCATTTTCTGAGCGTCGAGCCCTAGGAGCTTCCCGGCCGCGGCGGCGGCGCCGAACACGCCGGCGGTTCCCGTGATGTGCCAGCCGGCCTCGTAGTGCTCTGGAAATACCGAGAGGCCGATGCGCTCCTCGGCTTCCACCCCCAGCACGAACGCGTGCACGAATTCCGCGCCGCTCAGCTTGCGCCACTCGGAAAAAGCGAGGAGGGCGGGCAGGACCGGCGCGCTGGGATGGATCGCGCGCACGTGTGTGTCGTCGAAGTCGAGCACGTGCGAACTGATGCCGTTCAGCAGCGCCGCATGGAGGATGTCCACGCGCTCGGCGCGCCCGAGCACAGTGGCCTGGGGCGGGCCGCAGAAAGGCCGCACCGCCGCGAGCGCGCGCTCCACGGTCTCGTGACGGCAGCCGCCGACCGCGCAGCCGAGCCAGTTGAGCAGCGCGCGCGCAGCCTCGTGGCGCACGCGTTCCGGGATGTCCTCCCAGCGCGAAGCCGCCAGGTAGCTTGCGAGGGTGCGGGTGGCTTCCGTCACTCGACCTTGGCGCCGGAGGCCTGCACCACCTTGCCCCACTTGGCGATTTCCGCCTTGACGTAGCCGCGGAACGCCTCCGCGGGCATGCCGATCGGGTCCGCGCCTTGCGCGAGCAGGCGTTCCTTCATGTCGGGCTGCTGCACGATGCGCACGATCTCGGAGCTCAGCCGCTGCACTATCGCCGGCGGTGTCCCGGCGGGGGAAAACACGCCGAACCAGGTGCTCGCCTCGAAGTCCTTCATGCCGGCCTCGGCAATGGTCGGAATCTCCGGTGCGGCAGGGCTGCGTTTCGCGCCGCTGATGCCGAGCGCGCGCAACCTGTTGCTTCGGGTGAGCGGCAGCACCGACAAGGTATTGGCGAACATCACCGGCACCTGTCCCGACATGACGTCGATCACCGCCTGCGGCGTGCCTTTGTACGGGACGTGCACCAGGCTGATGCCCGCCTGCGTCTTGAACATTTCCATCGTGAGATGCGGCGTGCTGCCGTTGCCGGTCGAGGCGAATGAAAGCTGGCCGGGCCGGGATCGGGCGAGCGCGACGAATTCCTTGACGGACTTCACCGGCACGGAGGGGTGCACCACCAGTATGAACGGGGCGGACGCAACCAGCCCGACCGGCTCGAAGTCCCGCTCCAGGTTGTAGTTGAGGTTTTTGTAGAGCGACTGGCTCATGGCTAAGGACGCCGACCCGAACAGCAGCGTGTAGCCGTCCGGCGGTGTTTTGGCCGCGAGCTCGGCGGCGATGTTGCCCGCGGCGCCGGCGCGATTGTCCACCACGAACTGCTGGCCGAGCGCCTCGCCGAGCCTGGGGGTGACGAGCCGGGTCGTGATGTCCACACCGGCGCCGGGCGGAAAGCCCACCAGCACGCGCACCGGCTTGACCGGGTAGGTTTGCGCGTGGGCGTGTACGGACAGGAGTACGAGGACGGCGGGCAACAACGGCCGCAGCAAAGGGAGCACGGCGGGCATGGCGGGATTCCTGATCGCGGCGGCGCGCGGCGGGGGACAAAGCTTATCAGCGGCGGCGCCGCGCTCAACCGGAAATATCGGTGTGCGATAAAATACGGGCTCCGAAAAAAACCGGGGCACCCGCCGTGAAGAAGACGCTGGTCGGCATCGTCATGGGGAGTCAGAGCGACTGGGAGGTGATGCAGCACGCCGCTCGCAGCCTCGCCGATTTCGGCGTTGCCTTCGAGGCGCGCGCCCTGTCGGCGCACCGCACGCCCGACGCCCTGTTAGCGTGGGTCGAGGGGCTCGCGGCGCAGGGCGCGAAGTGCTTCATCGCGGGCGCGGGAGGGGCGGCGCACCTGGCGGGCGTGGTCGCGGCGAAGACGACGCTGCCCGTGCTCGCCGTGCCCATGCCGTCGAAGCACCTGCAAGGTCTCGACTCGCTGCTGTCCATGGTGCAGATGCCGAAGGGCATCCCGGTCGCAACCTTCGCCATCGGCGATTCCGGGGCCGCCAATGCGGGACTGTTCGCCGTTGCGATGCTCGCGCTCGAGGATGCGGCGCTGGCAAAGAAGCTCGCGGAATTCCGGAAGAAACAGGCCGACGCCGTTCTGGCGGCGAAGCTCCCCGAACTCAAGTGATGACGCCCAACCATTCCACGCTGTTTGAATCGAGCATCAAGAGCCTCAAGTTTCTCCACCGCGGCAAGGTGCGGGACCTCTATGCGGTAGGGGCGGACCGGCTGCTCGTGATCCAGACCGACCGGCTGTCGGCGTTCGACGTGATCATGCCCGACCCGATCCCGGAAAAGGGCCGCGTGCTGACGGAGATGTCCTTCTTCTGGTTCCGGAAGCTCGCGCACGTCATCGCGAACCACCTGACCGGCGCCGCGCCGGAATCGGTAGTGGCGCAGGAGGAGCGCTGGCAGGTGGCGGGACGCGCCATGGTGGTGCGCAAACTGGAGCCGCTCAAGATCGAAGCGGTGGTGCGCGGCTACATCATCGGCTCGGGCTGGAAGGACTACCAGAAGACGGGGATGGTGTGCGGCATCAGGCTCCCCGCGGGGCTCAAGGAGGCGCAACAGCTGCCGGAGGTGATCTTCACCCCGGCGACCAAGGCGCCGGCGGGCAGCCACGACGAGAACATCTCCTTCGCGGAAGCGCAGAAGATCGTCGGCGCGGAGCTCGCGGAGAAGGTGCGCGCGGTCTCGATCCGGCTCTACAGCGAGGCCGCCGCGTACGCGAGGTCGAGGGGCATCATCATCGCCGACACCAAGTTCGAGTTCGGCACCGATGCGGCGGGCAACCTGGTGCTGATCGACGAGGCGCTGACGCCGGATTCCTCGCGTTTCTGGCCCGCCTCGGAGTATCGCGTCGGCACGAGTCCGCCTTCCTTCGACAAGCAGATCGTGCGCGACTGGCTCGAGACCCAACCGTGGAACAAGCAGCCCCCTGCGCCGAAGCTGCCGCCCGAGGTGCTGAAGAAGACCTCTGCGAAGTACCAGGAAGTCCTCAAACTCCTTACTGCCTGACCACGGGCCAGGAGCCGTGACGGTGCACGAGTCGCGAGCCACGCTTCGTCAAGCGAGGCGGGAGTGGCCGCTCGCGGCGAGCCTTGCCACCACCGCGCTGTTCCTCTCGTTCGGCGAGCGCTGGTTTGCCGATCTCTCCAGCGCCCCCTGGTTTGCGTTCCTGCTCGGGTGGCTCTTCGCCGTGATCCTCCTGTCGGCGCTGGCGGTGGTGCGGCACGCCGAGATCCTGGCGGGCAGGCTGGGCGAGCCGCTCGGCACCCTGGTCCTGACGCTTGCGGTGACCGGCATGGAGGTCATCATGATCTCCGCCGTGATGTATACCGGGAAGGGCAACGCCGCTTTCGCGCGCGACGCGATGTTCGCGGTGGTGATGATCGTCATGAACGGCATGGTGGGCCTCGCGCTCGTGCTGGGCGGGCTGCGCCATCACGAGCAGTCCTACAACCTGCAGGGCGCCAACGCGTTCCTGGCGGTGATCGTGCCGCTGGCGGTGCTGTGCATGGTGCTGCCCAACTTCACCCTCACCACGCCGGGGCCGACGCTGTCGCCGCCGCAGGCCGCGTTTCTCATCATCATGTCGGTCGCGCTCTACGGCGTCTTCCTCGCGATACAGAACCTGCGGCACCGCGATTACTTCATCGCGCCCGGCTCCTCGGGCGCGGGGGAGGTGCGGGTCGAAGGCTTCCGCTCGGTCCCGTTTCACGGCGCCCTGCTGGTCGTGCACCTGCTGCCCGTGGTCGTGCTCGCGAAGCAGTTCGCGGTGCCGATCAACCACGGCATCCACGTGCTGCAGGCGCCGGCGGCGCTCGGGGGCCTGCTCGTCTCCACCCTGGTCATGCTCCCCGAGTCGGTCAGCGCCATCCGGGCGGCGCGCGCGAACGATCTGCAGCGCTCGGTCAACCTCCTGCTCGGCTCGGTGCTGGCGACGATCAGCCTGACGATTCCCGCGATCCTCGTCATCGGCTTCCTGACCGGCCAGGAGATCGTTCTCGGGCTGATCCCCACCGATATGGTGCTGCTGATTCTGACGCTCGCAGTGAGCACGCTCACCTTCGCCAGCGCGCGCACCAACGTGCTCCTCGGCGCGGTGCACCTTCTGCTGTTCCTCGCCTACCTGATGCTCGTCTTCGACAGGTAAGGACGGAATGGCCTCCGGTCTCGACATTCAGCGCGCGGTGTCGGTGCTGCGCGCGGGGGGCCTCGTCGCCTTTCCCACCGAGACCGTTTACGGACTCGGGGCCGACGCGTCGAACGCCGCGGCCGTCCGCAGGATCTTCGAGGTCAAAGGCCGCCCGGCCGCGCACCCGGTGATCGTGCATCTGGCGGATCCGGTGCAGCTTGCCGACTGGGCGCGGGAGATTCCGGACGCCGTGCGCAGGCTCGCCCGGAAATTCTGGCCTGGTCCCCTGACCATCATCCTCAAGCGTGCTTCCGGCGTGAGCGATGTCGTGACCGGCGGCCAGGATACGGTGGCGCTGCGCGTGCCGTCCCACCCCGTGGCGCAGCAGCTGCTCGCGCGCTTCGGCAGCGGTATTGCCGCGCCCTCCGCCAACCGCCACGGGCGCGTCTCCGCCACGACGGCGGAGCACGTGCGGCGGGAATTTGGAGCCGCGGTGGACTGCGTGCTCGACGGAGGGGAGGCCGGAATCGGCATCGAATCCGCGATCGTCGACCTGTCGGGGGCCGCGCCGCTGCTCCTGCGGCCCGGCTGGATCACCGCGGCCGAGATCGAGGCCGCGCTGGGAATGGCGCTCGCGGCGCCGCCTGCTGATGCGCCGCGGGCGCCGGGCACGCTCGCCGCGCACTACGCGCCGCGGACGCCGCTCGCGCTTGCTGAAGGCGACCTCGCGCTCGAGTTGGCGGCGAGCCTCGCGCGCCAGGGCAAGCGGGTGGCGGTGCTCGCCCGCGCGGCGGGCCGGCCCCTGCAGCCGGGTATCGAGTGGCATCTGGCGCCGCCGGACGCCGCAGGCTATGCCCACGCCCTCTACTCCAGCCTGCGCCAGCTCGACGAGGCGGGATGCGATACGATCGTGGTGGAAAGACCCCCTCAGGCGCCCGAGTGGGCAGCGATCAACGACCGGCTCGCACGCGCTGCCGCAGGGTCTTCGGGCTGGGACGAGACTTAGGGGCAGCGACCTCTCTGTCTTGTTAGAATTTGCGCTGTCCGAGTCAGTTTGGTGTAAGAGCCCGGCCGTCGAGAATCACACTCCCGTATCTTGCTTTAAGGAGGACTCGTTATGGGCAGCAGTCAAGACAGGTCAGCAGATGACAACTCCGCCGCCCCGAAGCGGTTCGCGCAGTTGACCTTCTTTGGCAAGATAGTGCATATCGGGAAAGTTATCGTTTTTCTGGTTTCGTTCGGTTTCGTTTTCCCGAACCTATTCTCCGATTGACGCGTTTCTGGCCGCGCGCCCCGGCTTGCCGCCGGGGCGTTTTTACTGGTCCAGACAGCAAAACGGCGCCCGCGGCGCCGTTTTCTCCCTGCAACACAGCTTCCTCAACCGCCCGTGATCGCCTCGCGGCGCGATTTCACGGCGGGCAGCGAGCATGATAACGACGACCAGCGCCGTGGCGATCATGAAGCCAAGACTGATGGGGCGCGTGAAGAATACCGTCGCATCCCCTCGCGAGATCAGAAGCGCCCGCCGCAGGTTCTCCTCCATCAGCGGCCCCAGCACGAACCCGAGCAGCATCGGCGCCGGCGGGCATTCGAGCCTCATCCAGACGAAGCCGATGATGCCGAAGATCGCGGTGAGGTAGAGCTCGAACGAGCTGTTGTTCACGCTGTAGATGCCGATGCACGAGAACGCCATGATGGCGGGGAACAGCAGCCGGTACGGCACCTTCAGCAGGCTCACCCACAGGCCGATCAGCGGGAGGTTCAGGACCACCAGCATCAGGTTGCCGATCCACATGCTCGCAATCAGGCCCCAGAAGAGATCCGGCTTCTGGGTCATCACCTGCGGTCCCGGCGCAATGCCCTGGATGGTGAGGGCGCCGAGCATCAGCGCCATCACCGCGCTCGCGGGGATGCCGAGCGTCAGCGTCGGGATGAACTTGCACTGCGCGTCGGCGTTATTGGCGGACTCGGGGCCGGCCACGCCCTCGATCGCGCCCTTGCCGAAGCGCGAGGGGTCCTTCGCCAGCTTTCTTCTCCATCATGTAGGAGGAAAACGAGGCGATTGCGGGCCCGGTGCCGGGCAGCACGCCCATGAACGCTCCGATGCCGGTGCCTCTGACGATTGGCCAGAAGGATGCTTTCAGGTCCTGCACGGTGGGCATGAGGCCCGTCACCTTGTTGGTGAACACCTCGCGCTCCTCGGTCTCGCCGAGGTTGCTCACGATTTCGCCCACCGCAAACACCCCCACGGCGATGACGATGAAGCCGATGCCGTCGGTCAGTTCCGGAATACCGAAGCTGTAGCGCGCCATGCCGGAGTTGACGTCGGTGCCGACGATGCCGAGCAGCAGCCCCATCGCCACCATCGCCAGCGACTTGATCATGTCGCCGTGCGCCAGCACCGCCGCCGCGACCAGGCCCATCAGCATCAGCGAGAAATACTCCGGCGCGCCGAACTTCAGCGCCAGCTCGGCGAGCGGCGGTCCGAACAGCGCGATGATCAGCGTGCACACCGTGCCGGCGAAGAACGAGCCGACCGCCGCGATCGCGAGCGCCGGCCCGGCGCGTCCCTGGCGCGCCATCTGGTAGCCGTCCAAGCAGGTCACCACCGAGGAGATCTCGCCGGGGAGATTCACCAGGATGGCGGTCGTGGAGCCGCCGTACTGCGCGCCGTAGTAGATCCCGGCGAGCATGATCAGCGCCGCCACCGGGCGGCACGTTGAAGGTGATCGGCAGCAGCATCGCGATCGTCGCGAGCGGGCCGATGCCCGGCAGCACGCCGATCAGCGTGCCGAGAAAGCAGCCGATGAAGCAGAACCACAGGTTCTGCCACGTCAGCGCGACGCTGAAGCCGAAAACGAGGTTGTGAAAGAGTTCCATATCAATAGCCCCACAATCCCTTGATCAGCGGATACGGCAGGCCCAGGCCCCAGATGAATCCCGCCGCGCAGGCTATGGTGAGGCCGATGGTGAGCAGCAATGACCTCCCCCCATTTGAACTCCCGCCCCGCCGCTGCCGATATCGGGTATCAGCGCCATCATGGCGGGAATAAATCCTGCTTCCTCCATCAGAATGCCGAACACGACTATCGAGAGCGGCAAAACGATGAGCGCGCGGATCGACCAGTTGCCCTGGATCTTTTCGTGATCCTTGCGCAGGCCGAGCGCCAGGACATAGAGGCCCATCGCGACCATTATGCCGCCCAGCACAGTCGGGAAGTAGCCCGGCCCCATGCGCAGCGCCGAGCCGAAGGGATAGTCTTTGGCGATCCACATCCCGATTGCGCCGGTCCTGATGTACATCACGGCCGGCCCACAAGTCCTTGTTGGTGCGCCATTCGAGATTCATTCGGGATCTCCACGGGGCCGGCACGCGCGGTTGCGTGCGGATGACAGGCCGGATTCGTCACGGACGGCGCCTCCTCCACATGATTAGAGCCCCTACTTACGATTTTTTTAGCTTATTGCCCTTGCAGTCTTGCAGCGCCGGGGCCAGGACGCTGCGGGCCTTGTCTTCAAATTCGGTGGAGCCGTCTGCCGCCAGCGCGGCTACAGTCCACCATGTAAACGAAGCGGATAATAGCCGGTTTTTTGCAGTTAAGCGAGCATGCCAGACCCCTGTGGGAAGGGGAGCTGTCGGGCACTGTCATGGTGCGCGACGCCGGTGAAAAAGCGCCAACCTTTCATGGACCTTACCGTATTACAGGCGGGGAACTGCGGGACGGCCCGGCGTTGAGGTGGCGCCGCCTTGATCGCGCCCGGCCCGGCCGTCTCCACCCCGCAAGGCTCGATCCAGCCCGGGTCATCGTCCGCGTCGGCGCGCTTTGCCATTTGTGCATCGCAATAGTAGTATCCGCGTCCAACCCCCCAGGGCGGCCGCGAGTTGTCCGACGCTCCCCAACAACAGCAATCATCCCGCGCGGCGCTGACCCTCCTCGCGTTCGGTGTCGTCTTCGGCGACATCGGCACGAGCCCGCTCTACGCGGTCAAGGAAACCTTCTCCCCCGTGCACGGCATCGCGCTGACGGCGGACAACGTCCTCGGCGGCCTGTCGACGATCTTCTGGGCGCTGATGATCGTCGTCTCGACCAAATACGTGCTGCTCATCATGCGCGCCGACAACCGCGGGGAGGGCGGGATCATGGCGCTGCTCGCGCTCGCCTCGGCCTCCATCAAGTCGCGCCCCGAGTGGCACGCGCGGTTGCTCGTCGCGGGCGCGATCGGCGCCGCGCTCTTCTATGGCGATGCGGTGCTGACGCCCGCGATCTCGGTGCTCTCCGCGGTCGAGGGGCTCGAAGTCGGCACTTCCGCATTCAAGCCCTACGTGTTGCCGATCGCGGTGGGCGTGCTGGTTGTGCTGTTCCTGATCCAGCACCGGGGCACCGTGGTGGTGGGTACGTTGTTCGGTCCGATCACCGTGCTGTGGTTCGTCGCGCTCGCCGCGGCCGGCATCTACGGCATCGCGCAGTACCCGCAGGTGCTGTGGGCGGTGAATCCGTGGCACGCGTTCCACTTTTTCACCAGCCACATCCTGGCTTCGTTCGTGGTGCTGGGCTCGGTAGTGCTCGCCGTCACCGGCGCGGAGGCGCTCTACGCGGACATGGGCCACTTTGGCAAAGGTCCGATCCGGCTCGCCTGGTTCGGGCTGGTGGCGCCCGCGCTGGTGCTCAACTATTTCGGGCAGGGCGCGCTGCTCATCGTGGAGCCGGAGTCGGTCAGGAACCCGTTCTACCTCCTGGTGCCGGGCTGGGCGCTCTATCCGATGGTCGCGCTCGCCACCGCGGCGACGGTGATCGCATCGCAGGCGACGATCTCCGGCGCCTATTCGATCACCAAGCAGGCGATCCAGCTCGGGTTCCTGCCGCGCATGCACATCGTGCATACCTCGGCGAAGACGATCGGCCAGGTCTACATCCCCGCCATCAACTGGATGCTGCTCACCGCGGTGCTCGTGGCGGTGGTCGGCTTCGGTTCCTCATCGGAGCTCGCCTCGGCCTACGGCGTGGCGGTCACGGCGACGATGCTGGTGGACACGCTGCTCACCTTCTTCGTCATCCGCTACGGCTGGGGCTATCCGCTCGCGCTCTGCCTCGCCGCGACCGGCTTCTTCGTCGTCGTCGACATGGCCTTCTTCTCGGCGACGCTGCTCAAGACCGCCGAGGGCGGTTGGTTCCCGCTCGCCATCGGGGCCGCCGTGTTCACCTTCATGACGACCTGGCGGCGCGGGCGCGAGATCCTGTTCGGACGGATGCGCGCGTCCACCGTGCCGCTGGAGCCTTTCCTGGAATCGCTGTTCCGCGAGGCGCCGCGGCGCGTGCCCGGCACGTCGGTTTTCCTGACGGCGACGCCCGATGTGGTCCCGCATTCACTGCTGCACAACCTGTATCACAACAAGGTGCTGCACGAGCGCGTGGTGTTCCTCACCGTGATCGCGAAGGACGTGCCGTCGGTGGCGCCGGAGGAGCGCGTTTCGGTCCAGCCGCTGGGCCACGAGTGCTACCGGGTGACGATCGAGTTCGGATTCATGGACCGTCCCGATGTGTGGCACGCGCTGAGCGAGCTTGCCCCCGTCAAGGGGCTCGGATTCGACCTGATGCAGACCTCGTTCTTCCTGAGCCGCGAGACCGTGATACCGGTCGCCGGCGCGCCCGGCGGCATGGCGCTGTGGCGCGAGCGGATTTTCGCCACGATGGCGCGCAACGCCGGCAGCGCGGTCGAGTACTTCAACATCCCCACCAACCGCGTGATCGAGCTGGGTACCCAAGTGCAGATCTAGCGCCCTTTGAAGTCGGGCTTGCGCTTTGCGAGAAACGCGGCAACGCCCTCTCGGTAGTCCTCGGTATCGAAGCACTCGAACCCCTCGTCCCATTCGTCCGGCGCGAGCTCGGCCGAGACGGCGAGGCGTTCGATGAATTGCTTGTGCCAGCGATTGACGAGGGGCGCGCCCTCGGCGATGCGGCGGGCGGTCGCGTAGGCCTCTTTCTCCACCGTGTCGTCCGGCACGACGCGATTGACGAGGCCCTTGCGGTAGGCCTCCTCGGCATCGAACACGCGGCCCTCGAGGAGAATTTCCAGCGCGACCGCGCGCCCCACCAGGGCCAGCAGACCCATCAGCTCGCCGTAGGCCATGGTGAGGCCGAGCTTGTTGACGGGGATGCCGAACCGGCTCGATTGACCGGCGACGCGCAGGTCGCACATCGCGGCGATCTCGAGCCCGCCCCCGACGCATGCGCCCCGGATCATCGCGACAGTGGGGTGGCGGCAGCGCGCGACCGCCTGCATGGTCTCGTGGATGATCCTGCCATATTCCCTGGCCTGCCGGGCGCTCGCGCGCTCGTGCTCGAACTCGGCGATGTCCGCGCCGGCGGCGAAAGCCTTGTCGCCCGCCCCGCGCACGATGACGCAACGCAGCTCGTCCTCGGCGGAGAGCTGTCGCATCGCTCGGCCGAGCCCCTCCCACATCGCCTTGTTCAGCGCGTTGAGGCGCTCCGGGTTATTCAGCGCGACCGTCGCGATCGCTCCGTCACGTTCGACGAGGATGGTTTCGCCCATCGACTAGCGGTAGAACAGGTCCACCAGGCCCAGCGTGACGACGGGTACGTAGGTGATCAGCAGAAGTGTGGCCAGCAGCACGCCGATGAACGGGATGTTCGCCTTGGTCACGTCCCAGACGCTCTCCTTCGCGATCGAGCAGGTGAGCAGGAGGACGCTCGCCACGGGCGGCGTCTGCTGGCCGATGGCGAGGTTGAGCGTCACGATCACGCCGAAATGGACCGGATCGATCCCCGCCGCGGTCACCGCCGGCATCACGATCGGCACCACCAGGACGATGGCGGCCGCCGAGTGCAGGAACATCCCGATGATGAGGAAGAAGACATTGAGGATCGCGAGAATGGCCCACTTCTCGCTCGTGATGGAGAGCATCGCCGCCGCGATGCGCTGCGGAAGTTGCACCTCCGTGAGATAGAGGCCGAGCAGGGCCGAGGCGGCGACCAGCAGCATCACGGCGCCGGTCTGCACCGTCCCGTCGATGATCGCCTCGCGCAGCCGCGCCCAGTTGAGCTCGCGATAGACCAGCCCGCCCACCAAGAGAGACGCGACGACGGCGAGCGCCGCGCCTTCGGTCGCCGTGACCACGCCGCCGAAGATGCCCCCGAGGATGATGACCGGCAGCGTGAGCGCCCAGAACGCCTCCTTGAAGGCGCGCCAGAGCTTGCCCCACTGGAAGATCTGCTCCACCGGCCAGTTGTACTTGACCGCGTACCAGTAGCACAGGCCCATGAAGCCGAATGCGGCGAGGAGGCCGGGCACGATGCCCGCGACGAACATCTGCACCACCGAAGTGCCCGCCATCACCGCGTAGAGGATCATCGGGATCGACGGCGGGATGATGATCGCCAGCGTGGCCGTGGAAGAGGTCACCGCGGCCGTGAAGGGGCCCGGGTAACCGCGCTTCTTCATGGCCGGCATGATGATGGACGCGGTAGCGGCCACGCCCGCCACCGCCGAGCCCGAGATCTCAGCGAAGAACATGTGGCTCAGCACGTTCACCTGGGCAAGGGCGCCTCTCATCCAGCCGACGAGCGCCTGGCAGAAGTCGATCAGCCGGTGGGAGATCCCCGAGGTGTTCATGATCGCGGCGGCGAGGATGAAGAGCGGGATAGCGATGAGCGGGAAGCTGGTCGCGCCCTGGTAGAGCGCGAGCGGCACGTTGGGCAGGCTCGCGACACCCTGGGTCGCGAGCATCGCGGCGACCGACGCGATGCAAAGCGCCACGGCGATCGGAACGTTGATCAGCACCAGCGCGACCACGCACAGCAGGACGAGGAAGCCGATCATGCAGACTCCTCCGCGCGCCTCGCTTCGCCGCGCGCCTCGCGCAGCACCTCGGGAAACACCAGCAGCTGGCCCACCACGAACAGGACGGCGCTGATCGGGATCACCGAGTTCGCATAGGCCACCGAGACCTGCGGCAGCGAAACGAGCCGGTCCGCCGCGAGAATTTCGAGGATCGAATAGCCCACCCAGGCGAGCAGCACGAAGAAGGCGAGCGTGCACAGTTGCGCAACGACGGCGGCGGCGACCCGCGGGCCGGGCGGCAGCATCCTCACGATCTCGGGCACGCCCATGTGGGCGTGCTTGAGGACCGCCAGCGCCGAGCCGTAGAACGTCACCCAGGCGAGGAGGATGGTGGCGACCTCGTCATACCAGACGAGGGAATGGCCCGAGTAGCGGAAGACCACGCCCGCCGTCACCTCGGCGGCGAGCGTGGCCATGAGCGCGATGCAGATCCACTCGAGGAAGCGCTCGTATCCCCGGCGGAACGACCGGAAAGTCATCTCCTACTTGCCGAGGGCGAGCGCCTTGTCGATCAGCTCCTTTGAGCCCTTTACTTCCTTGCCGAACTCTTCATAGACCGGTTTGCTGGCGGCGACGAACGCGGCCTTGTCGGCCTCGTTCACCTTGACGCCGGCGGCCTTGATCGTGCCGATCAGCTCGTTGTCGTCCTTCTCCGCGATGGCGTAGACGACCGGCTGCATTTCCTTCGCGGTCGACTCCAGCACCTTGCGCACGTCGGCCGGGCAGCGTGGCCCATTTCTTGGACCCCGCCGTGATGTAGGCGGGCGTGTAGACGTGCCCGGTCAGCGACAGGAATTTCTGGACTTCCTGGAACTTGGCGCTGACGATCTGCGAGAACGGGTTCTCCTGCCCGTCCATCACGCCGGTCTGCAGCGCGGTGAACACTTCCGAGAACTTCATCGGGCTCGGGTTCGCGCCGTAGGCCTGGAACATCTTCACGCGCCACTTGCCTTCCGGCACGCGCAGCTTGATGCCCTTCAGATCCGCGGCTTCACGATCGGGTGCTTGTTGTTGGTGATGTGGCGGTAGCCGTTCTCCCACACCGCCAGCACCTTGAGGCCCTTCTTCTCGGCTTCGGGCGCGAGCTGCGACCAGAACACCGCTTTCTCGATCGCCTGCATGTGCTTGCGGTCCTTCACCAGGTACGGCATCTCGAATATGCCGAAGAGGTCGGACTCCGAGGACATCACGGTCGAGGGCAGCGCGAGATCCACAGTGCCGAGCTTCAACTTCTGCAGCAGCTCCTTGTCGCCGCCGAGCTGGCTCGAGCCGAACACCACAACTTTCGCCTTGCCACCCAGCTTGGCGTTGGCGCGCTTGGCGTACTCCTCCGC
The DNA here is from genome assembly GCA_963699525.1 of uncultured beta proteobacterium. Classification (GTDB taxonomy): domain Bacteria; phylum Pseudomonadota; class Gammaproteobacteria; order Burkholderiales; family SG8-41; genus SG8-41. The sequence continues at coordinate 73,893 of CAVOUI010000006.1, read as the reverse complement.
GGATTTCGCGAACAGCGAGCCGGGCTCGCCGACGTGGCCGAACTTGATCTCGATCTGGGCCAGCGCGGACCCGGCCGCGAACAGCGCGACCGGCAGCACGTAGCGCAGGATGTGCAATGCTTTCATGACTCTCCTCCTATCTGGTCTTGTGCCGTGCCGGCTGGCACGTCGGCCCGGGCGGGCGCGGACGGTTAACTTAGCCGGAAAGCCCCGGTTTCACAAGGGGCGCGCCATCCCGCAATACGGGAGCGCCCGCTCGCTGCGCTCGATCAATTCGCGCGCAGACCCGCCCCCTTGACGACCTTGGCCCATTTGTCGGCTTCGGTCCTGAGGAACGCGCTGAACTCCTCCGGCGTGGACGAGTCGGGCTCGACGCCCTGCGGGTCGAACTTCTGCTTCACGTCATCCGAGGCGACGATCTTCCTCAGCTCGCCATTGAGCCGGGCGACGACGGGGGCGGGGGTGCGGGCGGGAACGAGAATGCCGTACCACGTGCTGTGCTCGTATTCGGCGAGGCCCGCCTCCTTCATCGTCGGGACCTCCGGCACGACCGCCACGCGCCGGGCCGTCGTGACCGCAATCGGGCGCATGCGGTTGCTGCGCACGTGAGGCAGGGCCGAAGCCATCGTCGCCATCGAGAACTGCACCTGCCCGCTGACGAGGTCCACCATCGCGGGTCCCATCCCCTTGTAGGGCACGTGGATGACGTCGATCTTCGCAATCAATCTGAGCAGCTCGCCCGCGAGGTGCGAGCTGCTGCCGACGCCGCCGGAGGAGTAGGCGAGCTGGCCCGGCCGCGCTTTCGCCAGCGCGAGCACCTCCTTCAGCGACTTCGCCGGGAGCGAGGGGTGCACGACGAGGATATTCGGCTGGCGGCCGACGAGCGACACTGGCTGGAGATCCTTCAGCGTGTCGTACGGCAGCTTCGAGTAGAGCGTGATGTTGACCGCGAGGCTCAGGTTGTTGATGAGCAGCGTGTAGCCGTCGGGCGGCGACTTCGCCGTGATGTCGGTGCCGATGGTGCCGCCGGCGCCGCCACGGTTATCCACCACCACCGGCACGCCGAACCCCTCGTTCAGCTTCTGGGCCACGACGCGGCCGAGAATGTCGTTGCCCCCGCCGGGCGCGAACGGGACGATGAACCGGATGGCTCTGGCCGGATAGGCCTGCCCTGAGCCCGTCGAAGGGGTTTGCGCGGACGCGGCCAGCGGCAGGACGGCACCGAATGCGGTGAGCAGGGCAACGGAGAGCTTCACTGGAGCGGTATCCTTGCTGCCCGCACCACCTTCGTCCATTTGTCGGTCTCGGACTTGAGGTAGGCGGAATAGTGCGCGGCGGTCGAGGGAACGGGATCCATACCCTGGGCGAGCAGTCGCTGCCGGTATTCCGGGGCGTTGAGCACCGCGACCGTCGTCTGGTTGAGCTTCTCGACGATCGCGCGCGGCGTTCCCGCAGGCGCAAGCAGCCCATACCACGTGCTGTACTCGTAGCCGGGGACACCCGACTCCGCGACCGTCGGCACGTCGGGCAGCGGCGGCGCACGCTTCACGCTGGTTACCGCGTAGGCACGCAGCCGCTCGGCCTTCACGTGCGGCAGCGCCGAGGCGAACGTCGAGAAGAACACCGAGATCTGGTTACCCAGCAGCGCGGTCAGCGCGGGCCCCGTTCCCTTGTAAGGCACGTGCACGAGCTCGATGTTCTGCGACATCATCAGCAATTCCATCGCAAGGTGCGTGCCCGCGCCGGTGCCGGCGGAAGCATAGGTGAGCTTGCCCGGCTGTGAGCGCGCCAGGCCGATGAACTCCTTGAACGACTTCGCGGGCAGCGACGGGTGCGCGACGAGGATGTTCGGCTGGTCAGTCACCAGCGAGATCGGGATGAAGTCGCGCAGCGTGTCGTACGGCAGCTTCCGGTAGATCGCCGCGTTGAACGCCATGCTGATGTTGCCGAGCAGAAGCGTGTAGCCGTCGGGCGCCGACCTGGCCACGATCTCGCAGCCGAGCACGCTGCCCGCGCCCGGGCGATTGTCCACCACCACCGTCTGCTTGTAGGCCTGGCTCAACCCTTCAGCCAGGATGCGCGCGCTGATGTCGGTTCCGCCGCCGGGCGCAAACGGCGTGACCAGACGGATCGGCTTGGTCGGATAATCCTGCGCAACGGCGGAAACCGTAGCCAGCAGTGCGGCGAGAAATACGGCGGCGTAACCCATAGTGCTCTTCTCCCTCCGTCAATCCACTTTCAAACCTGCGTCGCGCGCCCGGTCGACGAGATAGTCGCGGCCGGCCAGCATGTCGCCGAGCGAGCCGAAGGCGCAGGTGTAATGGCCCTTGTAGCCGCCGCCCTCGATCAGGCTGAACATCCGGCCGAAGTCGAGATTGCCGGCGCCGGGCTGAAGATGGATTTCGTGGCCGTTGCGGTAGCAGTCGGCGAGCCGCACTTCGCCGACGCGCTTGAAGTCGAGCGCCGCGACGAAGCCCTCGACGCCGTCGGGCACGAGGTGCGCATGGTTGGCGGTGAAGGAGAGCTTGAAGGCGGGCGAACGGATGTCCCAGTAGTACTGCCACTCCTCGACGGTGTGCGCGAGGTAGTGGACCTCCGCGTCCTCCGGCTCCTTGTTGAGGTTCTCGAGCAGGACGAGCGCCTTCTTCTTCTCGGCGTGCGCGGCGACGCGCGCGAGCCGCTCGCGTCCCGCCTTCATGCGCAGGGCCTTGTCCTTCGTGAAGTGGTAGCCGGCGTGCACCACCATCCAGCTCGCGCCGATCCGGGGAAAGAGGTCGACGTAGCTCTTCAGATAGTCGGTCACCGCGTCCGCGACGCGGGGCGAGTACTCGGCGACGTTGACGGCCGAATTGGTGTGCAGCCCGAGCCGGACGCGGTGCTTGTCGAGCAGCTTGCGCACCGCGGCGCAGCGCTTCGCATCGAAAGCGGTGAGCGTGTTTTCCCCGGTGTCGAGCTGCACGTCGATGAACCGGATGCCGTTCTGCGCCGCCCATTCGATGCCGTCCTCGAGGCGGATCTTGCGGCCGAGGTCGACGCCGATTCGATCGCGGAGCTTCATGCCTCGAGCGCCGCGGCGCTCAGGCCGCTGCGCGCTTGCCGGCGCTGGCGGCGGCGGGCTGCGCCGCGAGGTAGTCCAGGGCGGCGGCGACACCGCCCTTCTTGTGCGGCACGCGGGCGAGCGCGAGCCCCATCTCGATCCCGGCGAGCGTCCCGCACAGCATCAGGTCGTTGAAATCGCCGAGGTGGCCGATGCGGAACACCTTGTCGCGGAGCTTCGTCAACCCGGAGCCGAGCGACAGGTTGAAGTGGTCGAGCACGACCTCCCGGAACCGGATCTCGCTATGGCCCTCCGGCATCAGCACCGCGGTGAGCGAGCTCGAGTACTCGGCGGAATTCGCGCACAGGATTTCCAGCCCCCACGCACGCACCGCGCGGCGCGTCGCCTCGGCGAGGCGGTCGTGGCGCTTGAAGACGTTTTCCAGCCCTTCCTCCTCCAGCAGCATCGTCAGGGCGACGCGCAGGCCGTAGAGGAGGTTCGTCGCCGGCGTGTAGGGAAACCACCCCTCCTTGTTGGAGGAGAGCATTTCTTCCCAGCTCCAGTAGGAGCGCGGCAGCTTCGCCGACTTCGACGCCGCGAGCGCCTTGTCGGAGACCGCGTTGAACGAGAGCCCGGGCGGCAGCATCAGTCCCTTCTGCGAGCCGGCAACGGTCACGTCGACGCCCCATTCGTCGTGGCGGTAGTCCATGGAGGCGAGCGAGGAGATGGTGTCCACCATGAAGAGCGCCGGGTGCTTCGCGCGGTCGATCGCTTTCCTCACTTCCGCGATGCGCGAGGTGACGCCGGTCGAGGTCTCGTTGTGCACCGCCATCACCGCCTTGATGCTCCGGCCCCTGTCCTCCGCGAGCTTCGCTTCCACCTGCGCGGGATCCACGCCGTGGCGCCAGTCCCCGGGCACGAGGACCGGGTCGAGACCGAGGCGCTTCGCCATGTTGAGCCACAGCGTCGCGAAGTGGCCGGTCTCGAACATCAGCACGCGGTCCCCCGGAGAGAGCGTGTTGACCAGCGCCGCCTCCCACGCGCCGGTGCCGGAAGCCGGGAAGATGACGACCGGGCTCTTGGTCTTGAAGACGCGCTTCAGCCCCGCGAGCACTTCGAGGCTCATCTCCTGGAATTCGGGCCCGCGGTGGTCAACGGTCGCGCTGTCGATCGCGCGCAGCACGCGCTCCGGCACGTTGGTCGGTCCGGGGATCTGCAGGAAATGGCGGCCGGCTCCGGTACTTCATGGGTGAACTCCGGGATAGGTGCGTTATTATAGGACGAAGGCGTGATAAGTGACGGGTGATAAGTGATAAGGCAGCCGCACTTGTCGCGGTGGTTGTCGAACGGCCCGTATCACCTATCTCTTACTCACTCATCACTTTGCCCGTGACCTCTCGCGACATCCGACCGGGTGATTCAGCACTCGCCGCGCGCTTGAGTCGAGAGGTCAGGGGCGACGTGCTGTTCGACGCGGCGTCGCGCGGGCGCTACTCGACCGATGCGTCGATCTACCAGATCGAGCCCCTCGGAGTGGTGGTGCCGCAAAGCGAGGAGGACGCGCTCACCGCGTTCCGGATCGCGATCGACGAGGGCGTGCCGGTCCTGCCGCGCGGCGGCGGCACTTCGCAGTGCGGCCAGACGGTCGGTGCGGCGCTCGTCATCGATCACTCGAAGCACCTCGACCGCATCACCGGCTTCGACCCGGCCGCGCGCTCGGTAACGGTGCAGCCCGGCGTCGTGCTCGACCAGCTGAATGCGTACCTGAGGCCGCACGGTCTCTGGTACCCCGTGGACGTCTCGACCAGCGCGCAGGCGACGATCGGCGGCATGGCGGGCAACAACTCCTGCGGTTCGCGCTCCATCCGCTACGGCAACATGGTGCACAACGTACGCGGAATCGACGCCGTGCTGGCCGACGGATCGGAGTATGCGTTCGGGGAAGTGCCGGAAGAGGCGGCCCGGCTTTCCGGACCGAGCGGCTACGTCGAGCTGGTGAAGAAGCTCCGCGCCATCGCCGCGCGCGAGGCGGAGGAGATCGAGCACCGCGTGCCGAAGCTGCTGCGCCGCGTCGGCGGCTATAACCTGGACATGCTGACTGGCGCTCCCTTCAACATGGCGCACCTGCTGGTGGGCTCGGAAGGCACGCTCGCGTACTCGCGCCGCATCCACCTCAAGCTCGCGCCGTTGCCGAAACACCGAACGCTCGGCGTGTGCCATTTCCCGACCTTCTATCAGGCGATGGAGGCGCCCCGGCACATCGTGAAGCTCGAGCCGGCCGCGGTGGAGTTGGTGGACCGCACCATGATCGGGCTGGCGCGCTCGAACCCGGCCTTCCGCGCGACCGTCGAGCAGGCGATCCGGGGCGACCCGGACGCGATCCTGCTGGTCGAGTTCGCCGGCGACGACCGCGACGCGCAGATGCGCAAGCTGCGCCAGCTCGTGGAGCTGATGGGCGAGCTCGGCTTCCCGGGGGGCGTCATCGAGATCACCGACGCCCGCATCCAGCGCGACGTGTGGGAGGTGAGGAAAGCGGGGTTGAACATCATGATGTCCATGAAGGGGGACGGCAAGCCCGTTTCCTTCATCGAGGACTGCGCGGTGCCGCTCGAGCATCTGGCCGAATACACCGACCGTCTCACACGTGTGTTCGAGAAGCACGGAACAAAGGGGACCTGGTACGCGCATGCCTCGGTCGGCTGTCTCCACGTCCGGCCGATCCTCGACATGCGCGCGGACGGCGCGGTGAAGATGCGCGCGATCGCCGAGGAGGCGGCGGAGCTGGTGAAGCAGTACAAGGGCGCCTACTCCGGAGAGCACGGCGATGGCCTCGCGCGCTCGGAGTGGATCGAGCCGTTCTTCGGCCCGAAGTTGACGCGGGCGTTCCAGGAGATCAAGGACCTCTTCGACCCCAAGGGGCTCCTGAATCCCGGCAAGATCGTGCGACCTTCGAAGCAGGACGACCGCTCGCTCTTCCGTTATCCCCCGGGCTACCGCACGATCCCGGTCAAGACTGCGCTCGACTGGTCGGAGCACGAGGTGGGCGCGGCGCAGCGCGGGGAGGGCTTCGCCAAGGCGGTGGAGATGTGCAACAACAACGGCCACTGCCGCAAGTTCGACGCCGGCACCATGTGCCCGAGCTACCGCGTCACGCGCGAGGAGCGGCATCTCACGCGCGGGCGTGCCAACACCCTGCGGCTCGCGCTCTCCGGGCAGCTCGGCCACATGAACGCCAATGAGGCCCTCAGCTCAGAGGAGCTCCATGCGACGCTCGATCTCTGCGTCTCCTGCAAGGGGTGCCGGCGCGAGTGCCCGACCGGCGTGGACATGGCGAAGATGAAGGTGGAATTTCTCTACCACTACCGCAGAAGCCACCGTCTGAAGCTGAGGGAACGGCTCATGGCGTATCTGCCGCGCTACGCTCCGCTCGCCTCGCGCCTCGCGCCGTTCACGAACGCGGCGCAGCGGCTTGGAAAGAACCTCCTCGGCTTTGCTTCCCAGCGCCCGCTGCCGAAGTGGCGCACTCCCTTTATTCCCCCCCTGCCAAGGGGGGGTGGCGCAACGCGCCGGGGGGGTGAGGTCGTTCTCCTCATCGACACCTTCAACCGCTACTTCGAGCCGGAAAATGCCCGCGCGGCGGTCGCGGTACTGGAAGCGGCGGGCTACGACGTGCATCTGCCGCAGGCCGCCGACGGCGGCCGCCCGCTCTGCTGCGGGCGCACCTTCCTCGCCGCCGGTCTCGTGGACGAAGCGAGGCTCGAAGCGCGCCGCGTGATCGCGGCGCTCAGGCCCTACGTCGAGCGGGGCGTCCCGGTAGTCGGGCTCGAGCCCTCGTGCCTGCTCGGCCTTCGCGACGAGTTTCTCTCGCTGCTTCCGGGGGTGGAGAGCGCCGAGCTGGCGATGAACGCATTCCTGCTCGAGGATTTCCTCGCGCACGAGCACGAGGCGGGACGGCTCGCCCTGAAGCTGAAGCCGCTGCGGGAGAAGAAGGCGCTGGTCCATGGCCATTGCCACCAGAAGGCGTTCGACGCCATGCCCGCCGTGCGGAAAGTGCTTGCGCTCGTCCCCGGGCTGGAAGTGGAGGCGGTTGAATCCAGCTGCTGCGGCATGGCGGGAGCCTTCGGCTACGAAGCCGCGCACTACGACGTGTCCATGAAGATGGCGGAGCTGTCGCTCCTGCCGCGGGTGCGCAAGGCGGCGGAGGACGAGCTGATCGTTGCCGACGGCACGAGTTGCCGCCACCAGATCAGGGACGGAGCGGGCCGCAAGGCGATCCACGTCGCGCGCGTGCTCGAGCGTGCGCTCGGATCCTGACCCTATGACGAGATACCCCTTTAGCGGCGTGGCGGTGCTCGTGGCGCTGCTCGCGGCTCCGCCAGCCGCCGCGCAAGCATGGCCGGTGAAGCCGGTGCGCATCCTGACGGGGCAGGCGCCGGGCGGCGCGACCGATCTCTTCGCGCGGCTGTTCGCCCAGAAGCTGAGCGAGACGTGGAAGCAGGCGGTCGTGGTGGAAAGCAGACCCGGCGCGGCGGGGGCAATCGCCGCCGAACTGACGGCGAAGGCCGCGCCCGACGGCTACACGCTGCTGCTCTCGACCGCCGGGCAGGTCGTGATCAACCCGCATCTGACCCGGCTCTCGTACGATCCGCTCAAGGACTTGGCGCCCGTCGTGTACCTCACCGGCTCGTCGCTGCTGCTGGTCGTGCATCCCTCGGTGCCGGCGAAATCGGTCAAGGAACTGATCGCGCTCGCCCGATCGAATCCCGGAAAGCTGAACCACGGCTCCGGTGGCAGCGGCTCGCCGGCGCACCTCGCGATGGAGCTTTTCAAGTACATGACCGGCACGACGATGACGCACGTTCCCTTCAAGGGCGTCGGTCCGGCGGTGACGGCGCTGGTCGCCGGCGAGATTGATCTCTCGTTCGCTTCCGTGGCGTCCACGCAGTCATTCGTGAGGGCGGGCAGGCTGCGCGCGCTCGCGGTCTCGACGCCGAAGCGCTCGGCCGCGCTGCCGGAGATTCCCACTGTCGCGGAAGCCGGCGTTCCGGGCTACGAGGTGACCACTTGGTACGGATTCTTCGGACCGGCGGCGACGCCCACCAACGCCGTCGACCGGATCCACGCCGACGTCTCGCGCCTCCTCGGCCAGGCGGACGTGCGCGCCCGGCTCCTCGCCGAGGGCGGCGAACCCGGCAGCCTGACGGTCGAGCAGTTTGCGGCGTTTACCCGCGCCGAATACGCGAAATGGGGCAAGGTCATACGCGCCGCGGGCATCAGGGGCGAGTGACGAAATGAACGCAATCAGGCAAAGACTCGCCGCGGGGAAGGTCGTCACCATGGTCAACCCCGACTTCCAGTCGCCGCGCCTGGTCGAGTTCCTCGCCGGGCTCGGGATGGACGTCTCCTTCATCGATGCCGAGCGCATGAGCTACGACTTCGAGCGCATCGAGGAGATGACGCGCGCCGCTCACCTCGCGGGAATCGCCTCGATGGCGCGCGCCTGGATGAACGAACCGGGGCTGATCGTCCGCTGCTTCGATTGCGGGCTCGACGGCATGGCGTTCCCTCACGTCGAGGATGCCGCGACCGCGCGCAGAATGGTGGAGATCGTGCGCTACGCGCGGCCGAGGGATCACGCCGACAAGATCGTCATCGTCATGGCGGAGACGCCGGCCGCGATCGCGCGGCTCGACGAGATCGCCGCGGTGCCCGGAGTGGACGTCGTCAACATCGGCGTCAATGACGTGGCGCTCGCCCTCGGCCGCCCCGGCGAGCCGGAGCATCCCGAAGTCGCCACGCTCGTGGATCAGGGAATCGCGCGTATCCTCGGGGCCGGCAAGCACGTCGCGCTCAATGTGCTCGACAACTGGGAGGCGCGCGTGCCGCAGCTCATTTCGAAGGGCGTGCGCTGGCTCAACGTCCGCGCCAAAGTCTTTCTCTCCCGCGGCGCCAGCCAGTATGTGGAGCTCCTCAGGCGCCATGCGCCTTGAGGCACATCACCCCGCCTTGCGCAGCGGCTCCCCTGCGCCGCGCAGCCCGTTCAGAATGGCCGCGGCGCGCTCCATGGAGAAGTCGTAAGTCTGCTGGTGGAACGCCTTCGCGTTGCCCCGCATCATGTAGCCATGGAGGACGCCGGGGAAGATGTGCACCTCCACGTTCTTCATGCGCGAGGGCACGCCGCGGTAGGCTTTCTGCACCTCGGGCGGCGCCGCGTGGTCCTGGTCGCCCCAGATGATGCACACGGGCTGGCTGACGCCGTCGAGGTCCTTCAGGTAGTCCCCGAGCTGCGTGCCGTGGCAGGAGACGCCGGCGTCGTAGCCGAGGCGCTTCGGCCCGAGTATCGCGTAGGGGCCGCCGTAGCAGAACCCCATCGCCGCGGCACGGCCGTTGAATTGCGGGAGCTTCCGCACCTCCGCCAGCGTGTCCGCCATGTCGGCTTCGCCGGCGCGGATCTTCTCGAGGCGGGGCTGCGAGCGCGTCTTTGTCCGCTCGTCGTCGCGCGCGAGCGGGCCCGGAACGGTGCGCCAGAAGAGATCGGGCGCCGCGGCGATATAGCCCAGCGCGGCGAACTGATCGGCGATCGCCCGCATGTCCGCGTCGACACCGTGCACGGCGGAGGCGAGCACGATCGCCGGGACCTTTCCGGAGCCGGCGGGCGTGGCGAGATAGCAATCGAACTCACCGCCCTCCCTCGAGCGGATCCTGATGTTTTTCGCGGGCATGTTTCCTCCTGTGACGAGTGTCGGGTAACGGTAGGCGGGGAGCGAGCAGTATGCCACCGCGGACTTTGATAGACTAGCGGCTCGTCAACCCTGAAAGGAGGTGATCCCGTGAGAGACCTTGGAGGCAGTACCGGAGAGCACGGCTCGAACAGTGGATCAATCCGCAACGGAAGGACGTTCGACCGGCGCTGAGCCGGCGTGCCTTGACGGAAGCGCCCCGGGGATCTCGGTCCGCGGGGCGTTTTCATTTGCGTGGGGCGCGTGACGACAGGCGGGTGGCGGAAGGCGGCATGAAGCGCGAGATGACGAAGGCGGCCGCGGATTTTTCCGGCGTGAGCTACGAGGAGGCAATGCGCCGCGCGCGCGAGCTGATTCCCTTTTTTCGCAGCCACGCCGCGGAATGCGAAAAGGCGCGCAGGCTCACGCCGGCGGTGATGGAGGCGCTCAACCGCAGCGGGCTCATCCGCTATCTCCAGCCCAAGGCCTGGGGCGGCATGGAGCTGCCATTCGTCGCCTACTACGACATGCCGGAAATGCTCTCGCGCGGCGACATCTCGGTGGGCTGGACCGTGCACAACCTCGCCTCCCACCACCGCACCGTCGGCTGGTACGAGAGGAAGGCTCAAGAAGAAGTGTGGGGGCCGAGCCCGGACGTGTGCGTTGCCTCCGGCATCGCCTTCCAGCAGGGCCGCGGCGTGCCGGTGGACGGGGGCGTGATGCTCTCGGGCGAATGGAATTTCTCCTCGGGGACCGACCACTCCGACTGGAACCTCCTTGCCTGCGTGCTGCGCCAGGGCGGCGAGCCCGTCGACTACCTGTTCTGCCTGGTTCCGCTCGCGGACTACGAGGTGGTGGACGACTGGCACGTGCTCGGCATGCGCGCGACCAGCAGCAAGACGGTGCGCTGCAAGGATGTGTTCGTTCCCGCCTACCGGACGATTTCCATGCAGGTTGGCAAGCCCGGGCATACGTGGCCGGGACTGAAGTACAACTCCAACCCCCACTGCCGCATCCCGATCTCCGCGCTGGGCGGCCACGGCATCGGCGGCTGCCTGGTGGGCAACGCGCGCGCGGCGCTGGAGATCGCGATCGAGCTGGTGAAATCGCGCAGCACCAGCTACCAGGGGGCGAGAATGCGCGATTTCCAGACGGTGCAACTGCGCATCGGCGCGGCGGGGGCGAAGATCGACGCTGCCGGGCTCCTGCTGCGCAACGACGTGCTGGAGGCGATGAGCCTCTACGAGGCGGGCGGCACGCTCGACGTCGAGACGCGGCTGCGCTACAAGCGCAACGCGGCGCACGCGGCGAAGCTCACCGTGGAGGCGGTGGACTCGCTGCACGAGATGGCCGGCGCCAACGGCATCTACGACCACTATCCGCTGCAGCGCGTCTTCCGCGACCAGCGCGCCGCGGCCGGCCACTTCAGCTTCAGCACCGACGCGCAGCTCCCGCCGTGGGGGCTGGTCGCCTTGGGCGGGGAATTCCACAGCCCGACGCTGTGACGCCGCGCCGGCTCGCCAGGCTCTGCTGCGCTGCAGGATTGTCAGCTGCGTGCCGCTCGTAGCAACATAAGCTCGCTGCGGGGTAGTTCCGGCCTGGTGCATCGCAGCGAGCAGCAGTGGGCCGGCGAGACGAAGTCAATCCAACTATAAATCGAGGAGACCTCAGATGAAGACCATCAGCAGCGCAGTCCTGCTTGCGACCACCGCCTTGATGCTTGCGCCGTCCGTGTCGTTCGGGCAGCAGAGCGTCAACACGGCATACGTCATGGGTCGCGACGGCAATCCCATCAAGCAAGCTCGCACCGGAGAATGCGTCCGCACGCGGTTCTGGACCCCCGCGGCCTCGCACCCACAGTGCGGGCCCGCCAGGACACCGGCGGCGGCGGCCAAGGGCAGCACGAGATAGACTCCTTGGCACCGGCAAAACCCCGCCCCGGCGGGGTTTTGCATTTATCTATTCGATGCGGATATTCGCGTCCCGGACGACCTTCGTCCACTTGGCGATCTCGGCGCGGATGAATCTCGTGAATTCCTCGGGCGGGCTCATTACGTAGTCGTTGCCGCTCTTCGCGAGCCGTTCCTTGACGTCCGCCGCGCCGAGCGCGCGCACCGACTCGTTGTAGAGCCGTCGCACGATTTCCGGTGCCAGGCCGCCGGGCCCGTAGAAGCCGTACCACCCGGTCGCGCTGTAGCCCGCAACCCCGGACTCGGCCACCGTCGGCACCTCCGGCAGCTCCATGAAGCGCTGCGGTCCGGTGACCGCGACCGCGCGCAGCTTTCCGGCGCGCACGTTGCCGAGCAGCCCGATGGTGGCGCCGAACGCGAAGTCGATCTCGCCGCTCATGACCGCGACGGAGGCCGGAGCCGCGCCCTTGAACGGCACGTGCGTCCAGCGGATGCCCGCCATCGACTGGAACAGCTCGCCCGCGAGATGCGGCCCGCCGCCCGTTCCCGAGGATCCGTAGGTCAGCTGCCCGGGGCGCGCCTTCGCCAGCGCGACGAGTTCCCGCACGTTTTTCGCCGGCACCGAGGGATGGCTCGCCAGGATGAACTGCACCGAGGCGAGCTGCGAGATGTGCGAGAAATCCCTGAAGGGGTCATACGGCAGCTTCGCGCGGACGGCCGGATTGATGGCGAACTCGGTCGATGACGCGAGCAGCACGTGGCCGTCCGGCGCCGCGCGCGCCACGAGTTCCGCGCCGAGGACGCCCGCGCCCCCGGGGCGGTTTTCGACCACGAACGGGCCGCCGAGCTGCTCGGTAAGCTTCTGCGCCAGCACGCGCGCCACGGTGTCGATGCCGCCGCCCGGGCGTGTAGGGGACGATCATGCGCACCGGCCGCGCGGGCCAGGACTGGGCCGTGGCGGGTGCCGCAAGGAGCAAGGCAGCACCCGCGACGACGATTCCATTATTCCTGGAAGCCCCGGCCCCCGGCATTCGCGCGCGCTCACGCTTGTCCTCAATCGGTCCTCGTGGATCGCGCGTTACTTGATGTTTGCCTGCGCGACGACCTTGCGCCATTTCTCGATATCGGTGCGTGAGCGCTGGTGAAATTCCGAGGGCGGGCCGCCGGCGGCGTCGAGCCCCTCGGCCTGCGTGCTCTTCTTCATGGTCTCGGTGGCAAGCAGCCTTCGCGACGATCTGGTTCCACCGGTTGACGATGGGCTTCGGCGTTCCCTTGGGCGCCCAGATGCCATACCAGTGGATCACCTCGAATCCCGGCACGGCCTCGCCGATGCTGCCGCACATCGGGAAGCAGCGGCGAGCGCTTTGGAGTCGTGACGCCGATGGCGCGCAGCCGTCCCGCCCGCGACGTGCGGAATCGTCGGCACGATGCTGACGGCGCCGATCTGCACCTCGTTCCCGATCACGCCCTGCAATGCCGGGCCGCCCCCCTTGAAGGGACGTGGACGATGTCGACCCCGGTCATCCAGCCGGAACGCCTCGTGCGCGAGATGGCTGACGCTGCCGGTCCCGACCGAGGCGTAGTTGAGCTTGCCGGGGTTGGCCTTGGCGTAGGAGATGAGCTCCGGATGCTCTTCGCCGTCACCGACGGGTGCAGCGATCATGAGGAGCCCGGTCGTGCCGATGAGGATGATCGGCTGCGATGCCGTCGATCGGGTCGTAGGGCGGTCTTGCGGTAGGCGGCGGTGGCGGCGTAGCTGCTGGAGACCATATCAGCGTGTAGCCGTTGGGCTCGGCCAGCGCCGTGAGCTCGGCGCCGATTGCGCCGCCCGCGCCCGGCCGGTTGTCGACCACGACCGTCTGGCCGAGCGTCTCGTCGCCGGCACGGCAATGACCCGCGACAGGATATCCGTCCCGCCGCCCGGCGGAAACGGTGCGATCAGTCGTATCGGCCGCGTCGGATAGTCGCTGTTCGGCGGCCGTGGCGGGAGCCGCCGTGAAGACGAGCGCAGCGGCGAGAAAAACCGTTGAGGCTTTCATGTTCTCCTCCTCGCACCGTGCCGGAGCCGGCACGGAGAAGACCGGACTGCGGGATCAGTGTATCCCGCGACCCGGCGGAGTCAAAGAGGAGCGGGTAGAATTCGCTCGCTTCCCGCACCGCCGTCCCGTCACCTCAAGGAGAATTCCGTGGCCAAAGCCTACTGGATTGCGTTTTACCGCTCGATCAAGAACCCCGACGCGCTCGCCGCGTACGCCAAGCTTGCCGGTCCTGCGATCCAGGCGGCCGGCGGGCGCTTTCTCGTGCGCGGGATGCCCGCAAAGGTCTACGAGGCCGGCTTGAACCAGCGCACGGTGATGGTCGAGTTCGACAGCGTGGAAAAAGCCATTGCCGCGCATGACAGCCCCGGCTACCAGGCGGCGCTGAAGGCGCTGGGCAAGGACGCGGTGGAGCGGGAGCTGCGGATCGTCGAGGGGGTCTCCTGACCCCAGTCACGCAGTGACGAGATGACCTCGTGGCGCGGCGCTCGGCGGGCACGGGTCAGATCTCCCAGCGATAACCGATGTAGAAAAAGCCCCGTGTGGAATTGTCCTCGGAGGTCGGTCCCACCGTCCGGCTCCTCTCCCAGCTGAACTCCGTTTCCAGGGCGAAGCGCTCCCGCACGCGGTAGGAGAGACGCAGCCCCGGCATCCAGCGGTCGAGTCTTCACGTCCTGCGTGTCCTTCTGCGTGTAGTACCGGAGCCACGGCTCGACCGTCCACCGGCCCTGGATGAGGGAAAGGTTGTTGTACGAAACCAGGTAGCCGTCGAAGGTCGGCCCGGTGACATAGGTGGCGCCAAACACGTTCGTATCGCGGCTCGAGTAGAGGTTCGTGCCGATCGCCTGGAGGTCGTAGCTGTAGATGTTCCCCGTCGCGGGCTGCGCGGGTATCGTGACGCCGTTTATCGTGACCGAGGGCAGCGCGCCGACGTTCGTCAGTCGCGCATCGGCGCCGATCTGCCAGAGTGAGCCGACCGGCGTCGTGATGCCGACCAGGGCCTGCGTCACGGTTGCGGTCACGTCTTGTGCCTGCTGGCGGATCTGATCTTCCGTGAGAGTCTGGAGCAGCGTCTTGATCGATGTCGTTGGCTGCCCGAGTATCGCGTTGGTGGTCGTGAGCGTGGGCGCCTTGCGGCGGTCGTAGAGCAGGTTCAAGGTGGTGTGCCCTTCCGACTGCAGCGTCGCCTGCAGCATCGTGATATTCCACTCCTTGTAGCTCGTGTCGTAGTCGAGGAGTGAGAATACCGACGTCCCGGCGTTGAAGTAGCGCACCTCGGTGCCGACCGCGCGGCGGTCGAGCAGTCCGTCCGTGCGCTGGTCGATGTAGAAGAAATTTCCGCTCCAGGCGTCGGCCAGGTTTTCGTACTCGAGATTCGTGGCCCAGAAGCTGCGCTGCGAATCGATCGACGGATACTCGACCGGGGCCCCGGCCGCGGCGTTCAGGCGCCACTTGTCCGCGACGCGAACGCCGGCGACGCCGCCATCGAACCGGTTCGGCAATCCGCCCGTCAACCCGATCTGGCGACCGAGGCGGAGGGTGAAGGGGTTCTGCAGGCCGCGGTAATCGTAGTAGGCGGCGTTCAACCGGTTATAGCTGTCCTGGGTTTCGAGGAAGCTGTAGCTGTTGGTGTCGCGGACGACGAATCTTTGATCCGAGCTCTCCGTGCGGTTGCGCAAGGTGAGGTCCACGTTGGTGACGATGGCGGACAGGTCCGTTGCCGAAAACGATGCGCGATCCGGGGTGGTCGGCGTATTGAATGCCGTATCGACCTTTGATCTCCCGCCGTAGTAATACTGCGAGAGGATGCCGCTGACCGCGCGCACCGGTGCCCGTTCCGCTCGCGGCGCGGGAAGCGCTTCGGGCGCGGCGAGCGCTGCAAGGCGTGCGCGCACCCGCGCGGCACCTTCACCGTCCGGGAAGAGCTTGAGATAGAGCTCGTATTCGGCGCGCGCTTTCGCGATCTCGCCGCCGCGCTCGCGCGCGATGCCTGCCAGCTCCTGCGCTTCCTGCGAGTAGCGATTGGGCGGAAGCATCAGGGCCTGGTTCAGCGGCTCGACGGCGGCCTCGCTGTTGCCGGCGATGAGCGCCGCGCGCGCGGACGCGAGCAGCTCGGCGGCCCGCTTGTCGATTTCGGTGGGCGCGGCCGGGGCGGGTGTTAACGGCGGCAACGTCAAGACCGCCGGCGGGGGGGCCGGCGCTGCCGCCTTGGGAGGGGCAGGCTTCGCGGGCGGGGCAGTCACCGCGGGCGGGGCAGGCGGCGCGAGCGCCACGGGCGGCGCAACCGGCCGGGGTTCGGGAACCGCGGCCGGACTCACCGCGGCGGGCGCCGCGACTGGGGCAACCTCGCCGAGGTCGATGATCTCGGCGCGCGGGAACCTCTCGCGAAGCCGCGTACGTGCCTGCTCTGCCGCCTCCGCAGTGGCGAAGTAGCCGAGCAGGATGTCGTATTCGACCCGGCCCTCGCGCCTCGCTTCGGAGGTCATTACCTCGTAGTGCGAAAACTCCGCGGGGACCGGCGCGGCTCGCGTCATGTCCGCGAGCGTGGGGAACGAGCCGAGCCGGATCACGAATCGGGTTCGCGACTCCGGTCCGGCCTCGGCCGCAGCCACAGGGGCGCGCGCGACGAGCCGGGCGGCGTCCGGAACGATGACGTCGATGGCATTGTTTCCCGCCGGACGCACCCGCATCGGGACGCGCGCGCTGAATACCACGGACAGCCGTTGAGGCTGCATGCGCGGCTGAAGCGGATAGCTCACCTCCACCCCGGGAAACGACGGGGTGGGAGCGACGCGGCGGGTTTCCGATACGGCCGAGCTCTCCGCGCTGAGGATCTGAAAGAAGATGTCGACGCGGCGGTCGCCGATGATGACGTGGCGCAGGTACTGGACGCGCGTGGTGAAGGCGATGCGCACGACCGCGTCGGCGTGCTCCGGAAAGATCCTGAGCTCGTCGAGCACCTCCGCGCCGGCCGCGACGGGGATCAGCGCCGCGGCCAGGGACAGGACGGTGATGCCGATCTTCGCGATCAGTGCGCGCCAGGACATCGGGTCGGCCCGCCCTTCTTCAGAGGTACGGGATCAGAAGCCGCCGCTGGTGGACCGGTGCTGGCCGGATCTGGATCGCGATATCGTGGTGAAGGAGCTATTGGTGTAAGTGTGGCAACTGCCCGAACAATCCTTCAGTTCGGCCACGGTGTACAGAATTTGCGGCGAGTCGACCTTCTTGTGCGCGCTGGGCTTGAAGTTCGCGGCGTGGCAGCCGGCGCAGTCCGGCTTGTAAGCGGCGAAATTCCAGGTCGCTGTTTCGCTGTTCGACTTGTGGCAGCTCAGGCAGGTGACGCCCGAATTGTGCGGCTTGTAGAACGGAGAGGCATGCGTGTACGGCCTGACCGGCAGCCAGGCCGTGCTCGCATGGCATGCATCGCACGAGCGGGTGGTGACGAAGTGGCTGGTCGGCTTGCCTATTGCACTGGTGCCGTTGTGGCAGGTGGCGCAGGTGCCGGCGACGACGCCGGTGTGGCTGAAGGTCGCGGGGAGCCAAGCGGTGGTGCGGTGGCAAGTGTCGCAGGACGCGGTGGTGACAATATGGTTCGCGGTCTTGCCCCTTGCGCTGGTTCCGTTGTGGCAGGTGGCACAGGTGCCGGCGACGACGCCGGTATGGCTGAAGGTCGCGGGAAGCCAAGCGGTGGTGCGGTGGCAAGTATCGCAGGACGCGGTGGTGACAATATGGTTCGCGGTCTTGCCCCTTGCACTGGTGCCGTTGTGGCAGGTGGCGCAGGTTCCGGGCGCGACGCTGGTGTGGTTGAAGGTCGCCGGAATCCAGGCGGTCGTGCGGTGGCAGGTGTCGCAGGACGCGGTGGTAACGACGTGGTTCGCGGTCTTACCCCTGGCACTGCTGCCGTTGTGGCAGGTGGCGCAGGTTCCGGGCACGACGCTGGTGTGGTTGAAGGTCGCCGGAATCCAGGCGGTCGTGCGATGGCAGGTGTCGCAGGAAGCGGTCGTGACGACGTGATTCGAGGACTTGCCGCGGGCGCCGCTGCCGTTGTGACAACTGGCGCAAGAACCGGGTGCCACGCTGGCGTGGTTGAAGAATGCCGGCCGGTACGACGAAGTGCGATGGCAAGTGTCGCAGGACGCGGTCGTGACGACGTGGCCCGCGGGTTTGCCGGGTGCCTGGTTTCCGTTGTGGCACGTTGCGCAGGTTCCGGGCTGGATGCCGACGTGGCTAAAGCGCGCGCCCGCAAACGTTGCCGTGGTGTGGCAGGTCCCGCATGGCTGGGTTACCGGTATGTGGTTCTTGGGCATCACGACGGAAGAAATCCGGCTTCCCGCCGTGTGGCAGGACGCGCATTGTGTCGGCGTGCCCTTGAACACACCCCTCTGGTGACAGGAATCGCAACGCGTCGCCTGATGCGCTCCAGTCAACGGGAACCCCGTGCGCAGATGATCGAACGAGCCGGGGCTCTGCGCGAGGGCCGTGCCCGGCGCAACTCCGGACACGAACACCGCGCCCGCAACGACGAGCGCACGCACCCATGCTTTCGCTGTTCCGTTCGACGCCACGGTTGCATCCATGTCAGTGCTCCCGTCGATTGAACGACCATCCAAACGGCTCGCCGCAGGCGCCGCCGTCGCGCGGTGTGCCCCCGTAACAGGTCAGCGCAAGCAATGCAGCCTCGCCGCCTGCGCCGAGCCGCTGCTTGATGCGTTTGAACGACGAGGTCACGTGGCACCTTTCACATTGCTTTCCAAAGCCGCCGTCGTGCACGTCGTCCGCAAGGTGGCAGCTGATGCAGGCCGTGGGCAGCGTCGCCTTGGTCTGCACCGGCTGCCGGTGGCAGGCATGGCAGTCGAGGTTGCGGTGTGCGCCATCGAGCGGGAACCGAGTCTTCCGGTCATGGTTGAAGTCCCAGCTCTTCCAGGTTCGCGCGTTGTGGCAGGTCTCGCAGAGCGTGCCGAGACGGCGCTTGTGCGTGTCGTCCCGGACGTGGCAGGCGAAGCACTCGCTCTTCGCGTCCTTGTAGCGGGGAGTCGCGTGGCACTTGGCGCACGGAACCACGAGGTGCGCGCCGACCAGCGCGAAGCGTGCGCGCGCGTGGTCGAAGCGCGCTTTCTTCCAGGTATTGGCGTCATGGCAGCTCTCGCACTTCGCGCCTTCCTGGCCTTCGTGCGCGTCATCCGCCTTGTGGCATCCGTAGCAGTCCATCGGTGTGCGCTTGTAATCCGGATCGCGATGGCAGCTCTCGCACTTGACGCGGGAGTGGCTGCCAAGCAGCGGAAAACGGGTCTTGCCGTGGTCGAACGTCGTGCGCTTCCAGTCGCGCTCCGCATGGCAGTTGCCGCATGACTCGCCGAGCGCGCCCTTGTGCTTGTCGTCCTTGCGGTGGCACGCGATGCACGCGGTGGGCGTCTCCTTGAACACCGCTGACTTGTGGCAACTCTTGCACTCGATCGCGTCGTGCCGGCCGCGCAGGGGAAAACGCGTCTTGCCATGATCGAAGCGCGTTTCCTTCCAGTTGCGCTCGTTGTGGCAATTCCCGCAGGCGTCGCCGAGCGTGCCTTTGTGGCTGTCATCCCTGCGATGGCAGGCGATACAGGCGGTCTGCAGCTTGTCGCGGTAGAGATGCCCGGCATGGCAGCTCTCGCAGGTGATGGCGCGATGCCGCCCCCGGAGCGGGTAGCGCGTGTCGACATCGTGGTCGAAGCGGAGCGATTTCCAGTCCCGGTCGCCATGGCAGGACTCGCACTTGTCGCCGAAGCGCGCCTTGTGCTTGTCGTCCTGGCGGTGGCAGCCGATGCATGCGGTTGGTGTCTCCTTGTAGCGGGTGTCCTTGTGGCAGCTCTCGCACTTGAGCGGCGCGTGCTTGCCGCGAAGCGGAAACCGCGTCTTATCGTGGTCGACCTTGGTTTTCTTCCAGTCGCTCTCGGTGTGGCAGTCCGCGCACGCGTTGCCGAGGCGTCCCTTGTGCACGTCCTTTTTCGCGTGGCAGTCGATGCAGCGGCCGGGGGCTTCGCGATACTTCTTTCCCGGCAGGTGGCAGCTGCGGCAGGCGGTTTGCGGGCTCGAGTGGGCGCCGCGCAGCACGAAGTCGGTCTCGCCGTGGTCGAAAGCCGCCTCGTCGAACGCAGCAATACGCGCGCCGCGTCCCTTGTGATCCGTGTGGCAGCTCCGGCAAGTCTGCTGCTGAAGGCGGCCGTGCAAGCCCGTTCCCTGGCGAACGTCCGCGGCCGTCTCCTTGTGGCACGCGAGACACAGCCCGTTCTGCGCCGCCCGGCTGAACGGAATGTGGCAATTGCGGCAGTCTTCCTCATACTTGGCATGACCCTCGATCACCTGCCCGGGCATCAGCACCCGCTCGACGCCCTGTGCCAGCGGCTGGGCGCAGGTAAGCGCGAGCCATACGGCCGCGAGACCCAGTGGTGCCCGGTTCCGTGTTCCGTACCCGGCAGGCTGCAACTCTGTGGCGGAATGCACTCAGCGGCGCGGCCCGTCAATAGGCGTGGACCGCGATCACGTGCGCGATCGCGCTGAGCATCAGCATCCACACCAGCGGAACGTGCAGGAGGTGCCAAAGGGAAAACAGGCGCTCGTAGCCGCGGAACTGCGCCAGGCGTTGCACGCCGGAGAGATAGGCGCCGATCATCGACTTGGCAGCCGCGAGGTCACGGGCTTGCCTGGCGGCATCCCAGCCGTTCGCTCGCGCTTGCGGCCGGTAGGCGCGCGCGAACTCCCGCGTGCACCGGCGGAACAGCCAGTGCGCGCGGCTGCCGAGGGTCAGGAACGACCAGGCGCCCTGCGCGAGGTTCTTCGGCCGCTCAACGGCTGCGTGGAATGCCTTGAGCTGCTGTTCTACCTGCGGCGCGATCCCGAGCCGGGAACTGACGTTTCCCGCGCTGGCCCCGACCGCCGCCTGCAGCTGCGCAAGCGTGAGCCGCGTCCCGTACAGCCCGTGGTGTATGCGTGTATAGATGAAGCGGCCGACGATTCCGCTCGCGGCGACCAGCAGCATGCTGGCGAGCGCAACGGCCGCATTGGTCGAGCTGACCTTGAAGGAGCAATGCGCGAGGATGAGGATCGGAGCCCCGATCCCGCAGGCCATGTGCAGCGCGAACCATCCCTTCGTCGCGCCCCAGGATTGCAGGAAGCGGATGCGCTTGCGCAGCGGGTAGAGGAAGACGAGCAGCAACGCGACGCCGCCCGCCAGCCCGAGGTAGTAGCCCACGCCGGAGCCCGCCGTGTAGCCGCCGTAGCGGCTCCAGAACCACGCCGCTCCGGCAAGCGCGCAGACGGCGGGTATGAG
This sequence comes from uncultured beta proteobacterium, assembly GCA_963699525.1. Taxonomy (GTDB): domain Bacteria; phylum Pseudomonadota; class Gammaproteobacteria; order Burkholderiales; family SG8-41; genus SG8-41. Next base: position 52,888 of record CAVOUI010000006.1, on the reverse strand, counting down.
AGCCCGCTCGCGTCGACGCTCGACGGCGCGGTCAGGCGGCTTCATGACGACGTTGTGGCGCGCGGTCACCGGTGCGGGCTGGCGGCGCGCGAGAACTTCATCCGCGCCGTAACGCCCGACATCCGGCATCGACTCGCGTCCCAGAAGAACTTCCGACATTGCGTTCTCTCCCAACACGCAATTCGAGAATTGCTAGAGACTAGCTTGCGTGAATGATCGACTGGCTCGATGAAATAGTTTTGCGAAATTAGATTTCCCACGTCGTCAAGTCAAGCATTCCAACGTCATGATTCGTGATGTGGCGCACGGATCAGAGATAATTCTTTTTTTGCGCGTCGCTCGGCGACGACAGTCAATGCGACTGTCGTTCATTGACGACGCGAAATAGTTCCAATTGCCGTCGCGAAAATTCTGTGCGCGCGAAGTAGAATGCGGCGACACGCCGCCCACGCGAGCCGCACAATTCATGCAGGATTTCTCGACACTGCTGCTCTACTCCATTCCGCTGCTGATCGCCTTCGGGTTCTATTTCCGCCGTCGGGCCCGGAGCCGCTCGCAGCATGCCGAGCAGCTTCGCGAAGCCGTCACGGCCGGATTGATAGAGCCGGTCTCGCTGCATCCAGTGGTCGATCCCGGCCGCTGCATCGGCTCGAGTAGCTGCGTCAGCGCCTGCCCCGAGGGCGCGATCGGGGTGATCGACGGCAAGGCGCAGCTCGTGAATCCCGCGGTTTGCATCGGCCATGGCGCGTGCGCGGCGTCGTGCCCGATGGAGGCCATCAAGCTCGTATTTGGGACGGAGCGCCGCGGCGTCGACATTCCGTACGTCAAGCCGAATTTCGAGACCAACGTGCCCGGAATCTTCATCGCCGGCGAACTGGGCGGCATGGGACTCATCCGCAAGGCGGTGGAGCAGGGACGCCAGGCGATCACCGCGATCAAGAGTGCGGCGGGCGGCGGCTATGACCTCGACGCGGTCATCGTCGGCGCCGGCCCGGCGGGCATCGCCGCCGGACTCGGCGCGATCCAGCACAAGCTCAAGTATCTCCTCATCGAGCAGGAGGAATCGCTGGGCGGCACGGTGTACCACTATCCCCGGAACAAGATCGCAATGACCGCCCCGGTTCGGCTGCCCCTGGTGGGTACCATGAAGTTCAACGAGGTCACGAAGGAAGCGCTGCTCGCCTTCTGGCAGGGGGTCGTGCGGAACACCGGACTCAAGGTCCGGTTCAACGAGCGCATGGATGCGATCGAGCGGTCCGGCCGCGGCTTCCTGGTGAAGACCACGCGGGGAACCTATGCCACACGGGCGGTCGTGCTCGCGGTGGGCCGGCGCGGAACGCCGCGCAAGCTCAGCGTCCCGGGCGAGGAGCAGCCGAAAGTCGTCTACCGGTTGATCGACGCGGAGCAGTATCGAAACCGGCGGGTTCTGGTCGTGGGCGGCGGAGACAGTGCACTGGAGGCCGCGGTGGCGGTCTCGGAACAGCCCGGCACGAAGGTCACGCTATCCTACCGCGGGGATGTCATCGATCGCATCAAGCCGAAGAACCGGGAGCGGCTTGACGCCGCGTCCGCCGCCGGCCGGCTGCAGGTCCTGCTGGGCTCGACGGTTGACAAGATCGGCGCCGTCGACGTCGCACTGCGCCAGGGCAATCGCACCGTGAACATCCCGAACGACGCGGTGATCGTGTGCGCCGGCGGCGTGCTGCCGTTCGATCTTCTGAAGCGAGTCGGCGTCCAGTTCGAGACCAAGCGCGGCACCGCCTAGAATAAGCCGCTACCCCTGGAGCTCGAGCTTCGCTTCCTTCACGAGCTTGCGCCACTTGGCGATCTCAGACTGGATGTGCGCGCTGAATTGCTGGGGCGTCGAGCCGGTGGGCGTTGAGCCGTCGGCGGCGAAGCGCTTTGCCACGTCCGGGGATTTCAGCGCCTCGATGATCGCCGCGTTCAGCTTGCGCACGATGGCTGTCGGCACCTTGGCGGACGTGATCACGCCGTACCACTGGTCCACCTCGTAGCCGGGGACGCCGGCTTCCGAGACGGTCGGCAGCTCCGGCACGGCGGGACTGCGCTTGCCGGCGGTGATGGCCAGCACGCGCAGGCGGCCGCTCGTCATGTGCGGCCGCACGCCGAAGAGCGTGCCGAAGCCGACCTGGACGTCGCCGGCGAGCATGGCGGGGATGACGGCGGCCGTGCCCTTGTACGGGACGTGCACGATCCTGACGCCGGCCATGTGGTTGAACAGCTCGCCCGCGAAGTGCTGCAGGGTGGCGTTGCCGGACGACCCGAAGTTGAGCTTGGCGGGGTTCGCCTTCGCGTAGGCGACCAGCTCCTTGATCGAATTCGCCGGGACCGAAGGGTTGATGTAGACGGCGTAGAACAGCGAGCTCGCCTGCGAGATCGCCGCGAGATCCTTCGCGAGGTCGTACGGCAGCTTTGCGTTGACCGCGGAATTGACGGAAAGCGAGGCCGAGATCAGACAGATCGTGTAGCCGTCCGGAACCGCCTTGGCGGTCAGATCCACGCCGATCGCGCCTCCCGCCCCGGTCCGGTTGTCCACGACGACCTGCTGGCCCCACATGTCGGAGAGCTTCTGGCCGATGGTGCGCGCGGTCGTGTCGGTGCCGGCGCCCGGTGCGAACGGGACGATGAAGCGGATCGGCTTGTTCGGGTAGTCCTTGCGCGCTGTCGGGCTGCGCCGCCGTGAGCGGCTGGGCGGCAACAACGGCGCAGGCAAGGGCAGCTGCGCGGACGGTCAGGCTCAAATGGCGCATCGGGTTTCCTCCGGCATTGCAGTAAGTCCTAGTCGAGCTTGACGCCGAGCTTCCGGCCGATGCCGCCCCATCGCTCGGCGTCGGCGTGGATGACCCGGGCGAACTCCTCGGGCGTGTTCGCGATGACGTCGTTGCCCTGGGCGATAAGGATCTTGCGCACGTCGGGCTCGTTCACGACCGCGACGAACGCCTGGTTCAGCGTCCGGATGATCGCGCGCGGCGTCTTCGCGGTCGTCACGTAGCCGTACCAGTTGCTCGACTCGTAGCCGGGAAGGCCCGACTCGGCGATGGTGGGAATGTCGGGGAAACTTTCCATGCGCTTCGATCCGCCGTGGGCGATCAACCGCAGCCGCCCCGCCTTCCAGTGGCCGAGCGTGGAGAACACGTTGGAAAACGTGACCTGGACCTCGTTGGAGAGCTGCGCGGTGATGGCGGGCGCGATGCCCTTGTAGGGCACGTGCGTCATCTTGAGCCCCGCCATCGACAGGAACAGCTCCGCCGAAAGGTGCGGGGAGCTGCCCGGGCCCGAGGAGCCGTAGAGGAGCTTGTCGGGGTTGGCCCGGGCGTAGGCGATCAGCTCCTTCACCGTCTTCGCCGGGACCGACGGGTGCAGCAGCAGGCCGAACGGCGACACGATCGCCTGCGTGATCGGAGTGAAATCCTTGAACGCGTCGTAGGGAAGCCCCTTCTGCAGCGTTCCGTTGATCACGAACGTGACGGTGGTGCCGAGCAGCGTGTAGCCGTCGGGCACGGCCTTCGCGACGATGTCCGCGCCGACGACGCCCGAGGCCGCCGGCCGGTTGTCGATCACCACCGGTTGCCCGAGCCGGTCGGCGAGCCGCGGGCCGAGCAGGCGCGCCGTGACATCGCTGCCGCCCCCGGGTGCGAACGGGATGACGAGGCGTATCGGGCGCGAGGGATACTTGTCCTGCGCCCACGCCGCGCCGGGCCACATAGCCCATGCGCACGACACAACGGATACGACGACTCTCAGATTCGGCATGGCGATGGTTCCGAGCCTGTCATTCTAGCCGTTCTCACTCGGCCTTGATCCCGGCCTCGCGGACCACCTTGCCGATGCGGGCGTTGCTGTCCTTGATGAGCGCCGCGAATGCCTCGGGTGTGCTGCCGACGATGTCGAATCCGAGCAGGGTGAGGCGCTCGCGGATATCGGGCAGCTTGCCGATGCGCACCGCCTCGGCGTTGAACTGCGCGACGATCGCCGGCGCGGTGCCGGCGGGGGCGAGAAACCCCGTCCACGAATCGTACTCGTAGCCGGGCACGCCGGCCTCCGCGACGGTCGGGATCTCCGGCGTGGCGGCCGTGCGCGTGGCGCCGGTGGTCGCGAGTATTCTCAGGCGTCCGGTCTGATGGTAGGGCAGGGCGCTCACCACGCCGGCGATGATCATCGGGACCTGCCCGGCGACCACGTCGTTGAACGCGGGCGTGAGCCCCTTGTAGCTGACGTGCACGACGTTGATCCCGGTCATGGCCTTCAGCATTTCCATTGGAATGTGCTGCGCGCTTCCCACGCCGCCGGTGGCGTAGTTGAGCTCGCCCGGATGCGCCTTCGCGAACGCGATCAGCTCTTTCACCGACCGGACAGGGAGCGAGGGATGCACGATCAGGCAGTTGCGGATGGTCGCCGTCAGCGAGATCGGGGCGTAGTCCCGCTGCGCGTCGTACGGAAGCTTGGCGTAAAGGTTCGGATTGATCGCGAGCGTGGCGAGGTTGCCCATGCCGAGCGTGTAACCGTCGGGCGCGCTTTTCGCGATGGCTTCCATGCCGATGATGCCGGCTGCGCCGGTGCGGTTGTCGACCAGCACCTGCTGGCCCCAGTTCTCGGTCACCTTCTGCCCGTAGAGCCGCGCCAGCACGTCGACGGCGCTGCCCGCGGTGAAGGGCAGCACCAGGCGGATGGTCTTTGCGGGATAATTTTGCGCGAGCACCGTCGCCGGTGCGGCCAATGCCGCCACGAGAACGACGCACATTGGCAGGTAACGCCTCATCAGCTGGGCCGCTCTCATGTCATGCTCCTCCCCGATGAATCGTCGGCGTTCCGTCACTGCTGGCGGCGCCGACTTGTGACGGGCATACTGCACCAAAGCGTGGCGGCCCGCCAGCGCCGCTTAGGGGGAGGAGAGCACATGAACCGCTTGAATAGGCTTCGCGCAGTTGCCGGATTGCTCACCGCGTTCGCGGCGCTGCCCCTGTTGGCGCAAAAGGTTGACTGGCCCACCCGACCGGTGAGGTTCATCGTGCCGTTCCCGCCGGGCGGGACGACCGATCCGTTGGCGCGGCTGGTAGGGAGCAAGCTCACCCCGGTGCTGGGCCAGCAGTTCATCGTGGACAATCGGCCGGGCGCCTCCGGGTCAATGGGGGCGGGCATTGCCGCCAAGTCGACGCCGGACGGCTATACCTTTCTTTTTGTATTCGACACGCACGCGGTCAACCCGACGCTGATTCCGAATCTGCCGTTCGACACGGTGAAGGACCTGGCGCCGGTCATGCTGGTCGCGACCGCACCGAACGCCATCGTGACCAACGTCGCGAAGCCCTACAAGAGTTTCGGCGACGTGATCAAAGCAGCGAAAGCGAAGCCCGACAGCGTGACCTATGGGTCGATCGGCAGCGGCAGCCTGGGGCACCTGACCCTGACACTGGTCCAGCAAACGGGCGGCTTCAAGATCGTGCACATACCCTATAAGGGCGGCGGCCCGATGACCGTGGCCGCGCTCGGCGGCGAAGTCGATCTCGCCATCGGCACGGTGGCGCTGCTCACGCCGTACGTCAAAGGTGGCAAGCTACGCGCGATCGCCGTCACCGGCGACAAGCGCTCGAGCGCGCTGCCCGACGTGCCCTCGCTCGCGGAGCAAGGGTTCCCCGGTTTCTCGGCACTCGCTTGGTGGGGCATCTTCGCACCGGCCGCAACGCCCAAGCCCATCATGGACAAGTTCCATGCCGAACTCACGAAAGTGTTCAACCTGCCGGACGTGCGCAAACAGCTCTCGGAGACTCTCGGTATGGATCTCGCCGTCAGCAGCCCCGCCGAGCTGCAGAAGTTTCTCGTCGCCGAAATCGCGCGATGGGGGAAAGTGGTGCGCGAGCACAACATCCGCGCCGACTAGCGCGCGAAGACCAGCGGATGGCGAAAGTCCGGTGCCGCGGCCCAGCAGACGGCGGGCACGCGGCGCCGGGCCGGGGCGTCACTGCCCCTTCACTTCGATGCCGTTGGTGACGGACTTGACGCCTGGGACATCGCGCGCGACGAGTTCGGCTTTCCGCCGGTCGTCCGCGCTGGGAACGAAACCGCTCAATTGCACCTTGCCTTTGAAGCTCGCTACGGCGATTTCTCCGGAAGGGAGGTCTTCAGCGTTGAGCAGTGCCGTCCTGACCTTGACGGTGATGAAGCTGTTGTCGAGGTACTCGCCGGTGCTTTCCTGAGTCGGGGTGCCGGCGCAGCCGGCGATCAGTGCGGCCAGAGCGGCCGCGGCGAGCGCAGTGAGGACTCTTCGCGATGGATGAGTTGGCGTACGGTTTGGACTTGTCATAGTCTGCTCCTGAATATTGGAATCGGCCGTCAGGATCCCCTGACGATGACCATTGCGTTCTGGACCGAGCGGACGCCGTCCACGTTCAAGGCGACCATGGCGGCCCGGTGGCTTTTCGCGGGCGTGTCCGCGGTGCCGTAGAGCGTGACGACACCGTCGGCTGACTTGACTTCCACCCTGATCGAACGCAGGTCCGAATCGGCGGAGAGGGCAGCTTTCACTCTCGCCTCCAGTACCGCGTCGGGGGCGGGTCCGCCGGACTGATTCATGCTCTGCGGGGCCGGGGCAGGCGCCGGCGCCGACTCACGGTCGCGACCCGCGTTTTGTACCAGGCTGTCGAAATTCTTGCCGGGCTTGTCGGCCTTCGGTTGCGGATCGCAGGCGGCGAGGCCGAGCATCAGCGCGCCCGCGAGGGCAAGACCGAGTGTCCTGCCGAGAGTCATCTTCGATTTCATGGGGACCTCCATAGCTGTGGTATTTCCAGCCCCCGAGCAAGACGCAGCCTTGCGAGCAAAGCTGCGCCGACCGCTTCGGGGGGCGCAGCGGGGTTGTGACGCCGTTGCGGTCGCGCGGCGTCGCCCCGGATCGCTCAAGCTAGTAGGGCTTGTTTTTGCATCGCGGATCGTCCGGCTTCTTCTTGCAGTCAACCGGAGTGTCCTGCGACTGGGACGGCAGGTCCGAAGCGCTGAAGATTGCGCCCGTGGGCACCGCGGCCGATGTCGCGGTGATAGCCGCGAACGCCGTGCCGCCCAGCGTGGCGAACAGCGCCATGGACAGGATTGCGCGTACGTTCTTCCAGAAATTCATCGAACACCTCCTTCAGAATTGAAGATGAGTGCTGCGCAAAGCCATTTCGGCTCGCAGGTCAATCGTCGCGACATTCGTGCCAGGAGTGCCAAATGTCACAAAATCAATTTGTTAGTGACCATCTGCGCAACGCGGCTTTGGCCCAAAATGTCGCCTTCCGGCAACGCGCATCTCCCGGCGCCCGGCAATCGATTGAATCCGTGCGGCATTCCAATTTGCCGATCGGCGACAGCCGCATGGGACGCGGCTTGACGCGCAGCTTCGCGACAAGACGTCACTGGATGTATTCGCGGACGGGTCGTTCGGCCGCGCAACGCCCATGCACCGGGCATGCTCGAGCCACCGCGAAGTGTCGGCGATCGAGGCAACTTGACAATCCATATCGTGGTATCTAGCCTGAACCGACCCACCATAAGAAAAGCCTTCCCCGGAGGATGGACCAACCCACCGCAGCGCGCGGCGCGCCCGCGCCCGGAGCGGCACAGAGCCCCTGGCTGCTCGAAGTCGAGAACCTGCACGTCCACTTCGTGACGACGCGCGGTGTCGTGCGCGCGGTCGAGGGCATCTCCTACAAGGTGAGGCCGGGCGAGACGGTGGCGCTCGTCGGCGAGTCGGGCTGCGGCAAGTCCGTGTCCTCGCTCGCCATCATGCGCCTGCTCGCGAAGCCGGCCGGGCGCGTGGTCGGCGGCCGGATCCTGTTCGAGGGGCGCAACCTCCTCGATCTCACGGAAGAGCAGATGCGCGAGATCCGCGGCCGCGACATCGCGATGATCTTCCAGGAGCCGATGACTTCGCTCAACCCCGTGCTCACCATCGGCTTCCAGATCATGGAGCCGCTGCTGATCCACCTGAATATGAGCGAGGCGGCGGCGCGCGCGCGCGCGCTCGAGCTCCTGAAAATGGTGGGCATTCCCGACGCGGAGCGCCGGCTCGACCAGTATCCGCACCAGTTCTCGGGCGGCATGCGCCAGCGCGTGATGATCGCGATCGCGCTCTCGTGCAATCCCAAGCTCATCATCGCCGACGAGCCGACCACCGCGCTCGACGTCACCATCCAGGCGCAGATCCTCAAGCTCATGAAGGACCTCTCGCGCGATCTCGGCATCGCGCTGGTGGTGATCACGCACAATCTCGGTATCGTCGCGCGCTATGCGGACCGCGTGAACGTGATGTATGCGGCGCGGCTCGCGGAGCAGGGCTCCGCCGCCGATGTTTTCGCGCGACCGCTGCACCCGTATACCGCGGGGCTGCTGCGCTCGGTGCCGCGACTCGACCAGCCACGCGGCCGGAAGCTCGAAACCATCGAGGGCCTGCCGCCCAACCTCCTCGATCCCCCTCCGGGTTGCCGGTTCGCGCCGCGCTGCCTCGCGCGCCAGGACGCGTGCGTGGCGACATTGCCGGAGCTCGTCCCGGTCGAGCCTCACCGCTACTCCGCGTGCATCCGCGCCCCGGAGATGGCGCGGGTCGGGCCGACCGGGCTCGGACTGCAAAGCGCGCGGCCAGAGCCGCCGGTCGCGAAGCGGCTCGACACCGCGAAGCCGCTGCTCAAGGTGAGCGAGCTGCGCACCTATTTCGACGTCAGCGCCGGGCTGCAGGTGTTCAGTCGCGAGCGCGCCCAGGTGCGCGCCGTGGACGGATTGTCGCTGGAGGTGTTCCCGGGCGAGACGGTTGGACTCGTGGGCGAGTCGGGCTGCGGCAAGACGACCGTGGGACGGACGCTCCTGCGGCTCGAGCAGGCGACCGGCGGCAGCATCGTGTTCGAGGGCGCCGATGTCACGCGCGCGGCCGGGCAGCGAGCTGAAGGACTACCGGCGCAAGATTCAGGTGATCTTCCAGGACCCGTACAGCTCGCTCAATCCCCGCATGACCATCGGGGAAATCATCGCCGAGCCGATGCGGGTGTACAAGCTCGTCCCGCATGCCGCCGCGGCGCGCGCCAGAGTGTCCGAGCTGCTCAAGCAGGTGGGGCTCTTCGAGTACATGGCCGAGCGCTATCCGCACGAGCTCTCCGGCGGGCAGCGCCAGCGCGTCGGCATCGCGCGCGCGCTCGCGATGCAGCCGTCCTTCATCGTGTGCGACGAGCCGGTGTCAGCGCTCGACGTCTCGATCCAGGCACAGATCATCAACCTGCTGGAGGAACTGCAGAGCCGCTACGGCCTGACGTTTCTCTTCATCGCGCACGACCTCGCGGTGGTGCGCCACATTTCGGACCGCGTGGTCGTGATGTATCTGGGGCGCGTGATGGAGATTGCCGACCGCGATGCGCTCTACGCCGAGCCGCTGCACCCGTACACGAAAGCGCTGCTCGACGCGGTGCCCATCCCCGATCCGCAGCTCGAGTCGCGGCGCGAGTACCGAGTGCTGGGGGGCGAGGTGCCGAGCCCGCTCAATCCGCCCGCGCGGCTGCGTGTTCCACACGCGCTGCCCGCTGGCGAGCGAAGAGTGTAAGATGGCCGTTCCCCCGTTGCGTGAGGTGCGGCCGCGGCATTTCGCCGCCTGCATCAAGCTCTAGAGGGGGCGACAAAGAAGGAGGAGGGATCATGAAGCGATTTCTGCCTTGCTGATGGGCGTGGCGGCGCTGGCTGCCGCCGGCGCGATGGCAGCCGAGACGCCGAAGTGCGGCGGGCTGCTCAAGTTCGCGGTGAGCGCCGAGCCGCCGAACTACGACTGCCACGCGCAGACCTCGTTCGCGTTCATCCACCCGGTGCGCCCGCACTACAACACGCTGCTCAAGTTCGACACCGCGAAGTATCCGGCGATCAAGGGCGACCTCGCGGAATCGTGGACGGTATCGAAGGACGGGCTGACCTACACCTTCAAGCTGCACAAGGGCGTGAAGTTCCACGACGGCTCGACGTTCTCCTCCGAGGACATCAAGGCGACCTACGACCGCCTGCGCAACCCGCCCCCGGGGGTGCGGTCGCTGCGCGAGGCGAGCTACGCGGACATCGACGTCGATCGAGACGCCGGATCCGCTCACGGTGGTATTCAAGCTGAAGAAGCGCGAACGCCTCGATGCTGAGCAACTTCGCGAGCCCGTGGGACTGCGTCTACAGCGCGGCGAAGCTGAAGCAGGACCCGCGCTTCCCGAGCGCAACGTCATGGGCACGGGACCGTTCACCTTCGTCGAGCACGTGGCGGGCTCGCACTGGACCGGCCGCAAGTTCGACGGCTACTTCCGCAAGGGCCGGCCGTACCTCAACGGCTACATCGCCATCTTCATCGCCGGCGCGCCGATGGTGAATGCGCTCGCCGCGGGCGAGGTGCTGGTCGAATTCCGCGGTCAGTCGCCGGCCGACCGCGACCGGCTGGTGAAGGCGCTCGGGCGAGAAGGCAGTAGTGCAGGAAAGCGCCGTGGGTATGCTCGCTGGTCGTGACCTTCAACACCAAGAAGAAGCCGTTCGACGACCAGCGCGTGCGCAAGGCGCTTGTCGCTCGCGATCGACCGCTGGGGCGGCGCGCAGGCGCTCTCCAGGGTCGCGCTGGTGCGCGACGTCGGCGGCATACTGCGTCCGGGCTACGAACTCGCGGTATCGGAGAACGAGCTCCTGACCTATCCCGGTTTCTCGAAGGACATCAATGCCTCGCGCGCGGAGGCGCGGAAGCTGCTTGCCGCGGCAGGCGTGCCCAACCTCACGTTTCACGCTTACCAACCGCAACGTGGCGATGCCGTATACGCCGGTGGGCGTGTTCCTCATCGACCAGTGGCGGCAGGTCGGCGTGAACGTCAAGCACGAGCAGCTCGAGACGCGGCTCTATCTCGCGGCGCAGCAGCGCGACAAGCCGACGTTCGACGCCGCGCTCGACTTCAACTGCGACTTCATGGACGAGCCGAACCTGCAGCTGCAGAAGTACCTGTCGCACGACCGCTCGGCGATCAACTACGCGCAGCAGACCGACCGCGTGCTCGACGACCTCTTCGACAAGCAGTCGGGCGAGCTCGACAAGAAGAAGCGCTACGCGATCCTGCGCGAGTTCGAGAAGCGCGCGCTGGAGCAGGCCTACACCATCCCGACCATCTGGTGGCACCGCATCATCGTGCACCACAAGGTGATGAAGGGCTGGCACATCACGCCGAGCCACTACGTGGGGCAGGACCTGTCGGACGTCTGGCTCGATCAGTAGGCGAGTGACGAGACGGTGACGAGACGAGTGAAGCCGCCGGGTTCGCCCTTCACGTCCCCTTACGTCACCCTTAATCGTCACGCGTCCGCAGTGCTGCGCTTCATCCTCCACCGCTTCCTGCTGATGATCCCGACGCTGCTCGGGGTCGCGGTGCTGGTGTTCCTGCTGCTGCGGCTGATGCCCGGGCGACCCGTGCGACAGATGCTGTTCGAGGGCGGGGCGAACATCCCGCAGGCACGTGATCGAGGCCGAGCGCGCGCGGCTCGGGCTCGACCAGCCGCTCCACGTGCAGTTCCTCAAGTGGTTCTGGGGCGTGCTGCAGGGCGACTTCGGCGTCTCGATGTGGACCGGGAAATCGGTCGCCTACGAAATCGGCATCCGCCTCGAGCTCTCGCTCCAGGTGGCCGTCATGGCGACCATACTCGCCGTCCTGCTCGCGCTGCCGCTCGGCACCCTGTCGGCGATCTTCAAGGACACCTGGATCGACCAGTCGATCCGCGTGTTCTCGATCGCGGGGCTCGCGGTGCCCTCGTTCTGGCTGGGGATGATCGTGATCCTGCTGCTGCTTACCTATTTCTCGTGGATTCCGCCGCTCACCTTCACGCCGCTTCCTGAAAAGATCCGTGGGAAAACCTGTCGCAGCTCATCTGGCCGGCGCTCGCGGTGGGCTACCGCTACTCGGCGGTGTCGACGCGCATGATGCGCTCCTCGATCCTGGAGGTGCTGCAGGAGGACTACATCCGCACCGCGCGCGCGAAGGGCGTGATCGAGCGCCTGGTGGTGGCGCGCCACGCGATGCGCAACGCCCTGCTGCCGGTGGTCACCGTGATCGGGCTCGAGTTCGCGTTCCTGATCGGCGGGCTGGTGGTGACCGAGCAGGTGTTCAACCTGAACGGCATCGGCAGGCTCTTCGTGCAGGCGGTCGCGCGCAGCGACTTCACCATGATCCAGGCGCTGGTGCTGCTGGTGTCGGTGTTCTTCGTGCTGGTGAACTTCGTGATGGACCTGATGTACGCGTTCCTCGATCCACGAATTCGCTACCGCTAGTGCGAGCGATCAGTGACGGGTAATCACCGATGAGCGACAGCGGCAGCTGCGATTACCTACAAGGTGCCGAAGCGCAGGCACCCGGTGCTGCTGTTCATGACGCAGCAGCCGCTGGGGGCGGCGGGCCTCGTCATCATCGTCGCGATGTGCGTCTGCGCCGCGTTCGCGCAGTGGGTCGCGCCATTCGATCCGCTGACGGTGGATTACGCGGCGCAGCTGGCGCGCGCCGTCGGCCGCGCACTGGCTCGGCACCGATTCGTTCGGGCGCGACGTCGCCTCCCGCATCATCTACGGCGCGCGCACGGCGCTCGCGATCGGATTCATCGCCTCGTTTCTGGGGTGCACGATCGGCGCGGTGATCGGCGTCGCGTCGGCGTACTTCGGCGGCAGGACCGATCTCGTCGATCCAGGGCGTGATGGACGTGCTGCTGTCGTTCCCGATCATCGTGCTGGCGATCACCGTTGTCGCCGTGCTCGGCAACCACGTCGTGCTCGGCATCGACGTCAACCTCATCATCGCGATCGCGGTGCCGATGCTGCCGAGAGTGGAGCGCGTGGTGCGTGCCTCCGCGCTCGCGATCCGCGAGATGCCGTACGTGGACGCGGCGCGCGCCGCCGGCTATTCGCACGCGCGCATCATCTTCCGCCACATGATTCCCAACGTGGTGGCGCCGTACCTGATCCTGCTGACGGCGTTCGTTGCGCAGGCGATTCTCGCGGAGGCTTCGCTCTCGTTCCTTGGCCTGGGTGTGACGGAGCCGACGCCGTCATGGGGGCTGATGCTGTCGGGCGCGGCGGCGGATTTCTACCAGCAGGCGCCGTGGATGATCGTCTTCCCCGGCATCGCGATCAGCCTCGCGGTGTTCGCCTTCAACCTGTTCGGCGATTCGCTGCGGGACTGGCTCGATCCCAAGATCCAGCTCTGATCACGCTTCCCGGGCGTAGCGGCGGACCTTCGCCTCGTCGACTTCTATCCCCAAACCGGGGCCGGCGGGCACCGAGACGTGGCCATTCGCGACCACGATCGGTCGCTTGACGATGTCGTCGGTGAGATAGGGGCTGGAGAGTCCCACGCCCCAGTCCACCGCGGGCAGCGCCGCCGCGAGGTGGAGCAGTGCGGCGGTCGAGACGCCGGTTTCCGCCATCTTGGAGGCGAGGTTCACCTTCATGCCGAGCTTCTCGCAGAGCAGACCCGCGTCCATGACCGGCTTCAGTGCCGCCCAGCTTGATGGTCTTCAGGCTGAACCCGCCCGCGGCACGGGCATCGTGGTGGCGCTTGAGGTCCTCGAGCGAATGCAACCCCTCGTCGCAGCCGACCGGGATGCGGCTCGCGCGCGCGACCGCGGCCATGCCCTCGATGTCATGCGCGGCGACCGGCTGCTCGAAGTACGCCAGCGCGGTGTCGGCGACTGCGCGCGCGTAGGTCACGGCGTCCTCGGGGGTCCAGCCCTGATTGGCGTCGGCGCAGATGAGGAGATTGCCCCCGCCTCCGAGCGCCTCGCAGATTCCTGCGGGTGCGCTCGGCGTCCTCGCCGTGGCCCGGCGACGCCGACCTTGATCTTGAACGCGACGTAGCCGTCGGCGCGGCCGCGCTGCGCGTCCGCCACGTCGGCGGCCGTGCCCTTCCCGGTGCCGACCATGCGCAGGACCGCGACCCGGTCGCGCCGCTTGCCACCGAGCAGGTCATGGGCGGGCTTGCCCTGCGTGCGGCCGAGCGCATCGTGCAGCGCCATCTCGATCACGGACTTGGCGGAGTTGTTGCCGTAGAGGTAGTTGCCGGCGCGGGCCATGACCGCATCGATATCGTCGAGGGGCATGCCCTCGAGCTTTGGCGCGAGGTAGCGGATGGCGGCGGACATGCTCGCCACCGTCTCGCCCGTCATGGTCGGCGCGGCGGCAGCCCCGCCCCAACCCACGACGCCGTCGGCCTCCAGCCGCACCAGCAGGTTCTCGGCGCTCTTGACCTCCTCGAACGACATCTTGAGGGGCTTCGCCATCGGCAGGCTGACGGCGATGGGCTCGATGCGCCGGATCTTCATCAGAGCTTGCCGATGGCCTTGATCGCGCCCGCCATGCGCTTGTAGTCGGCGTCGAAGAATTTCCTGAATTCGGGCGCGTCGCGGTAGTCCGGCACCACCTGGACGTTCTCGAGCGCCTGCCTGAACTGGGGATCGGCGGCCACCTTGGCGATCATTTCCCGCATCTTGAGCTGGACCGGCTCGGGCACGCCCGAGGAGGTGAAGAGCCCCACCCAGAGGTAGGCCTCGATATCGATGCCCTGCGACTTGAACGTCGGCACTTGCGGCATCGACGGATGCGGCTTGACGCCCCAGCTCGCGATCGCGCGCAGCTTGCCTGACTGGACGTAGGGGTAGATTGCCGCCGGCCCGCCGCCTGTCACCTGGGCGTGGCCGCCGAGGGCCTGCGTGATCGCCGGCCCGCCGCCGGTGGTCGGCAGGTGCCTCATCTTGGTCTTGGTGGCCTCCATGAACAGCGCCTGGGGCGTGTGCGTGATGCCGTACGGGCCCGAAGTCGAGAACACGAGCTCGTTCGGCCGGGACCGGGCCAGGGCCACCAGCTCCTTGGCGCTCTTCACCGGCAGCGAAGGATGCACGACCATGATCAGGGGGTCGGCGGAGAGCAGCGCGAGCAGCGCGATCTGGTCGAGAGTGAACGGCGACTTGATGCCGTAGAGCTTGTCCTTCTCGATCACGAGATAGAGATTGGGCGTCGTGACCAGGATGTTGTAGCCGTCCGGCTGGTTCGCGACGTAGGCTGTGCCGACCGCCGCGGTGCCGCCGGGCCGGTTCACCACCGGCGCCGGCTGCTTGGTGAGCCGTTCGATCACCGCGGAGAGCGGCTGGGCGTGAATCTGGTTCATTCCGCCCGGCGGATTGGGCACCGTGATGGTGATGGCGCGTGTCGGCCAGTCCTGCGCGGCTGCGCCTGCCGCGGCGAGCAGAAGCGCGATGGCTGCCGTCAATCGGGTGATCATGGCTGTTCCTCCTCTCCTCCGGATTATTCGCGGCCCGGCCTGTGCGCCGGTTCCTGCCTGGGAAACTTAACCGAGAACGCGGGGCTCACGCAAGCGCGTCGGCGAGTTCCCGGAAATCGACGACGACGAGGTCGGGCTGATAGGGCCAGTCGCCGAACGGCCGCTTGCGGCGGTCGACGAACGCGGCGCGCATGCCAAAGGCTTTCGCGCCCACGCAATCGAAGGCGTGGTTCGCCACGAACAGGATCTCGCTGGGGCGGGCGGCCAGGATCTCCGCCGCCTTGCGGTAGGTCGCGGCGTGCGGCTTGAAGCTGCCCGCCTCGGCGACCGAGATGACGCGGTCGAACTCGACGCCCAGGCGAGGCTGGATCGCGTCCAGCATATCGGGGTCGCCATTGGACAGGATCACCAGGCGGTATTTCCGCTGGAGGCGCGTCAGCGCCGCCACGACGTCCGGAAAAGGCTGCAGCCGCTCGATCTCGGCGACGAGTCCCCTCACTTCGTCCTGCGTGTGCGGGACGCCGGCGCGTTCAAGCGTGTAGGAAAGCGAGATGCGGCCGATCTCGCGGTAGGGGGTATGCGCCCGGTGCAGCAGGGCGTCGATCATGGAATTCTCGAAATGGGTGCGGCGCCACCAGGTCACAAGACGCCCCGGCTCGATCGCCGATCCCTTGGAACTGAGATAGGGCGTCACCGCCCGCGTGAGTCCGCCCTGCATGTCGACGATCGTGCCGTAGAGGTCGAACATGCAGATCCCGACCTCGCGCCGGATGGCCTCGATTCCGGTCGTGGAATTCATCGGCGTGGGGTGCATTGTAGAATAACGCGCCCTGGAACCGCGACGTGACTCATTCCCGCATTCTCGTCGAGCGCGACGGAGCGATCGCAACCGTCACGCTGAGCAACCCCGCCAAGCTCAACGCGCTGACGGTCGCGATGTGGCGGGAGCTCGCGCGCGCGATGGACGAGCTCTCCGCGGACGACGCGTTGCGCTGCGTTGTGCTGCGCGGGGCAGGGAGCGAAGCGTTTGCGGCCGGCGCCGATATCGCGGAATTCGCCACGGCGCGCGATAACGCTGCGCAAGGAATGGTCTACCACCGCCAGTATGTGCACGGCGCGCTGGAGGCGGTGGACAAATGCCGGCACCCGACGGTCGCAATGATTCACGGACCGTGCGCAGGGGGCGGGCTCGAAATCGCGTGCATGTGCGACCTGCGCATTGCCGGCGAATCGGGGCGTTTCGGGGTGCCGATCAACCGGCTGGGATTCGCCATCGCCTACGACGAACTCGCGGCGCTGCTGCCGCTCACTGGACGCGCCGTTGCACTGGAGATCCTGGTTGAGGGGCGCATGTGGGACGCGAGCGAGGCACTCGCGAAAGGGCTGCTGACGCGGGTCGTGCCCGATGCGGAGTTGGAAGCCGAGGTCTACGCCGCCGCGCGCCGCATTGCCGGGGGCGCGCCGCTCGTCCATCGCTGGCACAAACGGTTCGTCCGGCGGCTCGCGCCGCGGCCGTCGCCGCTCACCGAGGCGGAGATCGCGGAAAATTTCGCGTATTTCGCCACGGAAGACTACCGCATTGGCATGGGCGCGTTTGCCGCGAAGCAGAAGCCGAAGTTCGCGGGAAGGTGACCGCCCGATGCCGGGACCGCTTTCGCATATCCGGGTGCTCGACCTCTCGCGCGTGCTCGCGGGGCCATGGTGCGGGCAGAACCTCGCCGATCTGGGCGCCGAGGTGATCAAGATCGAGCGCCCCGGCGCCGGCGACGACTCGCGCGCCTTCGGCCCGCCGTGGCTGAAGGACCGGAGCGGCGCGGACACGAAGGAGTCGGCCTATTTCGCCTCCGCCAACCGCGGCAAGAAATCGGTCACCGTCAACCTCTCGAAACCGGGCGGGCAGGACATCGTGCGCGGCCTCGCGCGGCAGTCCGACGTGCTGATCGAGAACTACAAGGTGGGCGATCTCGCGCGCTACGGGCTCGGCTACGAGGACCTGAAGAAGATCAATCCGCGGATCATTTACTGTTCGGTGACCGGCTTTGGCCAGACCGGGCCGTACCGGGAGCGGCCCGGCTACGACTTCATGATCCAGGGCATGGGCGGGGTCATGAGCATCACCGGGGAGCGCGACGATCTTCCCGGCGGCGGCCCGCAGCGCGTGGGCATCCCGATCGCGGACATCATGACCGGGATGTACGCGACGGTTGCGATTTGCGCCGCGCTCGCGCACCGCGAGAAAAGCGGCGCGGGCCAGCACCTCGACCTGGCACTGCTCGACACCCAGGTCGGTGTCCTCGCCAACCAGGGCATGAACTACCTCGCGACCGGGGAGGCGCCCGGGCGCATCGGCAACGCGCACCCGAACATCGTGCCCTACCAGCCGTTCAGGACGAAGGACGGGGACGTCATCCTGGCGTGCGGCAACGACAACCTGTTCAGCAAGTTCTGCGAGGTGGCGGGCTGCCAGCACCTCGCGCGCGACCCGCGCTTCTCGACCAACTCGAAGCGGGTGGAAAACCGCGACGCCATCACCTCGCTCCTTGCGGAGATCTTCCGGAAGCGGACGACCCAGGAGTGGTGCGATGCGCTCGAGGCGGCGGGCGTGCCGAACGGCCCGATCAACAACCTGAAGCAGGTGTTCGAGGAGCCGCAGGTCGCCGCGCGCGGGATGAGAATCGAGCTGGAGCACCCGCTCGCCGGAAAGGTGCCGCTGATCGCGAGCCCGATGAAATTCTCCGGCACGCCCCTCGAGCACAAGACGCCGCCGCCCATCCTCGGCGAGCATACGAGCGAGGTGCTGCGCGACCTGCTCCGACTGGACGATGTGGCCATTGCGAAGCTGCGCGCGGAAGGCGTGATCTAGGCCGCCCCAATCGCTACAAGAAGCGCAGAAGCATGTTGGTCGCGAGGACGTAGAGCACAACGGCAAAGACGCGCCTCAAGGTCCTGCCCGGCGTGCGGTGGGCTACGCGGGCACCGACCGGTGCCATCGCCATGCTCGCGACAGCGATCCACGCGCATGCCGGAAGGTAGACGTATCCCGCGCTCCAATCCGGCAGGCCCGCGTTTCCCCGCGCCTGCCGCGATGTAGCCGACGGTCCCCGCGAGGGCAAGCGGCCAGCCCACGGCCGCTGCGGTGCCGATCGCCTCGTGCACACCGAGACCGCGCCTCACCAGGAACGGCACCGTGAGGGAGGCCCCGGCGGTTGCCGTGAGGCTCGACACCAATCCGATGACGGCGCCCGCGGCCGACATCGTGGCTCGCCCGGGAAGGGCCCTCGAGGTCGCGGGTTTGCGTTCGAACAGCATCTGCGTCGCCAGGTAGTAGATCAGGACGGTGAACGCGATGCTCAACAGGCGGGCATCCAGATAGCCTGCGAGCAGAGCGCCGCCCAACGTCCCCGCCACGACGCCGGGCATCATGCTCAGCATGGCGCTCCAGTTGACCGATTCGCGCAGATGGTGGCTCCTCACGCTCGAGGCGGAGGTGAAGATGATGGTCGCGATGCTGGTTCCGAGCGCGAGGTGAACGATCTGCCCGGACGCGAATCCCTTGGCCGAAAAGATGAGCGCGAGCACCGGTACCATGGCCGATCCCCCACCGATGCCGAGTAACCCGCTGAAGAAGCCGACGAAGGCGCCGAGCGCGAGATAGGCCCACCACCATTCGACCATGGGTGAGTGTAGCGCGGCGAAGGGATAAAATGGCCGCGCCTCGACAACAATCCCGGAGGAGGAGAGATGGGGCGCGTCATGCTCGTGTTCCTGCCGGTCCCGGACACAAGTGGGCCACGGTGGTCAAGGCCGCCGGGCTCAAGGCCGACTAGCTCCACCGCCGCGGCATGAGGACGAAGAACATCCGGGTGCGCCTGCGCGACGGCGTGATGGATGCGCACCTCGCACTTCCGGAGCGGACGCCCGCGGGCGCGATCATCGCGATCATGGAGATCTGGGGCGTCAACGACACCATGCGGCGCCACGCCCGGGAATTCGCGGAGGCAGGTTTCGTGTGCCTCGTCCCGGACCTCTTCTGGCGGCAGGAGCCCGGGGTGGAGCTTTCGGACTCCAACCCCGAGCACGTGAAGAAGGCGTTCGATCTCTATTACGACTTCGATTACGACCTCGGCGTGCGCGACATGGAGGACACGTGGAAGCATCTGGCGGGGCTGCCGGAGTGCAACGGGAAGGTCGGCGCGGTCGGCTACTGCCTCGGCGGCAAGCTCTGCTACCTGATGTGCTGCCGCACCGAGATCGATTGCGCGGTCGCCTATTACGGCACCTACATCGAGCACCACATCCGCGAGGCGCCCCATCTTCACCGGCCCTTCCTGCTGCACATGGCAATGAAGGATCGCTGGGTGCAGGCGGAAGTGAACGATCTGCTCGAGCGGCGGCTCGCGCCGAATTCCCTGGTGACGATCCACAAGTACCCGGGAGCGGATCATGCGTTCGCCCGCCACGGCGGCCGCACCTACAGCCAGCCCGAGGCGGACCGGGCGCTCGGGCTCACGGTCGAATTTTTCAGGCGGTATTTGGGCTAGAAAGACGTGGCTCGCGGCTCGTGACTCGTGTCGAGAGGGAGGAGGGGGTATGCAACAACGTTCCGCTGGTATCGCGATTCTGATTATCGGTGCCGTCGCTGCAAGCGGCGCGTGGGCGCAAGCTCCGTCGACAGGCCCTTCGACGGAGCTCAGGACAGGCTCAGGACCGGGCTGGCCCGCGCGGACGGTGCGGCTGGTGGTGCCGTTTCCTCCGGGCGGGCCGACCGACACATTCTCCCGAGCGACGGCGGCGGAGATCGCCAAGAGCCTCGGCCAGCAGGTGATCGTCGAGAACCGGCCCGGCGCCGGAACCACGATCGGCGCCGACCTTGTCGCCAAGGCCGCCCCCGATGGCCATACGCTGCTCTTCACCGACCTGTCGACGCACACGATCACGGCGTCGCTCTACACGAGGCTGCCGTATCACCCGCTGCGCGATTTCGCCCCGGTCGCGCCCGTGAACTCGTCCCCGCTCCTTCTCGTCGCCCACCCTTCGGTCGGCGCAAGAACGGTGCGCGAGGCGATCGCGGTGGCGAAGAAGCATCCGGGCATCACGATCGGCAACTCGGGCATCGGCACCGTGACCCACATGGCCGCGGAGAAATTCGCGATGCGCGCGGGGATCAAGACGACGGCGGTCAACTACAAGGGCGGGGCCACCCCGGTGATCGCGCTGCTGGGCGGCGAGGTCGCCCTCGTCATGGCGACGGTGCCCGCCAGCATCCAGCACGTGCAGAAGGGGAAGCTCGTGGCGCTCGGCGTCGCGGCAGCGCGGCGTTCGCCGTACCTGCCGGACATTCCGGCCATCGCCGAGACGCTGAAGGATGTGGAGGGAGCCGTGATCGCCGGCGTGCTCGCGCCGGCCGGCACGCCGCGCGGGGTGGTCGAGCGCCTGAATGCCGAATTCGCGCGGGCATCGGCTGCTCCGAGAGTGAAGGAGCTCTACGCCGTCAACGCCGCCGAGGCGCTGACCATGACCCCGGCGGAACTCCAGGCGGCGCTGGAGCGCGACGTCAAGGCGTGGGCAGTCGTGGTCGAGGCGACCGGAGTCAAATTGCAGTGACCGGCAACGAAAAGAAACGAGGTGATTGAGTGGCCCTGCCGCGGACGATAGACACCCACGCGCACTATTTCCCGGAGTCGTACCTGAAGCTCGTCGCCGATCACGGGCCGCGGTGCGGCGCGACCGTGACCACCGACGCCTCGGGCGCGCGGTTCATCCAGGTCGGCCTGGCTCTGCGCACCGGGCCTATCACGCCGCACTTCCACGACCTCGAGGACCGCCTGCGGACCATGGACAGGATCGGCGTCGGGGTGCACGCGCTTTCGCTCACGCAGCCGATGGTGTACTGGGCGGACGATGAGCTGGGTCTGAGACTGTGCGTCGCCTTCAACGACGCGGTGAGCGAGGCGCACCGCAGGCATCCCGACCGCTTCGTCGGCTTTGCCTGCCTGCCGTTCCAGAATCCCAACCTCGCGCTCGAGGAGTTGGAGCGCACCGCGCGGCTGCCCGGCATCCGCGGCGTCTACATGGCGACCGCCGTGCGCGACCGCGAGCTCTCCGACCGCAGCTTCTTCCCGGTCTACGAGCGCGTCGCCGATCTCGGCTTGCCGATCTTCCTGCACCCGATGATGATCAACAACGAGCGCCTGAAGCAGTATTACCTCATCAATCTCCTCGGCAACCCGTTCGATACGGCGATCGCGGCCTCGCACCTTATATTCGGCGGCGTACTGGACGCCTTCCCCAAGCTGGAGGTGAGCCTGCCGCATGCCGGGGGCGCGCTGCCGATCCTGCGCGGGCGCCTCGACCGCGGCTTCGAGATTCGCGGCGAGTGCAAGATCATTTCCAGTCCGCCGAGCACCTACCTGCGCCGCTTCACCTACGACACCATCAGCTACTCGCAGCCGATCATGGACGATCTCGTGGAGCTGGTCGGGGCGGAGCGCATCATGATGGGCAGCGATTACTGCTTCGACATCGCCGACAACGACCCGGTCAGGACCGTGAAGGCCATGAAGTCGGTGAACGACCGGCAGCGGCAGCAGATACTGTGGGGCAACGCCGCGAAGCTCCTGCGCCTCACTTCATGAGGCGCAGGATGCATTCCCATTCCGCGGCGGTGACCGGAGTGATGGAGAGCCGGCTGCCGCGCTGAAGCACCTGCATGTTCCGGAGGTTCTTGTGGGCGCGCAGCTCGGCCAGCCCCACCACGCGCGTCTTGTCGGCGAATTTCACGTCCACGGTGAGCCAGCGCGGCGCGTCCCGCGTTGCGCCCGGATCGTAATACCGGCTCTTCCGGTCGAACTGCGTCGGGTCGGGATAGGCGGGCTTCACGACCTCGACCCTGCCGACGATGCCGGGCTCCGCGCAGCTCGAGTGATAGAAGAAACCCCGGTCGCCGGGCCGCATGGCATCGCGCATGAAATTGCGCGCCTGGTAGTTGCGCACGCCGGTCCAGGCCGTGACCCCGTCGCGCGCGAGGTCGTCGATGCCGTATTGAGAAGGCTCGGACTTGAACAGCCAGAATTTCATCGGCAAAAAAAATGCGGCGAAGCACGCCGCATTTTCCTGATTGGACCCCCGCCTGTGCCGTCAGGCCTGGATCTTGAACCAACGGTTCAAGGTTGGTCGCCTTCCGAGCCCATTAGGCGCTTCCGTTTCGGATGCGCACACCGGAGCTGCTTGAGTCGGCGTCCAGATTCAACGATGTTGGTTCAAAGAATCTAAGGCCTCTAGTAACGAACACCGCAGGGGATATTCAGAACAACTTGCTCTGATCGCGTAACGCCTGATCGAGCGTTGTCTCCATGCTGTGCATTCTACGCTTCAGCGCCGCCATGTCAAAACCGCCGACCTTGGTGGTGAGCAGCTCGTGCGCGATGTTGAGCGCCGCCATGATGGCGATGCGCTCGACCCCGACCACTTTCCCGTTGTCCCGGATCTCGTCCATTTTCTTGTTGAGGTAATCGACCGCTTCGAGCAGCTCCTTCTGCTCGTTTTCCGGACACGCGACGCGAAATTCGCGCCCCATGACGTTGACCTGCAGGGCCTTCGGGTCCGCGCTCATGCGTCTTCTTCAGGAATCTGATTAAGCAGAGTTCTCCAAGCGGTTGGTCGCAGTGCCGATTTTGTCGGAGAGCTGCTTGTTGTCGCTGATCGCGGAAGCGAGTTGCTGGCGCAGTTGCTGATTGTCCTCGCGCAATCGCTGGCAGAGCGCGACGAACTCGTGCAGCTTGCGCTCGAGCGATTTGAATTCGGCTTCCATCAACACACTATAGTTTCAAAAATCTTGTTAAGTCAACTGCTAACAGCCATTTTTGAATGTTGTTTGGCATCAGAGTGATGTATCGATGACGCACGCGTCCTGGCGCATCGCTGCCCACTAGTTCATTCCTCCCCCCAGACTTCTGGCACGGCCCTTAAAGGGCTGAGAGGGCGTGGAAAACGACCGGGCCGCGATCGCGCCTTGCCGCACCGCAGAAGAAACTTTTGAGCGGCTCGGACCCGGAGGCTACAATCGGAACCGCGCGGGGAGTGCGCGCCAACCGTAAGCCGTGCCCCCCGCGCTCGGCTCCGGGTGCCCGCGCGCGATTTCTCGCAGCGGGTCAAACGGGAAACAGGTGGAAAGCCTGTGCTGCCCCCGCAACGGTAAGCGAGCGTGGGCGCGCCGAGGAGCCTCCACCCGGGAGGCTCCTGGCCACTGTGCGCGAGTCGCGCATGGGAAGGCGGCGCGTCAGGATCTCGCGAGCCCGTATACCGGCCCGCACCGAAGGTGGAAATGCCGCGGGGAAGCGGCGTGACCGTTGCCGGTCCGGCCTTCCTGCGTCATTTCCTTGCGCTTTCATGCATGCGGCGGGCATGCGCGGGGAGAGTCCGTGCTTTTCAGGATTGCAGCGGCCATCGCGCTGGCAGCCGCGTCGTTGCGCGCGGTTGCGGCGGATCCGGCGGTGACGGTCGGCGAGCCGGTCATCGTCACCGCGACGCGCTTCGAGGACCGCTACCTCGACAAGCCGGTGAACGCGACGGTGATCACGGCGGAAGACATCAAGAACAGCGCGGCGAAGACCGTCCCCGACCTGCTGTCGGAGCAGGCCGGCATCGCGATGCATGACTTCTTCGGCAACAATGCTGCTGCGGCCGCCGTGGACCTGCGCGGTTTCGGCGCTACCGGGACGCAGAACACCCTGATCCTGCTCGACGGGCGGCGTCTGTCGGACAACGACCTTTCCGGCGTGCAGTGGTGGGCGGTCCCGCTCGCAGCGATCGAGCGCATCGAGATCGTGCGCGGAAGCGGCGCCGTGCTGTATGGCGACGGTGCCACGACGGGCGTCATCAACATCATCACGAAGTCGCCGGCCCGGATCGGAAATATCGCCGTGCTCCAGGGCAGCGCCGGCACCTACGACACCCGGGAGGGTCAGCTCTATGCCAACTACTTCACCGGCAATGTCGGCTTGAACCTGATCGCGTCGGGATTCCGCTCCGACGGCTACCGCGACAACAACACCAACCACCAGAACAACGTTCAGGCCGAGGTGAGGCTGCTCACCGGGCGGGGGGATATGTCGCTCAAGGTCGGCACCGACGACCAGAACGTCGGCCTTCCGGGGGCGCGCACGGTGCAGCCGAGCGCGGGGATCGACCAGCTCCAAACCGACCGGCGCGGCACGTCCACACCTCTCGATTACGCGCAGCGCACGGGTACCCGCGCGACGCTCGACTGGCGCCAGGAGACGGGCATGGGGGAATTCAGCTTGGGTCTGGGCTGGCGCGACAAGCAGCAGAAGTCGTACTTCGACCAGAGCGGGTTTCCCGATTACCGCGTCGCCGACCTCGACGTGTGGTCGGTATCGCCGCGCATGCGTTTTCCTCAGCCGCTCGCCGGCCTGCCCAACACGCTCGTCGCCGGAATCGACTGGTACCACTGGGACTACCGGCTGCGGGTCTCCAATTCGCAGGCCAACATCGGGCAGCCGTTCAATACTGTCGATGCGACACAGGAGAACTCCGCGATCTACCTCTACAACACGACGCAGCTCTCGCCGCGCCTGACGCTCGTTGCCGGAGCGCGCGGCGAGCGCTACCGGATCAACGCCAGCGACTTCTACGATCCGACCGCGCCGGGCGGCGCCTTCGGCTCGGGCGCGCCGCCGGGCAGCCAGGACGAGACGGAGCACGCCTATGAGCTTGCCCTTCGCTACCAGTTCGCCGCGGAGTGGGCGGCGATCGGCCGTATCGGGCGCAGCTACCGCTTCGCCAATGTCGACGAGATCTACGAGTTCTCCGGGCCTCCCACGTTCTCACGCGAGTTCCAGTTCCTGCAGCCGCAGACCGCGCATTTCTACGAGGCGAGCCTCGAGCGCAGGCGGGCGGGGAACCTGCTACGCGCCACGGTGTTCAACATCGATGTCACCGACGAGATCCACCTCGACGTCTACAGCACCGGCATCGGCAACACCAATCTGCCGCCTTCGCGGCGGCGCGGGCTGGAGCTCGAGGCGCAGCAGGCGCTCGGCAGCGCGCTGCGGCTGACGGGCAACTACACCTACACCCAGGCCAAATTCCTGGAGGGCGTGCTGCCGGGAAGCCCGTTTACCCAGCAAGACGTCGTCATCGCCGGCAAGACCGTACCGCTGGTGTCGCGCCACCGACTCAACGCGGGCGCGACCTGGACGTTCGCCCCGCGGACACGGGTGACCGCGCTTCTCGCGTACGTGAGCGACCAGTTCATGGAAAACGACGAGGGCAACACCTTCGGCGTGAAGATCCCGGCCTACACGGTGGTCGATCTCAAGCTCGCATGGGAGGACCGGGGCTGGCGCATTGCCGGCGCGGTGAACAACCTGCTCGGGGAGAAATACTACAACTACGCCGTGGCGAGCCCGTCCGTCGCCGGCCGCTACAACGCCTATCCGCTGCCCGAGCGCACTGTCACGATGACGGCGGAGTACACCTTCCGCTAGAGCGCGAATCACGCCTTTCCGGGGCACCGGGGTTTTGATATCGTGCGCCCCATGCGCGCCCTGTCGAGCTCCGAGCTTTACCTGCGGCTCCTGCGCCAGGTGAAGCCGTACTGGCGCGTATTCGTGACGGGCATCCTGGGCATGATGGTCTTTGCCGCGACCTCGCCCGTGCTGCCGGCGCTGGCGAAGCCGCTGATCGAGGGCACCTTCATCGATCGCAATCCCCTCGTGATGCAATGGCTGCCCGCGGCGATCATCGTGCTGTTCCTGGTGCGCGGCCTTGCCAATTTTGTCGCCGCCTACTGCATCAACTGGGTGGGCACGCGGCTCGTGACCGATCTCCGCAACACCATGTTCGCGAAGCTCCTTGCGCTGCCCGCCGCGTTCTACGAGCGGCAGCCGTCCGGCACGCTCGTCTCCAAGCTCACCTTCGACGTGACCCAGGTCACCGTCGCTGCCACGAGCGCGCTCACCGTCGTGTTCCGCGACATGCTCACGATCGCGGGCCTGCTCGGGTACCTGCTGTGGCACAACTGGAAGTTCACGCTGTTCGCGCTGGCGACGGCGCCGCTCGTCGTCGCCAGCGTGCGGGCGTTCGGCGTCCGGCTGCGCCGGTCGAGCCGCGAGGTGCAGGGCGCGATGGGCAACATCACGCAGGTGATCGAAGAGGCGATCGGCGGGCACAAGGTGGTGAAGCTCTTCGGAGGACAGGAATACGAGAACCGGCGTTTCGGCGAGGAGGCGAACCACGTGCGGCGGCACCTGATGAAGCAGGCCGTGGCGGTTGCGGCGAGCGCTCCGATCGTGCAGCTGATCGCGGCCGCCGCGCTTGCCATCGTGCTCTGGTTCGCGATGGGGCAATCGGGCGCGGCGCGGCTCTCGGTGGGCGATCTTGCCGCGTTCGTCACGGGGATGCTGCTGCTCCTGGCGCCGCTGAAGCGCGTCACCGACGTCAACGAGCACGTCCAGAAGGGGCTCGCGGCCGCGGAAAGCGTGTTCCGGCTGATCGACGAGGAGGCGGAGCCCGATCGCGGCACGCACACGCTCCCCCGCGCGCGCGGCGAGATCCGCTTCGAGGGCGTGGACTTCCACTACGGCGACCCTGAGCGGCCGGCGCTCGAAGGCATCGAGCTCACGATTTCTCCCGGGCAGGCGGTGGCGCTGGTCGGGCCGTCGGGAGCGGGCAAGACGACGCTCGCCAACCTGGTGCCGCGCTTCTACCACCCGACCCGAGGGCGGGTGTTGCTCGACGGGCACGACCTGGAGAGCCTCACGTTGAGAAGCCTGCGCGCCAACATCGCGCTGGTGTCGCAGGACGTCGTGCTGTTCAACGACACGGTGGCGGCAAACATCGCCTATGGCGACATGAACGGCGCCGCGGAAAGGGAGATCATCGCCGCCGCCGAGGCGGCGCACGCGATGGAATTCATCCGCGAGATGCCCCAGGGGCTCGCGACCCTCGTCGGCGAGAACGGGGTGAAGCTCTCCGGGGGCCAGCGCCAGCGGCTGGCGATCGCGCGCGCGCTGCTGAAGGACGCGCCGGTGCTGGTGCTCGACGAGGCGACTTCCGCGCTCGATACCGAGTCGGAGCGCTACGTGCAGGCGGCGCTCGAGGCGCTGATGCGCGGGCGCACCACCATCGTCATCGCGCACCGGCTCTCCACGGTCGAGAGCGCCGATCTCATCGTGGTGCTCGACCGCGGCCGCATCGTCGAGACCGGAACCCACCGCGAGCTGCTCGCGCGCGGCGGGCTCTACGACAAGCTCTACCGCATCCAGTTTGCTCCCGAAGGGCGCTAGCATGGCCCAACTCTCCGTCGTCACACCGGTCTACCGTGCCGAGGGCTGCCTCGAGGAGCTCTACCGCAGGCTCGTCGCGGCGCTCTCGGGGATCACGCAGGACTTCGAGATCGTCATGGTCGAGGACTGCGGCGGCGACCGCTCGTGGGAGATCATCCGGGACCTCGCGCGCCGCGACGCGCGGGTGAAGGGCCTCCAGTTCAGCCGCAACTTTGGCCAGCACTACGGCATCACCGCGGGGCTCGACCACTGCGACGGCGACTGGGTGGTGGTGATGGACTGCGACCTGCAGGACCGGCCGGAGGAGATCCCACGGCTCTATGCCTGCGCGCGGGAAGGTTACGAGGTGGTGTTCGCGCGCCGGCGCGCCGACGGCACGGCAAAGCGCCTGTCATCGCGGCTCTTTTACCGGCTGCTGAGCTGGCTTGCCGACACCGAGTACGACGGCCGGAGCGGCAACTTCTGCATTGCTTCCCGCAAAGTGGTCGCGAGCCTCCGCCGGATGCGGGAGCAGCTCCGCTTCTTCGGGGCGCAGGTGAAATGGATGGGCTTTCCCACCGCGTCGGTCGAAGTCCAGCACGACGAGCGTTATGCCGGCCCCTCGACTTACACCCTGGCCAAGCTGCTGCGACTGGCCGGTGACACCATCATCGCCTACTCCGACAAGCCGCTGCGATTGTCGGTGCGCTTCGGCTTCGTGCTCGCCTTTCTCGCGTTCTGCTACGGCCTCTACATCATCATCCGGGCGCTGCTCTACGGCTCGCCGATCATGGGGTGGAGCAGCCTCATCGCGTCGCTCTACTTCATTGGCGGCGTCATCATCGCCATCCTCGGCGTGATCGGCATCTACCTCGGCAAGACCTTCGACGAGGCGAAGAAGCGGCCGCTCTACATCGTGATGCATACAACATTCGATGGCGGCCGCCCGATCGATTGAGCGGGTGCCGTGGGACAGCGCGGCGCTCGGCTGCGATGCCTGGGAGCTCGCCTCCGCGGAGCCGGAGGTTCTGGCTCAGGCGCGGGCCCCGGGCCACTATACCGTCAGGGTCGACCCGCGCGCGGACAAGCACGCCCTGCACGAGGTCGGCTTCTATTACTGCGACACGCTGGTCGAGCCATTCTGCGCCGCGGGCGAATTCAAGCCGCAGCCGCATCCGGCCGCGGGCATAAGCCGCGACACCGCCCTTGAACCCCTGCTGGCCATCTGCCGCGGCGCGTTCCAGCATGGGCGCTTCCACCGCGATTTCAACGTGGAGCGCGCGCGCGCCGACCTGCGCTACGAGAATTGGCTAAGGGCGCTGCACGCGGCGGGCAAGGTCTACGGCCTCACCTGGGAGAACGAGATTCGCAGGCTTCATCGCGCACGAGGGCGGCAAGCTCGTGCTGCACGCGCTGGGGGAAAAGCACCGTGGCCGCGGGCTCGCGCGGCACTTGTGGAGCGCGGTCTGCGTCGATCTCGCGCGGCAGGGGGAGGGGGAGCTGACGAGCTCGATCTCGGCCACCAACCTCGCGGCCCTTAACCTCTATGTATCGCTGGGCTTCCGGTTCCGCAATGCCGTCGACGTCTACCACCGGGTGATTCCATGAGCTACCTCTACGTGGCCTGCATGATCGTTCTGATGGTCTTTGCGCAGGTCGTCATCAAGTGGCAGGTGAACGCTGCGGGCGCGTTCCCGGACGATGCCGCCGGCAAGCTCTGGTTCCTCGCGAAGCTCCTCGTGAATCCGTGGGTCGCCTCGGCGCTCGCGGGGCTGTTCCTCGCTGCGATGGCGTGGATGGCCGCCCTGACCCGGCTCGATCTGTCCCACGCCTATCCGTTCGTGAGCCTCGCGTTCGTGCTGGTGATGGTCGCCTCGGCGTTTTTCTTCGACGAGCCGCTGACCGGGATGAAGATTGCAGGCATTGCCCTGATCTGCGTCGGCATCGCCGTCGGGAGCCAGGGTTGAGGCTGTGCCTTCATTGCGGGGCGACGTTTGAATATTCGACGCCTTACACCCTCACCCCTTCCCCCTCTCCCGAGCGGAGAGGGGAAATGGTCAGCGCCAGCGCCGCCGGCGAGGCGATCATGGGATGGCGCTGCCCGCGGTGCGGCTATGATCCACCACTAATCGGAGGCTACCCGGCGTTCGCGCCTGAGCAGGCGCGAGGCGCAAGCGGCTATGATCCTTCCCAGTTTGCGGAGCTGGCGCGGCTCGAAGCGGGGAATTTCTGGTTCCGGGCGCGCAACCGCCTGATCGCGTGGGCCATCGGGCGCTATTTTCCCGGGGCACGCAGCCTGCTCGAAGTCGGGTGCGGCACCGGCTTCGTGCTGGCCGGGATCGCCACGGCGTTCCCGGCGCTGAAGCTCGCTGGAAGCGAGGCGGCGTCCGAGGGCCTCGCGCTCGCGGCCGCCCGAGCGCCGGGCGCGAGCCTCATGCAGATGGATGCGCGGCACATTCCGTTCCGGGACGAGTTCGACGTGGTCGGTGGCTTCGACGTCATCGAGCACGTCGAGGACGACCGCGCAGTGCTCGCGGAGCTCCGTGCGGCGGCGGTCCCCGGCGGCGGCGTGCTCCTCACCGTGCCGCAGCATCCGGCGCTGTGGAGCGAGTACGATGCGCGTGCGGGTCACGTCCGGCGCTACGGCGCGCGCGAGCTGAGAACGAAGGTCATGGAGGCCGGCCTGGAGATCGTTAGAATGACGTCTTTCGTGGCCTTGCTGCTGCCCTTCATGTACCTTTCGCGCCGCGCCCAACGCGCGCCCGGCGCCGGCTACGATCCGCTGGCCGAGCTGCGGATCGTGCCGTGGCTCAACAGGATCCTGGAAGGCATCCTGGGCGCCGAGCGCGCACTGATATCTGCCGGAGTGAATTTTCCCGCCGGCGGCTCGCTGCTGGTAGTGGCGCGCCGATCTGGATGAAAATCCCGTTCAACAAGCCGTTCACGGTCGGGGACGAGCTGAGGAACATCGAGACCGCCGTGCGCGAGGGGCACCTCGCCGGCGACGGCCGGTTCACGCGCCAGTGCCACGAATGGCTCGAGCGCAACCTCGGCGCGCGCAAGGCGCTGCTCACGCATTCCTGCACCGCTGCGCTCGAGATGGCGGCGATCCTGTGCGACCTCGACGCCGGGTGACGAGGTGATCATGCCGTCCTTCACCTTCGTCTCCACCGCCAATGCGTTCGTCCTGCGGGGGGCGGTGCCCGTGTTCGTGGACGTCCGCGCCGACACCTTCAACCTCGACGAGCGCCTCCTCGGCGCGGCCGTCACGCCGCACACCAAGGCGATCGTACCGGTGCATTACGCCGGCGTGGCGTGCGAGATGGACGCGATCACGGCGCTCGCCCAGGCGCGCGGGCTGATCGTGGTGGAGGACGCTGCGCAGGGCATCCTCGCGGAGTACAAGGGACGCAAGCTCGGCGCAATCGGCCACCTCGGGTGCCTTTCCTTCCACGAAACCAAGAACGTGATCAGCGGGGAGGGCGGCGCGCTGCTGGTGAACGACCAGCGCTTTATCGCGCGCGCGGAAGTGATCCGCGAGAAAGGCACCAACCGGGCCCAGCTCTTCCGCGGCGAGGTGGACAAGTACAGCTGGGTTGACATCGGCTCTTCCTACCTGCCGAGCGAGTTGATCGGCGCGTTCCTGTGGGCGCAGCTCGAGCGGGCGGAGGCCATCAAGGCGAAGCGCATCGGGTTGTGCGCCGCCTACCGCAGTGGGCTCGCGGCGCTCGAGAAACGCGGGGCGCTCGCGCTGCCGCAGCGCGAGCCGGCCGGCGTCACCGGCAACGGCCACATGTTCTACATCCTCGTGAAGGATGCCGCGACGCGCGGGCGGCTGATCGAGCACCTCAAGGCGCGGGGAATCCTCTCGGTGTTCCACTACGTGCCGCTGCACTCCTCGCCGGCGGGCCGGAAGTTCGGGCGCGCGGCGGGGCCGATGACGGTGACCGACGGCGTGAGCGCGCGCCTGCTGAGGCTGCCGCTGTACTACGGCCTGACCGAGGCCGAGGTGGGCGAAATCGTCGCCGCGATCGCGGAATTTTTCGACGGCCGGGCATCGTGACCCGGGCTGGGTCCTCCCGCCACACCCGCCACCAAGGCCAGCGCACCGGGGCGGTTGCAGGTGGTGACGATTACCGCGGTGAGTAGTCCGGTACCCATTTCGCAAGCTCGGACCGGACCCGCGCGTCATCGCCCTGGCCGGGGCCCGACAGCCAGGATTCGAGGCGCGGCAGCCAGTCGCTGTTTTCCTGGCGCGCCCGCGCGACCTTCAGCTTGGCATGCGGCGTGGGCAGCAGGCTCTCATCGCCGGCGAGCGGCTCCTCGTAGAGCTTCTCGCCCGGCCGCAGCCCGGTGTAGGTGATGCGGATTTCCTCCTCGCCGAAGCCGGAAAGGCGGATCAAGTCGCGCGCGAGATCGGCGATGCGCACCGGCTCGCCCATGTCGAGGACGAAGATTTCCCCGCCGCTTCCCATCAGACCCGCCTGCATCACGAGCTGCACGGCCTCGGGAATCGACATGAAATAGCGCGTCACCTGCGGGTGGGTGACGGTGACCGGACCGCCCTTCGCGATCTGCTCGCGGAATTTCGGAATCACGCTGCCGGTGGACCCCAGCACGTTCCCGAACCGCACCATCACGAAGCGCGTCCCGTCCGTCCGCTGCAGCGCCTGGCAAACCATCTCGGCGAGCCGCTTGCTCGCGCCCATCACGCTGGTGGGCTTCACCGCCTTGTCGGTCGAGACGTACACGAGCTTCTCCACGCCGGCGGCGGCGGCGGCGCGCGCGATGACGAGTGTCCCCGCGACGTTGTTCTGCACCGCCTGCCAGGCGTTCGCGCCCTCCATGAGCGGCACGTGCTTGTAGGCCGCGGCGTGGAAAATCACCGACGGGCGGTGGGCTCCGGTGACCTGCGCGACCCGGGCCGCGTCCTTTACGTCGCCGATCGCGGACACCACGGAGAGGTGGGGATGGGTGGCGGCGAACTCCTGCTCGATCGTGTAGAGGGCGAACTCATTCAGCTCGAACAGCACGAGCTGCCGCGGATCGAAACGCGCGATCTGGCGGGCGAGCTCCGCGCCGATCGATCCGCCGGCGCCGGTCACCATCACCACCCGGCCGGCGAGCCAGCCGCGCAGCCCCGCGGCGTCGAGCGTCACCGGGTCGCGTCCGAGCAGGTCGTCGAGCTCGACGTGGCGCACCTGGGACACGGTGACGCGCCCGCTCACGAGATCGTCGAACGAAGGCACCGTCAGCACCTTGAGCCCGGCGTGGTTGCAGAATTCGACGACCCGGCGCCGCTGCGTGTGGGTCGCCTCCGGCATGGCGATGATCGCCTGCGTCACGCCCAGCCGGCGCTGCCACCTGGGGATCTCGTTCAAGCGCCCCAGCACGTTCACGCCGTGGATCTGGCGGCCGATCATGGCGGCATCGTCATCGAGGACGCCGATAACGCGCCACTGGGCGCTGCGCGCAAGATCCTTGATCAAGTTGACGGCTGCTTCTCCCGATCCGAGCACCAGCACCGGCTCGCGCTCGGCGGCGAGGAGCCCCGCCACCCTGCGTTCCTTCCAGGCACGGTAGGCCACCCGGCTTCCCGCCATGATCAGCATGAGCAGGATGGGCGTCATGATAAGGACGCTGCGCGGCACCGCGACCTGCAGCATGAACATCAGCGTTGGCACCGCGACGGCAGCCGTCCCGACCGACAGCACAATGCGCCTCAAGTCGGGCAGGCTCGCGTAGCGCCAGATTCCGCGGTAGAGCCCGAAGCTCCAGAACAGAACCGCGTGCGCCGGGATAACCCAGGGCAGCGCGCTCACCGCCTGGTCCAGGTAGTAACCGGGCAGCTCGGGCGTGAAGCGCAGCCAGTACGCCCCCAGCCAGGCGGCGGCGCACGCGACGAGGTCGTGGACAAAGGCGAGCCAGGCGCGCCAGTTGAGGCTCATTCCCTATTCCCTGTTACCCCGACTCCGGGCCCACGCGCGATCGATCGACACCATGATCAGCAGATAGGCCCCCGCGGCGCCCGCGAGCAGCACGGCCTGCAAGGCAGCGGGCAGCATCAGCCCAGCGAGCGCGAGGACCCCGCCCGCCAGCATCAACGCGTACTCCGCGAGCGCAGTTCCGCGATGGCCCCAGCCGAGCCGCACCAGCTTCTGGTAATAGTGCTCGCGGTGCGCCTGCCACACCTTCTCCCGCCGCAGCAGGCGGCGGGCGAGCGTCACGCTGGCATCCGCGATGAACGGCGCGAATACCAGCACGGGGAACCACCACGTCCAGTCGTGCTGCAGCCAGCCGATCATCCCCAGCGCGGCGGCAAGATAACCCAGGGGCACCGCCCCGGCATCGCCCAGGAAGATGCGCGCCGGATGGAAGTTGAAGACGAGAAACGCGGCGGCGGCGGCGGCGATGGAGAGGTTCACGAGCGCGAACTCAATGCTGCCGGCCGACCAGGCAGCGGCGCCGTAGGCGGCGAAGCCGAAGAGCGCCATGCCGCCCGCGAGCCCGTCGGAGCCGTCCATGAAATTGTAGAGATTGGCCATCCAGGCGATCGCGAGCGTCGCCGCGGCGGCGGGCAGTACTCCGTAGTCCCGCGGCAGCACGGCTGCGACGAACAGCGCGCACGCCGCGAGATGCGCGGCGAGCCGCCACGGCGCGGCAATTCCGCGCAGGTCGTCCCAGAACGAGACCACCATCAGCACGATGAAGGCGATCCACAGTGCCGGCGGCAGATTGGGCGCGATGAGGGCAAGCGCGAGCTGGGCGCCGGCGTGCAGTCCCAGCCCCCCGGTGCGCGGAATCGGCGCCTCGTGCAGGGAACGGGGATTGGGGTGGTCGAGGACAAGGGTGGAAAGCCGGCCCCTGGCAAGCCACCAGACGGCGAAGAGCGCGGCGGCGAACGCCGTCAGCGGAGCCCACGAAGCGGGATGCACGATGGTATCGGCCTCATGCGCTACGCGAATGATACCACCGAGCAGTTTGCTCAAGCCCTTGAGCCAGGCTGAAGCTCGGCGCCCACCCCAAGTCGCGCCGGATCCGTGAGCTGTCCACCTGCAGCGAGCCGGCGAGGCGAGCAAGCTCGGCGCCTCGTCCCATAATCGTCGCGGCGAAGCGAAGCGCCGCGAGCGGAACGGGAAGGAGGCGCGGCTTCACGCCGAGCGCGTGCGCGAGCGCTCGCACGAGATCCGGAGTGGACACGTCCTCGCCGTCGCTCACGAGGTAAGTCCTGCCGGCGGCCCGCGGCGAGGCGAGCGCCTGAATGATGGCGTCGGCGAGGTTGCCCGCGTAGAGGAGGCTGCGGCGGTTCTCGATGGCCGCAAGCGGCAACGGCGTCCCGCGCGCGACGAGATCCATGAGCCGCAGGAAATTCCCCCTGACGCCCGGCCCGTAGACGAGCGGCGGGCGCAGTACCACGACCTCGAGGCCGGTCTCTGCGGCAACGCGGGCGAGCGCCTGTTCCGCCTCCCATTTCGAGATGCCGTAGGGATCCTCGGGGCGCGGCGCGTCATCCTCCGTGTATGGGCGCGCTCCGGTCGACTCGCCGTTCACCTTTACGCTGCTCAGAAATACCAGGCGGCGGACGCCGCGCGCGGCGGCGGCGCGCGCGACCCGCTCGGTCCCCG
Source organism: uncultured beta proteobacterium (assembly GCA_963699525.1). Lineage (GTDB taxonomy): Bacteria > Pseudomonadota > Gammaproteobacteria > Burkholderiales > SG8-41 > SG8-41. The sequence goes on along the minus strand of CAVOUI010000006.1, from coordinate 17,680 downwards.
CCACGTTGACGCGACGGTACTCGGCGAGGGCGTCGGGCGCGGTCTCGCGCAGGACGTGGGTGCGTGCCGCCAGGTGCACGACATCCCTCACGCCCTCGAGCGCGGCGTGCCAATCGGAGCCGGAGCCGATGTCGCCCACGGCGACGGCGTCGGGACATGCGGGGTCGGGCGCGCGGACCGCCCGGCGCGGCTTGCGGCCGCGGGCGGCGAGCGCGTCGCACAGGATCCGGCCGACGAATCCGGCCGCCCCCGTCACCAGAATGGCTCCGTCGGCCGTCACACGAGCAGCGCAGCGATCTTGCCGCGATCCGGCGCCCGCACCACCCCTTTTTCGGTGATGAGCGCGGTGACGAGCTCCGCGGGCGTGACGTCGAACACCGGATTGCGCACGGCGACCCCGGCCGGCGCCCACTCGACGCCCGCGTGGCCCCGCACTTCGCTGGCCTCGCGCTCCTCGATCACGATCGCACCCCCGTTGTCGAGGGAGGCGTCCAGGGTGGACAGCGGCGCCGCGACGTAGAACGGGATGCCGTGGCGCCGGGCGAGCACGGCGATCATGTAGGTGCCGATCTTGTTGGCGACGTCGCCGTTGGCGGCGATGCGGTCGGCGCCGACGATCACGGCGTCGATCTCGCCGCGGCTCATCAGGTGGCCGGACATGCTGTCCGTGACGAGCGTCACCGGGATGCCGTCCTGCTGGAGCTCCCACGCCGTGAGGCGCGCGCCCTGCAGGAAGGGCCGCGTCTCGTCGACGATCACCGACACGCGCTTGCCCGCCGCCACCGCGCTGCGGATGACGCCGAGCGCCGTTCCGTGGCCCGCGGTCGCCAGCGCGCCGGCGTTGCAGTGGGTGAAGACCCGGGCCCGGTCGGCGAGCAGCGCCGCGCCGTGCGCGCCCATCGCGCGGTTCGCCGCGATATCGGCGGACACGATGCGCTGCGCTTCCTCCAGCAGGCGCCCGGCGAGTTCCGCGGGCGGCATCTGCCCGGCACCGCGGAGGACGGCGCGCATGCGCTCGAGCGCCCAGAACAGGTTCGCGGCGGTGGGCCGCGCGGCGGCGAGAATCTCGAACGCGCGTTCCATGCCCGACGCGAACACGGCCGGGGTCGTGTCCTTCATCCGCGCGGCTTCGAGGGCAATTCCATATGCCGCCGCGCAGCCGATGGCGGGCGCGCCGCGCACCACCATGTCCCGGATGGCGCGCGCGACTTCCTGCGCCGTCGCGCAGGCCACGAACTCGACGCGCGCGGGCAGCCGCCGCTGGTCGATCAACTCGAGCCGGCCCGCGCGCCAGCGCAGCGTCTCGACCCGGTCGCTCATATGACGCGGTCGTTGCCGCCGTCGACCGGCACCTGCGCCCCGGTGGTCTTGGCGAAGAGCGGCCCGCACATCTCCGCCGCCAGCTCCGCAACATCGCGGCTTTTCACTTCGGTCCCGAGCACGTTGCGGCTGCGATAGGCTTCGACGGATATTCCATAGTGCGCGGCGCGCGCGGCGAGGACGTCCTCCGACCAGGCCGCCGTGTCGAAGACCGCGTTGGGATGCAGGATGTTGACGCGGATGCGGTCGGCGCCCCATTCCAGCGCGGCAACGCGCGCAAGCTGGGTGAGCGCCGCCTTTGACGCCGAGTAGGCCGCCGCGCCGGGACCCGGCGCCGGCACGTTCTTGGAGCCGATCACCACCACGCGCCCGCCGTTCGGCGCGAGCTTGAGGAGGGAATGGCATTCGCGCATCAGCGCGAGGTTGGCGTCGAGGTTGACGCCCATCACGCGCCGCCATTCCGTCGCGTCGAGCGCATCGATCCGCCGCCCGCCGGGAAAGACGCCGGCGTTCAGCACCAGCATGTCGAGCCCACCGAACGCGCGCCCGCCCGCCTCCAGCGCGTCCGCCACCTGGCGCTCCGAGGTGACGTCGCACTTCAGTCCGAGGTAGTCGGGGCGACCGGACAAGAGTTGCGCCACCGCGGGATCGATGTCGAGGCCGATCACGGCCGCGCCGCGCTTGAGCAGGGCTTCCACGCAGGCCTTGCCGATGCCCGAGGCGGCGCCGGTCACGAGCGCGACTTCGCCCGCGAAGACCGGCGGCGCGCCCGCCTTCCTCAACTTCGCCTGCTCGAGGTCCCAGTACTCGACGTCGAAGATCTCGCGCTCCGGCAGGGCGCGGTAGCCGCCCAGTGCCGTCGCCCGCAGGATGACGTCGATGGTGTGATCGTAGAGGTCACGCACGATGCGCGCCTCGCGGGCGCTGCGCCCGACGCAGCCCAGGCCGAATGCGGGATCGAGGATCACTCGGGGCGCGGGGTCGAGGGGGGTCTTCGTCTCCTTCGCGGCGGGCGCATGCCGGTCAAAGTACTGGCGGTAGGCTGCGGCAAAAGCGGCAACGTCGCGGCCCAGCATCGGCACGCGCTTGGTGCGGATCGCGTGGTCCGGCGTCGCCGGCCCCTGCTGGGCGAGGCGCGAGGCGTCGCTGCGGCGTGCGAAGCCGAGATACTTCGGGTCGGAATGAACGGCCAGCACGACCGGAAAGCCCGCGCAGGCGGAGATTTCCTGCCGCAGGCGCGCCAGTTCCGTCCGCAGCGCCGGCGTCACGCCGTCAGCGGCCGGCCGCGGCAGCTCCCACGCGCCGTTGCGGGCGAGATAGTCCTCGGCGCGCGCGACCAGCGCGATCATGCGCTCGTACGATTCCCGGGCGGTGGCGCCGAAGGAGAAGATGCCGTGATTCATGAGCACCATGCCGATGGTGCCGCGACTGGCTTCGGCCGCGAACTGGCGCGCGCAATGGCGGGCGAGATCGAATCCCGGCATCACGTAGGGAACGATTACCGTGTCCTTGCCGTAGATCTCGCGGACGCGGCGCTCGCCGTCGGGCGTGTTGGTGATGGCGAGCAGCGCATCGGCGTGCGTGTGGTCCACGTACTTGTGCGGCAGGATCGCGTGCAGGATCGCCTCGACGGAGGGCGCCGGCGCGCCCGCGCGCGTGACCTGGGTCGCGAGCTCGTTCACCATCCGCGCATCGCTCGAGCGCCTCGAGGCGGGCGAGCTTGACGAGGTGCGCCAGGCGCACGGGCGCGAAACCGGGAGCCTCGATCGTCTCGAGGTCCCAGCCGCTGCCTTTGACGTAGAGGATGTCCTCCTCCTCGCCGACGGCATTCGCCTCCCTCACCTTGACCGAGGTGTTGCCGCCGCCGTGCAGCACGAGCGAGGCGTCGCGCCCGAGCAGCCGGGACGTATAGACCCGCTGGTCGAGTTCCGACCGGCAGCGCCCGGCCTCAGCCTCGTTCCAGAGGCTCTTCACACGAGGGCCGCCCCCTTGCAGCGCGCTGCGCGCGTTTCGCGCGGCATCCTGATGCAGATTGTCACTGCCGGTATCATAGCGTAGCGTCGCAGTCATTCTACAAAAGCTTTTTGGGAGGCATATTGGACCTTCGCAGCCGCAACATCTCGCCGAACCAGCTTGCGGAGCTTCACGAATTCATCGTTAGGAGAAAGCTTGCCTACCAGCCCTTCATTTTTTCCGATGACCTGGAAACCGGGGAAGGCTACAGGTTCATTAATCATGGTGCCGGAGGGAATGTCCACTGGAAAAACGCGGATGCAAGCGTCAGGGATCTGCTGACTGATGACCCCGCGGCGTTCAGGCGCGAGAACGCGGCTCTGCGCGCCATATACGACGATTTTGTCGGGCAGATCGCCTCGAGAACCGGCGTATCCGGGCTGAGTTTCGCCGAAATCGGGTGCAATACCGGGTATTTTCTCTACGCCCTCGATCTGAAAGGCGCACGACGGTGCATTGGCTACGATTTCACGAATAATTCCCGGGTGTTCTCTTGGTTCAACAAGGTACTGGGGACCCGCTGCGAGTTTCATTTCACGGAGTGGGACAGTTTCCAGCACCGGCTGCGCTATGCGCGCTTGCCGAAGGTAGATGTGACATTGAGCGTGGCGGTAACGTGCCACCTGGTCGACCCGATATATCACCTGACCTATCTCTGCGAACGTGCCGCCAAAGCGGTGTTCTTCTGGTGCCCCGTCAACGATCAAGATGCGTTGTCGCTCACGTATGGTTACCCCGCCAGATATCCCAATTCGCTGGACTGGCCATTGGGGTTCGATAACGATGTCAAGATTTCGATTCCCCTGCTAAGGCTGACACTAGCGCAATGCGGTTTTGAGGACATTCATGAGATCCAGCCGCCCGATAGCCTGCCAGACAAGTGGAAAAGATGGCACCGCATGCAACGCGGCTTCATCGCGCTGCGCACCTCAAAGTCCAAGACCGCGTATTCAAATGGCCAGGTTCGACGCATGCCGCCTAGCGACGCAATATTGCGACGAGGTCTGGCAGAGCTGTTGCGCGCCGTTGGCGTGAAGTGGTGGGGATGAACTTCGACATCCTCGACTCCAGGCTGTATCGGATTGGCCTGGACAGGAATCTTGGAGGGTGTCAGTGTCCGCCAAATCGGCGCGCGAGGCGGATGACGAGTTGCCGCAACCGCCTGGTCGGGGCGGAGGACTTGGCGAGCTTCCGCTTGAGTGGCGCGATTTCCGTGGCCGACGGGAGCACGGACAACTGGAAATCCTTCAACGTGGCAAGGTCCTCGTCAACGGTACCGTAGAATCGGCCCCGGTAGCGCACGATATTGTGGCCATGCCAGTTGGTCTCGATCAGTATCGGCGTGCCCCAGAAGGTCTCATCGGCCGTCGCCAGTGGCCGCCGGATGAATTCCTCGGAGCGCAGCGGGAAGCGGGCAGAGCCGGCCGCGTCCGGCGATGCGTAACCGAGCTCGCGCATGAAATCCTGCGGCAGCTCGAGAAAGCGGCTCCGCGCTCTCTCTCCGAGCTTTTCCCGGTGCGAGCCGATCTGGCCTGAATTGAACGTGGCGCTTTCGGTATCGAACACCTGCGCCGCGAACGCGTCGGGCGCTCCGGGGACATGGAGCTTCAACTGCAGCGACCAGATCAGCCGGCGCTGCACGGCATCGTCGCCTCCGCCGCGCGCCCCGACCAGCTCCTCGAAGGAGACGGGGATGACGTTGGGAAACTCCAGCCACGGCACGAACCCCGCCATGCGGTCGCGGAACGATCCGAACAGCCAGGGGTCATCGATCAGCGTGAGCAGCCGTTCCTCGAACGAGCGTTTACTGAGATAGCCGCCGAAGACAGTGCTGCCGTCGCGGTGATAGTAGTTGGCTTCCGACACGAGGATGTCGAGCGGATTGCGGTAGATGAACAGCGCCGGGCTGGCGGTGAACGGATGGTGGCGATTGCCGAACGGGCTGCGGCGCACGGTGTCGATAAAGAAATCCGTCGCCCGGGTGTGCGAGTTGGAGTACTCGACGCAGTACCAGTGTCGGGGCCTCGGCCATTCCGGGCATACGATGCCGGCGACGTAGCCGAATGCCTCGGCGAGCGTGTAGAGCAGGTGCGTGCCGGCCTTGGGGATCGAGATTAGGAACAGTGGACGCGCGTCATAGGCATGCCGCGTGCGCGGCGCGATGACGATGCCGTCCTTGAGGTCGATCAACGAGTGCAGCTGCCGCGACAAGGCAGACGGATCGGTTTCCGCGAGCAGGAGGCAGGGACCCGGCATTCCTTGCTGCGCGTCGGGGGCTTCGAGGCGAACGTCGCAGCCCAGCTCTTTCGCGTGGCGCGCCGCGTCGCGCGCAAGCTCGTTGTCCGGCCAGAGCGTGATGCGGCGATGACCTGCGGCGTGAAGCTCCTGGAGCGAGGCGCGGAAAGCGGCAGCATCGCCCGCGATCAGACGTAGCTCAAGCATGAATCTGCGAAATGTTAGTGCGTCTTACCACTCACGGGTCACAGGTCACCGGTCACGGTAGTTCAGCAATGGCATCCCGCACGCTTTCCGGCGTGGTACCGTCGATCACGCCGGGCAGCCGCCGCGCCTCGTGGGAGTCGAGCCGCACCGGTCCCAGCGATTGCGGCAGTCCGTAATATACCCCCTTGTAGAACACGATATCGTAGCCCCTCAGGCGCTCGATTACGCGCGGCGTCTCGGTCGCGCCGGGGGTGGCGGGGAGCGCTGCCCTGCGCAGCCGGCCGAGCGCTCTGCGCGCGAATGACACGATGCGCGCGGGGAGCGGCGCGCCGCCGCGCGCCGCCTGTTCCGCCGAGCGGAACGCCTCCGCGAAACGCACCGGGTCGCGCGCGCCGAGGCCGCCTTCATGCTGCCGGCGCAGCGCGCCGAGGTGCCGCAGCGCTGCGGCCGGGTTGTCGCACGGCGCATCGAGAAAATCGCGCAGGAACGCGTTCAGCTCCCCGGTTGCGCTCTCGGCGACATCCCAGATGCCGCGCTCGAGCGCTTCGTCTCTGAAGATCGAGCGCTCGATCTGGGTGTGCTTGCGCCAGCCGGGACGGCGGAAGGGGAACTTGTCGGACACCAGGTTCGACTTGTTGAAGGCGAAGGTGAAGAGATCCCGGTCGAAAAACTCGCGGTGGACCTCGCCGCGCCGGATGAAGCCGACGACCTGCCGCTGGAACGGCGTGTAGCGGGACTCGTCGAGCCGCCCGAATCCCTCGTAACCCAGCTCGGCGGCGATCTCCTCCAGCCCATGGCGGCGCGCGATTTCCAGGTGCTCGTTGACGACCCATTTTTTCCAGTCTCCGACGATGCCCGCCCCGGGACGGTAGTTGTGCTTGTGCGCCTGCGTCAGATTTACGCGGTCGAGCTTCGTCCACAGGTCGCGCGCAAATGACTCGGACACGTCGATGCCCGCGGCCGTGGCGAGCCGGCGGATGGTCGGCAGCGGGTCGGTGATTAGGTCCTCCCAGCGCATCACGGTGTAGCCATGCCGGTGCCGGAGGAATTCCCGCAGGTGCGGGGCGAGAAAGCGCACGAGACCCTCGAAAAAGTCGAGATCGGTGAACTTGTAGAGCGCGAGTCCCTCGCGCATCGCGTGATTGTCCAGTTCCGGGGGCACGAACTTCTGGATGTATTCGCTCGAGAGCGCGTTGAGCGAGAACACCGCGGAGTTGAGGATGCCGATGGGGTTGCGCACCGAGGCGTACTTGACGTAGTCGCGGTAGCCGGGATGGGAGAGCCACAGGCCGGGATCGCTGTGCGAGTGCACGACCTCGTCCATGTCGAGCAGCTCTCGCGGGTGCGAGGTGACGAGGGTGAAGTCGCCCAGACCGCGCACGCCGATGTACTTGCGGAAGCAAGCAGTCTGCGGATCGCCGCCCTTCAGCCACTTGGGGCCGCCGACGACGTAGCGGAAGTTCGCGTTGTATAGGAGATCGTTCGTCACGCCGCGCTGCGCGAATGCCTTCGCGATCGCGGCCGAGACGTGGTCGCCGAGATGGCGCCCGAGCGCATTGAGCACGCGCTGGCGCAGGTCGAGCTTCCCCGGCGCGAGCGGGACGAAATGGATCAGCACGCTCGCGAGCAGGGCAAACCCGCTGCGCGGGGCGCCGACTACAAGCGGTTTGAAGGGCAGGGCGATTCCCATACGGTACGGCGCTAGACCTGTACGAACCAGATCGTGGATCGCCCGAATGAGCCGTCCTCCGCTCGGATCGGCGTCTCCGCCCACAGCTGGTGCCGGTCCTCGAATATTTCATTGCACGCCACGATGACCCCGGCATGGACCTCGCGAAAGTGCTGGTTGCCGGGAATCGTGTCACGGTCCAGGCCGGACCGGAGGCGCTCCCGGCCGAAATCCGCGACCCGTCCTTCGCAATCGTGCCCGCACAGGATTCCACCTCGCTTGACTTTGGGCAGCCAGGCACGGACATCGTGGAGCGTCGAGGCGTAGGAGTGGTCGGCGTCGATGAATACGAGATCGAACGCGGCATCACGCACGATGCCCGCCGCCTCTGTGCTGGGCATGACGAGCGTCCGGACCACGTGCTGCCCGCCTGCAGCGGCGACGTTATGCAAAAACGTGCCCAGCACGTCGTACTGGCGGACGATCTGCTGGTGTTTCTCGACGTTGGGGTTGCCCATCCAGGTGTCAACGCAATATAGAATTCCCTGCTTTTTCGTGGCTTCCGCGATCAGCACGGCGGTGCTTCCCTGTCCCAGCCAGCTCCCGATCTCGAGAATTTTGAACCCTGGATCGAGCCCCGATGCGAGCTGGCGCAGGGCGGCCCTGTCGAACGGCGAGAAGGAAGGATAGTGAAGCGAGTAGAGTGGTTTCTGTTGGCTCATGGTCACACGCCGAGGCCGTGAGTGCGACGGCGGTCGAGAACGAGGCGGGCGAAGTTGCGCGCGAGGAACCAGAGGAACAGGCGCAGCCGCCACGAGAGGGGCAGCTCGCGGTCGAGCAGGGTCACCTCGAGGAGCTCCGGCGGCGTCGGCGCGCCTGCCGTGAGCGGACGCCGCGCCGATGCGCCCTCGATCGCCGCGAGCAGCCGCTGCGCCGCGGCATTGCGCTCATCGCGCATCCTGAGGAACGTGTCATCGTCGCCGAAGCGGTCGCGCTTGCCGTAGATCTCGTCGAAGTCGCCCTTGCCGGTACGGTAGTGCATGTGCTCGAAGACGATGTCCTCGAGGTAGATCAGCCGCGGATGGCCGCGGCGCTCGAGCCGCTTGAAGATGTCGAGCAGATGGTAATCGATGAAGGCGCCGCGGTAGGCGTGCGGAAAGGGCTCTCCCAGGAGCTGGCACGCCGCGCGCGAGAGGATCGGAAACGCGCTCAAACCCCGGCCCTTGAAGAGATCGTTGGGGTAGGCGAGGTAGACCCGGTCCTGCATGGCCGCGTGCATCTCGCGCAGCTTCCGGTCCCAGCCACGGGTCTGGATCACGACGTCGTCGTTGGCGAGCACCACGATGTCGCCGCGGGAGCCCTCGAGACAGGCCGTGTTGTAGTCGCCCATGGAGGCGCGGGGCCCGACGATGGTGCGCACTTCGAGCCCCTCCACGCGGAATCCGTGACTCGAGGGATCGTCCGCGTCCGCATAGACCACCACCTCCACCAGCTCCGGCCGCTCGCTGCGCGCGAGCACGCTCTCGAGAAAACGGCGCAGGAGCTCGGGCCGTCCGCGCGTCGGGAGCAGCAGCGAGATGCGGGCGTTCATGCCCTGGGCCTGCGACTGGCCCGGCCCGATGGTGCGGTCCTGGTAGCGGGCGGCCACCTCGCGCGCCGGTCCGTCGTCCACCACGCTGCCGAAATCGAGGCAGATCGCGTCGTCGCAGAGGCTCGCGATTTCCTCCATGTCGTGGGACACGAGGAGAAGTGTGCCGCCGCGCCGCTTGAATTCGCGCAGCGCGTCGAGGCACTTGCGCTGGAAGCGGGCGTCGCCGACGGTGAGCACTTCGTCGATGAGAAGGATGTCCGCCGGGGAGTGGATGATCACCGAGAAGCGCAGCCGGGCGATCATGCCCGCCGAGTAACGCCGCAGCGGGCGGTCGAGGCTCGCCTCCATCTCCGAGAACTCGGCGATGCGGTCGAAGCGGCCGCGGATTTCCGCGAGCGTCATGCCCAGGATCGACCCGTAGAGGTAGACGTTCTCGCGCCCGGTGAGGTGGCCCTGGAATCCCGCTCCCAGCTCGAGGAGCGACGCCGCGCGCCCGTTGAGGATGGCGCGCCCGCGGTCCGCCTGCACCGCGCCGAGCAGGATCGCGAGGAGCGTGGTCTTGCCGCTGCCGTTCGGCCCGATCACGCCCAGGGCCTGTCCGCGGGTGACGATGAAGTTGACGCCGGAGAGGGCCCAGTGGCGGGAGAAGCGGCTGTCGCGCGGAACGCCGCCGAGGATCCAGCCGCGCAGCCCCACGGGCCGGCGCAGGCGGTACGATTTCCAGAGGTCCTCGCAGACCACCGCGTGCGTCATACCACTTCCCCGATGCGCGGGGCGAGCTTGCGGTGAAGAGCCCACGCAACGGCGCCCAGCGCAATGGCCCAGCCGGCTACGTAGGCGAGCTGGGCGGGATCGAGCGTGCTTGCCATGAACAGCGAGCGCCACGACTGCATCAGCGCGTGGAGGGGATTCAGCTCGAACCAGTGATGCAGGGGCTCCGGCACGATCGAGAGGGGGTACACCATCGGGGTCGCGAAGAAAGCGAGCGGGAAGCCGATGCCGAGGAGGTAATCGATGTCGCGGACGTAGGCGTTCGCGAGCGCGCAGCCGAGGGCGATCGGGTAGACGAACGCTGCCTGCAGGGCGAGCATGAGGGGGATTTGCCAAAGCCAGGAGAGGCTTGGAACGTAGCCGCCCGCGAGCCAGACCCACGCGATGATGGCAGGCAGCGCGAACACGAAGTGCGCAAACTCCTGCATAACGTTGCTCAAGGGGAGAATCGCGTGCGCAATGCCCATTTCCTTGATGAGGGGCGCGTTGACGACGAAGCTGCGGGTCGCGCTGGTGACGCCCGTGGCGAGCCACACCCACGGGAACATGCCGGCGACGAGGTAGACCGAGTAGTTCACCACGTCGAGGCCCATGATGATCTTGAAGGCGATCCAGTAGACGAAGGCCAGCGCGAAGGTGTGGGCGAGCGCCCACACGTAGCCGAGAAACCGCCCTTTGTAGCGCGCCTTCAGCTCCTGGCGCGTGAGGAGATAGAGGAACTCGGCGAGCTGCCGCGGGCTGCGCTCAATGCTGGGCATGCGTCCCGCCCTTGGGCTTGCCGGGGCCCGCTGCGGCCACGCGCTCCTCGTAGCGCGCTGCGACACCCGCTATCGGCCCGGCGTCCACCACGCGCCCGAGCTCGAGGCAGATGCCCTCGTCGCAGACCTCGGTCAGCTCCTTCATGTTGTGGGAGACGATGACGAGCGTCCCCCCGCGCGCCCGGAACTCGCGCAGCGCCTGGTGGCACTTCGCCTGGAAGCGCGCATCGCCCACCGCGAGCACCTCGTCGATCAGCAGGATGTCCGCCGCGGCGTGGATGATGGTGGAGAACCCGAGCCGCGCGATCATGCCGGTCGAATAGGTGCGCAGCGGCTGTTCCATGGCGGCGTCGAGCTCCGAGAAGTCGGCGATGCTCTCGAAGCGCCGGCGGATCTCGGCGAGCCGCATGCCGAGGATCGACCCGTAGAGAACCACGTTCTCACGGCCGGTGAGGTCGCCGTGGAAGCCCGCCCCGAGCTCGAGCAGTGAAGCGACGCTACCGCTCAGGGCCACGCGCCCGCGGTCCTCCGGCACCGTGCCGAGCAGAATCGAGAGCAGCGTGGTCTTGCCGCTCCCGTTCGCGCCGATCACGCCGAAGCTCCGGCCGCGGGGCACTTCGAAGCTCACGTCGGCGAGCGCCCATTCCCGCGCGAAGCGGGTGTCCGCAGGAATGGTGGCGCCCAGGAGCAGGGACTTCACGCCGACCGGCCGGTGGCGCTGGTACGTCTTCCAGAGACCCTCGCACGTGACCGCGTGCGTCATACGAGCTCCCCGATGCGCGGCGCGAGCTTGCGGTAGAGAGCCCAGGCGATGACGCCGGTCACCGCGGCGAACGCGAGGGCGTAGGCCAAGAGACCCGGCTCCAGCGTGCCCTGCAGGAACACCGAGCGCCAGGATTGCATGAGGGCGTGCAGGGGATTCAGCTCGAACCAGCGGCGGTAGGCCTCGGGCACGATCGCGATGGGGTAGACCATCGGCGTCGCGAAGAAGAGCAGCGAGAAGCAGATGCCGACCAGGTATTCGATGTCACGGACGTAGGCGTTGGCGACCGCGAACGCGAGCGCCAACGGATACACGAACGCGACCTGGACCGCGAGGAGCAGCGGTATCTGCCACAGCCACGACGCCATCGGCCGGATTTCGCCGGCGAACCAGAGGAACGCCATGATGACCGGCAGCGCGAAGCCGAAGTGCACCATCTCCTGCGCCACGTTGCCGAGCGGCAGGATCGCGCGCGGGAGGCGCACCTTGCGGATGAGGGACGCGTTGATGACGAAGCTGCGGGTCGCGCCCGCGATGCCGACGCTCATCCATACCCACGGAAACATGCCGGTGATGAGGAAGAGCGAGTAGTTCTCGATATCGAGCCGCATGATGAACTTGAAGGCGATCCAGTAGACGAACGCGAACGCGAACGGATTCGCGAGCGCCCACACGTAGCCGAGGAAGCGGTTCTTGTAGCGCGCCTTCAATTCCTTGCGCACGAGGACGTAGAGGAGCTCCGCCAGCTGCGGCAGGCTGCGCTGGGCGGCGGATGCGTGGAGACCCGTCATCGTTTTCGTCCCGTGGGTCAGATGATCACGAGGTTCGGCCGGTCCGCAAGCGGGACCGCGTCCGGATAGAAGCGGAAGAACAGGCCCCGGCTGACGAGGAGGCCGGATCCGTCCTGGGCCGCGCTGTCCAGCACGCGGCGGAACTGGCTGCGGTCGTCGACGCGCTCGAGTTCCACCCGGGGCACCGCGCGGAGGGCGCGCAGCAGCTTGAGATAGATCTCGGCGCGACGGGTATCGACGAGCAGCCGCACCTGCGGCGCGCCTCCGCTTGTCCCCGGGCGGTGTTCGATGTGCCGCAGGTTCGGCACGAGGTCGAGCAGCGCGTCGGTGAGTGTCCGGCACTGGACGGTGAACTGCGCGAAGCGGTACGGCAGCCGGCGAAGCAATCCCCAGAGCGAAGGCCGCGCGCCCGGGGTCGCGGCACCCTGCGCGAGCAGACCCCGCTGCGCGCGGCGCGCGAGGTGCGCGGCGGCGAGCCAGGTGAACGCGAACGCCCGCGTGAACAGGGCAATCGCGCCGGCGGCAAACGTTCCCTGCGCCTCGATCCGTCGCTTGACTTCCTCGAGCGTCGGCGCGGTAAGCCACGCATTCTCCCCGGCGCCGAACGGCCCGTGCTCGACGATCGAGAGGCGGGCGCTGAAGCGCCCGCCACGCCGGTAGAGGGAATATCCATTGAAGTAGCCGACGTGCAGGTCGGCATCGTCGAATCCGGCGCGCGATCGAGCCGCTTTCGAGCCGGTCGCGCCGCCACTCCGCCGGACCCTCGGGCCGGATCACGCGGTCGAGCAGCGCATCCGTGGGGCCCGCGGGGTTTGCGCGCAGCGCGCGGATTGCGGGATTCTCCAGGAGCGGCATCACGCGCCCCGACGCGAGCGCCGCGAGCGATGTCGTGGACATGTGCTGGCCGTCGTGCGGGCCGAGGTAGTTATCCACGCCGGCCTGCCCGGGATGCCAGGTGTGGTACATGAACTCGGAATCGTGCCACAGCTCCCTCAGGCCGTGGTTCACGAGCCGGAACGTCATGTCGTAGGGGCCGCAGATGTGGCCGACGAAATCCACGTGCTCGTCGGCGCCGCCGATGCCGATGAGATCGGACGCGGCGCGCGCACATGCAGGCGCCGTAGTTGCGGCTGTGGATCGGGTCGCTGTGGTCGATGATGCCGGTGGTCCGGCCCCCCGCGTTGTTGATGCAGCCCTCGCCCTCGACCTGCTCGAAGCTCGGGTAGCTGAAGGGATAGAAATCGCGCCGGTTGTTGCGGAACTGGTCGAGGTGCAGCACGACCCGGGGGTCCTGCTCGAACTGCCGGGCGATGGCGCGGATGAACCCGGGCTTCACCATCGCGTCGGAATCGCAGATGACGCAGACGTCGCCGCGCGCCAGCACGATGCCCGCGTTGTACATCAGGTGCTTGTGGTAGTAGCAATCCTCCGGCATCTCGAGCAGGAGCCAGGTGTCTACCTCCCCCTCGAATTTCCGGACGGCGTCCGAGACGCGGGAGTAGTACTCGATGACCAGGACCTCGAAGGAATCGCGCGGCACGTCCTGCCGGGCGAGGTAGTGAAGCAGGTGGAAGCTCTCGCGCACGCTCCAGTCGAGGAGGATCAGGGAGAGCTTCGGGCTGGATCGCGCGCTGCGCTTGATGAACCTCACTAGACGTTGCCGTAGACCGAGTTGCGGATCATGGTGTAGCCCTTGATCAGCTCGCGCACGCCGGCCTCGAGCGAGACGCGGGGCCGGTAGCCGGTCGCCTCGATCTTGGCGTTGGAGACGATGTAGTTGCGCTGGTCGGGGTCGCGTCCGACGGGCGCCTCGACGAACGTGAAGTCGGGGACCTGCTTCTGGATGACCTCGCAGAGCTCCTGCTTCGAGACGTTGGCGTCGGAGAGCCCGACGTTGAAGATCTGGCCGTTCATCTTCTCGTAATGGTCGATGCCGTGGAGGAACGCGCGCGCGACGTCCCGCACGTGGATGTAGTTCCGCTTGAAGCGGGCCTCGAACAGCACGACGAAACGGTCGTGCACGGCGCGGTAGGTGAAGTCGTTCACCAGGAGGTCGATGCGCATGCGCGGCGACATGCCGAAGACCGTGGCGAGGCGGAAGCTGATCGAGTTCGGATGCTGCATCAGCTCCTTTTCCACCTTGACCTTCTCGATCGCGTAATGCGAGATCGGGCGGAGCGGCGATTCCTCGGTACAGTAGTTGCTGGCGTCGCCGCTGCCGTACGCGCTGTTGGTGGTGGGCATGAGGATGCGCTGGTGCTTGGATGCGTGCTTCAGCATCATCACGATCGCGTCATGGTTGGTGGTGGTCGCGCCGACCGGGTCGCGGGCGCAGAGCGGGGCGCCGACATAGGCCGCGAGCGGGATGATGATGTCGGCCTTCTTCAGGAGCGGCAGCACGGTCGCTTCGATCCGCACGTCGCCGCGCACCACCTCGAACCCGGGATCGTGGCAGACGTGCGCCAGGCTGTTCTGGTGGTACATGAAATTGTCGAGCACGGTGACCTTGTGCCCGGCCGCGAGCAGCTCCGGCACCAGCGTGGAGCCGAGGTAGCCGGCGCCGCCGGTGACGAGTATTCGATGACTCATGCCTTGAATCCCATGTCGCGCATGTCCGCGCTCAGGCGCCGAGCACCTCCGCGGCGCGGGCGTAGTCCTCCGGCACGCCGATGTCGATGAAGCGGCCGGCGCATTCCATCCCGTACACGCGCTTTCCCGCCTGCACGGCGAATGGGAGTATATCCTCCTCGAGCGATACCGCTGACCGCGGCTGCCACGGACCGCCTTCGAGGAGGCTTCGCTCCATCAAATAGACGCCGCCATTGGCGAGCGCGCCTCGCGCGCCGGTGCCGAAGGACCGTATCTCTCCCGCTTTCCCGACGTTGATTCCGGTGTAGCGTCCCTGCTGCGGCGTGCGGAACAGGGAAAGCGTGGCCTCTGCCCGGTGCGCGGAATGGAAATCCCGCAGCTTCTCGAGCGCCACCTCGAAGAAGGTATCTCCGTTCAGGACCAGGAACGGCCCCGCTGCCTCCAGCGCGCCGCGGGCAAGGAGCAGTCCGCCGCCGGTCCCTAGGGGGTGGTTCTCCACCACCTGCCGGACGGCCGCTCCGTGGAACTCGGTGCCGAAATGGGCGGCAAGGACCTCGTGGCGGTATCCGGTCGAGAGGATAAAGCGCGTAACCCCCTGCGCGATCCAGTAGTCGAGCAGCCGCTCGAGAAACGGCCGCCCCTTGACCGGCGCCATCGGCTTGGGAAGGTCCGGCACCGCCGCGCGCAGCCGCGTGCCGAGTCCGCCCGCGAGAACGATCGCTTCCATCTCAGCGCGCGGCCCGGTCGAGAACCTCGCGCAGCTTCGTGATCTGCGGCGCGAGGTCCTGCGGATGGTTGCCCACGAAGAAGCCGCGGTCGTGCGCGATGTCGGCGTTCTTGATCTCCCCCACACGCTCGTAGTCGAAATAGCGGATCACGTCGTGTCGCAGGAAATTGCCGCCGGTGATGATGCGGTAGCCGATGTCCGCCTGCTTCAGCGCGGCCATCACCTTCGCGCGATCGATGCGGAGCTCCGGATTGAGGATGATCGTGAAGCAGAACCACGAGCTCCGGCCGTTCTCGCGCTGGATGATGAAGCGCTCGTCTCCCGCGAAGAGCTTCTGGAAGAGGGCGGCGTTGCGGCGGCGCGCCTCGACCATGGCGTCGAGCTTCTTCAGCTGCTCGACGCCGATCGCGCCCGCGATCTCGAGCGGGCGCGCGTTGTAGCCGGGCAGGATGAAGCGGTAGGCTTCGAAGAAATCCTCGTCGCGCTTCTCGTAGATCGTCGTGTCCGCGGGGAGATCGCGCGTCCAGCCGTGCGCCCGCATCGATCTCGCGACGTGGGCGAGCTCGGTGTCGTTCGTCACCAGCACGCCGCCCTCCATGGTCGAGATGTGATGCGAGAAGAAGGTGCTGAAGGTGCCGACGTCGCCGAAGGTGCCGGCGAGCTTCCCGTTGAGGCTCGAGCCCATCGACTCGCAGTTGTCCTCGAAGAGAATGAGCCCGTGGCGGTCGCAGAAGGCGCGGAGCCGGTCGAGCGCGCAGGGATTGCCGAGGATGCTGACCGCCACCACCATGCGCGTGCGCGGGGTCAGCGCCTGCTCGAGCCGCGAGACGTCCATGTTGAGCGTGTCGAGCTCGACGTCCACGAACTTCAGGCGCAGCCCGTACTGCTGCAGCGGATAGTACGTGGTCGCCCAGGAAATCGCCGGCACGATCACCTCGTCGCCGCGCTTCAGCGGCCGGTTTCGGACATACGAGAGCGCGGCAATGCCGACGAGGTTGGCGGTCGAGCCCGATCCGACCATCAGCGCGTGCTTGACGCCGAATTTTGCGCGGAACGCCTCCTCGAAGCGCTCCACGTGCTCGCCCATGGTGTAGCGGCCGGACTCGATCACCCGGCGCATGGCCGCGATTTCTTCGGGACCCCAGGAGCTGCTGGCGAGGTCGTAGAACATCAAATTCCGTGACTCGTTGCCCGTTTCTTGTGGCTCGTTACTTCTTGCACATCTCGCGGATTACGCGCGCGATGCGCTCGACGTCGGGATAATAGAACTGCTCGAGCGTATAGCCGGCGGGCGTCGGGATGTCGGGCAGGCCGATGCGCCGCACCGGGGCGCGCAGGTGCCGGAACCATTTTTCTGCAGCGAGGCATCCCAGCTCCGCGCACACGCCGCCCGATCGCCCACGCCGTGTCCACCGCGAGGAGCCGGCCGGTCTTCTGCACCGACTCCTCGATGATCGCTTCGTCGAGCGGCTTCACGGTGCGCAGGTCGATCACCTCGGCGTCGATGCCTTCCTCCGCGAGCTTATTTGCAGCCTGCAGCGCGAGCTCGAGCGTGTGCGAGGCGCCGGCGATGGTGAGATCGCTCCCGCGCCGGCGGTAGACGCCCTTGCCGAGCGGCACCGTGTAGAAGCCCTCCGGCACGATGCCGTCCTTCCGCATGAGCCAGCGGTGCTCGAAGATCAGCACCGGGTTGTTGTC
The DNA here is from genome assembly GCA_963699525.1 of uncultured beta proteobacterium. GTDB lineage: Bacteria > Pseudomonadota > Gammaproteobacteria > Burkholderiales > SG8-41 > SG8-41. The sequence continues at coordinate 548 of CAVOUI010000006.1, read as the reverse complement.
CTCGATCGCCGCGAGCATCAGGCCCTTGGCGTCGAAGGGCGTGCTCGGCATCACGATTTTCAGCCCTGGCACCCCGAGCAGCATCCCCTGGATCGCCTGCGAGTGCTGGGCGCCCGAGCCCCAGCCGCGGCCGATCGCCGCCCACACCACCATCGGCACGGTGGTCTGGCCGTTGTCCATGAAGTGAAACTTGGCGGCGTGCGTCACCAGCTGGTTCATGGCGAGCAGGATGAAGTCCGGCCGGTTGTGCATGAACACCGGGCGCATGCCGTTCATGGCCGCGCCGGTCGAGACGCCCATCATTCCTTCCTCCGAGAGCGGCGTGTCGAACACCCGCTCCGGGCCGAACTTCTCCTGCAGTCCGCGGGTGGTGCCGAACATCGCGCTCGGGTCGTCGACGCCCTGCCCGAGCACGAAGACCGAGGGGTCGTGCTCGAGTGCGATGGCGAGCGCCTCGTTGATGGCCTTGGCGTAGCCCAGCACCCGTCCCTCCGCGGGATTGGGCGCCTCGTACACCAGGCGGTTGATCAGGCCTTCATCCCAAGGCA
>CAVOUI010000005.1:0-421771 GCA_963699525.1 uncultured beta proteobacterium | reverse complement strand
GAAGCGGACTTCTGATTAAGAAATGAAAACGCCCCGGAGTGGGGCGTTTTCTTGAGCCGAAGCGCGACTCAAAGTTAGTCGTGGCAAAAAAGTGTGCATATTCCACCTTGCCGATACGCTTGAACGCGCGTATTTGTGGGCAATATCCGCGCTCTGAGAGTACGCTTGACCACCTGCCAAAGCTCATTGGAAACATTGGATGCTTAGCCTTGTCATTTCCACGGTCGTGTTCTTCATGGCCGCTTACTTCATCAAACAATACCTGGAGAACATGGGCATACCGAAAGGAATGACGCGCGGTCTCGTGGTGTTTTGTCTCGCGATGTTGATTTCCTACGGCGTGGCATGGATTGTTGACTGGCTTGCGACATGATGTGGCCCGCGGCCGCGCGGCTCAATGCCGGCGTTGAGGGTCCGCTTTGGGTCACAAGCTAACGTTCGCGGCTGGCGGCATTCGGCCAAGACCAGATATTCTCGCCAGCTGTCTCCAAGGCGGTTGGTCCACCCAGCGAGAATGCGATAGGGCACCGATGTCGGCGCGCTCAGGTCGAAATCCCGATCGCGTAGCGAAACGTCAGATTCTCGATCGTCGTGAGAACCCACTCCCCGCCCTTGCGCAGGTAATGCAGCCTGAGTTTTCCTGATACCTGCACGGCATCCTCTCCGGGTCCGGGGTTATTTCGCGTCGTCATCATCACGGTAATCGTCGCTGCCGTCGGCGTGGCTTCGCGTTCGAGGATTTTCACCAGCTTGAATTCGTCGACTTCGAACGTCCAGTCAGTGGGCGAGCTGTCATCCCCGACCTCCGTGACCCTGACGATGCGTCCGACGACGTCGCGCACGATCTTTTCGGCAGTGATCTCTGCCTGCGGCGCATTTTGGTCGGCGGTCTGGATCGCCGGACCGGACGGGCCCTTCGCCGATGACTGCGGTGCGGGAGAGCATGCGGCGATGGCGAAAAACAATACGATTGCGACGGGATCGATTCGAAACATGGGGTAACCGCGACCATTCATTGGTGTGCTCGATTGGAGAATTCACTTCATCTGCGTCCACTGCCCGGAATAGTCTGGCGGATAGCCGCTGGCCGCACCCGGCACCACGTTACCATTGTGATCGCGCCACACATTGCTCCAGGAATTGTCCACGGTCTTGCAAGTGCCTACGTCGTCGCACACCCGACGGGTGCCCCGATTGGCATCGTCGCGGCGTTGTTCCACCCCGGGGTCGCGGGTTACCTTGGGCACGCCCCCGGTATTGGGATGGTTCCAACCGCCGGCCGAACCTTGAGCGGCCTGCTGCCTGGCGTGCTGGATCGTCGATTGCGTGACGGCGTTACTGATCTGCATCATCGCATTGGCATACTGCCCGGCGGACTGGGCAGATCTCATCTCCCATTCGCGGTTCGTCTGCACACTGGCGAGCATGTAGGACAGCAGGTACTTCGCATAATACCCTTGAGCCGGATCGCGGGTCACGAACCCCGAAAGCTGGTAGACGAACCACATCGACGGCCCCGGTCCGCTGGCCGGGCGCAGGAGCAGCGTGGTAGCCATCACGAACCCATCACCGCCCTGCGCGCAGCGGAAGATCGCTTCGCCGACGGTGGCAACCGTCGCGCTTCCCATGCCCCGGGCGAACCGGGCGACTTCGGCGTTGACCGTCTCGGTCTCGCGCCGCAGGACTCCGGACTGGACGATCTGGGGTTGCCGGCACAGCTTCCACGCGGGATAGCGCTGGGCAAATTGCACGCCAGTGAGATAGCGCGCCATCAGCGTCTCGTTATAGACATAACCCTCCCGCATTCCGGCTGCCTGAGTGAGTGGGTCGGGCTCGCGCCTGGGCACCAGATCGTAGTCGCCGATGAAGATCTGGATCACCCCATCGGGAGACGTCACGTTGAGGGCGGAGCGCATATCCACCGGGGTCCGCCGCACGATGCCGCCGCTCACCTTCCACCCCTGGGGCGCCGCGATCGAGTACGCGCGCTCGTTGGGTTCGGTCCAGGTCACAAAGGCCACCGCCTCGGCGGTGTCTCGCGCCGCAGCCTGCGCACCCGAGTACAGCAGCATACTCAGTGCCCCGAGCATGCAGCGCTTCCAATGCCATCCAATCATTGCGCATCCCCACGCAGGAGGAGAGCGAAATCTATTACCGGTTGGCGAAACAGTAGAAAACTTGACTTAATTCCAATTCAAAGGAGTCAAAAGTGCCAGGCTCGTGAAATGTTAGCACTCGACCGGGGGGACGGCATGCTGCGGCGACTGATAGAAACCGTAGTCGGAAGCGGTCACTCCCCGACGTCTGCTCACGGCCAGAAGCGGACACTCGTCTTTCCGAGCAGAATTGCCTCATCGGAGTCTGCAGCGTAACGTATTGAGCGGATCTTGGATCACGTTCGGGTAAGGGAAAAAGACCCGAGGGACGAAATGGGAAAGAATCGGCTGGAAGCGTTCAGTGATGCTGTCATCGCCGTCATCATCACCATCATGGTATTGGAGTTGAAGGTGCCCCACGGCGAGGTCTTAGAGATTCTAGCGCCGGTAATTCCGGTTTTTCTGAGCTATGTCTTGAGCTTCGTCTACCTGGGTATCTATTGGAATAACCACCACCACATGCTGCACGCTTGCCAAAAAGTTACGGGGTCGATACTTTGGGCGAATCTGCACCTGTTGTTCTGGCTGTCCCTGATACCGTTTGCGACAGGCTGGATGGGGGAGAACCACTTCGCAGCTGCACCATCAGCGCTATACGGTGTTGTTCTCCTGATGGCTGCTATCGCATATTTGATACTGCAGCAACTGATCATTGCATCGCAAGGTCCCGATTCAATTCTTAAGAAGGCTGTCGGAGGCGATTGGAAGGGCAAGCTGTCGCCGATGCTGTACGCCGTTGCCATCCCTCTGGCGTTCTGGTGGCAATGGGTTTCCTTGAGTCTGTATGTGTTCGTTGCGCTCCTATGGCTCATTCCAGATCGACGAATCGAGAACATGCTAAGAAACGCAGAAACATAACCCCCTAATGCAGCCGACCGGCCAGGACGGGCGGGCGGCTAATTAAGAACATTAAACGTCCGCTTCGGGTCGGAAGCCGACTCTCCGAATTACGTCCGCTCGCGGCCAAGAGCGGACGCTCGGGAAGTGCGCTGGGCAGTGCCTCCTAACTGGCGTTGACCTAGATCAAACTGCCTTCTGATCGGACCAGGCTTTCTGTGCGGGATGGGATGGTTAACCCACGACACGAGTGCCTTCAAGTGATCTAATTTTCCCAGTAAACAACGCCCGCCATGGAGGATGTCATGAAGAACTCAATCAGAAAGATTATGGTAGGGATTGCTGCCCTCGTGTTGTTATTGCAAACGGGGATTGCCGGTGCTGCGGAAATCAAGCTGTTGAACGCACTCGGGTTCAAGGAAGTCATGGATGACCTCGGGCCGAAATTCGAGCGCACGAGCGGGCACAAGCTTGTGATTAAATTCGGCACGCTGGGCGGAATAGTCAAGATGGTTCAAGGCGGCGAATCCGGCGACGTCGTCATTGTCCCGCGGCAGGGAATTGAAAGTCTCGTAAAGGACGGCAAGGCCGACAAGGGAAGTATTACTAACATCGCCAGTTCCAGCGTCGTCGTGGTTTATCGCAAGGGCGCCCCCAAGCCCAACATCTCGACGCCAGAAGTGTTCAAGCGCACGCTGCTCGCCGCAAAGGCGATTACGTACGGAAACCCGGCGGACGGCGGTGCGAGCGGTATGCACTTCGCGAAGATGCTCGACCAACTCGGGATCGCCAAGGAGATGAAAGCCAAGACGATCTACTCAAAGCCAGGTAGAGGTACGGGGGACGTCGTTGCAAGCGACGAGGCGGAACTCGGCGTAAATCAACTTCAGACGATGATGCCTGTGGCCGGCATCGAGGTGGCGGGACCTCTGCCGGGGAATCTGGCATCGACTACTGTCTTCACGTCGGCACTAATGACCGGCTCCAAGAACGCTGCGGCAGCGAAGGCGCTGGTCAACTTCCTGCGCACTCCGGAGGCGGCGAAAGTCATCAAGGCAAAGGGGATGGAGCCAGGTTGAAGTAATGGGGTTCGAACCTGAAACCGACGCCGTAACAGAACGCTATCGCACGGATTGGAAGTAATCACACAGATCCCGCCGCAGCGGGGTTTGTTTTTTTGGTGCCGCTTGCATACCGGAACGTCCGCTTCTGGTCGTTAGAGCGCATATGACACTGGGCCGCGTCTTGCTGAAGGTCCACAAGACGCTGCCTATCTACGCCGTGAGAATCGATGGATTGGCGAGCGGTCGGGGTTTTAAAGGCAGGGGTGATGGTATGGTTCTGGATTGGCCCGCACCGCGAGTACGAAAGGCTATTGTCCAAACCGTAAGGTGCGGTCTAACAATGGAGGGAGGTGACTCATGGAGTTCGTCTGGTTCATCTTGATTGGGATGTGCGCGGGATGGCTTGCCGGGCAGTTCATGAAAGGCTCGGGGTTCGGCCTCGTGGGCAACCTGATCGTCGGCGTGATCGGTGCTCTGCTCGGCGGCTTCGCGTTCCAGCTCGTCGGCCTGGCCGCTTACGGCCTCCTCGGGCAACTGATCGTGGCGACCGTGGGCGCGGTTCTCCTGCTCGCGCTCCTTCGTTTCGTCAAACCAAAGGCGTAGGCTGGCACACTTGGAGGGAGCGCTCTATCAGCGCGTCAGCGTTTGCGCCTGAACTCACAGGGCAGGATAAGTATTACTGCAGGCTTGCCGAGCGCAATGCTCGGTTCTATCGGAGAGGAGAGGAGATTCCTGTAACGAAGTCCTGGCGCGATACCGCGCGCCCGGCATGCTGGTCAATGCCGAGACGGCCGATCATCGGCAGCTTGAACGCCGGGAAGAATGGGTCGACTCCGAACGTCAAACCGAGCACGTTGATTTCGAAGCCCTCGATGCTGCTTGCAAGCACGCCAAGCAAGCCATATAGCGACACCTGGAAGCCGGTGCCGCTCGGCGCGGTCGCCGTCAGTCGGTGGCCGAGATAGTCCTTGCCGATCGCGGTGGGCGGGAAGTCCACCTCGAGTTCGGGGACCGAGCGGGCGACCCAGGCGGTAAAGGTGTTGGAGTTGGGTCCGGGCCAGACGACGTATCGTCCGGCGTAGGGATACTCGTGGGCGGCCTTGTCAATGCGCCCGATCAGTGCATCCACGCCGTCTCCACGCTTCTCCGCCAGCAGCTCGGGCACGTGGCCGAACCAGCGCGCATCAGGCACGCGCTTCCGGATTGCCAACGCCGACCCCATCCGGCGGAAGCGCGAGGCGAGCACTTCGTAGACCGTGTACGCTCTCGCGCCGATCGGCTTGACCGCGATCCAGGTGTGGACGCCGAAATATCCGCGCCAACGCGAGCAACGGGCGCCGTAGACCTGGACGACGGGCTCGGGCGTCGTCACCGGGTCGGGTGCCAAGCCGACCGGCTGTTGGCCCGCGGTGGGCCAATTCAGCGATGCCGCGCCATCCGACACGATCACGCGCGCCGCGCCTGTGATGAGGCCACGGGAAAGGAGGTGGCCGCTGCGCCACATGCTAATGTTCCACCCCTAAAAGCCCGCGTCACGAAGACCGTATTCATGTGGTGTGGCGAGGCGAGGCGGAAGCGATGAAGTACCGGCAAGACACGTGACGCTTGGTTCGGTACTTGCATCGCTCCGCGCCCCATTCGGTGCGCTGGTCCCATGCGGCAGCTTGCGTGGCTTGCCGTTAAGCTCAACTGTGGCGCATGGTTGCCAGGCTGCGGCTTCAACGGGTCCTCCCTGATCATTAGCATCAAGCTATGCCGCGGAACCGTCAATGAGACAATCCGCGCATATCAAATAGGACTACCTACCCATCTTCGAATCGCTCGTGCGGCATTTGTCACAGCCGCGCGAATTGTATGTCTAGCGTGTCGTTAAAGCGGGCGACGTAGAGTCGGGCCCGAAGAACCAGCGCAAAGCCGGTTGGCACACACCCCGCTTCGACGGGGTTTGCTCTTTGGTACCTACTTGAATGTCCGCTCTGGGTCGGAAGCGGACGTGCGCACCGGCTTGGCTTCAGGCCTGGGCGAGGACGATAACCGTGGTGGCGACAACGTCGTCCACGCTGGCTCCACGCGAGAGGTCGCTCACCGGCCGCGCAAAGCCCTGCAGCACGGGGCCGATCGCGCGGGCGCCGGCCATGCATTGCGTGAGCTTGTAGCCGATATTGCCCGAGTCGAGGTCGGGGAAGACCAGCACGTTTGCCCGTCCCGCGACCGGGCTTGCGCCCTTCACCTTCTTTCCCGCCACATCCGGCACGAGCGCCGCGTCCGCCTGCAACTCGCCGTCGATCGCGAGATCCGGCGCGCGGCTGCGCGCGAGCGCCAGCGCACGCGTCACCTTCTCGACGCGCGCGTGCTGCGCACTGCCTTTGGTCGAGAACGACAGCAGCGCGACTCGGGGCACCTCTTTCAGCAGCGCGCGACAGCTCTCCGCCGAGGCAAGCGCGATATCGGCCAGCACTTCGGGATCGGGATCCACGTTGACCGCGCAGTCCGCGTAGATATAGCCCTTCGCGGCCCCGCGCTCCGCCCCGGGAACGATCATCAGGAAGAAGCTCGACGGGGTGCGGATTCCCGCCGCGAGACCCACCGTCATCAGCCCCGCCTCGATCACGCGCCCGGTGGTGGTCGTGACACCGGCGATCATCGCGTCGGCGTCCCCCGCCTTCACCATCATGCCGGCGTGGAACAGGGGCTTTCGCACCAGCCGCTCGGCGACATTGCGATTCGCGTTCGGCCGGCCCTCCGAATACAGAGCCGCGTAAGCCCCCAGGCGGGGACTCTCCGAAGGATCGTGCACGGCAATGCCGTCGAGTGACACGCCCGCGCGCGCGGCAGCCGCGCCCACTTCCGCACGCGTGCCGACCAGGATCGGAGATGCGACGCCGAGTTCCTTCAGCCTTCTCGCGGCCGCGACGATGCGCTCGTCGTGCCCTTCCGGAAAGACCGGGCGCTTGCCGCTCGCCCGTGCCCGCGCGATGCACGCGTCGATGACATCGTTCATCGGACGAAGAGCGGTGAGGAAAGAATTGGATAAGGAGTTATTTCCCTCATCCCTCCGCCCTCATTCCTCATCCCTAAAAGGGAATGTCGTCGTCCATCGAATCGAAGCCGCCGCCTTTCTTCTGCTGCTGCTGCGGCTTGCTGTTGCCGCCCGCGGCCACTGCGGCGGGCTCCCGCGCCATGGGCTCCGCGCCGCCACCCGCGCCGCGCCCGCCCAGGAGTTGCATGCGGTCGGCGACGATCTCGGTCGAATAGCGCTCCTGCCCTTCCTTGTCCTGCCACTTGCGGGTGCGGATGCGGCCCTCGACGTAGACCGGCGACCCCTTCTTGAGGTACTCGCCGGCGATCTCTGCGGTCTTGCCGAAGAAGGCGACGCGGTGCCACTCGGTGTGCTCCTGCTGCTCGCCGCTCTTGTCCTTCCATTTCTCGGAAGTCGCGACGCGGATGTTGGTGACCGCGTCCCCGCTCGGCAGATACCGGGTTTCCGGGTCGGCGCCGAGGTTGCCGATGAGAATTACCTTGTTGACCGAGGCCATGGAGGGCTCCTGGAAAAAGCGAGTTGTAAGTATAATCGGGGTCGAGGGAGATGGCATTCCTCCCCGGAGTCGAAAGACCCCCAACCGCCGCAAGGCTGATGATGCCTACGGGTCGCGCTGGACGAAGGGCGCCGTGGGCAATTCCCTCTCCTCCAACGCGTACGACAGGTAGGCAATAGCCGTTGGAGGCAGATCGATGACTGAAACGTGGACCCTTGCGGCACTGTGGCTCGGCCTGGCGCTAGTCGCCGGCCTGGCGTCGATCTGGCTGCGCGTTGCGACCGCCCTGTCGGAAATCGTGGTGGGTATCGTCGCCGGCGCGGTGATCGGCACTGCCGCGATGGGCGTCGGCCAGGACTGGATCAAGTTTCTGGCGGGTGCCGGCGCGATCATCCTTACTTTCCTGGCGGGCGCCGAACTGGATCCCGAGGTCTTCCGCCGCAAATGGAAGGAGGCGACCGCGGTGGGACTGGTCAGCTTTATCGCGCCTTTCGTGGGCTGCGCGGCCGCTGCGCGCTGGCTGCTCGGATGGGACCCGGCGGCAAGCTGGCTCGCCGGCGTCGCCATGTCCACCACCTCCGTCGCCGTCGTGTACGCGGTAATGATCGAGTTCGGGTTCAACACGACGGATTACGGCAAGACCGTGCTCGCGGCGTGCTTCATCACCGACCTCGGCACCGTAGTTGCGCTGGGGTTGCTGTTCGCGCCGTTCACCCTGAAGACGCTGATCTTCGTCGGGGCGCTCGTTGCCATAGCCCTGGCCGTTCCCTGGCTGACACCGCGCTTTTTCAGGCGCTACGGTGCGCGAGCCTCCGAGCTCGAAGCCAAGTACCTCCTGGTGTTCCTGTTCGGTCTGGGCGCGCTCGCAAGCTGGGCCGACAGCGAGGCCGTCCTCCCCGCCTACGTGCTCGGCATGATGCTCGCGGGCACCGTCGGCCGGGACCACGCGCTCGTCCGCCGGCTGCGCACGCTGTGCTTCGGCCTGCTGACGCCTTTCTACTTCATCCGCGCGGGCTCGTTCGTTTCCGTGCCGGCGCTCGTTGCGGCTCCGGCGGCGTTCGTTCTCATGCTCGTCGTGAAGGTGTTGACGAAGATTGCCGGTGTTTACCCCGTCACCCAGGCGTTCCGGGCGCCGCGCCAGGAGGGGATGTACACCACGCTGCTCATGTCCACGGGACTGACTTTCGGCACCATCTCCTCGCTGTTCGGGCTGTCGCATAAGATCGTGGATCAGGCGCAGTATTCGGCGCTGGTGGCCGCGGTGATCGCGAGCGCCGTCATTCCGACTTTGATCGCCAATGCCTGGTTCCTGCCGCGCCACCATCTGCCCGCGCCGGAGGCAGCGGCGGGCGGGGAAAAACCTCTCGCCGCCGCGCCGGCCCGTAGCAGGGAGAATTGATCATGTACCGCAAGATCCTGGTGGGTTACGACGGTTCGGCGTCCGGTGACAAGGCGTTCGACAGCGCGCTCGGCCTCGCGAAAAGCCACGGCGCAGAGCTCCACGTGCTCACCGTCTCGCGTCCCCCGGAGATCGGGGACGATGTGGAAACCGAGGCGGTGATCGAGAACTCGCGTGAACATCACCGCAGGCTGCTCGAACCGCTGCGGAAGAAGGCCGCGCACGAAGGCGTCAAGGCGCAGTTCGAAGTTGCCGTCGGCCATCCCGCCGAGCAGATCATCTACTACGCCGATCACCACGGGGCCGACCTGATCGTGGTCGGCGACCGCGGGCGCTCGAAGTTCGCGCGGCTGCTGCTGGGATCGGTCTCGAAGAACGTCGTGCAGTACGCAAACCGGCCGGTGCTGGTCGTGCGCTGATCACTCCCGCATGCCCGCGCCGGATAACCCCGGCAGCCGGGTGCCCAGCGCGGCGGCGAGCCACACGGCAACCAGCGCGGCAGTGAGTACCATGGTCCCTGCTGCTGCCCACCGTTCATACACGAAACCGCCGGCCGCGGCCCCGATAAACGTGCCGAGAAACTGGAGGCTCGTGAAGGCCCCGATCGCCACGCCGCGGGACCCCGGCGCGGCGGCCCTGGACACGAGCGTCGGCAGGAGCGCCTCGAGCACGTTGAAGGCGGTGAAGAATGCCAGCAGAAACCCTGACGCGCGCCACAGGCCACCCAGCGCCCAGGGCATCAGAATCTGGACGATGAGCAGCGCGGCGATCGTTCCGACGAAGATCGGCTTCATCCGGCTCGTGCGTCCGGACCCCAGCACCGCCGGCAGCATCAGGACGAACGATCCCAGCATGACCGGGAGATAGACCTGCCAGTGCAGCGCGGCCGGGAGCCCCAGCCGGCGCAGTTCGAGCGGAACCGCGATGAACAGCGCCATCAGCACCGAGTGCAGCACCAGCGTCCCGACGTTGAGCCGGGCGAGCTGCGGGTCGCGCAGTGCCGCCGCTAGTTGCCGCATCGCGGGCATCTGGCCGTGATGCTCCCGTACCGGGTCGTCGGGGACCACGAAGTAGACCACGCCCATCGACACCAGGACCAGTACGCCGGTCATGACGAAGATGCCCGGCACTCCGATCAGGCTATTCAACCACGGCGCGAATACCAGCGAGAGCGCGAAGGTCGCGCCGATGGTGGATCCGATCATCGCCATTGCCTTGGCGCGGTTTTCCTCGCGCGTGAGATCGGCGGCCATGGCCATCACCGGCGCGGCGATCGCGCCCGCGCCCTGCAGCAGGCGGCCCAGTATGACCACGTAGATGTGAATGCCCAGCGCCGCAATGAAGCTGCCCGCGGCGAAAATCGCGAGGCCGGCGTAGATCACCGGCTTCCGGCCGTAGCGATCGGACCAGTAGCCGAACGGTATCTGCAGTATCGCCTGCGTGAGCCCGTAGACGCCGATCGCGATGCCGACCAGCGTCAGGTCGTCCCCGCCGGGCAGCCCCTCGGCGTAGAACGCGAACACCGGCAGGATCGCGAACATGCCCAGCATGCGCAGCCCGAAAATGCTGGAGAGCCCGAGCGACGCCCGCAACTCTTCCGGACTCATGCGGCTCGGCTGCATTGGGATTGAAACAGGTTGGGAAAGGGAGAAATTCTTCTGTATATTAGCAGGTTTAGTTTCGATCTCCGCCGACCTTGGCTGCTCAACGTCCGACCGTCGTACGGCTCCAGACCGCGGGGCCCGATGCCGCGCGCGCGCGCGAGTACATCCGCGTGCGCGGCGCGCGCACTCACAACCTCAAGAACATCAATCTTGACCTGCCGCGCAACCGCCTGATCGTGATCACCGGGCTCTCGGGCTCGGGCAAGTCCTCTCTCGCGTTCGACACGCTCTACGCCGAAGGGCAGCGCCGCTACGTGGAGTCGCTCTCGGCCTACGCGCGGCAGTTCCTGCAGCTCATGGAAAAGCCGGACGTGGACTTGATCGAGGGGCTCTCCCCGGCCATCTCCATCGAGCAGAAGGCCGCGAGCCATAACCCCCGCTCCACCGTCGGCACCGTCACCGAGATCCACGACTATCTGCGGCTGCTCTACGCACGGATTGGCGATCCGCACTGCCCCGAGCACGCGATCCAGCTCTCCGCGCAGAGCGTCTCGCAGATGGTGGACCACGTCCTGGAGCTGCCGCAGGACACGCGGATCATGGTCCTCGCGCCCCTCATCGTCGGGCGCAAGGGCGAGCAGGCCGACCTTTTCGAGGAGCTGCGCGCGCAGGGCTTCGTGCGGCTGCGCGTGGACGGCAAGGTGCACGAGATCGACGAGCTGCCGAAGCTCAAGAAGAACATCAAGCACACGGTGGAGGTGGTGGTGGATCGCCTCAAGGTCCGCGCCGACGCGAAGCAGCGGCTCGCGGAGTCGTTCGAGACGGCGCTGCGCCATTCGGACGGGCGCGCGCTCGCGGTCGAAATGGATACCGCCAAGGAGCACCTCTTCTCGGCCCGCTTCGCCTGCCCGGTCTGCAGCTATTCGCTGCCGGAGCTCGAGCCGCGGCTGTTCTCCTTCAACAACCCGATGGGCGCCTGCCCGCGCTGCGACGGGCTCGGCACGATCACGTTCTTCGACCCGAAGCGCGTGGCCGCCTTCCCCGATCTCTCGCTCGCCTCCGGAGCGATCAAAGGCTGGGACCGGCGCAACCAGTTCTATTTCCAGATGCTGCAATGCCTCGCGCAGCACTACGGCTTCGATATCGAGACGCCGTTCGGCGAGCTGCCCGAGACGGTGCGCGACGCAGTGCTGCACGGCTCGGGGGGCGATCGCATCAAGTTCACCTACGTCGGGGAGCGCGGCAACAAGCACGTGCGCGAGCACGCGTTCGAAGGCGTGATCCCCAACCTCGAGCGCCGCTACCGCGAGACTGACTCGATCGTAGTGCGCGAGGAGCTGGCCAAGTACCTCAACTCCCGCGCGTGCCCGGAGTGCGACGGAACGCGCCTGCGGCGGGAGGCGCGCCACGTCACCGTCGCCGGCCGCGCGATCTTCGACGTGAGCGCGCTCACGCTCGCGCAGGCGAGCCGGTTCTTCGAGACGCTCGCGCTCACCGGCAACCGGCAGGCGATCGCGGAGAAGATCGTCAAGGAGATCCTCACCCGCATCACTTTCCTGAACAACGTCGGCCTCGACTATCTCTCGCTCGACCGCTCGGCGGAAACGCTGTCGGGTGGCGAGGCGCAGCGCATCCGGCTCGCGAGCCAGATTGGGTCGGGTCTGACCGGGGTGATGTACGTCCTCGACGAGCCCTCGGTCGGGCTGCACCAACGCGACAATGGGCGATTGCTCACAACGTTGAAGCGGCTGCGCGACATCGGCAACACGGTGATTGTCGTCGAGCACGACCAGGAAGCAATCGCCGCCGCCGACCACGTCGTCGACATGGGGCTCGGCGCCGGCGAGCACGGCGGCAACGTGGTCGCGGAGGGCACGCCGCGGGAGATCACCGCGCATCCGGAATCGCTCACCGGCCAGTATCTGTCGGGGCGGCGCCGCATCGAGATCCCGGCGCTACGCCACCGGCCGAATCCGAAGCGCCAGCTCACCGTTACCGGCGCGACCGGCAATAACCTGAAGGGAATCGGCGTGAACGTGCCGGTGGGGCTCTTCGTGTGCGTGACCGGCGTCTCCGGGTCCGGCAAGTCCACGCTCATCAACGACACGATCTACAACGCCGTGGCGCGCTCGCTGAACGAGAGCCCGCTCGAGCCGGCCCCGTTCGAAGCGATCAGCGGTGTCGAGCACTTCGACAAAGTGGTCAACGTGGACCAGAGCCCGATCGGCCGCACGCCGCGCTCGAACCCGGCCACCTACACCGCGCTCTTTACGCCCATGCGCGATCTCTTCGCCGGGGTGCCGGAGGCGCGCGCGCGCGGCTACGGCGCGGGGCGCTTCTCGTTCAACGTCAAGGGCGGCCGCTGCGAGGCGTGCCAGGGCGACGGGGTGATCAAGGTCGAGATGCACTTCCTGCCCGACATCTACGTGCCGTGCGATGTGTGCCACGGGGAGCGCTACAACCGCGAGACGCTCGACGTCCGCTACAAAGGCCGCAACGTCCATGAAGTGCTGCAGATGACGGTGGAGCAGGCGGCGCAATTCTTCGACGCGGTGCCGGCGATCGCACGCAAGCTCCAGACGCTTCTCGACGTAGGGCTCGGCTACATCAAGCTCGGCCAGAGCGCGACCACGCTCTCGGGCGGCGAGGCGCAGCGCGTGAAGCTCTCGCTGGAGCTCTCCAAGCGCGACACCGGCAGGACGCTCTACATCCTGGACGAGCCCACCACGGGGCTGCATTTCCACGACATCGATCTCCTGCTGCGCGTGCTGCACCGGCTGCGCGACCACGGCAACACGGTGGTCGTCATCGAGCACAATCTCGACGTCATCAAGACCGCCGACTGGGTGATCGACCTCGGCCCCGAAGGCGGCGAGGGCGGCGGGCGGGTCATCGCGGAAGGCACGCCGGAGGAAGTGGCGAAGAACAAGGCCAGCCACACCGGGCAGTACCTGAAGAACGTTCTCCAGTGATGGAACCGCGCGACCTGCTGCTCGGAAGTTTCCACGCTGCGCTCGCGGCTGCCGATCCCCTGAAGATCGTGCCGCAACACCTGCCGAAGCCGCCGAAGGGGCGCACCTTGGTGGTGGGTGCGGGAAAGGCCGCCGCGGCGATGGCGCTCGCGGTGGAGCGCAACTGGCCGGCGGGCAAGCCGCTCGACGGGCTCGTCATCACCCGCTACCAGCACGGGCTGCTCACCGGCCGCATCACCGTGATCGAGGCGGCGCACCCGGTGCCGGACGAAAGCGGCGAGAAGGCCGCGCAGGAAATCATGCGGCGCGCGCGGAGCCTGACGCCCGACGATCTGCTGCTCGTCCTCGTTTCGGGCGGCGGCTCGGCCCTGCTCTCGCTTCCCGCCGAGGGCATCAGCATGGCCGATCTCAAGTCCACGACGCGCGAGCTGTTGAAGTGCGGCGCGCCGATCCAGGACATGAACACGGTGAGGAAACATCTCTCCGCGATCCAAGGGGGTCAGCTCGCGGCCGCGTGTCGCGCGCCGGTCGTGGCGCTGTTGATATCGGACGTGACCGGCGACGACCCCACTCATATCGCCTCTGGGCCCTGCGTACCGGATCCGACCACCTACCGGGACGCGCTCGAGATCCTCGAAGCGCTACGAGGTCAAGATCGCCGAAAGCGGTCGCCGAACACCTCGCGCGCGGAGCGAAGGGCAGCATCCCCGAGACGCCCAAGCCGGGCTCGCGCATCTTCAAGCGCGTCGAAAATCGCGTCATCGCCACCGCCCAGCAGTCGCTGCAGGCGGCGGCAAGCTACTTCATCGGCCACGACATCCATCCCGCCGTCCTCGGCGACTCCGTGACCGGCGAAGCGCGCGAGGTGGCGAAGGTCTACGGTGCGCTCGCGCGTGAAGTGAAGCAGCACGGTCTGCCGTGGCAACCGCCGGTGGCGCTGATCTCCGGCGGCGAGACGACCGTTACGGTGCGCGGCAAAGGGCGCGGCGGCCGCAACGCGGAGTTCCTGCTCGCGCTCGCAGTGGATCTCGCCGGCGCAGAACGCATCCACGCCCTCGCCTGCGATACCGACGGCATCGATGGCTCCGAGGACAACGCCGGCGCGATGCTGGCGCCCGACTCGCTCTCGCGCGCGGCAAAGAAACGGCTCGACGCCGCGAAGCTCCTCGCCGACAACGACGGCTACGGCTTCTTCTCCGCGCTCGGCGACCTCGTCGTGACCGGCCCCACCCGCACCAACGTCAACGACTACCGCTGCATCCTGGTGATGTAACGGGTGCTAGCCGAAGGCGGCCACGCCGGCAAACGCCAGGCCCGCAACTGCGACGCCGCACCGACCAGCCGCTGGAGCGGCACGCGCGGACGGTGGACCGCAAGCCAGCGCAATCTCCCCCCTCTGGCCGCACCGACCAGCCGCTGGAGCGGCACGCGCGGACGGTGGACCGCAAGCCAGGCCGCGATTCGCCACGCGGTGAATGCGATGGCGCTCTGGATCACCGCCAGTCCCGTGAGATACGCCACGAGCGGCGTGCGCTCCGCGCCGACGATGGCTTCGGCGAGCGCGTAGCCGTGGAGCGCGCCTGCGACGAGGAACAAACCGGCGACCGCGATACCGCCGGGCTTCCACGCGGCGAGCATGACCGCTCCCAGGACCGCAAGCGAGCCGGCGATCCATAGCTCATATCATGCTCATTCATCCCCGCGCCGACGCCCAGGTAGCGCATCCCCGCCGCCGCAATCGAGGCGGCGACGAACAGGAGCGGCAGCAGGTATCCGCGCTGGAATCGCGCCGCCAGTACGCCGGCCCCCGCGATGAAGAGCAGATGATCGAAGCCGATCACCGGATGGGCAAGGCCGGAGAGCAGACCGTCCAGCGCCGTCGCCGGCGTCGCGTAGCCCATCACATGGTGCGCGTGCGCCGGTCCGGCGACGGCGGCGAGCCCTGCGGCAATCGCCGCGGCGGGAACCGTCGCGCGCGCGACCTCGCGAATGTCTGGCAGCGAGCGGGCACGCCGGGTGAGATCGAGCAGGCGCTCGGCGCCCGCGGTCCCGAGCACGCGCGCGGCGCAATCCATGAACTTCACGGACCGGTCCCGCTCCGTCATCGGCCAGGCGGGCGAGCCCGGCACCTTGTCGATCCGGACTTCGAAATTCCCGCGCGGCGTCCGCACCGCGAGATCGTTGTAGCCGGTGATGCCGGAGTAGAGCTTGTCGTCGGCGATCGCGTAGCGCCGCACCTTGCCAATCAGCTCGCGTGCCGGGGGCCTCTGCACCATGCCGTCGGTAAAGGTCTCCAGGGTAAGGCGGCCATCGAGCAATACCGCAGCCACCGCGTATTCGACGCTGAATTTGCCCTCGAGCGCGGTGTGCGGGTCGCGGCTCACCAACGCGACGTCGCCGCCGGGCAGGAAGCCGATCGCCACCTCGCTGATTTCCTCTGCTCGCAGCCGGTGCTGTGCGACCAGGTTGAAGAGACCGCCGATCGTGCGGTGGCTGGAGTAGCAGCACGGCCAGCGTTTCACGTAAATGCCCGGTTCGACGATCTCCCACGGTCGTCCAAGCTGGCGCACGAGATCGCCCATCGCCTCTCCCGGCTGGTCGCCGCGGTAGGTGTCGAGCGCGCCGCCCCGGACATCGAAGATTTCCGGGTTCGCCGTGAATCCGTTCTTTGCCATCCACGCCGAAAGCACGCCGCAGCGCGCGGCGTGTCCGGCGTGAAAGGGCTTGGTCATGGTCCCGAAGTTGCGCACCAGGCCGCTCATCTGCGAGGCGGCAAGTCCCCAGGCGCGCCTCAGGCTGCCGGCATCGAGGCCGTAGAGCCGTGCCGCCACCGCAGTCGCCGCAAGCGTGCCGACCGTGGCCGTCGAGTGCCAGCCGCGCAGGTAGTGGCTGTGCCCGAGCGCGCGCCCAAGCTTGCCCGCGATTTCCATCCCGATGACGTACGCCGCGAGCACATCCTCCCCCGATGCGCCGGCCACCTCGCCCACTGCCAGCGCGGCCGGCAGCAGCGTCGCGCTCGGATGGCCGCGCAGGCTGGGATGCGTGTCGTCGAAATCGAGCGCATGGCTGCAGATTCCGTTCACGAAGGCGGCTTCCGCGGGCGAGCTCGCAGCGTCCAGGCCCCAGCACGCTGCCTGCGGCTTCGCGCCGAGCTCGCGCGCCCAGCGCGCCGCGAGCTCTCCCACCGGCTCGCGCGTTCCCGCCAGCGCGACGCCCACTGTGTCAATCAGCGCGTCGCGCGCGGCGCCGATGGTCTCGTCCGGCAGATCGGAAGCCCTGGTTTCAATGGCAAAGCGCGCCAGTGTCTCGGTAAACACGTGTGCTCCTCCGTTTCATCTCAGGCTACACCCGTCAACCCCTCGCTGCACGGGCGGCGCCACTGCCCGCGATGTGTCCGAATACCGTGCCCGAGACCAGCCCCGTGCCGGCGGGGTAGTTGAAATAGAACAACCCACCGACCATCTCGCCCGCCGCATAGAGCCCGGCGATGGGATTGAAGTTGACGTCCAGCACCTGGCCGGTCTCGTGGTTGATGCGCAGGCCCCCGAACGTGAAGGTGATGCCGCAGGTCACCCCGTAGGCCTCGAACGGGGGTGTATCGAGGGGATTCGCCCAGTTCGACTTCGGCGGCTCGATGCCGACCGTGCGGCGTCCGTCCTTCGCCGCATGATTGAACGGCACATCGGTGCGCACCGCGGCGTTGAAGGCGCGCACCGTCTTGAGGAATCCCTCGGGATCGACGCCTTCCATTTTCGCGGCGAGCTCTTCCAGCGTGTTCGCGGTGAAGCGGGTCACGTTGCGGCCGCTGTATTCCTGCTTCAGAAGCGCCTTCACCTTGGCGTCGAATACCTGGTAGGCGAACTGCCCGGGCTGCTTCAAGACCTCGGCACCGTACTTGGCGTAGGTGTAGTTGTAGAAATCGGCTCCTTCGTCCACGAAGCGCTTACCCTCGGCGTTCACCATGATGGACAGGGGATAGCTGTGCCGGTACGGATCGTGCGAGCGCTCCACCTCGCCGAACTCCGGCGCGTGGCGTTCCCACGACACCGCGTGGCGCCCCGACCAGTTGCCGTAGGGGCAGGCGCCGATGTCGAGCGCCATTTTCAGTCCGTCGCCCATGTTGAAGCGCGTGCCGCGCACCTTCGCGAGCTCCCACCCGGGCCCGAGATACCGCGCGCGCCACTCGGGGTTCGACTCGAAGCCGCCGCAGGCGAGCACCACCGAGCGGGCGCGGAAGTCGGCCGGCTTGCCTTCACGCTTGGCGCGCACGCCCAGCACCCGCTCCCCGTCGTAGATCAGGGATATCGCCCGCGTGTCGTAGAAGATCTCGACGCCTTTCTTCACCGCGGTAGCGGTCAGGTCCTGCACCAGGCCCGCCCCGCCGCCGTTGATCATCAATGGAAAGCGTCCGAAGAACTTGCGCCTGCCGTTGACGACGGCCGACTGGGCGCCGTAGTTCGGCACGAATTTCACCCCCTGCCCCCGCAGCCACACCATGCTCTCGAGGCTCTTCGTGACCAGCGCTTCGCTGAGCTGGGCATCCGTGCGATAGCTGGTGACGCGGTAGAGGTCGTCGTAAAACTCCTCGACCGTGTTGCTGTCCCAGTCGGTGTTCTTCGCCTCGTCGTCGGAAATCTCGGTGAGCTTCTTCAGATCCTCCACCGAACTGTAGGCGAAGCGCATGACACCGCCCGCGAAACGGCTGTTGCCCCCGGATTCTTCCAGCGACGCGGCCTCGAGCATGGAGACGTGCGCGCCAAGGTCGCGCGCGGCGAGCGCCGCGCACAACGCGGCATTGCCCTTGCCGACGACGAGAACGTCGACGGCATTACGTTCGTTCGCACCCATGTCAGCACGCCATTCTATCGCCGGTCTTCATCCCGGTTCCTCCCTCCGCCCCTCCTCTTCTACCTTCTGACTTCGGTATCGCCCCCTTCCAAGCTCCGCAAAAAAGTTCTAATCTGTTGATTGGCGTCCACGATATGGAACAACGTGACGCCGACCAGGCCCCGGCGGTCAAGAACGGGGAAGTGGGACAAACATAACGACGAGGAGAAGATCATGTTTCGCATTGCTCGCGCTTCGCTGGTCGCCGCGCTGTTCGCCCTGCCCGCACTATCGGTTGTCGCTGCCGACAAGTGGCCGGATAAACCGGTCCGGCTCGTGGTGCCATTCTCTCCAGGAGGCGGCACCGACCTCCTCGCCCGCGCCGTGTCGGACAATCTCACGGAGATTCTCGGTGCCTCTGTCATCATCGAGAATCGGGCTGGCGCGGGCAGCACGATCGGCACGGCTCTGGTCGCGCGGGCGGCTCCGGACGGCTACACGTACCTGTTCACCTCCGCGAGCTACACCTTCGCACCGAACTTCTACCGGGACCTGCCCTACGATCCGATCAAGGATTTCAAGCCGATAACGATGTTCGGATCGTTGCCGAACATCCTGGTCGTTCATCCGTCGATGCCCGTGAAGACCGTCAAGCAGCTTATCGCGCTTGCCCGCAAGCGACCCGGAGAGATTCTCTATGGCTCTGCCGGCCGCGGCAGCAACGTGCACCTCACCACCGAGCTGTTCCTGTACATGGCCAAGATCAAGATGACGCAAGTGCCGTATAAGGGAATGGGTCCTGCCCAGATCGGTCTCATGAGCGGCGAAGTGCAGATATTGATGCCCGCTTTCCAGTCGATATTTCCCTTCGTGAAGTCGGGCCAGGTGCGTGCACTCGCCGTGACCACGAAGCAGCGGTCGCCACTGCTACCGGATCTTCCGACAATAGATGAGTCAGGGGTGCCCGGCTACGACAAGTCGGCGTGGTTCGGGCTGTTCGCGCCGGCCGCGGTGCCGGAACCCATCATTTCCCGAATGTACCAGGCGGTCGCCAAGGTTCTAAAAGATCCCAGTATCGTGAAACGCCTCGCGGCCGAGGGTGCGGTCGCACGCGGCCAGCCCCCCGCCGAATTCACGGCTTTCGTGCGCGACGAGCTCGCCTCGTGGGCCAAGCTCATCCGCGAAATGAAGCTTTAATTCAGTAGGCGGTCAGCCCGCCGTCGAGCACGATCGTCTGCCCGGTGATGTACGCCGCCGCCGGGCTCGCGAGGTAGCTCACCGCGCCCGCGACCTCGTCGGCGGTGCCGAAGCGCTTGAGCGGTATCCTCCCCAGGGCAGCATCGCGATAGCCCGGCTTCGCGAGCGAACCGGCGCGCGACGGCGTGTCCACGCGTCCGGGGGCGACCGCGTTGACGCGGATGCCGTATTCCGCCCACTCGATCGCAAGCATGCGCGTCATATGCATCACCGCCGCCTTCGCGATTCCGTAGGCCGAGCGGCCCGCCAGCGCCACCAGGCCGTGTGTGGAAGCAATGCTGACGATCACGCCCGGCCTGCCGGTCTTGACGAGGTGCCGGCCCATCTGCTGGCTCATGAAGAACGTTCCCCGGAGATTCACGTCGAGGACCGTCTGCCATTCCTCGGGCGTCACTTCCAGCGCCGGCCTTGTCAGCGGGACGCCGGCGTTGTTGACCAGCACGTCGAGCCGGCCGCAGGCGCTCACGGCTTCCGCCAACGCGCGCTCGATACTCGCCTGCTCCCGCACGTCGAGCCCGATGGTGACCGCGCGCGCCCCCGCGAACCGAATCCCCTCGACGACTGGCGCGAGTTTTTCCGGGCGCGTCGAGGACACCGCCACATCGAACCCGTCGCGGGCGAGCGCGAGCGCGGTCGCGGCGCCGATGCCCTGCGAGGCGCCCGTCACAAAGGCGGCCGGTCTCACTGCCATCCGCGCGGCTCCGTGCGGAGAAACGGCATCCGAGCAAGCGCCTCCGACAGCCTGCCCGATTCTTCCTCGCCGAGCGGCCGCAGCGGCGGGCGCACGCCGCCGCACTCGCGCCCCATCGCGCGCAGCGCCGCCTTGAGCCCGGCGGCCCCGGCTCGTTTCACGAGCTGGAGCAGCACCGCGATCTCTTCCTGGACGCGCCGCGCCTCGAACAGCCGGTCCTTTCGGCAGAGATCGTAGAGGCTGCGCACGGCCCTCGGCGCGATCGCGACGAGCGAGGAGAACGCGCCCGTCGCGCCAATCGCTCTCGCGGAGACCATGTACTCCACGCCCGACAGCAACTGGAACGCGGGGCGGGGTCGCCGCGCCTGGTCGACCAGCTCGACCATGAACTGCCAGTCGAGGCTCGAATCCACGACACCGGCGAAGTTGCCGGCCCGGTCCATGAGCCGGAGCGCGAGCTCGGCGGTGATCCGGGTGCCCGCCATTTCATCCGGCGCATTGTGGACGAGGAACGGGATTTTCACCGCCGCGCCGATTCTCGCAAAATGCTCCAGCACCATCGCCGGCGGCGGCGTCCAATAGTAAGGGGTCGTCGCCACGACTGCGGCTGCACCCGCCGCCTCCGCGTGACGCGCATATTCGGCCGCGATCCCGGTTCCGGCGTCGCTGACGTGGGCCACGACCGGGACCCGGCCCCGAACCTGCTTGATCGCGAACTCGAGCAGCGCCCGCCGCTCGTCGCCCACGAGGCTGACCGACTCGCCCGCGTGCATGGGCAGCGCGAGCGCGTCCGCGCCGTTGCGCAGGTGGAATTCGATCAGCTTCCCGTAGACGTCGTAGTCGATCCGTCCGTCGCGCGTGAACGGCGTGACGGGGGTGTGAACGAGGCCCGCCAGCTCACCAGCCATGAGGCTCGCTATCCAGTATCCCCAGCTCCTCGAGCTGCGAGCGGATGTGGGCCTGGCGCTCCGGCGTGGCGGTGGGCAGCGGCGCGCGGGTGGGCCCGACCGGGCGTCCCATGATCACCATGCCGCCCTTCAACGACGAGGGATACTGGTCGCGGAACAGCAGCCAGAGGCGCGACAGTTTGTATTGCAGCTCGCGCGCAAGCGGCCAGTCGCCACCGACGCACGCGTCGAACAGGCTGTTGCAGAGGTTGGGACAGATGGACCCCGCGGCGGAGTACGATCCGACGCCGCCGAGCGGAACCGATGGCAGCAGGTATTCCACGCCCGTCAGCATCGCGAACGTCGGCCGCAGCGCGAGCGCGACGCGCGAAAGCTCGATGAACTTCTCGCTGTTGAAGCTCGCCTCCTTCACGCCCACGAAGTTAGGCAGCCGATCGATCAACCGCGCCATCAAATCTCCGGTGATCTCCACGCCGGCGAGATAGCTGGGGGAGTTGTACGAGATCACGGGGAGGTCGATCGCGGTGCAGAGCCGCACGAAGTAATCGTGAATGGCCTCGAGCGAGGGGTTCCAGAAATAGGGCGTGATCGCGAGGATGCCGTCCGCGCCGATTGCCTGCGCGTGGCGCGCGAGCTCCATCGTGTCCTCGACGGCGAGCGCGCTCACGTGGATCGTGACCGGCACCCGTCCCGCGACCACCTTCACCGCCGCCTCGGCGAATTGCTTGCGCTCGGGAATCGTCAGGTTGAGCGACTCGCCCTTGTGATGCGGCCACGAGATCGCCGGGGAGCCGCTGCGCACGTGGAAGTCCAGCAGCCGCTCGAAGGTCGGCAGATCGGGGCTGAAATCGCTCTTCAGCGGCGTGACCGGGCTCTGCATCACGCCTCTCAGCTTGATCGTCATGGTCCGGATTCTATGCTTTCCACCTTAGCGGCGCAGCGCGCCGCGCTCAGAGTAAGCGAGCCACGCGACCGACGCAGCTTGCAGCATCCAGCACAATCCGAACGCGCGGCGTATCCCTCGAGCGCATAGCGTCCGTCGGTCACCGGCCACAGCCCGATGATCGCGCCGACGCTGTACTGGACGGCGAACGCGAGCAGAAATACGACCATGTTGAGCGCGGTCACGACGCGGCCGGTCATCTCCCGAGGAAATCGCGCCGTGAGCAGCGGGAACGCCAGCGTCCCGAACGGGCACAATCCGATGAACAGAATCCAGAGCACGAGGCTCGCCTCGCCGTAGCCGAGCATGATCGGGACCAGCGCCGCGGTGGACGCGAGGCAACCCGCGAAGAAAGTCGCGAGCGGCGGCACGCCGCGCCGCGCGAGACGGTCGGAGAGTGTGCCGCACAGCACGCCGCCCACGCCGAACGCGCCGGCCGCGAACAACAGATCCTGCGCCATGGCCGCGCGGTCGAGTCCCGCGACATCGCGCATCCAAGGCCCGGCCCACAGCCCGAGAAGTCCGAGGCCGGTGGCCTGAACGAACGCGGAGGCGAGCCCCAGGGACCAGAAACCGCGATCGCGCAATATTGAGCCGGCGGTGAGCGATCTGGCTCCGCAGCGATCCGACCGCGGCGGACGCGGGCTTTTCGGGGACGAGAGTGAGGATCGCCACGCTGGCGCAGACCGCAAGGCCGGACAGCAGCACGAAGAGCGTCCGCCAGTCGATCACGCGCAACGCCAGCTCGACCGGCTTGGTCGCGGAGATGGCGCCGATCGCTCCGACCAGCAGCATCCATCCCATCAGGGTCGCCAGCCGCTCGAGCGGAAACCACAGCGCGAACACCGTGATGGAGGACATGAAGCAAACCGCGACCCCCATGCCGATCAGCGCGCGGCCGAGCATCAGGGTATTCACTCCCGCCGCGACCGCGAAGACGATCCCACCGAGGGCCGCGACCAGCAGCATCGTCGCATTGACCCGGCGCGGGCCGTAGCGGTCCATCAGCACACCGAGCGGTAATTGCGCGCCGGCGAAAGTCAGGAAGTAGACGCTGGTGAGGAGTCCCAGCGTGCCCGGCGTCAGATCGAACGCCTCGGTCAGCTCGGGAAACACGACCGAATTGACGTTGCGGAACAGGAAAGAGACGTAATAGCCCACCGCGAAAGGCAGGAACACGGCCGCAAGCAGGCGCCGACCCGTGGGCGCGGCTCGCATCACGTGAGCGGCGTGGGCAAAGGCTCGCCGGCGAAATGCGCGCGCAGATTCGCGAGCAGCTTCGCGCTGCGCCCCTCGCGGACCTCCCGCGTGGTCGAGCCGATGTGCGGAGCCAGCACGACGTGCTCCATCTTCGTCAGTTCCTCCGGCACCCTCGGCTCGTCCCAGAACACGTCGAGCGCCGCGCCGGCGATCCGACGGTCCCTCAAGGCAGCAATCAGCGCCTGCTCGTCCACGATCGGGCCGCGCGCAATATTGACGAGATAGCCCTCCGGCCCGAGCGCGTCCAGGATCCGCGCATCGACCAGGCCGCGGGTCTGGGGCGTCAACGAGCACGCCACGACCAGGCAGTCGGACTCCTGCGCGAGACTTGCGAGATCCGGGTAATAGGGATAGGCG
Organism: uncultured beta proteobacterium; assembly: GCA_963699525.1. GTDB lineage: Bacteria > Pseudomonadota > Gammaproteobacteria > Burkholderiales > SG8-41 > SG8-41. The sequence continues at coordinate 397,960 of CAVOUI010000005.1, read as the reverse complement.
GTGCCCTCCTTCCGGCGCGGCCCGTGATAGCAGACGGACATCCGGAAGGCCTCGGCTCGCTTCGCGATTGCGCGCCCGATGGCGCCGAGGCCGATGATGCCGCACGTCTTTCCGCCGAGACCCGAGCCGGGCGGAAGCAGCCCGGACAGCCATCGTCCCGCCCGGACGAAACGGTCGGCCTCCGCGATGCGGCGCATGACCGCGACCATCAATCCCATCGCGAGGTCGGCGACGTCGTCCGTGATCGAGTCCGGCGTGTTGGTGACAGCCACGCCGCGGTGCTTTGCCAGTGCGAGATCCACAGTGCCGCGCGGCGTGCCGAAGCAGCCGATGATCTCGAGCCGGGGCAGCGCTTCGAACAGTCGGCTTTCGATCCCGGAGGACCCGCTCGTCACCACCGCGCGCACTCTCCCGGACACTTCCTTCACGAGTGCATCCGGATCCTTCGCAGCCCACAGCTTGTGCACCGCGAATTCGCGCTCCAGCGCGGCGAGCGCCGGCGCGTAGATCGGTACCAGGACGAGAATTTCCGGCCTCATCCTGCTAGTAATGTGACTTGAAGCTGATCGCCTCGCGATACGCGAGATCCTTGAGATCGATGAAGGACCGCTTGGTCTTCTTGTCCACCGTGTACTGGATCTTGCGGTTGGTTTCGTTGGTCGCGCGGATGTCGAGGATCTCCAGCGCTTCCTTGACCTCCCATTCGTGGGCGCCCGCGATCCCGGCCGGCGCGTAGATGATCGAGCCGGCGCTGACCGGAAATTCCCTGCCGTTGATGTCGCGCACGGTGGCATGCCCCGATATCACGTAGTAGCAGGCCTCGATCGGGTGCCAGTGGAGCTGCTCGTATGTACCGGGCTTGTAGGTCGCGCGCCCGAGCCGCACCCGGTCGGTCGCCTGAACTTCCGGCCAGCCGACGAGCCGCTGGTAGGTCTGCCCGTCGGTCACGCCGCGCCGCCCCTTGCAGTGCCTTCTGGTTGATCACCTTCAAGGTTGATTTGACTTTCATGTCCTGATCCTCCCGCCGCCCTGGAGACGCTCCCTGCACAACAGAAACGCCGATGATATATCCTCATCATGAATTTACCACCGATCAACCTTCGCGAATCGTGGATCGAGTGACCCAACCCGCCGCCGCGGCCGGCACGCTCAGGCTCGGCGACATGACCGTCAATCGCCTGGCATTCGGCGCGATGCGCGTCGCCGGTCCCGATATCTGGGGCGAGCCGAAGGACCGCGCCGCCATGCGCAGGCTCCTCGCGCGCGCGTTCGAGCTCGGTCACAACTTCTTCGACACCGCCGATAGCTATGGCCCCGATGTGTCCGAGATCCTGATCGCGGAAGCGCTGCATCCCTATCCGAAGGATCTCGTGATCGGCACCAAAGGCGGCCTCACCCGCCCGAGCCGCCACCGCTGGGACGAGAACGGCCGGCCGGAGCATCTGCGCCGGGCGGTCGAAGGGAGCTTGAAGCGCCTGCGGCTCGATCGCATCGACCTCTACCAGTTCCACGCGCCCGATCCGCGAGTCCCCTATTCCGAGTCCATCGGGGCGCTTGCGGAACTGCAGCGCGCCGGCAAGATCCGGCACCTCGGCGTCTCCAACGTGACGGTGAAGCAGCTCGAGGAAGCGCGCCGCATCGCGCCCATCGTCTCCGTGCAAAACGAGTACAACATCGGGCACCGCAAGGATGACGACGTGCTCGCCGCCTGCGAGAAGGCCGGCATGGCCTTCCTTCCGTGGTATCCGCTCGGCGCTGGCAGCGTGCTGCGCTCGACCCGGCTACAGCGCGTCGCCGCGCGTCGCCGCGCGACGACAGCGCAGGTGGCAATCGCCTGGCTCCTTGCGCGCTCGCCGGTGATGCTTCCCATTCCCGGCACGCGGTCGATCGCCCACCTCGAGGAAAACGCCGCGGCGGCTCGGCTCGCACTCAGCGCGGAGGATCTGGCCGACCTCGGCCGGGCGTGATGCATGGACATGGATGCGCGATACCCAAAAGCATGACATCATTCGCATGGCGGGTGACGGCTGCAGCAGTCCTTTCCGTTCCTTACCCCTTATCATTTGCCGATTGACCCGGGAAAGCGGTTGGCATGGCCGAAAAGAAGATCATCGCGGTGGTGGGCGCCACCGGCAACCAGGGCGGCGGGCTGGTCCGCGCCATACTGGATGACACGAGCGGCAGCTTCGCCGTGCGCGCGCTCACCCGGAACCCCGAATCGGAGAAGGCGCGGGAGCTGGCGAAACTCGGCGCCGAGGTCGTTCAGGCCGACCTCGACAGCGCGCCGACCGTGCGGGCGGCGTTCGACGGCGCCTACGGCGCGTTCTGCGTCACGTTCTTCTGGGAGCACTTCGTGCCGGAGAAGGAGCTGGTGCAGGCCGGCATCATGGCCCAGGCGGCGAAAGCAGCGAGCCTCAAGCACGTCGTCTGGTCCACGCTCGAGGACACGCGCAAGCTCGTGCCGCTCACCGACAACCGCATGCCGACGCTCAATGAGAAATACAAGGTGCCGCATTTCGACGCCAAGGCCGAGGCCAACCGCGCCTTTGCCCAGTTCGGCGTGCCGGTCACCTACATGCTGACCTCGTTCTACTGGGAGAACCTGCTCTACCTCGGCATGGGGCCGAAGCGGGGCAAGGACGGCAAGCTCCAGCTCCAGCTGCCGATGGGCGACAAGCGCCTCGCGGGCATCTCCGCGGACGACATCGGGAAGTGCGCGTACTGCATCTTCCGGGCAGGCTTCGACCTGCTCGGCAAGACCGTCGGCTTCGCCGGCGATCACCTGACCGGGGCGCAGATGGCGGGCGCGATCGCCAAGGAGCTGGGCGAGCCGGTGTCCTACAATCCGATCACGCCCGAGGAATACCGCCGCCTCGGCACCCCCGGCGCCGACGAGCTCGGCAACATGTTCCAGTACTTTCAGGAATTTGAATCGGAGTTCTGCGCCGCGCGCAACCTGGAATCGGCGCGCACCCTGAATCCCTCGCTGCAGACCTTCGGCGGCTGGGTCTCGCGCAACAAGGACCGCATCCCGCGCTAGTGAACGGCAGCAACCGGTTCATGTAAACTCACTGCGCCTGACCGGAGGGGCGGGCAGATGAGAACGAATAAATGGCTGTTCGGGGGAGTCGCAGCAGCTGCCGTCGCCGCTCTGCTCGCGGCGTGCGCGGCGCCGATGGACAGGCCGCAGCCCGCGGACGAATCGATCCACGTCGGCGCAGCCGACCTCGGCGGCGTCGTCAACAGCGCGAAGGGCCCGGAAGCCGGAGTCTGGGTGATCGCGGAAACCACCGATTTGCCGACCCGCTTTGCGCGCATCGTCGTCACCGACGAGGGGGGGCGCTATCTCATGCCCGATCTCCCGCAGGCGACCTACAGCGTCTGGGTGCGCGGCTACGGCCTGGTGGATTCGCCGAAGGTCCGGACCGGGCCCGGGAAGCTCCTCAACCTGACGGCGGTCGAAGCGCCGGGCGCGGCCGCGGCGGCGGAGTATTACCCCCCGATCTACTGGTACTCGATGCTGCGGATCCCGGCGAAGAGCGAGTTTCCGCTGGGGCCGATGAAGAGCCAGCCCGAGTGGCTGAACCAGCTGAAGACCACCGGCTGCATGTCGTGCCACGCCCTCGGTACCAAGGGCACGCGCACGATGCCCAAGGATTTCGCCCATATGAAGTCCACCGAAGCGTGGGCTCGGCGCATCGCCTCGGGCCAGGCCATGACCCAGATGATCAACGTCATGAACCGCTTCGATCGCGAGCGGGTCCTCTCCGACTGGGCCGACTGGACCGACCGCATCGCCGCCGGCGCGCTGCCGTTCGCGCGGCCCAATCGTCCGCAGGGAGTCGAGCGCAACGTGATGCTCACGCTGTGGGACTGGAGCACGCCCACCGGCTACATGCACGACCTGATCTCGACCGACCGGCGCAAACCGACGGTCAACGCGAATGGCAAGCTCTACGGTGCGCCCGAGGAGAGCACGGACAACTTCCCGGTGCTCGATCCAAACACGAATACCGCGAGCACGATCAAGCACCCGGTGCGCGACCCGAAGACGCCGTCCTCGGTCAAGAACCCGATGGCGCCGTCGCCCTACTGGGGCCCCCAGCCGATCTGGGACAGCCAGACCAGCATCCACAACCAGATGATGGATGAGAAGGGACGGGTCTGGATGGCGGCGCGCGTGCGCCACCCGGACAACCCCGACTTCTGCAGGAAGGGCTCGGACCATCCCTCGGCGAAAGTGTTCCCGTTGAACAGCGCCTCGCGGCAAGCCTCGATGTACGATCCGGCGACCGGCAAGTTCACCCTGATCAGCACGTGCTTCCCGACGCACCACGTCGTCCTGGCCGAGGACGCCAATAACACGCTGTGGTTCTCGAGCGGAGTCACCGGTCCGGGTGTCTTCGGCTGGATCAACCGGAAAATGTTCGAGGAGACCGGCGACGAAGTGAGATCGCAGGGCTGGTCGCCTTTCGTCCTCGACACCAACGGCAACGGCAAACGCGACGCCTACGTGGAGCCGGGTCAGCCCGCTGATTCCGCGAAGGACACGCGCGTCGCGGCGAACCTCTACAGCGTGGCAGTGAATCCGGTCGACGGCTCGATCTGGGGAACGCAGCTGGGGTTCCCCGGCCGCGTGGTTCGGGTCGCGCCGGGGCCGGATCCCACGCACACCGCGTTGACGGAAATCTACGAGCCGCCGTTCCCCGGCTACGGGCCGCGCGGCGGCGACATCGACCGCAACGGCGTCTTCTGGGCCTCGCTCGCGAGCGGGCACCTCGCAAGCTTCGACCGCAGCAAGTGCGCGGGCGCGCTCAACGGGCCGAAAGCAACCGGCAAGCACTGCCCCGAGGGCTGGACGCTCTACCGGTTTCCCGGTCCGCAGTTCCGGAATGTCACGGACGACGGCAGCGCCGAGGCGAGCTATTTCGTCTGGGTGGACCAGTTCAACACGTTCGGGCTGGGAGCGAACGTCCCAATTGCGACCGGGAATATGAGCGACTCCTACTTCGCGCTGGTCCGGGGTAAATTCGTCACTATCCGCGTCCCCTACCCCATGGGCTTCTTCGCCAAGTGGGCGGAAGGGCGCATCGACGATCCCCGCGCGGGCTGGAAGGGAAAGGCGCTGTGGGCGACCTACTCGACGCGAACGGTGTTCCACGTCGAGGGCGGCACGGAGAACCGGCCGCGGGTGGTGAAGTTCCAGCTGCGCCCGGATCCCCTCGCGCGCTGAGCATTCCCTTCCCCCCTTGCGGGGGAAGGTTGGGATGGGGGGATCGTGATTACAGTCCGAGCACGCGCTCGGCGTTCGCGTGGAAGATCTTCTCCATCACCGCGTCGCTGTAGCCGAGCTCCTGCCACTCCTTCAGGATCCGCGCGTAGGGCAGGCTCGGGTAGTCGCTGCCGAACATGATCTTGTCCTGCAGCCGCGCGCGCATGTCGACCTTGAGGCTCGCCGGAAAGTATTTCGGCGCCCAGCCTGACATTTCCCAGAAGACGTTGCCCTTGTGCAGGGCGACCGCCGTCGTCTCGTCCACCCACGGCCAGCCGGGGTGGGCCATGATGATCTTGAGGTTCGGGAAATCGGCGGCAAGGTCGTCTATCGCCGATGGATGCGCGTGGCGGATGCGCGCGCCCATGCCGCCCGGCATGCCCGCGCCCATGCCCGTGGTGCCGACGTCGATCATCACAGCGGCCTTCAACTCGTTGATCGTCTCGAACAAAGGATAGTAGCGGCGGTCGTTGACGGCGAAGTGCTGCATGATCGGGTGGAAGTGAAACCCGATGAGGCCCAGCTCCCGCACCGCCTTCTTTGCCTGCTGGATGGCGACGCCGCCCTTCGCCGGCTCGAGCGCACCCCACGCCTGGAGGATGCGTGTGGGATGCCGTTTCCACATCGCGTGGACGTACTCGTTCCCGCAGGGCGGCGTGCCGATGGTGGTCTCGAGGTCGAGTGCGACCAGCACAGCCTCGACGCCGGCGTCGGTAAAGTCCTTCACGACCTCGTCCTCGCTCTTCGCCTTCCACTCGCGATGCCAGTATTTCGCGAGCGCCTCGACGTACGGCCCCTGGCAGGCGATCCACTCCTTCGTGCCGGGATAGCAGTGGAGATCGATGATCCGCATCAGGCAGCCTTCCCCTGTTCGAGCTTGCGCGTCACCGTCTCGACCAGCGTCTTCTTCGACACCTTGCCGAACGCGGACACCGGGAATTCATTCATGATCTCGAGCCGCTCCGGCAGCTTGAACTTCGCGATCTCCTTGGCCGACAGGAAATCCACGAGCTCCCTGAGCGTCAGCGCGCGTCCCTGGCGCAGGATCACGCAGGCGCACATCCGCTCTCCGAGATCCGGAGTCGGGCACCGGGATGCACGCGACGTTCAGCACCGCCGGGTGCGACAGGATGAGGTTCTCGATCTCCTCCGCGCTGATTTTCTCTCCGCCGCGATTGATGAGATCCTTCTTGCGCCCTTCGACGACGTAGTGGCCGGAGGGCGTGCGGCGCATCAAGTCGCCGGTGAGGTAGAAGCCGTCGCGGGTGAAGACACGCGCGTTGTGCTCAGGCGCGTTGTAGTAGCCGCGCAGCGTGTACGGTCCGCGGCACGCGAGCTCGCCCACGTCTCCCGGCGGGACTTCCTTCCCCTCGTCGTCCACGAGCTTCGCCTCGTCATCCGGGCAGATCGGCCGGCCGCAGGACTCGAGCTGGACCTCCTCCGCGTCGTCGAAGCGCACGAAGAAGAGCATCCCCTCGGCCATGCCGAAGTTTTCCTGGATGATCGCGTTGGGGAACACCTCGCGCGCGCGCAGCCGCACCTGGGGCTGCATGCGCTGGCCGCCGCTCTGCACGACTCTGACCGAGGAGAGATCGAGCTTCCCCGCTTCCGGGCTGTTGATGAGGCGGATGAGAAGCGCCGGCACCACCTTGATGTGCGTCACGCGATGCTTCTCCACCAGGGGAAGCATTTCCTCGGGACGCGTGCTCGCGCAAAGCACGACCCTCGCCCCGGTGAAGAAGCAGCCCTGGACGCCGGGACAGGCGAGCGGCAGGTTGTGGGCGATGGGAAGGGCGAGGAGCAGCACCGAATCGGCATCGACGCCGCAGACCGGCGCAGCGGTCTTCGAGTTGTACGCGTAGTCGTTGTGCGTGCGCGGGATGAGCTTGGGCACACCCGTGGTGCCCCCCGAAAGCTGGAACACGGCGGGATCGTCCGGATCGATCGCAATCCTTTCGAGTTCGGAGCTTGGCAGCGTGGGACCGCGTTCGATGAGATCGCGGAGCGCGTGCTCCCCGCTCGACGCCGCGCCGAGCACGATGCGCCATTTCACGCACGGCAACTCGGACTGCACGCGCTCAACCATCCGGCTGAAGCGGTAGTCACCCTGTGCCTCGGGATACACGCAGGCAACGGCGGATGACGTCCTCACGAACTGGCTCACTTCCATGTAGCGGTGCGCGACGAGCGCCGCGACCGGTACGGCGCCGATCTTCTGCAGTGCGAAATAGAGGATGACGAACTCAGCGACATTGGGCAGCTGGACCACCACGCGGTCGAGCGGCTTCAGCCCCAGCGCCAGCAGGTTGAGCGCGAGCCGGTCGCTCGCCCGGTCGAGGTCGCGGTAGGTCAGGCGCCGGTCGCGGTCGATCAGCGCCGTGCGTTCCGCAAACCGCCGGAAGACGACGCCAAACTCCTGCGCGAGCGACTTGTCCGCCCAGTAGCCGCGCTCACGATAGCGCCGCGCGAATTCAGGGGGAAATGGAACGACGCCTTCCAGCATCTCAAGTGGAGCTGCTGTAGCCACCGTCGATCACGACGACCTCGCCCGTGACGAAGCGGTTGCCCTCGATCAGGCTCACCATGGTTTCCGCGACGTCGTCGGCGGTCACCACGCGCCTGAGCGGCGTCTGTTTCGCCCGCCGCTCCATGAGCTCGCCGTACTTGTCCTTGAGCATCCGCTTCATCCAGTCGCCCTCCATCCAGCCCGGCGCCACGGCATTGACGCGGATTTCCGGACCGAGGTTGTAGGCCAGGGTCTTCGTCAGGTTGATGATGGCGGCCTTGCTCGCGGCGTACGGCAGCGGCTGCGGGCCGGGGCGCAGCCCCACGATGCTTGCGGTATTCACGATACAGGGCCGATCGCTCTTGCGGAGCAGCGGCAACGCCGCCCGCGTTACCTGGAAGAGTCCGCGCACGTTGACCGCGAACACCCGGTCCCACTCTTCGAGCGACAGGCTGTCGAGATCGCGAAGCTTCATCGAGGCGGTGGTTCCGGCGTTGTTCACCAACGCGTCGAGCTTCCCGAATTTCTCCCCCACCCGCTTCAGCATGGCGCGGACGCCAGTTTCGTCGCTCACGTCGCACTTCGCGAGCAGCGTGCCGGCGCCGAGCTTCTCCGCTTCCGCGGCGGCGCTGCGAGCGGCGGATTCGCTGGAGTTGTAGTTGATCGCGACGTCGTAACCGGCGCGCGCGAGCGCAAGCACCGCCGCGCGCCCGATCCCCGTCGCGCCCCCCGTCACCAATGCCGCCTTGCGATTTTCGCTCACGAATCACCCGTCACGGGTAGCGAGGAACGAGCAACGTGGAAGGAAATCCAAGGCTCACTTTCGAGCATAGCCCCGCGCCCTGTCAAGCGCCGGCCGGCGCGCTTGACAAGGCCGGGGAGCGGCTTTGAGAATGGACGCGCCCCCGATTGTCCCCATGACGACTTCATCTCCCACCGGCCTGCGCCGCGCGCCGGTCATCGATTTCCACGTGCACATGCTCGACGAGCACGTGTTCAAGGCCTCCACCAACAAGACCGTGTTCACCGGTTTCGGCGCGCGTCCGGCCGCCGCGCCGCGCCCCGGGGCGGTCGAGCTGATCCGGCGGATGATGCAGCCGGAAACGGAAATCGAGGACATGGACGCGCGCGGCATCGACATGAGCGTCGTCACCTCGAGCACGGTCATGCAGGGAACGTCGTGGGCGGACCCGAAGACCGATCTCGACCTCTGCCGGCACTGCAACGACACCACCGCCCGGTGGGTCGCAAAGCATCCCGGGCGCTTCATCGGCAGCAGCACGTTGCCGCTACAGGACGTGACGCTCGCCATCCCGGAGCTCGAGCGCGGCGCGCGGCAGCTGGGATTCAAGGTCGTCAACGCCGGCGCTGCCTACAACGGCGCGTACCTGGGCGAACCGGTATTCCATCCGTTCTGGGAAGCGGTGAACGATCTCGGGGTCACCGTGTGGATCCATCCCGAGGGCACGCGCGATCCCTGGTTCCAGAACTACGCGCTGTGGAACTCGGCCGGCCAGTCGATCGAGGAGACGAAGGTGATGGCCTCCCTCATCTACGAGGGCGTACTGCACAAGTACCCGAGCCTCAAGGTCGTCATGGCGCACGGCGGCGGCTATTTCCCGCACTACCTCGGCCGCCTGGACCGCAACCAGCTGAATCGCCCCGACACGGCTCGCAATATGGGGGGCCGGAAGCCGAGCGAGTTCCTGCGCTCGTTCCACTACGACACCTGCGTCTACGATCCCGCGGTCTTCAAGGTGCTGCTCGAGCGCGTCGGCGCGGATCGCCTGGTCATGGGCAGCGACTACCCGGTGGGCGAGAAGGATCCGGTCGCGTTCGTCAGGAACTGCGGCGTGTCGGAAGCCGATCACGCCGCGATCTGCGGCGGCAATGCGGCGCGCCTGCTTGGGCTCGCATGACGCAGGTCCTGATATTGCTCTCGCTGCCCGAGAAGGTCCGGACGCGGTACTACGACCACCTCCGGACGACGTTTCCCCGGGTGACCGTCAACATGGTGGAGCATCACACCAAGGTCGATCCCTACATCGGGACCGCCGACGTGCTGGTCACGTTCGGACCGATGATGGCCGACCACGTGCTCGCCAAGGCGAAGAATCTGAAGTGGATCCAGGCGCTGGGAACCGGGATCGACGGCATCACCGACCAGCCGTCGCTCCGCGGCGAAGTGCTGGTCACCCACATGCACGGCTTCCACGGCGCTCCGGTGTCGGAGGCCGCGCTCATGTCCATGCTCGCGCTCGCGCGCGACCTTCCCCGCTCGCTGCGCAGCCAGCGCGAGCGCAAGTGGGTGCGGTTTCCGGCAACCTTGATCCGCGGCAAGACCGTCGGCATCTTCGGCATCGGCGCGATCGCCGAGGAGCTCGCGCCGCGCTGCAAGGCGATGGGCATGACGGTCGTGGGCATCACCTCGGCGAAGCGGCCGGTCGCGGGCATCGACCGCATGTTCGGGCGCGACGAGCTCGTCACCGCCGTTCGCGGCCTTGATTTTCTGGTGCTGCTTACCCCGTACACGCCTCAAACGCGCCATAGTGTCAACGCCGCGGTGTTCGCGGCGATGAAGCCCGGGAGCTACCTCGTCAACCTCGCGCGCGGCGGCGTGGTGGATGAGCCCGCCCTAGTCGAGGCATTGAAGCACGGGAAGCTCGCCGGCGCCGCGCTCGACGTCTTTGCCAACGAGCCCCTGCCCGAGGACCATCCCTTCTGGTCGATGGACAATGTCATCATCACCACCCACCAGGGCGGATTCTTCGATGGCTACCCCGACCACGCGCTGCCGGTGGTCGAGGACAACCTGCGCAAGTTCCTGGCGGGCGATTTGAAGAGCATGGTCAACATCGTCAAGCGGTGAGGAGGAGAGCACGGATGGCTGGAGCTTCGGAGCGCGTCAATCACCCCATATCCGACCGCGAGCTGGAGCGGCGCTGGTCGGCGATACGCGCGGCGATGGCCGCGGGCCGCGTCGACGTGCTGCTCGCGCAGGCGAACAACGACTTCATGGGCGGCTACGTCAAGTACCTGACCGACGTGCCCGCCACCAACGGCTATCCGGCAACGGTCGTCTTTCCCCGCGACGAGCGCATGAGCGTGATCGGCATGGGGCCGCACGGAGCCGTGCGCGAGCTGCCGCCGCAGGGCGACGGCGTGCGCCGCGGCGTCGCCCGCTTCATGAGCACGCCGAGCTTCGCCTCCGCCCACTACACGGCGGAATACGATGCGCAGCTCGCCGAGAAAGCGCTCGAGCGCTACAAGACCGCGACCATCGGCCTGCTCGGCACCGCGGCGATGTCCTTCGCCCTGGTGGACTACCTGAAGCGCGCCCTGCCGAAGGCGAAGTTCGTGGACGCTTCCGACCTCGTGGACCGCATCAAGGCGGTGAAGAGCGCGGAGGAGATCGACTTCATGCGCCGCGTCGCCGCGATGCAGGACCTGGCGATGGACGCCGTGATGAAGGGGATCCGCCCCGGAATGCGCGACCTCGAGGTCGCCGCCATCGCCGAAACCGTGGGCCACAGCCACGGCAGCGAGCAGGGATTGTTCCTGTGCGCGTCGGGCCCGGTCGGGACCGCCGCGGTCTTCGGCAACCGCCACCTCCAGAACCGGGTCATCCGCGAGGGCGACCAGTTCACGCTGCTGATCGAGAACAACGGCCCCGGCGGCTTCTACACCGAGATCGGGCGCACTTGCGTGCTCGGACGCGCTTCCGAGGAGATGCTCGAGGAGTTCGAGTTCGTGCTCAAGGCGCAAAAATTCACGACCGATCTCCTCAAGCCCGGCGCCTCCTGCAGGGAGGTCTGGGACGCCTACAACGGGTTCATGCGCGCGAACGGCCGGCCGGAGGAGAAGCGGCTGCATTGCCACAGCCAGGGCTACGACATGGTGGAGCGCCCGATGGTGCGCTTCGACGAGACCCTGCCGATTGGCGCCAGCATGGTCGTCGCCGCGCACCCGACTTACACCACCGAGCGGACCTACAGCTGGGTGTGCGACAACTTTCTCATCGGCGAGCGCGGCGGCGTCGAGCGGCTGCACAAGTTTCCGCAGAAGATATTCGAGCTGGGCTGAGCGGCGGCCGACCGCTCACGGGGAGGAACTATGAAACGCGCATTGTCCACGCTGCTCCTCGCGGCTGCGGCAGCGGCCGCGACCGCGCACGCCCAGCCGTGGCCCGCGCGCCCGATCCGCGTCTTCGTCTCGCAGGCGGCGGGAGGCACGCCCGACATCCTCTGCCGCCTCGTCGCCGGGCGGATATCGCGCGGGCTGGGCCAGCAGATCGTGGTGGACAACCGCCCCGGGTCCGGGAACATCATCGGGGCGCAGGCCGCGGCGCGGGCCACGCCGGACGGCTACAACTTCTTCTGCGCCACCGCCGCGCCGCTGGTGAGCAACCAGTACACCTTCAGGAAGCTGCCCTACGACCCGGTCAAGGACTTCGCGGCGGTGGGCATGATCGCGAAGATTCCCTTCATCGTGCTGGCGCACACGTCCGTCCGGGCGCGGACGCTTCCCGAGCTGATCGCGCTCGAAAAGGCGCAGCCGGGCAAGCTCGCCTTCGCGACCGACGGCCCGCGGAATTTCTCGGGCATGATCGCGGCCTGGCTCAACAAGCTCGCCGGAACCGAGATCCTGCAGGTTCCGTACGCCGTCATGCCGGTGGGCATCCAGGACACGCTCGCCGGCAGGACGCAGCTCGCCATACTCGCCGTGCCGTCCGCCGCCCCCTTCATGAAGCGCGGCGAGCTGCGCGCGCTCGCGGTCACCTCCGCGCGGCGCATACCCGGGTTCGAGGAGATTCCCCCCGTCGCCGAAACCTTTCCGGGCTTCGACTTCATCGGCTGGTTCGCCCTGGTCGCGCCCGCCGGCACGCCGCCCGCGGTCGTAAAGCGGGTCAACGCCGAGCTCGATGCGACGCTTAGGGATCCCGACGTCGTCCAGCGCCTGCGGGAAATGGGGTTCTACACCGACGGCGCCGGGACGCCGCAGGCCCTGAACGAGTTCCTGCGCGCGGAGCGGGAGCGCTGGAGCCGGGTCGTGCGCGAGATCGGCATTCAGCCGGAATAAAAAGGTGTCAGGAACCTTTTCCGCCCATACTGGAATGAAATCCGGAAAAGGTTCCTGACACCTTTCGGATTGGACAATCATGGGAGACGATATGCGCGCGCTGTTGAAGACACTCATTTTGGTGACGCTGATCGGGACGGCGGGAGCGGCCGCCGCTGCCGAGACCTGGCCCACGCGACCGGTCCGCTTCATCCTGTCCCAGGGCGCAGGCTCATCCCCCGACATCACAGCGCGCATCGTCGCCGACCGCCTCTCGCGCGCATGGGGCCAGCAGGTCATCGTGGAGAACCGGCCGGGCGGGCAGAACATCATCGGCGCCCAGCTCGCAGCACGCACGACGCCGGACGGCCACAACTACTTCTTCGCGACGACGGCTGCGATCGTGATGAATCCGTTCACCTTCAAGTCGCTCCCCTACGATCCGCAGAAGGACTTCGCGCCGGTGGCGATGATCGCGCTGAGTCCGTTCGTGCTGGCGGTCAACGCGGCCGTGCCCGCGAAATCGCTCGCCGAGCTGATCGCGCTCGACAAGGCGCAGCCGGGGAAGCTCGCGCTCGCGAACGAGGGCCCGCGCACCTTCAGCGGCATGATGGGCCAGATGCTCAACCTCACCGCGGGTATGAAGCTTCTTTCGGTGCCGTACGTCGCCCCGCCGCCAGCGATCACCGACACCGTCGGGGGCAGGACGCAGGTTGTCCTCGTGAGCTCCGCCGCGATCACGCCCTACCTCAAGCGCGGCGACCTGCGCGCGCTCGCGGTCACCGCAGGGAAGCGCGTGCCCGGCCTGGAGCTGGTCCCCACGCTCGCCGAAACCTTCCCGGGCTTCGTCTACGTCGGCTGGTACGTGCTGCTCGCGCCGACCGGCGTGCCGGCCAAGGTCGCACAGCGCGTCAACCGCGACGTCGACCGGGTCGTGGCCGATCCCGACGTCATCAGCCGCTTGCGTGAAATGGGCCAGGTTACCGAGGGCGCCGGAACGCCGGCAACGATCGCGAAATTCCTGGCGTCCGAGCGCGAGCGCTGGATGAAGACCGTGCACGATGTCGGCATCAAGCCGGAGTGACGCCGCGAGGCGGGCGCCCCATGAAGATCGACATTTTCAATCACGTCATGTCCCTGCGCTACCTGGAGATGATGAAGGTCCACTTCAAGGACCCGGGGATCATCAAGCGCATGGGCAGCCTGCGCATGCTGTGGGACATCGAGGCGCGCGTCGCGATGCTCGACCAGTGGCCCGACGTGCGCCAGGTGCTGACGCTGTCCCTGCCGGCGCCGGAGCTCGTGGGCGGGCCGGATCTGTCTCCCGAGCTCGCGCGCATCGCCAACGACGACATGGCGGCGATGTGCGCGCGCTGGCCGCGGAAATTCCCCGCCTTCGTCGCCTCGCTCCCCATGAACAACGTGCCGGCCGCGCTGGAGGAGATGGACCGCGCCATCGTCAAGCTCGGCGCGCGCGGCGTGCAGGTGCTCACCAGCGTCAACGGCCGCCCGCTCGACGAGCCGGAGTTCTTCCCGGTATTCGAGCGCATCACGAAGCACCATGACCTGCCGGTCTGGATGCATCCGGCGCGCCCCGCGACCCGCGCCGATTACGTCAACGAGCAGAAATCGAAGTACGAGATCTGGCAGGTGCTCGGCTGGCCGTTCGAATCGAGCGTCGCGATGGCGCGGATTGTGTTCTCCGGCCTCTTCGACCGCCTGCCTGGCCTGCGCATCATCACCCATCACTGCGGCGGCATGATCCCCTACTTCGCCGGGCGCGCGGAGACGCTATGGGCGCAGCTTGGCAGCCGCACCGCCGACGAGAACTACGAGGAGCTGCTCGCGCGCATGGCGAAGAAGCCGATCGAGTACTTCAGGATGTTCGTCGGCGACACGGTGCTCGGGGGATCGGCTTCCGCGCTGCGCTGCGGCCTCGATTTCTTCGGCGCGGACCGGGTCGTGTTCGCAAGCGACTGTCCGTTCGACCCGGAAGGCGGGCCGATGTACATCCGCGAAGGCATCCGCTCGATCGAGAAGCTGAAGCTCTCCGCCGCGGTCAGACGCAAGATCTACTCCGGTAACGCGTTGAAGCTCTTGCGCCTGCCGGAGGAGCAAGAGAAAGCGCGCAGGCCGGCGCGAAGGAAGAAGCGGTAATCAGAACTTGTAGGCCATGCCGAACGACAGCAGGCTGGCGTTGCCCAGGTCGAAATCGTATCCCGTCAGGCCGAACCGCTCCCATTCGACGCGCGCGCTGAGGCTCTTCGTGAAGCGGACGCTCAGACCCGCGCCCCAGGAAAAATCCCCGCCGCTCACGACATCCGAAAACGGCACGCCCCCGGTCGTGTCTTTCGACTTGGCTTCCCACGCGAACAGGCCGACCTTGCCGAAAAGTGCGAATGTCGAATTCAGCGGCAGCGTGCCGACCAAGGACATGTTGAGGCCCCAGACTTCGACCTTGCCCCCGGTCACAGGGACCCCGAAGTAGGATCCGCTGTAGCCGGCGTTGCCGAGGTCGACGTAGGCAAGCTCCGCGCCGAAGTAGTCGCTGAGTTGGTATCCCGCGTAGAGCTTGAAGCCCGAGCTGTTGGTATCAACCGTGCCCGAGGTGATGAGCCCGGTGGCGATGTCGTTCTCGAAGCTGCTGCTGCCCGCGCTGGCCCCGATGTAGATGCCGGGTTGCGCCAGAGCCGGGGAGGCCGCGATCAGGCCGCACAGCACCAGAAGACCCGCCGCGAGCAATCTTGTTGCCTTCATCATGGCGCCATCGTCGCGCACCGGAAGCGCCTCCGCTATCCCATATTCATGGGAGGAAAGCGGCGGACAACGGGCTATCGTGCGCTAATTCCTCAGCGTGTCAGTCCTTGTACGAACCGTCCGACTTGTCCAGCATCCGGAGCAGCGCCTTCCACTCCGGCCGCCTGGCCTTGTAGGGCAGCGCCTTGAACTGCGCGGCGGTCTTCTCCGCCACGCCCGCTGACGGAATACGCAGCTTCGCGCCCCCAGCCAGCGCGGCGATCTGCGTCTGGCACGCGCGCTCGAGGTAGTACATGAGGTCGAAAGTCTCGGGAATGGAGGCGCCGCAAACCAGCAGCCCGTGATTGCGCAGGATCATGGCTTTCCGGTCGCCCAGATCGCGCACGAGCCGCGCCTGCTCGTCGAGCTCGAGCGCGAGCCCCTCGTAGTCGTGGTAGGCGATGCCGTTCCAGAAGCGCATCGCGTGCTGGGAGATCGGCAGCAGCCCCTCCTCCTGCGCCGAGACCGCGATCCCGGCCTGCGTGTGCGTGTGCATCACGCACGCGACGTCGGGCCGCGCCCGGTGCACCGCGCTGTGAATCACGTAGCCGGCGCGGTTGAACCCGAAGCCGGTCGGGTCCTCGACGACTTCTCCCTCGAGCGTGACCTTGACGAGCGTCGAGGCGGAAATCTCGTCCCACAGCTGGCCGAAGGCGTTGATCAGGAAATGGTGATTCGGACCGGGCACGCGCGCCGAGATGTGCGTGTAGATGAGGTCGGTCATGCGGAAATGCGCCGCCAGGCGGTAGCACGCCGCGAGGTCGACGCGCGTATCCCACTCCTCCGCGCTCACCCGCTCCCGCAGCGGCGCCTTGACCAGATTGCGGACTCTGGAAGTCATGCGTTCTGTATATCATAGTATTTCCTCGCCCACCTCTCACGGAAGTCACTCGCCAAACCTGCCATGGATGCGACACGCTACGAGAGCGCGCTGATCGTCGGCGCCGGCGCCGGCTTGAGCGCCGCCCTCGCCCGCCTGTTCTCGCGGGAGGGCATGAAAGTCGCGCTCGCGTCGCGCACGCCCGGGAAGCTCGCCGCGCTGTGCGCGGAGACCGGCGCGCGCGCTTTCGCGTGCGACGCCGTCCGCCTCGACCAGGTGCAGCGTCTCTTTGCCGAAGTGGCCGCGGCGATCGGGGCGCCGGACGTCGTCGTCTACAACGCCAGCGCCCGCGCGCGCGGGCCGCTCCTCGAGCTCGTTCCTGCGGAGGTCGAGCGGACGCTGGCCGTGACCGCGTTCGGCGGCTTCCTCGTGGCGCAGGAAGCGGCCCGGCGCATGCTGCCGAATAAGCGCGGCGCGATCCTCTTCACCGGCGCCTCCGCGAGCGTGAAGGGCTATCCGCAGTCGGCGCCGTTCGCCATGGGCAAGTTCGCCCTGCGCGGCCTCGCCCAGAGCATGGCGCGCGAGCTTGCGCCGCAGGGCATTCATGTCGCCCACTTCGTCATCGACGGCGGCATCGCGCGCCCGGGACGCGCCGCGCCCTCGGACGCGCCCGATGCGCTGCTCGACCCCGACGCGATCGCCGCCAATTACCTTCACGTGCTGCGCCAGCCGCGCAGCGCGTGGACCTGGGAGATCGAGCTGCGGCCGTGGGTCGAGAAGTTCTGATCGGAGGCGCAAGGATGGCACTGGGCAAATACCGCATCGAGTACGAAGTGCTGGAAGGGTGGGACCGGCTGCCCGAAGGCTGGAGCTATGTCGAGGTCGCGGGGGTTGCCTGCGATTCCAGCGACCGCGTGTACGTATTCAACCGCGGTGCGCACCCCGTGATCGTGTTCGACAAGGAGGGCCGCTTCCTCAACGCCTGGGGCGAAGGACTGTTCAAGAACCCCCACGGCATCTTCATCGACCGCACCGACCACCTGTGGCTCGCCGACGACAAGGACCACACCGTCCACAAGTTCACGCCCGACGGCAGGAAGCTGATGACGCTGGGGCAATCGGGCAAGGCGGCGGATACCGGCTACAAGATCGGAGTGAGCCCGGTGCTGCGCGCCGCCGGGCCGTTTCACCGCGTGACCAACGTCGCCGTGCTGCCTGACGGGGACATGTATATCGCCGACGGCTACGGCAATGCCCGCGTCCACAAGTTTTCCGCGGAGGGGAAGCTGCTCTTCTCCTGGGGCGAGCCGGGGCGCGGGCCGGGCCAGTTCATCCTGCCCCACGGGATCGGAGTGGACAGCGCTGGGCTGGTGTACGTCGCCGACCGGGAAAACTCAAGGATTCAGGTCTTCAATCCCAAGGGCGAATACCTGCGAGAGTGGAACTTCCTCAACCGGCCCTACGACATCTTCATCGACGACCAGGACCGGCTGCACATCGCCGAGGGCGGCTTCCTCAATTACATGCACAAGCGCGCGGAAGGTCCGATGCCCGGCCACGACCAGACGATGATCTATCCTCCCGAGGGCCACTCGCCCATCGCGCGCGTCACGGTGTGCGAGCCCGATGCGAGCATTGTTTCCCAGATCGGCGGCGAGAACCCGATCCTGCCTGGAAACTTCATCGCGCCCCACGGCATCTGGGCGGACCGCAGGGGCGATCTCTACGTCGGCGAGGTCGTGGTGCAGTGCGGCGCGGTCAAGCGCATGGCGCCGCTTACGCCGCACGCCTTCCAGAAATTCAGGCGTCGCGCCGGTTAACCGGATTCCCGCCTTCGCGGGAATGACGCTTGGTCAGCGCGCGGTGGCCGTGAGCTGGGCGTTGACGATGCTGTCGTAACCGCTTTCCGGTTTCAGCAGTCCCCAGTCGGTCATCCACTCGTGCAGGTGCTCGTACTCCTCGCGCGTGTAGGGGCGCGGGGCGACGTAGCGGAAGCGGGGAAGATAGAAATCGTCCTCGGCCAGCTTCATGACGTCCGCCGGCACCTCGCGGATCATGTACTTGAGGTAGGGCCGGATGTTCTGGTTGATTCTCTTCACCGCCTTCAGGATCGCGCGGTTGATCGCGGCGTACATCTCCGGATCGACATCGGGCGTCGCCACTTCCGCCCCTTCGTAGAACGCCTCGCAGATGATCTTCAATCCCTTCTTCGATGCAACCGTGATCCAGGGCTCCATGACCGCGGCCGCCTCGACCTTGCCTTCCTCCAGGAAGCGCAGGCGCTGCTTCGGGCCGCCGACGTGCACGGCGCGCACTTCGCTCTTCCCGAGCATCGCGCCGCCGAGCATGGACAGCGTGATGTAGTGCGAGCCGGCGTGGAAGTTGACCGCAACGGTCTTTCCGCGCAGGTCCTGCGGGACGTTGTAGGGCGAGTCGGCGCGCACGACGATCGCCTGCGTCGCGACCGCGGCGCGCTTGCTGATCACCTTGACGTTGCGCGCGCTGTCCTGAGTGCGGCGGATCTGCCCCCACTCGCAGGCGCGGTACATGCAGAACTCGCCCTTCTCGATACCCTCGTGCCAGCCGTAGGACTTCACCATCCGGTGATCCTCGATCGGCTTGTCGGGCACTTCCTTGTCCCGGTCCCGGCCCGAGCCGGCGGGAACCAGCTCCACGTCATAGCCTTCCTCTGCGAAGTAGCCCTCCTCCTTCGCCACGTGGTAGGGCAGGGAAAAAACCGCGTTATTGACCTCGATCCGGGTCTTCTTGAGCGCCATGGGATGCTCCTCGTTTCTGTTCCCCTTCCCCCTTGACGGGGGAAGGCCGGGGATGGGGGTGAAATTCTAATTGATCCGGATGTCCGCCGCCGCGGACCACCTTCTCCAGCTCGGCGTAGTTCCGGTCGAACCGGGCCTTGAACTCCGCGGGCGTAGCGGCTGGGATCGGCTCCGAGCCGTCCGCGGCTAGCAGCTTGACGGTCTCCGGCGAGTTCATGCCACGGCTCACGATGGCATTGATCTCCCGCACGATGCCCCGCGGCGTCCCGGCAGGCGCGTAGTAAGCATAACTGTTGGAAAGCTCGAAGCCCGGCACACCCGCCTCCGACACCGTCGGCATCTCGGGAAAAACCTGCCCGCGCCGCAGGCTCGTGATGGCGAGTCCGCGCAGCTTGCCGCTCCTGATGTGCGCGCCGCTGGTGACGGTATTGGAGAAGGTCATCTGGACCTGCCCGCTGATCGTATCGATCACCGCCGGCGCCGCTCCTTTGTACGGCACGTGCAGGATCTCCACGCCGGCCATGAGCTTGAAGCGCTCCCAACCGACGTGCCCGGTGGTGCCCAATCCCTGCGATCCGTAGCTCAGAGCCCCCGGCTTGCCCTTCGCCAGGGCAATCAGTTCTCCGACGGATCTCGCCGGCAGCGCCGGGTTGACGACCAGGACGTAGGGCTGGGTGGTGAGCTGCACGATGGGGATGAATGTCTTGCGTACGTCGTATTGCGCCCGCTTCAGCACTCCGTTCAGCATGAGCGTCTCCGAGGCGCCCAGCAGCGTATAGCCGTCGGGCTGCGCCTGCGCCACGATGTCCATGCCGATGACGGTGCCACCGCCCGGGCGGTTGTCGACGATGACGGTCCTGCTCCAGCGTTCGCTCAGCTTCTGGGCCCCGAGGCGACACATGGTGTCAAGGCCGCCGCCGGGCGCGATCCCGATCACGATCCGCACCGGCTTCCGCGGATAGTCGGCCGGCTTCTCCTGCGCGACCGCCGCCGACGCGATCCACGCGAGGGCAACGCACGCCGCGAAGAACACCGCGCGCTTCCAATCATGTCGAGCCTGCGCAGGAAGAAAATACCCCGCGCGCGCGGGGTTCCTCTCTGGATCCTGCTACGTCAGGCTGGAACCGGCTCCTTCGTGCCGGGCTGCGGCGCTGCCTGCTTCCCTTCAGCTTTTCTTTTCGCCGCTTCCGCTTTGGCCAGCTCAGCTTCCTTCAGCTTTTTTTCCATCTCTTCCACGCGGCGGATCCAGGCGAGACGCTCGTGATAGTCAAAGCACATGGCACTCCTCCTTGCTCGAAACGACACGGATTAGTTTACGCCTCGAAGGGACGATTTAGTAAACTGCCCCCCTTTGGGACCACACGCCATGCCCGCTCGCGATCTCGACTGCACGGTGGACTACGCGCACAGCCGCGCGCGCCGCGCGACCCCGCTGTGCCTGATCTTGGGATTCCTGGCGGGAATGTCGAGCGCCTGTGCGGCGGATAGCGAGTCGTCGCCGCAGGTCTGGCTCAACGCCGGATTTCTTTCCTGGCATTTTCAGCAGGACAAGGATTTGCGGGGAACCAACTGGGGCTTCGGCGTGGAGGTGGCGTTCACCCCCGACCACGCGGCGATGGCGGGCAACTACCTCAACAGCGACGGGGACCGAAGCAACTATGGCGCCTATCTGTGGCGGCCGCTCCACTGGCGGCCTTACGGCGTTAACGTCAGCGCGGGCATCGCGCTCGGCGCCTTCGACGGATACCAGAGCGTGAACAACGGCGGCTGGTTCATCGCGCCGCTGCCGCTGCTCGCCATCGAGGGCAGGCGCCTCGGCGCCAATTTCACCATCGTGCCGACGATCGACGACAAGCTTCACGGCGCCGTGGTGCTCCAGCTCAAGCTCCGCGTGTGGTAGCGGCGGTTCGAACGGGATCGGACTAACCGGCGACCCGTGACATGCGGGACGCACTATCATACGTTTCATGTGCGGTCGCTACTCGCTCCATACCCATCCCGAAGTCATCGCGCTCTACTTCAAGCTCGGGCTGCTGCCCGAGATCACCCCGCGCTACAACATCACGCCCGGAACCAACGTCCTCATCGTCCGGCAGGACCCGGAAAAGGGGCGCATCGCCGACCTCTACCGCTGGGGACTGATCCCCGGCTGGGCGAAGGACCCGGCGATCGGCAACAAGCTCGCGAACGCGCGCGCCGAGACGGTCGCCGAGAAGCCTTCGTTCCGCAGCGCGTTCAAGCGCGGGCGCTGCCTGATCCCGGCCAGCGGCTTCTACGAATGGAAAGCGGTTGCGGGCCGTAAGCAGCCGTACTACGTCCGTCCCGTGGGCGCGGATCTCTTCGCACTTGCGGGCCTGACCGAGCGCTGGATGGGCCCCGAGGGGCCGGTGCATTCCTGCACCATCATCACGACCGATGCGAACGAGCGGATGCGCCAGATACATAATCGCATGCCGGTGATCCTCGCCCCGGAAGACCACGCGGCGTGGCTCGATCCCGGGAACCAGGCGACTGAGAAATTGAAGGCTCTGCTGAAACCCAGCCCCGCCAGAATGATGGCGGCGCACCCCGTCAGCACCCGCGTCAACACGCCCAAGAACGACGAGCCGGCGCTCATAGAGCCCGTCTCGCAATAGCTAGGAATTGATCCCGTCAACGATTGGTCGCGTAGCGCAGGCGAGAATTCCCCCGATAGCTGATGTGAACCTTCCCGCCGGAATCAACGGCGATGGACGTGTAGCCGGTGACCACAACTGAGTTGTCGATACCAAAGACTTGCCACGACCCCGCGACGTTGGTGGCGTACTTGAGCGTTTGGTCAGTCGCATCGATATAGCTGATGTGAACACGACCGGCCGCATCCAGTGCGATTGCGCTGAATCCGCCGACGTCCCCCGCGCTATCAAGGGTCTGGACGACCCAGGCGCCTGTCGCATTGGTCGCGTACTTGAGATCGCCGTTCAACACGTCGTAATAGCTGAGATGCACGTTGCCGGCAGCGTCCACGGCAATCGCCGTATGCAGTCCGACGTCCGCCAGCGCATCGACGGTCTGCGTCGCCCATGAGCCGGAAGCATTCGTTGCATACCTGAGTCCCGGGATGGAGATGTCGTAATAGCCAACGTGCGCGCGACCAGTAGCGTCCATTGCGATCGCGCAAGTCACCGCGTTCCCGAAGATCACACCGTTGCTTCCGATTACCTCGCTCGTCCATGGACCTGCAGCATTCGTCGTGTAGGTCACGTTGCCGTTCGGGTTGTACACGATGTGAAGGCCATCTGCCGTGTCACGTCCCATGGACACGGTAGTGACATTGAGTGCGTTCAGGGCAACAGTTTCAGCAACCCAGGCGCCCGACGCCTTCATCGCGTGTCGCAGGCGAAACTGATTGGAAAAGTCGTAATAGCCCATGTGCACACTGCCGTCCGCGTTGACCAGCAGTGAGATCGACGCGTAGACCGTGGGAGCGACGCTGTCGACCGTGGCGATTTGCCACGTTCCAGAGCCCTTTGTCGCGTACTTGACGCTGCCGACCTGCTGATTGGGCCCCGTGAAT
Source organism: uncultured beta proteobacterium (assembly GCA_963699525.1). GTDB lineage: Bacteria > Pseudomonadota > Gammaproteobacteria > Burkholderiales > SG8-41 > SG8-41. Next base: position 375,175 of record CAVOUI010000005.1, on the reverse strand, counting down.
GCACCGTCGTAATAGCCGATATGCAACGCGCCGGATGCATCGACCGCGATAGACGTCCATTGCACGGCCGCGCCGGAATCTACAGTCACCGTATTCCAAGAGGTCGTCGTGCAGGCGCGGTTGCTCGGCGGCGAATCGTTGCTTGCGCGGTCACGAGCGATTACCTGGTAGCAGTACTGGGTGTACTGTGCAAGCATCAAATCGGTTGTCGCAACCGTCGCGGCGCGCTGCGACCGCTTATCGCCCCCGCACAGCAGAAGCACTATCTTCCGCCCCGCTTGCGCGTAATACACGCGATAGCCGGGTCCGACGTCAACCCGCAGTTCCCATACCCCCTCGCGGCAGAATTCGTGATCGCCATAGTTACCAGCGGCCAGCCGGTCCACTCTCCGCTGAACGTCGACCCGCGCGCGCACATCCTTGAGGCCGTCGAGCCAGTCCTGGTAAAGGTCCCGCCCCGACTCCGTCAGGTAATGCAGGATATCCATGGCCATTATCGCTTATAAGCGAATTCCGGTCAATATCAGGCAACACCGGGTCGCTCTCGAACCAAGAACGCTACGGCTGGCGAAAAGGTGTACAGGCTTGCTGCATCCTTCCTCGGGCAAAAGGGGATTTCGTTTCGTGACAAGCGGTTGGCGCATCCGCGATGGGGCGCTTGTCCGGGCGCGGAGGAAGGTGTATATATATACACCTACCCTTCCCCTGCCCTCACATGGAACCGCTCACCCCGCGCCAGGCGAAGGTCCTGCAACTCGTCCGGGACACGATCGAGGCCGACGGCTACCCGCCCACGCGCGCCGAGATCTGCCGCGCGATGGGCTTCAGTTCTCCCAACGCCGCGGAAAAGCACCTGCGCGTGCTCGAGCGCAAGGGCGCGCTTCAAATTGATGGTTCTCATCGCGGCATACGCCTCAAGACGGAAGCGGGCTTGCCGCTGATCGGGCGCGTCGCCGCCGGGAGCCCGATCCTCGCCGAGGCAAACATCCAGGCGCGCTACCGCGTGGACCCGGCCCTCTTCAAGCCGCGCGCCGACTATCTCCTCAAGGTGCGCGGGCTGAGCATGCGCGACGCCGGCATCCTCGACGGCGACCTCCTCGCGGTGCACGCCACGCACGAGGCGCGCTCCGGGCAGATCGTGGTCGCGCGGCTGCACGACGAAGTGACGGTGAAGCGCTACAAGCGCAACGGCAACCGGGTGCAGCTGTTGCCGGAGAACTCGGACTTCAAACCGATCGAGGTGGACCCGCGGCGCGAGGGATTTGCGATCGAGGGCATCGCAGTCGGGATCATCCGCAGCGGCAGGGCGTTATGAGCGCGCTGCCGATGACGGACTTGTAGCCCCCGAAATCGGACCTTGGGGAGAACAAAAATATCGATTGCTGCAAGGGTATGCCAGAGTATTTGCGACCTCAATGAAGCGCAAATGGGACGCCAGGGTTTACGTGGACTTATTTGCCGGAAGCGGTCGATCGACAGTCAGAGATACAAACAGGATTCTGCTCGCTTCACCTCTTTTGGCACTTGAAATTCCCGACAGGTTTGACCGATATATCTTTTGCGAGAAGGATTCTCAAAGAATCACGGCGCTTGAAAAGCGCGTTCGCCGAGACTATGGCAATGCAGATACTCGATTTATCTTAGGTGATGCAAATGAAGAAATACGAAAGATTGCAGGAGAAATTCGTGAATATGGAAAAACAAAGAAGAGATTTTTGACATTCTGCTTCGCAGATCCCTGGAAGCTCGAAAATCTGCGCTTTTCGACTATTGAACAGCTAGCAGAGCTATACGTCGATTTTCTAATCCTCATTCCAACCGGAATGGATGCCACTCGTAACGTCGAGCATGTTTATATTCGATCGGACAACAAAACATTGGATGAGTTTGTTGGAACTCCAGAATGGAGAAACGCGTGGCGAAATGCAGAATCCCGGAAAGAAACATTTGACGGTTTTCTCACCAATTTCTATGCGACAAGAATGGAACGACTCGGTTATCGTGGCACGCAGCCGAACAAACTCAATTGATTCGCTCTGCCGAAACATCTGGATGGGCGTCAGTGTTGAGAACCAGAAGTATGCTTTCAGGATCGATCACCTCCGCCAGACCCGTGCTCATATCAAATTCTTATCTCTGGAGCCCCTACTTGGACCATTAGACAATCTCGACCTCTCCGGGATTGATTGGGTAATCGTTGGCGGGGAATCCGGTCCCAAGGCTCGTCCAGTTGATCCTGCGTGGGTGAGAGATATCCGCAACCAGTGCCTGGAAGCCGGCGTTGCTTTCTTCTTCAAGCAGTGGGGGGGTAAGCGGAAAAGCAAAACCGGCAGGAAGCTGGATGGTCGGACGTGGAACGAGTATCCGGACGCTCGGCTTCAACCAGCGCTGTCAGGTCACGCCAAGACCGTTTTTCTGCAAGCTGAAGCGTAATCGCTGATGGGTATATGGCTACACCTCTACCTATCAGTGCTGTCCTTAATCACCCCGCCATCTGGCGCGGCAATCAATTGGGCAGCGTCGCGACGCCGGGCGTGCCGACGGGATTCCCCGCGCTCGACGCGGAGCTCCCCGGCGGCGGCTGGCCGGCCGCGGCGCTGACCGAGATCCTGCCGCAGCACGAGGGGATCGGGGAGCTGCGCATCCTCGGGCCCGCGCTCGCGAGCCTGTCGGCGCGCGGGCGCTGGCTGGCGTGGATCGCTCCGCCGTACCTGCCGTATGCACCGGCGCTGCAGGCCGCGGGCATCGACCTTGCGCGGCTGCTGCTCGTGAAGACGCGCTCGCCGCGCGAAACCCTGTGGGCCATCGAGCAGGCTCTGCGCTCGAACGCCTGCGGCGCCGTGCTCGCCTGGCCGGAGAAAATCGCCTGGCCCGAGTTGCGCCGCCTGCAGCTCGCAACCGAGGGCAGCCAGGCGCTCGCCGTCCTGTTCCGCCCGCCGCGCGCTGCCGGCGAAGCGTCGCCCGCCGCGCTGCGCCTCGCCCTCGACACCTGCGAGGGCGACCTCGCGGTGCGGATCCTCAAGCGCCGCGGGGCGGTGCTCGACCGGCCGATCCGGCTGCATCCCGCGACGGTCGTGCACCGCCGCCGGCCGGGATCTCACCATGCTGTGGACTGCGCTCTATTTCCCGCTCTTCCCGCTCGAATCGTTCCTGCCGGCATCGGCGCGCTCTGAACCGTGGGCCGTCACCGACGGCGCATGCGTCGCGATCTGCAACGGACAGGCCCGCGCGAGAGGCATCCTGCCGGGAACGAGCCTCGCCACCGCGTGCGCGCTCGCGCCGGCCCTGAACCACCGGCCGCGCGACCCGGCGGCGGAAGCCGCGGCGCTCGGGCAGGTCGCGGCGTGGGCGATGCAGTTCACGCCGGCCGTATCGCCGCAGCCGCCGCGCGGGCTGCTGCTGGAGGTCGAGGGCAGCCTGCGGCTCCTCGGCGGCATCGGGAAAATACTGGATGCGATCAAGCGCGGCGCCGCGGACATGGGATTCACCCTGTCGGTTGCCTGTGCGCCGACGGCATCGGCGGCGTGGCTGCTCGCGCGCGGGGGGGCCGAGCGGGTCTTCGCGGGACAGCGCGCCATCCGGGAAGCGATCTCGCCGCTCCCCGTCCGCGTGCTCGACTGCGACACCCAGGCGCTCGAGACGCTTTCCGCGATCGGCGCGAGATCGCTCGGCGACCTGCTGGGCCTCCCGCGCGACGGCACGGCGCGGCGCTTCGGGCAGCACGTGCTCGACCAGCTCGACCGCGCGCTGGGCCTCCTGCCCGAGGCGCGCGTGTTCTTCGCCGCGCCGCCGCGCTTCGAGGCGGCACTCGAGCTGTCGGCCGGGGTCACGAGCGCCGAAGTGCTGCTCTTCCCGGCGAAGCGGCTGCTGACCCAGCTCGCGGGCTATCTCGCCGCGCGCTGCGCCGGGATCCAGCGCTTCCGGCTCGTGCTCGGGCACGAGGACGCGCCGGATACCGCACTCGAGATCGGGCTCGCCACCCCCTCGCGCGACGCCGGGCGGCTCATCATCCTCGTGCGCGAGCGGCTCGCGGCCACGACCCTCGCGGCACCGGTCACGCGGATGCAGCTCGCGGCGGACGAAATACTCACGCTCGCGGGAGAGAGCGGCACCCTCTTCCCCGACCGCACGAACGACGCGGGAGACTGGGCGCGGCTCGTCGAGCGTCTGAGCGCGCGGCTCGGGCAGGAGGCCGTGCACGGGCTCGCGCCGCGCGCCGAGCACCGCCCGGAGCGCGCGTGGCAGGCGACCGCACCCGGCGCCGGCGGCGGGCAGGCCGTGCGCTCGCCGCGCCCGCTATGGCTGCTCGAGCGGCCGCGCCCGCTCGACGAGGTGGACTCGAAGCCGCACACCCGCGACGGCCCGCTCGCTCTCCTCGCCGGCCCCGAGCGCATCGAGTCGGGCTGGTGGGACGGGGCCGACGTCAAGCGCGACTACTTCATCGCGCAGACGCCCGACCTCGCCACGCTCTGGGTCTATCGCGATCGCAGGCAGCCGGGCGGCTGGTTCCTGCACGGCATCTTTGGATAAAGGAAAAAGGTGTCAGGAACCTTTTCAAAAAAAAGGTTCCTGACACCTTTTTCTGATCCCATGCTGCCCGAGTACGCCGAACTCCACTGCCTCACCAACTTCTCGTTCCTGCGCGGGGCGTCGCACCCGGAGGAGCTTGCCGCGCGCGCGGCGAAGCTGGGCTATACGGCGCTCGCCGTCACCGACGAATGCTCGCTGGCGGGGGTCGTGCGCGCCCACGTCGCCGCGAAGGAGCACGGTATCAAGCTCATCGTCGGCGCCGAGTTCAGGCTCGCGGACGGGCCGAAGCTGGTGCTGCTCGCGACCGACCGCGAGGCGTACGGCAACCTGTCGCAGCTCATTACTACAGCGCGGCGCCGCAGCCGGAAGGGAAGCTACCGCATCGGCTGGGACGATCTCGAAACCGGCGTCCCCGGCTGCCTCGTGCTGCTCGTTCCCGACGAGCAGCCGAAGCTCGAAGACGCACAGCGCGTCGCGCACTCCTTTGCCGGCCGCGCCTGGATCGCCGCCGAGCTGCTCTCGGGACCTGACGACCGGGCGCGGCTCGAGGCCCTCCTCGATCTCGGCCGCGTCGCAAAGCTTCCGTTGGTCGCAGCCGGCGACGTGCACATGCACGTGCGTTCGCGCCGCCCGCTACAGGACACGCTGACGGCGATCCGGCTGCACACCACCGTTGCCGAAGCGCGCGGCGCGCTCTACCCCAACGCCGAGCGGCACCTGCGGATGCGCATGCGGCTCGCGCAGCTCTACCCCCCGGAGCTCCTGGCCGAGACCGTGCGCATCGCGGAGCGCTGCACCTTCTCCCTCGACAGCCTGCGCTACGAGTACCCGGAGGAGCTCGCGCCCCCGGGCCACACGCCGGCCTCCTACCTGCGCGAGATCACCGAAGCGGGATTGCGCGCGCGCTTTCCCGCCGGCGTGCCGGACAGCGTCCGCGAGCTGATCGAGCACGAGCTCGCGCTCGTCGCCGAGCTCGGCTACGAGCCCTACTTCCTCACCGTCTACGACATCGTGAAGTTCGCGCGCGGCCGCGGCATCCTGTGCCAGGGCCGCGGCTCGGCCGCCAACTCCGCGGTGTGCTACGCCCTCGGCATCACCGAGGTCGACCCCGCGCGCATGAACATGCTGTTCGAGCGCTTCATCTCGCGGGAACGGAACGAGCCGCCCGACATCGACGTGGATTTCGAGCACCAGCGGCGCGAGGAAGTCATCCAGTATCTCTACGGGAAGTACGGCCGCGACCGCGCGGCGCTCGCCGCGACCGTCATCACCTACCGCACGAAGAGCACGATCCGCGACGTCGCCAAGGCGCTCGGCTTCGATCTCCCGCAGGTGGACCGCCTCGCCCGCTCCTTCGCGTGGTGGGACGGCCGGGACAGCGTGCGCGAGCGTCTCGCCGAGGCCGGCTTCGACCCCGCAGCCGCGCAGGTCCAGCGCCTGGTCGCGCTGGTCGCAACGTTGACGGGCTTTCCCCGCCACCTCTCGCAGCACACCGGCGGTTTCGTGTTCGCGAGGGGGCTCCTCTCGCGCCTGGTGCCGATCGAAAACGCGGCGATGCCCGATCGCAGCGTCATCCAGTGGGACAAGGACGACCTCGATGCGCTGGGGCTCCTCAAGGTGGATGTCCTCGCGCTCGGGATGCTCTCCGCGATCCGCCGCGCGCTGGAGATGATCGCCGGCTGGCGCGGCCGGCCATTCGGCATGGCCGACGTGCCGCCGGAGGATGCCACGGTCTACGAGATGATCCAGCGCGCGGACACGGTCGGCGTGTTCCAGATCGAGTCGCGCGCGCAGATGAGCATGCTGCCACGTTTGAAGCCACGGAATTTCTACGATCTCGTCATCGAGGTGGCGATCGTGCGGCCCGGCCCGATCCAGGGCGGCATGGTCCACCCCTATCTCCGCCGGCGCCAGGGGCTGGAGCCGGTCACCTACCCGAGCGCGGCGGTGAAGGCGGTGCTCGAACGCACGTTGGGCGTGCCGATCTTCCAGGAGCAGGTGATGCAGCTCGCGATCGTCGCCGCGGGCTTCACGCCCGGCGAATCGGACAAGCTGCGGCGCTCGATGGCCGCGTGGCGGAGGAAAGGCGGGCTCGAGCACTTCGAGCAGCGCCTCGTCTCGGGCATGCTCGCGCGCGGCTACCAGCGCGAGTTCGCCGAGCGCATCTACCAGCAGATCCTTGGCTTCGGGGAGTACGGATTTCCCGAGAGTCATTCCGCGAGCTTCGCGCTGCTGGTGTACGTGTCCTCCTGGATCAAGCGCCACGAGCCGGCGGCGTTCCTCGCGGCGCTCTTGAACAGCCAGCCCATGGGCTTCTACGCCCCGTCCCAGCTCGTGCAGGACGCGCGCCGCCACGGCGTCGAAGTGCTGCCGGTGGACGTCGCGGTCAGCGACTGGGACTGCGCCCTCGAGAAAGCAAGTCCCCTCCTGCCCGAGGAGGGGTCGCAGCGCAGCTGCGGGGGTGGTGGAAGGGAATGTGCCTGCGTACGCCTCGGGCTGCGCATGATCAGCGGTTTCTCCGAGGTGGCCGCGCTGCGCGTGGTGGCGGCGCGCCGCGAGCACGCCTTCGACTCCGTCGAGGATCTCGCCCGGCGCGCCGGCCTCAATCGCCGCGACCTCAAGCTGCTCGCCTCCGCCGGCGCATTGCGGTCCCTGTCGGACCACCGCCGGCTCGCGCACTGGGAAGTCGCGGGGGTCGAGCGCGCGACGCCCGTTCTCGCCGGCTGTCCGATCGACGAGCCGCTGCCGCCGCTCGCGCCGCCGGGCGAGGCGGAAGAGCTGGTTGCCGACTACGCGAGCCTCGGGTTCACGCTCGGCCGCCACCCGCTCGCGCTGCTGCGCGCGCGGCTCGCGCGCATGCGGCTCGCCACCGCGGCCGAGCTGCGCGGTTTGCCGCACGGGCGCCCCGCGCGCGCCGCCGGCATTGTCGTCGGCCGCCAGCGGCCGGACACCGCCTCGGGCGTCATTTTCGTGACGCTCGAGGACGAGACCGGCAGCGTCAACGTGATCGTGTGGCGCGATCTCGCCGACCGGCAGCGGCGGGAGCTGCTGGGCTCGCGCCTGATGGGCGTTTACGGAACGCTTGAGCGCGAGGGGGAAGTCGTGCACCTCATTGCGAAGCGGCTGGTGGATCACAGCGAGCTGCTCGGGGCCTTGGAAACCTCTAGCCGGGACTTCCATTAGCGGCCGAACCCTTCCCCGCCTTCCGCCTCTTAGCTTCCGCCCCGGCACTACCTGAGATACGCTAATACGCGTATTGCCCGCGGGGAGCGCCAGATGCAGGATAAGCGCCACCCCTCGCGAACCAGGACCGAGGTCAGCACTTTTCCACCAGGAGGACGCCATGCCCCGCAAGCACATTGATTGCCGCGACTACCCCAGCGAGATGAATTGCACGCTCGCCATCGCAGCCGACAGCGAGAAGGAATTGCTCGAAGCCGCGGTCCAGCACGCAGTGGCCGTGCACGGCCACAAGGACACGCCGGAATTCCGCAAGCAGCTGAAAAGCATACTGAAGGACGGCCCGGCGCGCGCGTAGCCGCGGCAGTGCGACCGGCCGCCCCCGGGGATGGCCGCCGGCAAGCGGTTCGCGTTATCCTGCCCGGGCAAACCCGGGTTTTGCGGGGCCGCAACCGCGCGCTCCCGCCGGAGGGCTGACATGCGAATCACGCGACAGGACTTCGAGGGCGTCCTCGACTTCGTGCAGGATCTGTACGATCGCCGCGGGCTGGAGGATTTTGCCGACCGCACGATGGGCGCGCTGCTGCGGATCGTCGGCGCGGACCGCATCGTGTACGGGGACTTCGACGTCGAGCACCAGGCGGCGCGGCTCTCCATGCAGCCCGCCGTGATCAAGGAACCCGACGGCACCGTGGACGGCACCTTGAACGGCGCGCTGGGCGGCCTCGAGCGGGACTTCGCCGGCCATCCCCTCTTCCGCTACTACCTGCAGACCGGCGACGGGCGCGCCCAGAAGGCCTCGCAGGTGATGACGAAGTCGCGCTACGAGCGCTACGGCAAGTTCGACGAGTTCACCCGGCAGCTCGGCGCGAAATACCAGATCGGCCTCTTCTTTCCTGCCGGTCCCACCGCTGTCACCGCCATCCTGCTTACGCGCAGCCAGCGCGACTTCACCGAGCGGGAACGCGGCCTGCTCAACCGGCTCTACCCGCATCTCGTCCAGGCCTTTCGCAACACCGCGACCCTGAAGCGCCTGAGCCGCGACGTGGACGGGCTGTTCGAAATGCTGGAAGGCCCGACCAGCAGCGTCATCGTCCTGTCGGGAACCGGATGCGTCAAGCGCTGGACCGAGCAGGCGAAATCGTGGATCGCGCTGTACTGCCGGACACCGTTCCCGGCGAGCGGCGACCGGCTGCCGGACTGTTTCGCGGAATGGTACCGGCGCCAGCTCGCGCTGATCGCGCAGGAGACGCTCGCGCCATCGCCGCGCGATCCGCTCATCGTGGACAAGAACGGCAGGCAACTCACCGTACAGCTCATCCCCGACCATTTTCGCGACGAGCATTTCCTGCTGCTCAACGAGAAGCGCGGCGACACCTCGTGGAGCGCGCTCGGCGAATACGGATTGACGCCGCGCGAATCCGAGGTGCTGGCGTGGGTCGCGAAAGGCAAGACCAACGCGGAAGTCGGCGAGATCCTGCGGTTGAGCGACCGCACCGTGCAGAAGCACCTGGAGCACATCTACCAGAAGCTCGGCGTCGGCACCCGCACCACCGCGACGGTGCGCGCGTTGAGAGTGCTCGGCGCGGGCTGACAGCGCTTCCTCCCGCCGTTTCTTCCGCCGTCCGCGCTCACCGGGGCCCGGCTGAAGTAGAATCACGCCTGTTGAAACACCGCATGGAGGCAATGATGCGAAACGCGCACGCGCAGGTGCTCGCCATTCTGCTGCTGCCGGCGATGGCCATACTGCTCGGCGGCTGCGACACCAGCCCGCCCACCAAGGAAGAGAGGGAGTCCGTGAACTACGGTCCCAAGCCCGACAACTACCAGCAGATCATCCGCGATTACCTGAGAAACCGGCTGACCGATCCGACCGCGGCGATCATCGACTTCAAGGCGGGACCCACCCACATGTACCAGAAAAGCGCGGCCGGGCGCGACGTGCAGTTCGGCTGGGCCGTTTGCACGATGGTGAACGACAAGAATACCTACGGCGCCTTTACCGGGTTCAATCCGGCGGTCTACTTCATCCGCAACGGGAAGGTAGAGGCCGCGAACGGCGGCCCGGGCGACGAGCTGATCGGGACCCCGTTCGCGACGAGACAGTGCAAGGAGCTCGGCTACGTGGTGCCGTAGGCGCCGCGACCCCGCTACCGGAGGCTGCCATGAAGAACCGGTTCGTGATCGATCTCCACGCCATGGAAAAGTCTCCCACGCTGGGCAAGACCTCCACCGGCGAGGGGGCATCGTTTGAAGGTCAGCGCATCACCTGCGGCGTCGTCACCAAGCGGCGCGGCACGGGCTCCAAGCCCCACTTCCACCCCGACGAGACCTTCAACTACGTGCTGAAGGGCGCGCTGCAGGTCAACATGGACGGCCAGGATTTCGTGGTGCCGGCGGGCTGCCTGCTGCACATTCCGGCCAACATGGTGCACACCGCGGTCGCGACCGCGGAAGGCGATGCGGTCTATCTCGTCTGGCGCGACCGCGTCAACGAGAAGGCCGGAAAGCCCGTCACCACGGAAGTCTGATTCATCCCTTCGCCGCGTCGCGTCGTCGCTGCTTCACTTGAGGAGTCACAGATGCCGGCCGCATTCGCTCGCGCCCCAGCGCTGCTCTCGATCGGCCTGATGGCCGTGGCATCCGCTGCTTCCGCCCAGACCTCCTACCCGGTCAAGCCGGTGCGCATGGTCGTGCCGTTCGCGCCCGGGGGCGGAGTGGATGTGACGGCGCGCATCCTGGCGCAGCAGCTCACGCAGCGGGTCGGACAGTCGTTTCTCGTGGAGAACCGCACCGGCGCGAGCGGCATCATCGGGGTCGAGTACGTCGCGCGGTCCGCTCCTGACGGCTACACCCTGCTGGTCGGCTCACAGACGACGCAGGCCGTGGTGCCCGCGATGTACAAGGTGAGCTACGACACGGCACGCGACTTCACCGGCATCACCGAGATCGCGCGCTCGCCCCTCCTGATCGTCATCCACCCGTCGCTGCCCGTGAAGACGGTCGCGGATCTCATCAAGCTTGCCAAGGCCCACCCCGGCCAGCTCACTTACGGCGCGGCCTCGGGCGGCACGCCGCACCTCGCGGGCGAATTGTTCAAGCTCACCGCCAAGGTGGATCTCCTGTTCGTGCCCTACAAGGGCGAGGGCCCGGCCGTCGCCGACGCGATGGGCGGCCAGATCTCGCTGGTATTCTCCAACCTCCCGGTGGGGCTGCCGCAGGCGCGCGGCGGGAAGCTCCGCGGCATTGCGGTGACCAGCGCGAAACGCGTGCCCACGGCGCCGGATATCCCCACGGTGGCGGAATCGGGACTGCCGGGTTTCGAGGCCTTCACCTGGTTCGGCTTCTTCGCTCCGGGAGCGACCCCGCGCGAAGTTGTCGCGAAGCTCAATGCCGATTCGGTCAGTGCGCTCAACGTGCCCGAGGTGAAGGAGAAGATGGCCGCGCAGGGGCTGTTCGTGACCGCGAACGCGTCGAGCCCGTTCGACGAATTCGTGAGGAAGGAAATCCAGCGCTGGTCGAAGATCGTCATGGACGCGGGCGTCAAGCCCCAATGACGGGCGAAATCAGAGTCCTGTCGGCCACCGGCATCCTCGGCTCGGGGTTTCGCGAGGAGACGCTCAAGCGCGCGATGGCGCTGAAGCCCGATTTTCATCGGCGCTGACTCGGGCTCGACCGACCCCGGCCCGCACTACCTCGGCTCCGGCGAGACGCTATTCTCCGATTCGGCCTACAAGAGGGATCTCCGCCTGATCCTTCTCGCAGCGCGCGCCGCAAAGATACCCGCCATCATCGGCTCCGCCTGCACCGCGGGCACCGACGGCCAGCTCGAGCGGCTGGCAGGTATCGCGCGCGAGATCGCGCGCGAGGAGAAGCTCTCCTTCAAGCTCGCGACCATCGCGAGCGAACAGGACAAGGGGTATCTCAAGAAAAAGCTGCGGGAGCGGAGAGATCACGCCCCTCGCCAACGCGCCCGAGCTCGATGACGCCGTGATCGACCGATCGGCGCACATTGTCGGCATGTGCGGGATCGAGCCTTACATCGAGGCGCTCGCCAAAGGCGCGGAAGTGATCCTCGCAGGCCGCTCGAGCGACACTTCCATCTTCTCGGCGCTGCCGGTAATGAGGGGCTTTAACCCGGCGACGGTATGGCACATGGCGAAGATCCTGGAGTGCGGCGCGGCCTGCGTCGTGCTGCGGAAGTACCCGGACTGCATGTTCGCCACGGTTACAGACGGTCACTTCGTCGTCGAGCCGCCCAACCCCGACTACCGTTGCGACCCGGTGAGCGTGGCCTCGCACAATCTATATGAAAACTCCACGCCCTACGAGCTCGATCGAGCCCTCCGGGGTGCTCAACACGGTGCACGCGAAGTACCAGGCGGTCTCGGACCGCGCGGTGCGGGTCTCGGGCAGCACCTTCAAGCGGTCCGAGCGCTACACCATCAAGCTCGAGGGCGCGGAGCTCGCCGGCTACCAGAGCCTGATCGTCGGGAGCGTGCGCGACCCAATCATCCTGCGACAGCTCGACTCGTGGCTCGACGGGCTCGTCAAGGCGGCGAAGGAGCGCATCCGCGCCGTGTTCGGGCCTGACATCGACTGCCAGTACCGGTTCGATGTGCGGGTGTTCGGCAGGAATGCCACCATGGGGCCGCTCGAGCCCGAGACCGGAATCGGGCACGAGGTGGGGCTGCTGTTCCAGGTGACCGCGCCCACGCAGGCGCTCGCCACCGCCCTGATGAAATCGGTCGGGCACATCGCGGTGCATTACCCGGTGCCGGAGTGGAGCGGGCTCATCACTTCGATCGCCTACCCCTATTCGCCCGCCCGAGATCGCGCGCGGGCCGAGCTACCGCTTCAACATGAATCACGTGGTCGAGCCGGCGTCGCCGCTCGAGATGTTCCGCATCGCCTACGAGACCGTGTGAGGCCGGCATGGCGAAGCTGTGGCAGGTCGCGAAGCTGATCCGGAGCAAGAACTCGGGGCCGTTCGAGCTCACCTTCGACGTGATCTTCAAGGACCGGGCGGCCTACGAGAAGGTCCGCGACGCGAAAATCATCAACGCGCAGTGGTTCGCGCGCACCTACCGCCTCGCGGCGGAGGTGGTATCCGTGATCGAGTACGACGCGGCGAACGCGATCAAGGTCACGATTCCGCGCCCCGTGATCTCGGGGGACGTGGACGACACCGACGTCTTCGGCGGCCAGCAGTACGGGCCGCTGGTGGACCTGGACGTCCCGTGAGGGATGAGGGCGGAGGGATGAAGGGACTCAGGGTTTTCGCCTCGAACAGCATCCGCGCCGCGATGGCCGAGCTCGTGCCTCAGTTCGAGCGCGCGAGCGGAAACCGCGTCGCGGTCAGCTACGACCCCGCCAAGATCCTGCTCGAGCGCATCGGGAAGGGCGAGACCGCGGACCTCGTCATCACCGGCTCCGGCGCGATCGACGCGCTCGTGAAGCAGGGAAAGATTCTCGCCGGTAGCCGCCGTGTCCTCGCCCGCTGCCGCGTCGGCGTCGCCGTTCTCGCCGGAGCGCCGAAGCCGGACATCGGCTCGGTCGAGGCGCTCAAGCGTGCGCTGCTCCGCGCGCGGTCAGTCGCCTACACGCAGGAGGGCGCGAGCGGCATGCATTTCTCCGGCGTGATCGAGCGCCTGGGCATCGCGAACGAGGTGAAGGCCAAGGCCGTGCGGCAGCCCGGCGGCCTGGTCGGGGAGCTGGTCGCGGCGGGCAAAGCCGAGATCGCCATCCAGCAGATCCCTGAACTGCTGGCGGTGCCGGGCATCGAGCTGGTGGGCCCCCTGCCCGCGGAGATTCAGCTCGTCACGGTTTCCTCCGCCGGGATCTTCGCTGCCTCGAGGGAGGCCGAGGCGGCACAGCGCTTCATCGAGTTTCTTGTCACCCCGGCCGCGGTACGGGTGATAAGGGCAAAAGGACTCGAACAGATGGCTTAGAGCAGCCTCTGCATTCTGCCGTACTCCTCCAATCTCACCCGACTCGCAGTTTTGCTACGACTGCAGGGTCGGGATCCGCCCCCAGCCCCGGTCCCTGCGGCACCGCGAGGCAGCCGTCCTTGTCGGGCAGAATGGCATCGTGCAGCGGATTCACCGCGAAGTCGGCGTCGTAGCGCTCGACGAGACTCTCGCCCGACATCGCCGCGATACAGTGGATGGAGGCGATCAGGCCAGGGCCGAAGTAGGCGGAATGCGGCACGACCGCGACGCCGGCTGCCTCGGCCAGCGCCGCGACCTTGCGCATCTGCGTGACGCCGCCCACCTTGGTCACGCTCGGCTGCGCGTAGCTCACCGCGCCGGCGGCGAGCAGCCCCTTGAACTCAGGCAGCATCGCGTTCTCGCCGGCGGCGGTTGGAATGCCGCCCTCCTCCTGCACGCGCGCGAGCCCCGCGTGGTCCTCCGGCGGCCACACCGGTTCCTCGAGCCATTTCAGATCGAGCGGCTGGAGCTTGCGCGCCATCGCGATCGCCTCGGCCACCGTCCACGGGCAGTTGCAGTCCACCATGATCGGGATGTCGGCTCCCGCCGCCTGGCGCGCGGCCTGGATCGGGGGGAGCGTGATCTCGTGCAGCTTGATGTGGCGATAGCCCCGCTTCAGCACCTTCTCGACGTGATGCGCGACGGCGGCAGGCTCGCCGTAGCGCAGCAGGCTCGCGTAGGCGGGGAGCCGCGCGCGCGGCGCGCCGCCCAGCAGCCGGTAGAGCGGCTGGCCGGCGAGCTTCCCCGCGATGTCCCACAGCGCGATGTCGATCGCCGACAGCGCGTACATTGCGGGCCCGTTGCGGCCGACTCCGGCCAGGTTGCGTTGCAGCTCGTCGGCGAGCGCGGCGATCGCTGTCGGATCGCGCCCCACGCACATCGGACCCACCAGCGTGTCCAGCGCCGCCCGGGTCGCGGGGAAAATTCGGTGCCCGAAGCCCTCGCCCCAGCCGGTCACCCCCGCGTCCGTTTCCACGCGCACGAGCAGAGTATCCATGCTGGTGCGCGGCCGGCCGCCCTGCTTCGGCACGACCGCACCCTCGATGATCATCGGCATGTTGACGACCATCGTCTCGATCTTCGTGATCTTCATATCCGATATAGTGTATCTGGCAAACAAGGGGGTCTTTCATGAAAATCGCCCGCACCACGGCGCACACGCTGCGCGTGCCGTACCAGTTCCCGCTGATCAAGGAGACCCAGCACACGCTGGTGACCTTCGTCGAGGTCGAGACCGACGACGGACTCAAGGGCCACGCGTTTTCGGCCTACCCATTGCGCTTCAGCATCTCCGATTTCATCAACCGCGAGGCGGGGCCGGCGATCGCCGGCATGGACCCCCTGCGCCCTGAGGCAGTGCGCAGCGCGCTCTACTGGAAGCTTTCCAACAAGCATTACATGGGCACCTGGTCGTGCGCGGCCAGCCTGATCGACGTGGCGCTGTGGGACATCCGCGGGAAGGCATTGAAGCAGCCGATCTGGAAGCTGCTCGGCGGCGCGCGCGAGAAATGCCCGGTCTACATCACCTGGGGCCTGCCCCGCTACAGCCGCGACGAGCTGGTGGAAGCCGCGAAGCTGATGATCGCCGAAGGCCACACCCAGCTCAAGATGGCGATCGCGGCGGGAGCCGATCCGGCGGCGCACATGTACGGCGAGCCGACCGATAACGACATCCTCGAGGACGCCGCGCGCATCCGCCACGTGCGCGAGAAGCTCGGCGACAAGGTGACGCTCATGATCGACGCCAACAAGAACGCGCGGCTGCCGCAGGCGATACGGCTCGCCAGGCTGGTCGAGGACTGCAACCTCGCCTGGTTCGAGGACCCGGTCCTGAAAGCGGATCCGCGGCTGATGGCGCAGCTGCGCCGCGAAACCACGATCCCGATTGCCGCCGGCAGCAGCGGCACCTACGACCTTGCGTACCTGCGCGAGTATTTCCTGCACGAAGCCATCGACATCGCGCAGCCGAACGTGCGCGACATCGGCGGCTTCACGGGCGGGCTCTACGCGGCGGGGCTCGCGCAGGCTTTCAACATCCAGCTCGAGATGGGCGGCAACTACCCCCACCTCAACATGCATCTCCACGCCGGCGTGCCCAATGGCGGGCGTGTCGAATTTCACCTCGGGGGCTGGCGGATCGGCGAAGCGCTGTTCGACGGCACGCCGAAGCCGGTGAAGGGCTGGGTCACGCTGCCGGAGGCGCCGGGGCTCGGCTTCACGCCCAAGGCCGGCGTGCTCGACCTCGCGGTCAAATGAACCTCCAGCTCAGCATCGGCATGGCGTCGAACCCGCGCACGTGGCCGGTGTTCGACGGCCGCGTGAAGCCCGACGGCATCGATCTCATCCCCAGCCGCGTGCATCCCTCGGAGCTCTTCTGGCGCCAGCTGCGGTTCGCGGACTTCGACGTGTCCGAGATGTCGTTTTCCTCGCTCATGATGGCGAAGTCGAAGGGCGACGAGCGCTGGGTCGGCGTGCCGGTCTTCACCACGCGCAAGTTCTATCACGCCGCAATCCTGGTGCGGCGCAAAGCGGGCATCGCCGCGCCGGCGGACTTGAAAGGCAAGCGCGTCGGAGTGCCGGAGTACCAGCAGACGGCGGCGCTGTGGGCGCGCGGCGTGCTGCAGGAGGAATTCGGCGTCGAGCCGCGGCACATGGAGTTCTGGATGGAGCGCGGCGCCTCGATCAGCCATGGCGGCGCCGTCGGCTTCACTGCGCCTCCCGGAGTGACGATTCACACGATCCCGCCCGAAAAGAGCCTCGGCGGCATGATGCTCGCGGGCGAGCTCGACGCGGCACTGCATTACATCGTGGACCGCAACCTGGTCGACCGCAGCACCGCCGACCTGTGGAACCATCCGGACATCGGGCCGCTCTTCCCCGATCCGGTCGCCGAGGGGGTGCGCTACTACCGCAAGACCGGCATCCTTCCCATCAACCACGGCATGGTCATCAAGAGGGAAATTGCGGAGAAGCATCCCTGGGTGGTGTTGAATCTCGTGAAGGCCTTCGACCGCGCCAACGAGATCGCCGACCGGGAGCGGATCGAGCACGTCGAGTACCACGTCGCCGCGGGCCTGCTGCCCGCGGACGCCACGGAGAAGCTGCGCGCGCCGCTCGTGCGGCACGGGATCCGCGCGAATCGCAAGACGCTGGAGACCGCGGCGCGCTATTCCCGCGAGCAGGGCCTGACACCGCGGCTCGTCAAGCTGGAGGAAGTGTTCGCGGCGAGCGCGATGGACCAGTGAATCCGGTCATTCGGCCCTGAGACCGATCTCGCGGATGATCCTGCCGTTGCGCTGAATTTCGGCGCGGATGAACGCGTCGAACTCCGCAGACTTCATGGCGGCGACGGAAAGTCCCTGCCGTTCGAAGCCGCTGCTCACCTCCGGAAGCCGGGCCGCCCGGATGATTTCCTCGCTCAACCGGCTGATCGCGCCCCTTGGGGCAACGGCGCGCGCCACCACGCCGTACCACATCAGGGCTTCGAAACCCGGGTATCCGGACTCGGCCACCGTTGGCACGTCCTTGAGAGCGTTGCTCCGCTCGAGCGAGGTGACCGCAAGCGGGCGCAACCGGCCCGAAGCGGCGTGCGGCACGGTTTCCGAGACGTTGACGATCAGGATGCTGGTGTGTCCGCCGAGCACCGCCGCCACCGCGGGCACGCCGCCCTGGTAGGGAATGTTGACGATGTCGATGCCGGCTGCGGCCTTGAAGCGCTCCGCGTTGAGGCGGAGTCCGCCCGCGGCGGTGCCGGAGGCGAACGTGAGCTCGCCCGGGCGCGCGCGAGCAAGCGCGACCAGCTCCTTCAGCGACTTCACCGGCAGTGACGGATGGACGGAGATCACCAATGGGTTTGACGCGACGCGCGCAACGCCGGCGAAATCCCTCTCGCTGTCGTACGGAAGCTTCGCCCGCAGCGCCGGATTCATCGCGAAGCCGTTGCCGATGAAAAGCACGGTGTAGCCGTCTGCGGGAGCCCGCGCCACCGCCTCGGTGCCGATGATGCCGCCCCCGCCGCCGCCGGGCCGGTTGTCCACGATCACGTTCTGGCCGAGCGCCCGGGCGAGCGGCTGCCCGACCGTGCGCGCGATGATGTCCATCGTTCCCCCGGCGCGGCAGCGGGACCACGAACCGCACCGGACCCGACGGGTAAGCTTGCCCTGAGCCTGTCGAAGGGTCCTGGGCTGCGGCGGGAACGGTAAGCGCCGCGGCCACCAGGATCCATGCGCGTGGAAGTCCGGTCATAAGAATTCCCTGTTGCAACGCAAGCGTATACCGGTCATGCCACCATGGTCACGCGCCCGCGGCAGTCGATTATGGGAAAATGAACGCCATGGAGTTGAAGATGCTCGGTCCCGGCTTCGCCGCGGAGGTGCGCGGTGTCGGGCTCGCCGATGTCGCGGAGCGGGACGACGCGTACGCATACGTGCGCGCGGCATTCGAGGCGCACTCCGTGCTGGTGTTTCGCGGCCAGCCGATCACCAACGAGCTGCAGCTCGCCTACTCCAGGCGGTTTGGCCCGCTCGAAATCGCCAAGGCCGCCTCGCGCGGCGAAGGCACGCCGTTTTCCGTCCTCACCAATATCGAGCCGGACGGCAGCCTCGTGCCGCCCGACCACAAGGAATCGCTTCGGGCGCGCGCGAACCAGCTCTGGCATACCGACAGCTGCTTCAAGGATCCACCGGCGCTCGCCTCCGTGCTCTCGGCGCGCGTCATCGCGCCGGTCGGTGGAGAGACCGAATTCGCGTCCATGCGGCTCGGCTGGGAGCGCCTGCCGGATGCGATGCGCGCGCGGCTCGCGAACGCCTGCGCCTGGCACGATTACGCGCATTCCCGGGGAAAGATCGCCTCCCACCTCGCGTCCGAGCGCGAACGATCAACGCTCCCGCCGGTGCGCTGGCGGATACGCTGGCGCAATCCCGCAAACAGGCGGGACTCGCTCTACATCGCGTCGCACACCTGCGCGATCGAAGGCATGGCTAAGGAAGAGGCGCTGGAATTGATCGAACAGCTGATCGCGCACGTGACGGCGCCGGGGCACACCTATCTCCACCGCTGGCAGCCGGGAGACGTGATCATGTGGGACAACCGCTGCGTGCTGCACCGCGGCCGGCCGTGGCCGGACGACAAGCCGCGTCACGTCGTGCGCACCACCATCTCCGCGACGGACGCCGACGGGCTCGCGGAACTGCGGCCGGCTAAAACCGGTACCTGAACTCCACGCCGTATTCCCGCGTCCAGTTTTCCGGCTCCATCACGCCCAAGCCGCCTCCGATGGACACGACGTTGGAGTCCTTGACCTTCCAGTAGCTCAACCAGGGGCCAAACGCCCACTTTCCGTTCTCGAGCATGAGGTAGGCACGGTAACCGTAGCCGCTGTCCTGGTCGTTGGTCACATCGGGAAGGCCAAGACCGGTATCGCTGAGCTGCGATCTCTGGCGGCCGCTGAGGAAAACGTCGTACTCGACGGTGGGGGCGAGCATCCAGCGCTCCCCGGCGCGGACGCGGGCGGTCAGGCCCAGGGGAATGTAGACGTACTGGGAATAGCGCTGGTAGCCGGCGGCGCCCGTGGACGAGTATCCCCTGAGGTCGTCATAGAGATAGCGGTAGCCGAGCCCGGCGTAGGGCGAAAGCGAATAACCGCCGCCGCCGAGGAGGTAATCCCTTCCGATCACGGCGCGTATCTCGCCGGTCCAGTCGGGAACATCGTCCATGGTGCCGGTGCCCCCGCTCGAGTACTTCAGCGAGCCATACGAAACACGGCCGTCTATCCGGCTGAAGACGCGATTCGCGGCGGTAATCGTGTACGCGCCGACGACGCCGACCCGGTCGCCCTTGAGATTCATGCCGCCGAATCCGGGAGAAGCGGGCTCTTCGTACTTGTAGCTCGAGATCTGCCCCCCGATCTCCCACCCCGGCCGCGTGAGCAGCGGATTAGGTGGTGCATTTTCCTGCGCCGCGACGGACCCGCCGGCCGCGGCAAGTACCAGCGCTAACGCCGGTACCAACGAAAATGGGTTGTTCGTTTTCACGGGCCCTCCCCGGGTGTGTGACCAGGGAAGCGTGACTGAAAACCGGTGGCAGGTAAAGCAGGTCCCCGCAGCCGGCCGTCCTGGATCGGAAATTACTACCCCTGCTTGCGATTCTTCTCGTGGATCCAGAGGTAGATGAAGAAGCCTATGACCGAGCCGATGAAAACGACGCCGAAGACAATGACCCACATCACGTCAACCGTCTCGGCGGGCGCGGTGGCCGCTTCCATCTCTTTCGCTGCGGCAAACAGCGGGCTCGACATCACGAACAACGCAACAGCAGACAGGAACTTGGACATAAGACTCCAGAGCGGAAACCCGCTGGTTGATCAGGTGCCGGCACCACCTGGGCGTGCTCGCGATTCCGCAACGCCGTGGCGATCTAGCAGAATTATTATCTTACACCAGCCTTACACCACACTGACTGAAATAGTCCATATCGTGACTAAAAACCCTTTGATAATTGCAGAATATCTCATTAATCCAATCATAAAGTCCATATCATAGATGTGCGGGACGCCACGCGATTTCACTCGTTAACTGGATTCTCCCTCAGGAACACGGGCAGATCAGTGGTCGGCGGCCGGGCAGGCACCTGGTAGAAGAGGTCCGCCACGAAGCCGCGATGATAGGACGTGTGGTTGACGACGTGGAGGAGGATCTCGCCGCGCGTCATCACGCCGCGGTTTCCGCCGATGAGCGTGAAATTCACCTTCTCGTCCATCGCCGCATCGGACAGCGACCCGCTCCAGGCGACATACCACCGGTCCATCTCCTGCTGCGCCCGCCACAACTCGGCAAGGGGAGGATGGTCCGGCGTGTTGCGCGCCGCGTAGCCGTGCTCACGCCCCTCGAGATGGGCCTGCCAGATGCGATCGATCACGTAGTTGTGGTTGAGCGTGTGCACCATGTTCTTGAACAGGCTTTTCCGCTCGCGGGTCGCTTCTCCGGGCGGCAGCGCTGCGACGGCGTCGAAGATGAGGCGGTTGGCCCAGGCGTTGTAGCGCGCGAGCATCCTTGCGGTGCGGGCAGTGATCACGATGGCCTCCAGGCAGGTTCAATTCGGGGCTGGTCGGGATTCTGCCACCCGAAGCGAGATCCGTGAATCGCGAGCGGCTTTTCTTGCTATTCTTTCCGCCTGGCGGGGTTCGCGAGGGCCCCGCAACCTCTCGGACAGGAACGGAGCCTTCGATGACCGGAAACGTCACGCAAATCCTGGCGCGGTTCGCGGCCGGGCTCGACTACGACCAGATACCGGAACGCACCCGGGATCATTGCAAGAACCTCCTACTCGATGCCGTTGCCTGCGCGCTCGCCGGGCACCGGGGGGAGGAAACGCACCAGGTTGCGGCGCTCGCCTCGGGGCTCGCCCAGTCGCGGGAAAGCAGCGTCATCGGAGGGGACCGGCTGTCGCTCGCCGGCGCTACCCTGCTCAACGGTTACCTGGTCACCGCGGTCACGATGTGCGACGTGCACCGGCCGACGCTGACCCACATCACGCCGGAAGTGATGCCGCCGGCCCTCGCGGTGGCCGAACGCGATGCGCTCTCCGGCCGGGAGCTGCTGACCGCGCTAGCCGCCGGGTGCGAGGCGATGACTCGCATCGGGATGGCGCTGGACTGGCCCGCGGCGCGAGCGAGGGGTTGGCACGGCCCCGGGGTACTGGGCCCGTTTGGCGCCGCCGCCGCGGTCGGCCGCCTGCTCGGCTTCGACGAGGACACCATGGCGCGCGCTTTCGGCCTTGCGGGGAGCCAGTCCGCGGGCACGTTCGCCGCATGGGGCACGCCGACCGTCAAGTTCCACCAGTGCCGGGGCGCGCTGTCGGGCCTGATGGCGGCCCTCCTCGCCCAGCAGAAATTCGTGGCAACCCGCGAGTTCCTGACGGCCGCAGACGGCGGGCTGTTCAGCGCGTATTCGAACGGCGGGCGCCCGGAGCAACTCATCGAAGGCCTCGGAAAGCGCTGGGAGCTCGAGAACATCGCGCTGCGCCTGTGGCCGTCCGCGTCCACCATCCAGGGCTTCGTCACGGCGATGTTCGACCTCGTGGAAAAGCATCGCGTGAGTTTCGATCAAGTGCGGAAGCTGCGGGTATCGCTGAACAAGACCGCGGTGGACATGCACGGGATCTTCCCCCGCTACCAGGGCAAGTTCGAGGCGCTGCTTTCGACCCACTACTGCGCCGCCGCGATCCTCCACGACCGCGCGCTGACGCTCGTCCAGTTCGAACCGGCACGCTACAACGACCCGGTGCTCGCGCGTTTCGCTGCCGAGCAGGTTGAAATGCAGGCCGACCCCGCGCTCTCGGGGGTTCAGTGCGTGATCGCGGCCGAAACCGTGGATGGCCGCACGGTCAGCGTGCGCTGCGACCACCCGCGGGGCTCGCCCGAGAACCCATTGTCCCGCCCGCAGATCGAGGAGAAATTTCGCGTCTACGCCCGGGCGCTGCTGCCCGGTACGGCCGTCGAGGAAGCAGTCGGAGCGATCTCGAACCTGGAGGAGCTCAAGTCGGTGCGCCGGCTGATGGAGCTGCTGCGGGCGGGCGACGAAAAGCGCGCCCGCAAGTCCGCATCGGCCCGGTGACGCGCAGAGCGGCCGACACGATTGATTCATAATGCGGCGCTAACGCTTCAGAGCGCGCTGACGGGGTGATGAAATGAATTCCTTCCGCCTAATGCCTCACGCCTTCCGCTTCGGCTGCGCCGCGGCGGCCGCGTTCGTCTGCGCCGGCGCGGCGGCGCAGACCACAGGCTCAGCACAGGCCTACCCGAATCGCCCGGTGCGCGTTGTCGTGCCGCAAGCTGCCGGGGGCGGCGTCGATATCTGGGCGCGCAGCATCGCCCTGAAGCTGTCCGAGACCTGGGGCCAGCAGATCGTGATCGACAACCGCCCGGGGGCGAACGGAATCATCGGCATCGAGCAGGTCACCAAGGCCAAGCCCGACGGCTACACCATCGCGGCCGCCTTCACCTCCGTGCTGACCATCAATCCGCACGTCTACAAGTCGCTTCCCTACGACACGTTCCGCGATCTTGCGCCGATCACGCAGACCGTCACCAACACCATCGTGCTGGTGGTGAACCCGTACCTGCCGGTGCACTCGGTGAAGCAGCTCGTCGCCCTCGGAAAATCCCGCCCGGGCGACCTCACCTACGGGTCGTTCGGCGTCGGCAACATGACCCATCTCGCCGGCGAGCTGCTGCGCCTCGAGGCCGGCATGAAGCCGGTCCACGTGCCGTACAAGGGGGAGACGCCGGCCGTCACCGATCTCATCGGCGGGCAGGTCGCCTACATATTCGCGACTGCGCCCGGAGTGGCCGGCCACATCAAGAGCGGAAGGCTGCGGCTGCTCGCCACCTGCGGCGAGCAGCGCGCGACGGCATATCCCGATACTCCCACCATGGTGGAAGCCGGATATCCCAACGTCCTCGTCACGGGATGGGGCGGATTCCTCGCACCCGCCGGCACTGCTTCGGAGATCATCCAGAAATTCCAGCTCGACACCGCGCGGCACCTGCAGGCGCCGGATCTGCGCGAGCGCCTGAGCGCGATCGGCTCCGAGCCCTCCGGCACCACCCCCGAACAATTCGCCGCCTTCCTGAAGAGCGAAATGGACAAGTGGGCGCGCGTTTCCAAGGCAGCGGGCATCTACCAGAGCCAGTGATGCGTGGCGAGTGACGACCGGCACGAACGGGCGGCGGAGCGAGCCTCAGACACGCATCCATTCTCAGCTGCCACGCGCGACCCCTTCCCGGGCAGCTGACCGCGGGCCGCGCAGTTAGAATGTCGCCATGGCAGCGCCTGTCGACGGAATGAGCAGCACCGCATCGCCGCCGACGCTCGCCAGCGTGGTCGTCTTGCGCGTCGCGGAATTCACCCGCAAGCCGGTGGCGGAGCAGGTCAAGCTGAAAGAGCGGCTCGACGCGCTGGTGACGTTCGCCATCCGGCCCGTGCCTACGGCGTCCCGCATCGTGCTCGACGCGCCGGAGGGGGTCGCGGTCGTGCTGCTGGACGGCCCCGGGGCGGCGTTGGAGCTTGCCAAGCGGTCGCAGTTCGCGGCCGAGGGCCTCCGCCTTTGCATCGGGGTCAATCACGGCTCGGTCATGTCGGCAGTCGATGCACATCGCGGGCCCGGACTGTTCGGGGACGGGCTGGCCGCCGGAGTGTCGCTGTCCAATGCGTCGAAACCGGGACGCTTCGTCGCTTCACGTTCCTTCCGCGAAGCGCTCAAGGCATCGGACCCCCGCCGCGTCCGGGAGCTCGGTCCGGCGGGAACCTATACCGACGCCCAGCTGCGGGAGCACGAGCTCTTCGCGCTCGATTGGCGGCCGGCCTTCGCGCGCCGGCTCCGGCTGATCGTCTACGGCATCCTCACGATCGCCGCCGTCATCGGGTCCGGATTCGCGCTGCGGCCGGTCCGCCTCGCCTACGAACCCCCGCCGCCGGCGCGGCCGGCGGTCGTCCTGCTTCAGATCACGCCCCGGGGAGACGTGTTCGTCGACGGCGTGTGGCAGGGCGCGAGCCCTCCGCTCACCCAGGTCGAGGTCGACCCGGGTCCCCACGCGATCGAGGTGCGCAACAAGCCGAGCCCGCCGCTCCGGCTCGAGGTCAGCCTGGGATCGGGAGAAAGCATGACGATCACGCACACGTTTGCCGCTCCCGCGCCGCCGCCGGCGGCGAAGAGCCCGCCCAAGAGCGCCGCGAAGCGCCCGGAAAGGAAGGCGGAGAAGAAGGTCGAGAAAAAGCCGGAGGAGCCCCGGCAGAAGACTCCGCGCGATTACTGGCGCGAGTTCCGCCGCAACATAGGCCTCTAGCAGATGAGCAAGGCGGAATCGAAGCAGCTTGGCCGCTATCGGCTGGTCGCGGAGCTCGGGCGCGGCGCGATGGGCGTCGTCTACCGGGCGGAGGACCCGCTGCTCAACCGCACGGTTGCGGTGAAGTGCATCATCCTGATGGACGATCCCGCGGTGCGCGAGGAGTACGAGGCGCGCTTCTTCCAGGAAGCGAAGGCGGCGGGCGGGCTCAACCATCCCAACCTGGTCACGATCCACGACATCGGCCGCGAGGGCGACGTCGCGTACATGGCGATGGAGCTGCTCGAAGGCACCGATCTCCGGGAGTTGATGGCGCGCGGAAGGGTGCCGTTGCCGCTTGCGCTCGACGTCATGGCGCAAGCGGCGGAGGGCCTCGCCCACGCGCACGAGCACGGCGTCGTCCACCGCGACATCAAGCCCGGCAATATCATGGTAGTGCGTGACCGGGTCGCGAAGATCATGGATTTCGGAATCGCCCGGGTGCGCGCGTCGGACGTGAAGACGCAGACCGGGGCGATACTCGGATCGCCCCGCTACATGTCGCCGGAGCAGGTGACGGGACAGCCCGCGGACCGCAGATCCGACATTTTCTCGCTCGGCGTCGTGCTGCACGAGATCGCGGCCGGAGAGCCGCCGTTCAGCGCGCCGACGGTGACGCAGCTCATGCACCAGATCGCGACCGCGACGCCCCGCCCCCCGAGCGCGACCAATCCCGCGGTGCCCCCGATGCTCGACCTGATCGTCGCCAAGGCGCTGGAGAAGCAGCCCGATGCCCGTTACCAGAGCGCGGCGGAGCTCGCCAAGGACTTGCGTGCGTGCGTGTCGGACCGCGCGCTCCGGGAGGGCGCTCGGCAAGTGGCCGGATCGGCGGCCACTGGAACTGCTGCGCAGCACGCACCTGCAGCCGGGTTGGACGTGGAGCTGGACAAGACACGCGTCGAACCCGCTGGGGAACGCGTGACTGCCGCGCCCGCGTTCACGGCAACCCTGTCCGGCCAGGGTCCCCACCTGACCCTGTCCCGGCGCTTCGACTCGACGGAGGCGTTTCTGCGCTTATCAGGGCCGGCGGCCGGCGCAACGGGAGGCACGCCGGCGCGGGCGAGCAGGTCGATACGCTGGCGCACGATCGGCAGGAGCGTCTTTTCCGGCGTGTGGGTGGACTCCCTCTGGGTGATTTTTGCGGAGGCCATCCTGCTTGCCGTCCTCTTTGCCTGCATCATCGCGTACCTCGACTAGCAGACCGTTTCGGGGGACGAGGTTCTGATAGCATCGCGTGATGAGCGCCGACGCCGCCAGGCCGCTGATCCGGATCAAGTACCTCAGGTTCTCGTACGGGCCGAACCTTGTCCTCAAGGGCATCGACCTCGAGGTGCCGCGCGGCAAGGTGGTGGCGATCCTCGGCGCGAGCGGCTGCGGCAAGAGCACGCTGCTGCGGCTGATCGGCGGTCAACTGCGGCCGCGCGGCGGCTTCGTGGAGGTGGAAGGCCGGGTGGTGCGCGACATGAGCAACGACGAGCTCTACCGCATGCGCCGCAAGATGGGCATGATGTTCCAGAGGAGCGGGCTGTTCACCGACCTCTCGACGTTCGAGAACATCGCCTTTCCCATGCGCGAGCGCACGGCGCTGCCGGAGCCGGTGATTCGCGACCTGGTGATGATGAAGCTCCACGCGGTGGGGCTGCGCGGCGCCCACAAGCTGATGCCGAACGAGCTCTCGGGCGGGATGCAGCGGCGCGTCGCGCTGGCGCGGGCGATCGCGCTCGACCCCATGCTCGTCATGTACGACGAGCCGTTCGCAGGACTCGATCCGATATCGCTCAACGTGATCTCGAACCTGATCCGGCGCCTGAACGACGCGCTGGGCGTGACCTCCATCGTGGTCACTTACGACGTGGTGGAATCCCTCAAGATCGCGGATTACATCTACTTTATCGCCGACGGCGTGGTCGCCGCCCAGGGCACGGTGGCGGAAGTGCAGGCGTCGAAGGATCCGTTCGTGCGCCAGTTCGTGGACTGCCTGCCCGACGGGCCGATCGCGTTCCATTACCCCGCCCGGCCGTTCGCCGCGGACCTGCGCCTCTCCGCCGCCTGAGCACATCGTTACGGCACCCCGTCATCACGGCTGCTTCAGGAACAGGTCGTACAGCGTCAGCAAGATCTCCACGATAATCAGGATGACGATGTAGAACTCGAGCCGCAGCGAGTGCCGGGTCTGCTGCAGCTGAAGCAGCGTCTGCGCGGTGCCGGAAATGAGGTTGAGCTTGCGTTCGAGCAGGGCATGGCGCTCCTTGATTTCGAACTCATCCTCGAGGCGCAGGAA
Source organism: uncultured beta proteobacterium (assembly GCA_963699525.1). Taxonomy (GTDB): domain Bacteria; phylum Pseudomonadota; class Gammaproteobacteria; order Burkholderiales; family SG8-41; genus SG8-41. Next base: position 348,312 of record CAVOUI010000005.1, on the reverse strand, counting down.
CAGACCCTCCAGGTCGGGCCGGTCCCACAGCAACTCCGGCTTCCCGCCTATTTCAGCGCCGCCGGCCATGAGGTGCCCGGAAAGCAGCATGGCGCCGATGTGTTTCGCGAGATCCCGGGTTCGGGCGTTGATGGCGCCCGTCGCCTGCAGGTCGGAGGCGAGCGGCTCGATCCGCTCGAAACTGCCGGCAATACGCGTCTCATAGCGAGCCAGCATCACGCTTTTCGAGAGGACATCGGCGATCACCTGCAGGCGTTCAATCTCGTCGGTGGCGAGGAAGACGGTGTCACCCTGCATGCCCTCGCGTGACTTGAAATCGATGCGGATCCGGACTTCCTCGGACTCGGGCTCTGGAAGCGCACCGGTGAGCGAGGGGCCAATCTTGGCGAAAAAATCCAGCTCCTCGCGCTCGGTGGTGCCGAAGAACACCACGACGCCGTAGCGAAACAGCACCGCCAGGCCACCGCCCGGCACCGAAACGGCGACCGGGTTCGACGCAAGGCGTTCTTCCGCTTTCCAGGACCGTACGTCGATGCGGTCCGCGATCAGCATCGCGCGCGCGCGGAATTCAGGGGGGTAGGCCATCAGGAATCTACTGCCCGGCCTTGGATTCTAACGCGGCCAAACACCCTCGCGCCGGGAATAGCCCGGCGCGGAGACGATCACAGCTTGAGCGCTCCTTGCGCCCCGCCGTCATAGACCAGCATGCCGTCGCGCAACCGCGCCGCCGGACTCCGGCGGTGGTCCAAAGCCACTTGGGTATCGACCAGGTGCACGACCTTTTCTCCGTGGGCGTCGAGATAGTCGGAGATCAGGAAACGGTGGCATCCTGCCGGCAGACGTTCGGCACACAGGATCGCCGTTCGCGACGTACGGGAGCGGTCGAGGAGGCGTCGCACGCCCTCGCGGAATTCCGCGGTTGCCATGTGATCGGCAAAGGCCCGGAAGCCGTCGTCCCGCAGCCCGGCGTGCGGCGAGTTCTGCGTGGGCTTGCGGCGCCCGCCGAGGGCGTTGCCCTCCCAGACGTAGCGGATGCCCGCGTCCGCGAGCGACCTGCTCGAGCGCCTCGCGCGCAAACTGCGGATGGCGGCGCGACGCGGGGTACGCCCGAATGTCCACCACGCACTCGATCCGCGGGCCCTCGAGCAGGCCCACGAATTCTCCGATCGAGCGATTGCCGTGGCCGATGGTGTAAATCACTTCCCGCTCGCGATGCCGACGGCGTCGCCGACCTTGAGGCCGAGCGCTTGGGCCGCGCTTGCGGAACGGGCCGCGATCTCGACCAGTCCCAGGCTGTTCTCGTACCAGAACACCGCGCCGGGGCGCACCTCGGAAAACACCCGCGCGCCGGGAATGCCGCGGCCCCCGGCGGCCACCGCTCGGCTCCGCGGCACCGCGGCCGCGCGCAGGCCGGTGACGACGTTCCCGAAGTGATCCACGTAGATGACTTCGGCGAGGTCGTCCGGGCCGAAGCTGACGGCAAGCGCGGCCCTCTTCAACCTCGCCTGCCTGCGGTTGCCGCGCGCGAGCAAGGCGGCGACCGGCGCAAACAGGTCGCGCCCGTGAAAGGACGCGGAGAGGGCTTTCGGCCGCCACCCGATCGAGTAGGCCTCGCTCTTCTTCGCGCGCGCGGCAATCACGGAGACGAGCCCGTTGTCGGGCCCGACGAACCAGCGCCCGTCCGCGAGCACCGCGACCGGCGCGCGGGCCCCTCCCACGCCGGGATCCACCACGGCAAGAGTGACGCTATCCTTGGGCTGCTGCGCCGCAAGCGCCGCGAGGAGATAGGCTCCTGCCCTGACGTTGAACGGCGGCGCGTCGTGCAGGAGATCGATCACCGCCTCCCTCGGAGCCCGGCTCTGCAGCACCGCCTTCACCTGTCCGACGTAGATGTCGCGGAGGCCGAAGTCCGTGAAGAGAAAGATCATAGGAGGGTAGTAGAATAGGGCTCGCAGAGCATTCTAATGACGGGGCTGCGGCACCGCCACATTCATCATGAATCCCGCGTCGCGGATATTGATGGCGCCCGACGTCCTGACCCAGGAAGGAATCGACGCCCTCGTTTCGTACATCCGCTCGACCCGGCAGAATGACCTTGCTGTGTTTGATGCGGATGCAACCAACCGGTCAACCGCGGTCCAGTGGGTGGTGGACAAGAAGGTCCGGAACACCCAAACCGTTCCCGTCGAGCCTTTTCTTCCACACCTTCACGACCTGCTGCAGAACGTCATCCGGGACATCGTCAATCCCTTCTACGGGATCGAAATCTCCGGTTACGAAACGCCGCAACTGCTTCGCTATGGCATAGGGGGCATGTACGAGCCCCACGTCGACGGCGAAAGCCTCTGGATGAAGGAAGACGGCACGAAGGTGTGGAGAAAGTCGGTCGAACGCGACCTATCGGCCGTGATATACCTGAACGACGACTTCGAGGGCGGCGAGTTCATCTTTCCGGATCTGAACATCCGGGTATCGCCCAAGCCCGGCTTGCTGCTCTGCTTCCCGTCGTCCCATTTGTATCGCCATGGGGTGCTGCCCGTCACCCGGGGCGAGAGGCTGGCGATCGTCACCTGGATGACGGTCAGAGGATGGAAGACGATGGCCGAGGAGGCCAAGGAGTTCGAGGAATAGGGTCCTCCTCCCCGGGTGGAAGGCTGCCCGGGGATCACAGGCAAGAAAAAAGCCGGCTTGCGGCCGGCTTTCAAAGAAACCGTGGTGCTTGTCTTGTTATGCGGCCTTGGCGGCCGCCTTCTCTTTCGCCCCCCTGCGGGCCCCCTCCTTGTCCGTTCCTGCCTTCGCATCCTTGCCCTGCGCGGCCGGCGTACCGCCGCCTTCCGGCCGGTCCATCAATTCCACGAACGCCATCGGCGCGTTGTCGCCCTTGCGGAAACCGGACTTGAGAATGCGCGTGTAGCCGCCGTTCCGCTTCGCGTAGCGCGGACCCAGCTCGTCGAATACCTTCACCACCACCTCGCGGTCACGCAGGCGGTTGAAGGCGAGCCGCCGGTTGGAGAGCGAGGGCTTCTTGCCGAGCGTGATGATGGGCTCGACCACCCGCCGCAGCTCCTTCGCCTTGGGCAGCGTGGTCTGGATCGCCTCGTGCCTGAGCAGGGAGTTTGCCATGTTGCGGAACATCGCCAGGCGATGGCTGGTGGTGCGGTTGAGCTTGCGTAATCCGTGTCTGTGACGCATAACGCGTTCCTCATCCCTGCAGTTTCTCCAGCCCCACTGGCGGCCAGTTCTCCAGCTTCATTCCCAGCGTGAGCCCCCGCGTCGCGAGGACCTCCTTGATTTCGTTCAGCGACTTGCGGCCAAGGTTCGGCGTCTTGAGCAGCTCCGTCTCGCTCCTCTGGATGAGGTCGCCGATGTAGTAGATGTTCTCGGCCTTGAGGCAATTCGCCGAGCGCACCGTCAGCTCCAGGTCGTCCACCGGGCGCAGCAGGATCGGATCGATCTGCGTCGCCTTCTTTTCCTCGATCTGGGTCGGCAGGCCCTTCAGGTCCGCGAACACCGCGAGCTGTTCCACCAGAATGCGCGCGGCGTGGCGCACCGATTCCTCGGGGTCGATTGCGCCGTTAGTCTCGACGTCGATCACCAGCTTGTCGAGGTCCGTGCGCTGCTCCACGCGCGCCGCTTCGACCGCGTAGCTCACGCGGCGCACCGGGCTGAACGACGCATCGAGCAGGATGCTGCCGACGGAGCGCCCCTCCTCGGGATTGGTCTTGCGCGTCGTCGCCGCGATATAGCCGCGCCCCTGCACGACCTTGATCTCCATGTCGAGCTTGCCGCCGGGAGCAAGGTGCGCGATGACGTGGTCGGGATTGACGATCTCGACGTCGTGCATGGGCTCGATGTCGCCCGCGGTGACGACGCCTTCGCCCGATTTCTTGAGCGAGAGCAGCGCCTCCTCGCGGTTGTGCATCTTCAGCACGATGCCCTTCAGATTCAGCAGCAAGTCCACCACGTCCTCCTGCACGCCGTCGAGGGTGGAATATTCGTGCAGCACGCCGCTGATCTTGACCTCGGTCGCGGCGTAACCCGGCAGCGATGAGAGCAGCGTGCGCCGGAGCGCGTTGCCGAGCGTGTGGCCGTAGCCGCGCTCGAACGGCTCCATCGTGAGCCGGGCGTGGTAGGGCGAAATGTTCTGGACGTCGATGATGCGGGGCTTCAGTAAGGTACTGCTTGGCATGGTTCGGTGACCTCTCGCGACAATTATTTCGAGTAGAGCTCGACCACCAGGGACTCATTGATGGTGGACGGGAGCTCCGTGCGTTGCGGCCGCGCCTTGAATTTGCCCTTGAGCGCCTTGGCGTCGACTTCGAGCCACTCCGGGAAGCCGCGGCCCTCCGCCGCTTCCGCCGCGCCCTTGACGCGCAGCTGCTGCTTGGCCTTGCCCGCGACCTCGACCACGTCTCCCGGGCGGCAGATGAAGGACGGTATGTTAACGCGCCGCCCGTTCACCAGGATGCCATTATGGCGCACGATCTGGCGCGCCTCGGTGCGCGAGGAGCCGAAGCCCATGCGGTAGGCGACCGTGTCGAGCCGGCTCTCCAGCAGCTGCAGCAGGTTCTCGCCGGTGATGCCCTTCTTCTGCTCCGCCGCGTGGTAGACCTTGCGGAATTGACGCTCGAGCAGGCCGTAGATGCGCCGCACTTTCTGCTTCTCGCGCAGCTGCACGCCGTAGCCCGAGAGCCGGGTGTTCTTCTGGCCGTGCTGCCCCGGCGGATAATTGCGGCGCTCGATGGCGCACTTGTCCGTGAAGCATTTCTCGCCCTTGAGGAACAGCTTCTCCCCTTCCCGGCGGCACTGCCGGCACTTCGCGTCGATGTTTCTGGCCACTTGGGATTCTCCTGCGGTCCTAGACGCGGCGCTTCTTGGGCGGGCGGCAGCCGTTGTGCGGCACCGGCGTCACGTCGGATATCTGGGTGATCTTGAAGCCGGCCGCGTTGAGCGCGCGCACCGCCGATTCGCGCCCCGGTCCCGGTCCCTTGATGTGCACTTCGAGATTCTTCACGCCGCATTCCTGGGCAAGCGCCCCGGCGCGTCCCGCGGCCACCTGCGCGGCGAAGGGCGTGCTCTTGCGCGATCCCTTGAAGCCGTTCGAGCCGCAGGTCGCCCACGCGAGCGTGTTGCCCTGGCGGTCGGTGATGGTGACGATGGTGTTGTTGAAGGAGGCGTGAATGTGGGCGATGCCCTCCGCCACGTTCTTCTTGACCTTCTTGCGTACCCGGGTGCTGGCTTTGGCCATGATTGTGTTCCTCGTTAAGCGGCGACCGCCCTGATGATCTTCACTGCGGCCTTGCGCGGACCCTTGCGCGTGCGGGCGTTGGTGCGCGTGCGCTGTCCGCGCACCGGCAGACCCAGGCGGTGGCGCTTGCCGCGCCAGGTGCCGAGGTCGATCAGGCGCTTGATGTTCATCGAGACCTCCCGCCGGAGCTCGCCCTCGACGGTAATCTTGGACACCTGCTCGCGCAGCTTGTCCGTCTGGGTGTCGGAGAGATCCTTGACCTTGGTGGAATGGATGACGCCGGCCGCGGCGCAGATCGCGCGCGCGCGCGCGCGGCCGATGCCGTAGATCGCCGTCAGCGCGATCTCCGCGTGCTGATGGTTGGGGATGTTGACTCCGCCTATCCGCGCCATGCTTCTGTCCTCAAACTAGTAACGTTTCACCAAGGGTCACCGATCACCGGTCGCCCGCTTGTCAGCCCTGACGCTGCTTGTGGCGGGGGTTCTTGCAGATCACCCGCACCACGCGCTTGCGCCGCACGATCTTGCAGTTGCGGCAGATCTTCTTCACCGATGCCAGCACTTTCATGTCCGCTTCCTCGAGAGCCATTTGACGGGAAATGCTCAGACCGCCCGCCCTGCCCGTCGTTCACCTATTCCCGTTAACTATCCGCGTGCTCCGTGCTACCGCGCGCGGAACACGATGCGCCCGCGCGTGAGATCGTACGGCGTCAACTCCACCGTCACCTTGTCTCCCGGGAGGATGCGGATATAGTGCATGCGCATCTTGCCCGAGATGTGGCCGAGCACTACGTGCCCGTTCTCCAGCTTCACGCGAAACGTCGCGTTGGGCAGAGTTTCCACAATCTCGCCCTGCATCTGGATGGTCTCTTCCTTCGCCATCAGCGCGTCGGGAACATTCCACCCTTGAAATTGGCCTTTTTGAGCAGGCTTTCGTACTGGTGGGACATGACGTAGGCCTGCACCTGCGACATGAAATCCATGGTCACCACCACGATGATGAGGAGCGACGTGCCGCCGAAGTAGAACGGCACGTTCTTCCAAACGATCAGGAATTCGGGCAGCAGGCAGACCAGGGTCACGTAGATGGCGCCGGTCAGCGTCAGCCGCATCATGATCTTCTCGATGTAGCGCCCGGTCTGCTCGCCCGGACGAATGCCGGGCACGAACGCTCCGCTCTTCTTCAGGTTGTCCGCGGTCTCCTTCGGATTGAACACCAGCGCGGTATAGAAAAAGCAGAAGAAGATGATTGCGGAGGCGTAGAGCAGGGTGTAGACCGGCTGCCCCGGCGACAGCGTCGCGGAGATGTTCTTCAGCCAGGTCATGCCCTCGCTCGCGCCGAACCATCCCACGAGCGTCGCCGGGAAGAGAATGATGCTCGAGGCGAAGATCGGCGGAATCACGCCGGACATGTTGAGCTTCAGCGGCAGGTGCGAGCTCTGGCCGCCGTAGATCTTATTGCCGACCTGTCGCTTCGCGTAGTTGACGAGTATCCTGCGCTGGCCGCGCTCGACGAAGCAGACGAAGGCGGTCACGGCAAGCACCACCACGAAGATGAAGAGCGCGATCAGGATCGAGAACGCGCCGGTGCGCACGAGCTCGAGCGTGCCGCCCACCGCCTGCGGCAGCCCCGCCGCGATGCCGGCGAAGATGATGAGCGAAATGCCGTTGCCGACGCCGCGCTCGGTGATCTGCTCGCCGAGCCACATGAGGAACAGGGTGCCGGTCGCGAGCGTCAGCATGGTGGTGAGCCGGAACGCGAGCCCGGGCTCGATCACGAGCCCCTGCTGCGCCTCGAGGCCGACCGCGATGGCCATGCCCTGGAACATCGCCAGCCCGGCAGTCCCGTAGCGCGTGTACTGGGTGATCTTGCGCCGGCCCGCCTCCCCTTCCTTCTTCAGCGCCTCCAGCGTGGGCGAGACAACGGTCATCAACTGCATGATGATCGAGGCGGAAATGTAGGGCATGATCCCGAGCGCGAACAGCGAGAAGCGCCCGAGCGCGCCGCCCGAGAACATGTTGAACATGTCGAGGATGCCGCCGCGCTGGGAACGGAAGAGCTCGGCGAGCCGTTCCGGATCGATCCCCGGCACCGGAATGTAGGAGCCGATGCGGAAGACGATGAGCGCGCCGAGCAGGAACAGCAGGCGGCGCTTGAGGTCGCCCATCTTGCCCAGGCCGAGCAGTGAATCGGAGGCAGCCAAGTTCCCGGTCCCCTCCCGTTACTTGCCGGTCGCCTGGGCGGGCGCCGGCTTTTTGCCGGACGGCTCGCCCTTGCCCTTCGACGCGCCGGATGGCCGGGCAGGCGCCGGTGCTTCCACGCTGCCGCCGGCCGCCTCGATTGCCGCGCGCGCGCCTTTCGAGACGAGCAGGCCCTTCAAGGCAACCCTGCGCTTGATCTCGCCCGCCAGTATCACTTTGGCGCGCAGCGCCGGCCGGGGCACCACGCCCGCAGACTTGAGCACGGTGAGGTCGATGGCCTCCGCCGCGATCGCCTGGATCTCGGACAGCCGCACCTCCGCGGTTTCGTCTTTCTTGTGCGAATTGAAGCCGCGCTTCGGCAACCGCCGCTGCAACGGCATCTGGCCGCCTTCGAACCCCACCTTGTGGTAGCCGCCGGAGCGCGCCTTCTGGCCCTTGTGCCCGCGTCCCGCGGTCTTGCCGTGGCAGCCGAAGCCCCGTCCCACGCGCTTGTGCTCGCGGTTTGAGCCCGGCGCCGGCTTGATCTCGTTTGCCCGCATGTCAGCCCTCGCACTTCACCAAGTAGGAAACCGCGTTGATCATCCCGCGGTTGGCCGGCGTGTCGGGCAGTTCCACCGACTGGCGGATCTTCCGCAGGCCCAGCCCGCGCACGCACGCGCGATGCGCCTGCTTGGTGCCGATCGGGCTCCTGACCAGTGTCACCTTGAGTGTCTTTGCGCCCGGTTTCGCCTGGCTCATACAATTTCCTCGACCTTCTTGCCGCGCTTGGCTGCGATCTCGGCCGGGGTCGTCATCCCCGTCAGCCCGTTGATCGTGGCGCGCACCACGTTGTAGGGATTGGTCGAGCCCAGGCACTTGGCGAGCACGTTCTGCACGCCCATCACCTCGAAAACCGCGCGCATCGGCCCGCCAGCGATGATGCCGGTGCCGTCCGACGCGGGCTGCATGTAGACGCGCGAGGAGCCATGATGGCCGATCACCGCGTGCTGCAGCGTCCCGGCTTTCAGGCTCACCTTTACCATCCTGCGGCGCGCCTCTTCCATCGCCTTCTGCACCGCGACCGGCACTTCGCGCGCCTTGCCCTTGCCCATGCCGATGCCGCCGTCGCCGTCGCCGACCACGGTGAGCGCCGCAAAGCCGAGCACGCGGCCGCCCTTCACCACCTTGGTGACGCGGTTGATCGAAACCATCTTCTCGCGAAGGCCGTCGCCGCGGTCCTCGCCCGTCTGCATCTTGGATGCGTGTAGCTTCGCCATAACCCGGGATCCCTGGATCTCCTAGAACTTGAGGCCCGCCTCGCGCGCGGCTTCCGCCAGCGCCTTGACGCGCCCGTGAAACCTGTAGCCGGCGCGGTCGAACGCGACTGCCTCAATGCCGAGCTTTTTCGCCCGCTCGGCGATACGGCGTCCGACCTCGGCCGCCGCCTTGACATTGCCGCCGCGCGATCCGCCCTGACGCGCGTCTCGCTCGATCGTCGATGCGGCCGCCAGCACCTTTGCGCCGCTCGGATCGATCAGCTGCGCGTAGATATGGCTGTTCGAGCGGTGCACGGTGAGGCGCGCCGCGGCCAGCCCGGCGATGCGGGCACGGGTCTTTGCCGCCCTGCGCAGCCGTTGAGCATTCTTGTCGAACATGGATCGCCCGCGCCCCCTCTACTTCTTCTTGGTTTCCTTGATCACGACCTGCTCGGTGGTGTAACGCACGCCCTTGCCCTTGTAGGGCTCGGGGCTGCGGTACGCCCGCACCTCGGCCGCCACCTGGCCGACGAGCTGCCGGTCCGTGCCCTTGATCACGATCTCCGTCTGCGTCGGCGTCTCCACCTTGACGCCTTTCGGCATGGCATGCGCCACGGGGTGGGAATAGCCGAGGGTCAGATTCAACTTGTCGCCCTGCGCCTGTGCGCGGTAGCCCACGCCGACCAGCGTGAGCCGCTTCTCGAAGCCCTGGGTGACCCCGGTCACCATGTTGGCGACCAGCGCCCGCAGCGTGCCCGACATCGCGTCGGCGTGTCGCGAGTTGCCCGCTGCCTTGAACTGGATGCGATTCTCCACCTTCTCGACCTGGACCTCGGGCGCAATGCGCTGGGCGAGGCTCCCGAGCGGCCCTTTAACCTGGATCTCGCCCGGCGTGATGGTCACCTCGACCTTCTGCGGCAGCACGACGGGGGCTTTTCCGATTCTTGACATGGCGTGCATTCCCTTACGCGACGATGCACAGCACTTCGCCGCCGACGCCCATGCCGCGCGCCTTGCGATCGGTCATCACGCCATGGGAGGTCGAGACGATCGCGACGCCAAGCCCGTTCATCACCTTGGGAAGGGCATCCTTCTGGCGGTAGATGCGCAGCCCCGGACGGCTCACGCGCTCGATGCGCTCGATCACCGGCTTGCCGGCGTAGTACTTGAGGCTGATCTCGAGGTGGGGCCTGCCCTCGACCTCGCGCACTGCGAAATCCCCGATATAGCCCTCGTCCTTCAGCACCTGGGCGATCGCGCTCTTCAGCTTGCTCGCGGGCATCGCCACCGACTGCTTCTCCGAATGCTGCGCGTTGCGGATGCGCGTCAGCATGTCGGCAATGGGATCGGTCATCGGCATGGTGATGGGTCTCCTACCAGCTCGCCTTGATCACGCCCGGGATCTCCCCGTGCAGGGCGATCAGCCGCAGCTTCCCGCGCGCGATCCCGAACTTGCGGTATACGCCGCGGGGACGCCCGGTCAGCGCGCAGCGGTTCCGGAGCCGCACCGGGGAGGCGTCGCGCGGCAGCTTCTGCAGCTTTTCGCGCGCCGCGTAGCGCTCCTCGGGCGAGAGCTTCATGTTGCCCGCGACCGCGAGCAGCTCCTTGCGCCGAGCGGCGTATTTCTTGACGGTCACGCGGCGTTTCTTGTCGCGGTTGATGGTTGCTGTTTTTGCCATGGGTCTGCCTCGGGGCCTGCTAGGTCCTGAACGGGAAGCGGAAGGCGCTCAACAGCGCCTTCGCCTCGTTGTCCGATCGCGCCGTGGTGGCGATGGTGATGTTCATGCCCCGGATCGCGTCGATCTTGTCGTACTCGATCTCGGGAAAGATGATCTGCTCCTTGACGCCCATGTTGTAGTTGCCCCGGCCGTCGAAGGCCCTGGCGGAAATGCCGCGGAAATCGCGGATGCGCGGCATCGCGACGTTGACCAGGCGGTCGAGAAACTCGTACATGCGCCGGCCGCGCAGGGTCACCTTGCAGCCGATCGGGTAGCCGCTGCGGATCTTGTAGTTGGCGATCGACTTGCGCGACTTGGTGACGATCGGCCGCTGCCCCGCGATCTTGGTCATGTCGGAGACGGCGTGGTCCATGATCTTCTTGTCCGCCACCGCCTCGCCCACGCCCATGTTGAGCACGATCTTCTCGAGCCGCGGCACCTGCATCGCGCTGTTGTAGCCGAACTGCTCCATCAGCTGCTTCACCACGGTCTCGCGGTAGAGGATCTGCAGACGCGGCACCGGAGCCGGCCGCTCGGGCTTGCGCTCCTTCTGCTCCGTCGGCGCCGGGGCCTCTTTCGCTTCCGGCCGCGGCGGCTTCGCAGTTTTCGCTTCTTGTTTTGGCGCCGCCTGCTGCTGGCCTTCCCTGGGAGGCCGGGCGCCCTTGGCGTCCTTCGGGCCCTTGGCGTCCCGCGGCCCCTTCGGGTCCCTGGGATCCTTGGCATCCTTGGTCTTGGCTGCGCTCATGTGTCGATCACTTCGCCGTTGGACTTGAAATAGCGGACGCGGCGGCCGTCGTCCAGCACCTTCACGCCGATGCGGTCGCCCTTCTTGGTCGCCGGGTTGTAGAGCGCCACGTTCGATACGTGCAGCGGCATGTCCTTGTCGACGATGCCGCCGGTGATGCCCTTCATCGGAATTGGGCGCTGGTGCTTCTTCACGCGGTTGGCACCCTCCACTACCACGTGATCCGCGTCCACGATCTTGAGCACCGTGCCGCGCTTGCCCTTGTCGCGCCCGGTGGTCACGATGACGTCGTCGCCCTTGCGTATCTTCTGCATGGCCGTTCCTCTCACAGCACTTCCGGCGCGAGCGAGACGATCTTCATGAAGCGCTCGGTGCGCAGCTCGCGCGTCACCGGCCCGAAGATGCGGGTGCCGATCGGCTCGAGCTTGGGCGTCAGCAGCACCGCCGCGTTGGAATCGAACTTGATCAGCGAGCCGTCGTTGCGGCGCACGCCCTTCGCGGTGCGCACCACGACGGCATCGTAGATCTCGCCCTTCTTGACGCGCCCGCGGGGGGCCGCGTCCTTCACGCTCACCTTGATGACGTCGCCGATCCCGGCGTAGCGCCGCTTCGAGCCGCCCAGCACCTTGATGCACATCACCGCGCGCGCGCCGGTGTTGTCGGCAACCTCCAGCATGGACTGCATCTGGATCATACGATCTTCGCCTTCTCCACCAGACGGATCACGCGCCAGCTCTTGGTGCGCGCGAGCGGGCGGCATTCCTCGATCAGGACCAGGTCGCCTGCCTTGCATGCCCGCTCTTCGTCGTGCGCGTGAAAGCGGCTCGAGCGCGTAACGACCTTGCCGTAGAGGGGGTGCTTCACGCGCCGCTCCACCTGCACGGTGACGGTCTTCTGCATCTTGTCGCTGACCACGCGGCCGACCAGCTGGCGCCTGTTTGCTCCCTCGCTCATGCTCTTCCCTCTTTCCCGCTTGCCCCGCCCTTCTCGGCGAGCAAGGTGCGCACGCGCGCGATGTCGCGCCGCACCTTGCCGAGTTGGCTGGTGTTGGTGAGCTGCTGGGTCGCCTTCTGCATGCGCAGGCCGAACTGCGCCTTCAGCAGCGAGTTGAGCTCCTGCTGCAGTTCCTCCCGCGATTTTGCCCTCAGCTCGGACGCCTTCATCACCTTGCTCCCAGCAGCCGCGCCACGAACGTCGTGCGCAGCGGCAGCTTCGACGCCGCCAGCCGCAATGCTTCGCGCGCTTCCTGCTCGTCCACGCCGTCCATCTCGTAGAGCACCGCGCCGGGCTTGATCTCGGAGACCCAGAACTCCGGGTTGCCCTTGCCGTTGCCCATGCGCACTTCCGCCGGCTTCTGCGACACCGGTTTGTCCGGAAAGATGCGGATCCAGATGCGCCCGCCGCGCTTGATCGCGCGCGACATCGCCCGCCTCGCAGCCTCGATCTGCCGCGCGGTAAGGCGCCCGCGCGTGACCGCCTTCAGCCCGTACTCGCCGAAGCTGACCGTGTTGCCGCGTGTCGCGATCCCGCGGTTGCGGCCCTTCTGCTCCTTGCGGTATTTACGCCTTGCGGGCTGCAGCATTCTTCGCTCCTGGCTTCGCCGCCGTGCTTCTCCGCGCGCGCGGCTTCTTCGCCTTGTCCTTGCCTTCGGGCGCGGCCGCCGGCGACGGCTTCTCCGGCGCCGGGAGAGGAGGCGCCGCCAGCGCCGCGGCAACCGCCGCCGCCGGCTGCTCGCTCTTGTGCATCACCTCGCCCTTGAATACCCACACCTTGATGCCGATTACGCCGTAGCTGGTCTTCGCCTCCGAGACGCCGTAGTCGATCTCCGCCCGCATCGTGTGCAGCGGCACGCGCCCCTCGCGATACCACTCGGTGCGCGCGATCTCGATTCCGTTCAGCCGTCCCGCGCTCATGATCTTGATGCCCTGCGCGCCGAGCCGCATGGCATTCGTGATGGCGCGCTTCATCGCGCGGCGGAACATGATGCGCTTCTGCAGCTGCTGCGAGATCGAGTCCGCGATCAGCTGCGCGTCGATCTCGGGCTTGCGCACCTCCTCGATATTGACGTGCACCGGCACGCCGAGCATCTTCTGCAGCTCGACCTTCAGGGACTCGATGTCTTCGCCCTTCTTGCCGATGACCACGCCCGGACGCGCGCTGTAGATCGTGATGCGCGCATTCTTCGCGGGGCGCTCGATGACGACGCGCGAGACCGCCGCGTGCGCGAGTTTCTTCTTAAGGTAGTCGCGCACCCTGAGGTCTTCGAGCAGCATGCTCGAGAAGTTCTTGTTGTTCGCATACCAGCGCGAGGCCCAGTTGCGGTTCAGCGCGAGGCGAAAGCCGATCGGGTTGATCTTCTGGCCCATTCCTATTTTCTCCCGTCGCCGACCGTCACGAAGATGTTGCAGGTCGGCTTCATGATGCGCGCGCCACGGCCCTTGGACTGGGCGCGGAAGCGGCGCAGGAAGGTGCCGCGCTCGACGAGGATCTGCGTGACTTTCAGCTCGTCGATGTCGGCACCGTCGTTGTGCTCGGCGTTGGCGATGGCGGACTCCAGCACCTTGCGGATGATCACCGCGCCCTTCTTCGGCGCGAACTGCAGGACGTTAAGGGCCTGCTCGACCGGCTTGCCGCGGATGAGATCCGCCACCAGCCGGCCCTTTTGGGCCGAGAGGCGCACTCCGCGCAGCGTGGCTGTTGTGTTCATGTGCTTCGCCTAGGACTTGGCTGGCGCCGCCGGGGCCGGGGCGGCCGGCGCCGCCCCCGGGGCCGGCGTCGGGGCCGATTTCCGGTCGCCCGCGGCAGCGGCCGCGGCGGCGGCCGCGGCTTGCGCCGAGCCCGCTTTGGAGTGGCCCTTGAATATCCGCGTGTGGGAAAACTCACCGAGCTTGTGGCCGACCATGTTCTCGGTCACGTAGACCGGCACGTGCTGCTTGCCGTTGTGCACGCCGATGGTGAGGCCCACGAAGTCCGGGAGAATGGTCGAGCGGCGCGACCAGGTCTTGATCGGGCGCTTGTCGTTCGTCTTTTGCGCCGTCTCCACCTTCTTCATGAGGTGGAGGTCCACGAACGGTCCCTTCTTGATCGAGCGCGCCATGTCTAAGCTCCCACGACCTTCGCATTGCGGCGCCGGATGATCATGGCATCGGTGCGCTTGTTCTTCCGCGTCTTGTAGCCCTTGGTCAGCACGGCCCACGGGGAGACGGGGTCGCGCGCCGCGGCCTTCTTGCCCTCGCCGCCTCCATGCGGATGGTCGACGGGGTTCTGCGCCACGCCGCGCACCGTCGGGCGCACGCCGCGCCAGCGCACGCGCCCGGCCTTGCCGATCGACTCGAGCGAATGCTCCTCGTTGCCGACTTCGCCGATGGTCGCGCGGCAGTTGATGTGCACCTTGCGGATCTCGCCGGAACGCAGCCGGATTTGCGCGTACTCCCCTTCCCGCGCGAGCAGCTGCACCGAGGCGCCGGCGGCGCGCGCGAGCTGCGCGCCCTTTCCGGGAAGCATTTCGACGCAGTGGACGGTGGTGCCGACGGGGATGTTCTTCAACGGCAGGGTATTGCCGGCCTTGATCGGCGCTTCCGGCCCGGAGACGAGCTGCGTGCCGGCGCCAACCCCCTTGGGCGCGACGATGTAGCGCCGCTCGCCATCCGCATAGAGCAGCAGCGCGAGAAAGGCGCTGCGGTTGGGATCGTACTCGAGGCGCTCGACTCTGGCCGAGATGGCATCCTTGTTGCGCTTGAAATCGACCTTGCGATAGAGCTGCTTATGGCCGCCGCCCTGATGGCGCATGGTGATCTCCCCATGCACGTTGCGGCCGCCCCTGCGGACCTTGCTCTCCACGAGGTGCGGCACCGGCCGGCCCTTGTGGAGGTCGGGATTGACCACCTTGACGTGCTGGCGCTGGCCGGGGGTGATGGGTCTCAACTTGACCAGCATTATTTGGCCCCCGCCTGTTCGGCAAAGTTGATTTCCTGGCCTTCCTTGAGGCAAACGTAGGCCTTCTTCCAGTGGCGGCGGCGCCCGAAGGACTGGCCGAAGCGCTTGCCCTTGCCGCGCACGTTGACGACCTGCACCGAGTCCACCTGGACCTTGAACATGAGCTCGATCGCGGCCTTGATTTCCGGCTTGGTCGCGTCGGCAGCCACCCTGAACGCCACCTGGTTGTTCTTGTCGGCGACGAAGGTGCTCTTTTCCGAGATCACCGGAGCGAGCACGAGCTGCATCAGCCGGTCCTGCTGCGCCGGAATTGCGTGGCGGCGCTCATTTGAGCAGCTCCTCGATCTTGGCCACGGCGCTCCTCGTCACCAGCACCCGGGCATACTGCATGAGGCTAAGCGGGTCGGCCTCGCCCACCGTCAGTACCTCGACATTGGGCAGGTTGCGCGAGGACAGCCGCAGGTTGTCGTCGACGCGGTCGGTGAGGATCAGCACATCATCGAGCCCCATGCCCCTCAGCTTCTCCGCCAGGAGCTTGGTCCGGGGCGCTTCCACCGTGAAATTCTCGACCACAGCCAGCCGCTCCTCGCGCGCGAGCTGCGAAAGTATGGAGAAGACCCCGGCGCGATACATCTTGCGGTTGATCTTTTGCGAGAAGTTCTCGTCCGGCAGGTTGGGAAAGATCCTGCCGCCGCCGCGCCACAGCGGCGAGGAAGCCCTGCCGGCGCGCGCGCGCCCCGTGCCCTTCTGGCGCCAGGGCTTCTTGTTCGACTTGTTGACCTCGCCGCGCGGCTTCTGCGCCCGCGTGCCCTGCCGGGCGTTGGCGAGGTACGCCGTCACGACCTGGTGCACCAGCGCCTCGTTGTAGTCGCGCGCGAACGCGGCGTCGGACGCGGCGACCTTCGCGGTGGGTTTGCCTTGATCGTTGATCAACTGGAGATCCATCGCGCTTCCTATTTGGCCGGCTTCGCCGCGGGTTTGGCCTCGGCGGGCTTGGCGGCTGCCGGCTTCGCGCCTGCGGCCTTGGCAGCGGGCTTCGGCACCGCCGTCACCACTCTCGTCGCGCGCGTGGTCGGCTTTACCGTCACGCCGCCGCCGCGGGAGCCGGGCAGCGCGCCCCGGATCAGCAGGAGCTGCCGGTCCGCATCGACGCGGATGATCTCGACGTTCTGTACGGTGCTCTTTTCGGCGCCCATGTGCCCGGCCATGCGCTTGCCGGGAAAGACTCGGCCCGGATCCTGGTTCTGGCCGATCGAGCCCGGCTTGTTGTGGGAGACGGAGTTGCCGTGGCTCGCGCGGTTGGAGGAGAAGTGGTGGCGCTTGATGACCCCGGCGAAGCCCTTGCCCTGGGACGTGCCGGAGACATCCACCCTCTGGCCGATCTTGAAGATGTCGACGCCCGACCGTGCCCCCCACCTTGAGGCTCTCCAGCTGGTCCGGCTTGACGCGGAACTCCCTCAAGGTATGGCCGGCAACCACGCCCGCCTTGGCGAAATGTCCGGCCGCGGCCTTGTTAACCCGCGCCGGCCGCCGTGTGCCCGTACGCGACCTGGACCGCGCAATAGCCGTCGTTTTCCGGCGTCTTGATCTGGGTCACGCGATTGTTCGACACGTCCACCACGGTCACCGGAACGGTATCGCCGTCCTCGGTGAACACGCGCGTCATGCCGACCTTGCGCCCCACCAGTCCCAAGCTCATCTTCCCTGCCCCCTGGCCTCTACAGTTTGATCTCGACGTCCACCCCGGCGGGGAGGTCGAGCTTCATCAGCGCGTCCACCGTCTTGTCGGTGGGATCGATGATGTCCATCAGCCGCAGGTGCGTGCGGATCTCGAGCTGGTCGCGCGAGGTCTTGTCCACGTGCGGCGAGCGCAGCAGGTCGAAGCGCTGCTTGCGCGTCGGCAGCGGCACCGGCCCCTTCACCACCGCGCCCGTGCGCTTGGCGGTGTCCACGATCTCGAGCGCCGACTGGTCGATCAGGCGGTAGTCGAACGCCTTCAGCCGGATGCGGATCTTCTGACTTTTTACCGTCGCCATCGCTGTCCCTGCGGCTCGTGAGCCCGGTTCCCGTTATTCAATGATCTTCGCCACCACGCCGGCGCCGACGGTCTTGCCGCCCTCGCGGATCGCGAATCGAAGGCCTTCCTCCATCGCGATCGGCTGGATCAGCGTCACCGTGATCGACACGTTGTCCCCCGGCATCACCATCTCGGTGCCCTTCGCCAGCTCCAGGCTCCCCGTCACATCGGTGGTGCGGAAGTAGAACTGCGGCCGATACCCATTGAAGAACGGCGTGTGCCGCCCGCCCTCCTCCTTGGAGAGCACGTAGATCTCGGCGGTGAACTTGGTGTGCGGGGTGATCGTCGTGGGCTTCGCCAGCACCTGCCCGCGCTCCACCTCCTCGCGCTTGGTGCCGCGCAGCAGGATCCCCACGTTGTCCCCCGCCTGCCCCTCATCGAGGAGCTTCCGGAACATCTCCACCCCCGTGCACACCGTCTTGGTGGTGGGCTTCAACCCCACGATCTCGATTTCTTCGCCCACCTTGATGATGCCGCGCTCGACCCGCCCCGTGACCACCGTGCCCCGCCCCGAGATCGAGAACACATCCTCCACCGGCATCAGGAAGGGCTTGTCGGTCACGCGCTTGGGCTGCGGGATGTAGGAATCCAGCGCCTCGGCGAGCTTCAGGATCGCGCCCTCGCCCATGTCGCTCTTGTCCCCCTCCATCGCCTTCAAGGCCGAACCGATGATGATCGGGGTCTTGTCCCCGGGGAATTCATACTTCGTCAGGAGCTCGCGCACCTCCACCTCCACCAATTCGAGCAGCTCCTTGTCATCGACCATGTCCGCCTTGTTCATGAACACCACGATGTAGGGCACCCCCACCTGGCGCGCGAGCAGGATGTGCTCGCGGGTCTGGGGCATCGGGCCGTCGGCCGCCGACACCACCAGAATCGCCCCGTCCATCTGGGCTGCGCCCGTGATCATGTTCTTGATGTAGTCGGCGTGCCCCGGGCAATCCACGTGCGCGTAGTGGCGCTTGGCCGTCTGATACTCCACGTGGGCGGTGTTGATCGTGATGCCGCGCGCCTTCTCCTCGGGAGCGGAATCGATCTGCTCGTAGGTCTTCACATCCCCGCCAAACTTCTTCGACAAAATCATCGTCATCGCCGCCGTCAGCGTGGTCTTCCCGTGATCCACGTGACCAATCGTCCCCACGTTCACGTGCGGCTTGGTGCGCTCGAATTTGCTCTTGGCCATGCTCCGCCCTTCCTTATTTCTTTTCTTCCTTGCCCGTGTACTTGTTGATCACCGCCTCCGCGATCGTTTTCGGCGCTTCGGCGTAGTGCTTGAATTCCATCGTGTAGGTTGCGCGGCCCTGGGAAAGCGAGCGCATCGTCGTCGAGTAGCCGAACATCGCGGCGAGCGGCACCTCCGCCCGGATCGCCTTGCCGCCGCCCGGCAGGTCCTCCATGCCCTGGATCGTGCCGCGGCGCGAACTCAGGTCGCCGACGACGTTGCCCATGAAATCCTCGGGGGTCTCCACCTCGACCGCCATGATGGGCTCGAGCAGCACCGGATTGGCGCGGCGCAGGCCTTCCTTGAACGCCATCGAGCCCGCCATCTTGAACGCGTTCTCGTTCGAATCCACGTCGTGGGACGAGCCGTCGAACAGCGTGGCCTTGACGTCCACGATCGGAAAGCCGGCCAGCACTCCGTTGGGCAGCGATTCCACGATCCCTTTCTTGACGGCGGGGATGAATTCGCGCGGCACGTTGCCGCCCTTGACCGCATCCACGAACTCGAAGCCGGTGCCGGGCGGCTGCGGATCGATCCGCAGCCAGACGTGGCCGTACTGGCCGCGCCCGCCGGTCTGCTTGATGAACTTGCCCTCGACCTTGTCGACCGCCTTCCGAATGGTCTCGCGGTAGGCAACTTCCGGCGCGCCGACGTTGGCTTCCACGCCGAATTCGCGCTTCATGCGGTCGACGATGATCTCCAGGTGCAGCTCGCCCATGCCCGAGATGATGGTCTGTCCGGACTCCTCGTCGGTGCGCACGCGGAACGAGGGATCCTCCTGCGCGAGGCGGCCGAGGGCAATGCCCATCTTCTCCTGATCCGCCTTGGTCTTGGGCTCCACGGCGACGTGGATCACCGGCTCGGGGAACTCCATCTTCTCGAGCGTGATGATCTTCTTCGGATCGGTGAGCGTGTCGCCGGTCATGTAGTCCCGCAGGCCCACCGCCGCCGCGATGTCGCCGGCCCGCACTTCCTTGATCTCCTCGCGCTCGTTGGCGTGCATCTGCAGGATGCGGCCGATGCGCTCCTTGCGGCCCTTGATCGGGTTGTAGACGGTGTCGCCGGTGTTGACCACGCCGGAATAGACGCGGAAGAACGTGAGCTGGCCGACGAACGGGTCGGTCATGATCTTGAACGCGAGCGCCGCGAACGGCGCCTCGTCGTCGGGCGGACGACCGTCCGTTTCGCCGTTTTCCTTGATGCCCTTGACCGGCGGGATGTCGATCGGGGACGGCAGATAATCGATCACCGCGTCGAGCATCGCCTGCACGCCCTTGTTCTTGAACGCGGAGCCGCACAGGATCGGGAAGATCTCCCCGTGTATGGTGCGCGTGCGCAGGCCCTTCTTGATGTCCTCGACCGAGAGCTCGCCCTTGCCAAGATAGCGGTTCATCAGCTCCTCGGAGGCCTCGGCGGCCGTCTCCACCATCTTTTCGCGCCACTTCCTGGCGTCCGCCAGCATATCGGCGGGGATTTCCCGCGCCTCGAATTTCATGCCCTGCGTGCCGTCGTCCCAGTAGATCGCCTTCATCTTCACGAGGTCGACGACGCCTACGAACTTGTCTTCGGCACCGATCGGCAGCTGGACCGGCACGGGATGGGCCTTGAGCCGGGACTGGACCTGCTCCAGCACGCGCTTGAAATCGGCACCGGTGCGGTCCATCTTGTTGACGAAGATCAGTCGCGGCACGCGGTACTTGTTGGCCTGGCGCCAGACGGTCTCGGTCTGCGGCTGGACGCCCCCCACCGCGCACAGCACGGTGCAAGCGCCGTCGAGCACGCGCAGGCTGCGTTCCACTTCGATCGTGAAATCCACGTGTCCCGGCGTGTCGATGATGTTGATGCGGTGCTCGGGATACGCGTTGTCCATCCCCTTCCAGAAGCAGGTCGTCGCTGCCGAGGTGATGGTAATGCCGCGCTCCTGCTCCTGCTCCATCCAGTCCATGATGGCGGTGCCGTCGTGCACCTCCCCCAGCTTGTGGGAGACGCCGGTGTAGAACAGGATGCGCTCGGTGGTCGTGGTCTTGCCGGCATCGATGTGGGCCGTGATGCCGATGTTGCGGTAGCGTTCGATGGGGGTCTTGCGGGGCACGGGAAATTTTCAGAACCGGTAATGCGAAAAAGCCTTGTTGGCCTCCGCCATGCGATGCACTTCCTCGCGCTTCTTCATCGCGCCGCCCTTGCCCTCTGCCGCCTCCGCGAGCTCGCCCGCGAGCCGGGCGCCCATCGATTTCTCGCCCCGCTGGCGCGCGGCGTCGCGCAGCCAGCGCATGGCCAGCGCCACGCGCCGCACCGGCCGCACTTCGACCGGCACCTGGTAGTTGGCGCCGCCCACGCGGCGGCTCTTCACTTCCACCATCGGCTTCACGTTGTTGATTGCCTGGTTGAACACCTCCAGCGGATCCTTGTTGGTCTTCTTCTTGATCTGGTCGAGCGCGCCGTAGACGATCTGCTCGGCCACCGACTTCTTGCCGCCGGTCATGATGACGTTCATGAACTTGGCAACGTCCAGGCTCACGTACTTCGGATCGGGGAGGACTTCGCGCTTCGGAATTTCTCTGCGGCGGGGCATGGTGGAACCTCTTAGGCTGCTTTGGGACGCTTAGCCCCGTATTTCGACCGCCCCTGCTTGCGATCCTTCACGCCGGCGGTGTCGAGCGAGCCGCGCACCACGTGATAGCGCACGCCCGGGAGGTCCTTCACGCGCCCGCCCCGAATCAGCACCACCGAGTGTTCCTGCAGGTTATGGCCTTCGCCGCCGATGTATCCGATCACCTCGAAGCCGTTGGTGAGGCGCACCTTGGCCACCTTGCGCAGCGCCGAGTTGGGCTTCTTGGGCGTGGTCGTATAGACGCGGGTACAAACCCCCCGGCGCTGCGGCGAGCCGCCGAGCGCGGGAACCTTGCTCTTCCAGCGCGCGGGAACGCGTCCCTTGCGCACCAATTGATTGATCGTAGGCATTTCCCGACGCGCCTGCTTGGCTCTGCGCTAATGCATCTAACGCATTGATTTATAAACAAGACCGGACATGCGGTGGACGCTTGACCGGTACCAAAAAGCGGGGACGGCGTCGCCACCGTCCCGGCCTGGATTGCTGCTCGAACCGCCGTAATCCCCGTCTGGGGCGACCGGCGGGAAAAAGACTGTGAATTTTAAGAGGTTACGTCACTTGAGTCAAGCAACCTGCTCCTGTGTTTCGGTGCCGGCGACTGCCTCTTCCGTGACCGGCGCAGCCTCGCCGAACTCGGCCGCCGCGCCCTGGCCCCGGCGGATGCGGTGATAGGCGAGACCCGTGCCGGCCGGGATCAGCCGCCCGACGATCACGTTCTCCTTCAGGCCCCGCAGCTCGTCGCGCTTGCCCATGATGGCGGCTTCCGTCAGCACGCGGGTGGTTTCCTGGAACGAGGCGGCGGAAATGAACGAGTCCGTGGAGAGCGAGGCCTTGGTGATGCCGAGCAGCATGTACTCGTAGGTCGCCAGCTTCTTGCCCGCGGCCTCCACCTTCTCGTTTTCCTCCAGCACCTCGGCGCGCTCGAGCTGCTCGCCGGTGATGAAGCGCGAGTCGCCCGGCTCGACGATGGTCACGCGCCGCAGCATCTGGCGCACGATCACCTCGATGTGCTTGTCGTTGATCTTGACGCCCTGCAGCCGGTAGACGTCCTGCACCTCGTTGCAGATGTAGCGCGCGAGCGCCTCCACCCCCAGCAGCCGCAGGATGTCGTGCGGGTCGGCCGGGCCATCCACGATCATCTCGCCCTTGTTCACGACCTGCCCGTCGTGCGCCATCACGTGCTTGTCCTTGGGAATCAGGTACTCGTGCGCGACACCGTCGAGGTCGGTGATCACCAGGCGCTGCTTGCCCTTGGTGTCCTTGCCGAACGAGACGGTGCCGGTCACTTCCGCCAGCACGCCGGCATCCTTGGGCGAACGTGCCTCGAACAGCTCGGCCACGCGCGGGAGACCCCCGGTGATGTCGCGCGTCTTGGAGGTCTCCTGAGGGATTCTCGCGAGCACCTCGCCCACGCCCACCTCCTGCCCGTCCCGCACCGTGATGATCGAGCCGATCTGGAAGGTAATGTTGACCGGCTGGTCGGAGCCCGCCATCCGGATCTCGTGGCCCGCGTCGTCGAGCAGCTTCACCTGCGGGCGCAGCCCTTTCGCCTGCGCGCCGCCGCGGCGCTTGGGATCGACCACCACGAGGGTGGACAGCCCCGTCACCTCGTCGATCTGCCGCGCGACCGTCGCGCCTTCCTCGACGTTCTCGAACCTGACGCGGCCCGCATACTCGGTGATGATCGGGCGGGTGTGCGGGTCCCACGTCGCGAGTACCTGCCCCGCCTTGACCGCCTCGCCGTCCCGCGCGAGGAGCGTCGCCCCGTAGGGCACCTTGTGGCGCTCCCGCTCGCGGCCGCCCTCGTCGTGAATCACGACCTCGCCGTTGCGCGAGATCGCAACGAGTTCGCCCCGCGAGTTGGTCACGTAGCGCATGCCCGCGCTGTAGCGCATGACGCCGTTCGACTTGCTCTCGATCTGGCTCACGACCGCGGTGCGCGAAGCCGCGCCGCCGATGTGGAAGGTGCGCATGGTGAGCTGGGTGCCCGGCTCGCCGATTGACTGTGCGGCGATGACGCCGACCGCCTCGCCGACGTTGACCGGCGTGCCGCGTCCGAGATCGCGTCCGTAGCACTTGGCGCACAGCCCGTGGCGAGTGTCGCAGGTGAGCGGCGTGCGGACCTTGACCTCGTCGATGCCCGCCGCTTCGATCGCTTCCACCGCATCCTCGTCGAGCAGCGTGTTAGCCGGATGGATCACCTTGCCGCTTTCGGGGTTGGCGATGTCAGTCGCGCAAACGCGTCCAAGGATTCGATCGCGCAAGCTTTCAACCACTTCGCCCCCTTCGATGAGCGCTTTCATCGAGACGCCCTGGGAGGTTTCGCAATTGTCCTCGGTCACCACGAGGTCCTGGGTCACGTCCACCAGCCGGCGCGTGAGGTAACCCGAGTTCGCGGTCTTCAGCGCCGTGTCAGCGAGGCCCTTGCGCGCGCCGTGAGTCGAGATGAAGTACTGCAGCACGTTCAGGCCTTCGCGGAAATTGGCGGTGATCGGCGTCTCGATGATCGAGCCGTCCGGTTTCGCCATCAACCCGCGCATGCCGGCAAGCTGCCGGATCTGGGCCGCGGAGCCGCGCGCGCCGGAGTCCGCCATCATGTAGATGGAGTTGAGCGATTCCTGCATCACGGGCTGGCCCTTCTTGTCCTTGCGCGGGTGCCACTCGTGCTTCTTGGCGTCCCAATCCATCACCGGCTCGACGCCGAGCTGCTCCATCATCGCCTTCGCCACCAGGTCGCCCGCGCGCCCCCAGATGTCCACCACCTTGTTGTAGCGCTCGCCCTGGGTCACCAGGCCCGAGGTGTACTGCTTCTCGATTTCCTGCACTTCCTTTTCGGCGTCCGCGATGATCTCGTGCTTCTGGCTCGGGATCAGCATGTCGTCCACCGCGATGGAGAGGCCCGCCTTGGTCGCCATGGCAAATCCGGAGTACATCAGCTTGTCGGCGAAAATCACCGTTTCGCGCAGCCCGCAGCGGCGGAAAGACGCGTTGATGAGCCGCGAGATCTCTTTCTTCTTGAGCGGCTTGTTGATGAGCTCGAAAGGCAGCCCCGCCGGCAGGATATCGGAAAGCAGCGCCCGCCCGACGGTGGTCTCGTGGCGCACGAGCTTTTCGCGCTTTTCGCCGTCGGCGTCGATCTCGACCTCCTTGATGCGCACCGTGACGCGGGCATTGACCTCGGCCTGGCCGGTGTCATGCGCCCGCGACACTTCCGCGAGGTTGGCGAAGATCGAGCCCTCGCCACGCGCGCCTACTTTCTCGCGCGTGCTGTAGTAGAGCCCGAGCACGATGTCCTGGGAGGGCACGATGATTGGCTCGCCGTTCGCGGGCGACAGAATGTTGTTGGAGGACAGCATCAGCGTGCGCGCCTCCATCTGCGCCTCGAGCGACAGCGGCACGTGCACTGCCATCTGGTCACCGTCGAAGTCGGCGTTGAACGCCGCGCACACCAGGGGGTGCAGCTGGATCGCCTTGCCCTCGATCAGCACCGGCTCGAACGCCTGGATGCCGAGACGGTGCAGGGTGGGTGCCCGGTTCAGCATGACCGGGTGCTCGCGGATCACCTCCTCCAGGATGTCCCATACGATCGCTTCCTGGTCCTCCACCATGCGCTTCGCGGCCTTGATGGTGGTCGCGAGTCCCATCACTTCCAGCTTGTGGAAGATGTAGGGCTTGAAGAGTTCCAGCGCCATCAGCTTGGGCAGCCCGCATTGATGGAGCTTCAACTGCGGTCCCACCACGATCACCGAGCGGCCGGAATAGTCGACGCGCTTCCCAAGCAGGTTCTGGCGGAAGCGCCCGCTCTTGCCCTTGATCATGTCTGCGAGCGACTTGAGCGGCCGCTTGTTGGCGCCGGTCATGGCCTTGCCGCGGCGGCCGTTGTCGAGCAGGGAGTCCACTGCTTCCTGCAACATGCGCTTCTCGTTCCTGACGATGATTTCGGGCGCCTTCAACTCGAGTAGACGCTTCAAACGGTTGTTGCGGTTGATGACGCGCCGATAGAGATCGTTCAGATCCGAGGTGGCGAAGCGCCCGCCGTCGAGCGGCACCAGCGGCCGCAGCTCCGGCGGCAGCACCGGCAACACCTCCAGAATCATCCACTCCGGCTTGATGCCCGACTTGTGGAACGCCTCCAGCACCTTCAGCCGCTTGGCGATTTTCTTGATCTTGGTATCGGAGCTGGTGGCGGCGAGCTCCTCGCGCAGGGTGTCGATCGCGCGCTTCAGCTCGAGGCTGCGCAGCAGCTCACGGATGCCCTCCGCGCCCATCATCGCGGTAAAGTCATCGCCGAATTCCTCGACCTTGGCGAGGTAATCGTCCTCGGTCATCAACTGGGCGCGCTTCAACGGCGTCATGCCCGGGTCGATGACCACGTACGCCTCGAAGTAGAGCGCGCGCTCGATGTCGCGCAGCGTCATGTCGAGCACCATGCCCATGCGCGAGGGCAGGCTCTTCAGGAACCAGATGTGCGCCACCGGGCTCGCAAGCTCAATGTGGCCCATGCGCTCGCGGCGGACCTTTGACAGCGTCACCTCGACACCGCACTTCTCGCAGATCACCCCGCGGTGCTTCAAGCGCTTGTACTTGCCGCACAAGCACTCGTAGTCCTTCACCGGCCCGAAGATCTTGGCGCAGAAGAGACCGTCGCGCTCGGGCTTGAACGTGCGGTAATTGATGGTCTCCGGCTTCTTCACCTCGCCGTACGACCATGAGCGGATCTTCTCGGGCGAGGCGAGCCCGATCTTGATCGCGTCAAACTCTTCTTCCTGCGTAACTTGCTTGAACAGATCCAGCAGTGCTTTCATCGCGGCTCCTAGGTGATGTGCGGCCCTTCACCCTTCACGTTCAATAACGGTTGTGATCGAGGTCGATGTCGATCGCGAGCGACCGGATTTCCTTCACCAGCACGTTGAACGACTCCGGCATGCCGGCCTCGATGCGATGGTCGCCCTTGACGATCGACTCGTAGACCTTGCGCCGCCCTTCCGTGTCGTCGGACTTGACGGTCAGCATCTCCTGCAGCGTGTAGGCCGCGCCGTAGGCTTCGAGCGCCCACACCTCCATCTCGCCGAAGCGCTGGCCGCCAAACTGCGCCTTGCCGCCGAGGGGCTGCTGCGTAACCAGGCTGTAGGGCCCGGTCGAGCGCGCGTGCATTTTGTCGTCCACCAGGTGGTGAAGCTTCAGCACGTGCATGTAGCCCACCGTCACCTGGCGCTCGAAGGGGTCCCCGGTGCGGCCGTCGTGGAGCGTGACCTGTCCGGTGCGCGGCATCCCCGCGAGATCGAGCATTTCCTTGATCTCCTTCTCGGTCGCCCCGTCGAACACCGGGGTTGCGAACGGCACGCCGCCCCTCAGGTTTTCGGCCAGCCGCACGACATCCTCGTCGCCGAGCGATTCGAGGTCCTCGGCGCGCGCGCCGCTCGAGTAGATGCGCTCGAGGAGCTTGCGCAGCTCCGCCGCCTTGGCATTCGCCGCGAGGAGCTCGCCGATCTTGCGCCCGAGTCCCTTGGCCGCCCAGCCGAGGTGCGTCTCGAGAATCTGCCCGACGTTCATGCGCGAAGGCACGCCCAGGGGATTCAGCACGATATCGACCGGCGTGCCGTCCGCCATGTAGGGCATGTCCTCGACCGGCACGATCTTGGAGATGACGCCCTTGTTGCCGTGGCGTCCCGCCATCTTGTCGCCGGGCTGCAGCCGGCGCTTGACCGCGAGGTAGACCTTCACCATCTTCTGCACGCCCGGGGGCAGCTCGTCGCCCTGGGTGAGCTTCTTCTTCTTCTCCTCGTAGGCCTTGTCGAACAGCGCCTCGGTCTGCTTGAGGCTGTCCCGGATGCTCTCCATCTGCGCCGCGATCTTGTCGTTCGCGACCCGGATGTCGAACCAGCCGTGGCGCTCGACCTCGGTGAGATAGGCCTTGGTGACCTTCGCGCCCTTGGCGAGCTTCTTCGGCCCGCCGTTCGCGGTCTTGCCGATCAGCAGGCGCTCGAGCCGCTCGTAGGCGTCGTTCTCGACGATGCGCAGCTGGTCGGCAAGGTCCTTCTTGTAGCGCTTCAGCTCGTCATCGATGATCTGCTGCGCGCGCGCGTCGCGCTCGATGCCTTCACGGGTAAAGACCTGAACGTCGATCACGGTGCCCGACATGCCCGACGGCACGCGCAGCGAAGTGTCCTTCACGTCGGACGCCTTCTCGCCGAAGATCGCGCGCAGCAGCTTCTCCTCGGGAGTGAGCTGCGTCTCGCCCTTCGGCGTAACCTTGCCCACCAGCACGTCTCCCGCCTCGACCTCCGCCCCGATGTAGATGATGCCCGACTCATCGAGGTTGGCAAGCTGGGACTCCGACAGGTTCGAGATGTCGCGCGTGATCTCCTCGGGCCCGAGCTTCGTGTCGCGCGCCACCACCGAAAGCTCCTCGATGTGGATGGAGGTGAAGCGCTCGTCGGCCACCACCCTTTCGGATATGAGGATCGAGTCCTCGAAGTTGTAGCCGTTCCACGGCATGAACGCGACCAGCATGTTCTGGCCGAGGGCGAGCTCGCCCATGTCGGTGGAGGCGCCGTCGGCCGCCACGTCGCCTTTCGCGATGCGGTCGCCCACCTTCACCAGCGGCCGCTGGTTGATGTTGGTGTTCTGGTTCGAGCGCTGGTACTTGACCAGGTTGTAGATGTCGACCCCGACCTCGCCCGGGGCGGTCTCCTCGTCGTTCACCCGCACCACGATGCGCGAGGCGTCGACGTAATCGACCACCCCGCCGCGATAGGCCTGAACGGCTGTGCCCGAGTCGACCGCCACCGTGCGTTCGAGCCCGGTGCCGACCAGCGGTTTCTCGGGCCGCAGGCAGGGCACCGCCTGGCGCTGCATGTTGGAGCCCATCAGCGCGCGGTTCGCGTCGTCGTGCTCGAGGAACGGGATGAGCGAAGCCGCGACCGACACCGCCTGCGACGGCGCAACGTCCATGTACTCGATGCGGTCCGGCGCTGACATCGTAAACTCGTTGTGGCTGCGGCAGGACACCAGCTCGTCGGTGAACCGGTTGTGCTTGTCGAGCGCGGCGTTCGCCTGCGCGATCATGTAGCGCCCCTCCTCGATCGCGGAGAGGTAGTGGATCTCGTCCGTCACGCGGGCGTCCTTCACCTTGCGGTAGGGCGTCTCGAGAAAGCCGTACTCGTTGGTGCGCGCGTAGAGCGCGAGCGAGTTGATGAGGCCGATGTTCGGGCCTTCCGGCGTCTCGATCGGGCACACCCGCCCGTAGTGCGTGGGATGGACGTCGCGCACCTCGAAGCCGGCCCGCTCGCGCGTGAGGCCCCCGGGGCCCAGCGCGGACACGCGCCGCTTGTGGGTGATCTCCGACAGCGGATTGGTCTGGTCCATGAACTGCGACAGCTGCGAGGAGCCGAAGAACTCGCGGATCGCGGCCGACACCGGCTTGGCGTTGATCAAGTCGTGCGGCATCAGGTTCTCGGATTCCGCCTGCGACAGCCGCTCCTTCACCGCGCGCTCGACGCGCACCAGCCCCGCGCGGAACTGGTTCTCGGCGAGCTCGCCCACCGAGCGCACGCGGCGGTTGCCGAGGTGGTCGATGTCGTCGATCTCGCCCTTGCCGTTCCGGAGTTCCACGAGGATCTTGATCACCGCGACGATGTCCTCGGGCGAAAGCTTCCCGGAGCCGTTGAGCTCGTTCCTCCCGACGCGGCGATTGAACTTCATGCGCCCGACCTTGGAGAGATCGTAGGTCTCCTCGGCGAAGAACAGCCGCTTGAACAGCGTCCGCACCGCGTCCTCCGTGGGCGGCTCGCCCGGCCGCATCATGCGGTAGATCGCGACCTGCGCCGCCAGCTCGTCGGCGGTCTCGTCGATGCGCAGCGTCTGCGAGATGTACGGCCCCTGGTCGAGGTCGTTGGTATAGATGGTCTGGATCCGGGCCACCCCCGCCTCCTTCAGCTTGGCGAGCAGCTGCTCGGTCACCTCGTCGTTGGCGCTGGCCAGGACTTCACCCGTTCCCTTGTCCACGACGTTCTGCGCGAGCACGCGCCCGATCACGTACTCGTCGGGAACCGCGATGCGGTGCAGCCCGGCCTGCTCCATGTCGCGCACGTGCTTCACCGTGATGCGCTTGTCCTTGGCGACGATCAACTTGCCGCCCTTGGTGGCGATGTCGAAGCGCGCGATCTCGCCGCGCATGCGCTCCGGCACCAGCTCGAACTCGACGCCGTCCTTCGCAAGGTGGAACGTGTCCGCCACGAAGAACTCGGCGAGGATCTTCTCCGGGGTGTAGCCGAGGGCCTTCAGCAGGATCGTCACCGGCATCTTGCGGCGGCGATCCACCCGGAAGTAGAGGTAGTCCTTGGGGTCGTATTCGAAGTCGAGCCACGAGCCGCGGTAGGGAATGACGCGCGCGGAAAAGAGCAGCTTCCCCGAGCTGTGCGTCTTGCCCCGGTCGTGCTCGAAGAAGACTCCCGGCGAGCGGTGGAGCTGCGACACGATGACGCGCTCGGTACCGTTGATCACGAACGAGCCGGTCGCCGTCATCAGGGGAATCTCCCCCATGTACACCTCCTGCTCCTTCACTTCCTTGGCGGTCGGCTTCGGCGCCTCCTTGTCCATGATGACGAGGCGCACCTTGGCGCGCAGCGGCGCGGCGTAGGTCAGCCCGCGCTGCTGGCATTCCTTGACGTCAAACGGCGGCTCGCCGAGCGCATAACTCACGAACTCCAGGCGCGCGTTCTTGGAGTGGCTCTCGATCGGATAGATGCTCTTGAACGCCGACTGCAGGCCCTCGGTCTTGCGCTCTTCCGGCATGACCTTCGCCTGCAGGAACGCGGTGTAGGAGTCGAGTTGCGTCGCCAGCAGGAACGGCACCGGCAGCACGACGTCGCGCTTGGCAAAGCTCTTGCGAATGCGTTTCTTTTCGGTGAAGGAGTACGCCATAGGTCAGCTCCAGGTCGCAGTCGAACGACCGCAAATGACGAACGCGGCAACGCCCCCCGCGGTGCTCCGCACGGGGTGCAGGAAGAGTCGCGACACGTTCAAAAATAGGTCCGGGCGGGCGGCCTTCCGCCAGCCGAAACTCCACATCACGCTTACTTGATCTCGGCCGTCGCGCCGGCGTCCACCAATTGCTTGAGGAGCGCCTCCGCGTCGGCCTTGGCAATGGCTTCCTTGACCGGCTTGGGAGCCCCGTCCACGAGGTCCTTGGCCTCCTTGAGGCCAAGCCCCGTCACCGCACGCACCACCTTGATCACGTTGACCTTGTTGGCGCCCGAGCTGTTGAGCATCACGGTGAACTCGGTCTTCTCCTCGGCCGCCGCGGCGGCTGCGCCGCCTGCGGCCGGCGCCGCCACCGCCACCGTTGCCGCGGCCGCGGAAACGCCGAACTTGTCTTCCATATCCTTGATGAGCTGGGAGAGCTCCAGCACGGTCATGCTCGCGATCGCATCCAGAATCTCTGCTTTGGCCATAGTCATGTTGCTTGCTCCTGTCAGATCTAAAGGTTAAGTGTTCCTGTATCCCGGTTGAGCAGGCCTTACGCGGCCTGCTGCTTCTGATCCCTGACCGCCGCCAGCGACCGCGCGAACTTGCCCGGCACCTCGTTCAAGGTGCGCACGAACTTCGCAATCGGCGCCTGCAGAGTCGCCGCGAGCTTCGTGAGCAGTTCCTGGCGGCTCGGCATCTTCGCCAGCTCCGCCACTTCCCTGGCCGACATCACCACGTTGGGCATGGCGCCGGCCTTGATCACGAACTTCTCGTTGTCCTTGGCAAACCCCTGCAGCACCTTGGCCGCCGCGACCGGGTCGCTGGAAATGCCGTAGGCAAGGGGCCCCACCATCTTCTCGGTGAGCCCCTTGAACGGCGTGTCCGCGACCGCGCGGCGCGCCAGGGTGTTCTTCAGCACCCGAAGGTAGACGCCGGAGCCGCGCGCCCGCTTGCGAAGCTCCGTCATATCCCTCACGGTGATGCTGCGGTACTCGGCCAGAATCACGGTCTGGGCCTTGGCGAGCTCGCCGCTCACCTCGGCCACCACCGCCTGCTTCTGCTCCAGATTCAGACTCAAGGTCCATCTCCTTGTGCAAATACGGCGACCGGTGATCCAGGAGTCCGACACGAAACCTGTTTCGGGCACGCCGTCTGCGTAGGACATCCGGGAATGAGGCATGAGGATCGGGGATCGAGCAGTCGCCCTGGGGCAACTTTCGACCCTTGCATCCCCCGTCCGTTCCCGAAAAATTAAACCTCTCGCGGTTCCTACGGTCTTTGACAACCCGCCGGCGGTGCGCCTCCGGCGACCCAAAGCTCTGGCCCGGGGCGAGCCCCGGGCTCCGTTCATTGCTGCAGCAAGCTCGCCTGGTCCACGCGCACGCCCGCGCCCATCGTGCTCGACACCGAGACCTTCTTCAGGAAGATCCCCTTCACGCCGGACGGCTTGGACTTGTTCACCGCCTCCACGAGGGTCTTCAGGTTCTCGACCAGCGCGTTGACCGTAAAGGAGGCGCGTCCGATCGTGCACTGGACGATGCCGGCCTTGTCCGCGCGATACTGGATCTGGCCCGCCTTCGCGTTCTTCACCGCGGCGGCCACGTCCTGGGTCACCGTCCCCACCTTGGGATTGGGCATGAGCCCCCGCGGCCCGAGAATCTGGCCCAGTTGTCCCACGACGCGCATTGCGTCCGGCGCTGCGATTGCGACGTCGAAATCAATCTTTCCGCCCTTGATCTCGGCCGCGAGGTCCTCGAAGCCGACGACATCGGCGCCCGCATCCTTCGCTTGCTGGGCCTTGTCGCCCTGTGCGAAGACCGCAATGCGCACTTTCTTGCCGGTGCCCTGCGGCAGCACGACCGAGCCGCGCACCGTCTGGTCGGACTTCGAGGCGTCGATGCCGAGATTGAGGGAGACGTCCACCGACTCGTCGAACTTCGCGGTGGCGCCCTCCTTCACCAGCTTGAGCGCGTGCTCAGCCGGGTAGGACTTGTCGCGGTCCACCTTCGCGCGGATCGCGGCATAGCGTTTCGAGGCCATTTACACGCCCTCCACGTCGACGCCCATGCTGCGGGCACTGCCGGCAATGGTGCGCACCGCCGCATTGAGATCGGCCGCGGTGAGATCCGGCATCTTCGCCTTGGCGATCTCCTCGGCCTGGGCGCGCGTGATTCTTCCGACCTTGTCGCTGTTGGGGCGGCCGCTGCCCTTCTCGATCTTCGCCGCCTTGCGGATCAACACGCTCGCGGGTGGCGTTTTCATCACGAAGGAGAAGCTCTTGTCCTGGTAGGCAGTGATGACCACCGGCACCGGCAGCCCCGGCTCCAGCTTCTGGGTCTGGGCGTTGAACGCCTTGCAGAATTCCATGATGTTCAGGCCGCGCTGGCCGAGTGCGGGTCCGATCGGCGGGCTGGGATTCGCCTTGCCTGCCGGGACCTGCAGCTTGATGATGCCGACTACCTTTTTTGCCATCCGACTCTCCTTCCGGGTACTGGCGGACGCCCAGGGCGCCCTCCCCGTCTGACTTCCGTTGCTCGTTACCGTTTGCTCGAGCGCGCTAGACCGCTTACGCCTTCTCCACCTGGCCGAATTCCAGCTCGACCGGGGTGGAGCGGCCGAATATCGTCACCGATACCCGCAGCTTGCTCTTGTCGTAGTTCACGTCCTCGACGTTGCCGTGGAAGTCCGCGAACGGGCCTTCCTTGACCCGAACCGCCTCGCCCACCTCGAACAGCACCTTGGGCCGCGGCTTCTCCACGCCCTCCTGGATCTGGTGCAGGATGTTCTGCACCTCCTTCTCCGAGATCGGTGTGGGCTTGGTCGCCGTGCCGCCGACGAATCCGGTCACCTTGGCGGTGTTCTTCACCAGGTGCCAGGTGTCGTCCGTCATCTCCATCTCCACCAGCACGTAGCCGGGGAAGAACTTGCGCTCGCTGATCGCCTTCTGGCCGCCCTTCATCTCCACGACTTCCTCCACCGGGACCAGAATCTGGCCGAACTTGTCCTCCATCCCGGCGCGACGGATGCGGTCCACCAGTGCGCGCTGCACGCTCTTCTCGAATCCCGAGTAAGCGTGGACGACGTACCACTTCTTGCCCGTCGTCAGCTCTGCCCTAACAGCTTTTTCACGGCCCACAGTAACCCCGCATCGACGACCCAGAGAAACAGCGCCATCACCACCATGAACGCGAAGACGACGCCGGTCGTCTGCAGCGTTTCCTTGCGCGTCGGCCACACCACCTTCTTCGTTTCGCCCACCGACTCCTGGGCAAAAACCTGGAACTCCTTGCCCGGCGCGGACAGCCAGAACACGAGGCCCCCCGCCGCCAACCCCGCCAGCACCGCGACGACCCGGACGATCATCGGGCTTTGATCCAGGTAATAGAACCCCGCCACCCCTGCCGCAACCAGCAACAGCGCCGCGGCAATCCTGATCTTGTCGGCCATCTCGTCAGTTCCGTGTTCCGTGTTCCGGGCTTCGCATCGTTCGGCCGGGCATCCTCAGCAGGCCTGGAACCCGGAATCTCGAACCCGTAACCCGTGTCTGGCAGGCCAGGAGGGTCTCGAACCCCCAACCTTCGGTTTTGGAGACCGACGCTCTGCCAATTGAGCTACTGGCCTTTGATTTCCGAGAGCCGTGATTCGTGATTCGACTCGACTCACGCCCTATTCGATGATCTTCGCCACCACGCCGGCGCCGACGGTCTTGCCGCCCTCGCGGATCGCGAATCGAAGGCCTTCCTCCATCGCGATCGGCTGGATCAGCGTCACCGTGATCGACACGTTGTCCCCCGGCATCACCATCTCGGTGCCCTTCGCCAGCTCCAGGCTCCCCGTCACATCGGTGGTGCGGAAGTAAAACTGCGGCCGATACCCATTGAAGAAGGGCGTGTGCCGCCCGCCCTCCTCCTTGGAGAGCACGTAGATCTCGGCGGTGAACTTGGTGTGCGGGGTGATCGTCGTGGGCTTCGCCAGCACCTGCCCGCGCTCCACCTCCTCGCGCTTGGTGCCGCGCAGCAGGATCCCCACGTTGTCCCCCGCCTGCCCCTCATCGAGGAGCTTCCGGAACATCTCCACCCCCGTGCACACCGTCTTGGTGGTGGGCTTCAACCCCACGATCTCGATTTCTTCGCCCACCTTGATGATGCCGCGCTCCACCCGCCCCGTGACCACCGTGCCCCGCCCCGAGATCGAGAACACATCCTCCACCGGCATCAGGAAGGGCTTGTCGGTCACGCGCTTGGGCTGCGGGATGTAGGAGTCCAGGGCCTCGGCGAGCTTCATGATCGCGCCCTCGCCCATGTCGCTCTTGTCCCCCTCCATCGCCTTGAGTGCCGAGCCGATGATGATCGGGGTCTTGTCCCCGGGGAATTCATACTTCGTCAGGAGCTCGCGCACTTCCACCTCCACCAATTCGAGCAGCTCCTTGTCATCGACCATGTCCGCCTTGTTCATGAACACCACGATGTAGGGCACCCCCACCTGGCGCGCGAGCAGGATGTGCTCGCGGGTCTGGGGCATCGGGCCGTCGGCCGCGGACACCACCAGAATCGCCCCGTCCATCTGGGCTGCGCCCGTGATCATGTTCTTGATGTAGTCGGCGTGCCCCGGGCAATCCACGTGCGCGTAGTGGCGTTTGGCCGTCTGATACTCCACGTGGGCGGTGTTGATCGTGATGCCGCGCGCCTTCTCCTCGGGAGCGGAATCGATCTGCTCGTAGGTCTTCACATCCCCGCCGAACTTCTTCGACAAAATCATCGTCATCGCCGCCGTCAGCGTGGTCTTCCCGTGATCCACGTGACCAATCGTCCCCACGTTCACGTGCGGCTTGGTGCGCTCAAACTTGCCCTTGGCCATTTTTCTGCTCCGCTATCGCTAGAACCATCTCTGTTCAAACCGCGATCAACCACTGCCTCAACTTCGTCCCCGGAACTCTGGTGCCCACGGCGCGGATTGAACGCGCGACCTCTCCCTTACCAAGGGAGTGCTCTACCACTGAGCTACATGGGCCTGACGCTCAAATCTCCGCCGCCCCGAGCTTCTGCCGCCCGCCGCTGCCGAGCGGTTCCGATCATCGTTGGAGCGGGTGAAGGGAATCGAACCCTCGTCGTAAGCTTGGAAGGCTTCTGCTCTACCATTGAGCTACACCCGCCTCATTCGACAACACGGTATCGAGTATCCTTGAGCCCTGCTTACCCGCGAATCCTGGTGGTGGAGGGGGAAGGATTCGAACCTTCGAAGGCGTAAGCCAACAGATTTACAGTCTGCCCCCTTTGACCGCTCGGGAACCCCTCCGAACGAAACCGGGCATTGTCGTTTGTTTTCCAAGTGTTGTCAAACTTTCGAGGCATATTCCCGCTGTATTACGGCACTGCACCATCGAGCGCTTCCCCGCATCTCCTTGCGCGACGCCGTTTTCGCACGGGCTGGTCAATCCCCGCCCGTGCCGCTGACGCTGGTGCCGCCGCAGACAAACAGTGTCTGGCCCGTAATGTAGCCATTGTCGGGCGATAGCAGGAAAACGACCGCCCGCGCGACATCGTCCGGCGCGCCAACGCGTTTCACCGGGATGCCATCAATCACTCGCTGGCGCTTTTCGCCGCCGGGCGGATGGCCGCGGTCGAACAGCTCGGTGGCGACCGGTCCGGGGGCGATCGCGTTGACGGTGATACCGGCCGCTGCAAGCTCCAGGCACAGCGTGCGCGTCATGCCGATCAACCCCGCCTTGGCCGCCGAGTACGCCGTCCGGCCGGTCTTGCCCATCGCCGCGCGCGAGGAAATGTTGACGATCCGGCCGAATCCCGCCGCGCGCATCCCGGGCGCGAAGGCCTGAACGAGGATCATCGGTGCGCGCACATTGACTGCCATGGCGTTATCGAGGTCCTCCACGGTCGTCTGCTCGAGCGTCCCCGGGCGATTGACGCCGGCGTTGTTGACCAGGTAGCGGACTGCATGCCGTGCAGCGACTTCAGCGGCAACCTTGCGTGTGGCCTCGGCATCGGCGAGATCCACGCCGTAATACAGCAACCGTTCGTGGCGAAGCCGCGGCGGCCGCCTCTGCAGCGAAATCACGGTACGCCCGCCTTCGAGCAGGAGACGCGCCACGGCTTCGCCGATGCCCGAACTTGCTCCCGTCACGACGGCGGCGCCTTCCATCAGCCTCTCACCCGAAAATCGCTCGCGCGATTATATCGCCGCGACGCGCCGGGCCATCGGTCCGGCCCGAATCCTATATCATGCCGTGCGATCCCCATGAAACGGACCGCTCCCGAAATCCTGCGCGCTGTCATCATTGTCGCGGTCATCACCGGAGGACTCGTACTCGATCAGCGCCTCGAGTTCTGGGGACAGCCGCTCACCAATCTGGGTGTCTGGGGGCTTTTCCTGTTCTGGCTGCGCCAGGCACCGCCCGACGACCAGGTGGCGCTTGTTGCCTGCGTGGTTTACGCCGCGCTCGGCGAGATCGTCCTGTCGTTGGTGTGGGGACTTTACGAGTACCGGCTCGGCAACATTCCGCTATTCGTGCCGCCCGGCCACGCGCTGCTGTTCACGCTGGGATCGCTGCTCGCCACGCGCGTGAATGACTGGATCAAGTGGGTCATACCGCTTGCTGCGGCGCCGTTCGTCTGCCTCGCACTCGTTACCGGCACGGGCACGCTCGATGCGCTGCTCTTTGTCCTGTTCCTGCTCTGCATTCTGTTCGGGCGGGCATCCCGGCTCTATGCGGTCATGTTCGTGCTGGCGCTCGCGATGGAGATCTACGGTACTCTGCTCGGCAACTGGACGTGGGGCGCGAAAGTGCCGTGGCTCGCGCTGACGACGACCAATCCGCCGCTCGCCGCCGGCGCGTTCTATTGCGTCCTCGACCTGCTGGTCGTGGCGACGGTGGCGAGGACACGGCGGTTTGCCGGGGCCGTTCCCGCGCTCGCCCCGACGCGGTGAGCCGGCCGCCTATCCGAGGAAGCCGATCAGCCGCCACCACAGGTACTGCAGTGGCAGGATCACGACGAGGCTGAACGCCGCAAGCGGCAGGGCGAGCTTGAGCATGGCCGCCACCCGAAGAGCACCGACCCGCAGCCCCAC
This sequence comes from uncultured beta proteobacterium, assembly GCA_963699525.1. Classification (GTDB taxonomy): domain Bacteria; phylum Pseudomonadota; class Gammaproteobacteria; order Burkholderiales; family SG8-41; genus SG8-41. The sequence continues at coordinate 311,266 of CAVOUI010000005.1, read as the reverse complement.
CATAGCCGGCGGCACCTGGTACGGGAGCAGGAAGGTGGTAAAGCCGATGCCGATCGTCATGAGGACGGTCTTCAGCGGCCACCCCGTCGCCTGGGCGAGGAACTCGGCGAGCGGCGCAAGCACCGCTGGCTGCGCGGGGTTGGTGGTGAACAATCCCGCGAACGTCGCCAGCAGCGACAGCCAGACGAAATTGGAAAAATCGGCGCCGGGGGCGAGCGGCACCGCGCCGTGCAGCACCGTCCCGAGCCCCTCGCTCAGGCCGGACTCCTGGATGACCAGCCCGAGCCCCAGCGTCGCGCCGACGTAGAAGTACGGACCGAGACGCACCTCGTGAAACGCGGAGACCGGCATTACGCCCACGCGCGGGAGCAGGCATGCAATGGCCGCCGCAAGCGCGATCCAGCCCGACTTGATCCCATGCAGGAAATCGGTGGCCCACAACGCGATCGCGGCGGCGAGGATCAGCGCCATGCGCTTTTGCGCGGGCGTGAGCGGCGTCGCCGACCGTGCACCCGGCGTGCCGCGCGCGACGGCGGGAAAGAGCCAGAGCACGAAAACAATGATCGCGACGCTCTTGACGAGGCCCAGCACCGGAAACTGCAGCCACAAGTACTCGGCATAGCTGATCTCGATGCCATAGAGCGCCTCGGCCGAGCCCGCGAGGACGAGATTCGGCGCATTCGCCGGCAAGACCGCGGTCCCGCACTGGTAGGTGGCGACGATGGCCGCCAGGCATAGACCGTTGTAGCCGGTGCTGCCGTGCGCGAAGCCGACGCGTTGCGCCAGCACCATTACGATCGGCAGGAGCAGGAGCACGCGCCCGACCGTCGCCGGGATGAGAAACGACAGAACGACGGAAGCCACGACTACGGCCACGACCAGTCGCGCGTAGGAGTGGGCGAGGCGCTCGAATAACTTTCCGGCGAGGCGCTCAGCCAGCCCGGTCTGGTTCACCGCGGTTGCCATGACCAGCCCGCCGAGCACGAGCCACAGCGTGGCGGAGGCGAACCCGGAGAACACCACGGGCGCAGGTGCTATGGCCAGCACCATCGCCAGCAGGAAGAACAGCAGACCGACGATGTGCTCCGGCAGCGTTCCGACCGCCCACAGGCCGACCGTGAACACGGCGAGCGCGGCCGCATGCATCGTTGCCGGCGAGACGCCGGCGGGCGGCGGCAGCCAGTACACCGTGACCGCCGCCGCGACGACGACGACGGTGAAGCAGCGTGGACGCCTTCATCAGGGAACCCGCGGGGCAGGATGCATCGAGGATAAGATCAGATCCCTGGCGGTATGCGGGATCCGCCGTACGATCATCCGATTCTGAACTTGGCGGCGAGGGCGTCGGCTCCGCGCACGAGCATGCCCGTGTCGGCGCCGACCGCGACGAACAGGAACCCCGCGTCGAGGCAGCGCTGCCCGTCGGCTTCCCCCACCAGTATGCCGGGCGCCTTGCCCGCCTTGCGGATCCGCTTCGCCGCGTCTTCCATCGCCTTCCAGACTTCCGGATGCTGCCAATTGCCGAGGTGCCCCAGATCGGCGGCAAGATCGTTCGGGCCGATGAAGATTCCGTCCACGCCCTCGACCGCGGCGATCGCCTCGAGGTTCTTCAGCGCGAGCCGCGTCTCCGCCTGCACCAGGACGCACAGCTCTTCGTGCGCGCGCTTCATGTAGTCCCGGGTCCGGCCATAGCCGGCGGCGCGGGTCGAGCCCGCAACCCCGCGCACGCCCTCCCGCGGATAGCGCGTATAGCGCACGGCGCTTTGCGCTTCTTCGGCCGACTGAACGTAGGGCAACAGCAAGGATTGCGCGCCGATGTCGAGGACGCGCTTGATGAGCACCATGTCGTTCCACGCGGGACGCACGACCGGCGTCGCCGTGCCGCCCGTCATCGCGTGCAGCTGCGACTGCACCATCGGCAACTCGTTCGGCGAGTGCTCCGTGTCGAGCAGCACCCAGTCGAAGCCGGCGTGCGCGAGGATCTCGGCCACGATGTGGCTCGAAAGGCTCGACCACACGCCGATCTGCGGTTTTCCCGTCTTCAGCGCGCGCTTGAACTGGTTGACTGGCAGTTCCATAGGTTAGTGGTGGGTATCGGGGTCGGGTGTCGGTTGCCCGTGGTGCAGGAAATCGAAATCGCAGCCCTGGTTCGCCTGCGTGACGTGCTGCGAGAACACCGCGCCGTAGCCGCGCGTGTAATGCGGCACGCGCGGCTTCCACGCCGCCCGCCGCTTCGCCAGCTCCTCGCCGCTCACCTTGAGCTCGAGCTTGCGCGCCGCCACGTCGAGCTCGATCAGGTCGCCGTCGCGCACCAATGCGAGCGGCCCGCCGACGAAAGCCTCGGGCGACACGTGCAGCACGCACGTGCCGTAGGACGTGCCGCTCATGCGCGCGTCGGAAACGCGCACCATGTCGCGCACGCCGCGCTTCAGCAGCTTCTTCGGGATCGGGAGCTGGCCCCACTCGGGCATGCCCGGTGCCCCGAGCGGGCCGGCATTCTGCATCACCAGCACCGAGTTCTCGTCGACCTTGAGATCGTCCGCGTCGATCCGCGCGCGCAAATCCGCGTAGTCGCTGAACACGACGGCGGGCCCGGTATGCTTGAGCAGGCGCGCTTCCGCCGCGAGCGGCTTGATCACCGCCCCGTCGGGCGCGAGGTTGCCGCGCAGGACGGCCAATCCCCCGGTTTGCGACAGCGCCTTCTCCCGCGTGCGAATCACGTCGGTATTGTAGATCTGCGCGCCGGCGATGTTTTCGCCCAGCGTACTGCCGTTGACGGTGAGACAGCCGGCATTGAGGAGCGGAGTGATTTCGTTCAGCAGCGCGCGCAGGCCGCCCGCGTAGTAGAAGTCCTCCATCAGGTATTGACCGGCCGGCCGCAGGTTGGCGAGCACCGGCACACGGCGCGCGATGGCGTCGAACCGCTCCAGTTTGAGCTCGACGCCCGCGCGTCCCGCCATCGCGATCAAGTGGATGAGGGCGTTGGTCGAGCCGGAGAGGGCGTGCACGACCGTGATCGCGTTGTCGAATGCCTGCGCCGTCAGGATCTCGGACGGCCGCAGGTTCTCCCAGACCATCTCGACGATGCGGCGGCCGGTCGCGCTCGCCATGCGCGGATGGGCGGAGTCGGCGGCCGGGATCGACACCGCGCCGGGCAGCGTGAGCCCGAGCGTCTCCACGGCCGATGTCATGGTCGAGGCGGTGCCCATCGTCATGCAATGCCCGTAGGAGCGCGCGATGCCCTCCTCGACCTCGCGCCAGTCGTCCTCGGTGATCTTCCCGGCGCGCAGCTCCGCCCAGTACTTCCAGCGGTCGGTGCCGGAGCCCAGCTGCTCACCGTGCCAATTGCCCCGCAGCATCGGACCGGCCGGCATGTAGATGAACGGCAGCCCCATCGAGGTCGCGCCCATGACGAGCGCGGGCGTCGTCTTGTCACAGCCGCCCATCAGCACCGCGCCGTCCACCGGGTGCGAGCGCAGCATCTCTTCCGTCTCCATCGCGAGGAAATTGCGGTAGAGCATGCTGCTCGGCTTCTGGAACGTCTCGCTCACCGCCATCACCGGGAGCTCCACGGGGAACCCGCCCGCCTGCCACACGCCGCGCTTCACTTCCTCGGCGCGCGTGCGGAAATGCGCGTGGCACGGCAGGAGATCGCTCCAGGTGTTGATGATCCCGATCACCGGTTTGCCCGCAAAATCAGTTCGCGCGTAGCCCATCTGCAGGGCGCGCGAGCGATGGCCTTGCGAGCTCAGGTCTCCACCGCCGAACCAGCGGTGGCTCCTCAGGTCCTCAGGTCGAAGCCGGGAACGCGACATGGAACGACCTCTCACTTGCCTTCAGGTACGTACTGCTTGCCGATGCCCGGCTTGCTGCGGCCCATGCCAGGCAGCTCCCAGATGCCCGCCCCGGCGGGATTCAGGTTGCCGTCGATGTTGGCGTCGATCACGCATGGCTTGCCGCTGGCGATCCCTTGACGCACCGCATCGGCAAGATCCGAAGCGCGCCCCACGCTCACGCCCGCGATGCCCGCCGCGCGCGCCATCGCGGCGAAATCGGGGTTGTAGGGCTTGTTGGTCCCGGGGTGCCTGAAATCGGTGGCCAGCTCGCGCCCGCCCAGGTAACCGCGCTGCAGGCCGCGAATCGACCCGTACGCGTAATTGTTCCACACCAGGTAGACGACGGGTATCTGGTACTCATAAGCAGTCCCCAGCACGTTGGCGTGCATCAGGAACGCGCCGTCCCCGACCACGGCAACGCACGGGCGCGCGGGAGCCGCGAGCTTCGCGCCCAGCGCGCCGGCAACGCCAAATCCCATCGGGCCGAAGCCCATCGAACCGATCAGCGAATCCGGGCGCTTCGGCTTGCAGAACTGGATGAGCCAGTTGTGATGCACGCCGATGTCGCTCACGAGGATCGCGTCCTCCGGAAGCACGCGGTCGATCTCATGCGCGGCACGCTGCGGGGCGATCGGGGTCGTGTCCGCCTTGAATCCGGGTGCGATGAAATCCTCCCACTCCTTGCGGTAGCCCGCGATCGCATCGAGCCACGCGCCGCGTTCCGCCGGCATCCTTCCGCGCGCAAGGCGTGAGTCGATCTCGGTGAGGAGCTGCCTCAGGAATGTGCGCACGTCAGCCATCAGCCCCAGTGCGACCGGGTAGTTCCGCGCGATTTCGTCCGGGTCGATGTCGACATGGATCAGCTTCGTCGGCGGGATGGTGAACGAGAATCCCGGTATCCACGAGCTCGACGTGCGGTCATCGAACCGCACGCCCAGCGCGAGCAGCACGTCGGCCTGCCGTGCCGCGTGGTTCGCCTGGTACGGACCGTTGCGCGCCACCAAGCCCAACGCCAGCGGGTGCGTGGCGTCTATCGCCCCGATGCCGCTCGCGGACATGGCGACCGGGATCCGCAGCTTCTCGGCAAGCGCTCGCAGCTCTTGAGTCGCGCCGCCATATCGGACACCCTGCCCCACGAGAATGACCGGGCGCTGCGCCTGCATGAGCATGTCCGCCGCCTTGGACACTCCCTCCGGATCGGCGCCGCAGCGGCAGGAGATGTTGGCGTTCCAGTCCTCGGGCCGCGGTGTTTCTTCCGGAATCGGTTCGTTGAACAGGTCGAACGGAACGTCGAGCACGACCGGCCCCGGACGGCCGGTCACCATGGTCTTCCACGCCTGGCGCACGAAGACCGGCAATTGCGCCGCGGTCGTCGGCTGGAACACGCGCTTGCAGTAGGCGCGCACCGTCGACGGGAAATCCGCCTGATAGTGCCGGTAGGTTTCCTGGAACGCGCCGCGGTTGAACTGGGTGGTCGGCACGTTACCCGTCACCGCGAAGAACGGCACGGAGTCGAAGAACGAGTTCGCGAGGCTGATCGGCAGGTTTGCCGAGCCGGGCCCGCAGGAGGTGAACGTCGCCGTCGGCTGGCCGGACACGCGGTAATAGACGTCGGCCATGAAACCGGCGACGCTCTCGTGATGCACGGATACCGTCTTGATCTCGCCGGACCGCGCGTGCAGTGCATCGATGAACCCGATGTTGCCATGGCCGCACAGCCCGAAGATGTACGGCACTTTCTCCCGGATCAGGTAATCGACGATGACGCCCGCGCCGTCGCGGGCGGCGGGCTTGCTTGGCGCATTCATGAAAATACTCCCAGGGTCAGTCGGCCGTGGCGCCCGACGCCTTCACCACCTTCGCCCACTTGGCAATCTCCTCGCGCACGAAGCGCGCGAAATCCTCCGGCGACTGCGGCGACGGCTCCGCGTCCATCCGTTGCAGCCGCTCCCGCAAATCCGGTGCCTCCAGGACGGCGGAGATGTCGCCGTTCACCTTGGTCACGAGATTCCGCGGAAGCGCGGCAGGCGCGAACACGCCGTACCACGACGTCACGTCGAATCCAGGCAGGCCTGCCTCGCTCACCGTCGGCACGTCGGGCAGCAGCGGCGATCGTTTCGTGCTGGTCACCGCAATCGCACGCAGCCTGCCCGCCTTCACGTACTCCATGGACGGCGGCAGACCGATCGAGGCGAGCTGCACGTGCCCGGCCACGAGGTCGGTCACCATCTGCCCGGACCCTCCCTTGTACGGAATGTGGGTCATTTTCACCTTGGCCATGATCATGAACAGCTCGATCGCGAGGCGGTTCGGCGACCCGGGACCGGGGGAGCCGAAATTGAGCTCGCCCGGCCGGCTCCGGGCGAGCGCGATGAGGTCCTTGACCGACTTCGCGGGCAGCGAGGGGTGCACGACCAGCGCGCTCGGATAACCGGCGATGCGGTTGATGGCCACGAGGTCCCTGGCGAGGTCATAGGGAAGTTTGTGGTAGAGCGTCATATTGATTGCGTGCGGCGCCCCCGCCACCAGGAGCGTGTAGCCGTCCGGCGCCGACCGTACGGCGACTTCCGCGCCGATGTTGCCGCCGGCGCCCGGGCGGTTGTCCACGATCACCTGCTGGCCCCAGCGCTCTCCCAACTTCTGGGCCGTCAGCCGCGCCAGCACGTCGGTCGCGCCGCCGGGCGCGAACGGCGCGATCAGGCGGACCGCCTTGACCGGATATTCCTGTCCTGAGCGCGTCGAAGGGGTCTGCGCCGCGGCGGGCGGCGCGAGAGATGCCGCGACGATAACCATGAGCGCCACGATCCGCATATCTTTACCTCGAGTCGGAGTCCGCTTTGTGATCGGCAGCCGTGAAGAATGCCTAGTGTAGAATCGTGACCCGCCCTCGCACAACAGGAATTCCATCATGAACGCGCCGCAGCAGACCCCCTCGCTCGCGAAGAACGTCAGCCGCATTTCGCACCTCGATCTGCCCGGCGCCGGACAGGTCTACGTGGACGGGAAGCACGCCTACGTCGGCCACATCACCAACAAGGAAGGGCTCGGCACCAGCATCCTCGACGTGTCCAACCCGAAGCAACCGCGCCTGATTTCGCAGGTCCCGGTGGGCGACGCGAACTCGCACAGCCACAAGGCGCGCGTCATCGGCGACATCATGATCGTGAACGTCGAGCAGAACATGAGCGCGATCGGACGCAAGGCGAGCGAGTTGCCCGGGCTGCGCGCCCAGCTGCGCGCGGCGTTGGGACGGGATCCGACCTATGCGGAGCTCGCGGAGAAGTTGAGCGTGAAGGCGTCCGACGTGCAGGCCGCGGAGGCATTCGAGCAGAGCCCCTACGACCAGGGCGGCTTCAAGATCTACGACGTCTCGGACCGGACGAAGCCGAAGCTCATCACGCACCACAAGACCCACGGGCGCGGCGTGCACCGCTTCGACATGGACGCGGATTACGCCTACATCTCGACCGAGATGCCGGGCTACATCGGCAATATCCTGGTGATCTACGACATCCGCAACCCGGCAAAGCCCCAGGAAGTTTCGCGCTGGTGGCTGCCGGGACAGCACATCGGCGGAGGCGAGAAGCCGACCTGGCCGGGCCGCCAGCATCGGCTGCACCACACGCTGCGGGTGGGCAACCGCCTCTACGCGGGCTGCTGGCACGGCGGCGTGCGCGTGGTGGACGTCACCGATATCCGCCGTCCCTCGACCATCGGCGCCTACAACTACCATCCCCCCTTCCCCGAGCCCTCGCATACCTTCATGGCGCTGCCGAAGCCGCTCGCCGGCAGGCAGATCGCGGTCGCGATCGACGAGGAGGACCACGCCCACAGCGCCGAGGAAATGGCGAAGCGACGCGGCCGCCCGCACGGCTGCCTGTGGGTATTCGACATCACCGACGTCAGAAATATCAAGCCGCTCTCGATCTACGAGGTCAGCGAGCTCGACTCGCCGTGGAGCCGCGCCGCGCCCGGCCGCTTCGGCGCGCACCAGTTCCAGGAGCACATGAAGGGTGGCGACACTCTGATGTACTGCGCGTGGTTCGCCGGGGGCCTGCGCATCGTGGACGTCGCCGATCCCGGCTCGCCGCAGGAAGTCGGTTACTACATCCCGCAGCCCGCGCCGGGGAAAGCCGCGCCGCAGTCGAACGACGTGGACGTGGACGAGCGCGGCCTGATCTACCTCGGCGACCGCTACAACGGATTCGACATCCTCGAGTTCAGACGCAACGCGTAATCCCGCCGGCCCTAGTCGAGCAGATACACGCCGTTGTGCCCGAGCGAGCGGGTTCCCCGCGAGGTCGGGAAGTAGGTCAGTCCGTGTGACTCCCGGTCGGTCGGGATCGTGGCGATGACTTCCCCGCTGCGGGTGTCGACGACCCGGACGTCGGAATTCGGGCGGCCCATGATCGGGTAGCGGCTCGAGATCCAGAGCTGCGTGCCGTCGGGCGACAGCTGGCCCATGTCCGGGGTGCCGCCGGTCTTCCACTTCGCGGTTACCTTGCGGGTTGCGATATCGATCACCGAGATCGAGCCCTCGTACCGGTTGCTCGCGTAGATCTTCTTCTCGTCGTGGCTCAGCAGCAGGCCGTGCGTGCCGCGGCCCGTGGGGATGAACTGGAGTTCCTTCCAGGCGTCAGGATCGATGACGTATACGCCGTTCGCCCCCTGATCCGCGACGAACATGAGATGCTGCCGCGGCGGGCGCAGCACGTCGATCGGGTACTTGCCGAGGGCCATGTCGGCCACGAGCTCGAGCTTCTTCAGGTCGACCTTGACGATGCGGCCGCCCCACTCGCAGCTCGCGACGAGATAGGCTCCGTCGCGGCTGAACGCCAGGTGGTCGATGCCGGGCCACTCCACGGAAACGCTCTTGATCAGCTTCCAGGTCTGGAGGTCGCGGAAGTCGAGGCGCTTGTGACGCTCGGCCACGACGATCGCCATCTTCCCGTCCGGCGTGAAGTAAAGGTTGTAGGGATCTGCGACGCGAATCTCGCCGCTGATCTCGCCGGTCATGGGATCGATCACGGTCAGCGAGTTCCCCCCCGTGTTGGTGACGTAGAGCTTCGTGAGGTCCCAGGACGGCGTGACGTGGTGCGGATAGAGGCCGACGTTGTACGTGGCAATAATCTTGAACGTCTTGGGATCGATGACATGCAGCGTGTTGCCGGCCGCGTTGGGCACGTAGACGCGCTCGGGATAGCGGCCCAGCGCGCTCTTGCCCGCTTCCGCGGCGAGGGCCGGAGCCACGCTCGCGTTGCCGATCAATAGCAGCGTCGCCGCCGCGAGACATGCAAGATTCATCCGCTGATCTCCCGGTGGCCCGTTAACTGATTCCCGTCGCGGCAAAGATTTTCTTGGCTGCATCCGAGCTCAGGCTCGCTGCAAGCTTCTGCGCGGCGTCCGGCGCCCGGCTCGAGCGGGTGGCCGCGGCATCGTAGCTCGTCACGTTCTGGATCTCGTCGGGCAGCGGCGCGGCGAGCCTGACCGCGCAGCCCTTGTCGATCATCACCATGACTTCCGAGATCTGCGCGAGCCCGATTGCCGAGGGCGGATGGGCCGCGACGTACTCCATGATTGCCGAGCCGGTCTCGACGACGACGATCCTCGATCCGAGCGCCTCCTTCAGCCCGAGCTTCTCGAGAAGCGTTGCGGCGTAGATGCCGCTGGAGGCCCTGTTGTGCACGACCGCGCTCGCGCCGAGGAGCGCCCGCTTGAAGGACGCCGTGTCGCCGAGCGCCGGCACCGCCGCCGTTGCGTGCACCACGACGCCCATGCGCGAGCGGCCCACGAAGCCGCGGCTTTCGGCGACGATCTTTCCCTGCTTCGCGATTTCATCCATCACCGCGGGGGGCGCGACGATGACGTCCGCGGTCTCGCCCTCCGCCACGCGCTTGCGAATTTCGGGCGCGGTCGCGAATTCCACCCTGACCGTGTTTCCGGACTCGCGCTCGAAGTCGGCGGCAATCCTCGCCACCCCCCGCTTCACCGCGCCGGCGCTCAGTATCTTGAGGCTGTCACTCTTCATGCGTTGCCCATCGCTCGTGACCTCTTATTCGGCTTTCGCGCCGGTCTCTTTGATGACCTTGGCCCACTTCGGAATCTCGCGCTGGATGTGATCGGCGAACGCCTTCGGCGTGCCCCCGACGATCTCCGCGCCCATCGCCGAAAGCCGCTCGCGCACGTCTGGAAGCTGCAGCATGCGGTTGATTTCCGCGTTGAGCTTGTCGACGATCGCCGCGGGCGTGCCGGCGGGCACGAACACCCCGTGCCACGTGGTCGCTTCGAAGCCGGGCACGCCGGCCTCGGCCAGGGTCGGCAGCTCCGGCATCGCCTGGGTGCGACGGGCGGTCGTTACGCCCAGCGCACGCAGCCGGTTGGACTGGATATGCGGCATCACCGACAGTGACGTCGCGAACATCAGCTGCGTCTGCCCCGCGATGAGGTCGGTCAGCGCCGGCGCAGCGCTCTTGTAGTGGATCCCCACCATCTGGGTCCCCGTCATGCTCTTGAAGAGCTCCGCCGACAGGTTCGCGGCCGCGCCCATGCCGGTGCCCGCGTAATTGAGCTGCCCGGGCCGCGCTTTCGCAAAGCGGATGAGCTCCCTTACCGATTTCACCGGCAGCGAGGGATGGACGACGAGAATGTTGGGCTGGGTCGACACCCACACGACCGGCGAAAAATCCTTGACCGGATCGTAGGGCAGTTTCTTGAACAGGCTGACATTGGCGCCGAAAGTGGCGTTATTGCCAGTGACCAGCGTGTAGCCGTCCGGCGGGGACTTGGCGGCTGCTTCGGTGCCGATGATGCCGCTCGCGCCGGCGCGATTTTCGACGATGACAGGCTGTCCCCAGCTCTCGGCAAGCTTCTGTCCGATCAGCCGCGCCTGGATATCGGTCGGCCCGCCGGGCAGGTTCGGCGCGATGAAGCGGATCGGCTTGACGGGGTAGTCTGCGGCACAAACGGGGGAAACGGCGAGAATCAGGAAGGCAATTGCAGCCGGAATCTTCAAGCGAATGCCAGGTGCCACGGGTTCCTTGCTCGATAGCATTGTTCGCGCCGCGCCCGATGCGGGCGGTTGCAAGCTTAGCAAATCGTCTTTTGATTGTCCCGGTGCTGTGCTATTCTGCGGGCGACGATTTGCACCGCGGCCCGTTCCGGCCGCAGCCGTTCCAGCACTTCGAGGAGGTACCCTATGAAACAACCGCAACGCATCCGTGGCGTGCTCTCTCCCGTCGTCACGCCGTTCGGCAGGGACCTGAGTCCCGATCCCGGCCGCTTCATCGCGCAATGCCGCTGGCTGACCACGCAGAACTGCGGCCTGGCGGTATTCGGCACCAACAGCGAGGCGAACTCGCTGTCGGTCAACGAGCGCATTGCGCTGCTCGACGCCCTGCTCGCCGCCGATATCGACCCCACGCGCATGATGCCGGGCACCGGCTGCTGCGCCCTGACCGACACCGTGCGGCTGACCGAGCACGCGGTCAAGGCGGGCTGCGCCGGCGTGCTGATGCTGCCGCCGTTCTATTACAAGGATGTCTCCGAGGACGGGCTCTTCCGCAGCTACTCGGAAGTAATCGAGCGCGTCGGCGACGCGCGGCTGCGGGTCTACCTCTACCACATTCCGCCGGTCGCCGTGGTCGGCATCACCACCGGACTCGTCGAGCGGCTGCTGAAGAAGTACCCGACTGCGGTCGCCGGCATGAAGGACAGCTCGGGCGACTGGGGCAACACGAAGAAGTTTCTTGATCAGTTCGCACAATCCGGCTTCGACGTCTTCGCCGGCAGCGAGTCATTCCTGCTCGCCAACATGAAGAACGGCGGCGCGGGCTGCATCTCTGCGACCGCTAACGTCAATCCAGCGGCGATCGACCGGCTCTACCGCGAATGGCGCAAGCCCGACGCCGACCTCCAGCAGGAGGCGTTGAACGTCGTGCGCAAGACCGTCGGCCAGTACGTGATGATCCCGGCCCTGAAGGCGGTCGTCGCGCACTACACGAAGGACCCGCAGTGGGCGACGGTGCGCCCGCCGCTGACCGAGCTCACCGCGGCGCAGGCGAAGAACGTCATCGACGGCCTCAAGAAGCTCAACTTCGACATGCCCGGCATCGAGCAGGCGCAGGCGAAGGCCGCCTGATGGGCGTGGCGGCGGAGGCGCCGACCTGTGCCGGTCCCGATCCGCATCCGCGCAAGCCGCGGCTGAAGTTTCCCCGCCGCGCGTGCGACACCCACGCGCACATCATGGGGCCCAAGGCGCGCTACGCCTATTCCCCGGCGCGCGTCTACACCCCGCCCGACTGCCTGCTGCCCGATTACCTGAAGATGCTCTCGACGCTCGGCGTCGAGCGCGCGGTGCTGGTGCAGCCGAGCGTCTACGGCACCGACAACACGGTGATGCTCGAGGCGATGAAGAGCGCGGGCAAACGCTTCCGCGGCGTCGCCGTCGTCGCCGAGGACATTTCCGATGCGGAACTGAAGAAACTCGACTCGGCCGGCGTGCGCGGCGTGCGGGTCAACATCGTGGACGTGAAGGACCGCAAGCCCGGCACGCTGCCCATGGACAGGCTGAAGAAGCTCGCGCGGCGCGTGGCCCCTCTCGGCTGGCACATGGAGTTCCTGATGCACGCGGACGAGTTTCCCGACCTCGACCATTCGTTCGCGGACTTCCCGGTGGACATCGTTCTCGGCCACCTGGGCTACATGAAGACCGACAAGGGGCTCTCCAACGCCGGCTTCCAGGCGCTGCTCAACCTGATGAAGGCGGGCCGCGCGTGGGTGAAGCTGACGGGCCCTTCCCGCATCACGACGACCGGCGGATTGCCGTACGCCGACGTCGTGCCGTATGCGCACGCGCTGATCGAAGCGAACCCCGAGCGCGTGATCTGGGGCACCGACTGGCCGCACGTCATCATCAAGACGCCGATGCCGAACGACGGCGACCTCGCCGATCTCCTTTCCGACTGGATACCCGACGCGCAGATGCGCGAGCAGATTCTGGCTCGCAACCCGGCGCGCTTATACGGCTTCTAGCCTCGCCGGCCTCTCACTTCAGCAGTCCGGCTTCGCGCATGTACTTGAGCACGCCGGGGTGGATGAGGTCCCGCGTCGGGGCCGCGGCGAGCGTGTTTTCCAGCGTGGACTCCCTGGCCTGGTCGAGCTTCTGGCTCAGTGCCGCGTGGCCCTTGTGCAATGCCCGCGCGAGGCGGTAGGCGACGTCATCGGGCAGTGACGCGCGCGCCAGCACGAACGGCCAGGAGCCGACCGAATTGACCGGTCCGCTCTGGCCGGGGTAGCTCCCGGCCGGCATCGTCGTTTGCTTGAGGAACGAGTGCTTCGCCTGGATGCGCTTGATTTCCTCGGCGCTCGGCGCGATGAAACGCGCGCCCGCCGGCCCTTTCGCGATCGCCATGAAAGGCGGCCAGCCGACGCCGCCGCCCCACATCGCCGCGGCGCGGCCGTCGAGCACCATGGGCGGCCCGTCGCCCGCTTTTTCCAGCAGGTGCGCGTCGAAATCCATCTTCATGTCGAGCCCGAGACCGTTCATGACGTAACGGGCGAGCACGATGAAACCGGAACTGGCCGCGCCCCAGGCGATGGATTTGCCTTTCAGATCGGCGATGCTCCGGTACGGGCTGTCGGCCTTCACCATGAACATCCCGGCCTGCGAATAGGTGGCATTGATGATGCGGAGGTTCGTCGCCTTGGGCCGGCCGAGCCCGCTGATCGCCTCGTAGGTCACTTCGCCCGTGACGAGCCCGAGATCGAGCTTGCCTTCATCGAGCGCAACGACGTTCTCGTTGCTGCCCTTGGTATTGATCGGCTCGATGGCGAGCGTGGAGTCGGTCTGATTCAGGATCTCGGCATACGGCCAACCGTACGCGGGAAACCCGCCGCCCGGCGTCGCCGTGCCCAGCACAATTCGTGTTCTTTCCTGCGCCATCGACCTACGTTCGCGCGACTTCGACCAGGCAGTCGTAATAGGTCGCAGCACCGCCCATGTCGGCGATGGCTTGCGACGTCAGGTCGTTCGCGTTGCGGCCGTCCGGCGAGAGCTTTTTCCACCACACCGACGGGGCGACGACGACACCCGGACGCGCGCGCTCCGACACCGCGGCTTTCAGGGTGTAGGAGCCACGGTCGTTGAAAACCCGCACGCGGTCGCCGCTTGCGATGCCGCGTGCCCGCGCATCGTCGGGATGGATGTCGAGCCTCGGTTCCTTCGCGGACGCGAGCGCAAACGGAAGATTCGCGAAGCTCGAGTTCAGGAAGTTGCGGCACGGCGGCGAGATGAACGCAAGGGGGTAGCGCCGCGCCAGCTCGGGCGCCGAGTCGACGTTCTCGCGCGGCGGCGTGTAGCTCGGCAGCGGATCGAGCCCCATTTTCAGCGCCGTTTCGCTGAAGAACTCGCACTTCCCCGAGGGGGTGGGAAAGCCGCCTTCGGCGAACGGCGCGTAGACCTCCGGCACCGCGAGCCGCTGCCAGCCCCGCTCCTTCAGCGAGTCCCACTCGATGCCGCGCATCCGCGGCGCGCCGGAGGAGAGCGCCTGCCGGCACAGGTCCTCGTCGGTATCGTCGAAGCACGCTTCCGTGAAGCCCATCCGCTTCGCGAGCAAGCGGAATACTTCGCTGTTCGGCTTCGACTCGCCGACCGGCGCAATCGCCGGGTTGTTCGCCAGCACGTAGAGGTGCCCGTACGACTTGTGCACGTCGTAGTGCTCGAGCTGGGTGGTGGCCGGCAGCACGATGTCGGCGTAATCCGCCGTGTCGGTCATGAAGATGTCGTGGACGACCGCGAAGAGATCCGGCCGCGAGAATCCGGCGATCACCTTGTTCGAATCGGGGCAGACCGCGACCGGGTTGTTGTTGTAAACGTAGATCGCCTTGACCGGCGGCTTTGCGGTGGTGAGCGCATCGCCCAGCGCGGCCTGGTTGATCGTGCGCGGTTTTCCGCGGATGAGATCGGGCCGCTCGAGCGTCTTGTGGTCGAGGGTGTAGAAATCCCCCGTGGTCAGCACGACGCCGCCCGCCGCATGTCGCCACGCTCCGACCAACGCCGGCAGGCACGCGATCGTCCGCACCGCCATGCCGCCCCCGGCGTGACGTTGCAGGCCATAGTTCACCCGGATCGCCGCCGGACGGACGGAGGCGTACTCGCGCGCGAGGTTCACGACTTCCTCGGCCTTGATGCCGCATATCTGGGCGACCTTCTCAGGGGGGTATTGCTTGACCCGCTCCGTGAGCTGCTCGAATCCCAGCGTGTGGCGCTCGACATAGTCATTGTCGATGCGCCCCTCGCCGATGATGACGTGCATCATGCCAAGTGCGAGTGCGGCGTCCGTGCCCGGCAGCACGCTGGACATGCTGGTGGCACTTCTCGGCGGTCTGGCTGCGCCAGGGGTCGATTGCGATAAGCCGCGCGCCGCGGCGCTTCGCGTCCTGGCAGCGCGACCACAGATGCAGGTTGGAAACGACGGGGTTGGAGCCCCAGATGAGGATCAGCCTCGCGTCGTCGAAGCGCTCGGGGTCCATTCCCACCGAGCCGCCGAGCGTGATCTTGACGCCGGACTTGCCCGCCGATGAGCACAGCGTGCGGTCGAGGAGGCTTGCGCCCAGGCGGTTGAAGAAGCGCCGGTCCATCGACATGTACTGCGCGAGCCCCATCGTTCCCGCGTAGCTGCAAGGCAGGATCTGCTGCGGGTCGTCGGCGGCAAGCGCCTTGAAACGCTCTGCGATCTCGTCGAGCGCCTCGTCCCAGGAAATCCGCTCCATCCGCCCCGCTCCCGGTCCCTTGGCGCCGACGCGCCGCAGCGGATGGAGCAGGCGCTCCTTCGAGTAGGTGCGATCGAGGTATCTTGCGACCTTCGTGCACAGCGTGCCGTCCGTAAACGGCATCGCGCCGCCGCCGACCTCGACCGCGACGCCGTCCTCGACGGTGATCTCCATCGCGCAAGTGTCCGGGCAGTCGTGCGGGCACGCCGCCTTCACGACGCGGCGGCCTACCGGACGGAGATCGTCGTTTCCCATTCAGGTTCCCGGGCGGTCAGCGAATTCTACGCTACCCTCGTACCTCACAGCCGGACGCCGGTCGCCTCCTCCCAGTAGCGCGCGATCTGGGTCTGGTCGAGGTCAGCGCCCAGCTTGTCCGCTGCGGCGGACCACAGTTCCGAGACGCGCTCGCCGAGTGGTGCGAATGCCCCGACGGATCTCGCGGTCTCCACCGCGATCCTCACGTCCTTCGCGATGAAGCCCATCGCCATGCCGGTGCCGTACTTCCGGGTGAGCACGTGCGGGACCACCTTCTTCTCCACGGGATGATTGCGTCCCGCGCACATCGTGGTCAGCGCCTCCGCCATGAGCTTTGAATCGAGACCGAAGCGCCTGCCGATCGTCATCGCCTCGATCGCATTGATGAGCGCGCAGGCGTTGACGTAGTTGGCCAGGGCCTTCAGCGCGTGCGCCGTCCCCGTGCCGCCGCAGTGAATAACGCTCCGCCCGAGCGCCGAGAGCACCGGCTTCACCCGCTCGACGAGCGCCGCCTCCCCGCCCGCCATGATGTCGAGCGTCGCATCCTTCGCGAAGATCACCCCGCCCATCACGGGCGCGTCCACCACGTCG
This sequence comes from uncultured beta proteobacterium, assembly GCA_963699525.1. GTDB lineage: Bacteria > Pseudomonadota > Gammaproteobacteria > Burkholderiales > SG8-41 > SG8-41. The sequence goes on along the minus strand of CAVOUI010000005.1, from coordinate 294,815 downwards.
ATCCCGCGCGGCTTCAGCGCTTCGGCGAGCGAGCGCGTCGCGGAAGGGTTGCAGGTGCTCATGTCGATCACGACCGCGCCCCGGGCAAGGCCCGCGGCAACGCAATTCTCGGAGCCGTCGCCCAGCACCACCTTGCGCACCACCTTGTCGTCGGGAAGCATGGTGATCACCGCATCCTTCCCGTGCGCGGCATCCACGAGCGAAGCCGCGCTCTTCCCGCCGTGCTGCGCGACGAACGCCTTCATCGCCTCGGGCCGGATGTCGTAGACCGTGACGTCGAAGCCCTTTTTCACCAAATGCCCGGCCATGGGAGCACCCATGTTGCCGATTCCAACGAAAGCGATTTTCCGGATTGCACTCATGGGAGCTTTCACCACACCGCGCCGCGGGCGGTGATGGGCCAGAGCGCCTCGACCCGCCCGCCGCGCACGCAGACGTACTCGTCGTAGAGATTGACCGTGGGATCGCAATGGCCGGGGATGAGCTTCAGCTTGTCGCCGACCGAGAGGCGGGCGCTGCCGTTCAATTTGAGCACGCCGTGCTCGTCCGAGGCCTTCACGTACTCGGCGCCCTCGAGTTCCGCGACCCGCGGCATGCCGGAGTCGACGCTCGAAGCCTTCAACCCCGCGTCCACCACCGCGCGCTCCGGCGCCGCCCGGCTCATCACGGTGGTCCACACGAACAGGCTGTGCTCGAAGCGCGGGATGCCGCTCTCCGTCCAGTCGTTCTTCGCGTAATCCACGTCCATGAAGATGTAGGAGCCGGCCTGGAGCTCGTGATAGACCCCGCTCACCGCCTCGAACATATAGGTACCGGTCCCCGCGCCGGTCACGCGCTCGCAGACAACGCGCGCATCCTCCAGCAGCTCGACCGTCTCCTGCACGTGCGCACACGCCGCCTCGATCGCGGCGCGCCGCTCCTCCACCTTGCGCAGATGCTGCGCGGCGCCCTGGTAGGCCTGGAGGCCCGCGAACCGAAGATTTCTCGACCGGGATATCGCCTGCGCAAGCCGGAGCGCTGGCTCTCCCGGGGTAACGCCGCATCGGTTCGCGCCGACGTTGACTTCGACGAACACGTCGAGCCGCACGCCCGCGGCGCGCGCCGCGTCGTCGAGCGCCGTGACGTTACCCGTGTCGTCCGCGCACACCGCGATGCGCGCGCGCTTCGCGAGCGCGGCGAGGTGCTTCAGCTTCGGCGCGCCCACGACCTCGTTCGCGATCAGCACGTCGGCCACGCCACCGTCCACCATCGCCTCCGCCTCGCTCACCTTCTGGCAGCAGACGCCGACGGCGCCGCGCGCAATCTGGCGCTTCGCGATCTCGGGGCACTTGTGGCTCTTCGCGTGCGGGCGCAGCCTGATCGTCTTGCCCGCCAGCGAGGCATCCATGCGATCGAGGTTGCGCTCGAACGCGTCGAGGTCGAGGACGAGCGCCGGCGTGTCCACGTCGGCGAGCGCCATGCCGATCTCGGCGGGACGATACGAACCCATAGGGATGAGGGCGGAGGTTACTTCGTGGAGCCCGTGTAGCTGCCCTTCGCCGGATCCACGGGTATGCCGATGATCCCGTGAGTCATGTCCTTCACGGCGAAGAACACGACGTCCTCCTCGTCCGTCGCGATCGTGTAATGCACGATGTTGGCCGGGAAATAGAGCAGCGTGCCGGGACCGCAGATCCTCTCCGGCTGGTCCCCCACCTTGACGCGCAGCTTCCCCTTCACGATGTAATTCCACTGCTCGTTGGGGTGGTGGTGGGGATTCGAGCCGCTGCCGCGTTTCTTGGAAACGAGCGCGCACTGCATGCGCTCGCCTTCGACCACCGGCCCCGCGCCGGTCGAATAGCCGGTGCCTGCCTCGATCCCCGCCATCTGCGTGAGCGGAAAGATGTAGTCGCCGTCGCCGGCTTTGACGGCACCCTGGGTCCGGGTCTGTTTGGCGGATTTCTCTGCGGCTCGCATACGCGTATCCCTGCCGTTGAAGTGTCCGCGAAGCATAGAGAGCACGCCCGTCCCCGTCAATCGGCGGCGGGGTGACAGTGTGGCGTTTCGTGTATACGATGAATCGCTCAATAAAAAGGAGGAGGAAATGCGCTCGCTGAAAGCGATATTGGTCTGGACCGCCCTCTGGGTCGTCGCCGGCGCGGCCAACGCGCAGGAATGGAAGCCGGCCCGCAACGTGGACATCGTGGTGGCGTCCGGGGCCGGCGGGTCGTCCGACCGCACGGCCCGCGTGGTGCAGAAGCTCCTGCAGGCGAACCCCGCGTTTCCCAGCGTGAGCGTCACGAACCGCCCGGGCGGCGGCGGCACGGTCGCGTGGACCTACCTCGCGCAGCAGCCCGGCGACCCGCACTTCATCGCCACGCTCTCGCCGACGATGGTCACCAACCAGCTCCTCGGCGTCTCCAAGCTGCGCTACACCGACTTCACCCCCTTGAGCATCATGCTGCGCGAGTACGTGCTGGTGAGCGTGAGTTCCGATTCTCCGATCACCTCGGGCAAGGTGCTGCTGGAGCACATCCGCAAAGCGCCTTCCGCGCTGAGCTTCGCGTTCTCAGCCGCTCCGGGCAACCACAATCACGTCGTCATCGGCATGATCTTCAAGGCCGCCGGCGCCGACCCCAAGCTATCCAAGGTCGTCATCCAGAAATCCGGGGGCGACGGCGCAATCGCGGTGATGGGCGGCCACATCGACGTGCTGGTCGGGGCGCCGGCAAACGTGCTGCCGCATATCCAGGCCGGCAAGATGCGCGCGATCGGCTTCAGCGCGCCGCAGCGTCAGGGCGGTGATGCCGCCCAGATCCCGACGCTCCGTGAGCAGGGAATCGACGCCGTCTTCTACAGCTGGCGCGGCTTCCTCGGAGCGAAGGACCTCACGCCGGCGCAGATCGCGTTCTGGGACGCGGCCTTCGCCCAGGCGATCCAGGCGGAGGAGTGGAAGCAGGATCTCGCGAAGAACGCCTGGGCGGAGGATCTCAAGAGCGCCGCGGAAACCCGCAAGCATCTCGACAGCGAGCAGGAGCTGATCGCCGCGATGCTCGGCGAGCTCGGTCTCTTGAAGCGGTGATGACTGATGAATGACGAACGGCGGAGAAGCCTATGGGTCCAGTAAGTCTTTCCCTGAGAGTCGCGGCGGGATGTGCCGCGCTGGTGATCGGGATCGCGCCGGCCGCGGCGCAGCAATGGAAGCCGAGCCGGACGGTCGAGCTCGTGGTCGGCTCCTCGCCCGGGGGCTCGCCCGACGTGATGGCGCGCCTCGTGCAGCGCATCTTCCAGAGCGGCGGGCTCGTGCCGAACTCGACGGTCGTCAACAAGCCGGGCGCGGCCAACACCATCGGCTGGGCCTACCTGAACCAGCACGCCGGCGACGGCCACTACATTGCGACCTACTCGCCGGCGCTGATCGGCAATCGCATCATGGGAACGACCCAGCTCAACTACCAGGACTTCACGCCGCTCAACATCCTGGCGCGCGAGTTCGTCGTGCTCACGGTGAGGGCGGAGTCGCCGATCGGCTCGCTCAAGGACCTGACGGCGCGGCTGAAGAAGGACTCCCAGTCGGCGAGCTTTGCGTTCGCCACCGCGCGCGGCAACCACAACCATGTGGTGATGAGCCTGTACCTCAAGTCCATCGGAGTGGACCCGAAGGTGGCGAAGGCCGTGATCTACTCCGGCGGAGGCGAGGCGACGACCGCATTTCTCGGCGGCCACATCGACGTCTACGTGGCCTCGCCCCGCAGCATGGTCCCGCTGCAGAAGGACGGCAAGGCGAGGATCCTCGGCATTTCCTCCGCGGAGCGCCAGCCGGGCGCGCTCGCGGAGCTTCCCACATTCAAGGAGCAGGGCGTGGACGCCGTGTTCTTCACCTGGCGCGGGTTCATGGGCCCCAAGGGGCTGAAGCCGGCCGAGATCGCCTACTGGGACGCGGTCTTCGAGAAGCTCGCGCAGAGCGATGAATGGCGCAAGGACACCGAATCGCAATTCTGGAACGCGGACTACCTGCTCTCGGCCGAGACCCGCAAGCACCTCGACCGGGAGAACGAGGTGATGAGAGGAATCCTCACGGACCTCGGCCTGGCCAAGCAATAGCTAGGCGGAGGCGTCGGCCGTGAGCCCCGCGGCCTCGATGCCGGCCACGCAGCACGCCTCGTCCTCGTCCCCGGTACCGCCGCTCGCGCCGGCGGCGCCGATAATCGTGCCGTCCTTGTCCTTGATCAGCGCGGCTCCGGTCTGCGGCAGGAACTGGCCGCCGGCGGTCACGGCCAGCGCGCCGTAGAAACTGGGATTGTCCTTGGCGCGCTTGAGGAGCGCCCGGCTCGATGCCCCCATCGCCACCGAAGCCCATGCCTTGCCGCGCGCGACATCGAGGCGGAACATGCTCGCGCCGTCCTCGCGCTGCGCCGACTTGATATTGCCGGCCTCGTCGAGCACGATGACCCCGAGCGGCTTGATCTTCATCTCGCGCGCCTTGGCAAACGCCTTCTCGATAATGGTATTGGCCTGCTTCAACGTGAGCTTGGACATGCGTTCCTCCGTGGTAGATTTGCGGGAATTATATAATGAACGCCGTACACTACCTGGGAGGAGATCTGCGATGAGATTCATCCGCGCTTTGCTGATTGTCGCGCTGCTCGTGCCGCTGCCGGCGGCCGCGCAGGCCCCCGCGGGCGCCAAGCCGCTCGCGACCGTCAACCTCATCACGTTCGGCGGCGGCTTCAACCTTCCGGCCTGGGTCGCCGAGCGCCAGGGATTTTTCGCGAAGAATGGCGTCGCCGTCAGGATGACGTTCACGCCCAGCTCGACCTTCCTCATGTCGAACCTCATCGACGGCAAGTTCGACGTCGGCATTTTCGGGATCGACAACCTGGTCGCGTACCAGGAAGGACGGGGGGAAGGCAAATTCACGGGCACGCCCGACCTGGTGGCGTTCATGGGACTGAACCCCGGCATGCTGCACCTCATCGCTGCGCCGGACGTGAAGACGATCGCCGATCTCCGCGGCAAGCAGATCGCGGTGGACGCGATCACCACCGGGTTTGCCTTTGTGCTGCGCGAGATGATCGCGCGCGGCGGCCTGACCGACGCCGACGTCACCTACGTGAGCGTGGGCGGCGGCACCGCGCGGTACCGTGCCCTGGTCGAAGGCAAGCAGTCCGCCATCCTGATCAACACCCCCTCCGACCTGCAACTGGTGGACAAGGGCTTCACGCGCCTCGGCTCGGCCGCGCAGCTGCTCGGCCGCTATCAGGGGCATGCGGCGGTCGCCCAGCGCGGATGGATTGCAGCCAACGAGGCCGCGGTCATCGGCCTGATGCGCGCCTACCGGGACGCGATGGAATGGATCTTCGATCCGAAGAACCGCGAGATCGCCGAGGCGTTGCTCGTCGCCAACGACGTCAACATGACGCCGGCGCTTGCGCGCCCGACCTACCAGATATTCACCACCCCGAAGGAAGGGCTGTTCCGGGATCTCGCGATCGACATCGAGGGATTGCGCACGGTCCTCGTGCTGCGCAACAAGTTCAGCAGTCCGCCCATGAACCTGACCGACCCGATGAAGTACGTGGACCTGGAGCTCTACCGCAAAGCTTTTCCCCCGAAGCAGTGACCAAGATCTCCTGTCCTCCGTCTGCTCTCATTCTGTGCTGCGCCATTGTGGCCAGCACCGCGATGGCGCAGCAGTACCCGGTGCGGCCGGTCCGCATGATCGTCCCGAACGCGCCCGGCAGCACGACCGACCTGCTGGGACGCATCGTCTTCACGCGCATGGCCGATCCCCTGGGCCGGCAAGTCGTGGTGGACAATCGCCCGGGCGCCGGCGGGACGCTGGGTGTGGAGATGGGCGCCCGCGCGACTCCCGACGGCTACAACCTCATTGCCGTGGCGGCGTCGCAGCTCACCATGGCCCCCCACATCTACCGCAAGATCCCGTACGACGCGCTGAAGGATTTCGTGCCGGTCGGGATGTACGTACTGGCGCAAACCGCGCTCTGCGTGAACGGCAATCTCCCCGTGAAAACGGTGCGGGACTTCATCGATCTCGCCAAGGCGAAGCCGGGGAGCCTCAATCAGTCCTCCGCCGGCGTCGGCAGCACCAGCCATCTCGGCACGGTCATGTTCGCGACCCTCGCAGGCATACAGTCGAACCACGTGCCGTACAAGGGTGGCGGCCCCTCCGTTCTCGCGGTGGCGCAGGGCGAAACTCAATGGTCGGTGCCGCCGTTGAGCGCCGCCATGCCGCACGTGAAAACCGGCCGTATCCGCTGCATCGCGACCGGCGGCGACAAGCGTTCATCGGTGACGCCGGACCTGCCGACGATTGCCGAGTCCGGCGTGCCGGGATTCCGCTTCTACGGCTGGAACGGCGTCATTGCGCCACGGGGGACGCCGCGGCAGGCGATCGGAACGTTCAACCGGCATCATGAACGAGGTGCTGGGCAGCGCGGAAGTCCGCAAGCTCTACTTCGAGCTGGGCGAAGAGCCCGCCATCGGCACGCCGCAGGACTTCGGCAAGCTGATCCGCGAGGACTTCGAGAGCATGGGCCGGCTGGTGAAGCTCGCGGGCATCAAGCCCGAGTAATGCGGACGTGTAAGGCGGTGATATCTGCGCGAGTTCCCACACCGTCATCGCCTTCCGTCGCGGCTCCCCGTTCTTCCGGATCGCCGCTTCGAGGCGCGGCGTCGAGCGCACGGCGGCGTAGCGCGCCGGTCCGCCCTTCCTCACGGTCCAGCGGTACGCGGTTCCGCGCGGCACGTGGATGACGTCGCCCTTCCCGGCCTTCCGCTTCTTCGTCCCGACCTGTGCGTCGAGCGCGCCCTCGATCACGTACAGGAAAATCTCGTGCTCGGCCTGCTTCGCGCTCTCCGTGTGGCCCGGCGGTGATTCGACGAAGCCGAACGCGATGTGCGTGCCCTCGACCCAGCGCTCGCAGTGTCCGGACGCGGGCGGCGCCTCGAGCGAATCGATCACCGGGTAGTAGCACGCTGCCGAGGCCCTCGATGATCGCCTTCGATTTTTCCGGGCGCCTTTTTCTGCCCCGGGTACCTGCCGGCCTTGACGTCGCGCTGCACCTCGACCGCAGAGCGTGCCTTTTGCGGCAGCGCCTCGTCCGCCGCCGCCCCGATCAGCGTCCAGGTGCGGTCCTTGATGTAGAGGTACTTGAGGTCGCCGTCCTCGGTCGCCTTCAGGCCGTGGCGCGCGTACGGCGGAAAGTGCACGAACGTCCCCGGCTGCACGATGCGCCGGTCCTTGCCGACGACGCAGTCGCCCTTGCCCCGCAGCGGGAACGCGATCAGCTCGTTGGGGTGGTAGTGCAGCTCGGCTCCGGTGCCCGCCTTCTTCGTGACCATGCGGAAATACATGGTCTCGCCCTCGATCACCGGGCCATCCGCGGTCGAGAGATGCGGGTTGAAGCGGTACGACTTCATGCCCTCGAAGCGGTAGAACGGCATTTCAGGCCCTCGGCGCGATCAGACCTTCTTTTTCGAGCAGCGGGTAGATCCCGCCCGCCTTCACCAGCTCCATCAGCTTCGGCGGCATCGCGCGGCCCTTCAGCGTCGCGTTGCGCGTGACGTTCTTCACCGTGGCCGACTCGAAGTCCACTTCGGCGACGTCGCCTTCCTCGAAGGCCTCGTCCGCGCCGGGGCATTCGAGGGCCGGAAACGCGAAATTCACGCAGTTGCGGAAGAAGAGGCCGTTGATCGAGGGCGCGACGAGGCAGGCGATGCCCAGGTTCTTGAGCGAGCGCGCCGCCGGGCGGCTCGATCCCATGCCGAAGTTTTTGCCCCCGATGATGATGTCGCCCGGCTTCATCTGGTCCACCCAGCCCGGGCGGTTCGCGTGAAACACGTACTTCGGCTGCTCCGCCGCCGGCAGGTAGAACGCCTGGATCGGCAGGATGAGATCGGTGTTGATGTTGTCCCCGAACTTCCAGACTCTGGCCTTGAATTTCATTGCAGGAACTCCCGCGGATCGGTGATCACGCCGCGGATCGCCGATGCGGCGACCGTCGCCGGCGAGCCCATGTAGATCTTCGCGCTCGAATCGCCCATGCGCCCCTTGAAATTGCGCGTGCTGGCGGTGATGCACGTCTCGTTCGGTCCCAGGATGCCGAGATGCCCTCCTCCGCACGCGCCGCAGGTGGCTGGTGTCACCACCGCGCCGGCCTCGACCAGCGCGCCGACGAGTCCGGCGCGCGTCGCCTCCCGGAACACGTTCTGGGAGCCCGGCGTGACGATGAGCCGCACGCCCGGCGCCACACGCTTGCCGCGGAGGATCCGCGCGGCGAGCTCGAGATCGTCCATCGTGCCGTTCGCGCACGAGCCGATGAAGGCCTGGTCGATGCGGGTCCCGGCCGCAGCGGCGACCGGGCGCGAGTTCTCGATGACGGTGTCGGGAAACGCGACCAGCGGCTCAAGTGCCGCGAGATCCACCTTCCGGGTTTCCAGGTACTTCGCGTCCTTGTCCGGATACACCGGCTCGAATGGCGCAGGATTGCGCGCACGCACCCACTCGAGCATCGCCGTGTCCGGCTCGAAGGTCGAGAATTCGGCCGACAGCTCCGCCGACATCGTAGTCAGCGTCTTTCTCGCGGCGATCGACAGCCCCGCGACGCCGGGTCCACCCCATTCGATGTTCTGCGTCGCGTGGTCGCCGTGCTTGCCGGCGATCTGCAGGAAGGCGTCCTTCGTCGTCACCGCCGGCGTGAGCTTCCCGTCGAGCTCATAACGCACCGTTTCGCCCACCCGGAACCAGGTTTCCCCCTTGATCGCGGAGTAGACGACATCGGGCTCGCCCACGCCGCGCGCGATGCAGTTGAATACGCCGCCGCTGCAGGTATGCGAGTCGCTGCACACGAGAATGGTGCCGGGGAGCGCGTAGCCGTGGTCCGCCACCAGCTGATGGCTGATGCCCTGGTCGTAGCCGACGTCATGGAAGCGCTTGATTCCGAACTTCGCGACGAACCGCCGGCCGGTGCGATGCGCGGCGGCGGCATCCTCCGTCGAGGCGGGCGCACGATGATCGAACACGACGACGATGCGGGCCGGGTCGCGGACCTTCTGGATCTCGCGCCATCGACTCGCGATGAAGCTGTTGTCGATCATGACCACGGTGTCCACTTCGACCGTGACGAGATCGCCCGGCGCGACTTTCTTCTGGCCGCTCTTCTTCGCCAGGATCTTTTCGGCGATGGTCATTCCCATAGTCGCTCCTTCGGTCAGCCGCCGGCGTAGCGCCGCTCGAGCTCGTCGAGCTCGGCCATGCCCATGAGCTCGTTCAGCTCGTCGAACGATACCTGGAGATCCGTGCGGTCGACGAGGCGATGCTTGCCGACCACTTCATCCTTGAACACGTTCATGGCGTTCATCATGCCCCGCAGCGCCGCGGTCGTGAGCAGGCGCGGGTAGCTCACCACGGCGACGCCCAGCGCCTCCAGCTCCTTCGGCGTCATGAGCGGCGTGGTCTTGCGCGAGCGCATGCCGAGGCCCATGTTGACGATGAGCGGCTTGGGCACGCTCTTGGCGACCTTGGCAATATCCTCGCGCGAGAGCAGCGCGTCGGCATACATGCAGTCCGCGCCCGCTTCCGCGTAGAGATTGAGCCGCCGGATCGCCTCGTCCACGCCGTGCGTGCCGGCAGCATCGGTGCGCGCGATGATGATGAAATCAGGATCGAGGCGCGCGTCGCACGCGGCCTTCACCTTCTGCACCATCTCCTCCGCCGGGATGACGCTTTTTCCCGCCATGTGACCGCAGCGCTTGGGCCACACCTGGTCCTCGAACATGACCGCGGCAACGCCCGCCTTCTCGAAGGCGCGCGTTGCGAAATAGACGCTCATGGCGTTGCCGTAGCCGGTGTCGGCGTCGGCGCGCAGCAGGAGGTTGCAGCAATCGGCCAGGCGCCGCGCGTTGGCGACGTTCTCGTCGAGTCCCATCACGCCGCGGTCGGCCCAGCCGAGACGGCTCTCGGACGTCCCGGCGCCGGTGATCGAGCCGGACTTGAAGCCCGCTTTTTCCACGAGCCGCGCGCTATAGCCGTCATAGACGCCGGGCGTCACGAGTATTTGCGGCGAGTAGATCAACTCCTTCAGCTGGCGGCCTTTGCTAGCCATCGCGGATTCCGAAAGGGGGTTTGCGGGGGAGGTCGAATCTTAGCACTCCACTGGCGCCCCGCAGTCAAAGGCTTTCCAGGACCCGTCCCCAGCGCGAATCGGGACGCTTCTGCATTCGGCTACCCGCCGCGTGGAGCGCCGCCCAGATCGTGGAAAGGATGTTGAGCAGCACCGGCCGGCCGTGCTTGGACTCGAGCAGCGGCACGGCGTGGATGGCGTGCCACAGTCCGCCCGGCATGAGAAGCGCCTGCGCGTCCGGGGCCTCGCGCAGGACCTGGTCGCCCAGGTCGAGAGCGAGCAGATGATCGGCGGCCGCGCTCGCTTGCTTGTTCTCCTCAAGAGAGCGGGCGCGTGAGCGGCATGCGATGACTTCGATCCCCGCCTCGGCCAGGTACCGGGTGAGCGCGGTATTCACCGTGTCGGGCCAGCGAGTGGCCAGCGCGATTCGGGTCGCACCGAAGTATTGCAATACGGCAATGTGCGCCTCGAGATCCGTGTCACACGGCAATCCCGTCCGGGACTGGCCTTCGGCAAGAATCTCGCGCATCTTCTTTCGCCCGAGCACCGAGGCCACCGGAACGCCAGAGAGCGATATCCGGTCCACCTTCTTCTTCGCGAGCAGGTCGAAGCGCTGCCAGAGAACGGGCAGCTCCCGCTCGACGGCCGCGAGCGTGTAATCCTTCAGGTCGAGACCGGTCGTCACCAGCATCATGCCCTCGGGCGCGACGCGGTAGAACTGGTACGCGTCCAGGTCCGTGTAGAGATGCGGGATCACGTAGCCGAGCTGGTACCACGGGCTGATGACGCTCATTCATCACCACGCAATCGTGCCGCCGTCCACCGGAATGACCGTGCCGGTCATGAAGCGGGAGGCATCCGAGGCGAGCAGCACCGCGATGCCCTTCAAATCGTCCGGCCCGCCGGTGCGGTGCAGCGGGATCCTGGCATCGATGTTTTCCTTGTTGCGTTCGTAGAGCACCCGGTTGAGCGGGGTCACGAAGAAGCCCGGGCAGATGCAGTTGACGCGGATGTCGTAATGCGCCCACTTGACCGCGAGGTCGCGCGTGAAGTTGACGAGCGCGCCCTTGCTCGTCGCGTAGACGACCGAGTTGTAGGCCTTGGGGTCGCGGCCCCGGAGCCCCGCGATCGAGGCGATGTTGATGATGCTGCCTTTCCTCGCCTTGATCATCTCGCGGCCGAAGACCTGCGAGCAGATGAAAGGAGCGGTGACGTTGAGGTCCATGACCTGCTGCCAGCGATCGAGCGGCATCTCCTCCGGCGGCGCGACCCACGCCTTGCCGGCGTTGTTGACGAGCACGTCCACGCGCCCGAACTTCTTCAGGGTCGCGTCCTTCACCGCCTCGACCTGCTGGGGCTGGGTGACGTCGGCCGCGAGCGCGAGCGCTTTCACGCCGAGCTTCTCGATCCCGGCGGCGGCCTGCTCGCAGTTCTCCAGCTTGCGCGAGCAGATGACGACGTTCGAGCCGGCTTCCGCGAGCCCGATAGCCATCTGCAGGCCGAGCCCGGTCGCTCCGCCGGTTACCACGCTCACTCTTCCCTGGAGACTGAACAGCTCCTTCACGCTTGCCATATGCCATCGCCCCCTATCCCTCTCCCCACCGCGGGGGAGAGGGGTCACTCGTCTCTTCAGCAGCTGCGCGGCGATGATGTTGCGCTGGATTTCCGAAGAGCCCTCGTAGATGCGCGTGATGCGCGCGTCGCGATAGACGGTCTCGATGCCGGCCTCGCGCATGTAGCCCATGCCGCCATGGATCTGCACCGCGCTGTCCACCACCTTTCCGAGCGCCTCAGTCGCGAAGAGCTTCGCGGCCGATGCCTCGAGGGTGCCGCGATCGCCACGTAGCATCGTTTCGATCGCGCGCCAGGTCAGCGCCCGCGCGGCGTCCCGAGCCACCCCCATGTCGGCGAGCATCCATTGCAGGCCCTGGTGCTCGGCGATCCTCTTCCCGCCCTGCACGCGCGTCTTCATGTACTCGACGCAGCGCTCGATCAGCCGGTCCATCATCCCGCAGCAGCGCGCCGCGATCGTCACCCGCCCCATGGTCAGCGTTTTCAACGCCTGGACGTAACCCATGCCCTCGGGGCCGAGCCGGTTCTCCGCGGGAATCTCGCAGTCGTTGAACGCGAGCGGCACGGTGGATACGCCGTGCATCCCCATCTTGAGCTCGTTCTTCCCGATCGTGAATCCCTTGAAGCCGCGCTCGAGGATGAACGCCGAGATGCCCTTGATGCCTTTCGACCTGTCGGTGATCGCCATTACCGTGAAGAGCTGCGCGACGCTGCCGTTGGTGATGAAGATCTTCTCGCCGTTCAGCACGTAGCGGTCGCCCTTGCGCACCGCGGTGGCGCGCATCGCCGCGGGGTCGGACCCCGCCTGCGGCTCGGTCAGCGCGAAGCAGCCGATCCATTCCCCGCTCGCCATGCGCGGCAGGTACTTTTGCTTCTGGGATTCCGTTCCCAGCGCGACGATGCCCGCGGTGCCGATGCCGGTATGGTTGCCGAGGAAAGTAGCGAAGGCGTAGCAGGTGCGCCCCATCACCTCCTCGAGCGCGCACTTGCCGGCAAGGTCGAGCCCGATGCCGCCGTACTGCTCCGGGATGGTGATGCCGAAGAGCCCCATGTCGCGCGCCATCCGGACGAGCTCCTCGGGGATCGCGTCGTGCTCCTCGATCCAGCGCGCGCGGGGGTCCACCTCCTTCTCGAGGAAGCGGCGCACCTCTTCGCACAAGCGGACGATTTCGGGAGAGAGCTGCATGATCAGTTTCCGGTCTTGGGGCGAATCAGCGCATCCGCCGCTTTCACGCCCTTGCCCTCGGCGAACACGAAGAGCGGATTGATGTCGAGCTCGCCTATGTGGTCCTTCAAGTCTACCGCCAGCGCCGACAGCCGCACGATTGTGTCCACCAGAGCGCCCAGGTCGGCGCGCGGCCGGCCTCTCGCGCCCGCCAGCACCGGGTAGCCCGCGATCTCCTCGACCATCTCGCGCGCAACCGATGCCGTCACCGGCGCAAGCCGGAACGAGACGTCCTTCAGAACCTCGGCGAAGATGCCGCCGAGCCCGAACATCACTGCCGGCCCGAACAGGGGATCGTTGGTCACTCCCAGGATCGTCTCGACGCCACCTCGCGCCATTTCCTGCACGAGGACGCCCTCGATCTTCGCGTCCTTCCGGTAAGCACGTGCGTTTGCGCGTACTTCGTCGTAGGCTGCCGCGAGCTCGCCGTCGGTCGCGATGTCGAGCCGCACCGCGCGCGCCTCGGTCTTGTGCGGTATGTCCGGCGACTGCACCTTGAGCGCGACCGGGTAGCCGATCGAGCGCGCGATCGCGAGCGCCTCGTCCTTTCTCTCCGCCAGCGCCTCGCGCGTGACGGATATCCCGTAATCGACCAGGATCCGCTTCGCAACGTACTCCGCGATGTCGGCGGTCCGTCCCGCGAGCGTCTGACGGGCGGCGTTGCTAGTGAGGACGAGCGCTTTCTCCTGCTTCTGGCGCTCCCGCCGCCGTTGCGCCTCCGCGTACCACGACAGCGCCGCCAGGGCGCGTCCGCAGCGCACCGGCGACTTGTAGCGCGGGATGCGCGCCGCATCCAGGGCCGCATAGGCCTCCGGCGCGACCTCGTCGCGCGCGCTCCAGCAGATGAAGACCGGCTTGTCGGTGCGGGAAGCGCCGGCGACGATCTGGGCCGCGACTTTCGCCGCGAGCTCGCCCTGCAGCGAGGCATTGATCATCGCCACGCAGTCCACGCTGGGGTCGTCCAGGATCGCCTGCAGCGCGAGGCCGATCAGCTCGGTGTTGTTGAAGATCGCGGCGGTGACGTCCACGGGATTCAGCAGCGAGCCGTAGGCGGGCACGAAGCTGCGCAGCTTTTCCCCCGTCTCCGGCGCGAGCGTCGGCAGCCGCATGCCGCGCGCGATGCACTCGTCGGTCATCAGGATACCGGCGCCGCCGGAAATGGTGATGATGGCGAGGCGGTTACCGCGCGGGAGGCGCCCGCAGGCGAACGCGCGCCCGTAGTCCGCCACGTCCTGGATGTCCTCGACCTGGATGATGCCGGACTGCCTGAAGGCGGCCTTGTAGAGCGCCATCTCGCCGCCGAGGTTCGCCGTGTGCGAGCGCGCGGCGAGCTGCCCCTGCTCGGTGTTGCCGACCTTCCACATGAGTATCGGTTTTCCTGCATCGAGCGCGCGGTTGCCGACCTCGAGCAGACGGCCCGCGTCCTTCAATCCTTCGATGTAGCCGACGATCAGCCCGGTCTTCGGATCGTCGATGTAGTAGTTAATGAAATCGAGGGTCGAAACGCCGATCTCGTTCCCGGTTGTGACCATCTGGCGGAACGGCAGCCCCCCGTCCTTGGACGAGAGGTTCATCACGGAGAAGCCGAAGCCGCCGCTTTGCGACACCATGCTGACCGCGCCGGGCTCGTAATCGGCGTTGAACACCGAGCCGAAGCCCGCGAAGACACCGTCCGCGACGTTGATCATGCCCTGGCAATTGGGGCCGATCACGCCGATGCCGGCGTCCTGCGCGATGTGGGTCAATTGCCGCTGCAGCCGGACCCCCTCCCCGCCCATCTCGGAGAAGCCGGAAGTGAAGATGATCACGTACGGCACGCCTTTCACGCCGCACTCGCGCAGCACGTCGGCGACGCGCGCGGCGTTCACCAGGATCAGGACGAGGTCCGGGACCTCCGGCACGGCAGCGAGCGTGGGATAGCACTTCTCGCCAGCGACCTCCGTGTAACGCGGGTTCACCGGATAGAGCCTGCCCTTGTAGCCGTGGCTCTTGAGGAATTTCAGCGGCTGGCCGCTGATGGAATTCAGATCCTGCGACGCGCCGATGATCGCGATGGCGCGCGGGTTGAAGAAGCGCTCGAGGTCGGTGCGCATTTCCTGTGACTGGCGCGGGGCGCCGCGGGCCGGAGCGGCACGCGCGGAGAAGCCACAATCATATCAGGGGCGCAATGCGCGGCCACACGTGCAATGGGGCAAAGTTGCTTTGGGGAGCCTCGTTCGCCGGTGATATCATTCGCCAACATTTTGAATTTGAAGTCCGTATCGTGAACACCGTCGCCGCCACCACCGCCGCTGCCGCACCGCGCTCGTTCAAGGACGTGTGGCTGATCTCCGCAGGCCACGCCTTCACCCACTGGTACACCGCGACTTTCTACCTCCTGCTGCCGCTGATCGGCAAGGAGCTCGGCCTCTCCTACACCGAGATCGGGCTGATCATGACCACGCAGCACATCGTGGGCGCGATTTCCAATCTGCCGGGCGGCATGGTGGTGGACATGGTCGGCAAGAAGGGCTACCTGATGGCCACCTCGCTCTTCTGGGTCGGCTTTCCGTACGCGCTGATGAGCCTCACTCACAATTACTGGATGCTGCTCGTGTGCGTGACGCTGGTCGGCATCGGCAACAACCTCTGGCATCCCGCCGCGATCACGACGCTCGCCTACCGCTATCCCGATCGCAAGGGCCTGGTGATCTCGGTCCACGGCATGGGAGGCAACGTGGCCGACGGGCTCGCCCCCCTCGTGGTCGGCGCGCTCCTCGCCTGGTTCACCTGGCGCACGGTTGTGGTGATCAACGTCGTGCCGGGACTGGTGATGGCGGCGATGATCCTCGTGATGCTGGGCGCGTTCTCCATGAGCACGTCGCACGATCACGTCAACGCCGGCGGCAGGTCGCGCAGCACGCGGGACTATTTGAAGGATGTCATGAGCCTGCTCAGAAATCGCGCGCTGATGCTGGTGTCGATCGGCTCGGCGTTCCGCACCATGACGCAGACGGGTCTGCTCACCTTCCTGCCGGTCTACCTCGCCTACGAGCTCGACTACTCGCCGTTTGTCGTGGGCGTCTGCATGTCGGCGATGCAGGTCGCCGGCTTCGCCGCGAGCCCCATCGGCGGTCACCTCTCCGACAAGATGGGCCGCAAGCGCATCGTCATGTCGAGCATGGTCCTGACGTGCGTGATGATCGTGTTCATGGCGCTCGCCGGAAAGAGCGTGACCTTCGTGCTGTTCATCGCGCTGGTCGGCTTCTTCCTCTACGCGATGCGCCCGGTGCTGCAGGCGTGGGCGGTCGAAGCCACCCCGCGGGAGCTCGCCGGCAGCGGCGTCGGCCTGCAGTTCGGCATCCAGCACATCGGGGCGAGCATCGCGCCCGCTCTCTTCGGGATGATCGCCGACGCCTACGACATCTACACGGCGTTCTACTTCCTCGCCGGGACCATCCTCTTCGCCAACGTGCTGATCGTCTTCATGCCCGACCAGAAGACGGTGCCGGCCAGGCGAGCTGCCTGAATCAGTCGATTCGGGCTCCGGAGTCTTTCACCGCCTTCGCCCACTTCGCGACCTCGGACTTGATGTAGGCCGCGTACTCGGCGGGCGTCGTGGTCCAGGGATCGGCGCCCTGCTCGCTCAGGAACTTGCTCATCGCGGGCTCGCGCACGATGCGCACCACCGCCGCGTTGAGTTTCGCCACGACCTCGGGCGGCATGCCCGCCGGCCCGACCAGCCCGTTCGCGCCCGACGCTTCGAACCCGGGAACGCCGGCCTCATCGATCGTCGGCACATCCGGCAGCGCCGCGATCCGCTTGGCCGTGCTCACGCCGAGCGCGCGGAGCTTGCCCGATTTCACGTGCGGCACCGCCGAAGGCGAGGTCGCGAACGTCAATGCGACGTGGCCCGCAAGCAGGTCGGACATCGCCGGCGGCGCCCCCTTGTAGGGGACGTGCACGATGTTGATGCCGGTGCGCGCCTTGAACATCTCGGCGGTGAGGTGGGGCTGGCTGCCGTTGCCCGCCGAGCTGTAATTCAGCTCGCCGGGGTGCTTCTTCGCGTAGGCGATGAACTCCTTCACCGTCTTCACCGGCACCGAGGGGTGCACGGCGAGCACCTGCGAGGTCGCCGCGATCAGGGTGATCGGCGCGAAGTCCCGGACCGGGTCGTAGGCGAGTTTGCTGTAGAGGCTCGGATTGATGGTGTGGATGGTGGAGGCGCAGAACAGCGTATAGCCGTCGGGCGGCGACTTCACCAGGAGCTCGGCGCCGATGTTGGCGCTCGCGCCTGGGCGGTTATCCACGATAACCGGCTGCTTCCACTGCTCGGTCAGCTTCTGGCCGATGGCGCGCGACAGGATGTCGGACGTGCCTCCGGCCGGGAACGGCACGATGATGCGGATCGCCTTCGTGGGATAAGCCTGCGCCCATGCCCCCGGCGCAATGACTCCACCGACCGCTAGGACGAATAGAGCGCTCGACAGATGTGCCGCGGCCCTAAAGTTCATTGGGACTCTCCTCGCCATAATCGTACCGTCGGCGATGATAAACCAACGCGACACCGTCCTTGTATTATTCTTGGCATCTTGGCGTCTTGGCGGTTGATGGAGGTCGCGACGAAATGGCAGGCTGGGAACGCAAGCTGGGGTTAATCGTACCGTCGTGGAACACCGTCATGGAAGGCGAGATCCAGCGCATGGCGGGCGGCGCGATGTCGGTGCACTCCATGCGCATCCCGCACACGGCGGACACCGAGGAGAACCTGCTGGGACTGGGCACGCAGGCGCCCGGCGCGGCGAAATTGCTGGCGCACGCCAAGGTGGACGTCATCTGCTACGGCTGCGCCGCGGGCGGCTTTCTCAAAGGTCCGGTCGAGGACCGGGCGCTGGGAGAGAAAATTACCGCGGAGACCGGCATCCCGGTCGCGGTGTCGTCGGCAGCGGTGGCGGAGGCATTGCGCGCGCTCGGCGCGAAGCGCGTGAGCCTCGCCTCGCCCTACGCGCCGTGGTTGAACGAGCGGCTGCGCCAGTATCTGATCGCGGCCGGGTTCGAGGTGATGGCCATGCAGGGTCTCGACACGCAGAATCACTCGGCGGTCACCGCGGAGCGGATCGAGGCGCTGATCGCGAGAAGTGGACCGGCCGCAATCGCAGGCGATCTTCGTCAGCTGCTCGAATTTCCCGACGCTCGGCATCATCGAGTCCATGGAGCGGAAGCTCGGGAAGCCGATCGTGGCGAGCAACCAGGCCTCGATGTGGAAAATGCTCCGCCTGCTGCGCGACCCCCGGGCCGTTCCCGGCGCGGGGCGGCTGTTCCGCGAAGCCTGATGACGGCGTCGAGCGCCTGGCGCCCGCAGCGCGAAATCGAGATCGTCGCGGGCACGCCGCCCGGCGGCGGGCTCGATCGCGCGGCGCGCGCGCTCCTCATGGCGATCGAGTCCACGCGGCTGCTGGCGGTCCCGGCGCGGGTCAACAACGTGCCTGGCGACGGCGCCCGGAAATGCTGGGCATACCTGGCGCAACGCGAGCGCGACCCCCACGTGGTGGCGATCAGCTCGGCAAACCTCACGACCGACTTCCTGCTCGGCGCGGCGCAATACGATCACGACCGTGATTTCACTCCGCTTGCGATTCTCTACACCGAGTACATCGCCTTCGTCGCGCGTTCCGATTCATCCCTGAAGAACGGCGCTGATCTCGTTGCCCGTTTCGCGGCCCGGGCCGGGTCCGTTACCGTCGCGCTCTCGACCTCGCGCGGCAACCCAAACCACATCGCGCTTGCGAAGGTCGTCCGGAGCTCAGGCGGGGACGTGAAGGCTCCGAAAATCCGCGTATTCGATTCCGCGCTCGATGCCGTTGCCGATGTCGCTGCGGGAAACGCGGACGTTTGTGCCGTGACCGCCGCGAGCGCCGTAAAGGAAATTGCGTCGGGAGCCATGCGCCCGCTCGCGGTGTCCGCGCCGCAGCGCCTCGCCGGGCTGTATGCGCAGACACCGACCTGGATCGAGCAGTCGGTGGACTGCGCCGTCGGCGCGTGGCGCGGCGTCACCGGCGCGCGCGGGATCACGCCCGCGGAGACGGCGTTCTGGGAAAACGCGCTCGCGAAGGCGGTCACGATGAAAGCCTGGAGCGAGGAGCTGGCGCGGCTCTACTGGACCCCGATGCATGTCGACGGCGCGGCGCTGCGCGAGCACCTGGGCCGCGAGCGCCGGGAAATGGCGTCGATGCTCGAAGATCTGGGGCTGCTGAAGCACCGCTGAATCACGATTTTTGACACGGAGGCGATCATGAATCAGGAAGCGTATGAAAGAGGCATGGCGTTGCGCCGCAAGGTGATGGGCGACAAGCACGTTGCGAAGCGGGCCGCGAGCCCCGACCGGTTCACGAAACAGCAGAACGAGCTCGTCACCGAGCTCGCGTGGGGCACGATCTGGTCGCGTCCGGGCCTGCCGCTCAAGGTGCGGAGCCTGGTGACGCTCGCCATGCTGACCGCGCTGGATCGCCCCGACGAAATCAGGGGGCACATCGTCGGCGCCCTGAACAACGGCGCGACGATGGACGAGATCATCGAGGTCTTTGTGCACAGTGCCGGCTACTGCGGCTTCCCGGTCTCCAACGGTGCCGTGCGCCTCGCCGTCGAAGTGTTCAAGGAGCAAGGGCTCCTGAAGGGATGAGGGATGATGAGGGCGGAAGGATGAGAAGAAACTCGCTTCATCGCTTCGGCACGCTTTCCGAAGCGCTGTGCTATCCTTTCCGCCCCCGAAATCGAGTCACCGAGGCCTGAGATGAGAATGGAAGTGCATGTCCACGGCAACGTCTTCCTCGGGCGCGGCGTGCGCCTGTCGCAGCTCGAGCACGCGCTCCGTCCCTGGCTCGAGTACCTCGACGTGGACACGATCGCGGAAGCGCACAGCATCGAGCGCGAGGAGCCGGGCATCCAGTTCGACACGCGGGAGCGCACGCTGAACATCTGCTGGACCGGGGAAGTCGGCCGCAGCTTCCACGCGCGGTTGACGGAAGCGTTCCAGAACCTCGGGCCGCTCACCGAGTATGCCTCCGAGGTCGAAGCCACCTACTACCCGGAGAACGGCGAGGATGAGTTCTACCAGCTCTTCGTCGGCCCCACGCCGGAGGCGATCCACGAGTTCCGCCGGCAGTGCGTGACCGAGGACGTCTCGGCCATGCTGGGCCGCCATCTCGGCAAGGCGGAAGTGGACCAGGTCGCCGCGCTCGTCAGCCAGCTCTTCGACCAGGACTGGGCAACACGGAAGGTCACCGGCGAGCACTCGACCGGCTCATCCACCGTCATCCCGCTCCACCCCAGGGGCAAGCACCTGCACTGAATGGCCCCCTCACCCTGCCCTCTCCCCCATTGGGGGCGAGGGAGTTTCACGCGCGCTTGACGATCGAGTCGGTGCGGAAGCTCAGCACCGCGTCCGGGTCCACCTTTGCGTGGATCACGGCGGGCTTGCCCGATTTCATCGCCTGGCTCACCGCGTCGGCGGTCTCACCCGGTCCGGTCACGTAGTAGCCCACGCCGCCGCAGAGCTTCATGACCTCGTCGAAGCGCGGCGAGAGCACGTGCGCGCCGATGTAGCGCGAGTTGTAGAAATCGCGCTGGTAGGCAATCTCCGCGCCCCACGTGCCGTTGTCCATCACGACGGCGATGGTGTTGATCTGGCTCTGGACCGCCGTCGTCATCTCGCCCATGGTCATGCCGAAGCCGCCGTCGCCCATCAGCGAGATCACCGTCCGCTCCGGTGCGGCGACCTTGGCGCCGAGACCGGCGGCGTAGGAAAAGCCGATGTTGCCGCAGTCGAGCGGCGCGATCAGCGACGGCATGACATGGCAGGGCAGCCGGTCGGTCGCCTGCAGACAGGTCGTGCCCGCGTCAATCGTGAAGAGCGCGTTCCGCGGCGCAACCTTGCGCAACTCCGAATAGATGGTCTCGGGGTGAAGCGGCCGCGTCCCTTTGGCGGCGACCTCTTCGCGCGCGTGCAGCATCTCCCGGCGGTCCTTCAGGAACTTCTCGTTCCTCGCCCGCCACGGGGCGTGCGCCGCGGGAACCGCGTCCATGAGGTCTGCCAGCGCGCCAGCCACCGTGCCCGCGTCGCCGACGATGCCGAGCGCGACGGGGTAGTAGCGGCCGATCGCGAGGGGATCGATGTCTACCTGCACGATCTTCGCGCGGGGCGTCACGATCTCGCTGGTGAACCGGGCGGTGTTGAAGCCCAGGCGCGTGCCCAATGCAAGGATGAGGTCAGCCTCGCGCACGAGACCCGTCGCGACCGGATTGCCGCGCGGGCCCACGCCCCCCGCATAGAGGGGGTGGTCGACGGGGGCGACGTCGGTGTGCCCGGCCGAATTGGTGATCGGAAGCTGCAGCTTCTCGGCAAGCCGTGTGAGCGCCGCGGTGCCGCGCCCCCACTTGATGCCCGCCCCGGCGTGGATGACCGGCGCTTTCGACTCGAGGATCATCGCCTTCACCCGCTCGAGCGTCGCGCGATCGGCCGCGCCGGCCGCGACTTCCGGCTGCCCGCCCGGCGCCGGGATCGCGACGTCCACTTCGTGATTGAGCAGGTCGCGCGGTATCTGGACTACCACCGGCCCGCGCCGCCCGGCGTTGGCAACGCGAAACGCCTCCAGTAGGAACTCGGGCACGCGCTCGGGACGCGTCACCGTCATCACGCGCTTCGTCACCGGCAGGAACAGCGTGTGCTGGTCGATCTCCTGGAAGGTGTCCTTCCCGAGATCGGCGGTCGACGGCAGTCCGGCGATTACCACCACCGGGGAATAGGCGAGCTTCGCCGCGGTGAGCCCCAGCATCATGTTGGCGACGCCCGGCCCCGCCTGCCCGCAGATGAAAAGCCCCGGCGTCTGCGTCACGCGCCCGAAGGCGTCCGCCATGTGCACGCCGCAGTTCTCGTGCCGCACGCCGACGTAGAGCATGTCCCGGGCGTCGTAGAGCGCGTCGTAGATCTCGAGCGTGCTCGATCCCATCAGCCCGAACACCCGGCTCACGCCCGCCGCGCGCAGCGCCTGCACCGCGGCAACGCCGCATCGCATCTTCGCCATGGATCCTCCGCTATTTCTTGTTCAGTGCTTCGGGGTTGAGCACGTTGACGGGCTTGCCCCCGGCGAAGGCGAGGATATTGTCCACCGCCGCTCCGTAGTACTTCTCGTAGGTGTCGCGGTCCACGTAGCCCAGGTGCGGCGTGCAGACCACGTTGTCCATCTTCAGCAACGGGTGGTTCCCGCCCAGCACCGGCTCGTCGTCGTAGACGTCCACCGCGCCGAATCCGGGCCGGCCCTCCTTCAGCGCCCGTACCAGCGACCCTTCCTCGATGATCGGCCCGCGGCTGGTGTTGACGATGAGCGCGGTCGGCTTCATGCGCGCGAGGTCCGAATGCCTGACGATGCCGCGCGTCTCCTTGTTGAGCGGGATATGCAGGCTCACGATGTCCGCGCTCTCGAAGAACGCCTCGCGGCTCGGCGCGACCTCGAAGCCGTCCGCACGCGCCTTGGCCGTCGAGCCCTCCCGCCCCCAGCAGATCACCTTCATCTCGAACGCCCGCCCCGCCTTCGCGACGAGGCTGCCGATGCGGCCGTAGGCGTAGACCCCGAGGGTCTTCCCCGCGACCGTCGTGCCGATCGTGGTCTGCCACCGGCCCGCCTTGAGTCGCTGCACCTCTTCGGGAATGTGGCGCAGCACCGAGAAGATGAGGCCCCACGTCAGCTCCGCCGTATGGTTCGCCTGCCCGCCCCCCGAACCGCACACCAGGATCCCCTTCGCGGTGCAGGCCTCGACGTCGATGTGGTTCACGTTGCGGCCCGTCTGGCTGATCAGCTTCAACGTCGTGACCCGCTCGGCCGCGGCGCGCGGGAAGGGCGTGCGCTGCTGCAGAAAAACGACGGCGTCCGCGCCGTTCAGCCGCTCCGCCAGCTTCGCGGGCTCCTTCACCGAATCGTGGTAGACGGCGACCTCGTGGCCCTTGAGGCGCGGATAGCATTTCAGCGTGCGGAAGACGTCCTGGTAATCGTCGAGAATCGCGACCTTCATGGATTGCCCCCTGGAATCGAACGCGACATTCTAATGTGTTTTGCGCGCGCGGTTCAGCATCGCCCCGCCCGCCAGGAACAGCGCGTTGGACACGAAGACCGGCGCGACGCCGAACACCGAGCCGATCGTTCCGAACACGACCGGCACCGCGATGTGCGTCAGCTGGTTGATGGTGACGCGCATTCCGAGCGCCTCTCCCGAGCGGCCCTCGGGCGCGCGGCTGAAGATCATCGTCAGCGTGACCGGCTGCGCGCAGCCCATGCCGAGGCCGAGCACGAGGGCGATCGCCGCCAGCGTGAACGCGCCGGTGACGAGCGGAAACACCGTGAAGGCTACGGCCGAGACGACCAGCGACCCGTTGAACACCGCGTCCGGCCCGAAGCGCTTCACGAGCCCGGGCAGCCCGATGCGCACCACGAACGCCGCGATGCCGGCCATCGCCAGCACCACTCCGATCGCGGAGGCTGAAAGCCCGACCGAATGGCCGAAGATCGGCATGTAGAACTGGAACAGGTCCTGGGCGGTCACGGCGACCGCGCTCGCGATTAGCGTGCGGCGCAGCGCCGGGAGGGCGAGCAGGCTCGTCGAAAGCCGGGCCTGCTCGTCCTCGGTCTTGATCCGCGGTCCGCGACCCACCTTGCGCACCGAGGCCATGATCACGACCGGCACCAGCGGCAGCGCGGCGGCGTAGAGGTAGCTCGCGGCGTGCCCGATGGCGTCGATGGAAAACCCGGCGGCGAGCGGGCCGAGGAAGGAGCCAATCGCCATGGCCAGCGCGTAGTTGCTGAAGTTGCGCGTACGCTCCTCGGGGCCGCCGAGCGAGCCCACGAGGTTCTGAACGGAGACGTTGTAGAACATGTTCGATGCGCCGATCAGCGCGGCCGAGGCGTAGAGCGCCGGCAGGCCGGGTGCGAGCCAAGGCAGCAGCAGGCCCGCCGCGAGCCCGAGCGATCCGGCGAGCATGGGCACGCGCACGCCGACCCGGTCGGAGAGCTTGCCGGCATACATCGCGAGCAGCGCCGGGAGCAACGCGTACATGGCGATCATGGTGCCAATCGCGAACTGGGAGGCGCCGAGCTCGATCCCAAACAGCGTGACGAGCACCTTGCTCGCGCGGAAGCTCGACATGTTGCACAGCACGATGACGAGCACGGTGCCGATCGACACGCGTCACGCCCCTTTCCGCGCGCGGGCCGCGTAGCCGCCCGCCACCAGCATCGCCGAGCTCGCCCAGAACACAGGCGCGAGGCCGAGCAGGGATCCGGCCGCTCCGAAGACCGCCGGCACGGTGACGTGCATGGAGTTGTTGATCGCGATGCGCAGCCCGAGGCCCTCCCCGTGCCGTCCCGCGGGGGAATAGTTGTAGGTGAGGATCACGGTCAGCGGCTGGCCGAGCCCCATGCACAGTCCGAGGAAGAAGCAGACCACCCCGAGGACGAACGTGCTCTCGAACAGCGGAATCAGGAAGAAGGTGCCGGCGGCGAGGAACATCGCGTAGCGCAGCGCCGTCGCCTCCCCGAAACGGCGCACGAGGGCCGGAAGCAGCGCCCGCGTCACGAACGCAGCCGCCGCGAACGTCCCCATGATCATGCCGATGGCGGAGGCCGACAACCCGATCGAATGGCCGTAGATCGGGAGGTAGAGCTGGAAGAGATCGAGGCCGCCCATGACGAGCGCGCTCGCGAGCAGCATGCGGCGCAGTTCGCGGATACGGAAGAGGTCCTTCATGCGCTGCTTGCCGCGGTCCGGGCCGCCCGCCGCGGCGCGGGGAAGGCGGTGGCCCAGGAACACCAGGACCATCACCGAGGGGACGGTCAGAGCCGCGAGGTACAGAAAGGTCTGCACGTGGCCGAAGTGGTCGATCGAGAAGCCCGCGACGATCGGTCCCACGAGATCGGAAACCGACACGATCAGGGCGTAGAGGTTGAGGTTGTAGGTGCGCGAGGCGCCGCTCCCGAGCGAGCCCACCAGCGCCTGCATGGACACCTGCACCAGGATGAAGCCGGCGCCGGTCACCGCGGCGGAGACGAACAGCATCGGCATCACCGGCCAGAACCACGGCAGAACGATCCCCAGGGCCGTGATGACCGCGCCGGCCGCAACCGGCAGGCGCACGCCGTAGCGGTCGCTTATCTTGCCGACGTGGATCGCGAGCACGAGGGGAAACACGCCGTAGACCGCCAGCAGCAGGCCGGTGTCGAACGGGCCGGCGCCGAGATCGAGCGCGTAGAGCGTGTTGACGACACGCGCGCCCTTATAGCCCGCGTTCCACAGCACGATGGTCGCGAGAATCTGGAAAAGGCTGAGAAGGCGCGGCGCTGAATCCGGCGCCGAGCCGGGATCGTGCTGCATTTTGAGTCCGATTCTACTACCGCGCGCACGCGCCGCGAAAACCGCTGCGCGCATGAGAAAATGACGGCGTGAAAAGAAAATCATCGCCCGGCGCCGAAGCGATTCGCCGGCAGGTGCTGCTCGCGCTGGCGGCCAACCGCACGCCGGGCTTCCACTTTCCGGGCCATCTCATCGGCTGCGGCTGGCCGCGCATCGGCGAGAACGATCTCGACCAGACCATGCTCGACGGCCCGCAGTCTCGCAATGTGGACGGTTCGACCAACCTCGCTGCGTTCTGCGTGCTGCTCGACACCGCGCTTGCCACCGCCTCACGCCTGAAGATCGAGCGCGGCGCGCGCCAGGCGACCGTCCACCTGCATGCCCTGTTCACGGGCGCCCCGCTGCGGGGAGAGTTGAAGGCGCACGCGAGCATGGGCGGCTACACGAGCGGCGCCGCGGCGCGCCAGTCACTGACGAGCGGGACGGTCTACGCGGGCGCGGTGCCGGTCTGCCGCGCGAGCGGGACGTTCGTGGTGCTGCCGCCGCCGCCCGGCGTGAATCTCGCACCGCTGCCGTGGCAGCGGGAGGACGGCGGCGCTCCGATCGCGCCCCTTGATCCGCGCGAGCTCGATCCCGACGAGCGCGCTGTGCTCAAGGCGTGCGACGCGGCGCTGGGGCAGGCCGACGACCGACACGCATTCATCGAGCATTTCTGGAGAATCTTGCCGGTTCGGGGCGATCGCGGCGCGCGCAGTGCGGTGAAGATCGGCCCGCAGCACGGCAACCGCGTGCGGCACGTGCAGGGCGGCTTGTTGCTGGGACTCGCGGCGATCACGGCGCAGGCCGCGGCGCCGCGCCACCCCCAGCTCTCCGCCATTTCGGCCTGGTACATCAGTCCCGGCCAGGGCCGGGCGCTGAAGATCGCGTCAAGGCGGATTCACGACGGCCGCAGCTTCGCCGCGGTGCGCACCGAGATCAGGAATGCCGACGGAAGCCGCGTGCTGGAGGTCGTCAGCCATCACGCCGCGTGACCACGGCAGTCATCGGACGTCAGTCGGGCTTCGCGCCCGACGCCTTCACCACCTTCTCCCACTTCTTCGTTTCCGACCGGATGTAGGCTGCGAACTGCTCCGGCGTCGAGCCGGCGATCTCGAATCCCAGCCCGCCAAGGCGCTGGGTCACGTCCGGTAGTTTCAGAATCTTCACGACCTCGCCGTGCAGCCGCGTGATGACCGCCTTGGGCGTCCCCGCCGGCGCAAGCATGCCGTACCAGGCGGTCGCTTCCACGCCCGGGAAGCCCTGTTCCGCGATGGTCGCGACGTCCGCCAGCGCGGGCGAGCGCGTGGCCCCCGTGACCGCCAGCGCCCTGATCTTTCCGCTCTTGATGTGCGGCATCGCCGCCGAGAAGCCGCTGAACATGACCTGCACGTGGCCGCCCACCAGATCGATGATCGCCTGGCCGCCGCCCTTGTACGGCACATGCGTCATCTTGACGCCCGCCAGGTTGTTCAGCAGCTCGCCGGTGAGGTGCCCGACGCTGGCGACCCCGGTCGAGGCAAAATTGACCGCTCCCGGCTTGGCTTTGGCCAGCGCGATCAGCTCCTGCAGATTCCTTGCCGGTACCGAAGGGTGCGCGGTGAGCACATTGGGCGAGGTCGCGATCTGCGTGATGGGCGCGTAATCCTTCTGCGGATCGAACGGGAGCTTCGCGTAGAGGCTCGGGGCGATCGCAAGGTTCGCGATGTAGCCGAGAAGCAGGGTGTAGCCGTCGGGCGGAGCTTTGGCAACGATGATCATGCCGATGTCGCCGTTCCCGCCCGGGCGGTTGTCCACGACGACCTGCTGTCCCAGCGCGTCCGCGAGCCTGGGTCCGATGGTGCGGGCGAGCGTGTCCACGCTCCCGCCCGGCGCGAACGGCACGACGAACCGCACCGGCCGCGAAGGGTATTGCTGTGCTTGTGCCGCCGGCAGTGCGGCTACCAGCGCAGCGCATAGGAGGAGCATTCCCGGCCCGTGTGCGTCAGCGCGCTTTGCCATACAACCCCGCTGTCTTGACGGCACCCGCCCAGCGGGTGATCTCCTCTCTTATGTAGGCGGCAAATTCCTCCGGCGAACTGCCGACAGGCTCGGCGCCCTCCGCCGCAAGGCTCGCCTGGACGTCCGCCGCGCGCACCGCCCTGACAATCTCCCCGTTGAGTTTCGCGATGATGCCAGCCGGCGTGCCTCCGGGCACGAGCACTCCGAAGAACCCGGTTACCGCGTAACCCGGCAATCCGGCCTCCGCCACCGTGGGGAGGGCCGGCAGCAAGGGCGTGCGCGCCGGCCCGGTCACGGCCAGCGCGCGCACCCGGCCGCTCCGCATGTGCGGCAACCCGGCGGTGAGATTCGCGAAATACAACTGCAACTGGCCGCTCATCAGGTCGATCAGCCCAGGGCCGCTTCCTTTGTAGGGCACGTGCAGCATCTTCGTTCCGGCCATGCTGTTGAACAGTTCTGCTGCCAGATGGGTCGAGTTGCCGGGCCCGGCAGAGCCGTAAGCGAGATCGCCGGGCTTGCTGCGCGCGAGAGCGATGAGCGCCTTCACTGTGCGCGCAGGCACGGACGGATGCACGATGAGCACATATTGGCCGGTCGTGACGAGGCTGACCGGCGCGAAGTCGCGGACGATGTCGTAATGGAGCCCGCTGTACATGCTGGCGTTGATGGCGTGGGCGGGGGTGCCCATGAACAGCGTGTAGCCATCGGGAGGCGCCTTCGCCGCGATCTCGGCGCCGAGATTCGCGCCGGCGCCGGCGCGATTGTCCACGACCACCTGCTGCCCCAGACCGGCCGCGAGCTTCTGGGCCACGATGCGCGACACGATGTCCACCCCGCTGCCGGGCGAGGACGCGACAATCAGCCGCACTGCCCGCGTCGGATATTGCTGTGCTTGCGCCGGCGCGGCGACGGCCAGCGCGAGAAGGGAAATCGCGGTGTTCGTCCAGTCACGAGCCACTTTGTCACCGCGCTGCGACGTCACCGCGCAACTACTTCAGGGCATCGGCGTCGTTGCGCCAGCGCTCCCACGCCCAGCGCTGGTCCTCGCGAATGGTTTCGTCCTCGAGCATCGCGCGCACCAGGGCGGTGACGTCGGACTCGTAGCCGTCCGTCCGCTTACGGACCTCCCACTTCCTGCCGAGGGGCAGGATGGGCGACTTGAGTATCTCCCGGAGCTTCATTCGAATCGTGACGACTGCGCGGGATCCGTCATTTCGTCCCCGGTGCCTCGTCGCTCTCTTTCTTGTAGCAGGAGCAAGTGTCGGCGATACGAGTGCCGGGGGGCAGCGGCTTCGCCTGGGGCGCGCCGACGACGTAGTTGACCAGATCCGCGAATGCGACGATTCCGATCACCACGTATGCCGAGCTTCCGCTCGCGTATAAGTGGCCGCCGGGCGCCCGGGGCGACACGGGTTGTCCGCCGGACGAGAACGCCACCTTGTAGTTCGCCCCCTGCGCCGAGCCGCTGACCTGGGTCGAAGTGACCGTCGTGGTCGTGCCGCCGCTGGTCGACTGGTTGCCGTACATCGCGACGCTGCAGCCCGACAGCGCCAGGCAGAGGAGAAGGTATCGCGCGGCTCGACGCATGACGTAAGTATAGCCCCGCGGCATAGATCCGGGCCAAGTCGGCCCGGGAGCACCCCGAAACGCGGCCTTCCTAGCGGCGCGCCTGTTCGCGCCGCGGCGCTTCCATCTCGCCGCGCGTCCTGAGCAGCGGCTCGAGCTCGCGCCTGCCGATGACGTAGGTCCACTTCGCGAGCGCCTGCTCCGCTGCGATGCGCTCCTCCAGCCGCTTGCGGCTCTCGGCAAATTCCTTGTCGCGGCGCTCCTTGTCCTCCGCCTTCTCGCCCTTCTCCGGCGCGCGGGCCTTCGGCGGCTCGCCCTTGACGGTGAAGCTCAAGAGATACTCGTCGCCCTTGCCCTTTTGCACGAGCTTCACGGTGTACACGAGATCGTCGAAGGTCTCGGCGACCACGACGACGGGCTTTCCGCTCGCTTCCTTGCCGGGGTCGAGGGCGACGTCGTCGAACGACAACGAGCCGAGCTTGTTCGCGGCGCCGACCGCGGCGCTCGGATTGAGGTTGCCGCCGCCCACGAGCTTCCACTGGCCCCATTCCTCGGCGCGCGCGATCTTCCAGTGCGCGCTGGCGCCCTCGGGCCCCGCGGCGAGCGTGCGGATGCGCTCGGCCTTGAAGAAGTCCTTGTCGAGCCACTTGCCGGGGTCGGCCTCGGCCTTGCCCAGCGGGTCCGACACGACCACCACGGTGTCCTTGGCCCCGACGATGCGCACGTAGCGCCCCGCGGGCACCCCGTCCTTCGCCGCGGGCAACGGGTTGAGCGGGTCCTTCTTGAGGACCTTCTTGCCCAGCACGAGCCCCGCCAGCACCTTACCCGCGGCGTCCCGGAACTCGATCGACGTGCCGCCGCCTTCGCCCTTGCCAGGGTCGGCGAGCTCGACGCGCGGCAGAAGCGATGCCCCGACCTGCTCGGACTGGGTCACCTTGAGCTCGACCAGCTTGATCATGAGATCGCTGATCTCCTGAAAGCTGGCGGGATATCCTCCGCGCTCCTGCACGACCCAGGTCTTCTCCTTGCGCGCGAGCGTCGCCTGATGCTTGGGGCTCTGCAGCCCGATCTCGGCAACGTCGGCGATCTTCAGTCCGGGCAGGAGCTTCGCCCCGATCTTTGCGCCGCTCGCGCGATAGTCGGCGATGTCCTGCCAGAACAGCGCGAGGCCCGCGCCCCCCAGCACCACGAGCGCGATGACGAGGTAGAGAAAGTGCTTGCGGCTCATACAGAGGTGGTCTTGCGGCGCCGGGCGAGCGCGAGGGCGAGCCCCGCGAGCGCGACCAGCAGCGGCACGAGCCCGATGTTCAGGACCTTGGTCCAGAACTCGAGCGCGTCGGTCTCGACGCGCAGCCGCTTTCTCAGCTCCTTCAGCGCGAGCCGCGCCTCGGCCGCCTTCTTGCGGAAGTTGTCGAGCTCGGCCTGCTGCTCGGCGGTGAGGATGGTGCTGGTCACGCCCGCCTTGGACTTCTGCAGCTTCTGCAGGTTCTCCTGGGTCTGGTTCAGGCTGTCCTCGAGCTCCTTGATCTTGCCGAGGTACTGCTGCTGCGCCTTCGCCTCCATCTCGCGGATCACCGTCAGCGGCTTGCTGAAGGAGGCCCGGCTTCTCAGACTGATCAGCGCGTTGTCACCGGAGAGCTGCTCGACCAGGCCCAGCGCGAGCGCGAGATTGCCGTTGCGCGGAACAGCGACGCGCTGGCCAAACACGTCCTGGATTTCCACCGCGGCGCCATCGGAGAGCATGTCCACGTCGGCGACGAGCACCACGGAGTTGTCCTCTTTCGATTCCTTCAGGTGCGGCTCGGCCCTGTCCTCGGCCTTCTTCTTGTCGTCTCCCTTCTTCCTGTCCGCGCGCGGCATGAAGGGCTGGGGCTTGCCATCGGGAAAGGCGGTGTGGAACTTTCCGGTCAAACGGATCGCGAGAGGCATTTCCTCGTTGCTGGGCTGGAAGCCGCGCGTGGAGGGCTCGCCCGACAGCGTCGCGATGATGAGATCGACCGGCATCGCATTTTTCGAGCTGTGGACGAGCACGGCCTGCTTCAGTCCCTCGGCCGGCTTGCCCTTGAATGCGCCGCCGAAAGCGTAGAGCAGCGTTCCGACCTGGCTCGTCACCACGTCGTCCGCGTTGAGCGCCTGCGTATTGAGCGAGAGCAGCGTCGGCAGCAGCCGTGGGCCCTCCCCGCTCGCGAACGTGAGATCCGCGATGACCTTGCCCATGTCGACGTCGATGCCCCACGCCTTGAACAGGTTGTAGAACGTGGACTGCCCCGCCTGCGAGCCCCCGAAGGGGTTCTGGAAGTCGGGCTGCTGGTCGAAATAGGCGTAGGGATCGACGAACGCGATCAACTTGCCCCCGCGCAGCACGAACTGGTCGATCGCGTATTCGGTCTGATCCATGATGTTGCGCGGATGGATCACCAGCAGCACCTTGATGTCGTCGTCTATCCGCGTCGCGTCGAGCTTGACCTCCTTGACGTCGAAGATCTTCTTCAGCTCCTGGATCAGGACCCACGCTTCCGTCGGCTGCTGCTTCTTGATCGGGTCGAGCGAGCGCCCCATCACCGGCAGCGCGCTCATCACGCCCACCACCGGCTTCTTCGCTTCGCCGACCTGTGCGATCCCCCGCGTAATGTCGTACTCGAGCAGCTGCTCGCGGTCGGGCGCAAGCACCGGGATCGCCGCTTTCTGGTCGAGGAAAGCGATCGACAGGCCAAGGTAGAACTTCTCCCCGGTATTGGTGAGCTGGCCGTCGATGCCGTCGAGCTGCGCGGAATCCTCGGCGTCCGAGTCCGGCTCGGGGTTGAATTTCTCGATGACCACCTTGCCCTTGCCCGCCGCCTTGTACTCGTTCAGCAGGTCCTCCACCCGCTTGGCGAAGGTCTTGAGCCCGACCGGCACCGCCTCGCTGCCCTGCGAATAGTAGAGTCGAAGCTTGACCGGGGCCTCGAGTTTCGCGAGCACCTGGCGCGTGCCGGGCGAGAGTGTATAGACGTGGCCCTGCGTCAGATCGGCGCGCAGGTTGAACGCGCCCACGATGAAGTTGGCGGCGATCAGCACCGCGAGCAGCGCGATCACTCCGCCAGTCGAGTAGAGCAGGGTTTCGATTTGCTTGCTTCGCATGGCGCTATCCCGCGCGCTGGTTGCGGATGACGACGCCCGTGGTGAAAAGGGCGAACCCCATCACCGACGCGAAGAACACGATATCGCGCGTGTCGAGCACGCCGCGCTGGAAGCCGTCGAAGTGCGTCATCACCGAAAAAGCGGCGATGACCTCGACGACCCGCGGGCTGGCAACGCGCGACAGCAGCCCGGTCACCGGCTCGTAGCCGGCGAGGATCAGGAAGAGACAGATCAGGACCGACAGGATGAAGCTGATCACCTGGTTGCGCGTCATCGCGGAGGTCATGCAGCTCACCGCGAGATAGGACCCGGCCAGGAGCACGCTCCCCACGTAGCCCGCGAAGATCACTCCGTTGTCCGGCTTGCCGAGCCAGTTGACCGTGATCACGACCGGAAAGGTGAGCGCGAGCGCCAGCGCGAGGAACAGCCATGAGGCGACGAACTTGCCCACGATCGCCTGCCAGGTCGTCACCGGCATCGTGAGCAGCAGCTCCATCGTGCCGAGGCGGCGCTCTTCCGACCAGAGTCGCATGCCGACGGCGGGCACGAGAAAGAGGTAGAGCCAGGGATGCCAGGTGAAGAACGACACGAGCGAGGCCTCGCCACGCTCGAAAAAGCTGCCGACCGTGAAGGTGAAGAACCCGGTGAGGAGGAGAAAGATCACCAGGAACACGTAGGCAATGGGCGAGGCGAAGTAGCCGCCCAGCTCGCGCTTCACGATTGTCCTGATATTCGACCAGGCGCTCATGCTTTCACCGTGTCCGGGAGCGTGATCGCGCGGAAGACGTCCTCGAGCCGGCCCTCCGGCGAGCGCGCCTTCAGCTCCTGCGGCGTCCCGTTGGCGACGATCCTCCCGCGGTCGATGATGATGACGCGGGTGCACGCCGCTTCGACCTCCTCCAGGATGTGGGTCGAGAAGATGATCGCCTTCTTCTCGCCCATGTGCTTGATCAGGCCGCGCACCTCGTGCTTCTGGTTGGGGTCGAGCCCGTCGGTTGGCTCGTCCATGATGAGCACGTCGGGATCGTGGACCAGGGCCTGCGCGAGCCCGGTGCGGTGCTTGTAGCCCTTGGAGAGCGTGTCGATGGTCTGGTGCGCGACGTTCTGCAGGAAGCACAGTTCGATCGCGCGGCCGACCGCCCGCTTCCTCGCGTCGCCCCGCAGCCCGCGCAGCTCGGCGGCGAAATGGAGGAAACCGTGAACCGTCATGTCCGCGTAGCCCGGGGCGTTCTCGGGGAGATAGCCGATCAGCCGCTTGGCCGGGAGGGGATCCTCCAGCATGTCGTGGCCGCCGATCGTGATCCGTCCCGACGTCGGCGGGATGAATCCGGTAATCATGCGCATGGTGGTGGACTTTGCCGGCGCCGTTGGGCCCGAGGAAGCCCAGGACCTCGCCGCGCCCGACCGTGAACGACACGCCGTTCACCGCGAGCTTCGGGCCGAAGGCCTTCACCAGGTTCTCGACTCTGATCATTCACCCTCCACCGGCGGTCGCCGGGCAGCGTCCCCGAATTCTTCTGTGTTCCGATCTGTATCCGGCCACGCGGCTTTCAAGGGGCCGCCTGACTTTCCCTGGCGCCCGCGCTATTGGACCGGGAGATTCCCAAAGGTTCCCGCACGCCACCGGCCGCCTCGCGCTGCGGGCGCCGCGTGGTGCTGGTGCCGACAGTCTGACTCGAACAGACGACCTACCGCTTACAAGGCGGTTGCTCTACCACTGAGCTATGCCGGCCCGGGGGCACATTATATAGGGATGAACGATGAGGGATGAGGGATGAGGCATAGAATCCCTCCAGCGAGTGCATCGGACCGGGGGACGAGCATGTCAGAGCGGCGCAAGCCTGTAGGGGTGATCGGCACGGGATTGATGGGGACGGCCTGCGCGAAGCGTTTGCTCGCGGCTGGATTCGACGTCCTGGGGTACGACATCTCCGGCGACAAGCTCGCGCCACTCGTCGCGCTCGGGGGCCGCGCCGCGCTCTCGGTCGCGGAGATTGCGCGCGCGTGCGACAAAGTCGTGCTTGCGGTATTCAACACGGAGCAGGTGGAAGCGACGGTCGAGGGCCGCCCGGGACTTCTCGCGTCGCGGCCGCAGGATTCACCGCCCCTTACCGCGATCTGCGTCAGCACCTGCGACCCTGACCGCATCGCCGCCCTTGCCGCGCGCCTGCCGGCCGACCGTTTGCGCTACGTCGAGGCGCCGATCTCCGGCACCAGCGACCAGACCGAGCGCGGCGAGGGGCTGGGGCTCATCGGCGGCGCGGACGCCGCGGTCGCGGACGTCCACGACGTGCTCGACGCGATTCTCCCGCGCTGGCGCCATCTCGGGCCGGCCGGCAGCGGCGGGCGCGCCAAGCTTGCGATCAACCTGATACTCGGCGTCAACCGCGCGGCGCTCGCGGAAGGCCTGGTGTTTGCCGAGCGCATGGGGCTCGACCCTGCGGCGTTCCTCGCGGTCGCGCGCGAGTCGGCGGCCTACTCGCAGGTCATGGACATCAAAGGCGGCAAGATGGTGAGCGGCGATTTCACGCCGCGCGGCTTCGTCACGCAGTCGCTCAAGGACTTCTCGCTGATGCTCGATCAGGCACGGCGCCGGAAGCAGCAGCTGCCGCTCGCGCAACAGTACGTCGAGCTCATGAACGGCTGCGTCGCCGCGGGCGAAGGCGGCCTCGACAACAGCGCGGTGATCCGGGAGATCCGCCGCCGCGCGGGATGAGCCGCGCTACTTGATCACCTGCAGCTTGGGCTTGCCGTTGGTGGGGGATGCAGGCGGGGTGGATTCGGGAATAGCGGAGCCGGCCGCCGTCTCCTGTGCCGGGCTCGCGCGGGAAGATCAGCCCCTGCCCGTTCTCCTTGGCAAAGATGCCGCCCACGGCCTCGATCGGGATCGAGCACTCGCGCGAGACGCCGTTGAAGCGCGCTGCGAACTGGATCAGCTCGTTGCCGATGGTGAGGCGGTGCGTCGCGTCGGCTCCGATGTTGAGCACGATCTCGCCGTTCTTCACGTGCTCCGCCGGCACGCGCGTGCGGGCGTCGACCTTCACCGAGATGTAGGGCGTCAACCCGCTGTCCGAGCACCATTCGTGGATGGCTCGGATGAGATACGGCTTGGTCGAGCGTTCCGCCATGGCCGCTTATTTCCTCATCACCTTTTCCGAGGCGGTGAGCGCGTCGATGAAAGCCGGCCGGCTGAACAGGCGCTCCGCGTACTTCATGATCGGCGCGCAGGTCTTGGGCAGCGAGATGCCGTAATGGTCGAGCCGCCACAGGAGCGGCGCGATCGCGACATCGAGCATGGTGAATTCCTCGCCCAGCATGTATTTCTGCTTGGTGAACACCGGCGCGATCTGGGTCAGGTTGTCGCGGATGATGGAGCGCCCCTTGTCGCCCTGCTTCTGCGTGCCCTTCTCGATCGCCTCGATGTTGCTGAACAGCTCGTGCTCGAAGCGGAACAGGAACAGGCGCGCGCGCGCCCGCATCACCGGGTCGGCGGGCATCAGCTGCGGGTGCGGGAAGCGGTCGTCGATGTACTCGTTGATGATGTTCGACTCGTAGAGGATGAGGTCGCGCTCGACCAGCACCGGCACCTGGTTGTAGGGATTCATCACCGCCAGGTCTTCCGGCTTGTTGAACAGGTCGACATCCACGATCTGGAAGTCCATGCCCTTTTCGTAGAGCACGATGCGGCAGCGCTGGCTGAACGGGCAGGTCGTGCCGGAGTAGAGGGTCATCATAGGTATAACCGCATGCGGGTGCTCAATGCACGTCCTTCCAGTATTCCTTCTTGAGCAGGTAGGCGAGCACGAACAGCACGCCCAGGAACATCAGCACGTAGATGCCGAGCTCGATGCGGGTCTGCCGGGAGGGCTCGCCCATGTAGACCAGGAAATTCACCAGGTCGCCCACCGTGCGGTCGTATTCGGCCGGGCTCAGGGTTCCCGGCTTTTCCAGCACGAGCTTCTGCACCTCGTGCTTTTCCACCTCGCCCTCGGTTCCGCGCGGAATCGACAGCGTCTCGGTCCTGAGGGCCTGCTCGCCCTGCAGCTGCCACAGCACGTGGGGCATCGCCGCGTTCGGGAACACCATGTTGTTCCAGCCGCTGGGGCGCGCGGGGTCGCGGTAGAAGCCGCGCAGATAGCTGTAGAGCCAGTCCGCGCCGCTGCCGGCGCCCGAGGCACGCGAGCGCGCGATGACGGTGAGGTCGGGCGGCGGCGTGCCGAACCATTCCTTGGACTCCTTCGGGTCCATCGCGGTCCGCATGAGGTCGCCGACCTTGGCGCCGTTGAGGACCAGGTTGTCCCGGATCTGCTGATCGGTCAGACCGAGATCGCGCAGCCGGTTGTAGCGCATGTAGCCGGCGGCGTGGCACCCGAGGCAGTAGTTCACGTAGACGCGCGCGCCGCGCTGCAGCGAGATCACGTCGTGCGGGCTGATGTCGACCGGCAGGCGATCGAGATCGACGCCTTCCGACGCGGCCGCCGCCAGCGGCGCTGCAAGCAGCAGGCACGCCAGTGCTCTGGCCAGCATTCCGGTCGCACCCGTCATCCGGTCACCCGCGCCGGCTCGGGCTTCGTCCTGTCCATGGCCGTGTACCACGGCATGAGCAGGAAGAACGCGAAATAGACGAACGTGAAGAGCTGCGCCGCGTAGGTCCGGCCCTCGGTGACCGAGAGCGTGCCGAGGTAACCCAGGACGCAGAACGCGATCACGAACAGGGTCAACGCGATCTTGGTCAGCGGCCCCTTGTAGCGGATCGATTTCACGGGGCTGCGGTCGAGCCATGGCAGCAGGAAATAGATGAGCGTCCCGGCACCCATCAGCGCGACGCCCCACACCTTGGGGTCGAGGACAAAGCGCTCGGGGCCTTTCATGAAGAAGATCAGCACGGCGCCGACGACCGCCGCAGCGATCTTGATCCGAAAGTCGCGGAGGGTCCGCCAGATCAGGATCACGTACGCCGCCACGCCGAGCGCCAGGAAGATCATGAAGTCCTCGGTGACCGCGCGCAGAATCGAGTAGTAGGGCGTGAAGTACCACACCGGGGCGATGTGGGACGGAGTCTTCAACGGGTCCGCCGGAATGAAGTTGTTGTACTCGAGGAAATAGCCGCCGAACTCCGGCATGAAGAACAGGATCACGCAGAACACGATCAGGAATGCCACCAGGCCCAGCGTGTCCTTCACCGTGTAATACGGATGGAACGGGATGCCGTCCACCGGGTGGCCGGTCTTCGGGTCCTTCACCTTCTTGATCTCGACGCCGTCCGGGTTGTTGGAGCCCACCTCGTGCAGCGCCATGATGTGGGCGGCGACGAGCCCCAGCAGCAGCAGCGGAATGGCGATGACGTGGAACGAGAAGAAGCGGTTCAGGGTGGCGTCCGCCACCACGTAGTCGCCGCGGATCCAGATCGCCAGTGTCGGCCCGACCCAGGGAATGGCGTCGAACAGGTTGACGATCACCTGCGCGCCCCAGTACGACATCTGGCCCCACGGCAGGAGATACCCGAAGAATGCCTCCGCCATGAGGCAGAGGTAGATCACCATGCCGAAGATCCAGGTGAGCTCGCGCGGCTTGCGATAGGACCCGTACATCAGGCCGCGGAACATGTGCAGGTAGACCACGATGAAAAAGAAGGATGCGCCCGTCGAGTGCAGGTAGCGGATCAGCCACCCGCCCGGCACCTCGCGCATGATGTACTCCACCGAGGCGAACGCCTGGGTTGCGTCCGCCTTGTAGTGCATCGTGAGAAAAATCCCGGTCACGATCTGCAACACCAGCACGAATATCGCGAGCGAGCCGAAGTAGTACCAGAAATTGAAGTTCTTCGGCGCGTAGTACTCGGCGAGATGGTCGCGCCACAGCGACATCAGCGGAAAGCGCTGGTCGACCCAGGTCAGAACGCCGCTCAACACGCCGTTGAGCGGGCCGGCGCACGTGATGGTGACCGGCGGTTTTTCCGCTGCGGCCATGCCCTACGCTCCCTTCTGGTCGACGCCGATGAGGATCGTGCTGTCGGAGAGATAAGTGTGCGGCGGAACGGCGAGATTGTCCGGGGCGGGCTTGTTCTTGTAGACGCGGCCCGCGAGATCGAACAGCGAGCCGTGGCACGGGCAGTAGAACCCGCCGTTCCAGTCCGCATCGAAGGGCTCGGGCTGGGCCTTGAACTTGTCCACCGGCGAGCAGCCGAGATGGGTGCAGATGCCGACCACGACGAGGTACTCCGGCTTGATCGAGCGGAACTCGTTGCGCGCGTATTCCGGGGTCAGCTCCGGCTTGCGCACGCTCTTGGGATCGGCAACCTTGTTGTCGTCCTCCTTGACCGACTCCAGCATTTCCGGTGTGCGCCTCACGATCCACACCGGCTTGCCGCGCCACTCGACGCGCGTCATTTCGCCGGGAGCGAGGTTGCGGATGTCGGCTTCGACCGGCGCGCCGGCGGCCTTCGCGCGCTCCGAAGGCAGCATGCTCGCGACGAACGGCACCGCGGCAGCCGCTCCGGCAAGTCCGCCCGCAACGCCCGTGGCCGCGACCAGGAAACGCCGCTTGCCCTGATCCAACTCTTTGTCCGCCATGCGATTGTTCCCCGCCCCGGAAAAGTCGCCATTCTACACAAAGGCCCCAGGGAATTAGAAGCAAAACGTGAGAAAACGACGTTCGATCAGTGAGTTAGGAAGAGGCGCGCTCGTCCGGCGCTAGAGCCCGGAAATCGCGCCATGAGGCGCCCCACCCGGCCCCGCCCACCGGGCTCGCCGAGCACTGGCCCGCGCGGGTTTCGTCTCAATGTCGCGAGCCCGCAGTCGCGTTTTGCTATGATTCGGGCACTCACGAATCCCGCTTCCCCGCTCGTTCCCCCTCTCCTTCAGCTGATGCGGAAGTTCTGGCTCATATTCGCGCAAACCGCGACGGTCTGCCTTGCGGCCCTGTTCGTCGTCTCGACGCTCCGCCCCGACCTCCTGACCTGGAATACGCGCGGGACCGTCGTCATCGCGAAGGAGCCGAAGGCTGAGGCACCCGCGCGCACGGTCGCTTCGTTCAGGGACGCCGCGCATCAGGCGATGCCGGCGGTCGTCAACATCTTCACCAGCCAGGAAATCAAGCGGCAGCGCTCTCCCTTCCTGGACAATCCGCTGCTCCGCCAGTTCTTGGGCGATCCGCTGGACGCCGGCCCGCTGCGCCGCGAGGGCCTCGGTTCGGGCGTGATCGTGAGCGCGGACGGCTACATCCTCACCAGCAACCACGTGATCGAGTCCGTGGACCAGATCGAGATCGCGCTGGCCGACTCGCGCAAGGTTCGCGCGCGCGTGGTCGGCAGCGATCCCGAGACCGATCTTGCGGTGCTCAAGATCGAGCTGGACCATCTGCCGTCCATCACTTTCGCGCAGCCCGATCAGCTCCGCGTGGGCGACATCGTGCTCGCCATCGGCAACCCCTTCGGCGTCGGCCAGACCGTCACGCTGGGAATCGTGAGCGGGCTCGGGCGCAGCCAGCTCGGCATCACGACTTTCGAGAACTTCATCCAGACCGACGCGGCGATCAACCCGGGCAACTCGGGAGGCGCGCTGGTGGATGCCGAGGGCAACCTGGTCGGCATCAACACCGCCATCTACTCCGAGACCGGGGGCACGCAGGGTATCGGCTACGCCATCCCGGTCTCCATCGCCCGCCAGGTGATGGAGCAGATCGTCCAGAAAGGCTCGGTCACGCGCGGCTGGATCGGCGTGGGCCTGCAGGACATTACTCCGGAGATCGCGCAATCGTTCAACCTGCCTGCGACGCGCGGTGTGCTGATCACGCAAGTCGTGCGCGGCAGCCCCGCAGACAAGGGGGGAATCAGGCCGGGCGACGTCCTGCTCGCCGTGAACAGCCGGCCGGTCGCCGACAGCGTCACCATGCTGAACATGATCGCCGCGCTGCAACCCGGGCAGAACGCAACGCTCAGGCTGGCGCGCGACCAGGCCGAATCCGACGTCGCTGTCACCATCGGGCGGCGGCCGGTGCCCCAGCAGCGCAAGGGCCGGTGATAGGCTCTAGGTCCCGCGCTCTTCCCCGGGCTCGGGCACCTTCTCGCCGTCGTTCCCGCGCCGCCCCGATGCGCCGAACAGGCGCGCCGCGATGATCCCGATTTCGTAGAGCAGGCACATCGGGACCGCAAGCAGGAGCTGCGACAGCACGTCCGGGGGCGTAACGATCGCCGCGACCACGAACGAACCCACGATGAAGTAGGGGCGGATGCTCGAGAGCTGCTCGATCGTGACCGCCCCCATGCGCACCAGGATCAGCACCGCGATCGGCACTTCAAAGGTCACCCCGAACGCAAGAAACATCGTGATGACGAAATTCAGATAGTTCTCGATGTCGGGCGCAACCGTGATGCTCTTGGGCGCGATCCGGTAGACGAAGTTGAACACCACTCCGAACACGAAGAAATAGCAGAACGCGACGCCCACGAAGAACAGCACGGTGCTGGCAATCACCAGCGGCATCACCAGGCGCCGCTCGTGGGCGTAGAGACCGGGCGCAACGAAAGCCCAGGCCTGGTAGAGCACGTACGGCAGCGCGACCGCGAATGCGACCAGCGCGGCGACCTTGACGGGTATGAGGAAGGGGGCAACCACACCCGTTGCGATCATCCTCGAGCCCACCGGCAACGTGCGCATCATCGGATACGCCAGCAGGTCGTAGAGGTCGGACGCGAACGGGAAGAGGAGAACGAACACCACGCCCACCGCGATCAGCATGCGCAGCAGCCGGTCGCGCAGCTCGACCAGATGGGAAATGAAGGTGTCTTCCGTCATGTTCGATGAAGCGCGACGGGTGAGGGAGATGTCACCCGTCGGGCCGCCGCCTCAGGCGTGCTTCTGCGAAGGCGGCGGGGGGTTCGCATCCAGCGCCAGCTCGCGCTGCTGCGGGGCCGTGGCCGCGGGCGGCTCCGGAGGGACCGGCGCGGCTTCGGCACGGGAATCCGCCGCCATCTCGGCAGATTGCGTGAGCTTGTTCAGCTCGCTCTCGGCTTCGCTCATTTCCTTGCTGACGGAGCTCTGGAACGAGCGCGCCGCGTCCTCCATGCTCGACTGTATCTTCCTGAGGTCCTCGAGCTCCATCTCGCGCGAGATGTCGGCCTTGACGTCATTGACATAGCGCTGCATGCGGCCGAACAGGTGCCCCAGCGTGCGCGCGACTTTGGGCAGGCGCTCGGGGCCGATCACGATCAGCGCCACGACCGCGATGACGAGCAGCTCGGAGAAACCGATGTCGAACATGACGGACCGTGGGCGGTGAGCCGTGAGCGGCAGTCAACGCCTTGCGCGGCATTCCCCGCCTAGCGCTTGCTGCGCGGACCGCTCACGTCTTCGGCGTTTCCTTCTTGGCCTGGCCTTCGATGGTCTGGCCGCCGGCGGAAGGGAGCTCCGCCTTGGCCTGCGCGGACTTGTCCTCCTCGGACTTCATGCCGTCCTTGAAGCCCTTCACCGCGCCGCCCAGATCGGTGCCGATATTGCGCAGCTTCTTGGTGCCGAAGATCAGCAGCACCACCAGCAGCACGATCAGCCAGTGCCAGATGCTCAGCGAACCCATCGTCCTTCTCCTCAGGAAATACCGCTCACCCGCGGGACTTCCTTTCCTCGATTCCGGAAATTCCCTCGCGCCGCCGCAACTCCGCGAGCACATCCTCCGGCGCGAGTCCGTGCCATGCCAGAAGCACCAGGCTGTGAAACCACAGGTCCGCGGTTTCACGCACGATATTCAGTTTATCACCGCCCTTGGCGGCAAGCACCGTCTCCGCGGCCTCCTCCGCGACCTTCTTCAGGATCGCGTCCTGGCCCTTCGTGAACAGGCTCGCGACATAGGAACGGGAGGGATCGTCCTGCTTGCGCTCGGCGATCACCTTTCCCAGCCGGTGGAGCACGTCGGTGTCGATCATCGTCGGTAAATGTCCCGCGGGTCCTTGAGCACCGGCTCGGCCACGACCCACCGGTCGCCCTCGAGCCGCTGGAAGAAGCAGCTGTGACGTCCGGTATGACAGGCAATGCCGCCGACCTGTTCCACCTCCAGCAGGATCACGTCCTCGTCGCAGTCGAGCCGGATCGCCTTCACCTTCTGGATGTGCCCCGACGACTCGCCCTTGCGCCACAGCTTCCCGCGCGAGCGCGACCAGTAATGCGCCTCCCCGCTCTGCGCCGTCCTGCCCAGCGCCTCCCGGTTCATCCACGCCACCGTCAGCACCTTGCCGCTGCCGGCCTCCTGCGCGACCGCGGGCACCAGCCCGTCCTGCGCCCAGTGG
Organism: uncultured beta proteobacterium; assembly: GCA_963699525.1. GTDB lineage: Bacteria > Pseudomonadota > Gammaproteobacteria > Burkholderiales > SG8-41 > SG8-41. The sequence goes on along the minus strand of CAVOUI010000005.1, from coordinate 252,517 downwards.
ACCTTGTCGAGCCAGTCGTCCTTCATAGCGTCAGGATACAGGATCCTAGAGCCGGACCTCGATTCCCCGGTGCGCGAGGTGCTCCTTGGCCTGGCGCACCGTGTACTCCCCGTAGTGGAACACGCTCGCCGCGAGTACCGCGTCGGCGTGGCCCAGCAGGATGCCTTCCGCGAGATGCTCCAGGCTGCCGACCCCGCCGCTTGCGATCACCGGAATCGTGAGCGCATCGGAAAAGGAACGCGTCAACTCGAGATCGAAGCCGCTGCGGGTGCCGTCGCGGTCCATGCTGGTGAGCAGGATCTCGCCGGCGCCGGCCGCCTCCATCCGGCGGCCCCACGCCAGCGCGTCGAGCCCCGTCGGGTTGCGCCCCCCGTGCGTGTACACCTCCCAGCGCGGCGCCCCCGCGCCCGGCACGCGCTTCGCGTCCACCGCGACGACGATGCACTGCGAGCCGTAGCGTCCCGCCGCTTCCTCCACCAGCTGCGGCCTCTGCACCGCCGCGGTGTTGATGCTGACCTTGTCGGCGCCCGCGTTGAGCAGCCGCCGCACGTCCTCGACCGAGCGCACGCCGCCGCCCACCGTCAGCGGGATGAAAACCTGCGTCGCGACCGCCTCGACCACGGGGACGATGAGATCGCGCCCGTCGCTCGACGCGGTGATGTCGAGGAACGCGAGTTCGTCCGCGCCCTGCTCGTCGTAGCGCCGCCCGATCTCGACCGGGTCACCGGCGTCGCGCAGGCCGACGAAGTTGACTCCCTTCACCACGCGCCCGGCGGTGACGTCGAGGCAGGGAATGATGCGCTTGGCCAGGCCCATCAGATACCACTATTTCTCCGCCTTCGAGAGCTCATCGGCCAGTTTCTGGGCTTTCGCAAAGTCCAGCTTGCCCTCGTAGATGGCGCGTCCGGTGATGGCGCCGGCGATGCCCTCGTGCTCGACCGCGCACAGCGACTTGATGTCGTCGAGGCCGTTGATGCCGCCGCTCGCGATGACCGGGGCGGTGATACCCCTGGCGAGCGCCACCGTCGCTTCGATGTTGACGCCGGTCAGCATCCCGTCGCGCCCGATATCGGTATAGATGATGGCCTCCACGCCGTAGTCCTGGAACTTCTTCGCGAGATCGAGAACTTCGTGTCCGGTCAGCTTGGACCAGCCGTCGACCGCGACCTTTCCGTCCTTTGCGTCGAGAGCGACCATCACGTGCCCGGGAAACGCGGTGCACGCTTCGTGCAGGAAGCCGGGCGTCTTGACCGCCGCGGTGCCGATGATGACGTAGCTCACGCCGGAGTCGAGCAGTTTCTCGATGGTGTCGAGGTCGCGGATGCCGCCGCCGAGCTGGATCGGCAACTTGTCGCCCGCCGCTTCCGTGATCGCCTTGATCGCGGGCTCGTTCTTGGGGCGGCCGGCGGCTGCGCCGTTCAGGTCCACGACGTGCAGGCGGCGCGCGCCGAGCTTCAGCCACCGCTTGGCCATCGCCGCCGGGTCATCGGAGAAGACGGTGGTCTTGTCCATCGCGCCCTGCTTCAGGCGCACGCACTTGCCGTCCTTGAGATCGATCGCGGGAATCAGCAGCATGGCGTCACGCGGCCGGCGATGCCGCGGTGCTGCGCGCTCCGCGCCGCGCCGCGGGCTCCCACTCCACGAAATTGGCGAGCAGCCTGAGGCCCGCCTCGGCGCTCTTCTCGGGGTGGAACTGCACGGCGAAAACGTTGCCGCGCGCCGCCGCGCACGTGAACGTCACGCCGTAGCTCGCCTCGCCGGCGGTCAGCTCGCGGCGGCCGGGCACCGGGAAATAGCTGTGCACGAAATAGAAGCGGCTTCCTTGCGGGATTCCCTGCCACAGGGGGTGCTCCACCGCCTGCCGCACCTCGTTCCATCCCATGTGTGGCACCTTCAGGCGCGCGCCCCGGTCGTCCACCATGCTCTCCGCCGGGAAGCGCCGCACCCGACCCGGCAGCAGCGCGAGCCCGGGCGTATCGCCCTCCTCGCTCGCCTCGAACAGCATCTGCAGGCCGATGCAGATGCCGAGGAACGGCTTCGTGCCCGCCGCTTCGACCACCGCCTCCCGCAGTCCCCGCGCCTCCATCTCGCGCATGCAGTCCGGCATCGCGCCCTGGCCCGGGAATACCACGCGCGCGGCGCGCAGCACTTCCCGCGCCTCGCCCGTCACCTCGACTCTCAGCCGCGGGGCGACGTGCTCGATCGCCTTCGCCACCGAGCGCAGGTTGCCCATGCCGTAATCGACGACCGCGACGTCGACCATGACTGTGTCTGTTCTAGAGGGTGCCCTTGGTGGAAGGCACGTCCGACACGCGCGCGTCGGCTTCGACCGCCATGCGCAGCGCGCGCGCGAACGCCTTGAACGCCGTTTCCGCCTGGTGGTGGGCGTTCGTGCCCTTGAGGTTGTCCACGTGCAGCGTCACCTGAGCGTGGTTGACGAACCCCTGGAAGAACTCGTGCACCAGGTCGACGTCGAACTCGCCGATCCGCGCGCGGGCGAACTCGATGTGGTACTCGAGGCCGGGCCGCCCCGACAGGTCCACCACCGCCCGCGACAGCGCCTCGTCGAGCGGCACGTAGGCGTGCCCGTAGCGGCGCACGCCCTTCTTGTCGCCGATCGCCTTCGCGAACGCCTGGCCGAGCGCGATGCCCACGTCCTCGACGGTGTGGTGGGCGTCGATCTTGAGATCGCCGTCCGCCGAAACTTCGAGGTCGAACACGCCGTGGCGCGCCACCTGCTCCAGCATGTGGTCGAGAAACGGCACGCCGGTCGCAATGCGCGACTTGCCGGTACCGTCGACGTTCAGCTTGACGCCGATCCGGGTCTCGTTCGTGCTGCGGGTGACTTCCGATTTACGCATGGCCGTGCTGACGACGGGACGGGCTCGCCGTGAGCGAAACAGGCGTGGACATCAAGCGTGGAGGGTCTGGTTCAATGCGGTAAGGAAGGCGGTGTTCTCATCCGGCGTGCCGACCGTCACCCGCAGGCAATCCGCGAGCAGGCGATGAGAACCGTGGAGACTCTTGATCAGTACTCCGCGTCGTTTCAGTTCGTCGAAAACGCGCTCCGCGTGGCTGATTCTGAACAGTATGAAGTTGGCGTCGCTCGGATACGCCGTCACTCCGGGCATCCGCTGCAGCTCGCGCAGCAGGCGACTGCGCTCAAGCTTGATCGCGGCGGCCTGATCTGTCAACACCGAACCGTACTCGAGCACCACGGCCGCGATGAGCTGCGTGAGCGTGTTCACATTATAAGGCAAACGCAGCTTGTCGAGCTGGCGGATCCAGCGCTCCGCGCCCATCAATACGCCCAGCCGCAGGCCGGCGAGCCCGAGCTTGGACAGCGTGCGCATCACCAGCAGGTTCGGGCGGCGGGAGAGCTCGGGCAGAAAGCTCCGTCCGGCGAATCCGTGGTACGCCTCGTCGATCACCACCAGGCCCGGTGCCGCCTCCACGACCCGCTCGATCAATCCGGCGTCGAACAGGTTGCCGGTCGGATTGTTGGGGTAAGCGATGAAGATCAGGTCCGGCCGGTGCCGCTCGACCGCTCCCAGGAGCTTCTCGATGTCGAGGGAGTAGTCGTCGCGCAGGTCGACGCCGACGTAGGGCGCGCCGGCGAAGGTCGCGATCATGCGGTACATCACGAAGGACGGCTCGACGCCGAGGATGGCGGTGCCCGGCTTGCGCGCGGCGAGCGCGAGCGTCTGAATCAGCTCGTCCGAGCCGTTGCCGAGCAAGAGCTCCATGCCGTCGGGCACGCCAAAGGCGGCGCGCAGCCGCGCCTTGAGCGCGGGCGCCGACGGATCCGGATAGCGGTTCAGCGCCGCCTGCTCGACGAGCCGCGCAATTCGGCCGCGCAGCTCCGGCGGCAGCGGGTACGGATTCTCCATGGCGTCGAGCTTCACCATGCCCGTCGCGTCGGGCACCGGGTACGCCTTCAGCGCCCGGATCTCCTCGCGGATCACGTCTTCAGGTGTCTTCGCCATGAAAGATCAATCAACCGCCAAGCCGCCAAAAATCACTGGGAAAAAAGCAATCCGCTGACCCTCTATCGTGATCTGCTCTTCCTTGTTCTTTGGCGTCTTGGCGGCTCAATCTGTTTCATCCGATACTCGGCCGACATCGCATGCGCGGTCAGCCCCTCGCCGCGCGCGAGCGCTGAGGCCACGGCGCCGAGTCGGCGAGCGGCTCCGTGCGGGACGCGGATCACGCTCGAGCGCTTCTGGAAATCGTAGACGCCGAGCGGCGAGGAGAAGCGCGCGGTGCGCGAGGTGGGCAGCACGTGGTTCGGGCCCGCGCAGTAGTCGCCGAGCGCCTCCGAGGTGTAGGCGCCCAGGAAGATCGCGCCGGCGTGCCGGATCTTCGGCAAGAGCCGCTCCGGGTCGCGGACCGACAGCTCGAGGTGCTCCGGCGCAATGCGGTTCACCAGCCGGCACGCCTCGTCGAGGTTGCGTGCGCGAATGAGCGCTCCGCGCTTCGACAGCGCCGCCGCGATTACTCCGCTCCGCGGCAAGGCGGCGAGCTGGCGGTCCATGCTGGCCGCGACTGCCTCGAGAAACCTGGGATCGGGCGTGATCAGTATCGACTGGGCAAGCTCGTCGTGCTCGGCCTGGGCGAAGAGATCCATCGCGACCCAATCGGCGTCCGTGCTGCCGTCGCACACCACCACGACTTCCGAGGGACCCGCGATCATGTCGATGCCGACGAGCCCGAACACGCGCCGCTTGGCGGCTGCGACATAGGCGTTGCCGGGGCCCACGATCTTGTCCACCGCGGGGATTGTCGCGGTGCCGTAGGCAAGCGCCGCGACCGCCTGCGCGCCGCCGATGCAGAACACGCGGTCCACGCCGCAAATCGCCGCCGCCGCGAGCACGAGATCGTTGCGCCGCCCGTCCGGGGCCGGCGCCACCATGATGACCTCGCGCACGCCCGCCACCCGGGCCGGCACCGCGTTCATGATGACCGATGACGGATAGGCCGCCTTTCCGCCCGGCACGTAGATGCCGACACGATCGAGCGATGTCACGCGCTGGCCGAGCACCGTGCCGGTGCGGTCGCGAAAATGCCACGAGCCCGACTGCTGTTTCCGGTGGAAGTCGCGCACGCGCCGCACCGCGGTCTCGAGCGCGGCGCGGCTCGCTTTCGGGATCCGGCCGCGGGCCCGCTTCAATTCGGCGCCCGGCACCTCGAGCGCGGCGACCGAGTCTGCGGGCGCGCGGTCGAAGCGCCGGGTGTACTCGAGCACGGCCGCATCGCCGCGCGCCTTGACGTCGGCGAGTATGGCCGCGACGGCCGCCTCCACCATCGGGTCCTGGGCCGACTCGAACGCGAGCAGCTCGGCGAGCCGCGCGTCGAAATCGGGCTGCGTTGTCGCAAGGCGCCGGATCTGGATCATCGCGCCGCCCGGGCAAAGGCTTCGAGCAGAGGCTGGATCACGGCGCGCTTCAGCTTCAACGCCGCCTGGTTGACGATGAGGCGCGCGCTGATCGGGGCGATCTCCTCCACCGCCTTCAGGCGGTTGGCACGCAGCGTGTTGCCCGTGTCCACGAGGTCCACGATGGCGTCCGCCAGGCCGGTGAGCGGCGCAAGCTCCATCGAGCCGTAGAGCCGGATCAGGTCGACGTGCACGCCTTTCGCGGCGAAGTGCTCGCGCGCGGTCTGCACGTACTTGGTGGCGACGCGCAGGCGCGCGCCCTGGCGCACGGCGCGCCGGTAGTCGAATCCCGCCGGCACCGCCACCACCATGCGGCAGCGCGCGATGCCGAGGTCGAGCGGCTGGTAGAGCCCCTGCCCGCCGTTCTCATCCAGCACGTCCTTGCCGGCCACGCCGAGGTCGGCCGCGCCGTACTGCACGTAGGTGGGGACATCGGTCGCGCGCACGATGAGGAGCCGCACGTCGTTGCGGTTGGTGCGCAGGATCAGTTTGCGCGACTTCTCCGGATCATCGCGCGCAACGATGCCCGCTGCCTTCAGCAGCGGCCCGGTTTGGTCGTAGATGCGGCCCCTGGAAAGGGCGATCGTGATCACGTCGGCAGCCCGGATGACTCGAGAGGCGCGGTATTCTACAGGAAAAACAATAGATTAGCCTGCAGCGCCGCCGGCGGGAAAACGTGCGCTAGCGGACGCGCCGAATGCGCGCGCCGAGCCTCGAGAGCTTCTCCTCGATCCGCTCGTAGCCGCGATCGAGGTGATAGACGCGCTCCACCGTGGTGGTGCCGCGCGCGATCAGCCCGCCCAGCACCAGGCTCGCGGAGGCGCGCAGGTCCGTCGCCATCACGATCGCTCCGTCAAGGTGCCCGACGCCCTTCACCACCGCGGTGTTGCCCTCGACCTCGATGTCGGCGCCGAGGCGCTTCAGCTCCTGCACGTGCATGAAGCGGTTCTCGAACACGGTCTCGGTCACGAGCGCGGTCCCGCGCGCGATGCTGTCGACCGCCATGAATTGCGCCTGCATGTCGGTGGGAAACGCCGGGTACGGCGCCGTGCGCACGTTCACCGCATCGAGCGCGCCGTTGGTCGCGAGAGCAATCCAGTCGGAGCCGGTGGTAACACGCGCCCCAGTCTCGCGCAGCTTGTCCAGCACGGCATCGAGAATATCGGGCCGCGCTCCCGTCAGGCGTATGCTGCCGCCGGTCGCCGCGGCCGCCGCAAGAAAGGTGCCCGTCTCGATGCGGTCCGGCATCACGCGGTAGCGCGCGCCGTGCAGGCGGTCGACGCCCTCGATCGTGATGACGTCGCTTCCCGCTCCCTGAACGCGCGCGCCCATGGCATTCAGGCAGTGAGCGAGATCCACCACCTCGGGCTCGCGCGCGGCGTTCTCGATCACCGTCGTGCCGCTGGCCAGGGTGGCCGCCATCATGACGTTCTCGGTGCCGGTGACCGTGACGAGGTCCATGCAGATACGCGCGCCCCGCAGGCGCTTTGCGCGCACGGAGATGTATCCGTGCTCGATCGCGACCTCCGCGCCCATCGCCTGCAACCCCTTGAGGTGTTGATCCACCGGGCGCAGCCCGATCGCGCAGCCGCCGGGCAGCGACACGCGCGCCTCCCCGCAACGCGCCGCGAGCGGCCCCAGCACCAGCACCGAGGCGCGCATGGTCTTCACCAGCTCGTAGGGCGCGACCGGCTCCGCGATGCGCGCGGAAGCGAGCTCCACACCCAGCCGCTCGTCCATCGAAACCCGGACGCCCATCTGCGCGAGCAGGTTGAGCATGGTGGTGACGTCGCGCAAATGCGGCACGTTGGAGACGATCAGCGGCTCCGTGGTCAGAAGCGCGGCGGTGAGGATCGGCAGCGCCGCGTTCTTGGCGCCGGATACGGCGATCTCCCCCGCGAGCGGAACCCCGCCCTCGATGACGAGCTTATCCATGCCGCGCCGCCCAGTCCTCGGGCGTGTAGGTCTGCATCGAGAGCGCGTGGATTTCCGCGCCCATGCGCGCGCCCAGCACCGCGTAGACCTGCTGGTGCTGCTGCACGCGCGAGCGGCCGCGGAAGGCGGGGCTCACGATCACGGCCTCGAAGTGGTGCCCGTCGCCCTGCACGGCCACGTGCTCGCAGGCGAGGCCTTCCTGGATCCAGTTCTTGATCTGATCAGGGTCGAGCATGAGCTAATGCCTCAGTTTGTAGCCGGTGCGCAGCAGCCACAGGGTGAAAAATGATAAGGCGAAGAAACTGGCCCCGACAATCACGAGCGAAAGCCACGGCGAGACGTCGCTCGCCCCGAAGAACCCGTAGCGGAACCCGTCCACCATGTAGAAGATGGGATTCAGGTGCGATGCCGCCTGCCAGAACGGCGGCAGGGACTGTATCGAGTAGAACACCCCGGAGAGGAAGGTCAGCGGCAGGATGATGAAATTCTGGAACGCGGCGAGCTCGTCCACCTTGTCCGAATGGATGCCGGCGATGATGCCGAGCGCGCCCATCACTCCGCTGCCGGCGAGCGCAAACGCCACCGTCCACAGCGGATGGGCGAGCCTCAGGTCAACGAACCACGCGGTGGCGATGAAGACGCCCGCGCCCACCACCACGCCGCGGGCGACGGACGCGAGCAGGTAGGCGCAGAAAAACTCCTGGTGCGAGAGCGGCGGCAGCAGCACGAAAACGATGTTGCCGGTCATCTTCGACTGCATCAGGCTGGACGAGCTGTTGGCGAAGGCGTTCTGCAACACCGACATCATGGCCAGCCCCGGAACCAGGAACGCCGCGTAGTCCACGCCCGGGAAGATCTCGACCCGTCCGGAGAGCGAATAGGCGAACACGACCAGGAACAGCAACGCGGTCAGGACCGGAGCGAGAACGGTCTGCACGCTCACCTTCCAGAAGCGCAGCCACTCCTTGCGGAACAGCGTGTAAAAACCCGTCATGCTTCAAGCCCGGTGCATGATCTGGACGAAAATCTCTTCCAGATCCGGTTGCAGGAGCTCCATTTCCTGGATCGCGATCCCGGCGGAACGCAGCTCCGCGATTACCCGCTCGACGTCCGTGTAGTCGCGCAGCGCGAGGCGATAGCCGCCCTCGCGGCGCAGCGCAACGAGCGCGGCCAGCGTCTCCGGTAGGCGGTCCGGCTGCAGCCTGAGCTCCACGTAGCATCCCGAATGCAGGCGCAGCAGGTTCTGCGTGGTGTCGAGCGCGACGATGCGCCCCTGCTTCAGCATCGCAATGCGGCCGCACAGCGCCTCCGCCTCCTCCAGGTAATGCGTGGTGAGCACGATGGTGTGGCCGTCGCGGTTGAGCCTCCGAACAAAATGCCAGAGCGCTTGCCGCAGCTCCACATCCACCCCGGCGGTGGGCTCGTCGAGCACAATCACCGGCGGCTTGTGCACCAGAGCCTGGGCGACCAGTACGCGCCGCTTCATGCCGCCCGAGAGTGCGCGCATGTTGGTCCCAGCCCGATCGGTCAGGTCGAGGTTCTGCATCACCTCCTCGATCCAGTCGCGGTTGTCGCGCAGCCCGAAATAGCCGGACTGGAACTCGAGCGCCTCGCGTACCGTGAAGAAGGGATCGAACACCAGCTCCTGCGGCACCACGCCCAGCGCGCGGCGCGCGGCGCGGTAGTCCATGGCCACGTCGTGGCCGAGCACCCGCGCCGAGCCGTCCGACGCGAGGACGAGGCCGGCCAGGATGTTGATGAGCGTGGTCTTGCCCGCGCCGTTTGGGCCGAGCAGCCCGAAGAACTCGCCCTGTCCGATCGTGAGGCTTACCGCGTCGAGTGCCCGTATCCCGCCATAGTTCTTGGAGATCCGCTCGAGCTGGATTGCCGGAACCATTCCGCGCGCGATCACGCTTCGCCGAGAAGCTCGGTGATGCCGTAGAGCTCGGCGAGGCTGGTCAGGCTGGCGGGCAGGTTGCGGTACTGGATTGCGCGTCCGCTGCGCTTCGCAGCGCGCCTCCATTCGAGCAGCAGGCTGAGCGCCGAGGAGTCGACTTCCGTGACGCCGGAGAGGTCGACCGTCATGCTCGGCGCGGTGAGCCGCTCCGCGCCCTGCGCCAGCAGCGACACGACGTTCTCGGCCGTGACCGGGCCCTGCACGATGCAATGGTCCCCGTTGCAGACGATCATTGCCGCGAGACGAGCTGCTTGTTCTTCTCGGTGAGCGCCTTGACCAGCCCGTCGATCCCACCCTTCTGCACCTCGGTGGTGAATGTGCCGCGGTAGCTCTGCACCAGGCTCAGGTCTCCCACCACGACGTCATACACCTTCCAGCCGGAATCGCTTTTCTGCATTTTGTAGTCCACGGTAACAGGCTTGCCCCCGGACTGGTTGATCAGCGATTTCACCACCACGTCCGTGTCGTCGGGCTGCATGCGCAATGGCCGGTACTCGATCGCCTGGTCGCGGTAGGCCGTGAAAGTCGCGGCGTAGGTCTGCACCAGCAGCGTCCGGAACTCCGACACCAGCATTTTCTGCTGTTCGGGGCTCGCCTCGCGCCAGTGCCGGCCCACGGCGAGCTGCGTCATGCGCACGAAATTGAAATGCGGCAGCACCTTCTTTTCGACCAGGTCCAGTATCTTCTTCCGGTCGCCGGACTGTATGTCCTTGTCCGTGCGCAACACCGCCAGCACCTCGTCGGTGACACTCTTCGCCAGCACGTCCGGCGGCGTCATGTTCTGTGCCCGCGCCGGCACGGCCGTCGCCAAGAATCCCGCCAGCAATCCGATCGTCAGCGCCCTGGTCATCGCGTCTCCAATCAGTCGTGAGAGCTTCCGCGCGATGAACGGCGGGGACACCCGTCCGTTCGATCGCGTGGAGTTAAACCCGCGCAGCGCGTCGGGTTTAACACTACTTAGACACCCCTTCCGCCGCTTTGTTGTAGAGAAACTGGCCGATCAGCTTCTCGAGCACCACCGCGGATTGCGTCAGCTTCACGCTATCTCCGTCCTTCAGCATGGCGCTATCCCCGCCCGCCTCGAGCCCGATGTACTGCTCCCCGAGCAGCCCCGAAGTGAGGATGGACACCGAGGTGTCCTTCGGGAACTCGTAGCGCTTGTCGATATTCATCATCACGCGCGCGATGAACTTCTTGTTGTCGAACTGGATGTCGTCCACCCGGCCCACCACGACGCCGGAACTCTTCACCGGCGCGCGCACCTTGAGCCCGCCGATGTTGTCGAACTCGGCGGTGATGCTGTAGGTCGCGCCGGTATTGAACGTCGTGCTGGCGTTGCCCACCTTCAGGGCAAGCACGAAAAGCGCCGCGATGCCGCTCGCAACGAAGATGCCGACCCACAGGTCGAGCAAGGTCCGGTCCATGGCTAGATCCCTTTGAACATGAATGCGGTAAGCACGAAGTCGAGCCCCAGTATCGCGAGAGAGGAGGTGACGACCGTGCGCGTCGTCGCTCCCGACACACCCTCCGCGGTGGGGGGCGCATCGTAGCCTTCGAACAGCGCGATGGCGGTGATCGCCACGCCGAACACCATGCTCTTGATCACGCCATTCACGATATCCTGCCGGAAATCGACCGCGCTCTGCATCTGCGACCAGAACGCGCCCTCGTCCACGCCGATGACGACCACGGCGATCAGGTAGCCGCCGAACACGCCCACCGCGCTGAACATCGCGGCGAGCAGCGGCATCGAGATCACGCCCCCCCAGAACCGCGGCCCAATGACGCGCGCGATCGGGTCAACTGCCATCATCTCCATCGCGGAAATCTGCTCGGTGGCCTTCATGAGGCCGATCTCCGCGGTCATCGCCGACCCGGCCCGGCTCGCGAACAGCAGCGCGGACACGACGGGCCCCAGCTCACGCGTGAGCGAGAGCGCGACCAGCGTGCCGACCGCTTCCGAGGATCCGTACTTCTGGAGCGTCTCGTATCCCTGCAGTCCAAGCACCATGCCCACGAACAGGCCCGAGACAATGATGATGATGAGCGAGAGCACCCCCGCAAAGTAGATTTCCCTGAAGGTGAGGCCGCGGAACCGGCGGAAGCTGGTGGCCGAGCGCGCAAGCGTGAACACGAAGAACCGGCTTGCGAAGCCGAGCCGCCAGATGCCGTTGCTGACCCGGTGGCCGACGATGCGCAGGCCCTTCCCGAGATGTTCAGTTACCACCGGTCGCCTCCAGCTCGAGATCCGCGGCGTAGCGCGCGCCGGGATAGTGGAACGGCATCGGACCGTCGATCTCGCCCCACACGAACTGATGCACGAATGGCGCGCGGGAGCCGCGGATCTCCTCGGGCGTGCCCTGCGCGACGACGACCCCGTCCGACATGAAATAGACGTAGTCGACGATCTTGAGCGACTCCTGGACGTCGTGCGTGACGACGATCGAGGTCGCCCCCAGAGCATGGCTCAATCGCCGCACCAGGTTGCTGATGACGCCCATCGAGATCGGGTCGAGCCCGGTGAACGGCTCGTCGTACATGATGAGCATGGGATCGAGCGCGATAGCGCGGGCAAGCGCCACGCGCCGCGCCATGCCGCCCGAGAGCTCGGACGGCATCATGTGCTGCGCCCCGCGCAGTCCCACTGCGTTCAGCTTCATGAGCACGAGGTCCTGGATCATGGATTCCGGCAGGTCCGTGTGCTCGCGCATCTGGAACGCGACGTTGTCGAAGACGGACATGTCGGTGAACAGCGCGCCGAACTGGTAGAGCATGCCCATCTTGCGCCGCATCTCGTAAAGCTCCTGCTCGTTGAGCCGGTTCATGACGCGGCCGGCAACCGTCACCGTGCCGGTCGCGGGCTTCAGCGCGCCCCCGATCATGCGCAGCAGCGTGGTCTTCCCGCATCCGGAAAGCCCCATGATTGCCACGATTCCGCCGCGGGGCACCACCATATTGATGCCCTTCAACACCGGGCGGATGTCGTACGCGAAGTTGACGTCCTTGATCTCAACGAGGTTTTCCATCATGACACTGCGCACGCGCGAGAGGGTCGCTGATTCTAAACTACCCCGTACGGGGCAACAATCGAGCTTCGACCGGTGCCCCGAAGCGCGATGCGCAGCCGGCGCCCGCTCACTGACTTGGCGCCCCGGCGAGTTGTGACGCACTGCCCTTTCGGATAACTTAGTCTCTCGATATGAGCGAGATCGCGCTGCGCTTCGCGCAGGTCGAGAAGCGCTACGCCGGCGCGCCGGCGGTGAGCGGGTTTTCGCTGGACGTGCGAAGCGGGGAGTTCTTCGCGCTGGTCGGCGTCAACGGCGCGGGCAAAACCACGCTGATCAAGTGCCTGCTCGACTTTTGCGACGCCGACGGCGGCGCCATCGAGATCTTCAACGTTCCGCACACGGCCACCCCGGCGCGTGCCCGGCTCGCCTACCTGCCGGAGCGCTTCAATCCGCCGCACTACCTGACGGGCCGCGACTTCCTGCGCTACATGCTGGGCCTGCACCGCGCCCGCTACGACGAAGCCGAGTCGGTGCGAGTCCTGACCGCCCTCGACCTCGAGCCGGCGGCACTCGACCGCCCTGCCCGCGCCTATTCAAAGGGCATGACGCAGAAGCTCGGCCTCGCCGCGTGCCTCCTCTCCGGGAAGGATCTCTTCGTGCTCGATGAGCCGACCGGCGGCCTCGACCCCAAGGCCCGGGCGCTGTTGAAGCGCGAACTCATCGCGTTGCGCAGTTCCGGGCGGACGCTTTTCTTCACCTCCCACACGCTGGCGGACGTCGCCGACCTTTGCGACCGCCTTGCGGTGATGCATGCCGGCCGGCTGCGCTTCGCGGGCACCCCGGGGGAGCTGACCGGACGCACCGGCACATCGAATCTCGAGCAGGCATTCCTCGCCTGCATCGAAGAATGAAGAAGCTGTAATAAGCCTTTGTTATACAATTGCAAGCAGGCGCGGCGTGGTACTCTAGGCAGACCCGCACGCTCGCGCGAACGCGGGCACCGAGCCCGGAAGAGGACCGACTGATTGGCGTCGCCAGCGAAGCCAGGTGATACCGCGAAGCCCGATCTGCTGATCGTCGACGACGATCCGCTGATCACGGATACGCTCAATTTCGTCCTGAGCCGCGACTTTAACGTGTACGTCGCGGACTCGCGCAGCCGCGTGAAGAGCCTGCTGCGCCAGCTCGACAACGCACCTGAGCTCGCGCTGATCGATCTCGGCCTGCCGCCGACCCCACACCGTCCCGACGAGGGATTCCGGCTGATCAGCGAGCTGATCGCCTACTCGCCCGGTCTCAAGATCGTGGTGCTGTCGGGGCAAAACGACGAGGCCAACGCCCGCCATGCCCGCACCCTCGGCGCGATCGAGTTCGTGGCCAAGCCGTGCGAGCCCGATGCGCTCAAGGCATTGCTCAAGCGCGCGCTCGAGGTCCGGGAAGCGGAGCTCGGCGCACCCGTGGACGTCGGGCTGCTCGGCAAGCACCTGCTCGTCGAGAAGCTGCGGCAGCAGATCTCGCAATTCGCGAATGCGCCGTTCCCGGTGCTGATCGAAGGCGAGTCCGGCAGCGGCAAGGAGCTCGTCGCGACAGCTCTCCACCGCATGAGCCAGCGCGCCGCCCGCCCGTTCCTCGCGTTGAACTGCGCGGCGATCTCACCGAATCTGGTAGAGCCGACGCTCTTCGGCTACGCCAAGGGTTCGTTTACCGGCGCAACCAGCGCGCGCTCGGGCTACTTCGAAGACGCCCAGGACTCCACCCTGTTCCTCGACGAGATCGGGGAGCTGCCGCTGGAGTTGCAGGCCAAGCTGCTGCGGGTCCTGGAGAACGGCGAGTACCAGCGTGTCGGCGAGACCCAGAGTCGCGTCTCCAACGCGCGCGTGGTAGCCGCCACCAACCGCGACATGCGCCAGGAAATACGTGCCGGCCGGTTTCGCTCCGATCTCTACCACCGCCTGTCGGTGTTCACCGTCAACGTGCCGCCGCTGCGCGATCTGGGGGACGACAAGCGTGTGCTCCTCGACCACTACCGGGATTTCTACGCGCGCCAGGCGCGCGTGGATCCGTTCGAGCTCGATGCCGGCGCGATGCAGGCGTGGCTCGACTACGGCTTCCCGGGCAACGCGCGGGAGCTGCGCAACATCGTGATCCGCCTCACCACGAAACATGCGGGCAAGCGCGTGACCGCGGTCGAGCTGCAGCCGGAGCTCGACCTTGAAAACCTCGAGGTCGAGTTGCCTGGCCTGGCGGTCGGGCAGGACTTCAAGATGGTGCTGGATGCCGCCAAGCGGCACCTGCAGCTGCACAAGAACTTCAGTCTCGACAACACGCTCGCCCAATGGGAGCGCGGCTATATCGAGGCGGCGCTCATGATCACGCAGGGCAACCTGACGCAGGCGGCGAAGATGCTCGGCATCCATCGCACCACCCTCTACAGCAGGATGCAGAGCTACGGCGAAGCCGAGGACGCGGCGAAGGAGCCGCGGCCGGCCGCCAAGAGCCCTTAGCGGCAACGACGGCGTGGCGCGCCCGCGATGCGCGCGGCCGGAGGGACAACGATGTATTACAGCCATTTCGGACTGAACCAGGCGCCGTTCAAGATCACCCCCAACACGGAATTCTTCTTCGCCGGGGGCAACCGCGGCCCGATCCTCGAAGCGCTGATCTACGCCATCACCCACGGCGAAGGCATCATCAAGGTTACCGGCGAGGTCGGCAGTGGCAAGACCATGTTGTGCCAGATGCTGCCGACGCGGCTGCCGCCGCACGTCGAAACGGTCTACATCGCCAACCCGAGCGTTCCGCCGGACGAGATCCTGCGCGCCATAGCGATCGAACTGCAGCTCACGTTGGACCGGAGCGCGCCGCGCCTCGAGGTGATCCAGGCGCTACAGGAGTTCCTGCTCAAGCGTTACTCGCAGGGCAAGCGCGTCGTCGTGTTCGTCGAAGAGTCACAGAGCATGCCGCTCGCCACGCTGGAGGAAATCCGGCTGCTCTCGAACCTGGAGACGCGCAGCGACAAGCTGCTGCAACTCGTGCTTTTCGGCCAGCCGGAACTCGACGAAACATTACGCCAGCCTCAACTCCGGGCGTTCCGCGAGCGCATCACCCACAGTTTCCGCCTGGATCCGCTCGGGGCGGGCGAAATCCGAGAGTACCTGATGTTCCGCGTGCGCACGGCGGGTTACCGCGGCCCCGATCTTTTTTCGGACGTTGTGGTGAAGCAGATCGCCCGCGCCTCGCTCGGCCTGACCCGGCGCATCAACCTGATCGCCGACAAGGCGCTGCTCGCAGCGTTTTCGGAGAACACCCACACGGTTCGCCCCAAGCATGTCGAAGAAGCCGTGCGGGACAGCGAGTTCGGGCAGGACCCCGGCTCCCAACCCCGCCCGCGGCTCTTGTGGGCAGCCGCCTTGTTTGCCGCTGGCGCAATCCTGGGTGTCGGCGGCTATATGGCCTTCGGCCCCGCGATATGGCGCACATCCCAGCCGGCACTGGCCACCAAATCGGATACTCCCCCGAGCAACTATGCAGTCCAAGGTGGATCGCAACCGGCACCGCCTTCGCCCGTCGTCGTACAACCTACTGAATTTTCTAATAAAATTGACGCCGGTGGCGGCTCTTTGACCCAACCGGCGCCGGTCGAGTTATCGAGCCGTGCTCGCGCCACTGGGCCCGGGGGCCCAGCGCCTGCTGTCGAACGGACACAGGTGTCAGACACCGCTACACCCGTAGGGCGAGACCTACTTGAGACCCGCCTTGCCGCGACCGAGCATTGGCTCGCAACGGAAACCAACAACTTGTACAGCATCCAGCTGCTAGGTGCGGCAGATGTCACACTTCTAAGGCTGCACCTCAACGACTTGTCCAAATTCGTTGAAATAAATAAGGTTTTTGTGTATCGTACAGCGGCAAATGGGCGGCCATTCCTGACCGTGCTCTATGGCGCGTTCAGCGACCGCCGCTCGGCACAGGATGTGCTTGATAAGTTGCCGGAGGGCCTCAAAGCCAATCGGCCGATTTTGCGCACGGTGGAGGGTATCCGGGGCGAAATCAAACAGCATCAGCCGTCCTGAGCAAGGGCCGTCATGGGCGTTTTGAGCGTAAGAGGCGTCAGCCAGGGAGGCATGATGGATTCGATAACCGTTCCGCCGTGTGCCGTAGCGGGAACGCGCTTCCTGCCTACGCGGGCGGATGCTCTCATTGCCTGGGCGATCATCTTGGCCATTCCCGCCTGCGCCAATATCAAGCCCTACATTCCGCCCTCCGAAGGCCACATCTCCCAGCCTCAGGTTAAGGCCGAGCCCGATAAAGCCATTCCACCTCCCGCGCGGGTGAGCGATCTCGTGCCGCCACCCAAGCCCGCGGCGAAAGCGCAGACCTACAGCGTCGTAGTCAGTGAAGTGCCGGTGCGGGATCTGCTGGTTGCGCTCGCGCGCGACACCCGGCAGAACATTGACATTCACCCCGGCATCGTCGGGCTCGTCAGCCTGAACGCGGTGAACGAGACCCTGCCGGCGATCCTCGAGCGGGTCAGCAAGCAGGTCAACATGCGTTACCGCCTCGAGGGGAACACCATCGTCGTTTCGCCCGATACGCCGTACGTGAAAACCTACCGCGTCAATTACGTGAACATGGCGCGTGATATCCAGCTCGACCATCGGCGTCTCCGGCGAGATGACCGTGGTCGGTGGCGCCGGCGGAGGAAGCGGGGTGGCGGGGGCGGCGCGGGCACCAGCGGCTCCAGCACGGTCGTTCGCACTATTTCGAAGAATGACTTCTGGGACCAACTGCGGGACAACATCCGCTCCATCCTCAATTCCACACGCCTGCAGAGTCTGACCGCCGAGGCCAAGGGCGAGCGCCTCGCGCTGATCAAGCAGGAGCAGGAGTTGCGAGTCAAGCAGATGGAAGCGGCGAGCCGCGCCGGGCAGGGCGCGTCTTCGCTGGCATCCTCGGTGGTCTCCACCAGCGGCGGCGCCCAGCAGCAGGCTTCCCTGCTTCCCGACGACGTGGTGGTAAACGCGATCTCCGGCACGGTGACCGTCAACGCGACCGAGAAGCAGCACCAACTGGTGCAGCAGCACATCGACAGCATCATCACGCCATGCAGCGCCAGGTGCTGATCGAGGCGACCATCGTCGAAGTACTGCTGTCCGAGAAATATCAGGGAGGCGTCGACTGGAGCCGGTTGCCGATCAGTCCCGGAGGCGGGCCAACGCTGCAACAGAATCTGACCATCCCTGGTTTTGGCACCGGGCTCAGCGGGGGCACTGCTAACTTCTTCCAGTTTGGCTATATCAATCCGACCTCCAGCATCGGCAACATCAGCGCAATGGTGACGATGCTGCAGGAGTTCGGCAATACACGGGTGCTGTCGAGCCCCAAGCTGATGGCGCTCAACAACCAGACCGCGCTGCTCAAGGTGGTGGACAACGTCGTCTATTTCGAGGTCAGTTCGTCGACTACCCAATCTCAAACGACCGCGTTGCAGAGCTTCTCGACCACGGCGAAGACCGTGGCAGTCGGCGTCGTGATGAGCGTGACACCGCAGATCAATGAGGACGGCCGCGTCTCGTTGACCGTGCGGCCGACCGTGACGCGCCTGAATCCGGATACAGCCATTCGTGCCCGACCCTAATCCGACGTCTAGCCAATCCATGCGGCCCTCGTTGCCGGTACCTGCAACATCCCGCCGATCACCAATAATGTGCCGCAAGTCCAGGTGCGTGAAATGGAGTCCGTGTTGCAGGTTGGCAGCGGCCAGACCGTGGTCCTCGGCGGACTGATGCAGGACAGCACGCAGCGCGAGCCGCAAGCAGATTCCGGGAGCCGACGAGCTAGGGGCGGCGGGTGAGCTGTTGCGCTTTCGCGCCGAGAGCGTCATCAAGTCCGAGCTGACGATATTCCTGCGCCCGATCGTCGTCGCCAACGCCGTCCCTCGAGAGCGACGAGCTCAAGTTCTTCCAGCGATTCCTGCCCAAGCCGGAAACCCCACCCGCGAAGACCAGCGCCGCGCAATGAGCCTGTTGATGAAGGCCTTGGAAAAGGCCGCCAAAGACCGGATGGATGCGCGTGCGGAGCCCGTCGGGGCCGGAGCCGCGGTTACCGCCCCGGCTACAAAGGAGCTGACGCTCGAGCCTCTGGCAGCAGAAGCACCGGCGGCACCCAGAGCGGAACCCGCGCCGCGCTCGGCTCCCGCCGCCGTTCCCGCCCGTGACCCGGCCCAGGCGCAGGCGGGCATCGCGCTACAGGCTGCCGCTGCAAGCCGGCCCGCCCGGCGTGGAGTGGGCGAGTTCGTGCGCGCGCACCCGCTGCCGGTGCTCGGTTCAATCGCCGGCCTCTTTGCGCTGGGCTTCGGTGTCTACGTCTATCTGCAAATCGCGCATCCCGGACTCTTCGTCGATCGGTCGCTCGCTCCCGCCAAGGGTCCCGTGGCACCGCTCGTCCAAGCGCCCGCACCTCCCGCCGGTCCGCTGCCGGCTGGTCCCCTGCTGAAGGAAGCCGCTGCGGAATCGGAAGTGGCAGCCGCCGTCCGGCGCGAGAAGCCCAGGCCGTCCGCTACGGTCGCGGCGCAGGAGGAGCCGGCGTCGCGCAACACCGTCGTCGTCAGTCCGGGCAACTCCGAGCCGGTCCTCAATCCAGCGCTTCCGCAGGCCTACGCCGCGCTGCAATCGGGCCAACTCGAGCAGGCGCAGCGCCTCTACAACGACGTCCTCGGCGCCGAGCCCAAGAACATCGATGCGCTGCTCGGGCTCGCCGCGGTAGCGGTGCGGCAGGGCAACAGCGACGAGGCGACGAGGCGCTACCTGTACGTGCTGGAACTCGAGCCCCAGAACGCGCTCGCCCAAAGCGGGCTGATCGCGCTGCTCGGCCGCGCCGATCCGGTCGCCGCCGAATCGAAGCTGAAGCAGCTCATCACGCGCGACCCCACCGCGCACCTCTTTTTCACGCTGGGCAACCTGTACGCCGACCAGTCGCAATGGGCGGCGGCGCAGTATGCCTATTTCCAGGCCCATAACCTTGAGCCGGCCAATCCCGATTACGCTTATAACCTCGCGGTTGGGCTCGAGCACGTGAACCAGCCCAAGCTCGCGCTCGGTTTCTACCAGCGCGCGATACAGCTGGCGGCGGTCAGGGGTCGCGCCAACTTCAACCTCGCACAGGCCCAGGAGCGCATCGGCAAGCTCGTCGAGCAGGTGCAATAGCCGGCCCGGAGACGCGGGCCGTTCCGCATGGCCGAACAGCGCAAAAAACTCCGTCTCGGCGAACTGCTGGTGCAGCAGGGGCTGATCACCACGGATCAGCTCTCGATCGTGCTCGCCGAGCAGCGCCACAACAATATCCCGATCGGCCGCCTGCTGGTGCGGCTCGGGTTCGTCACGGAAAGCGCCATCCGCGACATCATGGCGCGCACCATCGGCCAGGAGGCCATCGACCTGGCGCAGGTGGTCGCCGACCCGGAGGCGCTGAAGCTCGTCTCGCAGGACTTCGCGCGTCGCAACCGCGTGTTGCCGATCGCCTACGATCCCGCGGACCAGATTCTGACCGTCGCGACCACGGAGATCTTCAACGTGGTGGCGATGGACCAGCTGCGCGCGATGCTCGGGCCGCAGATCGAGATCAAGACGCAGCTCGCGAGCGAAGCACAGCTCGAGGACTACACCGACCACTTCTACGGCTACGAGCTCTCGGTCGACGGCATCCTCAAGGAAATCGAGACCGGCGAGATCGACTACGAGAGCCTGCAGGCGGCCGGCGGCGGAGACGAGTACACGCAGCCGATGGTGCGGCTCGTCAACGCGCTGCTGGTGGACGCGGTCAAGCGCGGGGCCTCTGACATCCATTTCGAGCCCGAGTACGCTTTCCTGCGCATCCGCTACCGCATCGACGGCGTGCTGGAGACGGTGCGGAGCCTGCACAAGACCTACCTGCCGGGAATCACGGTGCGGGTGAAGGTGGTGAGCGCCATGAACATCGCCGAGACGCGTGCACCGCAGGACGGGCGGCTTTCGCTCACGCTGAACGGCCGGCCGATTGACTTCCGGGTCTCCACCCAGCCCACCATCTACGGCGAGAACATCGTCCTCCGGGTGCTCGACCGCGAGAAGTCGATCATCAGCCTCGATCGTATGCGGCTCACCAAGCAGGCGACCGACAAGATCACCCTGATGCTCGCGCGCCCCGAGGGCATCCTGATCGTCACCGGTCCCACCGGCAGCGGCAAGACCACGACGCTCTATTCGCTGCTCGCGCAGGTCAACGACGAGACCGTCAATATCATGACGCTCGAGGACCCGGTTGAGTACCCATTGACACTGATGCGGCAGACCTCCGTGGGCGAGGTCGCGCGCATGGATTTCGCGGACGGCATCCGCTCGATCATGCGCCAGGACCCCGACATCATCCTGGTGGGTGAAGTCCGCGACAAGGAAACCGCCGAGATGGCATTCCGCGCCGCGATGACCGGCCACCAGGTATTCACCACGCTGCACACGAACTCCGCGATGGGCGCTTTCCCGCGTCTCCTCGACATCGGCATTCAGCCCGACATCATGGCCGGCAACATCATCGGGGTGATCGCGCAGCGGCTCGTGCGGGTGCTGTGTTCACACTGCAAGGAAGCCTACGCGCCGTCCCGGGAAGAACGCCAGTTGCTCGGCCCCGCGGGGGAAAAGGTCTCGTTCCTGCACCGCCCTGTGGGCTGCAAGCAATGCGAAAACAAGGGTTACAAGGGCCGCAGCGCCATCATGGAGCTCCTGATAATGGACAGCGACCTCGACGAGCTGGTGGCGCACCGCGCGACGGCGAAGGAAATGCGGGCCGCGGCCATCGCCAAGGGCTTCCGCTCCCTCTCGGACGAAGGCCTGCAGCGGGCGATGGACGGCACCACGAGCTTGACCGAAGTGGCGCGCGAGATCGATCTCACCGGACGCTACCGCTAGCCCGGAACCATGGCGACTTACGAATACAAAGCAGTCGACAAGACCGGCCGCCCCGCCCGCGGGGCGCTCGACGCCGTCAACGATGTGGATCTCGAGCTGCGCCTGCGGCGCATGGGGCTCGACCTCATCACGTTCCGGCAGGTCGAGCGCCAGACGCGCAGTTTCGCCGGCGGCGGCAAGATCACGCGCCAGGACCTCATCAATTTCTGCTTCGACATGGAGCAGATGGCCCGCTCCGGCATTCCGATCCTCGACGGCCTGCGGGATATGCGCGAATCAATCGACAACCCGCGATTCCGCGACGTGCTGACCGCGATGACCGAGGACATGGAAGGCGGCAAGGTACTGTCGCAGTGCATGGCCAACCATCCGGCCGTGTTCGACAACGTCTTCGTCAGCCTGATCCGGGCGGGCGAGCAGTCCGGGCAGCTGCCGGAGGTCTTCAGGAACCTGGCCGACAATCTCCGGTGGCTCGACGAGCTCATTTCGCAGACGCGCCGGCTGTTGATCCTGCCGCTCATCACGCTCGTCGTCGTGCTCGCCGTGCTGGTCGCGCTCCTGATTTTCCTCGTCCCGCAGATCGCGCAGCTGTTCAAGACCATGGGCCTCGCCCTTCCGACCCAGACCCGGGTGCTCATCGCGGTGTCGGATTTCATGATGCATTACTGGTTCGTGGTCTTCGGGCTTCCGGTCGTGGCATTTGTGTTCGTCGCCGGCGCGGTCCAGCGCAGCCCGCGGGCCGCGTACATGTGGGACTATGCCAAGCTGCGCCTGCCGCTCATCGGCCCGACCCTGCTCAAGATCATCCTGTCGCGCTTCGCGAACGTCTTCGCCCTGCTCTACCGCTCGGGTATTACCGTGCTGGATGCGATCAAGACCAGCGAGGACATCGTGAACAACCGCGTCATCTCGGACGGTCTCGTGCGGGCGGGACAGCAGATCACTTCGGGGGAAAGCCTGAGCGAGACGTTTCAGAACCTGGGAGTCTTCCCGCCGCTCGTCATTCGCATGCTGCGGGTCGGCGAAAGCACCGGAGCGCTCGACACCGCGCTCATGAACATCACTTATTTCTACAACCGCGACGTCAAGGAATCGGTGGACAAGGCACAGAAGATGCTGGGGCCGGCAATGACGGTTGTACTGGGCGGATTGCTCGGTTTTGTGGTCTGGGCCGTCATGGGTCCAGTGTATGACATACTGGGCAAGATCAAGTTCTAACACGTTGATTTATATGAAACTAATTTTGGATCGTGACGATGTGCCGCTGCTGCGGGAACGGTACCCTTTACTATTCGCGATTCACGGCTTGCGGAACCTGAATGGCTGACAAGCTCCTCATCGGAATCTCGGCGCCGGTTGTGACCGTCGCGCACTGGCGCGGCAGCAAGATCGCCGAGTGTTTGACGTTCGCGAACGACGAAGGCGGCCTCGCGGACTTCAAGGAACACCTCGCCCGGATTACCAACATTCCCGCCCACATCATGGTGGACGCGGTCGAGGAGGATTACCGCTTCGAGACGCTGCCGCACGCGTTCGGCGGCGACCGCGCGGACATGGTCGGCCGCAAGCTCAAGCAGCACTATCGCAACTCGCCCTACATGGCCGCGACGCTGCTCGGCCGCGATACCGGCAAGCGGCGCGACGACCGCTATCTTTTCTCCGCGCTCACCAATTCCGACCTGATCACGGAGTGGGTGCAGGCGGTGGCCGCCCGCGGGATGCCGATCGCGGGAATCCACCTGCTGCCGATGGTGAGCGCGGAGTTGGTCAGCAGGCTCGACGTCAAGGCGACCAACCTGCTGCTCGTCGCGCAGCATGCCACCGGCCTGCGACTCACCTTCTTCCGCGACCGCCAGTTCCGGCTGAGCCGCCTGACGCGCGGGGAAAGCGGCAGGCCGGAGAACCGCGCCCGCTATTTCACGGAGGAGATCTCCAACACCCGCCTCTATCTGCACGCCCTGCGCACGATGACGCTCGACGAGCACCTCACGGTGCTGCTGATCGACCGGGGCGACGAACTGCAGGAGGAAGCGGCGGTCGTCGCGCGCGACAATCCGAGCCTGGAATGCCTGCGCGTCGGCCGCAGCGAGCTTGCGAGCCGTCTCGGCATCGACAATGCGCTGCTCGACGCGTCGCCCTACTCGATCTACCTGCATCTTCTCGGGCTGAAGGCACCGCAGAGCAACCTTGCGCCGGCGAGCGCGATGGTGAGCTACAAGCGTTACCAAGCGCGCCGTGCTATCTATATGGGCTGCGGCGCGCTGGTTGTCGCGGCCCTCGTGTGGACCGGCACGAATCTTTACCAGACGGTAATGCTGCAGGGGAATACGGAGGATGCCGCCCGCCAGACCGGGCTTCTGTCCACCGAGTATCTCGAGATCACGCGCCAGTTTCCCCAGGCCCCGACGTCGGCCGAGAACCTGAAAAGGACGGTCGAGATCGCGCAGCAGTTGCGCACGAAAGCCCACTCACCGCAAAAGGTGATAGCGCTCATCGGCCGCGCGCTGGAAGCGAGTCCTGCCATTGTTATCCGGGAGTTTGGCTGGAAATACGGCGTCACGGAAATCGACGTCGAGGGCGCCGGCCCGAGCGTTCGCGAGGGCGCACAGCCGGTGCGCACGTCGACCGGGCCGGCCGGGCAACGCAAGGAAAGCGCGCTGATCGACGGCGAGGTTCGGCCGTTCCGCGGCGACTATCGGAGCGCCATCGTCACCATTAACGGCTTCGCCGACCGGCTGCGCGATGAGCCGGAAGTGGCCGACGTGAGAGTGGTGAAACTGCCACTCAACGTCAATCCCGCGCTGTCACTGTCCGGCAACACGCTCGATAATCCCGAGCAGGGCGGCACCGCGGAATTCAAGCTGCTGATGGTCCTCAGGACCCCGCAATGAACCAGGCAGATGTCCAGGCGTTGCGAAATCCGCTGCTGGTGCTCGCGGCGGTGGTGTTGATCGGCGCCCTGGCCGTGTACTACTCCAGCCGCCTGCTGGTCGCGGCCCGGCAGCAACTCGTGCAGCAGCAGAACCAACTCAAGGATGCGCGGACACGGCTGCACAAATCGGGCGAGGAAAAAGACCTCATCGTGCGCTATATCGGCGGCTTCCGACAGCTGGAGCGCACCGGATTCGTCGGCGACGAGCAACGCATCAACTGGCTCGATGGACTGCGGCTCGCCAACCAGCAGGCAGACCTCTTCGGCGTGGATTACCAGATCGGGGCGCAAAGGCCCTACGCATTCGCCCCGGAATTCAATCCCGGGCCGCTCGCCCTGAATCAGTCCGTCATGCGGGTCCGGTTCCGCCTGCTGCATGAGGGTGACCTGGAGCGGTTCTTCGTGGCGCTCGCGCGCCAGGGCGCCGGAATCTTCACTGTCGACCAGTGCCAGATGCGGCGCATCGACACCCGTGGCGTGATCCGCTACCAGCCGAACGTGAACGCGGAATGCGACCTGTCGTGGATCACGGTCAAGGTCGGCGCGGGCGCGGAGCAACGAAAGCCGTGACAGGTGCCTCGTGAGCCGTGACTGGAAAATCAGCTTGCTAGCCTGCGGCGCGCTCGCCGCAGCGGTGGCGCCGTTGCCCGCGCCGGCACAGGAGCAGCTTGGGCGGCTGTTCTTCACGCCCGCGCAGCGCGCGTCGCTGGACATTGCGCGCAGCCAGCGGGCGCGAGCTGCCGTCGCGACCGAAAAGGCCGAGCAGGATGCCACACCCGTTCCCCAGACGATTACCTACAACGGCGTCCTGCGCCGCAGCGACGGCAAGACTACCGTCTGGATCAACAATCAGCCCGTGCACGACCGCGAATCCGCCGGCGCCGCCGCCATCGTCGGGCGGGTGCGGCCCGATGGCAGCGTCACGCTGCAGGTGCCCCAATCGGGCCGCAGCGTGAACCTCAAGCCGGGGCAGAGCGTCGAGCTGCTGTCGGGTAACGTCGAGGAAGGATACTCGCGCCGGCTCGAGGCTCCGAAACCCGAGCCCAAGCCCGCGGCCAAGCCGGGGGCAACCGCCGGGACCGCGAAGCCGCCCGTCTCCCGACCGCGTCGCGGAGCAGGAACGCGAGGAGCGCGCGGCGCAGCGTCTGGAAGACTCCATCTCCCGGGCGCTGACGGAGACGGCAAGCGCCCGGCCCGGCGCCGCGCCGACCCCGGCGGCTCCAGCGCAACCGTGACGCCGATGCCGTTCGGTTCACGGCGCACATATCCTGCCCGCCGTCGCTCCCAGCGCGGACAGGCGATGATGCTGATGCTGGTTGGCCTTTTCGGGCTGGCGACCGCGCTGCTGGTCTACGCCATGACCGATACCACGTCGCTTGCCCTCCGGCGCGATCGTGACACGGCGGCGACGATGGCCGAGGTCAAGCGCGCATTGATCGGCTGGTCGGTCCAGCGCACGCCATCGGGCTCGCTTCCAAATGCCCGCCCGGGGGAGTTTCCCTGTCCGGACATGAATAACGACGGCCTCGAGGACGGAACCTGCGTGGCCGGGGCCATCGGACGCGTTCCGTGGAAGTCGCTGGGCATACCAGAGCCGAAGGACGCTGACGGGGAAACGCTGTGGTACGCGATCGCGGGCCCATTCCGGATCTGGAACGTAAACAGCGACCCTATCCACAGCGACACCAAGGGCAACATCACGGTCTATCAGGACAGCACGGCGAGCGTGATCACCTCCGAGGCGATAGCCGTCCTATTCGCGCCCGGCACAGCGCTGGGGGTGCAGAACCGGGATTCCGTCGCGACCGCACTGTGCCCGACGACGGGGACCACCATCGCGCGCAACCTGTGCGCCGCGAACTTCTCTGGAAACCGCCGCAACCGTCAACAATTCCACCACCAACGGGCCCTTCATATCGGCGCTGAGCTCGGCCACCTTCAACGACAAAGTCATGGCAATCACGACGGCTGACCTGATGCCCGTACTGGAGCAGCGCGTCGCGCGTGAAGTGCGGACGCTCCTGCAACAGTACAAGGCGGCAACCGCGGCGCTGGGATATAGAGGTGGGGCCGGAACCTATCCGTGGGTCGATTGCAGCGACGGAAACGCTGAGTATGGCGAGAACCGAAACCGCATCCCGTCGAATAACGCGCTTCCCGTGAACTGGGGCAGCAGTGGGGTGCCCTCCCTGCCCAATTGGCTCACCAATCAAGGGAGCACAGGTCAAAACTGGATTTGGACCATCTACTACACGGTAGGGAAGAACTACCTGGAAACTCCGTGGGACTGCACCACGTGTGAAGCCGGGCAGACAAGCCTTAGCGTCAACGGCGTCTGGGGCACGGAGGTCGTGACTAATCATGACTGGGCCGGCAGGCGCGTCACGGCCCCAAGGCTATGTGGGGATTGGATACTGCGACTCAGGCTCAATGGGCGGCTTATCTCGACGACGCGGAAAACAACAATTACAACAACGACCGCTATGTCACTCCCTCGTCAACGGCATATGCACGCGATCGCCTCTACACCATCCCCTGAGCGCGGCCGCGGTTTCACGCTGGTGGAGATCGCGATTGCGATCTTTATCATCACGATCCTGCTCGGCAGCATCCTGGTTCCGCTCACCACGCAGGTCGAGCAGCGCCAGATAGCCGAGACGCAGAAAATGCTCGAGGACATCAAGGAAGCGCTGGTCGGGCACGCCATCGCCAAAGGCTACCTGCCGTGTCCCGACCGGACATCGGGCGGCGCAGGAACCGCCAACGACACGGCCAACGACGGCGTCGAGGATTATTCGGGCGCGAATTGCCTCGGCACATCCTCCGGCGTCACCGGGCCTCCCAACGTGCGCAGGTGGATCGGCAACGTGCCGTGGGTGACGCTCGGGCTCGGCACGGCCGACTCCTGGGGTAACCGGTTTCGCTACGTGGTCGACGACGAATTCGCCAACCACTCGACCCCGTTCAATCTAAGTTCCGGCGCCGATGTCGGTGTGTGCGCCTCCGCGGCATGCACGGTACGGCTTACCTCCGCGACGACCGGTGAGGCCGCCGTGGCCGTGATCCTCTCGCACGGCAAGAATGGCCGCAGCGCCATGAATTCGATCACCAATGCCGCCAATCCTGCGGCAACCAGCGCGGACGAGCTCGACAACGTGGGCGGCGCCACCTACACGAGCCGCCCCATCACGGCACTGGCTCCCGACAACGCGAACTACTTCGACGACGTCGTGACCTGGCTTTCGAAGTACACGCTCGTCAACCGGATGGTCGCCGCCGGCAAGCTGCCCTAAGTTCGTTCCCCTTCCCGCGTCAGCACGAAGCACACCGCCCCGGGCTGATTGGCGGCGAGCGCAAGGCGGTAGCCCAACTGGGCCGCCTGCTTTGCGGAATGATAGAGCCCCACGCCGAGTCCGCTCTGGGAGGCGACCGGGGCCTCGAATAGCTGGCTCTCGATGCTCTTGGCGATCGCCGCGCCGTTGTCACAGACGTTGAGCGTGCCGCCGCGCGCGGTCGAAAGCGTGACCCGCACCTCCAGCCCGGTCCCCGTGGCCGACTTGTTGACCGCGTTCTCGATCAGATTGTCGGCGACGCTGTCGAACAGCTCCGCCGGCAGCTTCAGGTCCCGAACCGGGCCGTCCATCTTGAAGTGGATGTTGCGCCCGGCGTAACGCTGGATCAGGCCATTCCACCACACCGCCGCATCCACGCGGGTCGCGTCCGCCTCCTGCGGCGAGCGCAGCTTGTCGAGCGTCGCATTCAGGCGCTGGGTGATCTGCGGCAGCTGCCGCCGCATCAGCGCCTGCAGGCCCTGAGCCTGCTCGGCGCTGCTGGTGTCGACCGCCGCGCACAGCGAGCGCAGCGACTGGAGCAGGTTCTTGACGTCGTGCGTCAATCGCGCGCCGGTCTCGTAGATCGCCTGCGTGTAGGCGCTCTGGCGCTGGACCTGTTCCCGGCGCTTGGCCTCGTAGAAGTGACCGACCATCTGCGTGAGGAGCTTCAGGTGCAGCAGCACCGCCGGCGACAGCGACCAGCGCGTGAAGATTCGCAGCCGTAGATCATGGAACGAGAATTCCGCGGAGTATCCGGACTTCACTCCGTACTCGCCCTGGCCGAGGCGCGTCTCCCAGCGCAACCCTGTCACCCAGGGCAGGTCGAGGATATGCTCGAGGGACAGCGCAAGAAAGTGCTGGGGCTGGGTCTCCTGCTCCGCGAGCTCCGCGAGCCGCTGTACCCAGCGCTCGAACGGCAATCCGAGGCTCAGCAGGTACTGGGAAAGGATGTGCCCCAGACCGGCAAAGCCCCCGCGAGGATTCCACAGCCAGGACAGCGCCATCAGCACCACCGCGATGGCGAACAGCGTCTGCGCCAGCGCGAGGGGGTAGTTGCCGTGACTGACCTGCTTGACGACGAAGCTTCCCAGAACCAGCGCGGCCACCAGCAGGAACAGGATCACGCTGTAGAAGAGATCGACGGCCAGCGGCGCCGCGCTCCGGCTCGTTTCGACCCGGGTCAACAAGATCACGACCGGCAACAACGGCAGTCCGTACTGCACCAGCAATACCGAAAGCAGGGAGGGATGTGATTGCAGCAGCGTCGGCAGCGCCGTCAGCCCGTGCTGCGCCAGCCGGGCGAGCGCCTCCTCGATGGTCTGATCGGCGAACAGATGGGGCACCACCCACATCAGCAGCATCGAGAGCAGGTAGAGCGCGGCGAGCATCGACACCGTGCGCTGCCGCCTCTGGGCAATACCGGGCACGGAGCCGCCGATCAGGCCGAACAGCACCGCCAGCCACACCGCCATCAGCCACCAGTTGTTCCACACCGCCAGCAGAAAACCGACGATGATCACCAGGAAGCCGTAGCGCGACTCGATGTCCGCCTCGCCCCGCCATACCGGCTGCCACAGCAGGAACAATCCAAAATGCGCCAGCAGCAGCGCGCGCGACCACCAATCGGAAATTCCCCAGGCAAGCGAGCCGTGCAACGCGAGCAGCATCAGGCCGAGCACCAACTGCGGGCGGGCGGCAATCAACGTGGCGACGGCGCTCATGTGGATTCGAAGGCGCGCTCTTCGCGCCGGACGGTTTCGCTATACTGTCGGCGGAACTGCATAAGATCCGAAGCGTTTTCCGTGACCGCCATCCGTCATGGTTATTGTGGCATGGATTCCAGAATAGCAGCCATCGCTCGCTACACGCTGCTCGAGGCGCTGCGCACCCGCCTCACGGCACTGGTGCTCATCACGCTGCTCGTCGTGCTGGCCGCCAGCTTCTTCGTCGAGACGATATCGATCGCCGAGGGCGCGCGGTTCCAGGCCGGCTTCTATGCCGCCGGCATGCGGATTGCGAGTGTTTTCATCATGGCCGTCACTGTGCTGGTCAGCATCACGCGCGAGTTCAACGACAAGGGCCTCGACGTGCTGCTCGCGCTCGACCTGCCACGTTCCCACTATGTCCTGGGCAAGCTTGCCGGCTTTCTCGCCCTCGCCGTGCTGATCGCTGCCGCGGCCGCGCTGCCCCTCGCATGGCTGGCCCCGGCGCCCGCCGCGCTGCAATGGTCGATTTCGCTCGCCGCGGAACTTGCAATCGTCGTGGCATTCGCCCTGTTCTGTGTCATCACGCTCAATCAGCTCACGCCTGCAGCAAGTTTCGTGCTGGGCTTCTACGTCCTCGGCCGCGCGCTCACCGCGATACGCCTCATGAGCGCGCATCCGCTGTCCGGCGCCGACACCTACTCGCACCAGGCCATCCAGCTCATGGTCGACGGCCTGGCGCTGGTCGTGCCCGCGCTCGACCGGTGGACCCGGACCGAGTGGCTCGTCAACCATCAGGCCGAGTGGTCCGCCCTGCTCGAGCTCACGGGACTGAGCGCGCTCTACGTCGCGCTGCTCGCCGCAGCAACGATGTTCGATTTCTACCGGAAGAATTTCTGAAGACGGAACGCAGAATCGGCGAGGTGCCGCGCTGGGTGCTGGCGCTGCTTGGGGTCGCGTTCTGCGTACAGGTCACTTTGCAGGCGCTGCAACCGCGCCCCAACGCTCGCGCGGAAGCGCTGGGCGCGCCGCCGGCGCCGGCTCTGCTGCGCCCGCTCTCGCTGGGAGAGCCCATTGCGACCGCGCAGCTCCTCACGCTCTATCTCCAGGCGTTTGATAACCAGCCGGGCGTGAGCGTCCCGTTTCTCGAGCTGGATTACGCGCGCGTCATCGCGTGGCTCACGGCAATACTCGAGCTCGACCCGATCGGACAGTATCCCCTGCTCATGGCCTCCCAGGTCTATTCACAGGTGCCGGACGCGGCCAAGCAGCGCCGCATGTGCGAATTCGTGCGCAGCGAGTTTGACCGCGACCCCAACCGGCGCTGGCGCTGGCTCGCCCACTGCGCCATCATGGCCAAGCACCGCCTCCTCGACGTGCGCCTCGCGCTTTCCTATGCCGAGGCCATCGCGCAGAAAGCACGGAACGCCTCCAACTGGGCGCGGCAGATGCGTATTTTCATCCTGGAGGATCTGGGGGAGCTTGAGGCGGCCAAGGTGCTTCTCGGGGGCCTGCTCGAAAGCGGCGAAGTCACCGAACCTAAAGAAATTCACTTCCTGACGGAGCGGCTGAAGGAGCTTGAGGCTGCCGGAAAAACGTCAGTACTGCCGGAAAGCCGACGCGGGAAGCCGTGAGCTTCAACTTATACCTTTATTATTCAATAACTAAGACGACCAACCTCATCCGATCGACTTCCTGGGATATTCCTAAAAAATACGTTATTACATGCAGTTGCAGCGTAAACCTAATGGACTGTGATATAGTTCACGCCAGAGTTGGGAGCGCCGTTGGTCGCGCGTCGCAGGCGTGGACAAATTGGCACGAGATTTGCGTAATCCTTCGCAACTTGGGAAGTCATGGGAGATAACGCATGATGCGTAGGCAATCTGGTTTTACCCTGATCGAGATCGCGATCGTGCTCGTGATCATCGGGCTGCTGCTCGGCGGCGTGCTGAAGGGGCAGGAGCTCATCACCAGCGCCCGCGTGCGCAACCTCATCTCCCAGCAGGACGGGGTCAAGGCCGCCTACTTCGGCTTTCTCGACCGCTTCCGCGCCTTGCCCGGCGACTACAGCCTGGCCTCGACCAATATCGCCAACGTCGCGGCAGGCGCCAACGGCAATGGCAATGGCCAGATCCGCTCGATTGTCCTGCTCGACGCGATAGACGAGTACATCGCGGTATGGGACCACCTCTCCAAGGCGGGCTTCATCAACGGCAGCTATACCTACGCGGCGCTCCCCGAAACACCCGCGACCGCGCCGACCAGTCCTTACGCCCGCTACATCCAGGTGATCTACGACGACGCCTATGGCGCCGGCGGTGGTGCGCTGCGCCACAATATCAAGACCGGCAACGGGATTCCCTCCGAGATACTGGCCGAGATCGACCGCAAGATCGACGATGGCAATCCCGTGAGCGGTGTGTTCCAGTTTTCCGCCTACCCCGGCGGCACCGGGGCTTCTGCTGGTACTGCACCAACGGGCGCCGGCAGTTGCTACCAAGCCGGTCCGCCCGCGACCTGGACCGCTCCTACGGTCTCCAATTGCGGCGGCGCAAGCCTGCTCTAAGAGGTACAACAAATAATGCGTCGACAAGCCGGTTTTACCCTGATCGAGATCGCGATCGTGCTCGTGATCATCGGGCTGCTGCTCGGCGGCGTGCTGAAGGGGCAGGAGCTCATCACCAGCGCCCGCGTGCGCAACCTCATCTCCCAGCAGGACGGGGTCAAGGCCGCCTACTTCGGCTTTCTCGACCGCTTCCGCGCCTTGCCCGGCGACTACAGCCTGGCCTCGACCAATATCGCCAACGTCGCGGCAGGCGCCAACGGCAATGGCAATGGCCAGATCCGCTCGATTGTCCTGCTCGACGCGATAGACGAGTACATCGCGGTATGGGACCACCTCTCCAAGGCGGGCTTCATCAACGGCAGCTATACCTACGCGGCGCTCCCCGAAACACCCGCGACCGCGCCGACCAGTCCTTACGCCCGCTACATCCAGGTGATCTACGACGCCGCCTATGGCGCCGGCGGTGGTGCGCTGCGCCACAATATCAAGACCGGCAACGGGATTCCCTCCGAGATACTGGCCGAGATTGACCGCAAGATCGACGATGGCAATCCCGTGAGCGGTGTGTTCCAGTTTTCCGACTACTCCGGCGGCACCGGGGCTTCTGCTGGTACTGCACCAACGGGCGCCGGCGGTTGCTACCAAGCCGGTCCGCCCGCGACCTGGACCGCTCCCACGGTCTCCAACTGCGGCGGCGCAAGTCTGCTCTAAGCACGCCATTTAAAGGTTGAGACGCCCGCTTCGGCGGGCGTTCTTGTTTCAAGTTCGTCGCTCACTTGAAGCGTAGAGCCTTTGGCTTCGACTTCGTAACGAGCCATTGGCATGAATCCTGCGGGCATTTGTCACACCGGACGGTTCCGCAGCCGAAAAGAATGCGTAGACAAACCGGCTTTACCCTTATCGAGATCGCGATCGTAATGGTGATCATCGGGCTGCTGCTGGGCGGCATGTTGAAAGGTCAGGAACTCATCGCCAGCGCCCGCGTGCGCAGCCTGATTTCCCAGCAGGACAGCGTCAAGGCTGCCTACTTCGGCTTCCTTGACCGCTTCCGCACCCCGCCGGGTGACTACAACCTGGCGACAACCCACATCGCCGGCGCCACCACCAACGGAAACGGCAACGGCCAGATCGAGAGTGTTCTGGGCGGCGGCGCGGTCGACGAGCACATCGCGGTATGGGAGCATCTTTCGCGAGCGGGATTCATAAACGGCGCCTACAACTACGCCGCGGTCCCCGAGACCCCGACATCCGTGCCGACCAATGTCTACGCGCACGTCCGCTACATCCAGCTGATCTTCGATAACGTCTACGGCGCGGGCGCGGGAGCGCCGCGCCACAACATCAAGACCGGCAACCAGATTCCCGCCCAGATCCTGGCCGAGATCGACCGCAAGATAGACGACGGCAACCCGGTGGGCGGCACGTTCCAGTTTTCCAGCTACAACGGTGGTGCGGGCGGCGTTGCGCCGATCTCTACCGGCGTCGGCGGCTGCTACGCGGCCGGTCCGGCCCCGTACTGGGGCGACCCCACGGTCACCAACTGCGGCGCCGCGACCCTGCTCCAGTAGCGGACTTCCGGGTTTGCCCCGGCATCAGCCCTGCATCAGCCTGATCTCGGCCGCCGCCAGATCCTGCTCGGTGCCCAACAGCACGAGCACATCGCCCTCCTCGATCCGGGTTGCGGGCTCGGGCGCCACTCCGCGGATGTTGCGCCGGCGCACCGCAGTCACCTCGACGCGGAGCGCCGCGAGCCCGATTGCGCCCAGCGTCCTGCCGACCGCCGCCGCGCCCGGTTCGATGGTCACCGAATGCAGCCGCGGATGCTGTGTTTCGTCTCCCGCGGCGGTTTCGTCCGTGATCCCGCGGAAGAACCCGCGGAACAGGCCGTAGCGCTGCTCCCGTGTCTCGCGTATGCGCGCGAGCACGCGGTTGAGCGGCACGCCCAGCAACATCAGCGCGGTCGAGGCAAGTATCAGGCTACCCTCCATGACCTCGGCGACGACTTCCGCGGCGCCGGCTTCCTTGAGGCGGTCGATGTCGGAATCGTCGAGGGTGCGCACCACGACCGGCAGCCCCGGACGCAGCTCCTGCACGTGGCCGAGTATGCGAAGGGCGGACGCCGTATCCGAATAGGTGATGGCGAGCGCCTTCGCCCGCAGCAGCCCCGCCGCGACCAGGACCTCGCGGCGCGCGGCGTCGCCGAACACCACGCTCTCGCCCGCCGCCGTCGCTTCGCGAATGCGCTGCGGGTCAATGTCGAGCGCAATGAACGGGATTGATTCCCGCTCCAGCAGGCGCGCCAGATTCTGCCCGCTGCGCCCGTATCCGCAGACGACCACGTGCTGATCGGCGGCCATGGACTGCACTGCGATGTTGTGCAATTGCATCGCCCGGTGCATCCAGTCGGACCGGGCCCAGCCGCGCACGACGTGCTCGCTGTGCTCCACAATGAAGGGCGTCGCCATCATGGAAAGCAGCATCGCGGCGAGCACCGGCTGCATGATGGTCCCGCTCATCAGTCCGAGGCCATCGGCCCGGGCGAGCAGCACGAAGCCGAACTCGCCGCACGCCGCGAGCGCGAGCGCCGTGCGCAGCGCCACCGCGGAGCCGGCCCCGAACGCGAGGCTCAGGCCGAAAATGACCGACGCCTTCAGCGCAAGCAGCGCGGCCAGCAGCAGCAGTATCCAGTGCGCGTGCTCGAACACCACCCGCAGGTCGAGCATCATGCCGATGGTGACGAAGAACAGTCCCAGCAGCACGTCGCGGAACGGCCGGATATCCACTTCGACCTGGTAACGGTACTCGGTCTCGGAGATGAGCGCGCCGGCGAGAAAGGCACCGAGCGCAAGGGAAAGCCCCGCGAGCTCGGTGGTGTAGGCGAGCCCGAGCGTGATGAAGAGCACGTTCAGCACGAAGAGCTCGGCAGACTTCTGGCGCGCGACGAGGTGGAACCAGCCGCGCATCAACCGCTGGCCGAGAAAAAGCAGGACCCCGAGAACCGCCGCCGCCTTGACGAACGCGAAGACCAGGTTGACCGCGAGCGCCTCCGTGCCGGCCGCGAGCGCCGGAACGAGTATCAGCAGCGGGACCACGGCGAGGTCCTGGGCAAGCAGGATCCCGATAATCTGCCGGCCGTGCGAGGAGTTGAGCTCCAGGCGCTCCGCGAGCAGCTTGGCGAGAATCGCGGTGGAAGACATCGCCAGCACGCCGCCCAGTATGAACGCTGCGCGCCACTCGACGCCGAGCACGGCGGCAGCCGCCCATACGATGAGCAGCGTCAGCACCACCTGGACGCCGCCAAGTCCGAAGACGATCCGGCGCATGGTAACGAGCCTGGGCAGGCTGAACTCGAGCCCGATGCTGAACATCAGGAATACCACGCCGATCTCGGCGAGCTGGCGCACCGCCTCGGTATCGGGAATCCAGGCCAGCGCGTGCGGCCCGATTGCGACGCCAACGATCAGGTAGCCGAGCAACGGCGGGAGCTTGAGCGACCGGAACACCACCACCACCAGCACCGCGGTGGCAAGCAGGATCAGCACGGACTGCAGCATCGAATGCACAGCCGAATCATGCCTCATCACGCGCGATTTGCAAGGTGCGCGCCGCGGGGTACGAGGCTGATTCTGCTATACTTTCCGCGCAATGAAGACGGCATCGAGCAGCGCGAGCCGCGCTTCCAGTGAGGACACGGCACTCGCCTTGGCGCGCGAAGTACTGGAGATCGAGGCCAAGGCCGTCTCCGACTTGATCGGCAAGCTCGACCGGCGCTTCGGCCAGGCGGTGGAGACGATCCTCAACTGCCGTGGCCGCGTGGTGGTGAGCGGCATCGGGAAATCCGGCCACATCGCGCGCAAGATCGCGTCAACCCTGGCCAGCACCGGCACTCCCGCGTTCTTCGTCCACCCGGCCGAAGCAAGCCATGGCGACCTTGGCATGGTCGCGCGCGACGACGTGTTCATCGCGCTCTCCAATTCCGGCGAGAGCGACGAGCTGCTGTCGATCGTCCCGCTTCTGAAGCGCCAGGGCGCGAAGCTCGTGGCGATGACCGGCAACCCGCAGTCGGCGCTCGCGCGCGAGGCCGACGTGCACCTCTACGCCGGGGCGGAAAAGGAAGCCTGCCCGCTCAACCTGGCGCCGACCGCGAGCACGACCGCGGCCCTCGCGCTGGGCGACGCGTTGGCACTCGCTCTGATGCAGGCGAGGGGATTCACCCGAGATGAATTTGCGGCCGCTCATCCGGGCGGCATGCTGGGGCGGAGGCTCCTCACCCACGTACGCGACGTGATGCGCGCCGGCGAGAACGCGCCGCGCGTCGCGCACACTGCGACCGCCCTGGAGGGCATGCTCGAGGTCTCGCGCGGCCGGATGGGCATGACCGCCATTCTGGATGGGGACGGACGCGTTGTCGGTATCTTTACCGATGGTGACTTGCGCCGCAGCTTGGAAAAGGGCGTGGACCTGCGGGCGACCCCTGTCACTGCCGTCATGACGCGGGGGCCGCGCACCATCGGCCCCGGGAAGCTGGCCGCGGAGGCCGTCGAGATCATGGAGCGCTTCAAGGTAAACCAGCTGCTGGTGGTGGACGAGGACCGCAAGCTGCTCGGCGCGCTCAACATGCACGACCTCTTCCGCGCCAAAGTGATATGACCCGGGCCGCGAACGGCGGCGGTCCGAGACTCTTTACACATTGCTCGTGACGGGGGCTGGCATGCAGGACCTCTATGAGCGCGCGAGAAAGGTCCGCGTCGCCGTCTTCGATGTCGACGGCGTGCTGACCGATGGCGCGCTCTACTACGCGGATTCGGGCGCGGAGATGAAGTCATTCAGTGTTCATGACGGGCACGGGATCAGAATGCTCGGAGAGAGCGGGGTGGCGGCCGCGATCATCAGCAGCCGCAGCTCCGGCGCGCTCGAATCGCGCGCGCGCAACCTCGGGATCCAGCTGCTCTACCAGGGCGCCGCGGACAAGCTCGCCGCGTTTACCGATCTGCTCGGCCGCTGCGGCGTCGGCGCCGAGGCGTGCGTCTACGTCGGTGACGACCTCGTCGACGTGCCGGTGATGCAGCGCTGCGGACTGGCGGTGGCGGTCCCGGATGCGCCGGCAGCGGTGCGAAGGTTGGCGCAATACGTTACCCGGGCCCGCGGCGGGCGCGGGGCGGTGCGCGAGATCTGCGAGATCGTCCTGCATGCACAGGGCTACCGCCGCGCACAACCGCTCACGGGACCCGCGGAGCGGCGGGCAGCGGGATCGCGGGGATGACGGCGAGGGGACTCTCATGACACGGGGCCGGCTGATGACGACCTTGGGCCCGTTGGTCCTGGCCGGGGCGCTGGCGGCATTCACCTACTGGCTCGACCGCTTCGCGCACGGGCCGGAGCGGGACGTGGTCGGCCCGAGCCGCCACGATCCCGACTACATCGTGGATAAGCTCTCTGCGGTGCGCCTGGGCGAGAACGGGTCGGCGCGCTACTCGCTGGACGCCGTGAAAATGGTGCATTACCCGGACGACGACGCGACGCTGCTGACCTCGCCCAAGTTCACGAGCTACAGCTCCCCGAAGGCGCCCCTGATGGTCACCGCGAACGAAGGCGTGGTGACGTCCCAGGGCGATCACGTGTATTTCCAGGACAACGTCCGCGTGACGCGCGCCGCGTACGAGGGGTCGAGCGAGCTCGTGATGCGCACGACCTTCCTCGACGTGATTCCCGAGCTCCATATCGCGCGGACGGACCGGGCGGTGACCGTGTCCGACGACGTCAACACGGTCACCGCTGTCGGCCTCGAGGTGAACAGCGAAACCCGCGTGATCAAGCTGTTGTCGAACGTGCGGGGCTCCTATGACCCGGGCAAGTCTCCGCGCGGCAGAACCGGCCGCTGACCCGCGCCGCCGGCGCGCCGCCCGCAACGGGGCGCTCGCGTGCTGCCTCGCGGCGACGCTTGCCGCGCCTGCAATCGCCGAGAAAGCCGATCGCGAGAAGCCGGTCAACCTGGAAGCCGACAAGGTCACGATCGACGACAACAAGCAGGTCGCGGTATTCGAAGGCAATGTCGTGCTGACACAGGGGACCCTCCAGATCCGCGGCGACCGCATGCGGGTCCGCCAGGACCAGGACGGCTTCCAATACGGCACCACCTGGGGCAAACCCGCCTACTTCAGGCAAAAGCGGGACGGCATTGACGAGTACATCGAGGGATGGGCCGAGCGCATCGAGTACGACGGCCGTGCCGAATTGATGCAGATGTTCGATCGCGCGCAGTTGAAGCGCGGCCAGGACGAAGTCCGCGGCAACTACATTTCCTACGACGCCAAGTCCGAATTCTTCCAGGTCACTGGCGGCGGCACGAGCACGGCGGCAAACGGCCCGGAGGGCCGGGTGCGGGCGGTGATCCAGCCCAAGTCCAAGGAAAAGCCGCCGGCAAGCCCGCCGGTCAGTCTCAAACCCGCAGAATCCATCACCGCGCCTCGTGAAGAAACCGGGACTCGCAGAAAATAAGCTTGCGGACGACGCGGGCACTGCTGCGCCCGCCGCCGCTGCCTCCGCCAAGCCGGGCAACGAGCTTCGCGCCGAGCGCTTGAGGAAGCGTTACCGCTCGCGCGTCGTGGTGCAAGACGTTTCCGTCGAAGTGCGCAGCGGCGAGGTGATCGGCCTGCTCGGGCCCAACGGCGCCGGCAAGACCACCTGCTTCTATATGATGGTGGGCCTCGTGCCGATGGACGGCGGCGAGCTCTTTCTCGACGGCATCCGGCTCACTCATGCACCGATGCACCGGCGGGCACGGCTCGGCCTCGCCTATCTGCCGCAGGAGGCGTCCATCTTCCGGCGGCTCTCGGTCGCCGAGAACGTGCAGGCGGTGCTCGAGCTGCACAACAGCGATCCCGACGTGATCCGCGAGAAGCTGGACGACCTCCTGCGCGATTTGAATGTCGCCCACCTGCGGGCGAGCCTCGCGGTGAGCCTCTCGGGCGGAGAGCGCCGGCGCGTCGAGATCGCGAGGGCGCTGGCCGGGGAGCCGCGCTTCATCCTGCTCGACGAGCCCTTCGCGGGAGTCGACCCGATTGCCGTGCTCGATATCCAGAAGATCATCGGGTTCCTCAGGGCGCGCGGCATCGGCGTGCTCATCACCGACCACAACGTCAGGGAAACGCTCGGCATCTGCGACCGCGCCTACATCATCAACGACGGCACCGTGCTTGCCTACGGCAAGCCGGAGGAAATCGTTTATAATGAAAGCGTAAGAAAGGTCTATCTCGGAGAGCATTTCCGCCTCTAGTGGCATCCCACGGATCCATCCCGGCCGATCGACCGTTTCCGGGGAAATCCGACCTTGCGGCGATGCGCTGGAACGCGTTAGATAAGTGAATGAAGCATTCACTCCAGCTCCGGCTCTCCCAGCACCTCACGCTCACGCCGCAGCTGCAGCAGTCGATCCGCCTGCTGCAACTCTCCACGCTGGAACTCAACCAGGAGCTCGAGCGCATCCTCCAGGAAAATCCGCTGCTCGAGCGCGAGGACGACGCGCGCGAGCCGCCCGTTCCGGAAGCGGTCCCCCGCACGTCCGAGCAGCCGGCGCCCGCGCCCGACTCCGCGGAATCCGATGCGCCCAACGCCGAGACCGACGGGGCTGAGGCCAGCGCGCTCGACGATTCGCCACTTCCCGGGTTCCGCGACGAAGCCGAGGAAGGTGAGCAGCAGATCGCGGCCGAAGCACCGACTCTGCGGGCACACCTCCTGGCGCAAATCTCCCTCAAGAAGCTGTCCCCGCGGGACCACCAGCTGGTCGCCCTCCTCATCGATTCGCTCGATGACGACGGCTACCTCACGCAGAGCCTCGAGGAGCTGGCGGCACTGCTGCCCGCGGAGCTTGAAGTCGATCCCGACGAGCTGCAGATCGCGCTGAAGCACCTGCAGCACCTCGAGCCCGCGGGAGTCGGCGCGCGCAGCCTGGGCGAGTGCCTGGCGCTGCAGCTCGCGGCATTGCCGAAGGACACGCCGCACCTCGCGGAGGCGCTGGAAACGGCGAAGAACCACCTGGAGACACTGGCGGCGCGCGATTTTGCCCGCTTGAGGAAGCTATTGCGCTGCGACGACGCGGCGCTGCGGGCGATGCAGAAACTCATCACCGGTCTCAACCCCAGGCCGGCCCGCAACTTCTCGTCGGAGGAAACGCGCTACGTGGTGCCCGACGTCATCGTGAAGAAGGTCAAGGGGGTGTGGCTCGCCGCCTTGAACCCGGACGCGATGCCGCGGCTGCGCATCAACCGCCTCTACGCCGAGATCCTGCAGCGCAACCGCAACGCCGGCTCCCAGCAGCTCGCGAGCCAGCTGCAGGAGGCAAAGTGGCTGATCAAGAACGTGCAGCAGCGCTTCGACACGATCCTGCGCGTCGCGCAGGCC
The DNA here is from genome assembly GCA_963699525.1 of uncultured beta proteobacterium. Classification (GTDB taxonomy): domain Bacteria; phylum Pseudomonadota; class Gammaproteobacteria; order Burkholderiales; family SG8-41; genus SG8-41. The sequence goes on along the minus strand of CAVOUI010000005.1, from coordinate 212,305 downwards.
ATCGTGGACCGGCAGCGGCATTTTCTCGAGCATGGCGAGGTGGCGATGCGGCCCCTCGTGCTGCGCGAGATCGCGGACACGCTCGACCTGCACGAGTCCACAGTCTCGCGCGTCACCACCCAGAAGTACATGCACACCCCGCGCGGCATCTTGCGAGCTCAAGTACTTCTTCGGCAGCCATGTCACCACCGAGGCCGGCGGTGCCGCGTCCAGCACCGCGATCCGGGCGCTCATCAAGCAGCTGGTCGCGGCGGAGAACGCGCGGCGTCCGCTCTCCGACGGGCAGATATCCGAGATCCTGTCGCAGCAGGGCATCATGATCGCCCGCCGCACGGTGGCCAAGTACCGCGAGTCGCTGCAGATACTCCCCGCCAACATGAGAAAGAGCCTGTAGGAGCCGAACGATGAACCTGCACCTCACCGGGCATCATCTCGAGATCACGCCCCCGATCCGCGACTACGTGTCGGGCAAGCTCACCCGCATCACGCATCACTTCGACCACCTGATCGACATCAACGTGATCCTGTCGGTGGAGAAGCTGCTGCACCGGATCGAGGCGAACGTGCGCGTGCACGGCAAGGACATCTTCTGCGAGAACGCGGACGCCGACATGTACGCCGCGATCGACGGCCTGGTGGACAAGCTCGACCGCACGATCATCAAGCACAAGGAGAAGTCCCGCGAGCGCCGGCACGATGGCGCGCCGCTCAAGCACCGCGGCGAGCGCTGACCGGCGCCCCGGGGCCCGACCGTATCCTCCCGCCATGAGCCTGATTGCGAAGCTGCTACCGCTTTCGAACGTGCTGCTCGACCTCGAGGTCGGCAGCAAGAAGCGCCTGTTCGAGCAGGTCGGGCTGCTGTTCGAGAACAACCACCAGATCGCGCGCAGCCAGGTGTTCGACAGCCTGTTCGCGCGGGAGAAGCTGGGCTCGACCGGCCTCGGCCGGGGCATCGCCATCCCCCACGGCCGGGTCAAAGGCCTGAAGGACGCGCTCGGCGCGCTGGTGCGCACGAGGCAGCCGATCCCGTTCGACGCTCCCGACGGCCAGCCCGTCGAGCTCATCTTCGTGCTGCTCGTGCCGGACCGCGCCACCGACCTGCACCTGCAGATCCTGTCCGAGCTGGCGCAGATGTTCAGCGACAAGTCGTTCCGCGACCGGATGCGGGCCGCCGCCACCGCCGCGGAGATGCACCAGCTGATCACCCACTGGCAGCCTCATGGCGCAGGTCAGCATAGCCCGGTTGTTTGAGGACAACCGCGAGAAGCTCAAGCTCGACTGGGTTGCCGGTCGCGGCGGCGGCGCGAAGTCGCTCAACAGCGACCTCACCAAGGATTCCTCGCTCGGCCTGATCGGCCACCTCAATTTCATCCATCCCAACCTGATCCAGGTTCTGGGCGCCTCCGAAGTCGCCTACCTTGGCGGCCTGGACGGCGCGGCCTGCCGCGCGCAACTCGCCCGGGCGATTACCCGGGATCTCGCCTGCTTCATCGTCGCCGGGGAGGACCCGCCGCCACCGGCCCTGGTGGAGACCGCCGAATCGCGGGCAGTGCCCCTGTTCCGCTCTCCGCTGGCGAGCGTCGAGCTGATGTGGATGCTGCGCCCTTACCTCGCGCGAGCGCTCGCGGAAAGCAGCACCACCCACGGCGTCTTCCTCGACGTGCTCGGCATGGGCGTCCTCATCACGGGAGACTCGGGCGTAGGCAAGAGCGAGCTCGGCCTGGAACTGATCAGCCGCGGCAGCGGGTTGATCGCCGACGACGTCGTCGAGCTCTACCGCATCGGCCCGGAGACGGTCGAAGGGCGCTGCCCGGCCCTGCTCAAGGACTTTCTCGAGGTGCGCGGACTGGGCGTGCTCAACATTCGCACCATCTTCGGCGAGGCGGCGCTGCGCCCGCGCAAGAATCTGAAGCTCATCGTCCACCTCGAGAAGCCCACGGCGGCCGAAGGGGTGCCGCTGGAACGGCTTCCGCTCAAGCCGGGTTCCGAGCCGGTCATGGGCGTGGACATCCGCAAGGTCTCGATTCCGGTGGCGGCCGGCCGCAATCTCGCGGTGCTCACCGAGGCGGCGGTGCGCAATTACGTGCTGCAGCTGCGCGGCTTCGACAGCACGCAGGAGTTCGTCAGCCGCCAGTCCAAGCAGATGAAAAAGCGGGACGAGTGACCCGTGACGGGTGATGCGTTGGAGGCATTTCGCCGGGTTGCAGAGCTGCCGCCACCGATCACCCGTCACTCGTCACCTTCTTCCAGAGCATGCAGCTGATCCTGATCACCGGCCTTTCCGGCTCGGGCAAGAGCGTGGCGCTCAACGTGCTCGAGGACGCGGGCTTTTATTACGTGGACAACCTGCCCGCCCGGCTGCTGCCGCAGACGGTGGGCTTTCTCGCGGGCGCCGGCCATCCCCGCGCCGCGCTCACCATCGAGCTGCGCAGCACCGAGGCGCTCGCCGAGCTGCCGCGGCAGCTCTCCGAATTCCGCGCCGGCGGCCACGACGTGCGGGTACTGTTTCTCGAGGCGAAGACCGACACGCTGATCAAGCGCTTCTCCGAGACGCGGCGGCGCCACCCGCTGTCCGACGGCGGGCTGACGCTGACCGAGTGCATCGAGCGCGAGCGCGGCCTGCTGGCCGGCCTCGCGGACATCGCGGACCGCGTGGACACCAGCGACCTCGGGCCCAACGCCCTGCGCAAATGGGTGAAGGATTTCGTGGGCAATCCGGCCACCGGCCTGACGCTGCTGTTCGAGTCATTCGGATTCAAGCACGGCATCCCGCTCGATGCCGATCTCGTGTTCGACGTGCGCTGCCTGCCCAATCCCAACTACGACCCGCGCCTGCGCCCGCTCACCGGCCGCGACCCGCCGGTGATCGAGTTCCTGCTCGCCGACCCGGCGACGCGGAAGATGCTGGAGGATATCGGGCGCTTCGTCGCCGACTGGCTGCCGGCGTTCGAGCGTGACAACCGCAGCTATCTCACCGTCGCCATCGGCTGCACCGGCGGCCAGCATCGCTCGGTCTACTTCGTGGAGACGCTCGCCGCCCGCTTCCGGAGCCGGCTGCAGGTGCTGGTCCGGCACCGGGAGATCAAGAGCGAATCGTGATTCGTGAATGGTGATTCAGGACCTATCCATCTTCCCGCTGAACACCGTCCTCTTCCCGGAGGGCGTCCTGCCGCTCAAGGTGTTCGAGCAGCGCTACATCGAGATGACCAAGGCGTGCCTGCGCGACAGCCGCCCGTTCGGCGTATGCCGGATCCGCGAGGGCCGCGAGGTGGGGTCCGCCGCGGTGCCGGAGCCGGTCGGCTGCTTCGCCACTATCGAGAGCTGGGACATGCCGCAGCCCAACCTGTTTCACCTGGTTGCGCGTGGCGGCGAACGCTTCCGCATCCGCGAGATGCGGGTTGCGCCCAACCATCTCATCTCCGCCAGCGTCGAGCCGATACCCGCGGATTCTGCCGCGCCCGGGGTAGACCGCCTCTGCCGCGAGGTGCTGCAGGCGATCATCGGGAAAGTCGGCGCCGAGCATTTTCCGGCGCCCGCGCGCCTCGACGACGCCGCCTGGGTCGGCTTCCGGCTTGCGGAAGTGCTGCCGCTCGAGGCACGCGCGAAGCAGGAACTGCTGGAAATCACCGATGCCGCCGCGCGGCTCGTGCAGCTGCGCGCGCTGCTGGTGCAGCACGGACTCGCCGAACAGCGCAGCGATGAATGATGGATGACGGGCGCCATTCAGGGCCTGCCCTGCGCGCTACGTTGGTCTTCTTGGACGAAAACGGGATGAAGTCATTCCGGGTCGAGCCGTGGTGAGGCCGCGGATCATCGCAGCTCGAGCCGCTCGACCCAGACCAGCTCGCACGAGCCCTCGCCGGTGTCCTCCCGCGAGAGCGAGCTTTGCCAGCGCCAGCCGTCCGCGCGCCGCGCCTCGATGAGGTAGCCGGAGAGGCTGACGAGGCTGCCGCGCCGCACCTCCTTCAGGCGCCGCGCGACGGCGTCGTTCCCGGGCACGATGTGCATATTCGCGCTGCTCCGCTCGATCTCGTGGCGCGGGATCGGGAATTCGGGCGTGCTCCACGAATAGGCACGGCCGAACTGTGAGATCGAGATACGCTCGAGCACAGCCGTGTCCGACATTCGACCCCAGCCGAGCGCAAGGTCGACCGGGGCGAGATCCGCGCCGCGATCGAAGCGGTAGCGCTCCACGCCGAGCACCCGTGCCTCCAGCTCGAAGCGCGCGAGCGGGAGAATCTGGTACCCGGCCTTGACGAGCCGGCCCTCGGTATTCCCCACTGCCACCTGGACCGGGATCGCGGGCGTTAGCACGCCGGGCGCGCGGTCGATCTCGCGCTCCGGCCACGCAATCCATCCAACGACGAGCGCGAGGGCGAGAAGCAGCCAGCGAGTCATGGGATCTCGGCTCCCGGATGCCGGCTCTGCGGCGAGAATCAAAGCAGAGCGAGGATGCGCCGCACGGGCGCGGGAATCGCCGCGCCGCGCGCCGCGTCGAGCGGCAGCCAGATCGTCCCCGGCTCGGCTGCGTCGGGCACCAGCGCCGATACCCGCAGGCGCACCGGCCGGATGTCCAGCTTGAAGTGCGTGAAGCCGTGCGCGATCCTGGGCAGCTCTTCCGCTTCGATCACGTGCGCACCGAACCGCTTCAGACAATAGGCTCCGATATCGGTCTTTGGCGCAGCTTCCGGCAGGCACCACAGGCCTCCCCAGATTCCCGACGGCGGGCGCTTCTCCAGCAAAATTTCGCCGGCTCGCGTGAGCGCGAGCATGAGGGTGCGCTGTGCGGCAGCTTCTTGCGCGGCCGCGGCGCCGGCACGGCTCCCGGTCCAGCCGCGACGGTACGCGACACACCGGGCGTGCACCGGGCACGCCGCACAGCGCGGACCGCTGCGAGTGCACACGGTCGCGCCCAGGTCCATCAATCCCTGGGTGTAGGTCTCGACGTTGCGCCGCGGCAGCAGCCGCTTCGCCTCGCTCCATAACCGGTCGGCGACCTTCTTCTCGCCGGCGTGTCCCTTGATGCCGAGAAATCGCGCCAGCACGCGCTTGACGTTACCGTCCAGGATCGCGTGCCGCTGTCCAAACGCGAACACGCAGATGGCGGCGGCCGTGGAGCGTCCCACGCCGGGCAGCGCGGCGACCTCCTCAACGCGGCGCGGAAACCGTCCGCGGTGCTCCTCCGCGATCATCCGCGCCGCGCGGTGCAGGTTCCGCGCGCGCGAATAGTAACCGAGCCCGCTCCACAGTCGCAGCACCTCGTCGAGCGGGGCCGCCGCCAACGCGGCCACGTCCGGGAAGCGCGCGCGAAAGCGCAGGTAATAGGGAATGACCGTCGCGACCTGTGTCTGCTGCAGCATGACCTCCGCGAGCCAGATCGCGTAGGGGTCGCGCGTGCCCTGCCACGGCAGGTCGTGCCGCCCGTGACTGCTTCTGCCAGGCGGTCAGCTTCGCGGCGAACCTTGAACCCATGGATCCGGGGTTCAGCGGCCGAACAGGCCCTTCAGCGCATCGCGCGTGCTGCCGGGCTTCGCGGCGTCCTTGCCCGCGCCGTCCTGCGCGGCGCCGCCGCCGAGGCGCTTCCGCAACTCGTCGGTCACCCGCTGCTTTCGCCGTATCGGTCGCCGCCTTGCCGAAGTCGAGCTTGTAGGACGGCGACGCGAGCGGCCCGGAAACGCGCACCGGCACGGTCACCCCGTGCAATTCGTCGACGTCGCGCCCGCCCTGCCCTTTCGTGGTGCCGACGATGGAGGCCTTGACCAGGTAGTTGAGGCTGTCCGCGCCGATGTTGATCTCGCCCTCGCCGGCGACGCGCAACAGCGGCGACTTCATGTCCAGATCGTTGTTGCGCGCGACCCCGTTCGCGATCTTGAACGTCGCAGTGAGCTCGGAGAAATCCGTGCGCTGCCCGCGGTCGGCCGCCTGCGCCTGCTCCCCGCGCAGGGCGCCGAGCCGCGCCTTCGCCTTGCGGATCGAGCCGGCGATGTCGATGCCCTTCAATGCGCCATCGGCAAGCTTGAGCGCGGCGGTCCCGGCGAGCGCCTTCTTCAACTCGCTCACGGTGCTGCCCTGCGAGGTTACATCCGCGGCCACATCGCCCTTGCCCTCAAGGATGTCGCTGTCCGCGAGATCCTTCACCAGGGGACCGATGCTGATGCCGTTGAAGCGGTGCCGCACCGCGAACGTCGGCGTCGCCGGCGCGGCATTGACGGTGATCGCGCTCGCGAGCTTGCCCTGGTAGAAGTCCGCCGTAACCGGATCGAGAACGACCCGCCCGCCGGCGGCCTTGACGGCAAGCCTGACGTTCGAGCCCTTGACGTTCATCGCCTTCAACGAGCCGATTTTCAGCGTGCCGTCGGCGCGCAGCGCGCGCAGGCCGGACAGGTCGAAGCGCTGCTCCGGTCCCGCTGCCGCGGGCTTCGGCTTCGCTCCGGCCGGCGCCGGAGAAAGGAAGCGGTCGACGTCGATCTGGTCCGCTTCCACGTCGAAGCCGATGGCCGGCGTCGCGAACCCATTGATGCCGAGGCGCGCCTTGAAGCTGATGTCGGCGAACTTGCCCGCGAGCTGGGCCTGCGCGCGCTCCTTGGCGCCCTCGACCGTTGCACTGCCCGTTGCCTTGAACGCGATGTCCTTGAGGTCGGCCGCCGCGCCCTTTGCCTCCAGCGCGAGGTCTTCCAGCGCCACGGACTGCTGCGCGGGATTGAACGTGAGCCGGGACTTCAGCGCGGCCTGCACATCGAGCTTCGGCTTGTCGCCTTGCGCGTGGAGGTCAAGCTCGACGCGCCCCGGGACGCCCGGCGTGATCCGTCCGGTCTTGAGATTCGCCTTTGAGAGCGTCAGCTTCGTCCCTGCCGCCTGGTCGGTATAGGTAATCGTGGCGTTTTCGATGTCCAGGCCCGCGACGTCCACCTTGAACTCCGGCGCCGCTCCTTTCGTCGCAGGCACCTCCTTTGCACCGGGCGTGCCCGTAAGGTCGTCCACGTTGAGCCGGCCGTCCTTAGCCTTCACGAGGTTGACGCGCAACCCCTTGACCCGCACCGTGTCCACGACGGCCTGCCTCGAGAGCAGCGGCATCAGCTTCAAGGCGACGCGGACTTCCTCCACCGCCGCGAACTCGCGGTCGCTCGCCCGCTCCGACAGCGACGTCCTGCCGATCTTCACGCCGATGCTGGGCCAGAACGAGAGCCCGATGTTGCCCTCGAGCTTCAACGTGCGCTGGGTCCGATCCTTTACCGCCTGCACAATTTGCGGCTTGTAGTGGTTGGGATCGAAGGTAACGGCGATGTAGGCGATCACGGCCCCGATCAGGACTACCAGGACCCCGAAGGCAAGCAGCACGTATTTGAGGATCTTCATGGGCTGAATTCTACCGGCGGCCGAGGGCCGCGTCAGTTGTGGGGCTTGCTACAATGTCCGCGCGAGGAGGATTCCATGCACAAACACCGGCTGCAGCCGGGATCAAGCCCCAATGACCCTCCATGACGTGCCGGATCACTGTGATTGCTTCTTGTGCCTTAGAGTCGTGGAGCGGGTGATGGGAATCGAACCCACGTATTCAGCTTGGGAAGCTGATGTTCTGCCATTGAACTACACCCGCGCGGCTGCAATCTTAAGGGATAGCGCGCGTGTTGCCAAAGACCGGGCGACGCGTGAAAATGGGACTCCCCGGACCGCAACGCAGCATCCCGCATGATATCCGTCACGATCAACGGCGAGCGCCGCCAGCTCGATGCCCCGCTCAATTGCGTGGAGCTGCTGGCAAGGCTCGAGCTCTCGGGCAAGCGCGTTGCGCTCGAGCGCAACGGAGAGATCGTGCCGCGTAGCCGCTTCGCGGTTGAGCGGCTCGCCGAGGGCGATCGGCTCGAGATCGTGGTCGCGGTGGGCGGAGGGTGATATGAAGCCCCATGAGAATCTCGATCCCCTGGTGATCGCCGGCAAGCCGTATCGCTCGCGGCTGCTGATCGGCACCGGCAAGTACAAGGACTTCGCGGAAACCCGGGCGGCGGTCGAGGCGAGCGGCGCCGAGATCGTCACGGTCGCCATCCGCCGCACCAACATCGGCCAGGACCCGAAGCAGCCGAGCCTGCTCGAATTCCTCCCGCCGTCGAAATTCACGCTGCTGCCGAATACCGCGGGCTGCTACACGGCGGACGATGCCGTGCGCACGCTGCGGCTCGCGCGGGAGCTGCTCGACGGCCACGATCTCGTGAAGCTGGAAGTGCTGGGCGACCCGAAGTCGCTCTACCCCAACGTGGTGGACACCCTGGCCGCGGCGAAGACGCTGGTCCAGGACGGCTTCAAGGTGATGGTCTATACCTCGGACGACCCCATCATCGCCAAGCAGCTCGAGGAAGCCGGCTGTGTGGCGGTGATGCCGCTCGCGTCGCTCATCGGCTCCGGCATGGGCATCCTCAACCCCTGGAACCTGCAGATCATCATCGAGAACGCGAAGGTGCCGGTCCTGGTGGACGCAGGGGTGGGGACCGCGTCCGATGCGGCCATCGCAATGGAGCTCGGCTGCGACGGCGTGCTGATGAATACCGCAGTAGCTGCCGCGAAGAACCCGGTGCTCATGGCCTCCGCGATGAAGATGGCCGTGGAAGCGGGGCGCGCCGCCTTCCTCGCCGGCCGCATGCCGAAGAAGCTCTACTCCGCCGCCCCCAGCTCCCCGACGACGGGGCTGATCACGCCGTCGCCGAAGCGGTAGACCGCGCCCGCTCGTTCCACGCTTCCAGCAGCTGCCCGAACGCGTCCGCCGCGACCGGCCTGCTGAAGTAGTAGCCCTGCGCGCCGTCGCAGCCGAGCGACCTCAGGAACGCGAGCTGCTCGGCGGTCTCGACCCCCTCCGCCACCACCTTGAGACCGAGGCTGTGCGAGATCGCGATGATGGCGCTCACGATCGCGGCGTCGTCGGGATCCGAGCTGATGTCGCGCACGAACGACTGGTCGATCTTCAGCTGGTGGATCGCGAAGCGCTTGAGATAGGACAGGCTCGAGTAGCCGGTGCCGAAGTCGTCGATCGAGATCCGCACCCCCATGGCGTCGAGCGCGGCGAAGCGGGCGATGACCTCCTCCGAGCGCTCGACGATGACGCTCTCCGTGATTTCCAGCTCGAGGCAGGAGGGGGACAGCCCGGTCCCGCGCAGGATGAGGTCCACCGTTTCGACGAATCCCTCGCGCTGGAACTGCTGGGCCGAGCAGTTGACCGCGACCTGCATCTCCGGGTGGCCCAGTTCGCGCCATCGGCAGGCCTCGGTGCAGGCCTCGCGCAGCACCCATTCCCCGAGCGGGCCGATCAACCCGCTCTCCTCCGCCGCGGCGATGAACTCGCCCGGCGATACTATGCCGCGCTGCGGGTGCCGCCAGCGCACCAGCGCCTCGAAGCCGATGATCGCGCCCGACCTGAGATCGAGCTGCGGCTGGTAGTGCAGCAGGAACTCCCCGCGCTCGAGGGCGTGGCGCAGATCGTTCTCCATCACCAGGCGCCGCTGCGCGGCTTCGGTCATGGCCTGCGTGAAGAACTGGTAGTTGTTGCGCCCCATCTGCTTCGCGTAATACATCGCGGTGTCGGCGTTGCGCATCAGCGTCTCGACGTCCGCGCCGTCGTGGGGATAGGCGCAGATGCCGACACTCGGCGTGACCTTCAGCTCGTGCCCGTCGATCACCACCGGGTCCGCCAGCGCGTCGAGCACCTTCTGCGCCACGTGCCGCGCATCCTCGGGCTGCTTGAGGCCGCCGAGCAGCACCACGAACTCGTCGCCGCCGATCCGCGCGATCGTATCGGATTCGCGCGTGCAGGACTCCAGAAGCCCGGCGACCTTCTTGAGCAGGCGGTCGCCGACCGCGTGGCCCAGCGAGTCGTTGACCGTCTTGAAGCGATCGAGGTCGATGAACAGGATCGCGAGCACATCCTGGTCGCGCTGCGCCTGCGCGATCGCCCGCCCGATGCGGTCGTAGAGCAGCATGCGGTTGGGCAGCTCCGTCAGCGCGTCGTAATGTGCCATGTGCCGGATCCGCTCCTCAGCGCGCTTCTGCTCGGTCATATCGCGCCCGGTGCCGCGGTAGCCCTGGAAGCGGCCCGCCTCGTCGAAAATCGGACGCCCGCTGACGCTGATGACGCGCAGGTTCCCGTAGACGTCGAAGCGCTGGTACACGAAATCCTGGAACGAGCGGCGCGCCGCGAGCGCCGCCTTGTGCGGCTGCCATTGCTCGTCCGTCATGTGCAACCGGGAAATCTCCCACCGTTGCTTGCCGATGTCCTCCTCCGAGCCCAGGGCGAACTCGTGCACCCGCGAGGAGATCTGCGTGAAGCGCAGGTCCGCGTCCTGCTCCCAGTACCAGTCCGAGGACAGCTCGGTCAGGTCGCGGAAGCGCGCCTCGCCCTCGCGCAGCGCCGCCTCCGCTTCCTTCAGCCCGGTCACGTCGGTGATGGTGCCGATCAGTCCGGCGACCGCGCCGTTCGAGTCGGAGAAGGTCGCCTTGTTGTAGATCGTATGGTGCAGCCTGCGGTCCGCCGCGACGATCGCCGCCTCGTAGGTCTGGCTGCCGGGCCGGCCGAACAGCTCCTCGTCCTTGGCGTGGTGCATTCGCGCGAGCTCCGGATTGTCGGGATACAGCTCGAACACGGTCTTGCCAATGAACTTCTCGCGCGGGATGCCGAAGAACCGTTCCCACGCCCTGTTGACCCCGAGGTAGCGCCGCCCCGCGGCGTCCTTGAAGAAGATCGGCTGGGGCACCGCCTCGATCAGTTGCTGGATGAAGGAAAGCTGCTCGCGCAGCCCTTCGGCGGCCCGTGCGGCGCGCGCGTGCTCGGCGACCTGCAACGCGCGCTCGCGCGACAGGAGCAGCGCCCACACGACCCAGAACAGCAGGAGGCTCGTCACGATCCCGCCCAGCAGGATGACGTGCGGCAGCATCCCGCCGGCACCGTAGGCGGGCGTGGCGGGTGCGCTGAATTCCAGGCGCCAGATGCGACCCGCCACTTCGAGGGTCATCATCTGTTTGAGATCGGAATCCACGCCGACCTCCGGTGCGCGCCTGCCGAAGGCCCGCCCGCTGTCGAACATCAGGTTGTCGCGGTCCGGCTCGATCGCAGGCCCTTCTCCGCCCGATGTCCCCACGTCATGGATCGTGAGGTCGAAATCGCGTCCGAGCTGCCGGCCCAGAAGTCCGCCCACCAGGTCGTCCACGCGAATCGCGGACGACACCACGCCCAGGAATGCCGCGCGGCGCTGCGCGACGGTCGCGACCGGCATGCCCCTGCGGTAGACCGGCATACGCAGCGCGAGCGAAATCTGCTTTTGCGGGTCAGCGGCCAGCCAGATCGGCTCCGATGCGGTCGCCTGGCCGCTGTCGCGCGTCCGCTCCACGGACGGGCGGCGCTGGGGTTCCGAAAAGACGTCGAAGCCGAACGCCCTCTCGTTTCCCGCCAGCGGCTCGATAAACGTCACCACCATGTAATCGTCGCGGACACCGGAGGGCTTGATCGCGAAATCCGGGTAGCCGCGCGGGATGACGCTGCGGTCAGCCCGCACGGCCGCCTCGAATTTCGCCTTCTGCGCGTGCGGCACGTACTGGACGAACGACACCAGCCGGACGCCGGCGTAGCGCTGCGCGAGGTTGAAGCCCGAGAGATAGCGCTGGAAATCGTCGCGGTCGACGGCGTCGGAAGCCACGAACAACCCGCGCAGACCGACCAGCAGGTTGACGTTGTCCTGGATGCGCCGGTCGAGCGCCCCGGCGGCCTGCGCCACTTCGTGCTGAAACTTGGTTTCGGCCTCGGCGCCGACCCGTCGTTCGGCGAAGCGCCACGCGGCGAAGGAAATCACCAGGCCCAGCGCCAGCACGAAAAGCGCCGGCACGGTCTGGCCGACCCGTCTCACGAAGCGCGCCAGCAAGTTGCCGCGCTCGCCGCCTTCCATCAATTTTTCTCTTTTCGCGTGTTGCTTTCGAGCCTGCCTTACCTTACCTGCATTGCGGACCGGCTACCAATGAACAAACGCACGCGCCAGCATCCTGAGGCGCCGCGAATCTGCGAAAATGAGCGGCCACGCACATGTCATACCGCCCGATCCGCAGCTACGTCCTGCGCCAGGGCCGCGTCACCGGCGCGCAGCGGCGGGCTCGCGAGACGCTGTTGCCGCGGTTTGGCACACCCTATTCGCCTGCGCCACTCGACCTCGACGGTGTTTTCGGACGCAGGGCGCCCAGGATCCTCGAGATCGGGTTCGGCATGGGCGAAACCACTGCCCGCATCGCCGCGCAGCACCCGGAGAACGATTACCTCGGCATCGAGGTCCACGGCCCCGGCGTCGGCGGCCTGCTCAGGCGCGTTGCGGAACTCGGATTGACGAACGTGCGCATCGTCCAGCACGACGCGGCGGAGGTCATCGAGAACATGATTTCCCCGTCGAGCCTCGACGGCGTGCACGTCTTCTTCCCCGACCCGTGGCCGAAGAAACGCCACCACAAGCGGCGGCTGCTCCAGGCGCCCTTTGTCGCGCTGCTCGCGTCGCGCATGAAAGCAGGTGCTTACCTGCACGTGGCGACCGACTGGGAGGATTACGCGCGGCAGATCCTGGAAGTCCTGTCGGCGGAACCGTTGCTCGTCAACACCGCGGACAGGTTTTGCGCCGCGACCGGACTCTCGCCCGCAGACCAAGTTCGAGTCGCGCGGCCTGCGGCTCGGCCACCGCGTGTGGGACATCGTCTTTCGCCGCCGCGCCGGCGACTAGGCTGTAACGCGATACTCCGCCACGACGTCGCCCACGACCGGTGGCGCAGCGGCGCCGCCTGAATCGAGGGGGCTTTTCACGCCGCGCCCGCCCTTGTTCAGCACGTGGGTGTAGATCATCGTTGTCGAAACGTCCGAGTGCCCGAGTAATTCCTGCACGGTGCGGATGTCGTAGCCCCCTTCGAGCAGGTGGGTCGCGAACGAATGTCGCAGCGTGTGGCAGCTCACGTGCTTGGTAATACCGGCCGAACGGGCTGCCTCCTTCACGGCGCGGATCAGGTAGTTCTCGTACACGTGGTGACGGCGGATCGCCCCGGTGCGTGGATCGACCGAGCGCTTGTGCGAAGGAAAGACGAACTTCCATCCCCATTCGTAAGGCGCGCGGGGGAACTTGCGCGCGATCGCGTCCGGAAGCTCGACGTCACCGCAGCCCTCCGCAAGATCCCTGTCGTGCAAGGCCTTGACCCGTCCAAGATGCGCCTGTAACGGTACGACGATCGCAGCGGGAAGCACCGTTACGCGATCTTTGCCGCCCTTGCCGTCGCGCACGAGTATCTGGCCGTAGCCGAAATCGATGTCTTTGACCCGCAGCTTCAGGCACTCGCGCAGCCGCAGCCCCGCGCCGTAGAGCAAGCTCGCCATCAGCCACCTCGTGCCGCGCAGGCGCGAAAGCAACTGCTGCGCTTCGGCCGCGGTGAGCACCGTCGGCCGCCTGACAGGCCGCTTCGCGTGCTCCAGCGCATCGAGCCAGGGCAGCGGCTGTCCGAGAACCTCCTTGTAGAGAAACAGCAGCGCCGCCAGGGCCTGGTTCTGCGTGGCCGCCGCCACATGACGCCGGGCCACAAGATCGTTGAGAAAGGCGGTTACTTCGGGCGCCCCCAGCTCGCGCGGATGCCGTTTGCCGGAGAAGTAGATGAACCGCCTGATCCAATGCAGGTAGGTCTCTTCGGTCCGGTAGCTATAGTGCCTCCGCCGGATCGTCTGGCGGACGACGTCAAAGAGCCGAGGACGCGCGCCCCCCGCCGGCAACTCTCCTGTGCCCTGCTCGGACATATTTCCCTCCTCACCGACGCGCGATTGCGTCATGATTTTCAGGGGGGTAACGTATTGGGGGCGTCTGGGGATGACAGCGGGTTATGGAACGAAAGACCGCGTGGCAAGCAGTGTCAACTAAATTGTCAACTAAAAAGTCAACTAATTAGTCAACCAATTGACGTTAGCAGTCATGAGAACCGCTTCGGCCGAACTAGCTGCTGTGTTGCTTTCGCTTGGGGTTTCTGCAAGCGCATATGCGCAAGTCCCAAATGACGTGCTCGGTGTCTACTCGCGGTCAACGCCTACGTGCGGTTTCGGAGGTCCGGGTGGAGCAGACCGTCCTCCGAACACCAAGTGCGACGAGGTCTTTGAGGATCGGCTTGAAATATCACCGTCCGACCCAGGTAAAGCGCACGTGTCGTTCGCCCTGCATTTCGACCTACGTCAAAATCACTTTTGCACCTATAGCGGTGTGGGTAGTTGGGCAGGAGAGAAGCTGAATCTTGGCCCGCCCCAGCAGCAGCTGCAGCCTGAAAAGGCGGACCCCAAATGTCAGCTTTCCGTCTCTTTCAGCAAGGGTGCGGCGCACGTGGCAGACGTTGGTAACCGGTGTTCCTTCAGCCTATGCAATGGTCCGGCGAGGTTGAACGGAATAACTTACCGAAAGCTCGCGCAATGACTGCTAACAACGCAGTGCACCGGACGCGCGCAAGTGCGGCGCGCGCCGGTGACTGCGGACGTTAGCCGTAACGCATGCTCCACTTGCACGGACGCTTGGGAGGTATTCCCGTCCCACTCGCAGTGATCATCTTCATAGGTGCCGTCGGACTCATATTCAACGTCGTTGGAGTACCGGGGCCGTTTGGCAGCATGCTCGTCGTTCCAGTGTTTTGGCTAGGCCTGTGCGGTCTTACCCTGCTAGGCGCGTTTCGCGCTGTCCGTGACTTCCGACAAAAGAAAACGCATGGTCTTTCTCGCGTTACGGCACTGGACTGGTTGTTTGTCATATCGGTCGTGGTTTGGGGTATCGTATTCGCAAGCACCTTTGTGAATGTGCTCTTCGTCCCCAGTTTCAAGGACGTCGGCCATCTCAAGGTAGGCTGTTACCTCACGGATGCGCTGTGGTTCTACGTCGAGTGCAGAGGTTTTGCCTTGTCATCGCTCGCCTCGTTTCTGCTTTCGCTGCCGTACGCACTATGGTTGGGTCTCGTTCTTTTCTTGTGGTCTCCAATTCTGGCTTTTCCGCTGTGGTTCTTCTTGCTCTTTCCTGCTTGGTATGTGTGGTCTAAGCAACGTTACGTCTAACTTTAGTTCGAGCGGACGCGTCTCAGTGCAGCGCACTGAGTTGCGCCGCTCAACATCACGTTGGGCGTCGCCTTGCGCGCAGCGGCGCCCGGTTTATTGCGCAACCAAACAACTGGGGGAACAACATGTATCGTTTGATCTCTCTACTTCTTCTCGGGCTCTTGGCGACCGCACCGTCTTTGGCGCAACAGTCGCCGGTTGGAACATACAAGCTCGCATCGCTACAGCGCGAGATTGATGGCAAAGCGGTGGCATCGACGGGGGCGCCTTCGCATGGGTACCTGATAGTCACGCCCAAAGTCTATGTCTTGCTTGTGACGGACGGGACGCGCAAATACGGCAATTCGGCTGCTGACAAAGCGGCGTTATGGGAATCGTTGACCACGCACGGGGGAACGTATCGCGTCGAGGGTGCCAAACTCGTGATGAAGCCTGATACTCATTCGAATGAATCTTTCGTCGGCAGGGAGGACGTTCGAGATTGGCAGATCAAGGGAAATCGCCTGTTGCTGGCTACCCAGCCAAGACCTTTCTCGCGAGACCCGTCCAAGATAGTCATCGTCCGTACAGAATGGGAGAGGCTCGAGTAGTCGGATCCGCACGCCAAATATCGCGGCCGAAGTCGCCTCGTTGCACTGGTGAACGCGACGCCCAACCGCACAATCGAGAGGGACGCATCGCAAGCGTGCCTTCGCACGCTTGCTCGCGCCCCTTATTGTGGACGTTAGGCGACTCATGGCATCGAGTTCGCAAGACTCGGAACAAAGAACGCTGTGGCCCGCGCTCTAGTTACTCTTTGCGCGGCTCTTGCGGCGACCTGGTTTTCGCCGGCCCACTCGGGCTATGTCGTAGAGCTAGGTAATGGCCAGCCAGTTTGCGAAACGTATAAGAACAACCTGGCTGCGGTTGCCCCCATGGGCCCACCGGCCCAGCGAGGAGTTAGTTCGGCTTTCCCCGAAATTCAAACAATTGAGTGGAATCGTTTGCCGGAGGTAGCGGTTCCAACTGACGCGATCGTGAGGTTTTTTTGGGAACGGGATGCGAATCCCGTTTGGTATCTAAAGTTTCCAGATCAATGGTCGAGTTGGCGAGGAACCGCTAAAGACGTTCTACAGGCGCGGCGAAACTACACGGAACAGATTGGTGATCGCGTGCGTGGATACGCTCAATCCGTGTCATTTCAGGTCGCCCACGTGGATATCGACAACGATGGAGTGCAGGACCCCGTGGTCCAATTTTCACCAGATCCTTTTGCTCGCCTCCTTATTGTGCTTAAGCCAGACCTGACGGAAATTGACCTTCACAAATCCAGGTTGGTCCTGCGGCATCCTGCTTGGGGGAGCAAGACTTCCAGCGTGTTTAGGAGACATGAGGCCGGTAAGCCATTCAACGCAGCCTTTGTTAAGGTCGGTCTAGAACCTGTCGAAGATTCTCTACACGGAGCCGTCTACGGCATCTTTTCGTTCCAAGGGAAGATTTACTATGACTTGTGGTGGCTCGACGATCCACAGGCAGCACGCTCGATGCCGCCCTCTCGGGATAACTGGCGTCTGCGCGTCTTCAGTGCGCATCTGGAGCGCTCAACCGAAATCTGTAGGATTCGGTTTGAGTCGCCGTGATAGCTAGAGATGACGCCTAACCCTTCAATCCAGCGGACGCGCCATGAGACGGCGCGCCGCTGATTTCGAACGTTAGCCTTCACGGAGGATCGATGCTTCGGCAACGTGGCGAAAAGCTGGCTGACGGGAAATGGTTTATCCCGGCGGCGGAGCGGAACAAGAGCCCGATACTTGATGTCCTTGCGCGCGTTCTGCCCAGACAGGGCGTGGTGCTAGAAATCGCCAGCGGTACGGGACAGCACGTCATCCATTTCGCCAAGGCTCTCTCAGAGCTCACGTGGCAGCCGTCCGATCCAGATGCGGAGCTTCGCGAGTCTATTGCCTTGCGCGTTCGAGCCGAACAGTTAGCAAACGTCAATCCCCCTATTGACCTTGATGTGACCCGACTTCCTTGGCCTCTGCAGACGGCGGTGGATGCGGTTGTGTGCATTAACCTGATCCACGTTGCTCCGTGGTCCGCCACACTAGCGCTGTTCGAAGGCGCGAAGGCTTTGCTTCCGACACAGCACGTCCTTCTCTTATACGGGCCGTACCGTCGCTTCGGTAGCCACACTTCAGAAAGTAATGCGCAGTTCGATTCTGATCTTCGTGCGCACAATTCGGAGTGGGGTCTTCGCGATCTGGAGGTGGTGTCCGAGGTTGCTGCTCGCGCCGCATTCGCGCTGGCCGAGATCGTCGAGATGCCGGCGAACAACTTCAGCTTAGTTTTCGAGCGACATGAAGGCTGACCCCGCGCTCGAGCCGACCGCCGCAAGCGGGCTTCGCGCGCTTGCGGTTCCCTCGTCGCTGCGTTCCTCGGCGGCGGCTCAGCGCGAACGTTAGCAGTCTGAGTCCCGCACCGCGAAGCAACATCAAGGTCTAACCGAGAGAAGGATTTGCGTGGCCGAGCAGCAACCTTCATTCGACGCTGCGAAGTACAAGAACGCGCAGCGAGAGCAATGGAACAAGGACGGCGCAGCATGGCGACGCTGGAATCCCACTCTGGATCGTTGGTATGGCGAAGTGACCCGCCAGATGCTCGACCTGGCCCGGATTCAGCCAGGTCAGCGCATCCTGGACATCGCCGCCGGCGCAGGTGAGCCGGCTGTCAGTGCCGCCGAACGAGTTGGCCCTAGCGGTTACGTGCTGGCGACCGACATCTCGGAAGGGATCGTTGAGCTTGCGCTCCAGGTCGCCCGTGAACGCGGACTCAAACAGATTGAGACCCGCGCCATGGACGGCGAGAAATTAGATCTCCCTGACGCTTCCTTTGATGCGGTGCTGTGTCGGCTTGGTCTGATGTATATGCCGCACCCCGTGACAGCGCTACGCGAGTGGCGCCGTGCTCTGAGAGCGGGCGGTCGGGTCGCCGTCGTTGTCTTTTCCACGCCCGATCGAAACAGTTGGGGTGCCATGCCGGCTTCCATCATCCGCCGGCGCGCGCAACTCCCGCCTCCCGTTCCGGGGCAACCCGGACCGTTCAGCCTTGGCGGTCCCGGGGTGCTCGAAGGCGTCTTCCGCCAAGCCGGATTTGCCAACCCCGAGGTTCGCGCTGTGCCGGTGCCCCATAGGATGGCCAGTGCCGCCGAGTACGTGCGGGTCGCTCGAGAAGCCTTCGGTGCATTCAATGCCATGATGGCTCACCTGCCCCCTCAAGAACGCGAGTCCGTGTGGAACGAAGTAGAAGGCTCAATGCGTAGCTTCGAATCGTCTGGTGGGTTCGAGGTGCCGGGTGAGTGCCTCGTCGGTGCGGCCACGAAGTGATCGTACGCAGACTGCTAACCATCAGTTGCAGCCGACCCGTTCGGGCGGGGCTTCGCCCGCCTACACGGGCGGCTGAACTGAGACGTTAGTGCCAGCAATTTTTGGGAGCCAAGCATGCCTCACAAGGAATTTCGCGGTGTTTTTCCTTACTTGGTTTCACCAATCGACGAGCGCGGCCGGGTCAAGGACGCGGTGCTCACACGCCTCGTGAACGATCTGATCGAAGCAGGTGTCCACGGCCTGACGCCGCTCGGATCGACCGGGGAGTTCGCCTACCTGAATCGAGAGCAACGCTATCGCGTCGTGGAGGTCGTGGTGCAGGCGACGCGCGGCAGAGTGCCCGTTGTGGCCGGTGTCGCGGCGACCACGATTGCCGATGCGGTCGAGCAGGTCAGGGCCTACGAGGCGCTCGGCGTCAATGGCATTCTTGGAATACTCGAAACCTATTTTCCGCTCACTGAAGAGGGTGTGGTCGCCTATTTCACCGTGATGGCAAACGCAACCGCATTGCCGGTCGTGCTATATACGAATCCGCAGTTTCAGCGCAGCGACCTCACGTTGCCTGCCATCGAGCGTCTCGCCAAGATCGACAACATCCGCTATCTCAAGGACGCATCGTCCGATACCGGCCGGCTACTCAGCATCATCAACGCTGTGGGGGAACGGATACGGGTGTTCAGCGCCTCGGCCCACATTCCGGCCTGCGTCATGTTGATCGGAGGGGTGGGCTGGATGGCAGGGCCTGCGTGCGTGGTGCCTCGGCAAAGCGCCCGCTTGTACGACTTGTGTCGCGCCGGCAAATGGGAGGAGGCGATGCGATTGCAACGCAGCCTCTGGCGCATGAATCGGGTATTCGCTAAATACAACTTGGCGGCATGCATCAAGGGTGGCCTTGAGCTTCAGGGCTACGAGGTCGGCGCGCCCTTGCCGCCCCAAACGCCACTATCCGAGGCGGGCCGTGTCGAGATCAAAAGCGTTCTTGCCGATCTTGGGGCGTTGGAAGTCATGCGCGCAATGAGCTAGATGCCGATGCCTAACCCTTGCTTTCATACAGACGCGCGCGAGCAAACCCGCGCGCGCTGGCGAAGCATGCGTTAGACCGCCTCCTTCTCCGGCAGAAACATCTGCAGCAGGTCGTTGAGAAACCGCCGCCCGCGCAGAGTGGGCGCGATGCGCGCGTGATCGCGCTCGATGAGCCCGCGGCGCTCGGCGCCCTCCAGCTCGCGCAGGACGGTGGCCAGCGGCAGGCCGGTGCGTTCCTCGAACAGCGACGTCGGGAAGCCTGCGT
This sequence comes from uncultured beta proteobacterium, assembly GCA_963699525.1. Lineage (GTDB taxonomy): Bacteria > Pseudomonadota > Gammaproteobacteria > Burkholderiales > SG8-41 > SG8-41. Next base: position 192,582 of record CAVOUI010000005.1, on the reverse strand, counting down.
TGAGCCGCAGGGCGTTCATCATGAACTCGAATGGGACCTCCTCGGGACGCACGTCGTGCCGTTCCTGGATCGGCTCGCCCGCTTCCGCGCCGGCCATGTAGCGATCGGGGTGCTTGATCCGCAGCTGCCGCTCGATGCGCCCCGGGAACGAGAGCTTGCCGTGCGCCCCCGCGCCGATGCCGAGGTAGTCGCCGAAGGTCCAGTAGTTCAGGTTGTGAATGCAGCGGGCGCCTCTGGCAAAGGCGGAGGTTTCGTAGTGGTCGTAGCCGGCGTCCGCGAGCCGGGCTTCGATCGAGCCCTGCATCGCGGCAGCCGCGTCGTCGTCGGGAAGCTGCGGCGGGAAGCGGTGGAAAACCGTGTTGGGCTCGATCGTCAGGTGATAGCACGACAGGTGCGGCGGAGCGAACGCGAGCGCCTGCTCGATGTCGGTTAGCGCCTCCCCCATGGCCTGCCCGGGCAGCCCGTACATGAGGTCGAGGTTCACGTTATTGAAATGGCTCATCGCGATCTCGATGGCGCGCAGCGCCTCGCGCCCGTCGTGGATGCGCCCGAGCGACTTCAAGTGGCGCGGGTCGAAGCTCTGGATGCCGAGCGAGAGCCGGTTCACTCCCGCCGCGCGGAATTCGCGGAACTTCTCCGCCTCGACCGTGCCGGGATTGGCTTCGAGCGTGATCTCGGCGTCGGGCGCCAGCACGAGTCGCGCGCGCGCGGCCGCGAGTATCGCGTCTATGGATTGCGCCGAGAACAGGCTCGGCGTCCCGCCGCCGAAGAACACGCTGTGCACGCGCCGTCCCCACACATCCGGCAGCGCCCGCTCGAGGTCCGCGACGAGCGCGGCGACGTAGCGCGCCTCGGGCACGGCGCCGCGCGCCTCGTGCGAGTTGAAGTCGCAGTAGGGGCACTTGCGCGCGCACCACGGGATGTGGATGTAGAGCGCGAGAGGCGGCAGCGCCCTGAAAACGAGGGATGAGGGATGAGGGATGAGGGAGGAGCGGCTCCCTGGATCCATGCTTTTTCTCGAATCATTCATTACAGCCCAACCTCACGAAAATTGCTGCGCATGGCGCAGCAGCTCGACCAGCCGCCGCAGCGCCTGGCCGCGGTGGCTCCGCGCGTTCTTCTCCTCCGGCGCGAGTTCCGCGACGGTGCGGCCGAGCTCCGGCAGCAGGAAATGCGGGTCGTATCCGAATCCGCCGGCTCCCCGCGGCGTCGCGATGACCTCGCCGTGCCAGCGGCCTTCGGCGATCAGCGGCTCGGGATCCCCGGCATGGCGCACCAGCACGATCACGCAGTAATAGTGAGCGCGGGTGTTGGCCTGGCCGTGCAGCGCAGCCACGAGCTTCTCGTTATTGCGCTGATCCTGGCCCGCGCGCGTGTTCGCCGCGCCCGAGGACAGCCCATCCGCGTAGCGCGCGGAGCGCACTCCCGGCTCGCCGCCCAGCGCCTCGGCGCAGATGCCCGAATCGTCCGCGAATGCCGGCAATCCGGTCAGGCGGCTCGCGAAGCGCGCCTTGACGAGCGCGTTCTCCACGAACGTGTCGTGCGGCTCGTCCGCCTCCGGCACGCCGAGCTCGGACTGGGGAACCACCTCGAAGCCGAGCGGGACCAGCATCTCGCGGAATTCGCGCAGCTTGCCGGGGTTGCTGCTCGCCAGGACCAGCCGCCGCATCGACTTAGATTTTCAGCGCGGCGCGCTGCGCGGCGACGAGGTCCCGAATGCCGCGCTCGGCGAGATCGAGCATCGCGCTCATCTGCGCGCGCGTGAACGGACGCCCCTCCGCCGTCCCCTGCACTTCCACCAGTCCGCCGCTGCCGGTCATGACGACGTTCATGTCGGTGTCGCAGCGCGCATCCTCCGCGTAATCGAGATCCAGCACCGGGACGCCCTCGAATACGCCGACCGAGACCGCGGCAACGAAGTCCCGGATGGGCGAGGAGCCGATGAGCCGCTGCCCGAGCAGGTGGTTGACGGCGTCGTGCAGCGCGACGAAGCCGCCGGTGATGGCCGCGGTGCGCGTGCCGCCGTCGGCCTGGATGACGTCGCAATCGACCTGGATGGTGCGCTCGCCGAGCTTCTCCAGGTCCATGCCCGCGCGCAGCGCCCGGCCGATCAGGCGCTGGATTTCCTGAGTGCGTCCGGACTGCTTGCCGCGCGCGGCCTCGCGGTCGGTGCGTGTGTTCGTCGAGCGCGGCAACATGCCGTACTCGGCGGTGACCCACCCCCGCGCTGCGCCCTTCAGGTGCGGCGGCACCTGCTCGAGGACGCTCGCGGTGCACAACACGCGGGTGTCGCCGCATTCGATCAGCACCGAGCCCTCGGCGTGCCGCGTATAGCCGCGATGGATGCGCAGCGCGCGCAATTCATCGTTTTTTCGTCCACTCGGCCGCATCTAATTACCTGAATATGCTATCTTTCCAGCTGTGCCACAGAGTGAATGGTATAGGGTAAACGACGACCGGTAAATCGCGGCGGCGCGAGCCACGGGCGACGATACACGATCAACGAGTCACGGAGTCTGGATGATTCACAGCATGACCGGATACGCATCGGCGTCCCGGGAGTTCCCGTTCGGCGCCCTCAGCATCGAGCTGCGCGCCGTCAACCACCGCTACCTCGACATCCAGTTCCGCGTGCCCGATGACCTGCGCGCCGTGGAGCCCACGCTGCGCGAGCAGCTCAACGAAAATATCGGGCGCGGGAAAGTGGAATGCCGCGTGTCGCTCATCACTGTTCCAGGCGCGCACAAGACGTTGAAGCTCAACGAAGACCTGCTGCAACAGCTCGGAGCGCTGGAGCACAGGGTGCGCGCCAGGATCGCGGGCGTCGCGCAGTTGAGCGCGGCGGATATCCTGCGCTGGCCGGGTGTCCTCGCCGCCGAGCCCCTGCCCCTGGAGGAGCTGCAAGGGGCGTGCCGCGACCTGCTGGCGCGGGTCCTGGAGGAGTTCAACTCGGCACGCGCGCGGGAAGGCGAGCGACTCGCGTCCCTCCTGCGGGAGCGTGCAGGCAGCATGGAGCGCGTTCTGGGCGCCATCATTCCGCGCATTCCGCAGGTGATCGCCGCGTACCGGGACAAGCTCGCGGCGCGCCTGAAAGAGGCGATCGGCGGCGGCGACGAGGAGCGCATCCGCCAGGAAGTCGCGGTGTTCGCCACCAAGATCGACGTGGATGAGGAACTGTCCCGCCTCGCTGCCCACGCGGCGGAATTGAAGCGGGCGCTCGCCGGCGGCGGCGCGGTCGGCAAGCAGCTCGATTTCCTCATGCAGGAACTCAACCGGGAGGCGAACACCCTCGCCTCGAAGTCGGTGGACCTCGCCGTGACCCAGGCCGCGCTCGATCTGAAGGTCATCATCGAGCAGATGCGCGAGCAGATACAGAACATCGAATGAGCGGATTGCTGTTCATCGTCAGCTCGCCGTCCGGGGGCGGCAAGACCAGCCTGGTCAAGGCGCTGCTCGAGGCCGAGCCGGCGGTGAGGCTGTCGGTGTCGTACACCACGCGCGCCCCGCGTCCGGGCGAAGTCGACGGCCGCGACTACCACTTCGTCACCGTTCCGGAGTTCGAGCGCATGCTCGAGGCCGGGGAATTCCTGGAGAGCGCGATCATCTACGGCAACCGCTACGGCACTTCCCAGAACTGGATCGAGCGTGAGCGGGCCGAAGGGCGCGACGTGCTGCTGGAGATCGACTGGCAGGGCGCGCAGCAGGTACGCCGCCTGATGCGGCAGGTGGTGAGCATTTTCATACTGCCGCCCTCGCCCGAGGTGTTGGAGACACGGCTGCGCGGCCGCCGCCAGGACAGCGAGGAGGCCGTCGCGCGGCGGCTCGCCGCAGCGCGCGAGGAGATTGGCCACGTGAGCGAGTACGAATATGTTATTATTAACGACGATTTTGACCGCGCAGCGCTGGACCTGCGCAGCATCATCCGGGCCGAGCGGCTCAAGCTTGCCCGCCAGCTCGCCAGCAACCCGAATCTCTTCCAGCGTTACCAATGACAGGAGCCGCCCGTGGCCCGCATTACCGTCGATGATTGCCTGAAGATCATACCCAACCGCTTCGAGATGTCGCTCGCCGCGACCTTCCGGGCGCGCCAGATCACCAACGGCGCGCAGCCGATGATGGAGGCGAGCCGCGACAAGCCCACCGTGATCGCGCTTCGCGAGCTCGCCGCCGGCAAGTACGGCCCCGAGATCCTGAGCAAGACGCCCACCTAGTGCAGTGTCCACCGCTGCCCCCGCTCTCTTCAAGGAGTGGTCCGGCTACCTGAAGCCGGAGGACATCTCGCAGCTGCAGTCGGCCTACCACTTCAGCGAGCAGGCCCACGAAGGGCAGTTCCGCAAGTCGGGCGAGCCCTATATCTCGCACCCGCTCGCCGTCGCCAACATCCTCGCCCAGTGGCACCTGGACACCCAGGCGCTCACGGCCGCGCTGCTCCACGACGTGATGGAGGACACCTCGGTCACCAAGACCGAGATCTCGCGCAATTTCGGCAAGCCGGTGGCCGAGCTGGTGGACGGCGTGTCCAAGCTCGACAAGATCGAGTTCGAGACGCAGGCCGAAGCGCAGGCCGAGAACTTCCGCAAGATGCTGCTGGCGATGGCGCGCGACGTGCGCGTGATCCTCATCAAGCTCGCCGACCGGCTACACAACATGCGCACGCTCGAGGCGGTGAGCTCCGAACAGAGGCGCCGTATCGCGCGCGAGACGCTCGAGATCTACGCGCCGATTGCCAACCGCCTGGGGCTGAACAGCATTTACCAGGAGCTCGAGGACCTGGCGCTGAAGCATCTCTATCCCGACCGCTACCGGGTGCTCGCCAAGGCGGTGAAGGCGGCCGGCGGCAATCGCCGGGAGGTGGTGGGCAAGGTGCTCGACGCGATTCGCAAGAAGCTCAAGAGCGCCGGGGTAGAAGCGGTGTCGCAGGGGCGCGAGAAGCATCTCTACTCGATCTACCGCAAGATGCGCGAGAAGCACCTCACCTTCGCGCAGGTGCTCGACGTCTACGGCTTCCGCATCATCGTAAACGACGTCCCGGCCTGCTACCTCGCGCTGGGGGCGCTCCACAGCCTCTACAAGCCGATCCCCGGCAAGTTCAAGGACTACATCGCGATCGGCAAGGCGAACGGCTACCAGTCGCTGCACACCATGCTGTTCGGCCCCTTCGGGACCCCGATCGAGGTCCAGATCCGCACCCGGGAGATGCACAAGATCGCGGAGGCGGGCGTCGCCTCGCACTGGCTCTACAAGGACTCGGACACCTCGCTCTCGGAGCTGCAGAAGAAGACCCACCAGTGGCTGCAGAGCCTGCTCGAGATGCAGTCCCAGTCGGGCGACTCCGTCGAGTTCCTCGAGCACCTCAAGGTGGATCTCTTCCCGGACGAGGTCTACGTGTTCACACCCAAAGGAAAGATCCTGTCGCTGCCGCGCGGGGCGACCGCGGTGGACTTCGCCTACGCCGTGCACACTGACATCGGCAACCGTTGTGTCGCGGCAAAGATCAACCAGGAGCTCATGCCGCTGCGGACCGAGCTGAAGAACGGCGACCGGGTCGAGATCATCACCGCCGCGCATGCCAAGCCCAATCCGATGTGGCTCAATTTCGTGGCGACCGGCAAGGCGCGCTCGCGCATCCGCCACTTCCTCAAGACGATGCATTTCCACGAATCGGCGAAGCTTGGCGAGCGGCTGCTCAACCAGGCGCTGACCGCGCTCGGCGCCGGGGCGGCCGAGATCCCGGACGCCCAGTGGGACAAGTTCGTGCGCGACGCCGGCGCCAAGTCGCGCCAGGAGGTCCTCGCCGACATCGGGCTTGGCAAGCGCCTGTCGGCGGTGGTGGCGCGGCGGCTGCTGTCGCGCGGCGAGCCGGGCCCGAACGAGGCGCCGACCCGCGGCTCCGTCATCATCCGCGGCTCGGAAGGCATGGCGGTGCAGTTCGCGCAGTGCTGCCGGCCGATACCGGGTGACCCCATCATCGGCATCATCAGCAAGGGCCAGGGCATGGTGATCCACACCCACGACTGCTCGGCCATCACCAAGGCGCGCCACGACCCGGACCGGGTGCTCGACGTGGCGTGGGACCCCGAGACCCGCAAGCCGTTCGATGTCAGCATCAAGCTGGTGGTGGCCAACCAGCGCGGCGTGCTCGCCAAGGTCGCGGCCGAGATCGCCGAAGCGGGCTCCAACATTCAGAACGTGGCGGTGGACCCCGAGGACGGCAGCAGCTACACCAACATGTTCTTCACGCTGCAGGTCTCGAATCGCCTGCACCTCGCGCGCATCATGCGCTCGCTCCGGCGCATACCGGAAGTCGTCCGCCTGTCTCGGGTGAAGGGCTAGAAGACTGCTCTGAAACGGCCGCGGGCCAGGACAGGCCGCGCGGGATACCGGTTATTTCTGGATGCTGACGACGCGCGCCGATCGCGTCGATCCGTGTTATTCCAACGTCGGGGCTACTCCGGAGGCGCCAGGCTCATCGGCAGCACTGGGTGCGACGACCGGGATTGCCCCGGCAGTCCCGCCCCGCATGCCTTCCGGAACGAGCGTCGCGACCTCTTCCGTGCGTGCAGCACGGTCTGCCGCGGCCAGGACGCCTGCGCCGGAGGGGCGCGTTTCCGGCTCCGCCTCGGGCTTAGGTGGCCGCCGCTCCGCAACGATGGGCTTGACGGTCAGTGTCCTCGGAGCGCCCGCCGAGCTCGTCGTGATCGAGGCCGAAGAAATCGGCGCAGGCGCGGCGCTGGCGGGCCGTCGCGCCGGCTCGTCGGTTCGCGCCCCCGCGACAGAAATGAAACTGGCCGCCGGCCGCCGCGAATCCGTCAGCGCGGGAGCTTCGGCCGGGCGGGCCTTGCCATTCATGATCTGCGCAAGGGTGACGCCCATGGTGGCCGCGATTCTCGCCCAGCTCATGCCGCCCGCCCGCATCTGCAGCACGCCCGGATGCAGATACGGGGTTGCTGCGGGACCGTTCACGCGGCTTGCGATTCCGCCACCCGCAAGGACCGCGTTGATCTGGGCGGGCGTAGGCTCGGTGATATCCAGTTGCGCGAGCTGCTCGCGCGCGAGCAGCAGCGCCATGCGAACGTTGCCGTAATCCATGGGGCGGGTCGGCGGAGTGAATCGCGTTGCCGTGCCGGGCTGTCCGCCGGGCGTGGTGAGCGTGATCTCGGTGCCCTGCCGCAAACCCGCTACCAGGCTGCGCACATTGGCGGCGGATCCCGCAAATTCCGAGAACTCGCTGACGAGACGGGCCTGTGCCTGAGGTTCTCCGCTGGAAACGGCCTCGCTCGCGGACAGGGTAACCGATGCGTTCGGGGCGTCCGCGCCGGCGGCGATGCCACCCGCGCAGAGCGCCGCGCTCAGCGCGAGAGCCCACGCGGTCCTCACGTTCCGCTCCCGCCGTGCTCGGCCGCGCGCAGCTCACGCACGATGTGCTGCTGCTCCAAAGGGGATGGAAGCATGCCCTCCGGCACACCCGCCTCCTGCGCAACCTGGCGCAGCGCCTGGAGCAACTCGGCCAGGCCCCAGGTCTCCACTGCCTTCGCTGTCCTCTCGGCCATGGCTCGCCCCCGCGTTCAGACGGCGGCAATCCAGCCCATCATGGCGGCAATACCGGCGACGCTGAAGACGATCACAGCCGCCGCGGCGATAATCATGAGGGGGTAGAGAATCCTGGAATGCTTTTCCACGGCGCCTGCATGTCCCGAGGTCATATCAATTGCATTCATCGAACACTCCTTGGTTCCACCCGCAGGAAGACGACCTGTGCGGCGCGGGGGGCAAAGGCTAGTTGCAACAGTCGTGCCAGGACGCATTGGCTCGTGAAATCAAAAGGTTACAACCCGCACACTGAGGCTCAAGCGTCGTTCCCGGGCAACGCGGGCCAGGGTCTATGACCTAACCAGTTGATTCCGTTACGATTTTCATGTCGCAGGGCGGCGACAAGACCTCCGCTGAACGTGCTAGCGGGATTTGAACAACTTCGGGTCGAGCTGGTGCCTTCCGAGCAGCTTGTAGAACTCGGTGCGATTGCGCTTCGCAAGCCGGGCCGCCTGGGTCACGTTGCCCTCGGTGATTTTCAGGAGCTGCGTCAAGTACTCGCGCTCGAAGCGCCGCCGCGCGTCCTCGAACGACGCGAACTCGGCCTGCTGGTTCTGAATCGCCTGCTGCGCGAGCGACACCGGGATGATGGGGGTCGTCGAGAGCGCGACCGACTGCTCGACGACGTTGTAGAGCTGGCGCACGTTGCCGGGCCAGGCCGCCGCGACCAGCAGCTCCATGGCTTCCGGAGCGAAGCCGTTCACGTTCTTGTGGTACTTCTCGGCAAGCAGCGACAGGAAATGTCCGGCGAGCAGCGGGATGTCCTCGCGCCGCTCGCCGAGCGACGGGATCGCCAGCGCCACCACGTTCAGCCGGTAATACAGATCCTCGCGGAAATTGCCGGCCGCCATCTCCGCCTCGAGGTTGCGGTGGGTCGCCGAGATTACGCGCACGTCCACGTCGTGCGTCTCCGTGGAGCCGACCGCCCGAACCTTCTTCTCCTGCAGCACGCGCAGGAGCTTCACCTGCAGCGGGAGCGGCATGTCGCCGATCTCGTCGAGGAAGAGCGTGCCGTGGTTGGCGGTCAGGAACAGCCCCTTGTGGTCGCGCACGGCGCCGGTGAAGGCGCCCCGCACGTGGCCGAAGAGCTCCGACTCGAGCAGCTGTTCCGGGATCGCGCCGCAGTTGATTGCGACGAAGGGGCGGTCGCGCCGCGGGCTCGACTTGTGGATGGCGCGCGCGACCAGCTCCTTGCCGCTTCCCGATTCGCCGTAAATCAGCACGCTCGCGTCGCTCTCCGCGACGAGCCGCGCCTTCGCCAGCAGGTCCTCCATGGCGTGGTTGCGCGTGATGATCTCGCTGCGCCATTCATCGCCGCTCGCGCCGGCCTCGCGCGGGCCGCCCGCCATCGCCAGCGCGCGCTCGACCTCGGTCAGCAGCGACTTGGGGTCGAACGGCTTCGCGAGGTAGCCGGAGACGCCGCGCTGGACGGCCGACACCGCATCGGGAATCGTGCCGTGCGCCGTCAGGATGATGACCGGGAGCATGGGGTGGCCGCTGCGGATCGCCTCGAACAGCGCCATGCCGTCCATGCCGCCCATGCGGAGATCGGTCACCACCAGCTGCGGGCGCGTGGCGCTTACCTGCGCAAGCGCGCGCTCCGCGCTCTCCGCGGTGGACACGGCGTAGCCGGCCGCGGTCAGCCGGATCTGCATGAGTCGCAGCAAGTCTGGATCGTCGTCGACCACCAGTATGCTGGCGCGTGGCGTGCTCATCGGGTCCTTTCGATCATGTTGCGCTCGAGCGATCGCAGGGCATCAAGCTTCTCCTGCAGTCCCTGCGCGCTGGCGGCAAGCCGCAGCTGCTCCTGCAGGTGCGTACCGAGCACGACTGCGAGCCCCTGCAGCTGCGAGCCCTGGTGCCGCGCGACGGTGTCGAGCAAGCCGAGCGCGCGCGCATCGTCGGTGAACGGGTTGCCGGGAAGCGAAAGCACCATGGCGAGGCGCACGCGGTTGAAATCCGTGCGCACGTTGGCGTAGGCCTGGCGCGCCGCCTCGTATTCGCGGGCCGCCTCGGGACTGGAAAGCTTGCGGAGATATTGGAAATAGAGCAGCAGGCTGTCGGCGTTCGACGCCGGCTCGGGAGAATCCGCTTGCACCCAGGGCGCCGGCTCCATCGGCTCGGCAATCTTGATGACGCCGCAACCCGCGAGGGCCGCCGCGCAGCCGATGCCGAGGAGGAGAAGGCGGTGGCTCACGTCGCGGCTGCCTCCGCACGGATGAGCGGTATCCGGATCCGCACATGGGCGCCGCGCGTGCTGTCCACCACTTCCACGCTGCCGCCGTGGGCGAACACGTACTCCTTGACGACCGAGAGCCCGATGCCGGTGCCACGCACCGGGCCGGCCCCTGCCTGGCCGCCCTGGAAGAAGGGATCGAAGATGCGCGTCCGCTCCTCGGGCGGGATTCCGGGTCCCTGGTCGCTCACGTCGATCTCGAGCGCATCTCCGTCGTAGCGCGCCGAGATGCCGATCGAGCCTCCCGGCGGCGAGAATTTCACGGCGTTGGAGAGCAGATTGTCGAGCACGACGCGCAGCTTTTCCGAATCAGCGGGAATCATGACATCCTCGGCGGCGATATCGAGCTTCAGGCCGCGGGCCCGGATCGCGAGCCGCTGGTCTTCGGCCACCCGCCGGATCACCTCCCGGATGTCCACCGGCCCGAGATCCACGGTGACCTTGCGGAACTGGCTCGCGCCGAATGAAAGCAGGTCCTCGATCAGCTTCTGCAATTCTACACTGTTGTGGCGCAGGATCTCCGCGATCTCGCGCTGCTCCGGGGTCAGCTTTCCGACCGCTTCCTCGGACAGCAGTTCCGCGCCCTCGCGCAGCGCCGTGAGCGGCGTCTTCAGCTCGTGCGAGACCTGGCGCAGGAAGCGGTTCTTCTGCTCCTCGACGTCGAGCAACTCGCGCCGCATCCATTCCAGCCGCTCGCCGAGCTGCTCCAGGTCCTGCGGACCGCCGACCGCCACCGGTGCGCGCAGCTGTCCGCCGCCGAGCTGGCGAATCGCCGCGTCGAGCTGGCGAATGGGACGCGTGATGAGGATGGAGAACCCGATCACCAGGAACACCACCACCGGCACCAGCGCGAGCAGTTGCCAGAACGTGATGCGCTGGGCACGGTCGGCCGTCTCGCGCATCGCCTCGACCTCGCGGTCGATCAGCGCGTTGGAGCGCCCGACCAGGGCCTGGGCCTTCTCGGACAGGCCAATAAAGCTCTCGACCGCAAGCGCGGCCTCGCGGCTCTTCGGGCCGGGCCCGGACAGCGCGTCAAAGGCCGCCGCCTCGCCGCGAACGATGTCGTCGAGCAGGTTTTTCTGCTCCGCGTCGAGCGGGAGACTCGTAAATTCCGCGACCGCCTGCTCGAACTGTCGGCGGTTGGCCGCATAGGTCTCGAGCAGCGACCGGTCGTCGAGGATCACGATCTGGCGGGCGGTGCGCTCGAGCGCGGTCAGTTGCTGCGCCAGGCGCCGGCTGCTCTGGGTGGCCTGCACCGCCTGGTAGACGGCGTTCTGGCTGCGGTTGGCGAGGCGATCCACCGAAACCGCGTTGTTGACGAGCGCGAACACCAGCGGCAACGCGACGAGCGTGAACCCGACCGCCAGAAGCCGTCGAAAACGAGCGCGGGTAATAGACCGGCATGCAGGGAGATTAGCCCTGCCCTCCGGCCGCGGCAACCGGCGCGAGCCGCGGTGACTTCCGTCACAAAGCGAGCGCGAAATCTTCAGATCCGTGGCGAGCGCGGCAAGGCTTGCCGCGAGCGGCGCGGGCAGTGGTATGCCGTTCTTCGTCCGCTCGGCGCGCGTCGCGTGGCTCCCCTCACCCGGCAGCCGGACGCGGTCCACGCCCGGCAGACGCTCCGAGTTGCGCAGGTCGCGAATCAGCACGTCCACGCTCCTCCGGAAGTCCGCGACCGGCTGAAAGGCATCCACGTTGATCGCGACGATGGCGTGCCCGGTATTGGTGGGGGTCGTATCGTCGGCGTTGAAGTCCACCACTGTCTCTTCCCATTGCCGCGCCGTTCAAGGTGCCCGCGAGCAGGCCGAAGACGAGCGCGAGTCCGTAGCCCTTGTAGCCGCCGATGGGCAGCAGGAAGCCCTCGTTCGCGCGCTTCGGATCGGTCAGGGGCCGCCCCTGCCGGTCCATCATCCAGCCTTCCGGCATCGTCTCCCCGCGCTGCGCCTTGGTCTTTACCTTGCCGTAGGCGGCGACGGTGGTCGCCATGTCGAGAACAATGGGGGGCTCCTCTCCGGCCGGCACTGCGACCGAGATCGGATTCGTGGACAGCAGCATGTCGAGCCCGCCCCACGCCGGCAGGTGGTTGGCGTTTCCGACCGCGAGGTAGAGCCCGATCATGCCGTGCTCGAGCGGCATGGCGGCATAGAGGGACGCCGGTCCCGCGTGGTTGCTCCATTTCACGCCGACCCAGGCGACGCCCGCGGTCCTTGCCTTCTCGATTGCCTTCTCCGCGGCGAAGCGCATGACGAGGTGCCCCATGCCGTTGTCGCCGTCCACCAGCGCCATGCCGGCTGCCTCCCGCTCGACACGGATCCTGGGCCTGATGTTGACCGCTCCGCCCCGGATGCGGCGGATATACTGCGGCAGCCGGAACACGCCGTGGCCGTCGGAGCCCTGCAGATCGGCGCGCGTCATGAGCGCGGCGATCGTCTTCGACTCTCCCGAAGAGATGCCCACCGCTTCGAACGCGCGAGCGACGAAGGCCTCGAGCCGGGCCGCTGGGACGCGTATCGGTGCTTCGGTGTCCCCCACGATTTCCCCCTGTTTGTGCTGATCGAGATCTCGACCCTAATCAATCCTTACACCGTTGTCCTTGATGATCTTTTCCCAGCGCTTCGCCTCGGACAGCACGAAGGCGTTGAACTCAGCCGGCGACGCGCTGACGCTGATCGGGGTCTGACGCTTCTCCAGCATTCCTTCCGCGTCCAGCTCCTTCATCGCCTGGACCGCGACCGCATGCAGCCTGGCGACGACTGCCTTCGGCGTCCGCACCGGCACGAAGAGGCCGTTCCAGTTGAGGCTGCCGATGCCGGGAAACCCGGTCTCGGCCATGGTGGGGACGTTCGGCAGCTCGGCGAGCCGCTTGTCGGAGGTCACCGCGTAAGCTTTGATCTGCCCAGCCCGGACCGGGCCGATATTCGACGCCACGTTGGACTCCGTAATATGAGTGTCCCCGCGCAGCAGCAGCGGCAGCGTTTCGCCTGCGCCCTTGGACGGAACGTGGACCATCTTGATGCCAGCCGCCGCGGTGAACGCCAGCATATCCAGGTGGGAATAGGAACCGAGCGGCGCGGAATAATTCAGTTGCCCGGGACGCTCCTTGGCATACGCAATCGCCTCCTTCAGCGTCTTGGCCGGCACCGTCGGGCCGCCGAGGATGAGGTTCGGTATCGAGACGAGCAGCGTTACTCCGGTGAGGTCCTTAAGGGCGTTAGCCTTCATCCGGCCAGCGAACAGGATCGGATTGATCGAGTTGGTGGAGATGTTTCCGACCAGCAAGGTGTATCCATCGGGTTGCGCCTGCGCCGTCAGGTCCACCGCGATATTGCCGGCCGCCCCGGCGCGGTTGTCCACGACGAACGGCTGGCCAAGCGCCCGGCTCATCTTGGGCTCGATCATCCGCGCCACGATGTCGGTCGCGCCGCCCGGCGCGAATGGGATGAGCACGCGTATCGGCCGCACGGGATACGCCTGACTCTTCGCTTGCGCGGCAACCTGCGCCGGCAGCAATGCGAGAAATGTCGCAGCCAGCAGGACGATAGTCCGATCCATGGTCTCTCTCCCCGAAATCGGGAAACGACGCGCCCGGAAGGGCATTCTAGACTCGACCAGAGAAAATCAGCGCTCGAGCTTCCGCGCCTCGGCCAGATAGTGAGATACGGCGCGGGGAACCAGGCTGAGCTTCCCCAGGGGCTGCAGCGACTCGTCGCTGCTCCTCAGGCACTCCTGCTGGATCGCCAGAAATACTTTCGCTGCGGCGGTCTGGTGCCAGAACCAGGCGTCGATCGCCGTCTGCGAAAGATTCCCCGGCTGCGCGGACGCCGCCTCGTAATAGAACGCCTTTATGTCGTCGCAGGCGCGCTTGAGCGCGACTCCCGCCGATACGCCGGGAACCGGAGAAGGCCGGGGCGCGCCGTCGAGGTACGAACCCGCGTGGCTGGCGGCGTCTTCCACGGTCATCCTGGAGATGCCCACCGTCGTGCGCCCCCGCCGCCTCACCGCGAGGTCGTACCACGGCGCGAGCTGCGCCATTTCGCGGCGCATCGCATCGACGAGATCTTCGTCCCTCGTGTCTGCCGCAACGAAGCTGACCGGGCAGGCAAAGCCTTCGGGCGGGGCATCGGTCGCCGGCGCATCCTCGGGAAAGTCCTCCAGCACCGGCCCGGAAACGCGCTCGAACAGAGACAGCACGGCGCGCAGGACCCTGCGCTGAAAGACCGGGGCGTTCGGCGCACCGAAGGGCCTCCCGAGCATGAACGGCACCCACAGCGCCCGCGGCGGCCGGATCGCGGCGGTCTGCTCCCGGATCAGGCTCACCTGCGCGGTCGGAACGCCTTCGCGCTCGATGTAGTGCCCGAGTGCGCCCACGGCGCACGTGCAATTCGGTCAGACCGGCGTGAGCAGCACGGCGTCGACCCGGTCCCGCTTCAGCATGCCCGCGAGCTCGCGGGCCTTCGGCTCGAGCGTGCGGATCGGGGCGGCGCCCATGAACGAGTAATGAAAATCCGAGATGGAGCCGATGTCGCCCTCCGCTTCAAGCTCGCGCAGCCGCTCAAGCGGAAACACGACGTTCACGTCCTCCTGAAATCCGCTGCGGTCGAAGTTGACCGAAATATGGCTCATCCGCAGATCGCCAGGGGGCGTTTCCGCGGGAATGACGCGGTAATCGGGCGAGCCCATCTGGAAGGGACGATCCACGTGGACATGCAACCCCGAGGTGGTCACGATCGCCACACGCCGATGCTCGAGCGGCGGGCCCGGTGCGAACGGCGTCGGTCCGAAATCGGGCAGGTCGCGGATCTTGTCGAGGTGGTGCTGGCGTTCCCACTCGGGAAGCTCGCTCATTCTTGCCACGTGCTTTCGCTCCTCTGAATGGTTACCGCGCGCCCGTTCCCGCGCCCGACTGTGTTGCTCCGCGATTCAACGGCGGCGCTCCTCGAGCTCGACCAGCGCCCCCAGGAAGTCCTTCGGATGCACGAAGGCAATGCGCTCGCCGTGCACGTTGCGGCGCTCCTTGCCCTCGCCGAGGATGCGGACTCCCTTCCGCGCCAGCCCGGCGCCGGCTGCGGCAACATCGTCTGACATTGACGCAAAAGTGATGGATTCCGCCGGCGGGATTCTTCTCGAGGAACCTTGAAATCGGCGAATCCGGACGCGCGGGCTCCATCAGCTCGATGCGCGCGTTCGGGCAGCTCGACGTAGGCGAGCCGCACGCCCTGCTCCTCGTTCACCTTCGCGGAGCCGACCTCGAGGCCGTAGACCTCCTTCAGCCGTTTCGCCGCCGCGTCCAGGCTCGGGACGGCGATGGATACGTGGGACAGTCCGGTGATCATTGCACCCCCTAAACGACTTTCTCGGCACGGAGCTCGGCGACGCGCGCCGCGGAAAGGCCGAGCTCCCCGATCAGCACCTCCTCGGTGTGCTGCCCGAGAAGGGGCGGCGCGCGCCGGATCGCCTCGGGCGTACCGCTGAAGCGAAACGGCATGCCCACCATCCGGAGCTCGCCCACCGTCGGGTGCTTCACCGTCTTCACCATGCCGCGCGCCAGCGTGTGCGGGTCGGTGAGCGCCCCCGCAACGCTATTGATCGGGCCGCAGGGCACGCCGGCCGCGCGCAGCTTCTCGATCCAGGCGGCGGACTTGTCGAGCTTCAATGCCTGCGCGATCAGGGCATCGAGCGTTTCGCGGTTCGCCACGCGATCCGGGTTTTTCGCGAAGCGGGCATCGCGTCCCCATTCGGCGTGCCCGGCAGTCTCCGCGAAGCGCGCGAACTGCCCGTCGTTGCCCACCGCCAGCGCGATCAGGCCGTCGGCGGTCGGGTAGGTGGTGTAGGGAACGATGCTGGGGTGACCGTTGCCGAAGCGCCGCGCGTCCCGGCCGGTGACCAGGTAATTCGAGGCGACGTTGATCAGCATGGCGATGCCCGAATCGTAGAGGCACACCTCGACGTGCTGGCCGCGGCCCGTGCGCTCCCGTGCGGCAAGCGCAGCGAGGATGGCGTTGCAGGCATAGAGCCCCGTCACCACGTCCACGATCGCCACCCCGTATTTCGTGGGCGTGCCGTCCGGCTCCCCGCAGATGCTCATCAGGCCCGACTCCGCCTGCAGGATGAAGTCGTAGCCCGGCAGCGCCGCGTCGGGTCCGCTCGACCCGTATCCCGTGATCGAGCAGCGGATGGCGCGCGGTGCGTTCTTCTCGAGCCACTCGTTGGTAACGCCCCATTTCTCGAGCGTGCCGAGCTTGAAGTTTTCCACCAGCACGTCGGCCTTCTTCACGAGCTGCGCGAGAAGCTCCTGGCCGGCCTTCACCCCCATGTTGAGCGTGAGCGAGCGCTTGTTGCGGTTGACGCCGAGGAAGTACGCCGACTCGCCATTGACGAATGGCGGACCCCAGGTGCGCGTGTCGTCGCCTGCGCCGGGCGGCTCGACCTTGATCACGTCGGCGCCCATGTCGCCGAGCATCTGCGTGCAGAGCGGTCCCGCGAGGATGCGCGTGAGATCGAGAACGCGCAGCCCCTCGAGCGCGCCGCCGGGCTTCTCAGCGCTCATCATTCATCACCGATCGCTCATCACGCTTTCTTGCGCATGATGGGCGGCTCGTTCAGGTTCCGTTCCAGCCCGCGCAGGTAGCCGTCGAGCTCCCGCTTGGCGCGCAGCCGGAACTTCTGGAAGTTGGGCGGCCGCCCCGCGAGGAAGGCGTTCATGCCTTCCTTCGCTTCCTCGGAGCCCCACACGTGCGCGAGCAGCTCCATGCCGTGCTGCCACGACGAGTAGAGATTGTCCGACTCGAAGTTGAGCGAGCGCTTGGTCATGCGGAGGGTAAGCGCGCTGTGGCCTTTCAGGGTCTCGCACCACTTGAGCGTCTCCTTCCGCAGGTCCTTCTGCGGCACGCACTTGTTGATGAGCCCGACCTCCACCGCCTCCTTCGCCGTGAAGCGGCGCGCGCAGAAGATCATCTCGCGCGCGAGCCGCTCGCCGATCAAGCGCGGGAGGTACTGGGTGGCGCCGACCGTGGGACACGCGCCGACCTTTGCGCCGGTCTGGCCCAGCACGGCGTTCTCGGAGGCGATCACGAGATCGCACCACAACGCGAGCTCATGGCCGCCGCCCATGCACCAGCCGTTCACCATCGCGATCACCGGGATCGGCAGCCCGCGGATCGTCATGGCGAGCCCGAGCATCCGGTCGTTCCACATGGTCGCGTTCGTAAAATTGAGCCGCTTCATGGCGAAGAAATCGCCGCCCGCGGAAAATGCCTTGTCGCCCGCGCCGGTCACCACCGCGCACACGATCGAGGGATCCTCGCGGGTGGACTTCAGCGCGTGGATCATTTCGTCGAGCGTCTGCTCGCGGAACGCGTTCAGCACGCGCGGCCGATTGAGGGTGACCCACGCGACCTGGTCTTCAACTCCGTAAAGAATGTCCCGGTAGTTCCGCGTCATGGACTTCGGCGCGGCCGGCTTCGAGGCGTTGCTGGCACTGGTCTTGTTGCTTGCAGGCATGATGCTCCCCGGCTCAAACTGTAGTGGGCGGCGAAGCGGGGAATTATACTTTCAGGGATCGCGCCCAAGGGGACGAGCATGAAACTCATCGTCAGCATGCTTTGCGTCGTCTGCCCGCTTGCCCTGATCCAGGGGGCGGCCGCCCAGACCGCTTCGACAAGCTCAGGACAGGCCTACCCCGCCAAGCCGATTCGCCTGATCGTGCCGTTCCCGCCCGGCGGTCCCACGGACACGCATTCGCGCTGGGCCGCGCACCAGCTGAATTCCGCGTTCGGCCAGCCGGTCGTGGTGGAAAACCGCGCCGGCGCCGCCGGTGTGATCGGCACCGAGGCCGTGGCGAAGGCCGCCGCCGACGGCTACACCCTGCTCGGCGGCAATCCCGGTCCTCTCACCATCGCTCCGAGCCTGCGCAAGCAGCTCGCGTACGACCCGAACCGGGATTTCGCGCCGATCACGCTCATTGCCCGCAGCGCGAGCTGCATGTGCGCGCATCCCAGCCTGCCGGCGAAGGGGATCAGGGAATTTGTCGCGCTCGCGAAGGCAAGCCCGGGCAAGATCAATTACGCGACGCCCGGCGTCGGCACGGTCGGGCACCTCGCGATCGAGCACTTTTCGACGCTCGCCGGCATCCGGATGACGCACGTGCCGTACAAGGGGGCGGCGCTCTACACCGTGGACCTGATCGCGGGCAACATGGATTTCGCGCAGATCCAGATCTTCCAGGCCGTGCCCTATGTCCGCGGCGGCAAGCTGCGCGCGCTCGGCGTCACCGCGGTCGCACGCTCGGCCCTGCTGCCGGAAGTGCCGACGGCCGAGGAGCAGGGCGTGAAGGGCTTCTCCAGCTACAACTGGAACGGCATCCTCGCGCCCGCCGGCACGCCGCGTGCGGTCATCGAACGCATCCACGCGGTTCTGGCGAAGCCGCTCACCAACCCGGATACCCGCAAGCAGATGGAAGCCGCCGGCTACGAGGTGGCGGGCGACGGCCCGGCCGAATACGCCGCCTTCATCCGGGCCGAGACCGACAAATGGGCGAAGGTCGCGAAAGCGGCGGGCCTTCAGCCCGAATGACGAGTCGCTCGGGCCCGGGGATGAGGGATGAGGGCGGAGGGATGAGGAGTTAGAAGAGGAAGCAACATGGTAGAGAAGAAAAAGGAACCGGCGTACTTCATGTATTTCCCGGGCAACTACCGCTGGTCGGCGGCGTTCATCAACATGATCGGCTCCATTGCCTATGGCGGCGCGGAGATCGGGGAGCTGCATAGGATCGGGCGCATGCTGAAGGACAAGGGTCCGGAGGACGACGAGGCGTGGTTCCGGGCCTGCGTGAAAGTCGCCGACGGGGTGCGCGCCTACGCCGAAAAGTGGGACAAGGACGGGCATCGCCCTGCCGCGGCGCACGCGTATCTTCGGGCGTGCAACTACTACCAGATGGGGGAGCGCTTTCGCACGCCCAAGGACCGCACCGGCCTCGACGCCTACCGCAGGGGGGTCGAGTGCTTCCACCGCCACGTCGCGCTGACCGACCTCAAGATCGAGATCGTGGAGGTCCCCTACGATAGGGGCAGCCTGCCCGGCTATTTCGTGCACGCGCAGAACGCAAAGGGCGGGCGCACGCCGTGCGTGGTGTTCTTCGACGGCCTCGACGTCACCAAGGAAATCCAGTTCGTGCGCGGCGTGCCCGACCTCGTCAAGCGCGGCATCTCGTGCCTGGTGATGGACGGACCGGGAACCGGCGAGGCCATCCGGTTCCGCAACTACACCCTGCGCCACGACTACGAGGTGGCCGGGACCGCCTGCGTCGACTGGCTGGAGCGCCGCGCCGACGTGGACCCGAAGCGAATCGGCATCGTCGCGATCAGCCTCGGCGGCTACTACGCGCCGCGCTGCGCCGCGATGGAGCCGCGCTTCGCCGCCTGCATCGCCTGGGGCGCCCAGTGGGATTACCATGAGACCTGGAAGAAGCGCGTCGAGGCGGCGTACCAGACCGCGCTCTCCGTCCCCGGCCATCACATCGAATGGATCATGGGCGCGAAATCCATCGACGAGGCGTTGAAGAAGCTCGAGCCGTTCAAGCTCGACGGCGTGATGCAGAAGATGCGCTGCCCGTTCCTGCTGGTGCACGGGGCGGACGACGAGCAGATACCGCTCGCGGACGCGCAGAAGCAGTTCGACGCCTGCGGCTCGAAAGACAAGACGTTCCGCGTCTTCACCGCCGAGGAAGGCGGGGCGCAGCACTGCCAGCGCGACTACCTGACGCTGGTGGTGGCGGAAATGTGGAACTGGTTCGACGAGAAGCTCGTCCGCGCCTGACGGTGTCAGGAACCTTGTTTACCGGAGTCCCAGAGCGTCCGAAAATGGTCCTGACACCTTTATGATCCTGCTGCGGAGATGCTTCGAGTGCGGACAGCCGCTCGGCAAGAAGGACGTGTTCTGCCCGCGCTGCGGCGCGAGACAGCCGCGGGAGCCTAGACACGATGTGAGCCGGAAGTTACGCTTCCCTCCGGCCGGCAAGGAGACAGTCCAATGATCGAGAGAATCGAGCGCTTCGGTGGCGTCCTGGTAAAAGCCTTCCACCTGGTCGCGCTGTTCGTGATCGGCGGCACGGTGGCCTGGTCGGCCGCGCACTTCTACCTCGTCGACGTGATGCAGCACGGACGCGCGCAACTTCACGACATCCTGCTGCTGTTCATCTATCTCGAGATCGGCGCGATGGTCGGAATCTACTTCAGGACCCACCGCCTGCCGGTGCGCTTCCTGCTCTACGTCGCGATCACCGCGCTGACGCGCATGCTGACCATCGACATCAAGGACCTCTCGAACGAGCAGATCCTCACCGTGACCGGCGCGATACTCGTGCTCGCGCTGGCGGCGCTCACCTTGGACTTCAGCGCGGCACGCTTCCGTTCGATCGACGAGGACGTCTAAAGGAGCCGCCATGCCGGTCACCGATCTGAACCACTACCTGCTGCGCGCCAACGATCTGGAGCGCACCAAGGATTTCTACGTCAACGTGCTGGGCTTCAAGGTGATGCCGCGGCCCGATTTCCCGTTTCCGGGCTACTGGCTCGGCGTGAAGCGGAAGAATCCAGGTCCACCTCGCCCAGGCGGGGGTGCCGAACTCGAAGCTGTACTATCTGGGCAGCCCGAAGAACGCCGCGACCGACAACTCCGGGGTCATCGACCACGTCGCCTTTCTCGCGACCGGCCCGGAGAAATTCCTGAAGCGCTTCCAGAAGCTGCGCATCCCCTGCCGGCCGCGCAGCCTCCCCGAGTCCGACCTCTACCAGTTGTTCATCCAGGACCCGGACGGGCTGACGATCGAGCTGAATTTTTTCGGCGTGAAGAAAATTCCCGACTGGGGCGGCGAGGACTACTCGAAGATGAAGCGGGTCGCGCCCGCCAGGGCAAAGGCCGCGAGCCGATGAACGCGCCGCTGCGGGGCGCGCCGAGCTTTGCGGGCGTCGCCTACGACGAGGCGCTCGAGCGAGCGACGCGACCTGGTGCCCGCGCTGCGCGAGCGCGCCGCGCGGTCGGAAGCCGATCGCATCATGCCCGCCGAAACCCTGCGCGACCTGCACGCGACGGGGCTGCTGCGGAGCCTGCAGCCAAAGCGCTGGGGCGGCATGGAGTTCGATTTCGTCGCCTACGTCGACTTTCCGCTGGAGCTCTCCCGCGGCTGCGCCTCGACCGGCTGGAACCTCGCCAACCTGCAGGTCCACCACTGGATGCTCGCGATGTACGACGAGCGCGCGCAGGAGGAAGTGTGGGGCGCGAACCCCGAGGCGATGATCGCTTCCGGCATCGCCTATCCCCAGGGACAGGGCCGCAAGGCCGACGGCGGCTTCGTGGTGAGCGGCCGCTGGAATTTCTCGAGCTGCGTGAACGTCGCGGACTGGAACATGCTCGCGGTGACGGTGCGCGAGGGCGAGCGCGTCACCGGCTACCGCATGTGCCTGCTGCACAAGTCGCAATACGAGGTGGTGGACGACTGGCGCGTGCTCGGCATGCGCGCAACCGGCAGCATGACGGTCGTGGCGAAGGACGTGTTCGTCCCCGAATACCGGGTGCTCGACATGTGCGAGGCGCGCGGCGGCGACCGCTTCCCCGGCGCGCGGGTCGAATCCCAACCCGGTCTACCGCGTGCCGCTCTCGGCCCTCGGCGGGCACGGCATCGGCGCCTGCGCGGTGGGCAACGCGCTGGCGGCGCTCGAGCACACGATCGCCTCGGTCAAGCAGCGCAGCACCAGCTACACCGGCGCGAAGATGCGCGACTTCCAGGCAGTGCAGCTTCGCGTCGGGGCAGCCGGCGCCAAGATCGACACCGCGCGCCTCGTCCTGCGCAACGACTGCCTCGAGGCGCAGGAGATCGCGAACCGCAACGTCATCGCCGATACCCAGACGAAGCTGCGCTTCAAGCGCAATCTCGCCCTGGCCGTCGGAATGTGCACCGAGGCGGTGGATGCGCTGCACGCCATGGCCGGGGCCAACGGCATCTACGAAACCTACCCCCTCGAGCGCATCTTCCGCGACGCGCACTCGCTCGCGGGCCACATCAGCTTCAGCTTCGACACGCAGGCATCCGCCTGGGGCCTCGCCGCGCTCGGCGGCGAGGTGAACAACCCCACGCTCTAGCGGACATGGACATCGAAGCCCGGCTGGCGAAGCTCGGACTGGCGCTCCCCGCGGCGCCGGCGCCGGCCGCGAACTACGTGCCGTTCACGATCGCGAAGGGCCTCGTGTTCATCGCCGGGCAGGCGCCGGTGCGCGACGGAAAATATGCATTTACCGGGCGCGTCGGAGCCGAGGTCACGGTCGAGGACGCGCAGGCCGCCGCGCGGCTGTGCGGGCTCAACATCCTGGCGCAGGTGAAGGCCGCCGTCGGCGGCGACTGGTCGCGCGTCGCGCGTTGCGTGCGGATCTGCGGCTACATCAGCTCGGCGCCCGGCTTCTACGAGCAGCCGAAGGTCCTCGACGGCTGCTCCGACCTGATGGTGCAGGCACTCGGCGAGGCCGGCAAGCACGCCCGCTCGGCGCTGGGCGTCGCCGCGCTGCGCGGCAACGTTCCGGTGGCGGTCGACGCGATCTTCGAGCTCGTTTAGAGCCCCTAACACGATGAAACGCGCGATGCGCTGTCACGATTTTGGCTCAGGGCGCGAAGCAAGGCCCGCCGCTTAGACCGACTAAGCAAGGGACTTGCGACAAAGCCATGGGCCAAAATTCGTGCCAGCCCCTGAGATGTCATCGGATATTCTGATGCCTGCGCCGGGGTTGCGGCCAAAAGCGGCGCTGACTTTGTCGCTCGGCTTGCCAATATCGACATATTGACTGCACCTCACTTCGCGTCATCACCGATTTTGGCTCGCAACGCACGCGTGTTTCATCGTGTTAGGGGCTCTTAGTGCCGCTTGCCGCGCAGGAGCTTCGCGCTCATCTTCACGGCCTTGACGATGTTGATGTAGCCGGTGCAGCGGCAGAGGTTGCCCTCGAGCCCCTTGTAGATTTCTTCGTCGGTGGGATTGGGGTTGTCCTTCAGCAGTCCCGCCGTCGCCATGATCATCCCCGGAGTGCAGAAGCCGCACTGCAGCCCGTGGCATTCCGAGAACGCGCGCTGGATCGGGTGCAGCTTCCCCCCCTTCGCCATGCCCTCGATCGTCACCACGCTGGCGCCATTCGCCTGCGCCGCGAGCATCGAGCACGACTTCACCGCGCGACCGTCCACATGCACGGTGCAGCAGCCGCACTGGCTGGTGTCGCAGCCGACGTGCGTGCCGGTCAACCGCAGCTCGTCGCGCAGGAAGTCCACGAGCAGCATGCGGTCCTCGACCGCCTTCGTGTGATTCTTGCCGTTTACCTTGATCGTCACTTTTGCCATATCGTTATCCGCGTGGTTCTGCGTTCATCTGCCGTTGCCTGTTACTTCCTGCCTGCGAGCTTTTCCAGCGCGCGCTTCGCCATCACCCGCACCAGGTTGGCGCGGTACTCGCGGTCGGCGTGGATGTCGTTGTTGAGCCCGCTGGCGTCGAGCGGGAGCCCCTCGAGCGCGGCGGGCTTGAAGGACTTCGCGAGCGCGGCTTCCGCGGCCGTCCAGCGGAACACGCCCGGGCCCGCGCCGGTGACCGCCACGCGCACGCCGCCCGCCGTCTGCGCGACGAACACGCCCGCCATCGCGTAGCCCGACGCGGGGTGGTGGAACTTGGAGTAGGCCGCGCGCTTGGGCAGCGGGAACTCCACGCGCACGACGACCTCGCCCGCTTCCAGCGCGGTCGCGAACAGCCCCTGGAAGTAATCGTCCGCGGCAATCGAGCGCTTCGTGGTGACCACCGTCGCGCCGAGGCCGAGCACCGCGGCGGGATAGTCCGCGGCGGGATCGTTGTTCGCAAGCGACCCGCCGAGGGTGCCGCGGTTGCGCACCTGGGGATCGCCGATCTCGGCGGCGAGGCCGGCGAGCGCCGGGATCGCCTTCCTGACGACCGATGACGTGGCAACGTCGTGGTGCTTCGACCCGGCGCCGATGACGAGCTTGCCGCCCTTCACCGCGATTCCGCGCAGCTCGGGAAGTCCCGCGATGTCCACGACATGCGTAGGGTGGGCCAGTCTTGCCTTGAGCGTCGGGATCAGCGTCATGCCGCCCGCGAGCAGCTTCGCCTCCGGATTCTTGGCGAGATAGGCGGCCGCTTCCTTGACCGATTTCGCCTTGACGTAATTCAGTGCATACATCAGTCATTCCCCTTTCTTGCAGCGTGCATTGCGTGCCAGAGCTTGGCGGGCGTCAACGGCATGTCGAGGTGCCCGATGCCCAGCGGCGCGAGCGCGTCCATCACCGCATTGGCGACCGCGGGCAGCGACCCGGTGCAGCCCGATTCGCCCACGCCCTTGACGCCCAACGGGCTGACCGTGCTCGGCGTCGGATGCTCGGCGCCCCGGATGGGAGGCAACAGCCCGGCGCGCGGCATGTAGTAATCCATGAAGCTGCCGGTCAGGAGCTGTCCCGAGCCGCGATCGTAAACTACTTTCTCGCCCAGCACCTGCCCCGCTCCCATCGCGACGCCGCCGTGGAGCTGGCCCTCGACGACCGCATGATTGATCACCCTGCCGATGTCGTCCACGGCGGCGTAGGCGGCAATCTCGGCCACCCCGGTGCCGGGGTCGATCTCGACCTCGGCGATGTGGCAGCCGTTGGGAAAAGTCGAGCCGAACTTGCCCTCGGCGACGACCGAAACCGGCTTCGATCTTCGCGAGGTCTCCGAGCTTGACGGTGCGCTTCGATTCCTTAGAGCGGTAGACGCCCTTCGCGTAGTCGACCTGCGACGGCTCGACCGCGAGCTCGAGGGCGGCCGCCGCCCGCCCGTGCTCGATCAGCTTTTTCGCGGCGAGGTGGCACACGCTTCCCGCGCCGACGGTCGTGCGCGAGCCGCCCGTGTGGCCCCCAACGAGGTGCTGCTTTTCGAGCGCGCACTGGCGCACCTGCACGCGCTCGAGCGGAAGCTCGAGCGCGTCGGCCACGATCATCGCAAGCGTCGTCTCGTGCCCGTGCCCCTGCGACTTTGAAACGGAGTAGACGGTAACGATGCCGGCGGCGTCGAGCTCGACCTCGACCTCGTCCTTGGGCGCCTGCCCTGCTCCAGTGTTCTCGATAACCGTTGCAATGCCGATTCCGCGCAGCTTTCCCGCCTTCTCCGTTCGCGCGCGGCGCGTCGCGTAGCCCTTCCAGTCCGCGAGCTTCAGCGCCTGCTCGAGGAGCCCCGGCAGGTCGGCGTTCTCGTAGGTGGAGCCGGTCGGGGTCTTGTACGGGAACGCGTCGCGCGGTATGAAATTGCGCCGGCGCAACTCCGCGGCGTCCATCTTCAGCTCGGCCGCCGCCTGGCTCACCAGGCGCTCGACGGTATAGGCGATGTCCGGACGCCCGGCGCCCCGGTACGACGAAACCGGGTTGGTGTTGGTCAGCGCCACCCGGTAGGTGGCGTAGAGCGCGGGAATGCGATAGACCCCGGTCATGCAGGTCGAGGTATTGCGGATGTGGCCCATCGAGGCCGGCGACAGGTAGGCCCCCATGTCGTTCACCCAGTCGAGCCGCATCGCGGTAAAGCGGCCCTCGCGGTCGAGCGCAAGCGCGCCGTCGATGATGTTGGCCCGGCCGTGCGTGTCGCACGCGATGCCCTCGGCGCGCGTCGACACCCACCTCACCGGCCGCCCGGTTTTCCGGGCCGCGAGCATCAGCGCGCCGTGCTCCGGGTACGCGGGCGTGCGCTGGCCGAAACCGCCGCCGACGTCGCCGACCTCGAAATGCAGCTTCTCCTCCGGCACCCCGGTGTAGACGGAAAGGTGCCGGCGCAGCGTGGTGATGCCCTGGCAGCAGACGTGCAGCGTGTAGCTGTCGGCACGCGCGTCGTAGGCCGCGATGTAGGCGCGCGGCTCCATCGGATTGGGAGCGACGCGGGAGACCTCGACCTTGAGGCGCGTCACGTGCGCCGCCTGGGCAAAGGCCGCTGCGACCGCGGCGGCGTCACCCACCTCCACCTCCAGTGCGAGGTTGCCTGGGACGTTCTCGTACAGTTGCGGCGCGCCCGGCGCAAGTGCTTCCTCGGGCGAGATGAGCGCCGGGAGATCGCGATAGGCGACTTCGACACGCTCGGAGGCGTCCTGGGCAGTCTCGAGCGTATCCGCGACCACCAGCGCCACCGCCTCGCCCACGAAATTCACGCGCCCGTGCGCGAGCACCGGCCGCTCGGGCGCCCGGGTCTGCATGCCGCCCTTCCCGGGAAAGTTCAGCGTGTGCATCGGCTTGACGTAGCCGGCGCGGACGGCATCGGCCCCGGTGATGACCGCCCGGACCCCCGGGTGCTTTATTGCGGGCTCGACGTTGACCGCAAGGATTTCCGCGTGCGCCCGGTCGGAGCGCACGAAGAAGCCATGAAGCTGTCCGGGAAGGCTCCAGTCGGCAGCGAACGTGCCCGCCCCGGTTACGAGGCGCGCATCCTCGACCCGGCCGACCGGCCCGTGATTGTGGTGTGCCTTCGCGCTCATGGCTTCTTCGCGGAATGGATCGCGTGCCACAGCTTTGCCGGCGTCATCGGCATGTCGAGGTGCGCGACGCCGAGCGGCCGCAGCGCATCCATCACTGCGTTGGCCAGCGACGGTATCGAGGCGGTGCAGCCCGATTCGCCTACGCCCTTCACTCCAAGGGTGTTGTTGACGCTCGGCACCGGGGCGTCCTGCATGCGTATGCCCGGCACCATCCCCGCGCGCGGCATGCAGTAGTCCATGAAGCTGCCGGTCATGAGCTGCCCGGTCTGGCGGTCGTAGACCACCTGCTCGCCGAAGATCTGGCCGGCGCCCTGCGTCACCGCGCCGTGCACCTGGCCCTCGACCACCGTGTGGTTGATGACGTTGCCGCAGTCGTCCACGGCGTTGTAGGCCACGATGCGCGGGACGCCGGTGGCCGGATCGATCTCCACCTCGGTGATGTGGCAGCCGTTGGGGAAGGTCGAGCCGAAAGTGCCCTCCGCCATCACGTTGATCGGCTTCCCGGCGGCAAGCTCGAACAATCCGATCTTCTTCTTCGCGCCGCGCACCTGGAACACGCCCTTCGAATACTCCACCTGCGAGGGCTCGACCTCGAGCCTTTCCGCGGCGAGCGAGCGGGCCTGCTCGATGAGCTTGAGCGCCGCGAGCTTGCACGCGCTCCCGGCGCCCGCCGTGGAGCGCGAGCCGCCCGTGTGGTTGCCGATGAGGGGCTTCACGCCCTGCTTGATGCGTACCTTCTCGAGCGGGATGCCCAGCGCGTCCGCCACGATCATCCCGAAGGTGGTTTCGTGGCCCTGCCCCTGCGATTGCGACACCGTATAGACGTGGACCTCTCCGGAGGGCGTGGCCTCGATTTCGACCTGGTCCTTTGGAAACAGCCCTGCCCCCGTATTTTCGATGACGGTGGCGATGCCAAGGCCGCGGAGCTTCCCCGCCTGCTCGGACTTGCGGCGCCGCGCGGGAAACCCCTTCCAGTCGGCGAACTCGAGCGCACGTTCGAGCACGTTGTGGAGATCGGTCGCCTCGTAGGTCGAGCCGGTGGGCGTCTTGTACGGGAACGCCTCCTTTGGAATGAAATTGCGGCGCCGCAGCTCCGCCGGTTCGATCTTCAGCTCCCAGGCGGCCTGGTTCACCAGGCGCTCGATCACGTACGCCATGTCGGGACGGCCGGCGCCGCGATAGGCCGCGACCGGCACCGTGTTGGTGAACGCGAGCCGGAAGCGCCCGTAGAGCGCCGGAATGCGGTAGACGCCGGTCATGCACGTGGCGGGGTTGCGCGTGTGGCTCGCCGAGCCGGTCGCCGAGAGGTAGCCCCCCATGTCCGCGATCCAGTCGATCTTCAGCGCGAGAAACCGTCCGTCGCCGTCGAGCGCGAGCTCGCCCGCGACGGTGTTGTCGCGCCCGTGGGTGTCGCTCATGAAGCCCTCCGAGCGCGTGGAGATCCACCGCACCGGGCGCCCGAGCTCCTTCGCCGCCAGCATCTGCATGCAGTACTCGGGATAGGCGGCGCTTCTCTGGCCGAAGCTGCCGCCGATGTCCTGCGCGTGCACGACGATCTTCTCTTCCGGCACGTCCGTGATCGCGGCGAGCTGCTTGCGCATCATGTTGATGCCCTGGATGCAGACGTGGACGTGATAGGTGCCGTCCTTGGCGTCGTAGCGCACCGTGCACCCGCGCAGCTCCATGGGGTTGGGCGCGACCCGCGTGACCTGGAGCTTGGCCCGGGTCACGTGCGCGGCCCGGGCAAACGCCTCCTTTACCGCTTCCTCGTTGCCGGCTTCGTAATCGAAGGAAAGATTGCCCGGCGCCTCCTCGTGCAATTGCGGCGCGCCCGGCGCGAGCGCGTCCTCCGCCGACACCACCGCGGGGAGGTCGCGATACTCGACCTCGACGAGCTCGGCCGCATCCTGCGCCGCCAGCGGCGTGTCCGCGACGACCATCGCCACCGCGTCGCCGACGTGGCGCACCTTGCGTGCCGCCAGCATCGGGCGAGGCGGCTTGATGATGTGCTTTCCGCCGCGGCCGGGATAGCTCACGATCACGAAGTACTTGGTGTAGCCGGCGGCGATCGCGTCCGCGCCGGTGTAGACGCGCTTCACCCCCGGGTGCCGTGCCGCCTTCCCGGTGTCCACCGACACGATCTCGGCATGGGCGCGGTCCGAGCGCACGAACGCGGCGTAGAGCTGGCCGGGCAGGCTCCAGTCGGCGGCGTATTTGCCGGCGCCGGTGACGAGGCGCGGATCCTCGACTCTGCCGCCATGATGCGACGCGTGCGTATCCACGATCGAGCCTTCCGGGAGAGTCCGTTTGTTGGAACTAAAAGCCCTGCGCCTTGCGCGCAGGGCTCAGGGCGCAGATTATCCGGCATACGGCGCCCGCCAGCAAATCCGCGAGTCCATATATTGCACCGGCCGGGTGCGCGCCGCACAATTGAACCGTCTCCCGCCGATCCCCGCATCCCATGAAAAAAGATACCCTCCTCGCCCGCACCGGGCGCGACCCCGCCCGCTACCAGGGCATGGTCAATACGCCGGTCTTCCGCACCTCGACCGTGATCTTCCCCGACCGCGAGACCTACGAGGCGCGCGGCGGCGACGATTACAAGAAGGTCCGCTACGGCCTGTCGGGAACGCCCACGACTTTCGCGCTGGAAGAAGCGGTCGCGCAGATGGAGGGGGGACATGCCGCGGTGGCGCTGCCCTCAGGTCTCGCCGCTCTCGCCGTGTCGCTTTGGGCCTTTCTCAAGGCCGGCGACCACCTGCTCCTGCCCGATTCGGTGTATTCCCCCACCCGCACGTTCTGCGACCGGCGCCTGCAGCCCAACGGGATCCAGGTCGAGTACTACGATCCGCTGATCGGGGCGGGCATCACCCAACTCATCCGGACGAACACGCGGGTCGTGTTCTGCGAGGCGCCCGGCTCGCTCACCTTCGAGATGCAGGACATCCCGGCGATCGCCGCCGCCGCGCACGCGCGCGGGATCCCGGTGCTTGCCGACACGACGTGGGGCACCCCGTATTTCTTCCGCTCCTTCGAGAAAGGCGTGGACGTCTCGATCCACGCCGCGACCAAGTACATCGCCGGGCATTCGGATGTGTTGATGGGCGTCGTCGTCACCAACGAGCAGCACTGGCTCGCGGTGCGACGCGCCGTCGCCGACTACGGCTACGGCGTCAGCCCCGACGACTGCTACCTCGCGCTGCGCGGCTTCCGCACGATCGGCGTGCGCATGAAGCAGCAGATGGCGAACGCCCTGAAGGTCGCGCGCTGGCTGCAGACGCACCAGCAGGTGAGACGCGTTCTTTACCCCGCGCTGGAGGGCGATCCCGGGCACGCCTTGTGGAAGCGCGACTTCTCGGGCGCGGCGTCGCTCTTCTCCTTCGTGCTGGCGGGGAGCGAGCGCGGGGCCTCCGCGTTCATCAACGCACTGGAATTCTTCGGGATCGGCTCGAGCTGGGGCGGCTTCGAGAGCCTCGCCATCGTCGCCCTGATCGCACAGCACCGCACCGCGACGAAGTGGGACCCCGGCGGCCCCACGATCCGGCTGCATATCGGGCTCGAAGACCCGGATGACCTCATCGCGGATCTCGAGCGCGGCTTCGCTGCCGCTGCAACAGCGCGATAAGCGACCGCACTCACCACGCAATTCGACGAAAAGGGGAAACAATGAAAGTCGGCTTCATCGGCATCGGTA
This sequence comes from uncultured beta proteobacterium, assembly GCA_963699525.1. Taxonomy (GTDB): domain Bacteria; phylum Pseudomonadota; class Gammaproteobacteria; order Burkholderiales; family SG8-41; genus SG8-41. The sequence continues at coordinate 162,535 of CAVOUI010000005.1, read as the reverse complement.
CCATGGGCGCCAGCATGGCGCTGAACGTGCGCAAGGCAGGCTATGACGTGGTCGTCAACGACATGCGGGAGGCGGCGGCGGCACCGCATCTGAAGGCAGGCTGCACGTGGGCGAATTCCGCGCGCGAGGTGGCCGCGGCGGCGGACGTGGTGTTCACGTCGCTGCCGGGCCCGAAGGAAGTGCAGGCGGTGGCTGAGGAGCTGCTCGCCGGCATGCGCAAGGGCACGGCATGGTTCGACCTCTCGACGAATTCCCCCACCGTGGTGCGGAAACTCGCGGAGCGCTTTGCCCAGAAGGGCATCGCGATGCTCGATGCACCGGTCTCCGGCGGCCCGTCCGGCGCGAAGAGCGGCAAGCTCGCGCTGTGGGTGAGCGGCGACCGCGCCGCGTTCGACAAGCACAAGAAGGTGCTCGACGCCATCGGCGACCAGGCGATTCATATCGGCCCCATCGGCGCCGGCACCGTCGCGAAGCTGGTGCACAACTGCGCCGGCTACGCGATCCTCGCCGCGCTCGCCGAGGTATTCACGATGGGGGTGAAGGCCGGGGTGGAGCCGCTCGCGCTGTGGGCGGCGGTGCGCCAGGGCGCGTTTGGCCGCAGGCGCTCGTTCGACCGCCTCGCCGAGCAGTTCCTGGTCGGGCAGTTCGATCCCGCCCGCGTTCGCGCTCGAGCTCGCCCACAAGGACGTGACGCTCGCGACCGAAGTCGGCCGCGAATTCCGCGTCCCGATGAAGATCGCGAACACGGTGCTGCAGGAGATGACGGAGGCGATGAACCGCGAGGGCTGGTCCAAGCGCGACTCGCGCATCTTCATGCTGCTGCAGGAGGAGCGCGCGGGAGTGCGGATCAAGGTGCCGGAGGCGAAAGTCCAGGAGGTCCTGAACCAGGGCTAGTGCCGCCGGATTACTGAATCTTGACGGGCTTGCCCTTTCTCGCCGAGACCTCGATCGCCTCGAGCACCGCGACGCCGTTGACCGCCTCCTCGGGGGGCACGACGAAGTTCTTCTTCTCCGCGACAGCGTCGGCGAACGCTTCGAGCTCGGCTCTTTCCTTGTCCACTGCCTGAAGCGCCACGCGCTCCGGCTGGCCCTGCAGCCCGCGCAGGATGAGCTCGGTGTCGCCGCGCATCTCGATCCAGCCTTTCGACCCGAAGACGTGCATGCGGTAGAGGTCGGCGGTGACGAACACGGTGCTCAACGACCCGGTCGCGCCGCCCGCGAACCTCAACAGCATGGACGTGGTGTCGTCCATGTCGATCCCGGCCGGAAGCTTGCGCTTGTCGCTGAACGCGTAGACGCTCGCGACCGGTCCCGCGATCTGGATCATGCCGTCCAGCGTGTGGATGCCGCGCGCCGTCATCCCGCCGGCCGGCGCTTCCGCCCGGGTCGAGCGCCAGCTCGTCGGCTCCAGGCTGTAGCCCGTCGGTCCCGAGTGCGTCGCCTCGACGTGCAGCACGTCGCCGATCGCGCCCGCGCGGATGCGGCTCATCATCTCGACGAAGGACGGGGCGTGGCGGCGGTTGAAGCCGATGGAGAGCGTCACGCCTGCCGCCCGGCACGCCTCGACCGCCTTCTCGGCGGTCTTGCGCGTCAACGTCAGCGGCTTCTCACAGAATACGTGCTTGCCCGCCTTCGCCGCCTGCTGGATCTGCTTCACGTGCAGCGAATGCGGCGTCGCGAGGATGACGGCGCCGATCTCCGGATCCTTCAGAACACGCCCGTAGGACGAAACGACCTTGATGCCGGTCTTTTGCGAGAACTCCTTGTGCTTCTCCGGATCGCGGGAGATCCCTTTCACGATCTTGATCTTGCTGCTTCCCTGCACCGACTCCGTCAGGCGGCCGCCCCACCGCCCCATCCCGTAAATCGCGGCGTTCAACATGTCGTTCTCCCTCGTTCGCGTTCGAGGCCGCAACGATAGCACGGAGCACCTTTCCGGTTTCACCGCGTGGACCCGCGAGGCGCACGGTACGCCGCCGCGCCCGTTCCGGACCGGCCGGAACGGGCGCGTGACACGAAGAGCCGACCGACTCGGCCGGTGGGCCGCTGCCTTGCTGCTACAGCGAGCGCAGGAAGTTGAGGAGGTCCTGCTGCTGACTCTCCCTGAGGTTGTTGTAGTTCCTGATAACCCCGTTCGCTTCCGAGCCGGTGCTCGCATGCTCCTGAATCGCTTGGTCCAGGTTCCTGGTCCTTCCGTCGTGCAGGAAGAAGATCCTCTGTCCGAGGCCCCACAGCGGCGCGCTGCGAAACTCTCTCGGGCCCGCTTGGCCCTGGCTGACGCCGTCGGCCAATCCGTCGCCCATGTCATGCACCAGCAGGTCGGAGTAGAGATTGACGTTCCGATTGCGCAGGGCCTCAACCGTGGAGTTGCCCGTCTGCATCGTGGGCGTGTGGCACAGCGCGCAGCCGATGGAGGTGAAGTAGGTGCGGCCCCGGACGATGGATTGCGAACCACCCGGCGTGTCGGGAGATTGCACCGGCGGCGCGAGGAAGCGCTGGAAGAAGGCGAATTTCTCGATCGCGCTGATCGCCTCGAGCAGTTCACTGGCCTCTGTATCGGTGACGGTGTTGGGAACCTTCGCGAACTGGCAGGAAGGTGTTTCATCGCGCTCCGTCTGGAACAGCTCGCTCGTGATGCCCATCTCCACGTTGTAGGCCTCGCCGGAGAACAGCAGCAGCGACTTGTTCTGCGCCTTCCAGCCGAATCGGGCTATGGTGCCGTCGTTGCCGTTGTTGTTCGTCTGGCCGGAAATGGTTCGACCGGAAACCGCGAAATTGGCCCGCCCGCGTATTCCAAGGGACCGCTTTTGCGTCGCATAGGCGGCCTGATTGGCGAGGATCGCGCTGTCCGGGATCTGCTCGATCAGGCCCGCGCCGAATAACGGGGTAGGGATGCGGAAGATCACATTGTTGCGCCTGAGCTCCCCTTCGAAGTCCGGCTGCCTGAGCCTGCATGGCCCAGGAGAAACGTCTGTACCCTCCCGCCCGGTGATGGTGAATAGCGCATGGACACCGCCGTCCGGCGTTCCGTCAGGATTCTTCACGAACCTCGCCTCGCGCACCGGCCCGTTTTCTTTGATGAACGATGGTACGGTGTTGTTCGCCCCGGCAAATGCTACCTGAGGATTCACCTTAGGACTGGTTCCACCGTGGCCGGCTGCGCATGGCAACCGCCGCAACTGTCCAGGTTCATCGTCGGCCCGAGGCCTTCCTCGACATCCTCCACTTCTTCGAACTCCTCCTTGCCCGCTAAAAAAAAGTCCATCTGGTTCTTGGTCAGGCCGGCGATCGCCCCGCCCGCGCCGGCATCTCCGCCGCGCACACCCGGGTCACGCGCGCGAAACGACTGGGATGAAACGATGTCCGTCTGGAACAGGAAAAAGCCAAGCAGGCCGGCTACCGGAGCTGTATAGAGCAATTTTGCATTCATCGCTATTACTCCCGAATTGGACTGCACCAGGGACCATCCCCGCTGTGCGGGGCAGTGGAACCGCACCAGCCCGACTGGGGCCGGCGAGTGCAACCGACGGCCACGCACAGGCCGTGCCAGCCGGGGTCTTTCGATCACTATCAATCAGTTGGACGAACGAGCGCGCCGCGAACGCGGCTAAAACGTCGCCGCGTAACGACGGCACACCTGTGGAGAAATTAAATGCGCTAGAAGAGCGATGAGCAGCACCGTCGCCGCTGCACGACAGCCTGGCTCGAGCGCGAGTGCGTCTGCGTGGCGACAACGTGAACTCAATCACGAAACAGAAATACGACGGATTTTCAGAAATCTCTTTAAGAGTTGTCGCAATGATCGTTAAGATCGTTGAGTTATCAGGCCCCGACCGATTGAAAAGCGCGGGCTGGAGCGAGCGGCGCGCAGGTTGTCGCTCCTGCGCGACATTGAAGAGCCATGACAGGAACGGATCGATCTGCTAGATTGATTACGCAGCAGCATCGAGCATGAAAACAAGAATGCATCTTGCTTTTTCGGGGATCGGAACATTTGTCCGGGGGGACAGACGTGAGATCACAGCGACCGAACCCGTCGACACGATTCTGCGTCGCATGGAGAAGGCGCGAACGCCCTGAGTCGTCGCGCGTTGCGGCAGTTCCGGCTTCTCTTTCCGCAACGCCATCCCTGGCCGCAATCAAGTCCGCGCATGCGCGCGTCGCAGCGGCAGGCTTCACGCTGGTCGAACTCGTGATCGCCGTGGTCATCGTCGGCATACTCGCGGTGATCGCCTTTCCGTCCTACCAGGACCACATGCGCAAGGCCCGCAGAGGCGCGGCCCAAAGCTTCATGATCGACGTCGCCACCCGCGAACAGCAGTACCTCATCGACGCGCGCAGCTACGCCGGGGGGACGGGCGCGCTCGCCACGCTCAATCTTGCAGTGCCGGCCGACGTGTCGAGGTTCTATACCGTGACGATCGAGCCGGCCGCGCCCACCCTGCCGCCCTCCTACACCATCACCGCGACTCCCATCGCGGGCTCGGCGCAGGTGCCGGACGGCGTGCTCACGCTCGACCACCAGGGTGCCAAGACGCGCAACGGTCAAGCGGGATGGTGAACATGATCCGCGACCGGCCACCACGCGCAGCAGCGCGCGGATTCACGATCATCGAGGCCATGGTGACATTGGCGGTGCTGGTGATCCTGATCGGCCTGGCGATCCCCGGCTTCCGCGAGATCTTCCTGGCGCAGGGGGTGAAGACCGCGAGCTTTGACGTGTTTTCGGGCCTGGTGCTGGCGCGCAGCGAAGCGGTTGCCCGCAATACCACGGTCACCATATCCCCCAGCGGCGGAAACTGGTCTGACGGCTGGACCATTTTCGACTCCAGAGGGGATGTGGTCAGACGCCAGGACCGACTGCGCCAGGTCGTCATCTCCGGACCGAGCAGCGTGACCTACAACGGCGCCGGGCGCCTCACCACCGGCACGACGTCGATCATCCTCATGGCGAACGGTGGCCGGGTCACGCACGCGCGCTGCATCAGCATCGAATTGAGCGGCCGCCCGGTACAGAAGCAGGAGGGGTGCTTCTGATGCGCGATGACTTCACAGTACCGGGATCCCGCGAGGGCGGCGCCACCCTGATCGAGGTGCTGGTCACGATCGTGATCCTCACGTTCGGTCTTCTCGGCGTAGCGGAGCTGCAGGTGCGCATGCATCTTGCGCAGGCCGAGTCGTACCACAGGTCCCACGCGGTCCTGCTGCTGCAGGACATGGTGGACCGCGTCAACGCCAACCGCAGCAACGCGCTCAATTACGTCACCCCCTTGGCGCTGGGCGCCGGCAACACGGTCCAGGATTGCACCGAGTTCACCGGCGCCGTGCTCGATCTCTGCGAATGGAACAACGCGCTGCTCGGCACCGCGGAAAGCACGGCGAGCGGGCAGAAAGCCGGCGGGATGATCGGCGCGCGCGGCTGCATCACCAACGTGGTCGCCACCATGCCGCGCGAATTCGTGGTCGCCGTGACGTGGCAGGGGTTGGTGCCCACTGCGGCACCCTCCTACACCACTTGCGGCGAGGGGCTGTATGGCGACGAGCGCATGAGGCGCGCCCTGGTCGCCCGCGTCACGATCGGGTGCCTGCAGAACAATCCGACCACCGGGCTGTGCGTGACACCCTGAGGCACGCTGCCATGACCTCCAAAGAGCGCGTTCTGCCCGCACCGGCCTGCGCGGTCGGCTTCTCGCTGGTCGAGCTCATGGTCTCGATGACGATCGGCTTGATGTTGCTGGCGACCCTCCTCGTCGTGTTCGCGAACGCCAGTGCCACGCGCGGCGAGCTCGAGCGCACCAGCCGACAGATCGAGAACGGGCGCTATGCCGTGGAACTTCTCTCCGACGATTTGCGGGTCGCAGGATACTACGGCGAGGTCAACGTGGCAGAACTCGCGGCCCCGGCGGAGCTGCCGGATCCGTGCTCGACCGTGGCAACGGAGTGGGCGGCGTCCATGCCCATCCACATCCAGGGTTACAACGGCGGCGCCGGGGCGCCAGCCTGCATACCGCCAGGCATCAAGGCGAATACCGACATCCTGGTCGTGCGGCGCGTCAAGACGTGCGCCGCGGGCGTCGCGAGCTGCGAACCCGCGACGACGGGCAAGCCGTATGTGCAGGCCTCCCAGTGCAACACCGAGACGATCCAGCACCTCGTGGGGACGCTGGGCACGACGGCGTTCACGTTGAGGCGCATGGACTGCACGACTCCCGCCGCGCTGCGCCAGTACCTGGTCAACGTCTATTACATCAGCGCCCATAATTCCGCAGGCCAGAACATCCCCACCCTCATGCGGCTGGAGCTGACGGGCTCGACGATCGCGCAGGTACCGCTGGTCGAGGGGATCGAGGAATTCAACGTCGAGTACGGCATCGACAGCGATGGCGACGGCCAGCCGGACGCCTACATTGCGGATCCGACTACGTACACCTACGCGGGCTGCATCGAGTGCAGGGCCGTCAACAACTGGGCCAACGTAGTGACCGCAAAACTCCACGTATTGGCACGGAGCCCGGAACCCTCGCCCGGCCACATCGACACCAAGACATACACTCTCGGGCACGATGATGCGGGCAACGCGATCACGGTAGGACCGAAGAAAGACGGCTACCGCCGGCACGTCTACACCGCGATGGTGCGGATCGTGAATCCCGCCGGAAGGAGGGACCGGCCATGAACGCGGGGATGCGCGCACAGGTGGGCGCAACTCTGGTCATTGCGCTCATCATGCTGGCGCTGATCACGCTGCTCGCCGTGAGCTCGCTCAGCACCACCAACATGAACCTCAGGGTGGTCGGGAACATGCAGGCGCGCGGTGAAGCGCTCCATGCGGCGCAGCAGGCGATCGAAACGGTGATCAGCACGCCGCAGTTCATCGCGAACCCGGCCAACGCCGTGCCCAATCCGTGCGGGGCCGCCAACACCTTGTGCACCGATCTCAACGGCGACGGCACGCCGGAGTACATCACCCGGCTCGATCCCGCGCCTTCGTGCATTTCAGTGAAGCCGATCAAGGTGAGCGAACTCAATCCTTCCAGCGCCGAGGACCTGGGTTGCCTGGCGGGCAAGGCGCAGCAGCTCGGCGTCGCGGGCGCCGCGAGCGGCGACTCGCTGTGCGCCAGCACCGCCTGGGAGATCACCGCCGAGACCAGCTCGACATTCTCCCGCACCAAGGTGACGGTAACGCAAGGCATCGCGGTGCGTGTCAGCGCCGTCGACGCCGAAGCGCTGTGCGGGGCCGGTCATTCCGGCGTATCCCGTGGCAGCGGCCTGCCGCCGTCACCGGTGGTGGGGACAGTGCCCGTTGACGATAGTCCGGTGATGGTCCGGGTCGGCGGTATCCGGCGCTCGCGAGGCGCCAGCCCGCCCAACGATGCGCAAAGTGCCCCTCCAGTGATCACGCAGAGGCGGGTGCGCACCTATTGGTATACGCACGGAGACCAGTAGCACACCGGAAGGCGCCTCAATCAAAGCGTATGCCGGTCTCTTTGACGAGCTTGCTCCAGCGCGCCATGTCCGTCGGCGATAAAGCGGGCGAATTCCTCGCTCGTGCTGCCGACGGGCTCCCCGCCGTCCGGCGCGAGGCGCTCGACGACGTCCTGCGCGCGGGCGCTCCTGACGAGCTCGGCGTTGAGGCGGGTGAGGACGGCAACCGGCGTGCCGGCCGGCGCGAGCCAGCCGTGCCAGGTGCTGTTCTCGTAGCCGGGCACACCCGATTCCGCGATGGTCGGCAGATTCAGGCAATACCGCCGAACGCTTGGCCGTGGTGACCCCCAGCGCCCGCAGCCTGCCGGCTCGCACATGTGGCAGCGAGGACAGCACGTTGCCGAACAGCATGTGCACCTGGCCGCTCATGACGTCAACCAGCGACTGCCCGGTGCCCTTGTACGGGACGTGCGTAATTTTGACTCCACTCAGAGCCTTGAACAGCTCGAACGCCATGTGAGTGGATGTCCCGTATCCCGCCGACGCACAATCCAGCGCGCCGGGTCTTGCGCGCGCGAGCGCAAGCAATTCTTTCACTGATTTCACCGGCAGCGAAGGATGCGTGAGCAGCAGGAAAGGCGCCTGAGCGACCAGCGAGATCGGAGCAAAGTCCTTCACCGGATCGTAGGAGAGCTTCGCGTAGACGACCGGCGTAATCGTGTAGCCGCCCGCGACCCCCAGCAACGTGTATCCATCCGGCGGGGACTTTGCGACGTACGCGTAGGCAACGGTGCCGCCGGCTCCGGTACGGTTCTCGACCACGAACGACCGGCCGAGACTTTCGGAAAGCTTCTGCGCAAAGAGCCGGGTCTGGATGTCGGTGGCGCCGCCGGGCGCGAGGCCGACGACGACCCGCACCGGCTTGGCCGGATAAGCCTCGGACGGCCCCTGAGCCGTCGCGGTGCCAGGCAGCGCCAGCGCGAACCCGAGCAGGAATTCGAACCGTCTCCAACCCGATTTCATGCGCCCCCCTCCACTTCCTTCAGCTCGCCTCACGCCCGCAGGCCGCACCGGGCATAGAGCCGCACGGCGTTGTCCCAGAAGAGCCTGCGCTTGCGCGCTTCGGACATGTCCCACCCGAGCACCCGCTCGACCGATTTCGGAAAATGGCTCTCGCCGTGCGGGTAATCCGAGGCGTACATCAGCACGCCTTCACCCACCAGGTCGGCGACGGCATTGGTGAGCTTCGCGCCCTCCGGGATCTCGATGCTCTGGAAATAGCGGCCGCCCGTCACGTACTCGCTCGGCTTGCCCTTGAGGGGAGCGATCGCCGCGCGGATCGTCTCGGCGTGCTCGTCGATCCTCGTCATCCAGAACGGCAGCCAGCCGTGTCCGGCCTCGAGGGTGGCGATGCGCAACCGCGGATACCGGTCCATCACGCCGGCTCCGATCAACGCCGCCATATTGCGCATGCCGCACCACGGATGCGCGGCCGAGCGCTGCAGGAAGAGGTTGTCCCAGGTGTCGAGCCCGCCCGGGGCGTACGGCGGCATGACCGTGAAGGTGTGCAGCGTGACCGCCAGGTCGCATTCCTGCGCCGCCGCCCACACCGGCTCGAGGTCGGGGTGATCGAGCGGCGCGCCGTACGGGGCATACGGGAGGACTCCCCACGCCCAGCGCGATTGGCCCCACCGTCTTATTTCCGCGACGCTGCCTTCGATGTCGCGGGCGCTCGCGAGGATGACGCCGCCCAGCCGCCCGGGAAACGCGCCGCAGTAGTCCTCCATCCAGCGGTGATAGGCGCGATACATCGCCATCTCGAGCGCCACGTCATCGCCCGTCGTCCAGGTGCCGAACCAGCCCGAGGGGAGCGTGAGATTCACGTCCACGCCCTCGTAGTCCATGTCCTTGATGCGTTCCGCAGGGTCGTGATCCACCAGCGGCGAGACTTCCCTCTCGCGCTTCACGCCGGTGAAGCCGGCCATGTAGCCGCCCGGCGTCTCCTCGGGCCGCGCGGTCCCGAGGCGGCGGCGATAGCGGCGCTGGCCCTTCGTGTAGGTAACGTGGCCGCGCTTGTTGGCGGTCCGGTGCGGCTCCCATGCAGCCAGTTTCGCCTTGTCCGCTTCAGCGAGGTATTTCTCGAGCACGTCCATGACCGGGCCGACGTGCGTGTCGGAATCGAAGATCCTGAAGCCGCCTCGTGCCATCCATCCCTCCCTGTTCCGCGAACCCGCGGTCACTTGCGCCGGTGCGTGCCGGGCGTCCCGCTCGGGAAATAGCGCTGCTCCAGCTCGCGCTGCATTTCGCCGCCCTCGCCCGTGGGGCCGACGTCGGGCCGCGGATAGGGCCGGTCCTTCCGGCTCGCCTCGAATTCCTCCCAGGCCGCGATGCCGCGCTTTTGGAAATCCTGCATGAAGTCCCAGAGCGCCGCCCACATCACCTGGTGCGTGAATCCGGGATACCAGGCGATGTTCACGCCGAGCGCAAGGTGCTCCTCGAGCCCGAGGTAGCGCGGGAGCTTCCCCTTCATGAACGAAAACGGGCCCTCGACGGCCGCGCGCGCCTGCCTGATTTCATCCACCGAGTGCGGTGATTCGAACTGGACCCAGTCCACGCCCGCGTCCTTCCGGTAGGCCTTGAGACGCCCGATGCAGTCCTCCAGGCCGCCATTCACCGCGTCGCGCGCGTAGCACTGCGCCATGATGACGAAGTCGGGGTCGAGCTCGTTCCTCATGTCTACGGCGGCGCGGTAGCGCGCAACCGCCTGCTCGAGCGGCACGACTTCCACGCCCGCGCTCTGCGTGCGGCGCTTGCCTTCGATCGGCTGGTCGTCGATGCGCACGCCGGCGATCCCGGCGCGGATGCACTCGCGCACCATGCGCCGCACCGCCATGATCCCGCCGTGCCCGGTATCGCCGTCCATGATCACCGGGAAACTCACGCTCTGCGCAATCCAGCCGGCGATCTGCACGCACTCGGTCATCGTGGCGGTGCCGACGTCGGCGAGACCGGTGTAGGAGCCGACGACGCCGCTCGTGCCGACGAATCCGGCCTCGCAACCCGCCCGCTCCATGATGCGCGCATGCGTCGCCGTCGGCGGGTGCAGCACGACGAGCACCTTGTCCCGGCGCTGCAGGAGCTCGCGCAGGCGCCCACTCACTTCACCACCTCGCGCTTGAGGGTGTGGCGCTCGACCGCGCGCTCGTCCACCGCGATGCCGAGCCCGGGTCGCGACGGCGGCGAAACGTGGCCGTCGCGGATGACGAAGTCGGTCTCCGGCACAAGCGGATCGGGGCCCAGCACGCCGAGCCCGAAGATGAACTCGGCCGCAGGCATGATGTGGCGCTCGGGAGTGCTCGCGTAGAAATGCGCGCCGGCCGCCGCTTCGAGCTGGGAATGCACCGCCAGCCCGCCGACGTTCAGCTGAATGCCGGCAGCTTCGGCCACTGCCGCGATCTTCTTCGCCGCGTGCAGACCACCCATCTTGTAGAGCTTGACGCAGAACACGTCCACCGCCTCCGCTTTCGCCAGGGCGTAGGCGTCCCCGAGCGTCATGACCCCCTCGTCCGCCATCAGCGGCACGCCCCCGAGCTTGCGCCGGATGGCAGCCATGCCGGCGATGTTCTGGCGCTTGACCGGCTGCTCGACGTAGCCGAGCCCATGCGGCGCGAGCTCGTTGGCGACGCGAATCGCCTCCGACACCGTCCAGCCCTCGTTCGGATCGACGCCGATGACCACGTCATCCCCGAGGGCCTTGCGCACCGCGATGAAATTCTGCACGTCGCGCCGCCAGCCGCCCTGCCCGCCCGCCTTCAGGCACAGCACGCGGATGCCGAATTGCGTCATCGCGCGCTCGGAGTCGGCGATCATCGTGCGTACATCCGCGGCCATGCTGACCGACCACTCGAGGGGGATGCGCTCCTGGCACAAGCCCCCGAGCAACTTGTACACAGGAAGCTTCAGCGCCTTGCCGATGGCGTCGTGCAGGGCGTGGTCAAGCGCCGCGCGCGCGTTCATGTTGGCGGGCAGCGACTGGTCGAACAAAGCGAGCGCCGATTCCGTGCCGAACAGGTCCTTGCCGATCAGCCGCGGGCCGTAGACCTCCGCGATCGCGCCGACCATGCTGTGCACGGTGTCGGGCATGAAGTGGCCCGGGCTGATCGGCCGGATCTGGCCGTAGCCGGTGACGCCGTCGGCGTGCACCTTGACCAGCACCGGCTTGCCCAGGAGCGTGCCTGCGGCGCCGGTGTCGTACGAGCCGCTCGAGATCTCGCGCCGCAGCCGCACGGGCAGATCGGTAACCAGGACTTCGATGCGATCGATCGCCAGATTTCCTCCCCCTCTCCCGCGATCAACGAAAAACGGCGCCGGTGGCGCGGCGCCGCTGAAAGGATTCTACACGGTGCCGCTATTTCTTCCCGGCGCAGACGTCGTTGCTGCGCGTGGTCGCGTAGTGGAGGTGATTGAACCCCGGCACGTTGAAGGTCGTGTCGTCGTCGCGGAAGATGTACGGGTGCTCGCCCTGTTCCTGGTATTTGGAAAGCAGCGACCTCGGCTCCATGCCGGGCTTGTGCTCGCGCCGCAGATATCCGTCCACCAGCCGCTTTGCGGCCGCAATGGCGTCGGGCAGCGAATCGTATTCGCCGATCCGGCGCACCTTGGTCTCGGGCTCGGTATGCCCGCTCAGTCCTTCCACGAAGTATGTCATGGACCCCCCGTGTTACGCGTCGGTCACGCAAGCCGGCGAATGAGTGCAAATAGTATACAACGCGGGAATGGATTGCCGCGCATTGAGCTGCGGCGAAGCCGTCTGCCTCGAATGCGTGGAGTTAAACCGGTGCGAAGCATCCGGCTTTAACGATGGTAGGCGGACGGGGATTCGAACCCCGGACCAACGGATTAAAAGTCCGCTGCTCTACCGACTGAGCTATCCGCCCCGCGAAAAGCGGCGCATTCTACAGGCGCGCCGCTTCCTTGAAAAGCGCGCTCCGCGCGTCAGGCTTCCCGCGTCATGCGCCAGTACTGGTATTTCATCGTCCCGGCCGCGCCGATGACGATGGCGAGGAAGGTGAGGATGGAGCCGATCGCGAGGGTGGAGATGCCGGTGATCGCCTGCCCGAAGGTGCAGCCCATGGAAAGCACGCCGCCGATGCCCATCAGCACGGCGCCCACCGCGTGGTTGGCGAAGTCCGTCCAGGACACGAACCACTCGACGCGGAACTGGCCGGCAAGTACCGCCCACACTGAAGAGCCGAGGATCACCCCGGCGAGCGCCACAACGCCGAAATTGACGAGCGAGAAATTGAGCGGATCGAAGAGGTAGCGCAGCATGTCGCCCATGGGGGCGGCGAAGGTGTAGGACTGCACCTGCACCCGGCTCGGCACCACGGCCGCCATCTCGGCATACTCCTTCCACTCGCGCCCGATCGAGCCGGCCGTCAGCCACCAGCCGAAGACGATGGCAAGCCCCACCACCGCGCCGCCCAGGATGTGATCGCGCTCGCTGCGGAAGTCCGGCGACCTGAAGCAGAAAACCAGCATCCCGGCTGCAACTAACGCCGCGACGGCGAGGTTGAATCCCTGCGAGCGGCCCATGCCGAACATGCCCGCGAGAACGGTGCCGAGTTCCTGGTTCGCCACGCCGTAGGCTTGCAGATTGACGGTCGTTGCCGCGACCCACGGCAGGAACGCCTTCTCGTAGAGCGGCGTCCACAGCATGAGGTAGGAACAGACGGCGAAGATCCCGACCACCAGGAGCGACTTCAGGTTGCCGGTCCCGATGCGTACCAGCGTCCGGTTGCCGCAGCCGCTCGCGAGCGTCATGCCGACGCCGAACAGCAGCCCCCCGAGGAGATAGCGGACCCACGCGAAGTTCGCCGTGCGGTACGGCGGGAACGTTTCTCCCGAGAGGTTGGCGATGCCCGCCGCCTCGAGCGCGATCACGCCTACGAGCGCCACGGCCATCGAGAATACCCAGGCGCGCATGCGCCCGGTATCGCCGATGTTCACCCAGTCGGAGACCGCGCCCATGGCGCAGAAGTTGGTCTTGCTGGTGACCGCGCCCATGACGGCGGCGACGGCGAACACCACCGCGAGTATCTGGAGATGTATCGTGATTTGCATGACCCGCCCCCTGTATTAGTCTAGACCGGTCATGGGTTCCCGGTCACGGGTCACTTCTTGTAACGAGTGGGGTCGGGAATCCCCGCCGTCTCGAACCCCGCGCGCCGCAGCCGGCACGCGTCGCAGCGCCCGCAGGCGAGGCCGTCCTCCGCCGGCTGGTAGCAGGACACGGTGAGCCCGTAATCCACGCCGAGCGCGACGCCGCGCCGGATGATCTCCGCCTTGGCGAGGTCGATGATGGGCGTGCGCAGCATGAGCCTGCGCCCCTCCACTGCAGCCTTGGTGGCCAGGTTGGCCAGCGTCTCGAAGGCGCGCATGTATTCGGGCCGGCAGTCGGGGTAGCCGGAGTAGTCCACCGCGTTCGCCCCGAAGAAGATGTCCTGCGCGCCGAGCACCTCGGCCCAGGCGAGCGCCAGTGCGAGCAGGATGGTATTGCGCGCCGGGACGTAGGTAACCGGTATGCCCTGCGTCGGCGCCTCGGGGACGGCGATGCTCCGGTCGGTTAGCGCCGAGCCGCCCACCGCGGTGAGGTCGATGGTGAGCACCTTGTGGCTTGCCGCGCCCGTCGCGCGCGCGACGCGCGCCGCGGCGGCCAGCTCGGCGCGATGTCGCTGGCCGTAGTCCACCGTGAGGCAGTGGCACTCGTAGCCCTCGGAGCGCGCGATCGCAGCCGTGGTGGCGGAATCGAGTCCGCCCGACAGCAGCACCACCGCCCGACGCGTCACTTGAGCGTAGCGAGCCTGCGCTTCGCCTTCTCTCCCGCCTCACTCGTCGGATAGCGCGCGACCAGCTTGTCGAGCGTCTTGCGCGCGCCCGCCGCGTCGCCGAGCTCGACCTGCGAGCTCGCGATGTTGAGCAGCGCATCCGGGACCGACGCGCTGTCGGGATAGGCCGCCATCAGCCGCTGCTGGCTCGCGATGGCATTCTTGAAGTCCCGCAGGTTGTAGTAGGAGTCGCCGATCCAGTACTGCGCCCGGTGCGCGAGCGGGCTCTTCGGATACTGGGCGATGAAATTCCGGAAGCCCGGCGATCGCGCCCTGGTAGTTGCCGGCCTTGCGCTGGGCCTGCGCCGCTTCGTACGCCCGCGCCTCCTTGTCCGAGGCCGGGGCCGCCGTTGCGGCGGCAGCCCCCGCGGCGGCCGGTGCGGCCGCGACCGCCGCGCCGGGCTGGGTAAGCGCGGGTGCCGGGGCCTCCGCGGCCGGCTGCTCGAACCGCTTCATGCGCGTGTCGAGGTCCACGTACATGTCCCGCTGGCGCTTCGCGGCCATCTGGATGTCGTTGCCCACGATCTCGATCTGGCCGCGCAGCTGTGTCACCTCCTGGCGCAGCCGCTCGATTTGCTGCGCGAGCTCGAGCGCGGGATTGGATGCCGCCAACCCCTTGAGCGATTCGTCCATGCTCGCAAGTCGCGCCGAGAGGTCTTCGTTCTGGCGCTTCAGCTCATCGAGACGCTTCGACTGCTCCGCGATCTGCTTGCGCGCGACATCATCGCCGCCAAACAGCTGCGCGGAGACCGGCGTCGCCAGACCGAGGCACGCCACAACAGCGATGCCGGCAAGACCGAGAAGAAAACTGGACGAAGCTGAAGGGTTGGCCCATCCCTCATCCCTCATCCCTCCGTCGCAGATCACTCGCCCTGATAGACGATGTCCGCCCGCCGGTTCTCGGCCCAGGATTTCTCGTCGTGCCCCGTGGCCCGCGGCTTTTCTTCGCCGAAGCTCACGGACTCGATCTGGTCCGGCCGCGCCCCGAGGAGCTGCATCATCTGCTTCACCGCCTCGGAGCGGCGCTGGCCGAGCGCGATGTTGTACTCGCGGCTGCCGCGCTCGTCGGCATTGCCCTCGATGCGCATCTTCGCGCCCGGATTCTGCTGCAGGTAGCGGGCGTGCGCCGTCACCAGCGGACGATACTCGTCCTTCACCAGGTTGGAGTCGAAATCGAAGTAGACGCTGCGCCGGGAGAGGATGTTGTTGGGATCCTTGAGCGCGGCGGCCCCCAGCGGCGCCGTCACGAGCGGCTTCGCGCCGGTGTCAGGCGCGGGCTTGCCGGGCGCAGCCGGAGGCGGCCCGACCGGCTTGCCCCGATCCTCGACCGATGCGCCGGGCTGTTCCGGCTTCGGAGTCGCGGCGCAACCGGCGAGCGCCAGCAATGCCAGGGTAATCGTTGCTGTCAGGAGTTTCTTCATGGTGTGGTTCCTCGTGTAAATGGTTATTTCGGCAATGGGCCCCAGGCCGGCTCGCGCACATCGGCGGCGTCTTCCGACAACCGCTGCTTCACCCGGCCGTCGCTCGAGACCGCGGATAGTACGCCGCGCCCCTTCACCTCGGTGGCGTAGAGGATCAACCGCCCGTTCGGCGCGAAGCTCGGCGACTCGTCGATGAAGCCGTCGGTCAGTACCTGCACCTGCCGCGTCGAAAGGTCCTGCACCGCGACGTTGAAACGCCCGCCGTTCCTCTGTATGAACGTGAAGGTCTTGCCGTCGGGGCTGAAGCGCGGGCTCACGTTGTAGCTGCCCTCGAAAGTAAGACGGCGCGGTTCGCCCCCCGTCACCGGCATGCCATAGATCTGGGGGCTTCCCCCGCGGTCGGAAGTGAACAGCAGCAGCTGCCCGTCGGGCGAGAAGTTGGGCTCGGTATCGATGGCAGAGCTGAAGGTCATGCGCCGCGGCTCGCCTTTGCCGTCGGTGCCGATATAGTAGATCTGCGAGCCGCCCTCCTTGGACAGCACGACGGCCAGCTGCTTGCCATCGGGGGACCAGGCGGGGGCGCTGTTGCTGCCCCAGTAGTTCGCTACCGCATGATACTGGCCTGTCATCAGCGACTGCACGTAGATGACCGGCTTCTTGCGCTCGAGCGACACGTAGGCGAGGTGCATGCCGTCCGGCGACCACGACGGCGAGAGGATCGGCTCGTCCGACCAGCGCACCGTCTGCGCGCCGTAGCCGTCGGCGTCCGCGACCTGCAGCTCGTAGCGCTTGCCTTTCTTGACGATGTAGGCGATGCGGGTGCTGAACACGCCCTTGGCCCCGGTCAGCGTCTCGTAGATCACGTCGGCGATCCGGTGCGCCGTGAGCCGCAGCTGGCCGGCGCCCGCCGTGAAGGCAAAGCCCGCGAGCTGCACCTGCTTCGCGACGTCCATCAGCCTGAACCGCACGTCGTAGCGCCCATCCGGCAGCTGCGACACCGACCCGATCACGACCGCCTCCGCGCCGCGCGCGCGCCAGACGGGGTAATTGAGATCCTGCGGCTCGTACGGCAGGGGGTTCAACCCGCCGGAATCGACCGTCCTGAACAGCCCGCTCCGCGCGAGGTCGGCGGCAACGATCGGGGTGACCGGCTGCGTGAGCCCCGTTTCCGCGCGGAACGGCACGACGGCAATGGGGAACTGGGTGGCCCCGGTGCCGATGATCTCGATGCTGAGGGCGGCGTGCGCGGACGAGAGCGGCGCGAGCGGGGCGAGGATGGCGACAGCGCAAACGAGGCGATGCAGCCAGCTTGTGTTCATTGAGCGAATTATAGCCGTTGGCATTGCCGCGCGCCCCCGTGAGCTGTCGCCCCGCAGCGACAGGCGCCGGGACGCCGGACTTATTCTTTGGGCCGGAATCTGAGATTGAGTTCCCGGAATTCCCTCATGAGTCCCGGACTCCGGCGGCGGCAGCGGCAAGGGCTGCGCGCGGCGGATGGCGCGCTCGACCGCGGCGTCCCACGGCGCCTGCCCGCTCGTCTTGCGGATCTTCACGTCGAACACCTCGCCCCGCCGGCAGCACGACGACGTCGAACTCGACCTCCGGATTGCCCTGCAGGCCGGGCGGCTCGATGATGAAGCGCTTCGGATGTGGTCGGCGATGCGGCGTTTGTACTCGTCCACCAGCCGCGCCTGCTCCGCGGCCTTGCTCTGGGCGATTTTCTTCAGCGCCTCGTCCTGCTCGCGCGCGAGCTGCTCCTTCCTTTCTCTTTCCTGCTGTGCCTTGAGCTTTTCCAGCTGCGCCTGCTCCTCGCGCTTCTTCTTCTCGGCCAGCTCCTTCTCTTTCGCCTTGCGCTCCTTTTCCTGCTTCTCCCGCAGCGCGATGTCGGCCTTGGGTATGGGCTTGGGCTCCGCTTTCGGCACCGGCTTCGGCTCGGCTTTGGGAACGGGCTTCGGCTCGACTTGGGGCGGCGGCGGGGGCGCGGTCTTGGGCGCCGGCAGGTTGCTCCACAGCTCCGCCACCATCGGGGGTGCCTCGCGCTTCTGCCACGCGACGCCGACGACGAGCAGCGCGAAGAACAGGAAATGCATCACCAGCGCAGCCGCGCCGGAGATCGCCTTCTCGTTGAGGGTCTCGTAGACGGAAGCCGTCATGGCGAGCGCGGCTTGGCGAGGAGCCCCACCTTGCGCACCTGGTTCTGCTGCAACATGTCCATGACTTCCAGCACCGACTCGTAGCGCACGTCCTTGTCCGCCGAGATCACCACCGCCTGCTCCGGGTTCTGCTTCTGCTTCTGGCGAATTGCCGTGAGCAGCTGGTTGCGCGAGACCCGGCTCTCCTGCATCGAGCGCGCGCGGTCGCGCAGCCAGAGCGAGCCGTCGGTGCGGATCGAGACTTCCATCGGCAGCACCGGGGGATCGGAGGTCTTGCCTACCGAGGGCAGCTCGATCTGCCCGGGATTGATGAGCGGCGCCGTGATCATGAAGATCACGAGCAGCACCAGCATCACGTCGATGTAGGGCACGACGTTGATCTGGTTCATCAGCCGCCGGCCGCCGCGTCGCTCGATCAGCATGGCCTATCAGTGCGCCTGGCGCTGCAGGATGTTGGAGAACTCCTCCATGAACGAATCGCAGCGCGTGGCCAGGCGGTTGATGTCTCCGGCGAAGCGGTTGTAGGCAATCACGGCCGGGATCGCCGCGAAGAGCCCCATGGCGGTGGCGATCAGCGCCTCGGCGATGCCCGGGGCCACCGCCCCGAGCGTCGCCTGCGCGACGTTGGCGAGGCCGCGGAACGAGTTCATGATCCCCCACACCGTACCGAAGAGTCCGATATAGGGGCTGACCGAGCCGACCGTCGCAAGGAAAGGCAGCGAGTACTCGAGCCGCTCCATCTCGCGCTGATAGGTCGCGCGCATCGCGCGCCGCACCCCGTCCATGACGTTCCCGACATCCATGTCGGGCTTGCGCAGCTTGATGAACTCGCGGAAGCCCGCTTCGAAGATGCGCTCGAGGCCGCCGACGGCATGGCGCTTTTCGACCGCGCGCTGGTAGAGGTCCGTCAGCGCGGTCCCGCTCCAGAACGTCCGCTCGAATTCTTCTGCGAGCCGGGCGGCGCGGCCCAGCGTGAACAGCTTGAGGAAGATGTAGTACCAGGAGAAGAGCGAGGCGAGCAGGAGGATCAACATGACGATCTGCACCAGCAGGCTCGCGCCCGTTACGAGCGAAAGCACCGACATGTCGTGGGTCACGGTGGGGTTCACGGGTTCTTTCCTAGGCCGGCGACGATGGGCCCCGGTATTCTAACGGGCCGGAACGTGGCCGTGTTGACGCATCCGAGCCGCACGCTCGCGGTTGCGAGCGCTTCCTGCGCGCGCGCGATCGTCTGCCTCAGGACAATTTGTCCCGCTCCGAGCTTCTCGAGTTCCACGGTCACGGCCAGCTCGTCGTCGAAAGCCGCCGGCCGGAGGTAATCGATCGTGAGCGAGCTCACCACGAACACCACGCCGTGCTCGCGCGCCAGTGCCGTCTGCTCGAACCCGAGCGCGCGCAGCCACTCGGTGCGCGCGCGCTCCATGAACTTCAGGTAATTCGCGTAATAGACCACCCCGCCGAGATCCGTGTCCTCGTAATAGACGCGGACCGGCCACGTGAAGCTCGCGGGGTGACGGGTGACCCTTAGACGAGCTCAGGACGGGCTGAGTGACGAGTGATGGCCGCCTCGAGCGCATCACTCTTTGGGCTGTTCCCAGAGGTCTGGCGTCCCGGAACGCGTGGGCTGCGCGAGGCCGAAGTGGCGATAGGCGGATACCGTCGCAATGCGGCCGCGCAGCGTGCGCTGCAGGTAGCCCTGCTGGATGAGGTAGGGCTCGAGCACGTCCTCGATGGTGTCGCGCTCCTCGCCGATTGCCGCGGCCAGGTTCTCGATGCCCACCGGGCCGCCGGCGAACTTCTCGATCACCGCCAGGAGGAGCTTCCGGTCCATGACGTCGAGCCCGATCGCGTCCACGTCGAGCAGCTTCAGCGCGGCGTCCGCCACTTCGCGCGTTACCCTGCCCTTCGCCTTCACCTCGGCGAAATCGCGCACGCGGCGCAGCAGGCGGTTCGCGACGCGCGGCGTTCCGCGCGAGCGGCCGGCAATCTCGTGCGCGCCCTCGGCGGCGACCTCGGTCCCGAGCAGCTTCGCCGAGCGCTGCACGATGCGCTTCAGCTCTTCCAGCGTGTAGAACTCGAGACGCGCAACGATCCCGAAACGGTCGCGCAGGGGATTGGTCAGCATGCCCGCGCGCGTGGTCGCGCCGACCAGCGTGAACGGCGGAAGGTCGAGCTTGACCGAGCGGGCGGCGGGCCCCTCGCCGATCATGATGTCGATCTGGTAGTCCTCGAGCGCCGGGTAGAGGATCTCCTCCACCACCGGCGGCAGGCGGTGGATCTCGTCGATGAACAGCACGTCGTTCGGCTCGAGGTTGGTGAGGAGCGCGGCGAGGTCGCCCGGGCGCTCGAGCACCGGTCCCGAGGTGTGGCGGAGATTGACGCCGATCTCGCGCGCGATGATGTGGGCGAGCGTGGTCTTGCCGAGCCCCGGCGGGCCGAACAGCAGGACGTGGTCGAGCGCCTCCTTGCGGCGGCGCGCGGCTTCGATGAAGACCGAGAGCTGGCCGCGGATCTTCTCCTGCCCGACGTACTCCTCGAGCAGCTTCGGCCGCAGCGTGCGCTCGAGCGCCTCTTCCTGCGCCGAGGCCGGCGCGGTGGATGTCAGGCGATCGCTTTCGATCATGGCTTCGAGAGGACTCTGAGAGCCTGGCGTATGCCGTCAGCGACGTTGAGGCCGGCGGGCAGCTGTTTCATCGCCCACCCCGCCTCGCGTTCATTATAGCCAAGCGCAAGCAGCGCATTCGCGATGTCGCCCGCCTGCCCGTCGCCCTTGACGGCGGTGGACGCGACCGCCACGGCGTCGAGCTTGTCGCGCAGCTCCAGCAGCAGGCGCTCCGCGGTCTTCTTGCCGATGCCGGGTATCTTCGTCAATCGGCCGCCATCCTGGGCGACTACGGCGTCGCGCAGGTCCGTGACCGAGAGCCCGGACAGCACGGAGAGCGCCGTGCGCGCGCCGATCCCCGATATCCGGAGGAGCTGCCGGAACGCCCGCCGCTCGGGCTCGGTGGCAAAGCCGAAGAGCTGGTGCGCATCTTCGCGCACGACGAGATGCGTGTAGAGCGAGACTTCCGCTCCGGTCGCGGGCAGCTGGTAGAAGGTGCTCATCGGGACGTCGAGCTCGTAGCCGACGCCCTGGACATCCACGACGATCTGGGGCGGATGCTTCTCGATGAGCCTGCCGTGGATGCGCCCGATCATAGATACCCCAAAATGGAGCGTGTGGACATCGCCATCTCAGACCAGGCGGCCGCGTTTCATGCGAAAGCCCGCCGTCGCGAGGCGCCCGAGCCCCTGCCCGCCGTGCGCGTGGCAGATGGCGCAGGCGAGCGCGTCGGCCGCGTCCGGGCTCGGATCGCCGCGCAGCGCGAGGAGCCGCCGCACCATGTCCTGCACCTGCCGCTTCTGCGCATGGCCGTTGCCCACCACGGCCTGCTTCACCTGCAGGGCAGTGTACTCCGCCACCGGCAGGCCGTGCAGCACCGCGGCGCAGATCGCCGTGCCGCGCGCCTGCCCGAGCAGCAGGGTGGACTGGGGATTGACGTTGACGAAGACTTTCTCGAGGGCGATCTGCGACGGGCCGTGGGCGGCGATGACCTCGTTCAGGCCCTCGAGTATGGCCTTGAGGCGCAGCGCCAGATTTCCGGGCGGCGTCCGGATGCGGCCGCTGGCGACGTAATGGAGCGCGTTGCCGTTCCTGTCGAGGATGCCGTATCCGGTGACGGCCAGCCCCGGATCGATCCCGAGTATGCGTGTGGGGGCGCGCCCGCTCAAGCCGGCTGCTCGATCACGGCTGTTGTATAGACTTCCTGCACGTCGTCGATGTTCTCGAGCGCGTCGAGCAGCTTCTGCATGCGCGCCGCCTCGTCGCCCTTCATCGCGTTCTCCGCCGACGGCTTGAACGTCACCTCGGCGAGCGCCGCCTTGAACCCCTTCTTCTCCAGCGCGTTCCGGACGGCGACGAAATCGTTGGGCGCCGTCACGACCTCGATGCTGCCGTCGTCGTTGGTAATGACGTCCTCCGCGCCCGCTTCGATCGCCGCCTCCATGAGCGCATCCTCGTTCGTGCCGGGCGCGAACACGAGCTGCCCGCAGTGCTTGAACAGAAACGCGACCGAGCCCTCGCCGCCCAGGTTGCCCCCGTGCTTGGTGAACGTGGAGCGCACGTCCGCCACGGTGCGGGTCTTGTTGTCCGTCATGCAGTCGACCATGACCGCCGCGCCGCCGGCGCCGTAGCCCTCGTAGCGGATCTCCTCGTAATGGGCGCCCTCGAACCCGCCGGTGCCGCGCTTGATCGCGCGCTCGACGTTGTCCTTGGGCATATTGTTCGCGTAGGCTTTGTCGACCGCCAGCCGCAGCCGCGGATTGGAGTCGGGATCACCGCCGCCGATGCGCGCCGCGACCGTGATTTCCTTGATCAGGCGGGTGAAGATCTTGCCGCGTTTGGCGTCCTGCCGGTTCTTGCGGTGCTGGACGTTCGCCCACTTGCTGTGACCTGCCATGTGCTGCCCCTGCCAACTACAGGCTAACTCGCTAAAATATCGAGAATTTTATCACGCGGGGGCGCCATGCCAGAACCGCTTCTGATCGCCAAGTCCAGTTCCGACCTCTGCCTTTTGCCGCAGTTTGCCAACCGCCACGGGCTGATCGCCGGCGCCACCGGCACCGGCAAGACGGTGACCCTGCAGCGCATTGCCGAGGGCTTGAGCCGCATCGGCGTGCCCGTGTTCATGGCCGACGTGAAAGGCGATCTCGCCGGCCAGTCGCAGCCGGGCGAGCTCAAGGGCAAGATCAAGGAGCGCGTCGAGAGCCTGAAGCTCAAGGACGTGAAGTTCGAAGCGTGCCCGGTCGTGTTCTGGGACGCGTACGGCAGCCAGGGCCACCCGGTGCGCACCACGATCTCCGAGATGGGGCCGCTGCTGCTCGCGCGCATGCTGGGCCTGAACGAGACGCAGGCGGGCGTGCTCACCCTCGCCTTCAAGATCGCCGACGACAACGGCCTGCTGCTGCTCGATCTCAAGGACTTGCGCGCGATGTTGACCCACGTGGGCGACAACGCGAAGCAGTTCACCACGCAATACGGAAACATCTCTTCGGCCTCGATCGGCGCGATCCAGCGCGGATCTACTGACCCTGGATCAGCAGGGCGCCGACAAGTTCTTTGGCGAGCCGGCCCTGAACATCGCGGACCTGATGCAGACCGACTCGCGCGGGCGCGGCGTCGTCAACATCCTCGCCGCCGACAAGCTGATGACCGCGCCCAAGCTCTATTCGACGCTGCTGCTGTGGCTGCTCTCGGAGCTGTTCGAGGAGCTGCCCGAAGTGGGCGACCCGGAAAAGCCCAGGCTCGTGTTCTTCTTCGACGAGGCGCACCTGCTGTTCAACGAAGCCCCGCAGGCGCTGCTGGAAAAAGTCGAGCAGGTGGTGCGGCTGATCCGCTCCAAGGGCGTCGGCGTCTATTTCGTGACGCAGAATCCGCTCGACATCCCCGACACCGTGCTCGGCCAGCTCGGCAACCGCGTGCAGCACGCGCTGCGCGCCTTCACGCCCCGCGACCAGAAAGCGGTCAAGTCCGCGGCGACCACGCTGCGGGCGAACCCCAAGCTGAACGTCGAGACGGCGATCACCGAGCTCGGCGTGGGCGAGGCGCTGGTCTCGCTGCTCGACGACAAGGGGCGTCCCACGGTCGTGGAGCGCGCATTCGTGGTGCCGCCGGGCACGCGCATCGGCCCGATCACGCCGCAGGAGCGCGACAAGCTCATCAAGAGCTCCCCCCTCGCCGGCACCTACGACAAGACCGTGGACCGCGAGTCGGCGTACGAGAAGCTCACGCAGCGCGTGGCCGAAAAAGCGCCCGCGGCCCGGAACCGGCGGCAAGCCCGCAGCCGCGCGGCGGGCGGCGGGCTTTTTGGCGCGCTGGGCGATCTTCTCGGCGGCTCGACCGGCCCGCGCGGCGGGCGCCGGGAAGGCGCAGTCGAGGCAGCGGCCAAGAGCGCCGCGCGGGCGATCGGCCGCCAGATCGGTCGGCAGATTGTGCGGGGCGTTCTGGGGTCCCTGCTCGGCGGCAAGCGGCGGTGAGACATCAGCTTGGCTTGTTAAAGGGGCCTGTCTCCAATTCCTAACTTTTCTTGGGCAACCAACCGTATGCTTTGGCGCACGCGCCGCCCATTAACATCGCGCGCTCGCTCGCGGAGAGGCGGTCGGTCCGGCGGAAGGGCTCGACGGCCTGCTCGTAGTTGACGACCGCGAAGGCGCGGGTCCAGTCGGTGCCCCACAAACAGCGCCCGAATCCCCAGGCGTCGAACACGCGGGCGAGCGAGTCCCAGATGTCCGGGAAGGGATACGGTTTCTGCGACAACGTGCAGGCGCCGCTGACCTTGATCACGGCGTTCGGACGCTTCGCGAGCTCCAGCACCTTCGGCAGGTCGGCCCACGGCTGCGGCGGCGCGGGCGGCGTTCGGGGCTGCAGGATGCCCAGGTGGTCGATGATGAATCGCGTATCGGGATGGCGGTCGATCACCGCCGCGCCCCTCTCCAAATTGCCCCAGCACAGGATGTTGACCGGGAAGTCGTGACGGACGGCTTCGCGTAATACGCGGTCGAGGCCCCGGTCGCTCGGGTTGCGTCCCGGCTCCTTCGTCACGATGACCCGAATGCCGACCGCGCCGGGCGTCTTCTTCCACGCGGCGATATGATCGACCACCGCGGGATCGTCCGGATCGACCGGCTTGACGAGGGCGAACCGGCCGGGATGCGTCCGCTGCACTTCCACCGCATAGCTGGCGTCGTATCGGTACATGGAAAAAGCGGAGATCAGGATCGAGCCGTCGACGCCGAGCTTGTCCATCGCCGCCACCAGCTCGTCACCCGTTGCGCTCGGGGGCCAGTTCGGGACGCTGTGCCACGGGCGTTTCGGCGTATTCGCCTCGTAGGCGTGGACTTGCGAATCGATGATCGTCATTTGAGTTACCCCTTCACCCTAGCCCTCTCCCAAGCGGAGAGGGGATCCTATTTTCATCCTTCAGCCTGGTTTGGGCGCCAGGACTATTTTCTTCAGCGCCTTGGCACGCACCAGCGACAGCCACACGTAGGCCAGCACGATGACCGCGCCGCCCGCGAGCGCCAGGCGCGGCCCCACCCACTCCCCCGCGGTATTCAACAGAAATCCGCTCAGGAACATCAAGCTCCATACCAGCGCGAACACGCTCATCACCCGCCCGCGATAGCGATCCTCGACCAGGGTTTGCAGCATCACCTGCACGCAGGTCACGAAATAACCGTGGCACAGGCCGGCGACGAGGATCGCGCAGAAGGAAAGCCAGTACCAGTCGCTGAAGGCGAGGCCGATCAACGCCACGTTATAGACGGTCAGAGCTCCCACCATCAGGTTTCTCGGCGACAGATGGGGCTGCAGCCAGGAGTAGGAAGCAAAGCCGGCCAGGGAGCCGATTCCGGCGGCAGACGCGAGAATTCCAAGGCCGCGCGAATCGACCTGCAATACAACCTTGGCGAATACCGGAAGCATGTGGATGAAGCCCATGGCCAGGGTCGCGTTGAGCAGCGCCGCGCCGATTGCCTTGGCGAATGCCTCGTTGGCGCGTATGTAGCGCAGGCTCTCGGTAAAGTTGTCGAGCAAACTGCCGTGTGGACGCGCGACGACGCCGTGGGAGGGGCGAACCAGGAACAGCACCGCCATCATGGTGCTGATCGCCGCCGCGGACGCGAGAAACGTCGCCGGCGCGCCCGCCGCGGCAATGAGAAAACCGGCGATCGAGGGGGCGATCACGCGACTGCTGCCGAAAGCCATGGAGATCAGCGGCACCGCGGCGCGCAACAGCGGACGCGGCAGCAGGCGCGGGAAGAACGACGCGCGCGCGGGCTCGTCGATTGCGGCCGACAGACCCCATAGAAATGCCCCGAGCGCGAGGTGCCACAGCTGCGCCACGCCGAGCAGGGTGGCCACGCCAACCATGATCATTGTGATCGAGGCAGTGGTCTGCGCGGCGCCGATGAGCACGCGCGCATCGATGCGATCGGCCAGCACGCCGCCCAGCAGCGTCAGGGCAAACTGGGGCACGAAACCGCAAAGATGGATAAGCCCCAGTTGCGCCTGCGATCCCGTGATCTCGAAGGTGAGCCAACCGAGCGTGAACGCAAACATGTGCTGGCCGACGACCTGCGCGACCAGGGCGAGCCAGTAGAGACGAAAATCGCGCGCCTTCAGCGCGAAAAAGGGGTGGGTTTTCTCTTCCACGAATGATGCGGTTTGGGTTATCCACCCAAGCTTACCGCACGGCGGCCTCCGCTAAGATAGTGACGGGTTCAGGCACAATTACGTCATTTCCAATGGGTGAACAGTTGTATTCCGCAGGCATGATCGGGCGGTGCCCGCCTTGAGCCGGGCCGAAAGAAGCAGCGGCTGGTTCGCCGCCGGGATCGCGCTCGCCATCGGCGGGGTGGTGTGCTTCTCGCTGCGGCCGATCTTCATCAAGCTCGCCTACGCCTGGGTCACCGATCCCGTCACGCTGCTCGCGTTACGCATGGTGTTCTCGGTGCCGTTCTTCATCGCGGCGGCGCTGTGGGTGAGAAGCGCAACCGAGCACCGCCCGCTCGCCGGGCGCGAGCTCGCCGCCGTCGCCGCACTGGGCATTCTCGCTTACTACGGGGCGAGCTTTCTCGACTTCCTCGCACTCCAGTACATCCCGGCCGGGCTCGGGCGGCTGCTGCTGTTCACCTATCCGACTATCGTCGTGATCCTGTCGGCGGCGTTCCTGCGCAAGGGCGTGACCGCGCGCGAGGTCGCCGCGCTGGCCCTTACCTACGCCGGGCTGCTGCTGGTGTTCGCCCAGTCGCTGGAGGGAGAGCAGACGAACTTCTGGCTCGGCGCGGTGCTCGCGTTCGCAAGCTCGATTTGCTATGCCCTTTACCTCGTCGCCGGCGCCGAGGTCATCACGCGCGTGGGCTCGGTCCGGTTCTCCGCCTACGCGATGACGCGCGGCGAGCATTGCGTGCATCCGCAGTTCCTGCTGCTGCGGCCACTCTCCGCGCTCGACCTCCCGGCGCCGGTGTACGGCTACGCGATCGCGATGGCTGTCGTGAGCACGGCGGTGCCGATATTCATGACCTCGGAGGCGCTGCGCCGGGTCGGCGCCAACACCGTCGCCATCATCGGCGCCCTCGGACCGGTGACCACCATCGCGTTCGGCTGGCTCGGGCTCGAGGAAGTGATGACGCCGCTCCAGCTCGCCGGTGCGGCGCTCGTGCTCGTCGGGGTCGTGGTGATCAGCCTGAGGCCGGCCGCGCCGGCCAAAGCTCAGTAGAGCGTCCCGTCTTTCCGCGTGAAGCGCCGTCCCTGCGGCGTCGCCTGCCCGGCGATGTCGTCATCGGGATAGGTCACCGCATCCTCCGGGCGGCGATCACCCACTTCGAGGTAGACGGCGTCCCGCTGCGTTCGATTGATGAGGTAATGCCCGTCGGCCTTGCCCGCTGGAAAACCCGCGCACATGCCGGGGGTAAGCTTCTGCTCGCCGTCGTTAGTGATCAGAACGAGCTCGCCGCTCAGGATGTAGATGAACTCGTCTTCGTGCGAGTGCCAGTGGCGCAGCGCCGACACCGCGCCCGGCGGTATCGTCGCAAGATTGACCCCGTAGTTCTTGAGCCCCAGCGCATCGCCCAGGCGTTGCTTGCGGCGCCCGGACACACGCGACTTGAACGGCTCCGGGTAGCGCGACCCGGTGACAGCGGGTACGGCGGCAGGGTCAATTGCCGGCAGCTTGAGCGTGTTTGCCATTCCCGACCTCCCAAATTGGCTTAGACGGCGAACCGGAAATAGATGATATCCCCGTCGCGCACGACGTAATCCCTGCCTTCCAGCCGCATCTTCCCGGCTTCCTTCGCGCCCTGCTCGCCCCCGCACGCGAAAAAATCCTCGCATGAAATGACTTCCGCGCGGATAAACCCGCGCTCGAAATCGGTGTGGATCGTGCCGGCGGCCTGCGAGGCGGTCTCGCCCTTGTGTAGGGTCCAGGCGCGCGACTCCTTGGGGCCGGTGGTGAAGAAGGTGTGCAGCCCGAGCAGATCGTAGGCCGCGTGCACGAGCCGGTCGAGGCCCGGCTCCTCGAGACCGATGTCGGCGAGGAACACGCGCTTGTCCTCCTCCGTCATGTCGGCCATCTCCGCTTCGAGCGCCGCGCAGATCGCCACCACCGGGGCGCCCTCCTTCGCTGCGAACTCGCGCACGCGGTCGAGCAGGGGATTGCCCTTGAGCCCGTCCTCGGCGACGTTCGCGACGTAGATCGCGGGCTTGGTCGTCATCAGGCACAGCGGCTGCAACAGCCCGATCTCCTCGGCCTGAAGCTCGAGCCCGCGAGCAGGCTTGCCCTGGTCGAGCCGCTCGCGCACGCGTTTGAGCAGCGCCTCGAACCGGATCGATTCCGCGTCGCCTGACCTTGCCTTGGGCGCGACGCGGTCGAGCACCTTGTCCACCGTCGCGAGATCGGCCAGCGCGAGCTCCAATTGGATCGTTTCGATATCGGCGACGGGGTCGACGCGCCCCGCGACGTGCACGACGTTCTCGTCCTCGAAGCAGCGCACGAGATCGATGATGCCGTCGGTTTCCCGGATGTGCGCGAGGAACTGGTTGCCGAGACCCTCGCCTTTGGACGCGCCCGCGACGAGCCCCGCGATGTCCACGAACTCCACGGCCGCCGGCGTCACCTTGGCGGAGCGGGAAATCTCCGCGATCCGCTTCAAGCGCGGGTCCGGCACCGGCACCACGCCGACGTTCGGCTCGATGGTGCAGAAGGGGTAGTTCGCGGCGGGGACCGCGGCCTTGGTGAGGGCGTTGAACAGCGTGGACTTGCCGACGTTGGGCAGGCCCACGATACCGCAGCGGAGGCTCATTTCTTGCGCGCGGGGTCCTGACCCGGGATGAGCTTCTTCAGGAAGGAGCTGATCACACCCTCCTTCCCGGCTTTCTCGTCCTTCTCGACCTTCCCGGTCCTGGCGCCCTTTTCCGCCTTCGCGGGCTTGGCGGGCACCGGTGCAACCCGACGCTCTACTTTTTCGGGTTCGGGCTCGGTGTGGAGCTTCAGCATTGCGCCCTGATGATCCCCGGCGAGCAAGAGCGGCAGCACCTCGAGCACGCGCGCGATCGCCGCGTCGATGGCGGCGCGATCGTCCTGCGACGGCTTGTGCAGCACGTAGTCGGTGACGGCCCTCGGGTCGCCGGGGTGGCCGATGCCAATGCGTACCCGCCAGTAGTCGTGCGACCCCATCCGGGCCGAGATGTCCTTCAGGCCGTTGTGGCCGGCAACGCCCCCGCCCTGCTTCAAGCGCGCGGTGCCCGGCGGGAAATCAAGCTCGTCGTGCGCCACCAGGATGTCGGAAGGCGCGATCTTGAAGAAGCTCGCGAGCATCTGCACCGGCTTGCCGGAGAGATTCATGTGCGACTGCGGCAGCATCAGCCACGCGCCGCTCGCCTCGTGCCGCCCGACCAGCGCCTCGAACTTCGCGTCCTTGCGCAGCACCGTGCGCGATTCCGCGGCGAAGCGCTCGACCAGCCAGAAGCCAGCGTTATGCCGCGTCCCCTGGTAGCGGTCCCCCGGATTGCCCAGCCCGACGATCAGTTTCATAAACTAGAAAAAGCCCGCCAGTCCATGCGGAATGGCGGGCCTTCTCGCAGACGGCGCCCTATTCCTTGCCCTTCTTGCCGGGCTCTTTCTTCTCGGCGGCGGGCTCCTTCTTCGCTGCAGCAGCCGGCTCCTTCTTCGCTGCGGCGGCGGGCTCCTTCTTCTCGGCTCCGGCCTCCTTCTTCTCGCCCTTCTCGCCTTCCGCGGCAGCCGCGGCGGCTTCCTCGCCCTCGGCCGGGACCTCGCCGATGATCTCGGTGACCGGCGCCGGCGCCTCTTCCTCGATCACGATCTCCTTCGGCACGTGCACCGACACCACGGACGGATTCTCGTGCTTCAGCTTCGAAATCGGCTCCACGCCCTTCGGCAGCGGAATGTCCACGACGTGCAGCGTGTCGTTCAGCTCCATGTCCTTGAGATCGACCTCGATGAATCCGGGCAGGTCGTCCGGCAGGCACTGGATGTCGATCGCGTTCAGCGCGGGCTGCACCACGCCGCCGCCGACCTTCACGCCCGGGCAAATTTCGGCATTCACGAAGTGCAGGGGCACGCGCATGTGGATCTTGCGGTTCTTGTCCACGCGCTGGAAATCCACGTGCAGCACCTGCTTCCGCCACGGGTGCATCTGGTAGTCGCGCAGCAGGACCTGGAATTTCTGCCCGTCGAGCGCGAAATCGAGTATCGACGCGTGGAACGCCTCCTGCCTCAGCTGCAGCAGCAGCGCGTTATGGTCGAGCTCCACGTTCTGCGTCGCCTGGTTCGCGCCGTAGACGATGCCCGGCACGCGTCCGCCGACGCGCAGGCGGCGGTTCGCACTCGATCCCTTTTGCGCGCGCGGGAATGCAGTCACTTCGATCTTCATTGCAATCTCCAAAAAAACTGCTATCAGCTATCAGCATCCATCAAGCTCTCAGCCAAACCGCATTTCGCTGAAAGCCGACCGCTGATCGCTCAGCTCGCTATTCGACGAAGAGCGAGCTGACAGAATCCTCGTTGCTGATGCGGCGCATGGTTTCGGCCAAGAGACCGGCAACCGTGAGCACCCGGATCTTCTTGCAGGCTTTCGCCTCCTCGCGCAGCGGGATGGTATCGGTGACCACCAGCTCGTCGAGCGTGGAGCCCATGATGCGCTCCACCGCCTTGCCCGAAAGCACCGCATGGGTGCAGTACGCGAGCACGCGCTCCGCCCCCTGCTGCTTCAACGCCGCGGCCCCCTCGCACAGCGTGTTCGCGGTGTCCACCAGGTCGTCCACGATCACGCAGGTGCGCTTCTCCACCTCGCCGATGATGTTCATCACCGTGGCGACGTTGGGGCGCGGGCGCCGCTTGTCGATGATGGCAAGGTCGGACTCGAGCCGCTTCGCGAGCGCCCTTGCCCGCAGCACGCCGCCGACGTCGGGCGAGACCACCACCAGGTTCTTGAAGCCGCGCTTCCACACGTCGCCCAGCATGATCGGGCTGGAGTAGATGTTGTCCACCGGGATGTCGAAGAACCCCTGGATCTGCTCCGAGTGGAGATCCATGGTGAGCACACGGTCGACACCCACGCTCGACATCATGTTGGCGACCACCTTGGCGGAAATCGGCACGCGCGCCGAGCTCGGGCGCCGGTCCTGCCGCGCGTAACCCATGTAGGGAATCGCGGCGGTGACGCGGCCCGCGGAGGCGCGCTTCAGGGAATCCACCATCACCAGCAGCTCCATCAGGTTGTCGTTGGTCGGCGAGCAGATCGACTGCAGCACGAACACGTCGCGCCCGCGCACGTTCTCCAGGATCTCGACCATCACCTCGCCGTCGCTGAAGCGCCCGACCTTGGCGCGGCCGAGCATGACCTTCAGGTGACCGGCAACGTCCTCGGCAAGCCGGGGATTGGCGTTGCCGGTGAACACCATCAGGCGGTCGAAACCCCTGCTCTCAGCTGTGCTTCCCTGCAGCATCACGACCTCAATCGTCACTCATTGCGCAAATGGCAGGCTCGCCATTTTCGCACTGTACTTTTCCCCTCTCCACTCGGGAGAGGGGGAAGGGGTGAGGGGTTGCGCATCATCAATATCGGGCTGGGGAGGTAGGATTCGAACCCACGCATGCCGGAATCAAAATCCGGTGCCTTAACCAGCTTGGCGACTCCCCAACTTCGTTACGAATCCTGAGTCCGCCTCAGCGTGCCAGGTCGCGCAGCGGATGGCGGGTGAGCCCCTGCGCGACGAATCCGCGCATGCCCTCGGGCACCTGCTCCAGCACCCGGCGGGCCGCCGGCTCAGTCGGGAACGCCGCGAACACGCATGCCCCGCTGCCGGTCACCCATGCCGGCGCCATTCGCCGGAGCCACTCGAGGTGTCGCGCCACCTCGGGGTATTCGCGGCACACCACGGGCTCCAGGTCGTTGCCCGCCTGCTCGACCGAAAAGGCCGTGATTTTAATGGGTTTTGAGTCCCGTTTCAATTGAATGTGAGAGAAGATGCGGGCGGTCGGAACCTCGACCGGAGGGGTCAGAACGAGATACCAGGCCGGGGGCAGGGAAAGGGGCGTAAGACGCTCTCCTATTCCCTCCGCCAGCGCGTTTTCGCCGCCCACGAATACCGGCACATCGGCCCCCAGCTCGAGAGCGAGCGCAAGCAGCCGCTCCCGCGGCAGCCCGGCACGCCAGATCTGATTCAGCGCGAGGAGCGCGGTTGCGGCGTCGGAGCTGCCACCCCCGAGCCCGCCTCCGAGCGGTAGGCGCTTTTCCAGCGTGATGTCGGCGCCGAGCCGTGTGCCGCAGGCCACCCGCAGCCGCCGCGCCGCCCGCACAGCGAGGTCCTCGGCAGCCGGCACGCCCGCGACCTCGTTGACCCGGCGGATCGCCCCGTCCTCGCGCACGCGGAAGGTCAGCGTGTCGCCATAGTCGATGAAGCGGATCACAGTCTGCAGGAGGTGATAGCCGTCGGCGCGGCGCCCCGTGACGCGAAGCATCAGGTTGAGCTTGGCCGGCGCCGGATAACTGCGTCTCTCGCTCATGGCTCGGCCGCGCGCCGCCAGCGATCGATCACGAGACGAATCTGGCAGGACTCGCTCGCCAGGTCCAGCCGCCGCAACCGGCCCTCGCGCGCGTCCTGGGATTCGTACACATAGACGATGCGCCAGTCGTCCTGCACCAGCACCGCGGGCCGTCCCTGCGCGTCGCGCTCCGCGGATTGCACGACGACCCCGGCGGCGGGCTCGCCCTGCACCCACCACGCGAGGCGCATGACCGGCAGCTCCCAGCCCAGCGCGCGCCGTATCAGGCTCGCGATGTCAGCGGCCTTGTATTGGCTGCGGTCCGCTCCGGTGTAGGTGGCACCGTCGGCCTCGCCGACGATGTGCGCGAGCGCCTGCCCCGCGGGGGTCATCAGCCAGAGTTCGTCGCGGTCCGCCGCGTGCTGCCAGCGCACGCCGGATGAGAAGGTGCGGCCGTCGAAGGTGACCGCCACGCGTCCCAGGAGTTCGAACGCGGGCGCCGGAGGCGGCGGGGGCGACGGCGCGAGCCAGGCACAGCCGGCGAGCGCCGCGGCCGCGGCCAGCGCGGCGCACGACCTGAATCCCGTCATTGTGGTAATGAGAAGCTACTGGGGCCGGAAGCGCTTGACGGTATCCCGCAGCAACTCGTTCTTGGGATGCTCCTTCAGCGCCTCGGCCCAGATCTTCTTCGCCTCGTCGCGCTGGTTGACCACCCACAGCACTTCCCCGAGGTGCGCCGCAATCTCAGCATCGGGGCGCTGCTTGAACGCGCGCTGCAGGTAATCGAGGCCTTCCTTGTTGCGCCCCATGCGGTAGAGCACCCAGCCCATGCTGTCCTGGATGAACGGATCGTCGGGCGCGAGCTTCAACGCGGTCTCGATCAGGAGGTAGGCCTCGTCGATGCGCTGGTTGCGGTCGGCGAAGGTGTAGCCGAGCGCGTTGTAGGCGTGAGCGTGGTCGGGGCGGAGCTTGATCAGCTGCCTCAGGTTCGCTTCCAGGACATCCAGCCGGTTCACCTTCTCCGCCGCCATCGCGTGGTCGTAGAGGAGATCGGGGTAATCGGGCATTTGCGCGAGCGCCTGGCCGAGCACGTCGAACGCTTCCTGGTAGGCATTCGCGTCGCGCAGCAGCTGCGCCTCGGCCTGCGTCAGTTGCACGCGCAGCTGGGGATGGCTCGCGGTCGCATCCTGCAGATGCTTGCGCGCTTCCGGCATCCGCCCCTCCCGCGCGAGGATGCCGGCGTAGCGCGTTTGCGCGGGGATGTACTGCTCGCCGAGGGTGACCGCGGCGTACCACTTGAGCGCCTCGTC
Source organism: uncultured beta proteobacterium (assembly GCA_963699525.1). GTDB lineage: Bacteria > Pseudomonadota > Gammaproteobacteria > Burkholderiales > SG8-41 > SG8-41. Next base: position 128,736 of record CAVOUI010000005.1, on the reverse strand, counting down.
GAAGCGCTTGCGCTCCTCGTTCACCTGGCCAAGATAGAAGCGCGCGAGGTTCGGATCCTTGTAGTCCAGCTCCAGCACGCGCTTCAGCTGCGACTCCGCCGCGTCGTAGTCGCTCGCCTGCATCGCGAGCAGCGCCACCGCCATGCCGACGTCGGCATTCTGCGGATACTCTTGGACGAGCAGCTCGAATTGCCGGCGCGCCTCGGGGTAATTCTTGTTGGCGACCAGCACCCGTGCGTAGTTGAGCCGGGCATCGCGCGCCTTGGGGTGGTCGCGCAGGTAGTCGGCCAGGAAGCTCAGCGCCTCCTCGTTGGAGCGGCGCTGCAATACCTGCGCGGTGAACAGCGCGGCGACTTCCCAGTCCGGATTCAGCTTCAGCGCGGTGCGTGCCTCGGCGAGCGCGAGCTCCTCGTTCCCGGCATTCCACGCCGCCTGCGCTACCGCGAGCCGAGCTTCGGGCACAGCGGGATAGGGCTGTGCCAGAGCCTGCATCAATATGAGGACCTCGGGCTTGTCCGGGTGGCGCGCGAGCAGCGTGTTCAATTGGAGAAAGCTCTGGCCAACGCTGTCGGGCCCGGTTGCGATCCACTTCTCCAGATGCGGCTGCGCATCCGCGATCCGGGTCTGCGAGACCAGCAGCGCCGCGATAACCTGGCGCGCCTGCGCCGAGCCGGGATCGGCCTGCAGCCAGATGCCCGCCGCTTCGAGCGCCGCAGAGCTGAAGCGCGCGTTCCACGCCACCTCGGTGGCACGCTGCGCGACGCGCGGGTCGCGCGTCTCGCGCGCGAGCTCGAGATAGGCCTGCACCGCGATATGCGGCTGCCCGCGCTGCAGCGCGACCTCGGCGAGCATAATCTTGTAGAGCAGGTCTTCCGAGAGCTCGACGTTGGGCAGCGGCGGGTGGCTCGGCGCGGGCTTTGCGCTCACCACGCGCGGCTGCTGCGCGGTGCCCGGGCCGGGCGTCGGACCCTCCGCGGTCCCCGGCTGCTGCGCGCACGCCGCGAGCGCCGCGCACAGCGCCAGCACGAGGATGCGAAACGCGGTCATGACTCCGGAGGGAGGAAACGGAAGGATTTCAGATAGCGCGGCGGTCGGGCCGGCGGCTTCATAAAGAGGCACATATTAGGTATATTTCATGCACACCACAAGCACGGATCTCGCCCAGCCACTCGTCGCGATGCCGGAACCGGAAGCGGCCAGCACGATCTCCGCGCGGGGCTTGACCCGCAGCTTCGGCAATCACATCGCGGTCAACGGCATCAACCTCGAGTTGCGGCGCGGCGAGGTGCTCGGCTTCCTCGGCCCGAACGGCGCTGGCAAGACCACCACCATGCACATGCTGACCGGGAACCTCGCGCCCTCGCGCGGCGAGATCCGCATCTGCGGCATCGACCTCCTGGAGGAGCCGTCCGCGGCCAAGGCGCGCATCGGCTACCTGCCGGAAGTGCCGCCGCTCTACCGCGAGCTGACCGTGAACGAGTACCTCCTGCTCGCGTCGAGGCTGCACCGCGTGCCGCGCGCGCGCCGTGGCGAAGCGGTGGCGACGGTCCGGCAGCGCTGCGGTCTCGCCGATGTCGGCGGAAAGCTGATCGGGACGCTCTCCAAGGGCTACCAGCAGCGCGTCGGCATCGCGCAGGCGATCGTGCACTCGCCCGACGTGGTCGTGCTCGACGAGCCCACGGTCGGGCTCGACCCCAACCAGATCCGCGACATCCGGGCGCTGATCCGCGAGCTTGGCGGCGCGCACAGCGTGATTCTCTCCACCCACATCCTGCCCGAGGTGGAGGCGGTGTGCGATCGCGTTCAGATCATGCATCACGGTGAGCTCGTCTACAGCGATACCATCGCGGCGCTGAAGCAGTTCGAGAGCGGCGCGACCCTCCTGGTGGGACTGCGCCGGCCGCCGTCGGCCGACGAGCTCGCGGCGCTGCCGGGCGTGGCGGCCGTGGACGCGGTGGAGCCGACGCGCTTCCGCGTCCAGTTTGCCGCCGGGAAGGACCCGACCGACGCGCTGGTGAAGGCCGCCGCGGCGCGCGACTGGGGCCTCTATCAGCTGAATCCCGCGCAGACGAGCCTGGAGGACGTGTTCGTTCACCTCACCCGGCGCGAGGACGGCGCATGATTTTTACGATCGCGGGCAAGGAGCTGAAAACGCTGTTCGCGTCGCCCCTCGCGTGGGTGGTGCTTACGATCATGCAGTTGATCGTCGGCTACGCCTTCCTGCGGCGCCTCGACGACTTCCTCCAGCTGCAGCCGCAGCTCGCCCGGCTGGCAGCCGCTCCCGGCATCACCGATCTCGTCGCCGGCCCCATCTTCGGCACGGCGGCGGCGGTGCTGCTGTTCGCGGTGCCGGTCCTGGCCATGCGGCTCATCGCGGAAGAGCGCCGCAACCAGACCATGGTGCTGCTCATGTCGGCGCCCGTCTCGATGACCGAAATCGTGCTCGGCAAGTTCGCGGGCCTCGTCGCGTTTCTCGGGTGCATCGTGGCGTTGACGGCGCTGATGCCGCTCTCCCTCGCGGGCGCCGCGCGGCTCGACTACGGCATGCTCGCGGGCCTCGTGGCCGGGCTCGTCCTGCTCACCGCCGCATTCGCCGCGGTGAGCCTGTTCGTGTCCTGCCTCACGGTGCACCCCGTGGTCGCCGCGATCGGCGCCTTCGCCACGCTGCTGGTCATGGTGCTCGCCGGGGAGGCGGCGGGAGACGGATTGCGCGCGCGCGGCTGGACGGTGGCGGCGAGCCTGACGCAAGTCGTGTCCCCCATCAAGAGCTTCGAGCCCTTCGGGAAGGGGCTGCTCGATACCTACGCGGCAGCCTGCCTGATCCTCCTCACCGCGCTCTTCCTCGCGCTGGCGATCCGCCAGCTCGATGCGCAGCGCGTGCGCGGCTGACGATGGAGACCACGCGCCGGCGCCGCCTGCGCTCCCTCGCGAACCACTGGCTGTTCGTGGTGCTGCTCGTGGCGGCCACGGGGTTGATCGCCCACCTCGCGCGCGAATACCGCATCGAGCACGACCTCACCCGGAGCCACCGCAACACGCTCTCGCCGGCAACGCTCGAGGTGCTGAAACGCCTGGACGGCCCGCTTGCCATCACCGCCTACGCGCTCGCACGGGATGCCCGTGGTGAGCAGGTGCATCGCCGGATCGAGGAGTTTCTGCGCCCCTACCAGCGCGTGAAGCCCGACCTCGCCGTCACCTTCGTCGACCCGCGCGAGCAGCCGAAAGCCGCGGCGGAAGCCGGCGTGCGCGCGCCGATCGAGCTCGTGCTGACGTACCAGCGGCGCACCGAGCGCCTGACCGAGTTCAACGAGCAGGCGCTTGCCAACGCCCTGCAGCGGCTTGCGCGCGGCAGCGAGCGCCTCGTGCTGTGGCTCGACGGGCACGGCGAGCGCAAGCTGAACGGGCCTGCCAATCACGACTTGGGCGAATTCGGGCGCCAGCTCGAGCTGAAGGGCTTCCGGGTGAGCGGTCTCAAACTTGCGCTCGCCCAGGACGTGCCGGCCAACGCGGCGCTTCTCGTGATCTCCAGCCCGCAGGTGAACCTGCTCGATGCGGAAGTGCAGAAGATCCGGCGTTACCTCGCGGGCGGCGGCAACCTGCTGTGGCTGATCGATCCCGAGCCGCTGCGCGGCCTCGCCCCGATCGCCGAGATGCTGGGGCTCGTGCTGACGCCCGGGATCGTGGCCGATCCCGAGGCCGCCCGCTACGGCGCCTCGCCCGATTATGCGATCGCGGCGGTGTACGGCCGGCACGCCATCACCGACGGCTTCGACCTGAACACGATCTACCCGGTGGCGCGCCAGATCGAGGCCATCGAGAGCGAGGAGTGGCGGGTGCGGCCGCTGATCGAGGTCGCGCCGCGCGGCTGCGTCAAGACCGGCAAGCTCGAGGGTCCCTGCGACAAGAGCCGCGACATTGCCGGGCCGATCACCATCGCGGCCGCCTTCGAGCGCGCCGTGGGCGACCGGCAGCAGCGTGTGGTGGTGGTGGGCAACGGCCACTTCCTGTCCAACGCCTTCATCGGCAACGGCGGCAACCGCGACCTCGGCGTCAACATCGTCAACTGGCTGACCGGCGACGACCGCATGATCGTGATCCAGCCGCGCGAGGCCCTCGACAGCCAGGTCGACATCGACCAGGTGACGCTCTATCTCATCGCCTTCGTCTTCCTGATGGTGGCCCCCCTCGCCTTCATGATCACCGGCATCGCGATCTGGTGGCGCAGGCGCCGGATATGAGCCGGGCCGCGTGGCTGAACGCGGCTCTCGCCATCCTCGTCGCCGCGCTCGGGGCTTTCTTCTACCTCCGGCCGACCACGGACTCTGCGGTCGAGCTCCCCTTGTCGGCGCTCAAGGCGAGGGATGCGCTGTCGCTGAGGATCGAACGTGCCGGCGCGGTGCCGGTCGTTCTGGAAAAGAGGCAGGACGGCTGGTTCATTACCGCGCCGATCGCGGCGCGCGCGGACGACGCACGGGTGCAGCAGGCGCTGGCGATCGTCGAAGCCAGGTCCACGCACCGGCTCCCGGCCGCCGATCGCGAGCGCTTCGGCCTGGAGCCGCCGGCGGCGCGCCTCATCGTTGACGGGCAGACGTTCGGCCTCGGCCTGGTGAGCGAGCTGACGCGCGAGCAATACGTGCTGGCCGGGGACGCCGTCTACACCGTGCACCCACGCTATGGCGCGGCGCTGCCGGTGAGCGCCTTCCAGATGGCGAGCCGGCAGCTGCTTGCCTCCGGCGAGGTGCCGCAGCGCATCGCGCTCAAGGATTTCACGGTCGAGCAGCGCGACGGCAAGTGGACTCTTTCGTCCGGAAACGGGGACCTCAGCCAGGACGACCTCATCCGCTGGGTGGACGAGTGGCGCCTTGCCAGCGCCCTGCGCGTGGAGCCGGGCCCGGCCATGAGGGCACGCGATGAGATCAGGATCGAGCTGAAGAACGGCAGCAGGCTCGCGCTCGGCGTCATTTCGCGCGAGCCGGAGCTGGTGCTCGCGCGCTCCGATGAAAAGCTGCAATACCGCTTCGGCGCCGCTCTCGCGAAGCGCCTGCTCTCCCCGCCTGCCGCCCTGGAGGAACGGGCGGAGACGAAGTGACTCGTGGCTGCAGACCGGTGACCGGTGCCTGAACTACCGGAAGTCGAGACGACACGGCGCGGGCTGGAGAAGCTCCTCGTCGGCCAGCGCATCCGGACCGTCGTGGTGCGCGACCGGCGGCTGCGCCAGCCGGTGCCGCGCCGGCTGCCGCAACTCGTCGCGGGCGCAATCATCCGCTCGCTCGAGCGCCGCGGCAAATACCTGCTGGTCGATTGCGGAACGGGCACGCTGATCGTGCACCTCGGCATGTCGGGACGCCTGTGGGTGGTGCGCGACGACGCTGCGCCCACCCCGCACGATCATATCGACCTGGTGCTGGACAATGGGACCGTGGTCCGGCTGCGCGATCCGCGTCGCTTCGGGCTGGTGCTGTGGCGGGCTGGAGACGCGCTTGCGCACCCCCTCCTCAGGGACATCGGCCCCGAGCCGCTATCCGCCGCCTTCGATGGGTCGGTGTTGTACGCAGCCACCCGCAACCGCGGAGCCGCGATCAAGCACGTGCTGATGGACAGCCACGCGGTCGCGGGGCTCGGCAACATCTACGCCAACGAGGCGCTGTTCCGCGCCGGGACATCGCCGCGCATGGCCGCGAGACGATTGAGCCGCGAGCGCTGCTCGGTGCTTGCAGCGAAAATCCGCGAGACGCTCGAGTTGGCCATCGGCGCGGGCGGAAGCAGCCTGCGGGATTACGTGGCGAGCGACGGCATGGCCGGCAATTACCAGAGCCAGTTCCTGGTCTACGATCGCGCCGGCGAGCCGTGCACGCGCTGCGGAACAAAGATCAGGGGCATCCGCCAGGGGCAGCGCTCGACGTTCTACTGCCCGAGGTGCCAGAAAGCGTGATAAAGGAACAGGTGGTCAGTGACCGGAAGGGCCGGCCTGCCAGCCCTATCACTGGTTACTGGCCACTTCCTTGCGCCCGGTCAGGCGCAAATACTTCGCGTAGAGCTGCTCCTTCGTCTCGACGTGCCGCGGATCGTTCGGGATGCAATCCACGGGGCAGACCTTCACGCACTGCGGCTCATCGAAATGCCCGACGCACTCGGTGCACTTTCGGGGGTCGATGACGTAGATCTCCTCGCCCTGCGAGATCGCGTCGTTCGGGCACTCCGGCTCGCACACGTCGCAGTTGATGCACTCCTCGGTGATCTTCAACGCCATAGGGGAATATGAAACGGCGAAGGATGGCTCATTGTGATGTGGGGGGTGCGGGGGGAACGGGAAGGCTCCGATGGATCGCCGGAAGGGGCCAGTTCCCCTCCGCTCGTTATCTGCCGCCGAGCTGCTTGATCTTCGCCTTCAAGCGCCGGGCGACCAGCGGCGGGACGAACTTGCTGACGTCGCCGCCCAGGATCGAGATCTCGCGCACGATGGTTGCGGAGATGAACATGTGCTGCTCGCCGGGCGTGAGAAACAGGGTCTCGACATCGGGATACAGGCCGCGGTTCATGCCTGCGAGCTGGAACTCGTGCTCGAAGTCCGACACCGCGCGCAGGCCCCGCACCACCACCCGCACCTTGTGCTCCCGCACGAACTTCATCAGCAAGCCCGAGAATCCGATGACTTCCACGTTCTTCAGGTCCTTCAGGACGGCGCGCGCCAGCTCCACGCGCTCATCGCGGGTGAAGAAGGGGCGTTTCGTGGTCGAGTCGGCGATCGCGACGATCACCGAGTCGAACAGGCGCGCTGCGCGCCGGATCAGGTCCTCATGGCCGAGCGTGATCGGGTCCAGGGTTCCAGGGTAAACCGCCTTGTGGTTCATGGAAGACCTCGCTCAGCCCGCTTCAAGAGTTGATAGGCAACCTGCCCCGCCCGGCCCTGCCGCCACAATTCCCATCCCGGCAGCGGCCCGGCGCGGCCGGCGCGCTCGAGGTAGACGAGCGCCTGCGGGGCAAGGTGCCGCGGCAGCAGCGGCGCCACCCGCGGCCAGAGGTCGGACCGGTACGGCGGGTCGACGAAGACAACGTCATAGACGCCATCCTCGGCGCGCAGGAATTCTAGCGCATCCGCTCTCTTGAGTTCCACAGCCGAGGCGTCCAGCGCGGTGCGGCTCGCTTCGAGCGCGCGGAAGATGGCCGCGTCGTGCTCGACCATCACCACGCGCCGGGCGCCGCGCGAGGCCGCTTCGAATCCCAGCGCCCCGCTGCCGGCGAAGAGATCGAGGCAGCTCCGGCCGGTGAGATCCTGACCCAGCCAGTTGAAGACGGTCTCGCGCACCCGGTCCGGCGTCGGGCGGAGCTCCGGGCGCGGCGGAAAGGCGAGGAGCCGGCTGCGCCACGCCCCGCCGATGATGCGCACCCGGTTGCGGGTCATGGGATCGCGGCGCGGCCGGGTGCGGGCGTCAGCGCGCGTCGACCTGCTTCGGGGTGTCGCCGGCGACCACGACCGTCACCATGCGGGCAGGGTCGACGTGGCGCCGGAAGGCGTCGCGGATCTCGGCGGCGGAGACGCGCTCGACGCGCTGCACGAAATCCTCGAGGTAGTCGAGCGGCAGGCGGTAGAAGCCGATCAGGGCGAGGTGCTCGTGGATCTTGCGGTTGCTGTCGATGCGCAGCGGAAAGCCGTCAACGATGTTGCGCTTCGCCCCTTCCAGCTCTTCCGCGGTGGGCCCGTTCTTCATGAATGTCGCGAGCGTCGCGCGCGCCACCTTGAGCGCCTCCCCCGCCTGGTCGCTGCGAGTCTGCATGCTGATCACGAACGGTCCCTTGCGCTGCAGAGGATAGAAATAGCTGGAGGCCGAATAAGCGAGCCCTCGCTTCTGGCGCACCTCTTCCGTGATGCGCGAGACGAATCCGCCGCCGCCGAGCACGAAATTGCCGACGTAGAGCGCGATGTAGTCCGGGTCGGCGCGTGCGACGCCCGGCGACCCGATCAGGATGTGCGCCTGGGCGGCAGGATGCGGTACCGTGCGGGTCGCCGCCTGCGCCAGGGGATCGACCGGCGGCAGCTCCGGCTCCTTCCCGCTGGCTTCGGGCAGTCCGCGCGTCAACTCCTCGGCAATTTCCTCGGCCTGGGCGCGCGTGACATCACCGATCAACGCCACCACGGCATAGCGCGCGGCGTAGTGGCTCCGGTAAAACGCCAGCAGATCCTCGCGCGTGATGCCCTCGACCGACTCGACCTCGCCGCTCGAGCGCAGGGCATAGGGGTGGTCGCGATAAGCCAGGCGGTAGAACGTGCGGGAGACGATGGTTTCGGGCTTGGTATCGGCCTCCTTGAGGGACCCCACCAGACGCACCTTCTCCCGGTTCAGCACCTCGGCCGGAAAGGAGGGCGCGCGCAGCGACCGCGCGACGATGTCGATCGCCCGTCGCCGCTCGGCTTCGCTCGAAAGCGTGCGCACCGAGAGCCCGGCGCGGTCGGCGTCGAGGCGCCCCCCGAGTTGCGCCCCGATATCGGCGAGCTGGCGCGAGACGTCGTCCTCGCTCATGCCCTCCGCCCCGCTCGTCAGGAGGCGCTGCGTCATGCTGGCGACGCCCGATTTCGCCCGCTGGTCGTAGCCGGAACCCGCCGGAAACTCCACGCTGACGTCGAGCATCGGCAGGTCGTGATTTTCCACGAAGTAGACGCGAGCCCCGCTCGTGGCCTGCCACTGCTGGATCGGCAGGATCGCAAGCGCCGGCTCCGCGAGCAGCATTGCGGCAACCACAATTAGACGCAGGTGCACGCGGATTCCCTTACTGCGCGTGCCGGACCGGCAGGGACGGTCTCGCGCGCCGCGCCCCCTCGAGCGGCTGCGGATCGAGCGTCGCGATCGTCAGGACATCGTCCCGGAAGTACTTGCGGGCGACCTCCTGGACCTGCTCGGGCGTGACCTCGCGCAGCTTCTTCAGCTGCAGGTCGAGCGTGCGGTGCGAGATGCCCGCCGATTCCAGCGACGCAATCTGCCGCGCCTGGAAGAACATGGAGTCGCGCTCGAAGACCTGCGCCGCCACCGCCTGGGCCTTGACGCGATCGAGCTCCTCCTGGCTCACGCCCTTCTCGATGATCTTCGCCATCTCGCGCCGCAGGGCCTGCTCGACGTCCGCCGCGCTCCGGCCCGGCGTCGGCGTCGCGCTGAGGTAGAAGAAGCCCGGGCCCCGCGCGACCGAGTCGTAGCTCGCGTCGGCCGAGTTCGCGATCTTCTCCTCCCGCACCAGGGTGCGGTTCAGCCGCGCCGCCTCGCTGCCGTCGAGCACCGCCGCCAGCATGTCCAGCGCGTACGGCTCCCAGTCGCGCTCGGGATCACGCAGCGCCGGCCCGCGGAACGCCATCAGCACGTACGGCAGCTCCGCCGGCGCCTTGACGCTCACGCGCTTCAGGCCGAGCTGGGCCGGCTCCTCCTGCGGCTTGCGCTCGGGGAGCGCGCGCGCCGGAATCGGGCCGAAATACTTCTGCGCAAGCGCCACGACATCATCCGGCTCCACGTCGCCCACCACCACCAGCGTCGCGTTGTTGGGGGCGTACCACTTGCGGTAGAAATCCCGCGTGTCCTCGACCCGCAGGTTCTCGATATCGTTCATCCAGCCGATGACCGGCTTGCGATAGGGATGCGCGGTCAGCGCCGTCGCCATCAGCTGCTCGTACACCAGCGCGCGCGGGCGGTCATCGGTGCGCAGCCGGCGCTCCTCCATCACCACCTTGATCTCCTTCGCGAACTCCTCGGGGGAAAGCGTGAGATTCGCCATGCGGTCGGCCTCGAGCCGCAGGGCGAGCTCGAGGCGCGACTTCTGCAGGACGGCGAAATAGCCCGTATAGTCGTTGCTGGTGAACGCGTTGTCGCGACCGCCCGCACCCGCGATGGCGCGCGAATACTCCCCCGCCGGCGTGCTGGCCGTGCCCTTGAACATCATGTGCTCGAGCACGTGCGCGAGGCCGGTCGCGCCGTTCACCTCGTCCACGCTGCCCACCTGGTAGAGCACCATCACCACCACCACGGGCGCGCGCTGGTCGGTCTTGACGATTACGCGCATGCCGTTTTCGAGCTTGCGCTCGGCGGTGTCGCCTGCGGCAATGCCCTGGCTCGCGGGCAGCGCCAGCACGAGCAGCGCGAACAGCAGACGCTTCAACATTGACATGGGGATGCGCTTCGGAAGGTGTGAAATTCAGGCTAGAATTGTATCCACTCGGATGCCGGCCATCCACAATGGCTGCCAGCATCGATTCCACTACCCGCATCTAGACTGCCCGGCGCGTGTTAAGTTCTCCCGCTTCTTCCACCGACGGTGGCCGCTGGTTCGCGCGCCTGCGGGACGGGCTCGCCAAGACGCGCCAGCAGCTCGGTGGCCGGCTCGCGCGGCTGCTGGGGACGGCGCGCCCCCTGGACGAGGCGCTCTATGAAGAACTGGAATCCGCGCTGATCGGCGCGGACGTCGGCGTCGCGGCCAGCACCCATCTGCTCGCCGAGCTGCGGACACGGGCGCGGCGAGAGGGGTTCACCGATTCCACGCAGCTGCGCCTGGCGCTGCAGGAAGCGCTGCGCGAGCTGCTCGAGCCGATCGCCCAGCCGCTCGAGGTCGACGCCCATCGCCCGTTCGTGATCATGCTCGCGGGCGTGAATGGCAGCGGCAAGACCACCTCGATCGGCAAGCTCGCCCACTATTACCAGGGCCGCGGCAAGTCCGTTCTGCTCGCCGCCGGCGACACGTTCCGCGCGGCGGCACGCGAGCAGCTGGCCTCATGGGGCGAGCGCAACCGGGTCGCGGTCATCGCCCAGAAATCCGGGGATCCAGCCGCGGTCATTTTCGACGCGGTCAAGGCCGCGGTGGCCCGCGGCACGGACGTGGTGCTGGCGGATACCGCGGGACGGCTGCCGACCCAGCTGCACCTCATGGAGGAAATCAAGAAGGTGAAGCGCGTCGTCGGCAAGGCGCTCCCGGGCGCGCCGCATGAGGTGCTGCTCGTGCTCGACGCCAATACCGGCCAGAATGCGCTCGCTCAGGTGCGGGCGTTCGACGATGCGATCGGCGTCACCGGGCTCATCGTGACCAAGCTCGACGGCACCGCCAAGGGCGGCGTCCTCGCGGCCATCGCACACCTGCGATCCATCTCCTCGAGGGAGCGGCCGATCCCGGTGCGTTTTGCCGGCGTCGGCGAGGGACTCGACGATCTCCGCCCGTTCGATGCCGGCGAGTTCGTCGCGGCGCTCTTCGATTGACACCGTCAGGAGCCGCTCCCGTGAGTGCTCACTCACAGCCCGCTACCCCGCGTAACCACATGATTTCGTTGAGTCATGTCACCAAGCGCTACCCCGGCGGACTGGAAGCGCTGCGCAACGTCAATTTGACGATCGAAGCCGGTGAAATCGTGTTCATCACCGGGCCTTCCGGGGCTGGCAAGAGCACCCTGCTCAAGCTCATGGCGGCCATCGAGCGGCCGACGACCGGCAGTGTCGTCGTCAGCGGCCAGAACGTGGGGGCGTTGCGCCCGCGCGCGGTGCCCTTCCTGCGCCGGAAGCTCGGCCTCATTTTCCAGGACCAGAAGCTGCTCTTCGACCGCTCGGCGTTCGACAACGTGATGCTGCCGCTCGCGGTCACCGGGTTCGAGCGTCGCGAGGCGGCGCGCCGGGCGCGCGCGGCGCTCGACAAGGTTGGCCTGCTCGCCAAGGAGAAGGTTCACCCGGTCAGGCTCTCCGGCGGAGAGCAGCAGCGGCTCGCCATCGCGCGCGCCATCGTGCACCGGCCCTCGATCCTGCTCGCCGACGAGCCGACCGGCAATCTCGACGCCGCGTACGCCGCCGCCATCGGCGAGCTGTTCCGCTCCTTCAACCAGGTCGGCGTGACCGTGGTGATCGCCACCCACGATGCCTCGTTCGCGGTGCGCATGAAGCCGCGGCTGGTGGTGCTGAAGGAAGGGCGAGTCGCGGGGGCAGCGTGAGGACCTGGATCTGGAACCACCTCGATGCACTGCGCACGACGCTCGCGCGGCTCCTGCGCACGCCGGTCGCGACGCTCCTCAACGTAAGCGTCATCGGCGTCGCTCTCGCGCTGCCGGTCGGGCTCTACGTCGTGATCGTCAATCTGGAGGGGCTCGCGCGCACGCTCGGTTCCGATCCGCAGCTCTCCGTGTTCCTCGCGCTGGATGCCGGCCCCGGCGACGTCAAGCGCATCGCGGCGCGCCTGGAGAACCACCCGGCGGTGCGCGAAGCACGCTTCGTGCCGCGCGACCAGGCGCTGAAGGAGCTCAAGGCCAGCACCGGGCTCGCCGATGTCGTCGACAGCCTGCCTGGCAATCCGCTGCCGGACGCATTCGTGGTGCTGCCGCAGGACACCGCGCCGGAGACCCTGGAACGGCTGCGCGACGAGATGCGCGGCTGGCCCAAGGTCACGCACGTGCAGCTCGACGCCGAGTGGGCGCGGCGCCTCGAAGCCGGTCTGAGGGCGGCTCTGCTCGCCGTCACGTTGCTCGCGACCGTGTTCGCGTTCGCGCTGGTCGCCGTGACGTTCAACACCATCCGGTTGCAGATCCTCACCCGGCGCGAGGAGATCGAGGTCTCGAAGCTCGTCGGCGCGACCGATTCGTTCATCCGGCGGCCGTTCTTGTATTACGGGGCGCTGCAGGGGCTCGCCGGCGGGCTCACGGCCTGGGCGATCATCTGGACGGTCGTGTACATCCTGAACGGCGCGCTCGCCGACCTCTCCCGCCTCTATGCCGCCCCGATCGAGCTGCGTCAGCTCGGCCTGGCGGATAGCGGGAGCCTGCTCGTCTTCTCGGCCGCCTTGGGGTGGATGGGGTCCTGGCTCTCGGTCAACCGGCATCTCGCGGCAATCGAGCCACGTTAGGCGGCCCCGCTGTCGTCGGTCCCCCGGGGATCCCAACCCTCTGATTTGAGGCCATTTCCAGGTCAAAAATTTACCTTAACCCCATGAATGGAATGAACTTTTACAGGAAATGGCACTCTCATGTCTGGAGTGCTAACATAGCGCCCAGAAGGGGGTCACCATGACGAGCTTGGCTTTACCGGTCCCGTCGGCTGCGGGCAGCCTGGAAACCTACATCCAGACCGTCAACAGCTTCCCGCTCCTCAGCGTGGAGCGGGAACGGGAGCTTGCCCGCCGCTACCACGGCGCGGGCGACCTGGAGGCTGCGCGCGAGCTGGTCCTCGCGCATTTGCGCGTCGTCGTCGCGATCTCGCGCGGCTACCTGGGATACGGGCTTCCGCAGGCGGACCTCATCCAGGAAGGAAACATCGGCCTCATGAAGGCAGTGAAGCGGTTCGATCCGGAGCGTGGCGTGCGGCTGGTGTCGTTCGCCGTGCACTGGATCCGCGCCGAAATCCACGAGTTCGTCCTGCGCAACTGGCGCATCGTGAAGATCGCCACCACCAAGGCGCAGCGCAAGCTCTTCTTCAACCTGCGGAGCCTGAAGAGCGGCCTCGCGAGCCTCGGGGTGGAGGAAGCCAAATCGGTCGCCCGCCAGCTCGGCGTCAAGCCCGAGGAGGTGGTCGAGATGGAAACGCGCCTCGCGGGCAGGGACATCGCGCTCGAGCCCGTCGGCGACGACGAGGAAGAGGCGTTCGCGCCGATCTCCTATCTCGTGGCGGAAGATGCCGAGCCCGGCCGGCTCCTTGAGCACGAGCAGACCGCGCGCCTGCGCGGCGAAGGCCTGGAGCGCGCGCTCGCGAGCCTCGACCCGCGCAGCCGCCGCATCATCGAAGCGCGCTGGCTCCGCGAGAAGGAATCGGCGACGCTGCACGATCTCGCCGCGGAATTCGGCGTCTCCGCCGAGCGCATCCGGCAGATCGAGTCGAAGGCGATGGCGCGGATGAAGAACGCGATCGGCGCCCAGGCAGCGTAATCCACCTCACGCGCAGGAAGAAGCCCCGGCAATCCCGGGGCTTTTTCGTTTGAGTCTCGGCTAGATGGCTGGCAAGCCATATCGCCGCTAACCATTTCCCCTCGCCACTCGGGAGAGGGGGAAGGGGTGAGGGGCTGTCAGGACTTGCCGAGCAGGATCCGGATGTCGTGCAGGATCGCCGGCGCCCCGGCCCCATAGCCGGCAAACAGGCGCGGCCGGCCCTCGGCGTCGAGGATATAGGTGCCGGCAGAGTGGTCCACGCTGTAGTGGCCGTCCTTGGCCGGCTGCTTCTGGTAGTAGATCTTGAATTCCTTCGCCGCGCGCGCGGTCGCCCCGGCGTCGCCGTAGAGCCCGAGAAACGCCGGGTTGAAGGACGGCACGTAGTTTTTCAGCACCTGCTGCGTGTCGCGCTCGGGATCCACGGTCACGAACAGCACCTGGACCCGGTTGCCGTCGGGCCCGAGCTCCTTCACCACCTGCGCCAGCTCGGCCAGAGTCGTCGGGCAGACATCCGGGCAGTGCGTGAAGCCGAAGAACACCGTCACCACCTTGCCCCGGAAATCCGCGAGCGTCCGTGGCCTGCCCTCATGATCGGTGAGCGCAAGCTCCTTCCCGAAATTTGCGCCGGTGATATCGGTGAGCCGGAACTTCGGGGACTCTTGCCGGTCGCCGCAGGCGGAAAGAGCCGCTGCGGCGATGACCCAGAGTATCGCTGCGATGAGCTGCTTCAAGTGTCGCCTGCCGTCACAGCGGCACGCGGATATAGTGGTCGACCAGAAGGGCGGCGAAAAGTGCCGCGAGATAGACGATGGAATAACGGAAAGTCCGCCGCGCCACGTGGTCGCTGTAGGCGGTGTAGATGCGCGCCGCGTACCACAGAAATACGGCGTCGAGCACAAGCGCGGCGGCGAGGTAGAGCACGCCGCTCATGCGCGTGACGAACGGCATCAGCGACACCGCCGTGAGTATCACGGTGTAGAGCAGCACGTGCAGGCGTGTGAAGCGGTCCCCGTGCGTCACCGGAAGCATCGGCACGCCGGCCTTGGCGTAGTCGTGCTTGCGGTAGAGCGCCAGCGCCCAGAAGTGCGGCGGCGTCCAGGCGAAGATGATGAGGAACAGCAGCAGCGCGTCGGCCGAAATCTCGCCGGTGACCGCGGCCCAGCCCAGCACCGGGGGCATCGCGCCCGAGGCGCCGCCGATCACGATGTTCTGAGGCGTCATCGGCTTCAGGACCACGGTGTAGACGACGGCATAGCCGATGAAAGTCGCGAGCGTCAGCCACATGGTGAGCGCGTTGACCCACTGGTGGAGGATGAAGAGTCCCGCCCCGCCCACGATGCCGGCAAAGACGAGCGTCTCGGCCGAGGTCACGTGCCCGCGCGGCAGCGGGCGCGCGCGGGTGCGCGTCATCAGCGCGTCGATCCGCTGCTCGACCAGGCAGTTGACCGCCGCGGCGGCGCCCGCGGTCAGCGCGATGCCAAGTGTCCCGGCAAGAAGCGGCTGGAGCGGCACCATGCCCGGCACCGCCAGGAACATGCCGATCACCGCGGTGAATACGATCAGCGATACGACGCGCGGCTTGGTGAGCTGATAGAACTGGCCGATCCGGGAGGCGAGCGGCAGGCTCGCGAGGCTCGAAGACATCGGGGTCGAACTCGTGGCGCTTCGGAAAGGGGTGAAGTTTAACATCACCGTCAGCCGATGCGGGAAGCCTTGAGCAGGCGCGAGAGGTCCTTGATCATGCGCCCGGGCTCGGGGTCGCGTGGAAAGCGCATCATCAGGTTGCCGAGGGGATCGACGACGTAGATGTGGTCGGCGGCCCGGTCCGGCGCCGGGAACTGCTCCACCAGCCCGGCGCCCGCGGCGCGCACCACCCAGGTCCCCGGAAAGGGTTCGATCGCATCGGCGCGCGGCGTGGCATCGTCCGAGATCAACCATGCGCGCTCCACCCGTTCCATGTCCTTCCCCTGCGTCAGCCGCAGCTGGCGCATGTAGAGGAGCTTCCGTTCGCAGCGCTCGTCGCAGCGCCCCGAGTCGAGGCTCACCAGCACCCACTTGCCCCTCAGCCGCGAGAGCCGGAAGGTGGTTCCGTCCGCGAGCACGAGCTGCGGGTCCGGCAGCGGCCGCGGCTCGATCAGCGCGCCGTAGTTCACGGTGCTCGTGGGCGGCCAGAAGTAGAAGAAAAAGTAGGAGGCCGCGACCGGCGCAGCCGCCAGCGCAATGATGAGCCAGAGGGTCGCGTTACTCCTGCGGGCGCCGTTTGACATGGGTCACCAGGTAGATCACGAGCACGGTGAGGCCGAGCGCGAGCCACTGGAAGGCGTAGCCGTAATGCGTGTTCACGCCCAGGTCCGGCGGGTCCCACTCGCGCGCGAGGCCATCGTCCAGCGCGCTGTCCTGCCGGATCATGAACGGCTGCAGCGGGATCGCCACCGCCTCCCGGTAGCGCTCGAGCGTCAGGTTCTGCCAGACCTTGCCCTCGATTGCGGCCGGCGCGAGCTCGAGGAAGCGCCGGCTCGGCACGACCGCGAGACCCGTGACCTCGACGGTTCCCGCCGGGGTCGTGATCTCCGGGAGCCGGCTGCGTTCCCTCGTGCCCGCAATCCAGCCGCGGTTGACCAGCACGTAGCGGTTCCCGCCTTCGAGAGCGAGCGGCATCACCACGTGGTAGCCCGCGACGCCGCCGCGCACCCGGTTGTCGATCAACACGGCGTGCGCGGGATCGAAGCGCCCGCGCGCGGTCACCCGCCGCCACTCCACGTCGCGGGCCTTCATCTCGGCCGCCGTCAACCAGAGCGGCGGGTCCTTGGCCCGCAGCTCGAGCCGCGCCGCAGCCGCTTCCTTCTCGTGCGCGCGGCCGAGCTGCCAGTTGGCCAGGGTCAGGGTCAGCGCGATCGCCGCTGCCGCAGCGAGCGTGGTAAAGAGACGGGGCTGGAATCGGTAACGGGCCGGCACTGTGGTAATCGGTGGATGCTTTCGGTTAGACTCGATGGCCCGCCATGAAGATCGCCGTCATCCTGTTCCTGGTGTTCATCGTCGGGAGCCTGTTCTCAGCGCTCTATTACCTCGTCCGCGACAAAGGCCAGGGCGAGCGCACGGTGAAGGCGCTGACGGTGCGGATCACGCTCTCGGTCGTGCTGTTCGCGCTGCTGATGCTGGGATACTACTTCGGCTTCATCACCGGCAAGATCCAGTAAAAAAAGCGCCGCGCTTGTGGCGCGGCGTTCTTTCCCCTACTGACGGGTCCCCCCTTTGTTCTTGGTGCGCCTTCGTTGGTGTTTTGTTCTTCGTGTTGTGTTTGCGGCTTATAGCCAGTAGACGAAGATGAAGAGCCCGAGCCACACCACGTCGACGAAGTGCCAGTACCACGCCACCCCCTCGAAGCCGAAGTGGTGCTCGGGCGTGAAATGGCCCGCGACGCAGCGGAAGAGAATCGTGGTGAGCATGAGGCAGCCGACGGTCACGTGGAAACCGTGGAAGCCGGTCAGCATGAAAAACGTCGCCCCGTACGCGCCGGTCGTGAGCTTGAGGTTCAGCTCGGAATAGGCGTGACCGTACTCGTAGATCTGGAACGCGAGGAAGGTCACGCCGAGGCCGATGGTCGCGAACATCCAGGCGATGAGCTTCAGGCGGTCGTTGCGCAGCAGAGCCCAGTGCGCGAGCGTCACCGTGACGCCCGAGGAGAGGAGCAGCATCGTGTTGATGGCCGGGATGCCCCACGCCGCCATCGGCGTGAACGGGTCCGTGATGCCAGGGCCCGTCGCGGGCCACCCGGCCTTGAAATCGGGCCACAGCAGCTTGTGCTCGAGGTCACCCAGCCAGGGCACCGACAGCACCCGCATATAGAAGAGCGCCCCGAAGAAGGCCGCGAAGAACATGACTTCCGAGAAGATGAACCAGCTCATGCCCCAGCGGAACGAGATGTCCACCTGCTTGTTGTACTTGCCCCCCTCGCTCTCGCTCGACACGGTGTGGAACCAGCCGACCAGCATGTAGCCGAGGATCGCCAACCCCGCGAACACCACGAACTTGCCGGGCGCCCAGCCGTTGAACCAGGAAGCCGCGCCGGAGGCCATGCACAGCAGCGCGATGGAGCCCGTGATCGGCCAGGTGGACGGATCCGGAACGAAGTAGCGTGAAGATTGATTCAACATCCTGATTCTCCCTTTCAACCGGCCACAAAACGCACCAGCACCACCAGGCTTGCAACGAAAATCGCCGCGCCGATGACGCCCGCGACGATCGCCTGCAGCGGCGTGATCGTGACGACGTCACGCTCGTGCGAAGCGCGCCTGCGGATGCCGATGAAGGCCGAAGCCACCGCCTTCGCCACCTGCAGCGGCGTCGCCTTGCGGGGCGATTCCACCGGCTCGCTCGCCACCCCGTCCTAGCTCCTCGGCGCCTTTCCCTCCACCTCGAAGAAGGTGTAGGACAGCGTCACCGTATTCACGTCCTGCGGCAGATCGCGCTCGACCACGAACACGACCGGCATGCGCTTCACCTCGCCCGGCGCCAGCGTCTGCTGCGTGAAGCAGAAGCAGTCGAGCTTCTTGAAGTAGCGGCCCGCGATCTGCGGTCCGAAGCTCGGGATCGCCTGCCCGGTCACCGCGCGGTCCGACCGGTTGCGCACCTCGAACACGACCTGCGTCAATGCGCCGGGGTGAACGCGCACGCTTCGCTCCAGCGCCACGAAGGTCCACGGCAGGTTGCTGCGAAGGTTGGTGTCGAACTCCACCGTGAGGAGCCGCCCCGCGTCCACCTGGGTGTTTGCCACCGCATCGGCCTTGACCACGCTGTTCAACCCCAGCGCGTCGCAGATCGCGCGATAGAACGGCGCCAGCGCGTAGCCGAAGCCGAACATCGCGACGGCGACGACGAGGAGCTTCACCAGCGTCTCGCGGTTGGCGTGGGCGTGGCTCACCATATCCAGTGCCTCGCCACGATCCCGATGAAGAAAGCGAGCGCGATGCTGGCGAGGATGAGCGCCGTTTTCACCTTCCGGCTCACGCTGGCGTCCACGCCGTAGTCCATGCCGTTACTTCACCACCGGCGGCGTCTCGAAGCTGTGGTGCGGCGGCGGCGAGGGCAGCGTCCACTCCAGCCCGTGCGCGCCTTCCCACACCTTCTCGTCCACCTTCCTGCCCGCGCCGCGGATCGCCTTGACCAGCACGTAGACGAAGATCAGCTGCGAGAGCCCGAAGCCGAACGCGCCGACGCTCGAGATCAGGTTGAAGTCGGCGAACTGCAGCGCGTAATCCGGGATGCGGCGCGGCATGCCGGCGAGCCCCGTGAAGTGCATCGGGAAGAAGGTGACGTTGAAGAAGATCATCGACAGCCAGAAGTGCCACTTGCCGAGCGTCTCGTCGTACATGCGGCCGATCCACTTGGGCATCCAGTAGTAGGCGCCGCCGAAGATGGCGAACAGCGATCCCGCGACCAGCACGTAGTGGAAATGCGCCACCACGTAATAGGTATCCTGGAGCTGGATGTCCACCGGCGTGATGGCCAGCACGAGGCCGGTGAAGCCGCCCATCGAGAACACGAAGATGAAGCCGCACGCGAACAGCATCGGCGTCTCGAACGTCAACGCGCCCTTCCACATGGTCGCGATCCAGTTGAACACTTTCACGCCGGTCGGCACCGCGATCAGCATCGTCGCGTACATGAAGAAGAGCTGCGCCGACGCCGGCATGCCCACCGTGAACATGTGGTGCGCCCACACGATGAACGAGAGGATCGCGATCGAGGCCGTGGCGTAGACCATCGAGGAGTAGCCGAAGAGGGGCTTCCTCGCGAACGTCGGCACGATCTGCGACACGATGCCGAATCCCGGCAGGATCATGATGTAGACCTCGGGGTGCCCGAAGAACCAGAAGATGTGCTGGAACAGCACCGGGTCCCCGCCGCCCGCCGCGTTGAAGAAGTGGGTGCCGAAATGGCGGTCGGTGAGGAGCATCGTGACCGCGCCCGCGAGCACCGGCATGACGGCGATCAGGAGGTACGCTGTGATGAGCCAGGTCCACACGAACAGCGGCATCTTCATCATCGTCATCCCCGGCGCGCGCATGTTGAGGATGGTGGTGATGATGTTGATCGAGCCCATGATCGAGGAGGCGCCCATGATGTGCAGCGCGAAGATCGCGAGGTCCATCCCCGGGCCCATCTGGGTCGAGAGCGGCGCGTAGATGGTCCAGCCCGCGGCGGTCGCGCCGCCCGGCACGAAGAACGAGGCGACCAGCAGCGTCGCCGCCGGCGGCAGCAGCCAGAAGCTCCAGTTGTTCATGCGCGCGAACGCCATGTCGGGGGCGCCGATCATCATCGGCACCTGCCAGTTGGCGAAGCCGACGAATGCCGGCATGATCGCGCCGAACACCATGATGAGGCCGTGCATGGTGGTCAGCTGGTTGAAGAATTCGGGACTCCAGAACTGCAGGCCGGGCTGGAACAATTCGGCCCGCAGCATCAGCGCGAGCAGCCCGCCGACGAAGAACATGGTCAGGGAGAACACCAGGTAGAGCGTGCCGATGTCCTTGTGGTTGGTCGTGGTGATCCAGCGCATGATCCCCGTGTATTGGTGACCGTGCGTGTCGTGCCCGTGACCGTGGTGTGCGTGTGCAGCTTCCATGGCGTTCTCCAGTTGCGAATCCCGTTGCCGCCTATTTGCGCAGGGCCTTCACCTCGGCCGGAGTGACCGAGTCGCCGACCTTGTTCGCCCAGTTGTTGCGCGTATACGTGATGACCGCGGCGATGTCGGCGTCCGACAGGTGCTTGAACGGGGCCATCGCCGTGCCCGCTCTTCCATTCAGCACCACCTGAACCTGCGCCTCCTTCGGCCCATTGACGACCTTCGAGCCGGAGAGCGCGGGGAATACCTTGGGCATGCCCATGCCGGTCGCCTGATGGCAGGCCACGCAGTTGCTTGCATAGACCTTCGCGCCGTGCGCCTTCAGCTCATCGAGCGTCCATGGCTTCTCCGCGTCCACCGCGGTGGCGGCCATGCGCTTCTTCTGCCCGGCGACCCAGGCCGCGTACTGCTCGGCGGTGACGGCCTCTACCACGATCGGCATGAAGCCGTGGTCCTTGCCGCACAGCTCCGCGCATTGCCCGCGATAGGTACCCGGGTTGTCGGCCTTGAACCAGGTGTCGCGCACGAAACCGGGGATGGCGTCCTGCTTGATGCCGAGCGCCGGCACCCACCATGAGTGGATCACGTCGTTGGCGGTGGTAATGATGCGGACCTTCTTCCCCACCGGCACCACCACCGCGTTGTCCACCTCGAGCAGGTAATGCTCGCCCTTCGGCGCGGCTCCCTCGATCTGCTCGCGAGGCGTGGAAAGGCTGCTGTAGAAGCTGATGCCCTCCTGCAGGTAGTCGTAGCCCCATTTCCACTGGTAGCCGGTCGCCTTGATGGTGATATCCGGGTTGGAGGTGTCCTTCATTGCGATTACGGTCTTCGTCGCGGGATAGGCCATGCCGATGAGGATGAGGAACGGGATGACGGTCCAGACGATCTCGATCGTGGTGTTCTCGTGGAATTGCTCGGCCTTGTGGCCGACCGACTTGCGGTGCTTGAGGATGGCCCAGGTCATGGCGCCGAACACCACGATGAAAATGCCGACGATGATCCACATGATCAGCGTATGCAGATCGTAGATCTGGCGAGCGATGATCGACTGGGGTGGCTGCAGGTTGAACTGGTTCGCCAGGGCGGTTCCCGCGATGAACCACCCCGCCGCGGCCGCCAGCGGCCGTAATCCGTAGCTGATCATGCTTCCCTCACCTGTGAATCAATTCTGCAATCGCCCCGGTGGCGGCGGCGCTAGCCCGCGCCCCGCAGGCGGTGCCGGAGCGCCCGCGCCAGGTCCAGGCGCTGCGCGTCGCTCATGGCGCGCCCGATCTCGAGCTCCCTGCCGTGCGAGCGCAGCGCAAGCCGCCCGCCATCCGGGCTGACAACAACCCGCGCCCAGTAGCAGCTGAACACCTCGCTGCTCGCCGCTCCCCCATCGAGCCGCTCGACCCTCAACCGGTCGCCGTCGATCTCGATCAGCTCGTAGTCTCCTGAGTGGCGCTCGAGATAGCTGAACGCCAGGTACAGCACAAGCATCTCGAGCCCGGCAAACGGCAGGATCAGCCACGCGCCGAAATACGCGAATGCCGCGGCAATGCCGACCGAAACGACGGACAGGAAAGCGAAAACGAGAAGCCGTCCGGTGGTGCTGAGCGAGTTGTTGCGCCGGGCGATCCGTCTGAATTCGATCGCGTTTGGCTGATCGCTGAATCCCGTGGCTGCGGTCATTTCTTCCGGCGCCGACATCCGCGTCGAGCGGGGGGAATGTATCACAGGCCCCCCGCGCCAAGCAATCGGAAGCGCCGAGAGAAAACGCCGGACTTGCGACGGATCGTCAGAGCAGTTTGCGAGTATCCAGCAGCGCGGTGCCGCCCACCGGGCCCGGCGCCGGGTCGAACGCGATGCGCGCGAGGAGCGGCGCGGCAATGAGCGTCTCGAGCGCCCGCACGTTTTCGTCCGCAGCCCGCATGTGCGCATCGACGTGATTGGCGACCCAGCCCGCGAGCGCGAGGCCGCGGGCCGCGATGGCTTCGACGGTCAGCAGGGCATGATTGAGGCAGCCGAGCCGCATGCCCACGACCAGCACCACGGGCAGCGCGAGCCGCGCGGCGAGCTGCGCGGTATCGGCGCCGGGACCCAGCGGCACGCGGAAGCCGCCGACGCCTTCCACGATGATCACGTCCGCCATGCGGGCGAGCGCGCGGAAGCAGCGCTCGATGCGATCCGGATCGATTCTCATTCCCGCATCGACTGCCGCGAGATGCGGCGCGATCGGGGCCGCGAAGCGGTAGGGATTGACGAGCTCGCGCGGCGCGGCCACGTTGCTCGCTGCGACGAGCTGCTCGACGTCGTCGTGAACGAGGCTCTCCCCGCGCGTGACGGCCCCGCTCGCCACCGGCTTCATGCCGACGCTCCTCGATCCTCCGGCGGCGAACGCCCGCAGGAGACCGCAGGCGACGAGGGTCTTGCCGACGCCGGTGTCCGTCCCCGTAACGAAATAGCCCTGGGTCAAGGTGTGGGTCGGCTTTCCTACCGCACCGGCTTGAGCGGGATGATCGGCTTTCCGTCCGCGGTCATCCGGGGCTGCGGCTTCCAGGCGTGGCCGTAGATCACCTCGAAGGTCGCCGGAAGCCTGCCCTCGCGGCGCTCCTGCTCGTAGTTTTGCGCCACTCGTGCGAGAAGCGACTTGCCGGCGAGCGTTGCGGGACGCCCGCGCGTCATGTTGCGCGCGCCGATCGCCTTCAAGTCGCGCATCAGCTCGCGCACGTCGGCGTAGGTGATTGTAATGACCTCCATGTCCATCACGGGGTCGGCAAAGCCGCAGGCGACGAGCAGGTCGCCGATGTCGTGCATGTCGGTGAAGCGGTGGACGTGGGTATGCGCGTCGACGCTCCGGAACGCCGCCCGCAGCTCCTTCAGCGTGTCCGGTCCGAAGGTGCTGAACATGAGCAGGCCGCCGGGCGCAAGCACGCGGTGCATCTCGGCGAAAGCTCGCTGCAGCTCGTTGCTCCACTGGAGCGCCAGGCTCGACCAGACCATCCCGGCGCACGCGGTCGCGAGCGGCAGCTGTTCGATGTCGCCGCACACCGCCGCCAGCCGTCGCCCGTTGCGCCCGAAGAGACTGCGCCACCCTTCGACGGTGCTCAGGGCAAGCCGCGGGCGGCGCGCGCGGGCGCGCCGCGCCATCCCGAGCGCGATATCGAGAGCGATCACGCGCGCGTCCGGGAAGCGCGCGAGCAGCCCGGAGACCGCGTTGCCGGTGCCGCTGCCCGCGTCGAGTACGGTGCCGGGCTCGAGCCTGATGTAATCGAGCCGCTCCAGCATGCGCCGGCACACTTCGTTCTGCAGGACGGCGGCCGCGTCGTAGGTGGCGGCGGCCTGCTCGAAGGAGCGCCGTACCAGCCGCTTGTCCACCGCCAGCGGGTCACTCATCGAGAAAGCTCCGCACCTTCCGCGCCACCCGCTCCGGCTGCGAAAGGAACGGCACGTGCGCGCAGGAGCGCAGAAGCACGAAGCGCGCGTCGGGCAGCGCCGCGGCGAGCCGGCTGCCTGCCGCCGGCGGCACGATGCGATCGTGGGCGCCGTGCAATACGAGCGCCGGTTGCCGCAGTCTCGACAGCTCGCCCCGCAGGTCGGCTGCGTGCAGGACAGCGAGCCCCGCCGTGAGCACGGCATCGGTTGCGCTCTGCTCGCTCGCGGTCCGCAGCACGCCGGTGAGCCGCCGCCCTCGCGCGTCCCCTTTCGCCTGCGCCGCGGCAAAACGCGCGAGCGTCTCGGCGCGGTCGGCAGCGAGCGAGCGCCCAAATTCCTGCAGCACCGCCGGTTCCGTGGCGCACGACCAGCCCACCCTGCGGACAAAGCACGGGGTGGTCGCGATGAGAACCAGGCGCCTCACCTGGCGCGGTGCGCGCCGCGCCCAGGCCAGCGCGACCTCGCCGCCGAGCGACCACCCGACCACGTGGCAGCGCCGCGGCGCGGCGCGTGCCACGGCGGCAGCCAGTGCATCCAGCGTATAGGGCGAACATGCGGGCGCCGCGCCGTAGCCGGGCAGATCGAGAGCGTGCACGCGCAATCGTGGGCCGAGCCTGCTCGAGAGGTCGTCCCAGATCCCCGACGCAAAACCCCAGCCATGCAGAAAGACGACGTCCTTGCTGTCGTCTTTCCGCATCGGCATCGCGGCGTCGAGGGAGCGCGTTACCGGCCGGGCGCATGGGCGCCGGCCTGCGGTCCCGAATCGGCATGCGAACGCGGCAGTGCGCGCTCGATCTCGTTCAACGAGGCCGCCAGCCGCTCGACATCGTGGACGGAGTGAGCGGCGGACAGTGAAATCCTCAAGCGCGCGGTTCCCTGCGGGACAGTTGGCGGCCGGATGGCCGGCACCAGCAGGCCCGTGCCTGCCAGCGCTTCGGAGACCGCCACGGCCTCGTGATTGGCGCCGATGATGAGCGGCTGTATCGCGCGACTCCGACGGCGCCAGATTCCAGCGCTCGAGCCGCAGGCACTCCTGAAGCCGGCGAGCGAGCCGCCGCAGCTGATCGCGCCGCTCCTCTCCGCCGCGAATGAGGTCCAGGCTCTTCAGCAGAACGTGCGCGAGCAGCGGCGGCGCGGCGGTGGTGTAGATGTAGGCTCGCGCCCGCTGCACGAGCGCTTCCAGCACGTCCGCTTCGCCGGCGACGAAGGCGCCGAACACTCCAGCCGCCTTGCCCAGCGTAGCCATGTAGATCACGCGCGGCGAGCGGGCGCCGGAGCGGGCGAGGACGCCCCGCCCCTGCGGCCCCATCACTCCGAATCCATGCGCGTCGTCGAGCAGCAGCCACGCGTCGTGCCGCTCCGCCAGCGCGACGAGTTCCCGCACCGGCGCGACGTCTCCGTCCATGCTGAACACCGCGTCGGTGACGATCAGCTTGCGGCGCGCGCGCGAGCGTTCGAGCAGCTGCTCGAGCGCCGCGAGGTCGAGGTGCGGGTAGCGCCTGAAGTCGGCGCGTGAGAGCAGCGCCGCGTCGTTGAGCGAGGCATGGTTCAGCCGGTCGGCGAACACCCCGTCCGCGCGCCCGAGGAGCGCCGTGACGACGCCCAGGTTCGCCTGGTAGCCGGTCGAGAACAGCAACGCGCGCGGCAGCCCGGTGAACTCCGCCAGCCGCCGTTCCAGCTCGCCATGCGCCGTCGAGTGCCCGAGCACCAGGTGCGAGGCGCCGGCGCCGACGCCGTAGCGCGCGGCGCCTTCGCGCGCCGCCTCGATCAGCTCCGGCGAGGCGGCAAGCCCGAGGTAATCATTGCTGCAGAACGCGATGTAGTCGCGCCCGTCCACGCGCACGCGCGCGCCTTGCGGCGTCTCCAGCAGGCGCCGCCGGCGCCGCAGGCCGTCGCGCTCGAGTTCCGCGAGCTCTGCCGCGAGCGCCTGCGGGAGCGAAGGGTGAACTTTCGCCTCGCTCCGGGCGGGCTGCGTGACGGGCGACGGGTCGTTCACTGCAGCGGGCGCAGGCCGAGCCGTGCGAACAGCGCGCGGTCGCGCGCGACGTCCGGGTTGCCGGTGGTGAGGAGCTTCTCCCCGTAGAAAATCGAGTTGGCGCCGGCGTAGAAGCAGAGCGCCTGAACCGCGTCGGACATCTCCTGGCGGCCGGCGGAGAGCCGCACCATCGCTTTCGGCATGGTGATGCGCGCGCAGGCGATGGTGCGCACGAATTCCAGCGGATCGAGCGGGTCCACGCCGTGGAGCGGCGTGCCTTCGACCTGCACCAGGTTGTTGATCGGCACCGATTCCGGATAGGGGTCCATGGCTGCGAGCTGCGCGATCAGCGCCGCCCGGGTGCGGCGTGTCTCGCCCATGCCGATGATTCCCCCGCAGCAGACGTGGATCCCGGCCCGCCGCACCCGCTCGAGCGTCCCGACGCGGTCGTCCTGGGTGCGCGTGGTGATGATCTCGCCGTAGAACTCCGGGGAGGTGTCGATGTTGTGGTTGTAGTAATCGAGACCCGCGGCCTTCAGCTGCTCGGCCTGCCCTTCCTTCAGCAGCCCCAGCGTCGCGCAGGTTTCCAGGCCCAGCCCGCTTACGGCCTCGATCATTTCAATCACCCGCTCGAGCTCGCGCTGCTTCGGGCCGCGCCAGGCCGCCCCCATGCAGAAGCGCGTCGCCCCGTTGGCCTTGGCGAGCCGCGCCGCGGCGGTCACCTGCTCGAGCGAGAGCATATCCTCGTCGGCGACCCCGGTGCGGAAGCGCGCCGATTGCGGGCAGTAGGCGCAGTCCTCCGGGCAGCCGCCGGTCTTCACCGACAGCAGCGTGGAAAGCTGCACCGCGTTGGGATCGAAATGGCGCCGGTGGACGCCGTGGGCGCGGTGCAGGAGGTCGTTGAAAGGCGCATCGAACAGCGCTTCGACCTCGCGCGCGCTCCAGTGCGTGCTTGCGGGCGCCCTGTCGGCGGCGCTGGCAGGCGAATCGTTATAGCTCGAAGTATCCATGAGGCTCCACCGGTGGGAATCGAAAAAATTCAGTTCGTTGAGGCACTTGTATCTTCGGCCCGGGCCAGACTCGTGTCAAATTCCGGAGCGGGATTCCTGAACGGTTGCCTGCAATTTGTGCGGGCGCGCTGGCCGCAACCCTGCGTGCTGTGCGGCGCACAGGCGAAGGGCACAACGCTGTGCGCGCCGTGCACGGAGGACCTGCCGTGGCTGTCGCATCGCCGCTGCGCCGTGTGCGCCCTTCCCCTCGCGAGTGGTGCGGTATGCGGCGCCTGCAGCGTCCGCCCGCCGCGCTTCGACACGGTGGACGCGCCCTTCGCCTACCGCTTCCCGGTCGCGGGTCTGATCCACGCGCTGAAGTACGGCGGACGCCTCGCCCTCGCGCGCACGCTGGGAGAGGCACTGGCGCAGGTTGTCCCCGGCGATGCGGATGCGATCGTGCCGATGCCGCTCGCGCGCGGCCGGCTCGCGGAGCGCGGATTCAACCAGGCGCTCGAGATCGCGCGCGTGGTCGCCGCGCGCACCGGGATCCCTCTGCTCCGCGATGCCGTCCGCCGGGTGGTGGAGACGCCGCCGCAGGCAGCGCTTCCCTGGAACGAGCGCGCGCGGAATGTCCGGCGCGCATTCGCGTGCGACGCCGATTTCGCCGGCCGGCGGATCGCCGTGGTCGACGACGTGCTCACGACCGGGGCAACGCTCAATGAACTTGCGCGCGTATTGCGAGAAGCGGGGGCTGCCGGTGTCGCCGGGTGGGTGGTCGCGCGGACGCTCTGACTACTGCAACTGCTTTATGCGCTGCTCGGCGAGCGCCGCCAGCTCCGGCTGCAGCGTGCCGGCCGCGCGGGCTTCCCGATACGCGCTCTGGGCGGCGGCGGGCTGGTTGAGCGCTTGCAGCGACATGCCGAGTCCCAGCCACCAGACTCCCGTCCCGGGCCTCAAACGCAATGCGGCGTGGAAATACCCGATCGCGTCCTCGTGCCGTCCCTGGCGCTGCAGCAGCGCGGCGAGGAAGGCAACGTAGTCGGCGCTGCCCTGCGCGTACGGGAGTCCTTTCTCCAGGGTGGCGATGGCCAATTCGCTGTCCCCGCGGTCGGCTTGCAGGCGGGAGAGCATCATGCTGAATCCGGTTTGCGCCGGCGAGAGCTTCACGCCCTCCTCCAGCACGCGCTCGGCGTCTTGGAACTTCTTGCCCTGCACCAGCAGCCCGATCAACCCTTGGCGCGCCAGGTGATTCTCAGGGTAAATGCCCAACGCCGCGCGGAAACTCTCCTCGGCCTCGGCGAGCCGCCCCTGGTTGAGAAACGCCACCGCCTTGCGGTATTCGTTCTCCGCAAGCTCGCGCGGCGTGGGGTCGCGCATCTTCTTCCGGATTTCGGGCGTACCGGCCGCGACGGCCGCGGGCGTGACCGCCGTTGCAGCCGCGCGCTTGCCAGTCTCGCTCCGCGCTGGTGCGGCCGAGCTCGGGTCGGCGGAGGATTCCATGCCCGTGCGGTCGATCACTCGCGCGGTGCTGAGCGGTTCACCACCGCCCCGCGCCTCCTGCTGGCCCGGGGGAATGGAGAGGTCCAGGCTCAGGCGCAATGCCCTGTGTTCCCGTAGGTACGCTTCCTCTCCTTCGTCGGGCCGCGCGACGGAAGCGGGAACAGTGACGGCCGTCGCGAGGTCTTCTGCAGGGCGCCCGGTGCCGGGACGTGTCGCCGGGGACCGCAGCGGCTCAGCGACGGTCGTGGTGAGCGCCATCCAGACTGCGGGCGCCGCGACCGCCAACGCGACGCCGGCCGCGACCCATCCCCAGTTGCTCGGGCGCCCGGGGAAGGGAAGCGCCTGCACGTGGTCGGGCAGCAACCCGCGCTCGGCGGGGCTCGCCCGCCGTCGCTCCAGGTTGAGCAGGACCTGATTGATGACGCTCATAACAGCACCAGCCAGCCGAGGCTTCCGGCCGACAACACCAGCAGCGCGAAGCCGAACCACCGCCACGGCTCGTGCTGCCGCGCCGCGGGCGTATCGGCGACCGCGTGCCTGACGTGCTCGGGCCGCACCACCTGCACGCCCTCGCTGAAGGCGAGCAGGAGCGCCTTGTGCGCGATCACGTTGATCAGGCGCGGCACGCCCCCGCTCCAGCGCCGCACCCGGCGCACCGCCGCGCGGCTGAAGAGCCGCTCTCCGCGGTAGCCCGCGACGCGCAGCCGGTGGGCGACGTATTCCTCCACCTCGTCGGGTTGCAGCGCGGTCAGGCGATGCTGGAAGGTGATGCGCTGCTTCAGTTGCCGCACCGAATCGCCTTCAAGCTTGTGGTCGAGCTCGGGCTGGCCGAACAGGACGACCTGCAGCAGCTTGCGCTTCTCGGTCTCGAGATTGGTGAGCAGCCGCAGCGCTTCCAGCGTCTCGACCGGCATCGCCTGCGCCTCGTCCAGGCACAGCACCACGGTCTTGCCCTGCCGCGCGAAGTTGAGCAGGCCGCGCGAGAGCTCCTTCAGAAGGATATGCTGGTCGGCATCCCGCGGCACCGCCAGGCGCAGCTCGAACGCGAGCGCGAAGAGCAGCGTGCGCGGCTCCAGGTACGGATTGGGGATGTACGCCGACACGTGGCTCGGGTCGAGCGTCGCCAGGAACCTCCGGCACAGCAGCGTCTTGCCGGTGCCGACCTCGCCCGTGATCTTGAGGAAGCCCTCCCCGTTCTTGACCGCCACCAGCAGGGTATTGAGCGCCTCCTGGTGCGTCCTGCTCGCATAGGCGAAGCTCGTGTCGGGCGTGATCCCGAACGGCATTTCGCGGAGACCGAAGTGAGTCTTGTACATGGTTGAACCTCGAGCGGCGTTATTGAGGCGTGGACGACTTCTGCTGCTGGTTGGACCCCGGCTGCAGCGCCCGGATGCGTTCCCGCGTCTCCGAGAGATCCTGCTGCCAGTTGCGGTCGCTGTGGACGATCGTGGGCTTCAGCAGGATCACGACCTCGCTCTTGGTGATTTGCCGGTTGCGCTGCTGGAAGAGCAAGCCGACGCCCGGCACATCGCCGAGCCCCGGAACCTGCGAATTGGCAGTCAGGGATTCCTGCCGCATGAGCCCACCGATTGCCACGATGCTGCCGTCCTGCACGCGCACGATCGTGTCGGTTTCGTTCACGCTGCTCGAGGCGAGCGGCAGGGTGATCACGCCGAAGTTCCCGAGGTCCACGGTCTTGCGCTGCTCCACCACCCGGCTCACCTGCGGATGGATGTGCAGGATGATGTTGTTGTTCTCGTCGATCTGCGGCGTCACGTCGAGCGCGATGCCGGAGAAGAACGGCTGCACCGTGATGGTCGGCGATATGGTGGTGCTGGTGCCGCTCGTCGTCGAGGTGGTGGAGACATTGGTGACGAAGAAGTCGTCCTGGCCCACCTTCAGCACCGCTTTCTGGTTGTTGATGGTCGCAACGCGCGGGCTGGAGAGCACGTTGACGGACCCCTGGGTCTCGAGGAAAGCGAGGAGCGCCGCAAAGTTGTTGGTCTGCAGGGCGAGCCCGAAAACGGCGCCGGGCGCGCCGATGCCGGCGGCGAGCGCAGCCGGGGCGCTGACCATCGCGGAGAGGTTGGAAGCCGGATCGATCTTGCCGTCGGGCAGCAGCGCGGTCGGGGTCGCAATCGTGCCGGTGTTGCCGATGGAGGTGCCCGGCCGCACGACCCCGGCGGCGCCCCGGTTGTTGCCGGTGGTGTTGAACGCCGCCCAGTTGATGCCGGCCTCGGTGCCCTCGCGCAGGGTGACGTCGATGATCTTCGCCTCGAGCACCACCTGCCGTTCCACGATCAACTGCATCGCCTTGAGGAACGACTCCACCGAGCGCTGCTCCGCCGGCATCGCCCGCACCACGATGACGCCGGACTGCGAATTGACGATGACGTTGCGGCCGTCGCCGTTGCCGACGATGGCGCTGATCGACTTCTGGATGTCCGCCCAGAAGTTGCTGTCCGAGCGGGTCGTGACGCGCGAACTTTCGATGAGTTGCTGCGGCAGGCCGCCGACCGCGCTGGTCGGCGCCGGGGCGCCCGGCGCCGCGGTGCCCGTCGTGGTCGGCGCATCGGTGATCGAGCCGGAGCTCACCCGCACGTCGCTCTTGCCGATGCGGTTCGCCTGAATGTAATTGACGGTGAAGACACGGGTCTGCAGGCTGACCGGCAGGACCGTGATGCGGTTGCCCTGCACCGTGTACTCGTAGCCGTAGAGGTCGCGCAGGGTCTGGAGCGCCTCGACCACAGTGACGTCCTTGAGGTTCACCGAGAGGGTGTCGCGCACGTCGGGATGCACGACCATGCTGTAACGGGTGCCGGAGACGATCGCCATGAACACCTGTGCCGCCGGCGCATTGCTGACGTTGAGATCGAAACGCACGTCGAGCGGACCCGCCTCGGTCCTGGGCAGCTCGACCACGAGGGGCGGCAGCAATGCCTGGCTCACCGCCTCGGGCGCCGCGGGCTTGGCGCGGTTCTCCACCGCCGCGTCCATCTCTGCCCCGATGCGATCGTAGGTGGGGTCCCGGCGCGACCACTGCTCGGAGCAGCCGGCCGCGGCGGCAACGGCCATCGCCAGCAGCAGGAATCTTCGCGTCATGGCCGCACTTTCCCTGACTCGCGCTTCTCCACGTCCGGGTGAATCTTGAGCACCTGCTGCGCGCTGCCGCTCTTCAGCACCACTTCGTTCTCCGAGACCCGCACGAGCACGGCCTCACCAAACTTCTCCCCGAGCTTCACCATCACACCGCTGATGACTGCTGCCCGCTGTGTCGGGGAAATCATTACCGTCTGCAGCCGGATGCCGCCCCCCGCGTCGCGTTCCGCATCGGCGCCTCCCGCGCCGATGCCCGCCGGCGGACGCATGGGATCGACCGTGAGCTTCTGCGCGGACGCCGCGGCAGGAACGAGGAGCGTCGCCGCGAGCAGCGCAAGCCTTCTCGCCCCGGCCCTCCGTCCCGCTCCTCCGCCCTCATCCCTCATCCCTCATCCCTCAAACAACCAGCCACGCCTTGTTCAGGCTCAGGGTCTGCACCGTCAGGGTGGCGCGCAGCCTCGGGTATTGCTCGGTGCTCACGCTAATGCGGCCCCAGAACATCTGCCACGGGAGCTTCTCCAGCTGCGAGAGGTAGTCGTAGAGCTCCAAATAGGAGCCCTGCAACGTAATCTCGAAGCTGTGTTGATACACGGTGCGCTCCGGATCCTTCCCCGCCGCTCTTCCATTCCTGTTGCCGGCCTTGCCAGCGGACGCGGGGTCCGGGGTCTCGTAGCGCTGCACCGGCAGGGTGCGCAGCGAGACGAGCCGCAATCCGCGGCTGCGCGAGAGCATCTCCTCGAGGAGCTTCGCCATGCGCTCGGGCGGCACCAGCCCGCGCTGCAATCCCTGCATGTTCTGGTCGATCTCGGTGAGCTGCTGCCGCAGCGCGTTGCGGTACGTGCGCCGGACGCTGTCGGGGTCGGTCACCGGGCCGCGCGCGGTGAGCACGGCTTCCGCGACCTTGATATCGTTGCGCGCTTCGGCAATCTGTCGCTCCAGCTGCTTCTTGCGCGCCTCGAGCGGTTGCAGCGCCAGCATATCCAATAGGAGCGCTGTCCCCACCACCACCCCGGCCAGCACGAGGACGCGCTCGCGCAGCGTAAGCGCGTCGAATCGGGCCGCGAGCTTGCGCCATTGCTCCTTCATGGCGTCTTCTCCGCGCCGGGTGCGTCGAGCGCAACCAGGCTGAATTCGAGGTAGCGCGGAGTGAGGGCGGCCTTGCCCGCAGCCCGGTCCCGGTCCGACACCGGCTCGGGCTTGGGCCGGCTCATTTCGAGACGCGCAAAGCTTCGCCCCTCCAGCACGTGCTCACGGTTCAATCGCTGGAGATAGCTCGGCACCAGGTCGGGGCTCAATACGCGCCCGCGGATCTCCAGTTCGCCGCTGCCGCCGATGTTGAATCCGGTGAGCCACAATCCCCCCAGGGACTGCCGCGAGAAAGCGCGCAGATACTCCGCGAAGCCCTGCTGATTGCCGAACGCGCCTCCCTTCAGCGCGGCCATCGCTTCGCGCGCGATCTTCAACTCGGCTTCCAATTGCGCGATTTCGGCGTCCAGCTGGGCGTCGGGCTTGGCCACGGATGTCCCGCCCTTCAATTTCTCCACGTAACCCTGCTGAGAGCGAAGCAGGCCTTCCGCATTGCGCAGTTCGGCGGTGAGGCCGCCCACCTGCTGCTCGAGGTAGACAAAGTAGCCCAGCAGGGCGAATGCCACCACCCCAAGGCACTGGGCCACTGTGGCGAGCGTGACCAGACGCCGCTGCTTGCGGAAGGCGGGGCCGAGGAGGTTGATGTTCTGGCTCATGCCGCTGCCTATTGCCTCATGGCTGCGCCGATCAGCGGCAGGCACTGGGCCTGCCGCAGCGGCTCGTGCAGATCGGGAACGGCGGGAAAATCCATGATCTCGGAGAGGTACAGCACCTCGACCGGCACGTCGAGATTGGCGGCGAGGTGCTCGCCGAGGTCGTCGGCGCCAGGCACCGGGGTTACGACGAGCTTTGCCACCGCCACGTGGTGGAACTGGCGGTCGAAATGATCGAGCGAGCGCTGCAGCTCCAGCACCAGACGGTCATAGAGGCCCGCCCGCTGGTCGGGAAACGCGTCCGCGAGACTCGGTATGGACACGTCGATGCGGCGAAGCTGGTAGAGCTCGCCGCCGCAGGTGAATGTGAGCATGGCCGACTGATCGTCGATCGCGAGCAGGGCGAGCCCCCGGCCTTCCGTCTCCAGGCAGCGCGCAAGGTTACGCTGCGCGAGCTCCGGTATGTCGATCACCTCCAGCGGAATGTCCGCTTCATGGAACGGCTTGACCCTGGCAGCAATCACTTCGTTGCGCGCCGCCACAGCGAGCATCTGCGGCGGTCGGCCCGTGGCTTTTGCCGGCTGCGGAACGAACCAGGCGTCGACCGCCGCCGCCTCCACCGGGTAGTCGATCATGTCCTTGATGCGCCAGCGTACCGCGCTCCGCGCTTCCTGCTCCGGCACGTTGGGAGCATCCACTTGCACCACCTGGTAGTCGCCGCTTCTTAGGAGAGTCGTGCAGTGGTAGCGGTCGAGCTGCAGCTCTTTGCGCAGCCGACCGAGAGCCGCGGCGTCATCGTCGCCCTCCTTGGGATAGGAGTGGCACAGCGAAATTTCCGGGCGGGCCTGGCCGGAGGTCACGACGCGAGACACGTCCACCCGGTCGGGCCACAGATTGACGCAGAGAAACCCGGGCTTGCGCCGCGCCGTCCCCGGCAGCTTCAGGTTCTTCAGGATTCCGAGAGACGGCAGCTTCATCGTCCGCAGCCCGCCGTCCGCCGGTCGCGACAGGCGCTCGCGAGCGTCGCGCGGGCCGCCGTCGGCGCAACGCCACGTCGCGGCGTTTGTGGTGGAGTGAAGCGGGCCTTGCTTGCAGTCGAGCTGAGCGGTGCGGAAGTGCGATGGGCGCCCGGCACCGTCATCCCCCGGTCACCCGAGTCCGGCTTTCCAGTCTGCATCGAGCGGTTCGCGCAGGCTGACATTCCTTGTGGCGCACCACTCCGTCATGAATTTGTCGCATTCGGGCAAGCTGCCTGTTCGAGCCTCTGCTCCGCCTGGCCGGTTGGCGATCAATCAGCCCTCGGAACCCCAGCCGATTGTGGCCTCCCCCTAGGTCGACACTATACCTGGTAGTCGCGCCCGAGGGTAACGATAGTCGAATTCACCCGAAAATACAAGATAATCAGGGCGAAAACCGCCTCCGACCGGCGCTGGTTCAAGAGGATTGGCGGGCCCCGTACGGGACCCGTATTTCCGCGACCGATCGAGGGGATGACCTAGAAGTTCTCGCGGACGAAGACGACCTCTTCGGCGCCTCTGAAGACCCCGAAGCTGGCCCGGGCGGAGGGATTGACGTTGTAGGCCCCGCCGGTCCAGTTGCCCTGGAGGTGCGGGAGGTTGGCGGTCGTCGCGACGCCCGGCGCCCCGCCTTGCGCCGTGCAGGTGCTGCCGCTCGCGGCGGCACCGAGGTTGACCGTGAGATCCACGCTGCCGTTGTTGCCGCTGCCCGGCGCCGCCATTTGCAGCGTCCTGCGCCCTGAGCTGAGCGTCCCGCCGCCCCCGACGGCCGTTTCGCAGGTCGGGGAGCCGCTCAGGTTGGCGGTGTAGTTCGCCATGGCCTCGTTGGCAGCCGCGATCGTCGTACAGTTGTCCTGCGTATTGGTAATGAAGGCGTTCATGGGCGCCCCGCTCCAGTACTGCGCTTCCACCTGGACCCGCAGCGGAACGAGCTGCGAGCCGTTCGCATTGCGCATCGCGAGCCGGCCGAAGCGCATCTGCTTGTCGTTGGTCGTCAACGCGTTGCCGTCACTGAACGCGATGCCGTTGCCGGCGGTCGCGGTCCCGAACCGCGCCGGGTTGCTCGCGAGGGTGACCCCGTCCGCGTCGATCACGTTGATCGCGAGACTGATGTCCGCGTCGTACGGCGAGGCGGGTGCCGTGGGCGTGGTGCGCGTGAAGAAGATACCGGTGCCGGAGCCAAACGTGAGTGTGCCCGTGCCCCCGCCCGCTGAGGCGATCACCGGATCGGTGCCCGGCAAGCCGCTGACATCGGGCGTGCCGACCGCCGCGGTGTAGGCCTTGCCGGTGAGACTTGCATTGGTGATGCGCCACCAGCTGCCGGCCGTGTTGTAAAGAGTGGTCGTGTTGTTGGCGAAATCCTGCGCCGTCACCGTGATTACCGGCGCGGTCGAGTAGTTGAACGCCTGCCCGATGTAGCTGAAGGAGCCGCAGGCGGGGCCGAATACCGGCGTATTGAGCGCGACCGCGAAGTGATCGGGCACGAAGCGGCCGACGTTGATGGTCGCGCTGCACACGTAGCGACCGGACGCGGTGCAATCGCCGGTGGTGTCTGCCGCGTCCACGCTCGCGAAGTTCGAATCCACGAGCTGCAGCGCAAACGAGCCCACGTTGTCGTAGGTCGCCACATCGGAGGTGAGTTGACCCGCCGCGAATGTCGTGGTGAGCGTCAGCGCGCCGAAGGTCGCGGTGCACGACGCGCCGGCGCACGTGGTGAGCGTCGCCGTCGGCGCGCCAGTGTAGTTGGTCGTCGCCGCCGCGGAGGCATTGACCGCGGTTGCGCGCACGCTCAACGGCCGGCCGGCCTTGTGGGTCACCGCGCCGAAGACCACATCCGTCAGCGCGCGCCCGGTTCCCGCCGTCTGCCAGTCGGTGTCGCTGACCGCGAAGCTCGCGAGTGAGTTGGGGCGTATCGCGAAGTTGTCGGTCGAGCACCAGGTCACCGTGGGCGACGCGGTCGGCCATCTCACGCGCACCCGCACATCGCGCCAGGAGTTGGCGACCGCCGCGAAGTTCACCGTCGAGCGCCCGGCCGTGATGGTGGGGTTGGGCGAGACCGTCTGCACCAGCGTGAACGAGGTCGGGCAGTTCTGCGCATCGAGTGATACGCCGAGGGTATTGTTCCCGAGCAGCTCCACGATCACCGCGTCGGTGAAGCCCGCTTGCTGCACTCCGCCCGAGATCGAGACCACATCGAGGCTGAACGCGCTGCCCGCGACCTTGGTGCGGATCACGCCTGTGATGGCGCCCCCCGCCGTGCTGGTCTCGAACGCGTTGAAGCTGCCCGGCGTGGGAGCGCCCGCGGCCGTAGTGATTTCCGGGATGACGGTATAGGTTTCGAGCACCGTTCCGGTATCCCTGACCACGCGGAAGCAATAGCTGGTGCCGGCCGCCGCGCCGTTATCCCTCAATGCAAAATCCCACTTGCCGTCCTGCCCGGCGTTGATGGCCGCGACCGAATTGATGAAGTTATTCAGCTCCTCGTAGGTCTGATTGACCACCGTATCGGCGCCATGGGTGGGGTCGCCGGCATTGGCCGTCAGCGCCGCGCCGTCGGCGGGGGTGGCATTGTTGTTGTAGGCGATGAGGGTCCCCGCAGTCACATCGGCATAGGTCTCGCCGGAGAACGCGGTATCGCAGGTGCCGGAACGCGCGGCGAACTGCAGCTTGAAGGCCTGGCCGCTTGATCCCGAGATTGGAGTTGCCGACGTGGAGCAGGACGCGCAGCCGGAAGGCGGCGCCGGTGGAGGCCAAGGCGGCGGCGGTGTTCTGGGCGGCGAGGGCGCTCCCGACATTGGTGGAATCCGCGTTGTCGAAGATACGGTATGCGGATTGGTTGAGAACCCGCGCGGGCCGCAGCGCCAGAATGTGCGCGTTGCCCAGGTCGGGGGCGTCAGGGCCCGCGTCGGTCGCCCGCTTCGTGCCCGTCGCCCCCGCGGCCGCCTGAAGAGCGTAGCTCGCTTGAAGCATGATGATGGCGCTCGTCCGCTGATAAGCCTGCGTCATGCCGGACGGCGGGGGGTTCTGCCACGTGTTCGCGTTGGGGATGGCGTGCGAGGTGACGAGCATCGTGTTTCCCACCGTGGTGGTGACGCTCGGCGTGTCGAGATTGGTCGACGCGACGGCGGTCGACACGCCGTTCTCCACGTCGATGGGGGTCCCGTTGTCCACGCCGATGAAGCTCGCGATCCCGCCTGCGGCCCCGTTGAAGCCCAATGTGACGCAGGTGTTGCCGCCGGATACGTTCTGGCACGAGAAAGAACCACGTGTGGCTGGCGGGCTCGCCGGCCACTGCCACCCTTTGATAGATCGCGAGCCCGCTCCCGGTCGAGTTCAGGTTGTCGAGCCGGCGCACCAGCGTCCAGCCGGGCGGGGCCGTCACGTCGATGTCGGTGGAATACTGGCCGGGCGACTCCACGCGGAATCCGACGCTGGCGATCATCACGTCGTTCGCGGCCGTGCCGGCCGGCGTGTTGATGGTGAGCGCCGCGGTCGCCGGGCGCAGCGCGATGCTCATCATGGCCTTCGCCGTGCTTGCCGAAGTCGTTACCGTCGTCGCGCCGTACGCGCCCGTCGCGGCCCTCGTGCCCGTGGCTATTCCGAGCCCGCCACCATTACCCGAGGTCGTGGAGTTATCGGTCCGCTCCGTGACGCCTGCGAGGCCCGCGTTGGTCCAACCCGAAAAGACGGTCGTCGTCGTCGAATCGGGCAAGGCGGTCGCTATGGCCGCCACAACAAGAGTATTGGCGACCGTTGTGTTCGTGCCCGGGATGGAACCGCTGGTATCCGTGTTGCCCGCTTCCACGCCACCCGCGGTGACATCCCATGGGTTGCCTGACGCCATGACACCGCGCACGGCGATGATGCGCCCGAGCTGGTGATCGCCGGAGTCGTTCGTAACCGGAGCGGTCTGCGTCCCGTTGTAGCGTGACCAGAAGACCGTGAGTCGCGCGCCGTCGGCGCCAGCCGCCGTGCCGGTACTCTGCGGAGAGTTCAAAACCGCCGTCCACGTGCCGCCGCTCTGGTTGGCGATCGAAATGGCCTGGTTCGACGTCTCCAGGAAGAGCAGCAGGATGTCGTCCACCGCGATGTTCGCGGGAAGCGCGGGAGTGATCGCGCCCGTGCCGGCCGCGACGGCACCGGCATTGACAAAGGTTGGCACCGGCGCCGCGGAATGACCGGCCGAATTGGCGGACCGGAACGTGATTTGGGCGTGGGCGATGCCGCCGAGCACTGCGCCGGCGAGTGCGACTGCAACGAGCAGGGCGCGCGCGAACCGGCGCTCCCAGCGCGCCAGGGTGCTACCGCTATTGATGGCTCGCGCGTTCATCACTGGGCACAATGATTCCACGCTATCTCTTTGAAGACGCGTAACAAATCCTCAACGTTGCGCGAGCGGCTGCGGCCGGCTGACCAGCGGCGCGCACGGCGCAACCGTGTGCGCACGAAGCCGTGACGGATTGCACAACGGCGGCAGGCCACGGGCGGCGCTGAACTAACTGCATTCAAAGCGCGGTCCCGCCGCGCTCGGGTCCTTGCACTTGGAGAGCGTCGCCTGCAGCTGGCGCTCGACGTAGCCGCTTGTCGGCGACGGATTCGGGCAGGCGCCGGCGGCGGGCTGGTTGCACGCGGTGGCGATGATCTGGTAGGCGCCCACGTTGCGATTGCCTTCGGTCGTCGGCGCGTTGATCGTCGCGCTGCAGGTCACCGTTACAGTGAACGGTGACAGCGACCCTCCCAGGCCGGAGAGGTTGGTCGAAGCCGCCGGACAGGTCGGAAGGTTGGGCGTGCCGCCCACCCCGGGCTGGTTATTGTTCGGATCCAGCACCTGCCATGCGCCCCACTCGATACCGGCGCGCGCCGCCTGATAGGCGCGCACGCCCTGCACGTCGAGCTGCTGGCTCGATTGCTGCAGTCCGGTCACCGAGACGATAAACGCGCCGAGCAGCGACAGCACCACGACCAGGAAAACTGCCGTGACGATGGTAAAGCCGCGGGCGGCCCTAGGGAACATTGTTGACATGCGCCTGTTGAAACAGCTTTACCTTCTCGCCCGCCTGCTCCACCTGCAGGGTCAGCGACACGACTCCCGTGCGCTGGGTGGAGCCACTGCCAGCGACGTAGGTAAAGCTGCAACTCGTGATGCTGGTCGCAAGCAGCGTGTTGCTCGGCGCCGTGGACAGCGGCGGGGCTGCAACGTTATTCGGCTGGGCGGCCTGGATCGTGTAGCCCGCGATGCGGCGCACGGTACCGCCGACCGGGTCGCAGGCGTAGGTCACCGGAAACTGCACGACCTGGAAGCGCTTGCCCGGCGAGGCGTAGGGAAAGAGCTTCGCCGCGGAGAGCGTCACCGTCGTCGCGGTATTGCTCGCGTAAGCCGCGCGGTTGTCCCCGACATAGGCGTTGGCGGTGACGATGGCGGGGTCCCAGTTCAGGTTGTAGATGACGATGGAATCGCCGGCCACCATTGCCGGCATCGGCCCGATGACGTTGAACGTGGTATCCGCGGCGTTGAAATTGAGCGGATCGCCCGCGCCGCCGGAATCCACCTCGGAGCGGTAGCGCCCGCCGCCGCTCACCTGCAGGTACTCG
Source organism: uncultured beta proteobacterium (assembly GCA_963699525.1). Classification (GTDB taxonomy): domain Bacteria; phylum Pseudomonadota; class Gammaproteobacteria; order Burkholderiales; family SG8-41; genus SG8-41. The sequence continues at coordinate 88,920 of CAVOUI010000005.1, read as the reverse complement.
AGATAGTTGACGCCCGCCGGCCGCGGTGACGCGGATGCTGTTGGGCAGCGCGTTGCGCAGGTCGCGCGTGATGCGGCGCAGCGCGGTGTCGGCGATGTCGCTCAACTCCGCCCGTCGCGCGGCGTCGATGTAGCCCTCCACTGGACGCCGGATGAAAACGGCGACGGCGGCCGCGAGGATGCCGGTGATCGCGATCACCACGATCATCTCGATCAACGTCACGCCGCGCGCGCGCATCATTCGGACCCCGTCACGGAAGCGCATTGGGCGCATAGCGCACGCGGTAGCCGTGCAGCACGGCGGTGGTGTTGCCCGGTCCGGTGACCGTCACCGTGATGAGAAGCGCATCGCTCGCCGGGATCCCTCCCAGGGCCTGGTTCGCCACGCTGACCGTTGCGGTGTACCCATCGAGCCCGGTGATGGCGGCGCCCGTCATGTCGATGATCCCGGGACCCATGCTGAAGCCGTTGTAGTCGTTCACGTTGTCGAAAGGGGTCGTCACGCTCAGGCGCGTTTCCGGCCCGTAGGGCGGAGTCGCTTCCGCGCCGGGGTTCTCGACGGACGCGGCCGCGGTGCAACCGGTTGCGCCCACTCCCGCGTTCAGTGCGGTCGCGGCCTGGGGGTCGTCGGGATCACAGTAGGTGAATGGCATCAGCTGCGCTTCCTCCAGCACCGCCTCCGCGATCGCCAGTGCCTGCTTCTGGATCATCGGATCGGCGCTCGCGCGCGTCGACAAATTGAGCGCGGCCAGCACGCCCGCGACGGCGACGCCGACGACGACGATGAAGACGATCAGCTCTACGAGCGAAAGCCCCGCGGCCCTTCGCCGTGACGAATGGCGATCGCTAGGGATGGACATAACCGGTCTCGCGCTCCACGACGATCTGCCGCGCCGGGTCGTTCGGAATGGTGCTGGTGAGCGTGATCGTGACCGCCGCGTTGGGATTGGGGCGCCCGGCGCTGTCGAAGCTGAATGCGGCGGGCGTCAGGCTAACGCCGGCGGGCGCGCTGACACTCAAAACGCCGCCGGTCACGGGATTCACGATCGGCGTCGCGCACCCCGCCGCCGTGCCGGCGCTGACGCTCGCCGCGGTCACGCACACGAAAACGTCCCTGCGCCACGCGATCGCGGTCTTCTGCGCGAATCGCACCACCGATTTCGCGCTGTCGTAGAACCCGCGCGACCTGAAGCTGTCGGACGCGACGAAACGCGGCACCACGATTGCCGCGAGCAACGCAACGATTCCGATCGTGACGACCAGCTCGATGATGGTGAAGCCGCGAGCGGCGCGCCGGACGGAAAGAGTGAACTTCGAGCACATCGATTGCGCCGTTCGGCTGGCGGAAAAAAGGGGGTGAAAGGGTTTCATTCCCTTCACCCCCTTGGCGGAGGAGACGTGCCGAGCGGCGCCCGGCTGCGCGATCAATTCGTTAGCACCCGCCCGTAACAGCGGTTACCGCGGCAGTCGCAGCAGTGTAAGTTGCCTGGCAGGTAGCGCTGCCGCCGGGTGGTGTGAAGGTCGAGGTTGCGGCAAACACTGCCGTGTTTCCCTGACATGCCCCAGCGCCGGCCACGCAGTCACTCATTGCGTTGCCGATCCCGGCCTGAGCGGCGGTCGGGAACCCGTTGGCGCTGTTCACCGCGACCGTCGTGCCATCGGCCATATTGACCAGGGCCACGCCGCTACCCCCCTGCACCTGCCATTTGGCCTGCACAAGGGCGACCGCGCCGCGCAGACCGCCCGCGATGCCCTGTACCGCGGCTATGCGCGCGTCCGATTGGATGTTGATGAACCGCGGCAGCGCCGTCGCGGCGAGGATGCCGAGAATGACGATCACCACGATCAGCTCGATCAGCGTAAATCCCCTTTGATGCCTGTTCATGTCGCTTGCCTCCTTCCGTCAAAATTCGCCCAATGTACCCGCATACCGCCTGCGATTGCTGTCAGAAAATCCTTCCCCGCTCATCCTTTCGTCGCCCGTCCCCAGCCGCTCAGCAGCCCGTTGTAGTCAATATGCTGAACAGAGGCGCCTGGTTTGGCCCGGTCGGCGCGGTGTAGGTGAAGCTGCAATTCACCGGGTCGTTGCCCATGGCCATCATGCGGAGCACGCTGCCTTCGGCAGCACCGCCTCCTTGCACGTCGTAGCCGTCCGGAGAAGCCGGCCCGGCGTTGATCCCCGCGGCCGCGACGATGCCGGCGGCATCCGCCGTCGGATAGGTGTCCACCATGGTGATGTTCAAGCCTTCCATATTAAGCAAGCCGCTTCCGGGTTGGCCCGTGCACTGGGGGTTCGCCGCCAGGCAGGCCGCATGCGCGAGCGCCGCTGCGCCCTTCATCGCGCCCAGCGCCCCATTCAGCTTCGCGATGCGCGCCTGCGTCTGCAGGTTGGCGAAGCGCGGCAGCGCCGTCGCCGCCAGGATGCCGAGAATGATGATCACGACGATCAGCTCGATCAGCGTGAAGCCAGCGCCTGGCCTGCGGCCCACTCCAACGTGATAATTCTCACAAAGTATCACATGCATCCCTTTGATATAGATGCAAAACCCGAGCCAGTATACGCCCGTGAAGGACTTAACGCCAGCGATAGGGGGTGACCGGGGTGAGCGTGACCCCGGTCACGCTTTCCACCGCGCCGCCGGCTACGTTCACCCGGTCCTTCAGGAGTTGCGTACGAAAGCGGACCTGCTGGGTCTCTGCCGGCGCGGCGAGTTCCAGCCGGTTTCCCTGGCTCACCACGTAGACCAGCTGGCGCGCCTTGGCATCGAAATACCATTTGCCGAAGTTAGGCGGCTCGCGGTAGGCGCCGGCGTAATTCACCGGCGGCGGATCGAGCCATCGCATCGGATCCTCCCTCTCGAGCGCCGCCGCCTCCCCCTGGCGGTTGCCGATGATCAGTTCCGCGAGCCGGATCTGCAATCCGGTCTTGATCACCCGCAGCGTGGAATCCATTGCCGCTTTCTCGGCCATCTCCTGGTAGTAAGCCAGCCGGTCGAGCAGCACGGCCGCGAGAGCGGCAATCAACGCGAGCGCCACGACGAGCTCGAACAGGTTGAAGCCGCGCTGGCGCACCTACTTCCTGCTCAGCGCCGCCTGCCCGAGGTCCCAAATCGGGAGAAAGACGCCCAGCGCGAGGACCAGCACCATCCCGCCCAAGGCTATCACCAGGATCGGCTCGATTTGCGCGGCGAGATTCTTGAGGTCGTATTCAACCTCGCGCTGGTACATGTCCGCGATCTCGGACATCAGGTCGTCGAGCGCGCCGGTCTCTTCACCCACCGCCACCATCTGCAGCACGAGCGGCGTGAAGACGCTCGTCGCCGTCGCGGCGCGCAGCACCGATTCGCCCCGCTCCACGTTCTCGCGCATGGCCTCGATCTTGCGCGCGACGTGCTCGTTATCCACGGACTGCGCCACCATGGTGAGCGCCTGGACTGCCGGGATGCCGCTGCGGATCGCGAGCGCGAAGCTGCGCGCGAAGCGGGCAAGCGTGGCCTTGAGGATGATGCCGCCCGCGATGGGGATCCTCAGCCTGAACTCGTCCCACGCGAGCCGCCCCGCCGCCGTGTTGACGTAGTAGCGGAAGCCGAGCACCACAACGACCACCATGGCGAGCAGCGCGGGCCAGTAGCTGACCATGAAGTTGGAAAAGGCGATCAGGACCTTGGTTATCGTCGGCAGCTCCGCCTTGAAACCGGCGTACACCTTGGCGAACGCGGGTATCACGAAGATGTTGATGATGATGAGCGCGATCGCCATGGCCGTGACGACGAACGTCGGATAGCGCGTCGCCGCCCGCACCTGGTCGCGCATGAACTTCTCGAAGTCGATGTGGTTGAAGAGCCTCAGGAACACTTCCTCCAGCTTGCCGGTCAGCTCCCCCACGCGAACCATCGAGATGTAGAACAGGTTGAAGACACCGGGATGGCGCGCGATCGACGCCGACAGCTCGCGCCCGCTGTCCAGGCTTTCGCGGATTTCGCGGATCACGCGGGCAAAGCTCGTGTTCGCGGTGGATGCCTCGAGGCCTTTCAGCGCGCCCATGATCGGCACGCCGGCCTTGAGCAGCGTATTCATCTGGCGGCTGAACAGCATCACCTCGGTGTCGGTGATCTTGCGCTGCCGGAGGCGTTCCAGCAGTCCCGGTCCGGCCTGCTGCGGCGCGGCCGAGGGCGAGATATCGAGCGGCGTGACGCCGATGCTGAAAAGCTGTCCGGCGACGGTTCCGCTGTCGGCGCCCTCGAGCACGCCCTGCACCAGCTGCCCGCGCCCGTCGCGACCCTTGTATGCGAAGAATGGCATGCCCGGCGGGAAACCGCGCTCAATCCTCGGACTGATTGGCTACCCGCATCGCCTCCTGGACGGTGGTCCTGCCCGCGGCGGCGGTCTGCGCGGCGTGCCGCGCGAGCGTCCGTCCCGCCATCTGCTCGCGCGCGACGTGCACAAAGCGCCGGACGTCCTCCTGATTGGCCGCTTCAACCACCGGCTCGGTCATCTCCAGCATCTCGTAGACCCCGGTGCGCCCCATGAATCCGGTGCCGTTGCAGTGCGAGCAGCCCGCGCCGCGCTTGTAGCGGTGGTGGTCCGCGTCCCCCAGCTCCAGGCGCAGCCACTCGTGCTCGCTCGGCAGCGGCTGGTAATCGGCGGCGCAGCTCTCGCAGATTACCCGCACGAGCCGCTGCGCGATCACAAGCTGGAGCGAGAGCGCCACCATGTAGCGCGGCGCGCCCATGTCGAGCAGCCGCACCGGCGTGGAGGCCGCGTCGTTGGTGTGCAGCGTCGAGAACACCAGGTGCCCGGTAATCGCGGCCCGCATTCCGGTTTCCACCGTCGCGCGATCGCGCATTTCGCCCACCAGGATGATATCCGGATCCTGCCGCAGGCCCGAGCGCAGCACGCGGTCGAAGCTGAGATCGATCTTCTCGTTGACCTGCACCTGGTTGATGCCGGGCAGGCGGTACTCCACGGGATCCTCCACCGTGAGTATCTTGCACTCCGTGGTGTTGAGCTCGCTCAACGCGGCGTAGAGCGTCGTCGTCTTGCCGCTGCCGGTGGGCCCCGTCACCAGCACCATGCCGCTCGAGCGCTTCATCACCGTGCGCAGCGTCGCCAGCATGTCGGGCGGTATGCCGAGGTTGTCGAGCCCCAGCATGCCGGTCGCCTGGCTCAGCAGCCGCATCACCACCGATTCGCCGTGCTGCGTCGGCATCGTCGAGATGCGAACATCGATCTGGACGTTGCGCACCTTGACGTGGAAACGCCCGTCCTGCGGCAGCCGCTTCTCGGAGATGTCGAGCCCGGACATCAGCTTCAGCCGCAGCGCGACGGCGGTGGCGATCTTGATGTCGGCCTCGGTCTGCAGGTGCAGCACCCCGTCGATGCGGAAGCGGATGTTCAGCCGCCGCTCCTGCGGCTCGATATGGATGTCCGAGGCGCGCGCAGCCACCGCGTCCTCAAACACGGTCTGCAGCAGCTTCACCACCGGCGCTTCCTCGAGCCCCGGCATGAGCACGAGCGCGCCGAAATCCACCACTGCCGCGTCGCCGAGCTCGGCCTGGAGCTCCTGCGCGAGGCCGGTAATCTGCTCGGTGCGCCGGTAGGTCTGGTCGATGGTGCGCATGACTTCCGAACCAATGACCACGGCGACGTCGATGTCGCGCTTCAGGATCCTCGCGATCTCGTCGTAGGCCGTGAGGTCGGTGGGATCGGCCATGCCGACCTTGTAGCTCGTGCCGCTATCGTCGAGCACCAGCGCCCGGTAGCGGCGCGCCGCCGACTCCGGCAGCTTGAGCGCGACCTCGCGCTTGACGTTGTAGAACTTGAGATTGACGTACGGAAGATTGAGCTGGCGCGCGAGCGCTTCGGAGATCTGCCCCTCGCTCGCGAAGCCCTTCTCGATCACCACGCGACCCAGCCGGCGCCCGGATTTCTTCTGCTCTTCGAGCGCGAGCTTGAGCTGCTCCTCGGTAAGCAGCTTCTGCTGGACCAGGATCTCCCCGAGTCGGAACTTTTCAGGCCGGCCCATCCAAGCCTCCAGGGAAGTTCAAGCTCTGCGCCACGTCCTCGATACATCCCTTTGATAAGTAAGGATATCTTGTTTCGAGGGCGGCGACAACCTGCACCCGGCTCTAGTACTCGCTTTTTTGTTCGCGCGCAAGCAATTCGTGCACGACCGCGCGCGCCTGCCGCGGGTCGTCGAGGACCCGGCACACCGCGCGCGTGATCGGCATCTCGACCTTCAGGCCGTCCGCAAGACGCGCCACGGCGCGCGCCGTGTACACCCCCTCGGCGGCGTGGCCAAGCTCCGCAAGCGCGGCGGCGAGCGGAGTGCCTCGCGCGAGGGCGAGCCCGACCCGGCGGTTGCGCGAAAGATCGCCGGTGCAGGTGAGGATCAGGTCGCCCACGCCCGCGAGCCCCATGAAGGTTCCGGGCCGGCCACCGAGCTCGACCCCGAGGCGCGTGATCTCGGCGAGTCCGCGCGTGATCAGCGCGGCGCGCGCGGAGAGCCCGAGCCCGAGCCCGTCGCTCACGCCGGCTGCGATCGCCATCACGTTCTTGACCGCGCCCGCCACCTCGACGCCCGTCACGTCCTCGCTCAGGTAGACGCGCAGCGCCGGGCCGTGCAGGGCGGCTGCCGCGGCGCGCGCGAAGGCGCCGTCGGACGAGGCGAGCGTCAGCGCCGCGGGAAGTCCGCGCGCCACTTCTTCGGCAAAGCTCGGCCCGGACAACACGCCGCGCGGCACCGAGGCCGGCAGCTCCTCGGCGCAGACCTGGTGCGGGAGCTTCGCCTGCTCGCTCTCGAAGCCCTTGCATAGCCAGATGAGCGGGGCACTGCGCCCCGTCGCCTGCATCCGCCTGAGCGCATCGCGCAAGCCGTTGGTCGTTACCGCCGCCAGCGCGAGCTCGGCGCCGTCAAGCGTGCGGAAGAGATCATCCTCCAGCGCGAGCGCGGTCGGCAGGCTGACGCCGGGTAGGTAGCGCGGATTGCCGCGGCCCGCGCGCAGCGTCGCGATGAGCGCCGCGTCGCGCGCCCACAGGCGCACCTCGTGACGCGCGCACAGATTGACGCTGATCGACGTGCCCCAGGCGCCCGCGCCGAGTACCGCGATCCTCAATCAGACGCCCCACACCTGGGAGACGCGAACGAAGCCCGACTGCCCGTCGCGGTGGCGCACCCGCAGCCAGCCGCCGCCGGCCACCTCCAGCAGCTCGAGCAGCACGTTCTGCTGGGCTTGAAACGCGACGGGCGCGGTATCCTCGGCCGCCTCGCGCACCTGCGCGAGCGGCTGCTTCACCATGACAATGCGCTTGTCCGAGAGCAGCTTGCTTTCGATCCAGGTCAGCTCGCCGCTGGCGTCACGCACCTTGCTCCAGCCTTCCACTACGACCACGACCTCGACCGGGTAGCCGTTACCGACGACATAGAGCTTCTTCGCCTTCGCCGAGGGTGCGTCGTAGAGCACCGCGGCGCTGCCGGCAACCGAGCGGAAGTCCGCCGCACGCGCGCAACACGCGCCGAACAGGAAAAACGCGAGCAGAAGTGAGGCGGTCCGGTGGGCGCGATTCACGAGCCTGTCCTGAGCGGGCCTGTCCTGAGCCTGTCGAAGGATCACCGTCAGGTGGCGGGCGGCGCGCCGGCCTGCTGCTGTTGCTTCTGGCGCTGCTGCTGGTAGAGCGCATCAAAACTCAGATGATTCAGCCAGAAGGGCGGAAACCCGCCCCGCACCACCGTGTTCGAGATGGTCTCCCGCAGGTACGGGAACAGGATGTTGCCGCAGGTGACGCCGAGGACCGCATCGAGCTCGGGCTGCGCGACGTTATGGATCCGGAAGATCCCGGCCTGTGCCACTTCCACCAGGAACGCCGTCTTATCCTTCAGCTTCGCGGTCACGGTCGCGGTCAGGACCACTTCGTAGAGCCCGGCATCGAGCGCCCGCGCTTCGTTGTGGAGGTTGACGTCGACCTGCGGCGACTCGCGCTCGGCGTACACCTGGGGCGCGTTCGGGATCTCGAGCGACAGATCCTTCAGGTAGATCCGCTCGATACTGAGGGCGGCCTGCTGCTCGCTCATCGCGTCGATCCCTTCACGCCCCGCTCGGCTCACTGCGCAGCATGGCCTCGAGCCTGCCCGCGTGGTCGAGCGCGGCGAGTTCGTCGAAGCCGCCCACGTGGGTCTCCCCGATGTAGATCTGCGGCACGGTGCGCCGCCCGGTCTTCGCCATCATCTCGGCCCGCCGCTCCGGCTCCAGGTCCACGCGGATCTTCTCGATCGCGGCGACACCTTTCGAGCGCAGCAGCCGCTCGGCCATCTGGCAGAACGGACAGACCCCGGTGCTGTACATGGTGACCTTCCGGCTCATTCATTTTTCCAGCGGGAGGTTCGCCTGCTGCCACGCCGCGATGCCGCCGCGCAGCGCGACGGCCTCGGTGAACCCCTTCTTGCGGAGCAGGCTGCTCACGGACGGCGCCCGCGTGCCGGTGCGGCAACTGACGACGATCGGGCGCGCCCGGAATTTCTCGAGCTCCTTGATGCGGTCGGCGAGCTGCGCCTCGGGAACGTGCCGCGCGTTCGCGATGTGCCCGGCCGCATAGTCGCCGGTATCGCGCACGTCAAGCACCAGCGCGTCGCGCCGGTTGATGAGCTGCACGGCCTCGACGGCACCGACTTCGTTCGAGGCCCGGAACAGCCGGGAGATGAGCGGCCACAACAGCATCGCACCTGAGGCGAGCGCGAGCCCGAACAGCAGCATGTTGAACGGGCTTTTTTGAAGAAAAACCAGGAACGACTCCAAGTGGATTCCTTAAGCGTCCTGCCGCGTCACTTGCCATCTCGCAGCGGCGGTTGCGTCGTGCTTTTTGAGGCTGCCCATTCTAGCAGAGGCGTCAGCTCGGAGGGATAGCGGCGCGCGAGCGTTTTGAGCTCGGCAACGATCGCCGCGCGCTCTCCGGGGTACACGCGCAGCGACCGCTCCAGCTGCTCGCGCGCGGCATCGGCGTCCCCCGCCAGCGCCAGCAGCAGCGCCTGGCGATAGACCACCACTTCTACCGGCGCAAAATGCATGGCGCGCGTGACGAGCGCCAGCCGGTCCTCGAGTTGCGCCCGGTCTACGCCGACGCCGTAGGTGATTGCCAGCTCGACATAGGGCCTCAGCAGCGGCTCATCGTGCACCTTCATCAACGCTTGCGCGAATTCCGGATCGCTGGACGTCTGCCGCGCCTGCAGCCCGGCGTCGAACACGAGCCGCTCGAAATCGCGGTACGCCGGGATCACGGCAGCGAGGTTCACGCAACCCACGACGACCGCCAGCGCCACCGCAGCGCGGGCCGCGCCGGAAGAGCGCACGGTGAGGGCGTGTTGCGCGCCGAGTCCCAGCAGCAGCGCCGCCGGGCCCAGGAAGTAGGCGTACCACAGGGGGAATTCGAGCAGGCTGTGAATGCCGATGACAGCGAGCAGCGACAGCAGCCACCACCACCCGAGGTCGAAATGCACGCGGCGCAATGCTGCGAGCCAGGCGAGCACCGCGCCCACGATGATGAGCGCGCCCGCGATGCCGGTCTCCGCGAGGAGCTGGAAAACGATGTTGTGCGAGTGATTGTATAAGCCGGCCGCCGCCGACACGCCGCCGGCCGCCTCGTGCAGGAAATGGTGCCATGCGAACTGCCCGAAGCCGGCGCCGAGGAGGGGGGCGGCGAGGAACATCCGCCATGCCTCGCCCCACAACTCCAGGCGCGACCCGATGCCGACCGCCATATTGAACAGCCGCTCGGCCGACGTCATCAGCGCCAGATCATCCCTTGGCGCCAGGAACGGCAACGTCACCAGCAGATCGGCGGCAACGAAACCGGGCAGAAGCCAGCAGGCGAAAACGGCGAGCCCGCGGCTCGCGGCGTCGTGCCGGACGCGGTGCAGCAGCAGGGCGAGCCCGGCGAGCGTGCCGAGATAGAGCCAGGGGCTCCGCGACCCGGCGAGCGCGAGCACCGCCAGCAAAGCCGCCGCGCACACCGCGGCCGGCGCACCCGCGAGGTTGCCGCGAGCGTGGAGGTAGGCTGCCGACGCGAGCGACAGCGTGACGTACGCGGCGTAGTGATTGGGCTGCGCGAGATTGCCGTAGACCGCCGTCCCCGCCTTTTGCGCGACCAGGAAATCGAATGGGGTCGAGACGTGGTAGTGCTGCACGAGGCCGATCAGCGCGTGGATGAGCCCTCCCGCCAGCAGAAACCAGGCGAGCGTCCTCGCGATCGAGTCGAGCGTCAGCCGGCGTCCCAGAACGTGCCCGAGCACGGCCATCAGGGCGGCCCAGAGCAGGTAGAGTCCCGCCGTGAGCGCCTGCTCGGCGTACGGCACCCGGTCGAGCGTGACTTGCAGTGCAAGCAGCACGGCGAGCCCGAGCGGAGCGAGCGCGATGAGCGGAACGGTCGCATCACGCCACGACTCCCGGCGCAGCAGCGGCAGCACTGCGGCGAGGCCGAGCGCGAACGCCAGCCACTCGCTGTAGAAACTCGTGAGCGGGAAGCGGTGATAGGGCTGCAGGAACGGCAGCGTCCATGCCAGGCCGGTGAGCAGCACGGCCGCGCGCAGAACGGCGGGCGGGTCCGATTGGTCTAAAATCGCCATCCAGCCATTCCCGCTTCAGACGACCTGCGCCATGATGAAAGCCACCCCGGTCCTGCTGATCATACTGGACGGTTTCGGGCACCGCGAGGAATGCGAGGACAACGCGATCTGCCAGGCGCGCAAGCCGCATTGGGATTTTCTGTGGCGCACGTATCCCCACACCGTCATCGACGCGTCGGAGAAATGGGTCGGGCTGCCCAAGGACCAGATGGGCAATTCCGAGGTCGGGCACATGAATATCGGCGCCGGACGCGTCGTCTACCAGGACTACACCCGGATCGAGAACGCGATCGAGACCAGCGAGTTCTCCCGCAACCCGGTGCTCGCGAAGGCGTTGGAGACCGCGCGCGGCGGCGGCCGCTCGCTGCACGTGCTCGGCCTCCTCTCCCCCGGCGGCGTGCACAGCCACGAGTCGCAGATCCACGCCCTGATCGGGATGGCCGCGCGCGCCGGCGTAAAGCAGACGAAAGTGCACGCGTTTCTCGACGGGCGCGATACGCCGCCGCGGAGCGCCGAGGCCTCGCTCCTCGCGCTGGAGCGGCTGTGCTCGGAGCTCAAGGCTGGCCGCATCGCCTCGATCTGCGGCCGCTACTTCGCGATGGACCGCGACAGCCGCTGGGAGCGCCTGCGTCCGGCCTACGATCTGCTCACCCAGGGAAAGTCGGCCCAGCGCGCCGCGACCGCCGTGGAGGGACTGCGCGCGGCCTACGCGCGCGGGGAATCCGACGAGTTCGTCCAGGCGACGGCGATCGGTGCCGGGGCCGCGCGGATGGAGGACGGGGACGCCGTCGTCTTCATGAATTTCCGGGCTGACCGCGCCCGCCAGTTGACGCGCGCGTTGACCGATCCCGGGTTCAACGGCTTCGCGCGCGAGCGCTTCCCGAAGCTTGGGTATTTCTGCACGCTCACGAGCTACGGCGCGGACTACTCGCACGTCCATGCGGCGTTCCCGCCGCAGAGCGTGGCCAACGGGTTCGGCGAGTACATCGCCGCGCAGGGCCTGCAGCAGCTGCGCATCGCCGAGACCGAGAAATACGCGCACGTCACGTATTTCTTCAATGGCGGCGTGGAAGCGCCGTACCCGGGCGAGGAGCGCATCCTGGTCCCCTCGCCCAAAGTCGCGACCTACGATCTCAAGCCCGAGATGAGCGCCCACGAGGTCACCGATCGCCTGGTCGAGGCCATCCGCAGCCGGCGCTACGGCGCCATCATCTGCAACTTCGCCAACGGCGACATGGTCGGCCACACCGGCAACCTCGCCGCGGCCACCCGCGCGATCGAGGTGCTCGACGAGTGCATCGGGCGCGCGGTCACGGCGATGCGCGAGGCCGGCGGCGAGGTGCTCATCACGGCGGACCACGGCAACGCCGAGACGATGCTCGATCCCTCGACCCGGCAGGCGCACACGGCGCACACCCTGAACCTCGTGCCCCTGCTCTATGTCGGCCGAAAAGCGAAGATCGCGAGCCGCGGCGCGCTGCAGGACGTCGCCCCGACGCTGCTTGCAATGATGGGACTGCCGCAGCCGCCGCAGATGACCGGGAAATCCCTCATCACCTTCACGTGACCGCGCGAACCGCCGGCGTATTCTTCCTGCTGCTCCTGCTGGCGAGCCCGGCCGCGGAGCCGGCCACCGCCGGCGCGAAAGAGAAAGAGAAGGAGCTGCGCGAGTTGCGCGGCCGCATCGAGGCGCTGCAGAAGCAGCTCGCCGCGGCCGAGGAATCGAAGAGCGAGGCGGCCGACGCGCTGCGCGAGTCCGAGCGCGCGATCTCGGAAGCGAACCGCGAGCTGCGCGAGCTCGGGGCCCAGGCGCGCGAGCACAACAAGCGGCTCGCCGAGCTCAACGCGGAATCGCGCCGGCGCGAGGGGGCGATCAAGGCGCAACAGACGCTGCTGGCGGATCTCCTCTACCGGCATTACCTCGGCGGCCGGTCCGAGCCGCTCAAGCTGCTGTTGAACCGCGAAGACCCGGGCCAGATTGCGCGCCGCCTGCACTACTTCGGCTACATCTCGCGGGCTCGCTCCGAGCTGATCGCGGAGCTGCGCTCGGGCCTTGCGCGCCTGCGCGAGCTTGCGCAGGAGGCGGAACAGAAGGCCGCCGAGCTCTCCGTGGTGACCGCCGAGCAGCGGGCCCAGCGCGCCCGCCTCGAGCGCGAGAAGCGCGCCCGCAACCAGGTGCTCGCGAAGATCTCGCGCGACGTCGAGCGCCAGCGGCGCGAAATCGGCACGTTGAAGCAGAACGAGGCGCGGCTCGCGAAGCTGGTCGCGAGCCTGGCGAAGCTGATGGCGCGCGCGAAGCCCGCGCCGCGGCCGCGCGGGGAGCGTGCACCCGCGGTGGTGCCCGAGGACAGCCCGTTTGCCCGGTTGAAGGGCCGGTTGAGCCCGCCGGTCCGCGGGGAACTTGCGAACCGCTTTGGCAGTCCACGTTCAGGCGGCGGAGTGCTCTGGAAGGGTCTGTTCATATCGGCCCGGGCGGGCGAGGAAGTGCGCGCCGTAGCGGACGGCCGGGTGGTATTCGCCGACTGGCTGCGCGGGTTCGGGAACCTCCTGATCATCGACCACGGCGACGCGTTCATGAGCCTCTACGGCAACAACGAGGCGCTGTACAAGAGGGTCGGTGACATAATTCACGGCGGCGAGCCCGTCGCGGCGGTGGGCAACAGCGGCGGCAACGCGGATTCGGGTCTATACTTCGAACTCCGGCATCAGGGCAGGCCGCTGGACCCCCTGGACTGGGTCAGGATGCCGTAAGCAGTTTTTCGGGAGCAGGCAATGCGCAACAAGCTGCGACAAATCGGACTACTCGCGATCGGCGCGCTGATCGGCGTCGCAGTGAGCCTCAATTTCTCCGCGGTGGCGCAGAAGGCCGCGACCTCGGCGCCGCTGCCGATCGAGGAGTTGCGCGCGTTCACCGAGGTCTTCGGACGGGTGAAGAGCGACTACGTCGAGCCGGTCGACGACAAGAAGCTGATCACGGAAGCCATCAACGGCATGCTGACCGGGCTCGATCCCCATTCCGCCTACCTCGACCAGGAAGCGTTCAAGGAACTGCAGGTCGGCACCCAGGGCGAGTTCGGCGGCCTCGGCATCGAGGTCGGCATGGAGGACGGCTTCGTCAAGGTGGTGACACCGATTGACGACACGCCCGCCTCGCGCGCCGGCCTGAAGCCCGGCGATCTCATCATCAAGCTCGACGACACCTCGGTCAAGGGAATGACGCTGACCGAGGCGGTGAAGCGCATGCGCGGCAAGCCCAACACCCAGATCACGCTCACCGTCGTGCGCAAGGGCGAGCCGAAGCCCATCGTGGTGACGCTGAACCGCGCCGTGATCAAGATCCAGAGCGTCAAGTCGAAGCTCCTCGAGCCCGGCTACGCCTACTTCCGCGTGACGCAGTTCCAGGAGCAGACCGGGGAGAACCTCGCGCGCTCGATCGAGCGGCTGTTCAAGGAAAACCAGGGCGCGATGAAAGGCATCGTGCTCGACCTGCGCAACGACCCGGGCGGGCTTCTCAACGGGGCGGTGGCGGTTTCCGCGGCCTTCCTACCGGCCGGCTCCCTGGTGGTGTACACGGACGGGCGCACCGAGGATTCCAAGATGAAGCTGAACGCGCGTCCCGAGGACTACCTGCGCGGGCGCATGAAGGAAGATTTCAACCGGCGTCTGCCGGCGGACGTGAAGACCGTGCCGATGGTGGTGCTGGTGAACGGCGGCTCGGCCTCTGCCTCCGAGATCGTCGCCGGCGCGCTGCAGGACCACAAGCGCGCGGTGATCATGGGCCAGACGACCTTCGGCAAGGGCTCGGTGCAGACCATACTTCCGCTCGGCAACAGCACCGCGATCAAGCTCACCACGGCGCGCTACTACACGCCGAACGGGCGCTCGATCCAGGCCAAGGGCATCATTCCGGACATCCCGCTTGACGACGGCGCGGGCGATCGCGCGGCGAGCCTGAAGGTGCGCGAGGCCGACCTCACCAAGCACCTGACCGACAACGGCAAGGACGTCAAGGAAGACGAGGAGAAGGCGAAGGCCGCGGAGGCTGCCGCGAAGAACTACAACTTCACGCCGGCGCCGCGCCCGAAGGACATCGACGAGAAGCTCACGCGGCCGCAGCCCGGCGAGGTCGTGTCCGAGCACGATTACGAGTTGAACCAGGCAGTCGCTTTCCTGAAGAGCCGCGGCAGCGACGTCAAGGTCGCGAACTGAAGCGGCGGCACGCCGCCTGAAACGCCCGGCGCCCGCCGGGCGTTTTGCTGTACACTCGCCTCACCCCTCGCGCCTCACGCCTCACCCCCCATGAACGACGAACAACTGCTGCGCTACAGCCGCCATATCCTGCTGCCCGAGATCGGCATCGAGGGCCAGCAGAGGCTGCTCGGCGCGCGCGCGCTGGTGATCGGGGCCGGCGGCCTCGGCTCGCCGGTCGCGCTCTACCTCGCCTCCGCGGGAGTGGGAGCCCTCACCCTCTGCGACGGCGAGGAGGTCGATCTCACCAACCTGCAGCGCCAGATCGTGCACCGCATGGAATCGGTGGGCCGGAAGAAGGTGGAGTCGGCGCGCGAGACGCTCGCTGCGATCAATCCCGGCGTCGCGGTGGCGGCGCTGGCGGAGCGGGTGGACGGCGGCCGCATCGAGGCGCTCGCGGCACGGCACGACATCGTGATCGACGGCAGCGATAACTTCGCCACCCGACATGCCGTGAACCGCGCGTGCGTGAAGCTGCACAAGCCGCTGGTGTCGGGCGCTGCGGTGCGCTTCGACGGCCAGGTCGCCGTGTTCGACCTGCGGCTGCCGGATTCCGCGTGCTATGCCTGCCTGTTCCCCGAGTCGGGCGAGTCCGAGGACGTGCGCTGCGCGGTGATGGGCGTATTCGCGCCCCTGACGGGCATCATCGGCTCGATCCAGGCGGCGGAGGCCCTCAAGATTCTCGCCGGCGCCGGCGAGACGCTCGCCGGGCGGCTGCTGCTGCTCGACGCGCTCGCCATGCAGGTGCGCACGATCACGCTGCGGAAAGACCCGGCCTGCGCTGTCTGCGGGACCTGAAGTCCCGGCTTCGAAGCCGTCTCAGCTCCGGTCGATCGTGGGCGCGCGGCCCGCGGGCACGGCGATGCTGCCCGGCGCCGCGGGGGCGGCGGGCGCGATCGGCCGGCCGGCGAGCAGGGCCTCGAGGTCGCGCAGGACCTGCGCCAGGTCGGGCGGATTGCGCCCCTGGTGCGCGAGCAGCACGCGCGCCGGGAAATCCATCAGCGTCGGCACGTGTTCGGTATTGCGGATCTTCGCCGCCGTCGTCAGGGCGGGCCCGAGGTGTGTCTGCTTGTAGCCCGCCCTCTGGCTCTCGATGGCGTCGATCACCGCCTGCTGCGCGCGGGCGATGCCGATCAGCAGTTCCGCGAGTTGTTGGGTCGTCACGTTCGCCATCGGTCACCCCTCCGATAAGTTGCAGCGCTCCGCCCCTGATGCAGGGGAGCACGAGAGGAATATCCCCTCGTTCGTTCCCTGCCCTGGCGTTATCGCGTAAGGCACGGCCGCTTCGTGCCTTACGCGATAACGCCTTCCATCAGCTGGCGCCACTGCTTCGGCCACAGCTCCACGGGGTCGCGCTTGAAGCCGCTCTTGGCGAACTGGTGCCAGCGCCCCGTGACAAAGCTCATCATCAGGTTCGCCTGCGCGGAGATATCCACCTCCTGCGCGATCTCGCGCTGACTGACGCCGAAGCGCAGGGCCTGCTTCAACGCCGCCTCCAGGCGGTCGTGCAACTGGTTGATGCGCAACTGCAGCCGTTCGTCCTCGTTGACCAGCGCCTCGCCCACCAGCACGCGCGTCATGCCGCGGTTCTTTTGCGCGAACGCGAGCAGGATGCCGATGATGGCCTCGATCTGGCGCACGCCGCTCTTCTCCTCGCCGGTGATCTTGTTGATGAGCGCGAATAGCGTCTGCTCGATGAACTCGATCAGCCCCTCGAACATCTCGGCCTTGCCGCGGAAGTGGCGATAGAGCGCCGCCTCCGAGACCTCGAGGCGCTTGGCGAGCGCCGCGGTCGTCACCTTCTCGCCGGCGGGATTCTCCAGCATCTGCGCCAGCGTCTGCAGGATCTGGTCCTTGCGATCCCCGGTTTTCTCCGACATGTGCGGCCTCGCCCCTATTGTAGATAAGCCAGCATGCGGGGCAACTGGAGCAGGTTCGAGATTTTCACGTCAACGTGGCCCGGCGCCCGCTCCTCCCGCGTCACCCATACGGTTTTCATGCCGAGACGGCCGGCGGCGCGCAAATTCTCGAGCGAGTCCTCCACCATGATACAGCGCCGGGGCTTGAGGCGGTGGGCGCGGCACAGGCGCAGGAATCCATGGCTGTCGGGCTTGGGCCGGAAGCGCGCGCGCTCGATGGAGAACACGTCGTCGAAGAGATCCGCGATCGCGAGCGCCTTGAGCACCGCGCGCGCGTAGTGCACGGGCGCGTTGGAGAACACGTACTTGCGCCCGGGCAGGCGCCGCAAGGTCACCCGCAGCTGCGGCTCGTGCACCAGCATGCGCTCGAGGTCGTGAAACTGGTGCGTGTGCCACAGGAAGTGCCGGGGGTCGGTCGCGTGATGGCGCATGAGGCCGAGCAGCGTCGCCCCGTAGCGTTTCCAGTAGCGGTGCCGCAGCTCGCCGGCCGCAACCTCGTCCAGGCCGAGGTGCTCCTGGAGATACGCGGTCATCGCGCGGTTGATGTGCGGAAAAATGTGCGGGCGCGCGTTGTGCAGGGTATTGTCCAGATCAAAGATCCAGGCGCGCTTCCACATGAATGTGCTCCGCGCCCGGCGCGCGCGGCGCTCAGCGGCGCCGGATGAGCGTGCCGACGCCCTCGTCGGTCAATACCTCGAGCAGCAGCGCGTGCTCGACGCGGCCGTCGATGATGTGGCAGGTGTTGACGCCGTTCTTCACGGCGTCGAGCGCCGAGCTGATCTTGGGCAGCATGCCGCCGGAGATGGTGCCGTCGGCGAAGAGCTCGTCGATTTTCTTCGCCGAGAGGCCGGTGAGGAGGTTGCCGTTCTTGTCGAGCACGCCCGGCGTGTTGGTGAGGACAATCAGCTTCTCCGCCTTCAAAATTTCAGCCATCTTGCCGGCGACGAGGTCGGAATTGATGTTGTAGGTCTCGCCCTTCTTGCCCACGCCCATCGGCGCGATGACCGGAATGAAGTCGTGGGTGTGCAGCCGGTGCACGATCTCCGGATCGATGCTCTCGACTTCCCCCACCTGGCCGATATCGATCAGCTCGTCGGAATCGCCTTCGGCGCGCACCAGCATCTTCTTCGCGCGGATCAGGCCGCCGTCCTTGCCGGTCAGGCCGACCGCGCGCCCGCCGTGCTGGTTGATGAGGTTGACGATCTCCTTGTTCACCTGGCCGCCGAGCACCATCTCGACGACGTCCATCGTCTGGGCATCCGTCACCCGCATGCCCTGGACGAACTCGCCCTTCCGGCCGAGCTGCTTCAGCAGGTCGTCGATCTGCGGGCCGCCGCCGTGCACCACCACCGGGTTCATGCCGACCAGCTTCAACAGCACGACGTCGCGCGCGAAGCTCTTCTTCAGCTTCTCCTCGGTCATCGCGTTGCCGCCGTACTTGATGACGATGGTCTTGCCGTGGAAGCGCTGGATGTAGGGCAGCGCCTCGGCGAGGATCTTCGCCCGGTCAGCGGCGGTGGTGCCAGTGAGTGCCATGAGGGTTCGAACGTCGCGTGGGTTGCCGGCTATTCTACGGGACGGCGAAAAAAAACGGCAGGGCTTTCGCCCCGCCGTCTTGTCATCGATCCCGCGCGTTGAGCGGCGGAGCGAGCTCCGTCCGTTCGAACGCGCGGAGTTAAACCGGCGGCGACGCCGTCCGGTTTAACCTTTACTGGATGCTGATCCGCTTCGCCTGCGCCGCCGCCTTCTTCGGCAGCGTCAGCTCCAGCACGCCGTCCGCATACCGGGCGTGGGTGCCGGATTCCTCGACCGCCTGGCCAAGGGTAAAGGCGCGGTACAGCTTGCCGTAGTAGCGCTCCGTGCGCAGCACGCGGTCGCCGTTCTTCACGTCCTTCTCGCTCTTTACTTCCGCGCTGATCGCCACGGTGTCGCCGTCGATGGTGACGTTGATGTCTTCCTTCTTCACGCCGGGAAGCTCGGCGCGCAGCGTGTACGCTTTCTCGTTCTCCGACACGTCCACGCGGAACTGCGCGGCGCCGGCCGGCACTTCATAGCTTACCGGGCGCACGAAGAAGCCGCGGAACAGATCATCGAACGCCTCGTCCAGAGGGCTGTAGCGGGTGATGCTTGCCATAACGTATCTCCAATTCAGATTGGGCGCTCCATGCGCCGACACCCCGAATATGGGAGCCGTCGCGGCAGTTTCAAGGTCTCCTTTGATATAATCGGCTCCGCATGCGTGTGATCCCGCTCGTCCTGCTGTCGCTTCTCTCCCCAGTCCTTCACGCCCAGCTCGAACCACCCGCGGCTCCGGCCGCGCCCGCGATCGCGGCGAGGGCCTACCTGCTCCTCGATTTCAACAGCGGCCAGACGCTCGCCGCCCGCAACGCACGGGAGCGCGTGGAGCCGGCCTCGCTCACCAAGCTGATGACGGCCTATCTCACGTTCGCCGCGCTCGACCAGAAGCGGATCCGCCTCGACCAGGTGGTGCCGGTCTCCGAGCAGGCGTGGCGCACGGAGGGCTCGCGCATGTTCATCGAGCCGAGGAAGCCGGTCACCGTCGAGGAGCTGATCCAGGGCATGATCGTGCAATCCGGCAACGACGCGTGCATCGCGCTCGCGGAGGCGATCGCCGGCAGCGAGGAGGCGTTCGTCTCGATGATGAACCGCGAGGCGCAGCGGCTCGGGCTGACGGACACGCATTTTGCCAACGCGACCGGGCTGCCGCACCTGCAGCATTACTCCAGCGGGCGCGATCTCGCCGAGCTCGCTGCGGCCGTCATCCGGGACTTTCCGGCCCGCTATCCGCTCTACTCCAAGCGGGAATACCGCTACAACAGCATCACGCAGTCGAACCGCAACCGCCTGCTGTGGGCCGATCCGACGGTCGACGGCATGAAGACCGGCTACACCGAGAACGCCGGCTACTGCATGGTGACCTCGGGCAGGCGCGGCGAGAGGCGCCTCATCTCGGTCGTGCTGGGCGCGGCGAGCGAGGCCGCCCGCGCCAGCGAGAGCCAGAAGCTGCTCAATTACGGCTTCAAGTCCTACGACAGCGTGCGCCTGTATCCCGGCCGGCAGCCGGTGATCACGCTGGAAGTGTACAAAGGCGCCTCGAGCTCGGTGGGCGCGGGCTTTCTCGCCGACCTCCACCTCGCGCTGCCGCGGGGCCAGAGCGAGAAGCTGAAAGCGCGCGTCGAGAGCATGCAGCCGCTCATCGCCCCGATCCGTGCGGGACAGGCCATCGGCACGCTCAAGGTGACGCTCGACGACCGGCCGTATCGCGATGTCCCCGTAGTGGCGCTGGAAAACGTGCCGCTGGCGGGAGTACTCGGGCGCGGCTGGGACGCGCTGCGCATGCTGTTCCGGTAGGGCCCCGACCGCGAGCCGCGGCTTATAATGGGCGAACGGCCCGCCGCCGGTTTGACGCGGGCGCCCACAACCTCTTCGTCGCCAGTGAGCCCCCGATGAGCGATATCGCCTATCTCAACGGAGAATTCCTGCCGCTCGATCAAGCGCGCGTGTCGCCGCTCGATCGCGGCTTCATTTTCGGTGACGGCGTCTACGAGGTCATTCCCGTCTACTCCCGGCGCCCCTTCCGTCTTCCCGAGCACCTGCGGCGGCTGCAGCGGAGCCTGGACGCGATCCGGCTCGGCAATCCCATGACCGACGCGGAGTGGACGCGGCTCATCCAGGACCTCATCGCGCGCCACTCCTGGGAGGACCAGTCGGTCTACCTGCAGGTCACCCGCGGTGTGGCGAAGCGCGATCACGCCTTCCCCAGGGACGGGAAGCCGACGGTGTTCATGATGTCGAGCCTGCTCTCGACGCCGTCACGGGAGCAGATCGAGAAGGGGGTTCCCTGCATCACGGCAACCGATTTCCGTTGGTTGAAATGCGATGTGAAGTCGGTGTCGCTGCTCGCCAACTGCCTGCTCCGGCAGCTCGCGGCGGATGCCGGCGCGGTTGAGGTCGTCCTGTTCCGCGACGGCTGTCTCACCGAGGCGTCCGCCAGCAACGTGTTCGTTGTCGCCAACGGCAAGCTGCTCGCGCCACCGAAAAATCACCTGATCCTGCCCGGCATCACCTACGATGTCGTGCTCGAGCTGGCGGCGGCGAAGGGCATCGCCGCAGAGCTGCGCGCCATTCCCGAGCGGGAGGTGCGAGGCGCCGACGAGCTGTGGGTCACGTCATCGAGCAAGGAGGTGCTGGCGGTCGCAACGCTCGACGGCAGGCCGGTCGGCAATGGAAAGCCCGGCCCTGTGTTCAAGACGGTCCACCAGGCGTTCCAGGAATTCAAGCGCAAGGTGATGCGAGTGGCCGCATGAGCATGTCGGAGCCGAGCTCGACGTCTATCCCTGCGATTTCCCGGTAAAGGTGCTGGGACAGACGCGGGCGGGCTTCGCGCAGGCAATACTCGATATCGTCCGGCGCCACGCGCCGGAATTCGACGGTTCCGCGATGGAGATGCGGTCGAGCAAGCGCGGCAAGTACCTGAGCTTGACCTGCGTCATTCGCGCCACTTCGCGCGAGCAGCTCGACCTCCTCTACCGAGAGCTGTGCGACCACCCGATGGTGGTCATGGTGCTGTGACCTACTGCTTCTTCGGGGCCTTCTTCTTCTTCAATCGCCCCGGCCGCGTCTTGCCGTAGCTGCCGCGGAACAGCTTGCCGCGGCGGGTGCGCTGGTCGCCCTTGCCCATTTCGCCTCTCCTGTCGGTCGGATTCCGGCGCGATTGTAGCACCGTGCGGTAGCACTCTCAGCGCCGCAATGCCCGGATCTGGCGGTCGTGCAGCCGCGAGAAGACGAGTTGCGCGGTGATCGACCCCACCAGCGCGAGAAACATGTCCCACTGCGTGTCCCACTCGTCGCCCTGGGTGCCGAGAAAATGCTCCGCGCCCTGGCCCAGCGCGAGCGCCGTCCACCATTCGATCATCTCGTAGAACGCGCTCAACGCGAGGCAGATGCAGACCGTGACGAAGAACAGGAAACCCCCGGGGGCCAGCCGGAACGCTGCGAATCAGAATTTCGCGCGCGATGATGGCGGGGATGAATCCCTGCGCCAGGTGTCCGAGCCGGTCGTACGGGTTGCGCTCGAGTCCGAGCCACTCCTGGACCCAGTAGCCGGCCGGCACCTCGGCGTAGGTGTAGGCGGCGCCGAGCATCAGGATCAGTCCGTGGACGCAGATGAGGACATACGCCAGCGTCGTGAACGGGAACCTCTCGCGCGTCGCCAGCAGCAGCGGCACGGCGATCATGACCGGCGCGGCTTCCAGCACCCAGGTGACGCGGTCGTACGGCGCGACGCCGGACACGATGAGGCCGATGATCCAGACGGTCATCACCGCGGCGAGATCGCGCCGCGCGCCGGGCAGGAACGTTTGCTCTTCGCTCACTTGCGCTTGCGGATGCTGGCCAGCTCGGCGGCATAGACCTGGGCGAGGTCCGCGCTCGAGCCCTTCAGCGTCTCCGGCATGCGTTGGCACTGGTCGCGCAGCTCGTCCTTTCCCAGCCCGAGCAGCGTGTCGCGGTACTCCTTCCGCTCCAGGAGGATCGCCCCCTCGTATTTTCCGACGTTGCGCACGTAATCCTCCTTGTCGGTGGACGCCGCGAGTATCATCGCCTGGACGCGCCGCTGCAACTCCTGGATCAGCGCCCGGTGCTGCGTCTGCCACATCGCGAATGCCTTGTCGTTCGCGGCGCGCGCAGCGGGGACCGCCATGTCGCACGCGTCTTTCATAGCGAGCATCCGCTGGTAGCCGCCGTAGACACGTCCCAGATCGGCCGCGTAGGAATCCGGGGGCTGCGCCGCCGCGGCACCCGTCAATGCCGCCGTCACCGCCGCGGCGAACAGGAGATATCCGCTCATGTCATTCGATGCGTTCGCCACAGGGCCCGGGGACCGGCATTGTGCTACCGTTATTAGAGCCTATTATTGAGATAGGCTCTATCTTGCCAGCACGGCCATGACGCTCACCACCCTCGCAGCCGAAACCGCCACCGCCGGCCGCATGCCCGCGCCCGAGGTGCTGCTGCGCCGGCTCGGCCGCGTCGAGTACGAGCCCGCCTGGCACGCGATGCAGTCGTTCACCGCGACGCGCGCCCGCGACAGCGCGGACGAGGTCTGGCTGCTCGAGCATCCGCCGGTCTACACGCTCGGCATTGCGGGCAGGCCCGAGCACCTGCCGCGCGTCGCGAACGGCATACCGGTGGTGAGGTCCGACCGCGGCGGCCAAATCACCTACCACGGCCCGGGCCAGGTCGTGCTCTACACGCTCCTCGACCTGCGCCGCCGCGGGCTCGCGGTGCGGCCGATGGTCCGGTTGCTGGAACGCTCGGTGATCGACCTGCTCGCCGGCTTCGGCATTGCCGCGAATTACCGCGTCGAGGCGCCGGGAGTGTACGTCGATGGCGCCAAGATCGCCGCGCTGGGGCTGCGCATCCGCGACGGCTGCTGCTACCACGGCCTCGCGTTCAACGTGGACATGGATCTCTCTCCGTTCCACGCGATCGACCCTTGCGGGTATTCCGGGCTGGCGGTGACGCAGGCGCGCGACCTGGGCATCACCGACACGCCGGGACGGCTGGCCGAAAAGCTCGCGCGATCGATATTGGAGAAGCTCTCGTGAGCGCGGTCGGAGAAAAGCAGAAGGGGCGCCTCAAGACGGCGCGCATCCCGATCAAGGTGCTCGCGCAGGCGCCGCTGCCGAAGCCGGAGTGGATCCGCGTGCGCCTCGGCCACGGCGAGCGCTTCCACGAGATCAAGCGGATACTGCGCGAGCATCGCCTGCACACGGTATGCGAGGAGGCGGCCTGCCCCAACATCGGCGAGTGCTTCGGCAAGGGAACGGCGACCTTCATGGTCCTCGGAGACCTCTGCACGCGCCGCTGCCCGTTCTGCGACGTTGCGCACGGCCGGCCGCTGCCGCCCGACGCGGACGAGCCGGTCAATCTCGCGCGGACCATCGCCGCGCTGGGGCTCCGCTACGTGGTCGTCACGAGCGTGGATCGCGACGATCTGCGCGATGGTGGCGCGATGCATTTCGCCGAGTGCATCCGCGCCGTGCGCGCGCGCTCGCCGCAGACCCGGATCGAGGTGCTGGTGCCCGATTTCCGCGGCCGGCTCGGCATCGCTCTCGACGCGCTGTCGGAATCGCCGCCCGATGTCATGAACCACAACCTCGAGACCGTCCCGCGGCTCTACCGCCAGGCGCGTCCTGGCGCCGACTACGCGAACTCCCTGGATCTGCTGAAGGCATTCAAGTCGCGGCATCCGCGGATCCCGACGAAATCCGGGTTGATGTTGGGGCTCGGCGAAACTGACGAGGAAATCCTTGCGGTGATGCGCGACCTGCGCGAGCACGACGTAGACATGCTGACGATCGGCCAGTACCTGCAGCCGTCCGCCCACCATCTGCCGGTCGCGCGCTACGTCGAGCCGGCCGTGTTCGACGATTTCGCGCGCCAGGCGCACGCGATGGGCTTCACGCACGCGGCGTGCGGGCCGCTGGTGCGCTCCTCCTATCACGCCGACCGGCAGGCGCACGAGGCCGGGGTCGTCTGACGCCCCCGGCTCGGATGAAGCTCGTTCTGGGCTGCATCGCGGCGATTGCGATCAGCGGCCACGCCGGAGCGGGCCTCGACGACATCACGAACGCCGAGGCGCTGCGGGGATTGCGCCAAGCCCTCACCGAGGGTTCCCTCTCCGCGGTGGCCAAGCTCGGCGTGCACGACGGTTTCTTCGCCAACCCCAAGGTCAAAATTCCCTTGCCGCCGTCGCTGCAGAGAGTCGAAAGGGGGCTGCGCACGTTCGGCATGCGCAGGGAGGCCGATGAGCTGGTCCTCGCGATGAACCGCGCCGCCGAGGCCGCGGTGCCGGAGGCCAGGCAACTCCTCACCGACGCGGTGAAGAAGATGTCGGTGCAGGACGCGAAGGCCATTCTCACCGGGGGCGACACCGCCGCAACCGACTATTTCAAGCGCGCCACGCGGGGGCAGCTCACGCAGCGCTTTCTCCCCATCGTGAAGAACGCGACCGACCGGGTGGGCCTTGCGCAGCAGTACAACGCGCTTGCGGGGCAGGCCGCCGCGTTCGGCCTCGTGAAGGAGGACGACGCGAGCATCGAGCGCTACGTCACCCAGAAGGCGCTCGACGGGCTCTACTTCATGATCGGCGAGCAGGAGAAGGCGTTCAGGCGCGACCCCGTCGGGGCGACGAGCAGCATCGTGCGCAAGGTCTTCGGCGCGATGCGCGGATCTCTCTAGTGCGCCTTGTCCCAGTTCGGGCCGGCGCCGACGTCAACGACCAGCGGCACGGCGAGCTTCGCGACGCCGCTCATTAACTTCGGCAGCTCATGCCTGACCTCGGCCAGCTCCGCATCGGGGACTTCCAGCACCAGCTCGTCGTGCACCTGCATGATGAGCTCTGGAATTCATGGCGCTGCTCCGCGAGCCAGCGGTCAACCGCGATCATCGCCATCTTGATGAGGTCGGCCGCCGTGCCCTGCATCGGCGCGTTGATCGCGGCGCGCTCCGCGCCCTGGCGCCGCGCCGGGTTCGCGCTCTTGATCTCCGGCAGCCACAGCCGGCGGCCAAACACGGTCTCGACGTAACCCCGTTCCCGCGCGCCGCCTCGCGGGTGCGCTTCATGTATTCCGCCACTCCCGGATAGCGCGCGAAGTAGCGGTCCATGTACTGCTGTGCGGCCGCTCGCTCGATCCCGAGCTGGCGCGCGAGGCCGAACGCCGACATGCCGTAGATCAGCCCGAAGTTGATGACCTTGGCGTAGCGGCGCTGCTCCGCGGCCACCGCCTTCGGGCTCAGGCCGAAGATCTCGGCCGCCGTCGCCGTGTGGATGTCCTCGCCCGCGGCGAACGCCGCGAGCAGGCTCGCGTCCTGCGAGATGTGCGCCATGATCCGCAGCTCGATCTGCGAGTAGTCGGCCGAGACGATGTGGGCTCCCGCGGGCGCGATGAACGCTTCGCGTATGCGGCGCCCTTCCGCGGTGCGGATCGGGATGTTCTGGAGGTTGGGGTCGTTGCTCGCGAGCCGGCCGGTAACCGCCACCGCCTGCCCGTAGGTGGTGTGCACGCGCAGCGTCCTCGGGTCGATCATATCCGGCAGCTTGTCGGTGTAGGTGGACTTGAGCTTGGCGAGCGCGCGATAGTCGAGGATCAGCTTCGGCAGCGGATGGTCGAGCGCGAGCTCCTCGAGCGACTCCTCGTCGGTCGAAGGCTGCCCGGAGGGCGTCTTGCGGACCGGCTTCAGCCCCTGTTTTTCGAACAGGATTTCCTGGATCTGCTTCGGCGAATTGATGTTGAACGGCTGCCCGGCCTGCTCGTGCGCCTTCGCCTCGAATTCCGCCATCTTCTCGCCGAATTCGCGCGAGAGCTCCCTCAACAGCCCGGTATCGAGCAGCACTCCGTGGCGCTCCATCCTGAAGAGCACCGTGAGGAGAGGCATCTCGAGCTCGCGGTAGATGCGCTCGAGCTTCTCCTGCGCACGCACCTGCGGGATGAGCGCCTCGTGCAGCCTGAGCGTCACGTCGGCGTCCTCGGCCGAGTACTCGGTCGCGCGCTCGACGGCCACCTGCTCGAAGCCGATGCGCGCCGCGCCCTTTCCCGTCACCTCGTCGTAGGTGATGGTCTTCAAATTGAGATGCCGCTCCGCGAGGCTGTCCATGTCGTGCGGGTGGTGGCTCTCCAGCACGTACGACTGGAGCAGCGTGTCGTGCGCGACGCCCGCGAGCCGGATGCCGTGGTTGGCGAGGACATGCATGTCGTACTTGAGGTTCTGGCCGAGCTTCGCGGGCGCGGCATCCTCCAGCCACGGCTTCATCCGCGCGAGCACCGCATCGCGGCCGAGCTGCTGCGGCGCGCCGGCGTAGCGGTGCGCGAGCGGCACGTAAGCCGCCGTGCCCGCCTCGACCGCGAACGACAGCCCCACCAGCTCCGCCTTCAGGGGATCGAGGCTCGTCGTCTCCGTGTCCAGCGCGACCAGCTCCGCCTTCTCGATCTTCTTCAGCCAGGCGTCGAGTTGTTTTTCGGTCAGCACGGTTTCGTAGTGACGGTCGGGAGCGAGTTGAGAGGCGCGCTCCGCAGTGCCCATTGCCCGATCGTCGGTCGCAGGTTGCGGCGCTTGTGTAGTGCCGATGGGCGCGTCCCCCTCCAACTCGCGTTTCCAGGACTTGAAGTCGAAGCGGTCGAAGAGCTCCGCCAGCTTCGCCGTATCGCGCGGCCGCATCGCCAGCTCATCCGGCTTGACGGGCAGATCGACGTCGCACTTGATGGCCAGCAGAGCGCGCGCCTTCGGCAGCCAGTCGAGGCTCTTGCGCAGGCTTTCGCCGCGCTTGCCCTCGATCTCCGGCGCGTGCGCGACGAGGTTGTCGAGGGAACCGTACTGGGCGAGCCATTTCGCCGCCGTCACCGGCCCGACGTCCGCCACGCCCGGCACGTTGTCCACGCTGTCGCCGACCAGGGTGAGATAGTCGAGCATGCGCTCGGGACCGACGCCAAACTTTTTCGCCACTCCGGACGCATCGAGTATCTCGCGCGCGCCCGATCTCGGATCCACGTTCTCGATCGTGACGGCGGGATTGACGAGTTGCGCGAGGTCCTTGTCTCCGCTCGCGATCACCACGCGCATGCCCGCGCCCTCGGCTTTCCGGGCGAGGGTGCCGATGACGTCGTCCGCTTCCACGCCCTCGACCTCCAGCAGCGGCCAGCCCAGGGTGGCGATGGCTTCCTTGAGCGGCGCGATCTGGGAGGCGAGCTCGTCCGGCATCGGCGGGCGGTTGGCCTTGTACTGCGCGTAGAGCTCGTCGCGGAAGGTCCTGCCTTTGGCGTCGAAAACGCAGGCGACGTAATCGGCGGGATGGTCCTTCTGCAGCCGGCGCAGCATGTTCAGGACGCCATAGATGGCGCCGGTCGGCTCGCCCTTCCGGTTGCGCAGGTCCGCGCGCTGCAGCGCGTGGAACGCACGGTAGAGGTACGACGAGCCGTCGACCAGTAACAGCGTTTTCATGTTTCCAGGCGGAAACTGAGCGTGCGCCGATTATGTCAAAATATGCATTATGTCAGCGAGATCATTCATTGTTGGCCCTGCTGCTCGCCGCGGCGCTGCCGGTGGCGGCGCAGCAGGCGAAGCCGCCCGAGCTGCAGCCGCTGCCGGCGCCGCCGCCACCGCCGCCGGGCTACGAGCTCGACCCGGCGCTCGAGCCGCAGGTGACGATCCTGAAGCGCGGCACCGACACCGTCGAGGAGTATCGCTCGGCGGCAAGCTCTACATGATCAAGATCACGCCCGCCACCGGCAGGCCCTACTACCTCGTCGACAACGTGGGCAACGGGACTTTCGTGCGCATGGACAACCTCGACACCGGCCTGCGGCCGCCGATGTGGGTGATCTTCCAGTTCTGAGGTCATGTCGGTATTCACCACCGTCACCCCCGAACAGCTCGGCGCCTGGCTCAAGAACTACTCCGTCGGCACGTTGACCGCCCTCGAGGGCATACCCGCCGGAATCGAGAACACCAACTACTTCGTCACGACGACGCAGGGCCGCTTCGTCCTCACCCTGTTCGAGAAGCTCACGGCCCGGGAGCTGCCCTTCTACCTGCGGCTGATGGCTCACCTGTCCGGTCACGGCATCCCCTGTCCGCGCCCGATTGCGACCCGGTCGGGGCGGCTGCTCGGGCGCTTGAACGGCAAGCCGGCGGCACTGGTGAGCTTTCTCCCCGGCAGGGAAGTCGAGGCTCCCGCGGCCGCGCAATGCGCCCAGGCCGGGGCAATGCTGGCGAACATCCATGTCGCCGGCGCGTCCTACCCCGGCAGGATGGAGAATCCGCGCGGACCCAGGTGGTGGACCTCGGTCATGCCCCGGGTCGCGCGCTTCCTCGGCCCAAAGGAGGCGGCGCTGCTGCGCGCGGAGGTGCGGTTCCAATCGCGACAGCGGCCGCGGGGATTGCCGCGCGGCGCCATCCACGCCGATCTCTTCCGGGACAACGTGCTGTTCGATAACGGTCGCATTTCGGGCGTGATCGACTTCTATTTCGCCTGCACCGGCGCCCTGCTCTACGACGTCGCGATCACCGTCAATGACTGGTGCGTGCTCGAGGGAGGGCGCCTCGACGACGACCGCGCCGAGGCGCTGCTCGCTGCCTACGGCAGAGTGAGGCGGTTTACCTCCGTGGAGCGCGCCGCGTGGCCGGCAATGCTGCGCGCGGGTGCGCTGCGGTTCTGGATATCGCGGCTCTACGACTTCTACCTGCCGCGCCCGGGCGCCCTCACCCACGCCAAGGATCCCGGGCATTTCCGCAGGATACTGGCCGGGCACATCGCGCGCGGCAAGCGTCTGCCGCCGCTTCCCGGGGGAACCGCGTGATGGAAACGCGCGTGGAAGCAAGAGTCGTCGCCGCAGGCCGCGGCTGGCAGTGGCTCGTCGAGGGATACGACCTGTTCCGGATGAGCCCCACCCTGTGGCTCGCGCTTACCGTCGTCCTCGCGCTGATGTGTGCGGCATCGATCGTCGTTCCGGTGCTGGGCCCGCTGCTGTTCAACCTCCTCTCGCCGGCGCTGTTCGCGGGATTGATG
Organism: uncultured beta proteobacterium; assembly: GCA_963699525.1. Lineage (GTDB taxonomy): Bacteria > Pseudomonadota > Gammaproteobacteria > Burkholderiales > SG8-41 > SG8-41. The sequence continues at coordinate 59,550 of CAVOUI010000005.1, read as the reverse complement.
ATCGGGTGCCGCGCGCTCGAGCGCGGCGCGCCGCTGGAGATCGCGCACCTCTTCGCCGCCTTCAAGCAGCATGCCACGCCGTTGGTGACAGTGGGCGGCGTCTACCTGGTCGGCACCGTCATCGTGGTCGGGATCGTGCTCGTGATCGCCGGCGGCTCGATGCTGCCCTCCGTGCTGTCGAAGCCGGGAACCGATATCGAGACGATGAGGGCGGCGGCGCGCAGCATGATGCTTGCCCTTGCCGTCGGCGCGGCGGTCTATCTACCCGTGCTGATGGTGGTCTGGTTCGCGCCGATGCTCGTGGTGTTCAACGGGTTAGCGCCGGTCGCGGCGATGACCCTCTCGTTCACCGGGTGCGTCGGCAACACGGTGCCGTTCCTGGTGTACGGGGGGGCGATACTGCTGGCGGGGATCGTTCTTTCCCTGCCGGCGGCGCTGGGTCCCATTGGCGGCATGCTGGCAATCGCGTTGTTCGTGGCCTCGATCCCGGTGCTGATCTGCTCGGTCTACGCGAGCTACCGGGACATCTTCACGGCCCAGGCCAGCACTTCCTAAGCGGGCGCGAGCTTCGCGTACTCCAGCATCAGCCATTTCAGCCCGCCGCTCCTGAAATTGACCTGCACGCGGGCATCCGGGCCGCGCCCCTCGGCGCTGACGATGACGCCCGCGCCGAAGGTGGGGTGCAGCACGCTTTGGCCGACCCGCCAAGGCAAGTCGGGCGCGAGGGATGAGGGATGAGGGATGAGGGATGAGGGGTCCTCGCGTCGCCTTGCGCCTTTGCCGAAACCCCTTTCCTGAATCCTGAATCCCGTATTGACGCGGCGCATCAGCGCCTCGGGAATTTCCTGGAAGAAGCGCGAGGCGATGCCGTAGCGCGTCTGGCCGTGCAGCAGGCGGCTTTGCGCGAAAGACAGGTAGAGCCTTCGGCGCGCGCGCGTCAACGCGACGTACATGAGCCGCCGCTCCTCCTCGATGCCATCGGCTTCGGTAAGGCTGTTCTCGTGCGGAAACAGGCCTTCCTCCAGGCCGCTCACGAACACGCTGTGGAATTCCAGGCCCTTCGCCGAGTGCACGGTCATGAGCTGGAGCGCGTCGGCGCCGGCGTCCGCCTGGTGCTCGCCCGCCTCCAGCGCGGCATGCGCGAGGAACGCCGTCAGCTCGTCCGGCTCGTCCAGGCCCGCGGTCTCTCCCGCCGGCTGGACATTCCGCTCGGCAACGAAGGCCACCGCGGCGTTGACGAGCTCCCCCAGGTTCTCCAGGCGGTCGGCGCCCTCCTTTTCTCCCCGATAGTGCGCCTGGAGACCGCTCGCCTCGATCACGTGCTCGATTGCCTCCGGCAAGGGCAGGTCCTTCGTCGCATCCCGCATGCGTTCGATCAGAGCGACGAATGCGGGGATGCCCTTGCCGGACGAGGGATGAGGGATGAGGGATGAGGGATGACCTTCCTGGGTTTCGCCTGTGCCCTCCGCCCTCCGCCTTCCGCCCTCCGCCCTCTCCTTTGCGGCTTGCCAGAGGCTCGTGCCGCCCGCCTTCGCGGCGTCTTCGAGCTGCTCGAGACTGCGGTTGCCGATTCCGCGCGCCGGGAAATTGATGACGCGCGCGAGCGCTCCGTCGTCGTCGGGATTCGCCATGAGCCGCAGGTAGGCGAGCGCGTGCTTCACTTCCTGGCGCTCGAAGAAGCGCAGCCCGCCGTAGACGCGATACGGCATCCCGGCGGTGAACAGCGCGTGCTCGAGCACCCGCGACTGCGCGTTGGAACGATAGAGCACCGCGATGTTGGCGAGCGCGACGCCCTCGGCGCGCAGCGACTGCGCCTCCTCCACGACGGATGCCGCCTCCTCGATGTCGGTCGCCGCCGCGAACACCCGCAGCGGCTCACCCTTCGCCTCGGCGGTCCACAGGTTCTTGCCGAGCCGGCGGCGGTTGTGGGCGATCAGCGCGTTGGCGGCGTCGAGGATGTGGCCGTGCGAGCGGTAGTTCTGCTCGAGCTTGATCACGCGCTCGATCGCGAAATCCTTTTGCAGGTCCTGCATATTCGCGGCAGAGGCCCCCCGGAAGGCGTATATGGACTGGTCGTCGTCGCCCACGGCAAAGATCGCGTTGCCGGGCTCCCCTCCTGCCAGAGGAGGGGTGGCACGCGGTGCCGGGGTGGTGGGAGAAGGGTCAGGCTGCGCGAGCAGCTTCAGCCAGCGGTACTGCAGCCGGTTGGTGTCCTGGAACTCGTCCACCAGGACGTGCCGGAAGCGCGCCCGGTAATGCTCGCGCAGGGTCGCGTTGCCGGCCAGCAGCTCGTAGCAGCGCAGCAGCAGCTCCGCGAAATCCACGACGCCCTCCCTGCGGCACTGCTCGTCGTAGGCGGCGTAGAGCTCCTTCATGCGCCGCGTGAAATCGTCGTGCGCCTCGACCTGCGGCGCCCGCAGCCCCTCCTCCTTCTTCGCCGCGATGAACCACTGCACCTGGCGGGGCGGGAAGCGGTCTTCGTCGACACTGAGATTCTTCAGCAATCGCTTGATGACCGAGAGCTGGTCCTGGGTGTCGAGGATCTGGAAGAGCTGCGGCAGCCCGGCCTCGCGGTGATGCGCGCGCAGCAGCCGGTTGCACAATCCGTGGAAGGTGCCGACCCACATGCCGCGGGTGTTGACGGGCAGCATCGCCGAGATGCGCGTCAGCATTTCCTTCGCCGCCTTGTTGGTGAAGGTGACCGCGAGGAGCCCCGCCGGGCTCGCCTGCCCGGTCTGGATCAGCCACGCGACGCGCGTCGTGAGCACGCGCGTCTTGCCGCTGCCGGCGCCGGCGAGGATCAGCGCTGACTGATGCGGAAGCGTGACTGCTTCGAGCTGCTGTTCGTTGAGGCCGGAGAGAAACTCAGGGGACATGATCGGTGCTTGCTGCCGCACCGATTATAGATTAGCCCGGAACGCGCGATACCGCTCGCACAGGTCCGGGTTTCGCGACGGATGCCGCTATAATCCTGCATTTACGTCCATGCAGCAAAAATACGATCCCCGCGTCATCGAGCGCGAGGCCCAGCAGCACTGGGAGGCAAGCGGCGCGTTCCGCGCGCGCGAAACGCCCGGCAAGCCCAAGTACTACTGCCTCTCGATGTTCCCCTACCCCTCCGGGAAGCTCCACATGGGGCACGTGCGCAACTACACCATCGGCGACGTCCTCACCCGCTACCACCGGATGAAGGGGCGCAATGTCCTGCAGCCGATGGGCTGGGACGCGTTCGGGCTCCCCGCCGAGAACGCGGCGATCGCGAACGGCCTGCCGCCGGCGAAATGGACCTACGAGAACATCGCCTACATGAAGGGGCAGCTGAAGTCGCTCGGCTTCGCCATCGACTGGTCGCGCGAGCTCGCCACCTGCCAGCCGGAATACTACCGCTGGAACCAGTGGCTGTTCCTCAGAATGCTCGAGCGGGGCCTGGTCTACAAGAAGACCGGCGTCGTGAACTGGGACCCGGTGGACAAGACGGTCCTCGCCAACGAGCAGGTGATCGACGGCCGGGGCTGGCGCACCGGCGCCGTGATCGAAAAGCGCGAGATCCCGATGTACTACATGGCGATCACGCGTTACGCCGAGGAGCTGCTCGCGGCCCTCGACACGCTCCCCGGCTGGCCCGAGCGGGTCAAGACCATGCAGGCCAACTGGATCGGGAAGAGTTACGGCGTGCGCTTTGCATTTCCATACGAGTTGCCCGCCCAAGGCGGCTCGAATCTCCCCTCGCCCTCAGGGAGAGGGGTCGGGGGTGAGGGTGGGGCACCCGAAGCACAGGCGCCGGAAAAGGGCCTGCTCTGGGTCTTCACGACGCGCGCCGACACCATCATGGGCGTGACCTTCGCGGTGCTCGCCGCCGAGCACCCGCTCGCCGCGCGCGCCGCCCGCGGCAACGCCAGGCTCGCGGCGTTCATCGAGGAATGCAAGCGCGGCGGCGTGATGGAAGCGGACCTCGCCACGATCGAGAAGAAGGGCATGCCGGCCGGGATCTCGGTCACGCACCCCCTCACCGGGCAGCCGGTGCCGGTATGGGTCGGGAATTACGTCTTGATGGCCTACGGCGAGGGCGCGGTGATGGGCGTTCCGGCCCATGACGAGCGGGATTTCCACTTTGCGCGGCAGTACGGACTGCCGATCCCCCAGGTGATCGACGCGCGGGGCGCGGGAGACGGCGCGTTCACGACCGATCGCTGGCAATCCTGGTACGAGAGCAAGGACGGCGTCTGCATCCACTCCGGGAAGTACGACGGTCTCCGATACAACGACGCGGTCGACGCGATCGCCGCCGACCTCAAGGCGAAGGGCCTGGGCGACAAGCAGGTGCTGTGGCGGCTGCGCGACTGGGGGATCTCGCGCCAGCGCTACTGGGGATGCCCGATCCCCATCATCCACTGCGCCGGCTGCGGCGACGTGCCGGTGCCGGACGCGGACCTGCCCGTGGTGCTGCCCGAGGACTGCGTGCCGGACGGCACCGGCAATCCGCTTGCCAAGCGCCCCGACTTCGTCAACTGCGCGTGCCCGAAATGCGGCAAGCCGGCGCGCCGCGAAACGGACACCATGGACACCTTCGTGGATTCGTCCTGGTACTACATCCGCTTCGCCTGCCCCGACAATGCGCGGGCCATGGCCGACGAGCGCGTCGCCTACTGGCTGCCGGTGGATCAGTACGTCGGCGGCATCGAGCACGCCATCCTCCATCTCCTCTACTCGCGGTTCTGGACGCGGGTGATGCGCGACCTCGGGCTCGTCGCGTTCGGCGAGCCGTTCGCGAACCTCCTCACGCAGGGCATGGTGCTGAACGAAATCTACTTCCGCAGGACGGAGAGCGGGCGCATCGTCTACTTCAACCCCGCCGAAATCGAGGCGAGGGCGGACGAAACAGGAAACCGCAGCGCCGTGCTCCGCGCCGACGGCGCGCCGGTCGAGCTCGGGGGCATCGGCACCATGTCCAAGTCGAAGAACAACGGCGTCGATCCCCAGGAGCTGATCGACCGCTACGGCGCCGACATCGCGCGCTTCTTCATGATGTTCACCTCGCCGCCCGAGGACACGCTGGTTTGGAGCGATGCCGGGGTGGAGGGCGCAGCGCGCTTCCTGCGCCGGCTGTGGAGCTACTGCGAGAGGTTCAGCCGTGACGGCGGTCCGACCATTGCACCCGGTCTGCAGAAAGCGATGCGGCTTGAGATCCATTCCGTGCTCAAGCAGGCGAATTACGACATTGGGCGGCATCAATTCAACACGGTCGCCTCGGCCGCGATGAAAATCCTGAACGCGCTCGATCGGCTTGCAGGCGCAGGCAATGAAGTCTCCAAGGAGGGACTTTCGATCCTGCTGCGCCTGCTTTCCCCCATCGCGCCGCACATCTCCCATTACCTGTGGCGGGAGCTGAAGTTCGGGGAGGACATTCTCGCCGCGCCCTGGCCGGAGCACGATCCCGCGGCGTTGATCGAGGACGAGGTCGAGCTGGTGGTGCAGGTGAACGGCAGGAAGCGCGGCGACGTGCGCGTGCCACGCGACGCCGACGCGAAGGCGATCGAGACCATCGTGCTCGCCGATCCCGCGGTGCAAAAGCACGTCAGCGGCCAGACGATCAAGAAGGTCATCGTGGTGCCCGGCCGGTTGGTGAACGTGGTGGTGTGAGTATCCCTCGTCCCTCATCCCTCATCCTCTTGGCGGCGACGCTGCTCGTCGCGGCGTGCGGCTTCGAGCTCCGCGGCACGGCGACCCTGCCGTTCACCTCGCTGTACGTGGAGGCGGCGCCGACGTCCCAGCTCGCCGTCCAGCTGAAACGCGCCGTGGTCCTGAACAGCGGCACGCGCGTCACCGATCGCCGGGAGGAGGCCGAGGTCATCCTGCAGATCGTGAACGAGGTGCAGGAGAAGCAGATTCTCTCGCTTACCGGCGGTGGCCGCGTGAGCGAGTTCCAGATCCGTTACCGCGTGCTCTTCCGGCTGACCGACAGCAAGAACCGCGAGCACATCCCGGCGAGCGAGATCCTGCTGCGGCGCGAATACACCTACAGCGACAGTCAGGCCCTGGCCTCGCAATCCGAGGAGGCGCTGCTCTACCGCGACATGCGGAACGACGCGGTAAGCCAGCTGATGCGGCGCTTGCAGACCGCGAAGCTCAAATCCTGACGGAGCGGTACATGCGAATAACAACCGAGCAGCTGCAGCAGCATCTCGCCCGCGAGCTGAGATCCCTCTACACCGTTTTCGGCGATGAAGCCCTGCTCGTGCTCGAGGCATCCGACCGCGTTCGCGCCCGGGCCCGCGCGGGGGGCTATACCGAGCGGCAGGTTCTCACCGTGGACTCGGGATTCCGCTGGAGCGAGCTCTCCTTCGCCGGAGCCTCGCAGTCGCTGTTCGCTGCGCGCCGCATCCTCGAGCTGCGCGTTCCCGCCGGCAAGCCCGGAACCGAGGGCTCCGGGGCGCTGCAGCGCTATTGCGAAGGATTGCCGCCGGACACCGTCACGCTCGTAGTCCTGCCCGGTATCGACTGGCGCACGCAGAAAGCCGGCTGGTTCGAAGCGCTCGAGCGCGCCGGCCTCGTCATCGAAGCAAAGCCGGTCGCGCGCAGGGCCTTGCCCGAGTGGCTCGCCGGCCGGCTGCGCGAGCAAGCCCAGGAAGCCGCTCCGGAAACCCTGGAATTCATCGCCGACCGCGTCGAGGGCAACCTTCTCGCCGCGCACCAGGAAGTGCAGAAGCTCGCGCTGCTCTATCCCGCGGGCGCGATCAGCCATGAGCAGGCGCGCGAAGCGGTATTGGACGTCACGCGCTACGACGTGTTCAGCCTCGGCGAAGCGATGCTCGAAGGCGACGTGCTGCATCTCGCGCGCAGGGTGGACGGCCTGAAGGGCGAGGGGGTCGCGCCTGCCCTCGTGCTGTGGGCAGTCGCCGAGGAGATCCGTGCCATCGGGCGCGTGCTCGACGGCATGGCTGCGGGCCGGACACCGCCCCAACTGTGGCGCGAAGCCAGGGTATGGGGCGCTTCCCATCAGGGCCTCATGCAGCAGAATTGCCGCCGCTTCACCAAGGAGCAGGTCGAGGCGGCGGTCGGGCACGCGGCAAGAACCGATCGTATGGTAAAGGGCCTGATCCGCGGCGACGTGTGGGACGAGCTGCTGCAGCTCGTCCTGCGGTTTGCCGCCGGCGCCCCGGCCAAGTCCTTGCTGAATCGGGGTAAAATGGCCGCTGCCGCGAGGGCGGCGGAACGGAATCAGCCGGCGCTGTTCTGACCCGCTCCGCCTGCCGGCGGAGCCTCCAATGGATGTGCAGAGCTACATACACGGCGTCGGCCGGCGCGCGCGCGCGGCGGCACGCCTCGTCGCGAGAGCGGACACCTCGACCAAGAACCGCGCGCTGATGGAGATGGCGGTGGCGATCGAGCGCGACGCACGACGCCTGCTCGAGGCGAACGCTCGCGACGTCGAGGACGCGAAGAGGCAGAAATTCGACTCCGCCATGATCGACCGCCTGACGCTGACGCCGAAGGGTGTCGCGGCGATGGCGGACGGCCTGCGCCAGATCGCTGCGCTGCCCGATCCCATCGGACGCATGACCGCGCTGAGAAAGCGCCCGTCCGGTATCCGGGTGGGGCAGATGCGCGTGCCGCTCGGCGTAGTCGCGATCATCTACGAATCCCGCCCCAACGTGACAGCAGACGCCGCGGGCCTGTGCGTCAAGTCCGGAAACGCGGCGATCCTGCGCGGCGGCTCGGAAGCGATCCAGTCCAACCAGGCGATCGCCGCCTGCGTGCACGAGGGGTTGAAGCGCGCCGGGCTGCCGGAGGACGTGGTGCAGGTGATCGAAACCACCGACCGGGCCGCGGTGGGCGAGATCATCACGATGCGGGATTTCATCGACGTGATCGTGCCGCGCGGGGGCAAGAGCCTGATCGAGCGCCTGATGCGCGAGTCGCGCATCCCCATGATCAAGCACCTCCACGGGGTGTGCCATACCTACATCGACGACAAGGCGGATCTCAAGAAGGCGATCCGCATCGCCGACAATGCCAAGACCCAGCGGCTCGGGACCTGCAATACCATGGAAACGCTGCTCGTCGCCCGCGGCATCGCGCAGAAGGTGCTGCCGCCGCTCTGCCGGATCTACGTCAGGAAGGGCATCGAGCTGCGCGGCGATGAAGAAGCGCGCAGGATCGTGCCCCAGATGAAGCCCGCAACCGAGGACGACTGGTACACGGAGTATCTCGACGCCATTCTCTCGGTGAGAGTGGTGAAGGATCTCGACGAAGCGATGGAGCACATCGCGCATTACGGCTCGCAGCACACCGACGCCATCGTCACGGAGGACAAGGCGCGCGCGCGCCGCTTCCTGCGCGAGGTGGACTCGAGCTCGGTGATGGTCAACGCCTCCACGCGTTTCGCGGACGGCTACGAGTTCGGGCTCGGCGCGGAAGTGGGCATCTCCACCGACAAGCTCCACGCCCGCGGTCCGGTGGGGCTCGAAGGCCTCACCTCCCTCAAGTGGGTCGTGCTCGGCACCGGCCAGATCAGGAAATGAGCAGCCTCGTCGAAATCCGGGTCCCCGACATCGGCGACTTCAAGAACGTCCCGGTCATCGAGGTGCTGGTGAAGCCGGGCGACGCCGTCAGCAAGGAAGATCCCCTCATCACGCTGGAGTCGGACAAGGCAACGATGGACGTGCCCGCGCCGCAGGCGGGGGTGGTGAAGGAGATCCGGGTCAAGACGGGCGACAAGGTATCCGAGGGATCGCCGATCCTGATGCTCGAAGCGCGCGACGAGGCCGCCTCGCCGCCACCCGCCGCGAAAGCCCCCAGCGCCCCGGCACCGGCCGCGAAAGCAATTGCCGAGGCGAGGCCTGTCACACCGCCGGGTCCAGCCCCGGTCACACCGTACGCGGGTGCCAAGGGCGATATCCACGCCGAGGTTCTCGTACTCGGTGCCGGCCCCGGCGGCTACACTGCGGCGTTCCGCGCGGCCGACCTCGGAAAGAAAGTGGTGCTGGTCGAGCGTTTCCCGACGCTCGGGGGCGTGTGCCTGAATGTCGGCTGCATCCCGTCAAAGGCGCTGCTGCATATCGCCAGGGTGCTGACGGAAGCCGCCGAAGTTGCGCACGCCGGCATCGACTTCGGCAGGCCGAAGATCGACCTTGCCAAGCTCCGCGCGTGGAAAACAGGCGTCGTTAGCAAGCACACCACGGGTCTGATGGGGCTCGCAAAGCAGCGCAAAGTTCAGGTCGTGCACGGAAAGGGGGGGTTCGCCTCGCCACACACGCTGCGCGTCGAGACCGTGGAGGGCACCAAGACGATCTCTTTCGATCACTGCATCATCGCCGCGGGTTCCTCCATCGCGCGCATTCCGGGCTTCCCCTACGACGACCGGCGCATGATCGATTCGACCAGCGCGCTCGAGATTCCCGCGGTGCCGAAGCGGCTGCTCGTCATCGGCGGCGGCATCATCGGGCTCGAGATGGCGACGGTATACGACGCGCTCGGCGCGAAGATCACCATCGTGGAGCTGATGGACTCGCTCATTCCCGGCGCGGACAAGGACATCGTGCGTCCGCTCGCGAAGCGGATCGAGAAGCGCTACGAGAAGATCCTGCTCAAGACAAAGGTCGCCCGGATCGAGCCGCAGAAGGACGGCCTGAAAGTCACCTACGAGGGCGACGCCGCGCCGCAGCCGGAGTCATTCGACACTATCCTCATGGCCGTCGGGCGCCGGCCGAACGGCAGGGACATCAACGCGCAGGCCGCGGGCGTAAACGTCAACGAGCGCGGCTACATCCCGGTGGACCGGCAGCTTCGCACCAACGTGCCGCACATCCATGCCATCGGCGACATCTGCGGCGAGCCCATGCTCGCGCACAAGGCGACGCATGAAGGCAAGACCGCGGCGGAAGTGATCGCCGGGCACAAGGCGTTCTTTGACGCGCGCGCCATTCCCTCGGTTGCCTATACCGATCCCGAAGTCGCATGGATGGGCGAAACCGAGTCCCAGCTCCAGGCGCGCGGCGCCGCATACGAGAGGGCCTCGTTCCCGTGGGCGGCGAGCGGCCGCGCCAGCTCCATGGACCGCAACGAGGGCATGACCAAGCTCCTGTTCGACAAGAACACGCGCCGGCTCCTCGGCGCGGCGATGGTCGGCGTCAATGCCGGCGAGCTCATTTCCGAAACGGTGCTCGCGCTCGAGATGGGGGCCGACGCAACCGACATCGGGCTCACCATCCATCCGCACCCGACGCTCTCCGAGACCGTCTTCTTCGCGGCGGAGATCGCCGAGGGATCGATCACCGATCTTCTCATGCCGAAGAAGCATTAAACCGGATGCGTTGCACCGGTTTAATTCCGCGCATTGGAGCAGGCGACATTTCACTGCTCAACGCGCGGACAGTGTGCCGTGGATTCGGTCACGAGCCTCGCGCCGCCAGGGCGCCGCGGGTGCCGGAATTCCTCACGTCTTCCCGGCAACACACGGACAAATCAACGAGTAGGCGTATGATGTGACTCACGCCGCGGCGAATTGCGGTCCGCAAAGCGCCGCAGGAAAAGGTCCGCCATGCTCAAGTGGCTGAGCGATATTGGCAGGAAAGCCGACCACCCGATGTACAACGTCGAGGCGGCGGCGAAGCTGCTTGCGGACCTGCCTGCCGGGCACGGCAAGGCGCTCGAGGAGATCACCGCCTCGCTTGAGACGGTCGCCGCGACTCCCGGATTTCCTCTCGCCGATCGCATCGGCGTTCTGAAGCTCCTCGACGAAACCGGGCAGAAGCAGGAAGCCGCCGCGCTGGCCGATTATCTGCGCAGCGACAAGCTCAAGGAATTCGACCGCCGCCAGTTGTGGCAGGCGCAGGTCGATTTCTGGGAGCATGTCTCCGCCGCCTACCGCGTCTGCCTCGAGGAGATTGCCGAGGGAGCGAAGCCGGGCGAGGCTGCGCACCCGGAGCGCACGCTCCTCCTCGTGCGCGCGCTGCGTGCCCTCGCGTCCGAAGGCAAGATCCTCCTGCTGCGCTACCTGCCGGTGCGGCCGCGCATCTGGCAGGACCTCGCGCAGTTCTACGGCCGCGCCGAGCAGGATCACGCCGTCGAGCTCGTCAAGGCCTACGCGGACGATGTCCTCCACACCAACTCCCGCCAGGAGTTCCTGCGGCTGCCGATGCTGGTCGCGGCGCACCCCGAATCCGAGCGGATGCTCGAGATCGAGCTCTCGGCGCGCATCATCTCGCGGCTCGCGGGGGGCTTCGCCCTGCGCGCGCAGCGCGATGCGGAATGCAACTTCCATTTCGACCTGGCGAAGCCGTCCGGCCCGGTGCACAGCGCCGCAGACTCGCCGGCGACCCCGACGATGCGCCACTTCGGGGCGGCCCAGGCCCGCGTCGTCATCCAGGAAACGCTGGACCGATATGCCGCCAATCCGCGTGAGCCGGAGAAGCGCTTCGGGAACGACTACTCCATCGAGGAGAAGCTGGTTGCGTTGAAGCGCCTCGCCCTGTTCTGGGGCGACTCGCCGCCCCGGCAGCGCTGGCCGCGCGTGAAGATCGAGGCGAAGATCAAGGTCGCGCACGGCTTCACCTCGGCCTCCGAGCTCGTCACCCGCATCGAGTTCAGCGGCATGGCGGAGATGTCCGCGGACCAGCGCGTCCAGGTGAAGCAGCAGACCGGCATCGCGGTCCAGGCCGAAGAGTCGACCGCCGCGATCACGGAGTGGATGGAGCGCGACGGCAGCACCTGGGGCGTGGGCGTGGACATTCCGCGGCAGGACGAAGCGTGGGCGCGCATCGGCTCGCTCTGCACGTTCCAGGCGGCGGGGCAGAAAGCGTGGTGGCTCGGCGCAATCCGTCGCATGCAGCGCGACGCGCACGAGCACGTCAACGCCGGCATCGAGATCCTGTCCAAGAAACCGCTGTCGGTGTACCTGCGCGGCATCGGCGAGGGCGCCGAGCGCGCCGAGAACTGGCAGACCTCCTCCGGCTCGTTCCGGTTCACCTACCTGAACGCTTTGATCCTGAACGAGAGCTCGACGCCCGGCGCAAATCCCGAGATCCTGCTGAAACGCGACGGCTTCAATGCCGGCATCCAGTACGAAGTCCTGATGGGCAGCGAGACGCCCCACGTGCGGCTCGAGGAGCTCGTCGAGCGCGGCGAGGATTACGACCGCGTGCGGGTGACGTGGCTCAGGGGCACCGCCGCCTAAGAGCCCCTAAGCCTTGAGCGTCTCCAGCACGCGCGCCGGCGTGAACGGCATGTGGCGCAGGCGCTTGCCGGTCAGCCGGTAGAAGGCGTTCGCTACCGCCGCGGCGACCCACGGATTGCCGATCTCGCCGAGGCCGCTGGGCGCGGCGTCACGGTCCACAAACTCTACGTGCATCTCCTCCGGCAGGTCAGCCATACGCAGCAGGTGGTAGTCGTGGAAGTTGCTCTGCTCGACCACGCCCCCCTTCAGCGTCACGCGCTCGTGCAACACGCTCGAAAGCCCGTAAATGATGCCGCTCTCGACGTTCGCCCTGGCCGCGGCGGGCTGGACGACAACACCGCCGTCCACCGCGACCCATGCTTTGTGCACCCGGATCTTGCCCGTGGCGCGGTCAAGCGAGATCTCGGCAACGCCCGCGCCGAGCGACCCCGAACGCTCGCTGATCGAGATGCCGAGCGCCCGGCCTTCCGGCCGGGAAGTCTTCCAGTCGGACATCTGCGCGGCCTTCTCGAAAACGGCGCGCGCCCGCGGCGAAATGGACATGCGCTGCAGGCGAAATTCCACCGGGTCCATGCCCTGGTCGGCCGCCATCTCGTCCACGAACGATTCGATCGCAAAGACGTTGAACACGTGGCCGACCGCCCGCCAGTGCTTCAGGCGCACGCCGTGGGGAACACCGCGCATTTCGATGTGCTGGTTCGGCACCTGGTAGTACGGAATCTTGATCCCGGTCGCGAGCAGCACTCCGCCGTCGCCGACAACGCAGTGGCGCCAACCACTCACCCTGCCTTCCGGGTCGAGCGCCGCCTCGAGGCACTGGAAGGCCTGCGGGCGGAACATGCCGTGCCCGAGGTCCTCCTCGCGCGTCCACACGAGCTTCACCGGACGGCGCGCTTCGCGCGCAATGAGCGCTGCCTCGGCCGCGTAGTCACCTAGAGACCGTCGTCCAAAGCCGCCCCCCATGTAGCACTGATGAAGGGTGACCTGCTCGAGCTTGAACCCGAGCGTCTTCGCCACCCTCGCCCGGGACAGGTCAGGCGCCTGGGTTCCCTCCCAAACCTCCACCCGGTCGCCCACGTCGTTGAACCGCGCTACCGCATTCAACGGCTCCATCTGCGCGTGATAGCCATAGTCGCTGCGGTACTCCGACTGGTAGGTCTTTGCTGCCGACGCGAAAGCGCCGCTGGCGTCCCCCTTCGAATCGAGCGTCTGCCGTTTCGCCGAGGGATCGGCATGCACCTTGACGTAGGTTTCGGCGAGCGCCTTTTCGGAATCGAAGCCCGCCGCCTTGCCCTGGTTCCACGCGATTTCGAGCGCGCCACGAGCGGACAGGGCGTGCGGCAGACTGTCGGCAATCACGGCTACCCCATCCGGGAGCCGGAACGTGCCGAGCACGCCGCGCATGGCCTTGACCTGATCATCGTTCCAGCTCTCGGGCGTGCCGCCGTGCACCGGCGAATGCCGCGTCGTCGCGTAAACCATGCCCGGCAATCGGACGTCGATGGCGTATTGCGCCGAGCCGTTGACCTTGGCTGGGATGTCGCGGCGCTGCACGGATTTGCCGATCAGCCGGAACTGGCTCTTGTCCTTCAGCTCACTCTTGTCCACTGCCGGAAGCGGTGCAGGTATCGTGCCGAAACCGGCGATCTCGCCGTAGCTCATGCGGCGGCCCGAAGCCGGATCCACCACGAACCCCGGCTCGCTCCGGAGCAAGGCCGCGTCCACGCCCCATTTTTCCGCCGCATTCATCAGCAGGACCTTGCGCACCTGGGCACCCGCCACGCGCAATTGATCGTAATACAGCATCACGGCGCGGCTGCCGACGATCGCCATCATGCGATTTCCGCCCATCGCGTAGCCGTAGACTCCCGCGTCGGGGGGCGCCCACTCGATGGCGACTTTCGACCAGTCCGCGTCCATCTCCTCGGCGACGATGAGGGGAAGGGAAGTCATCGACCCCTGCCCCATCTCAGCGCCCGCGCTCAGGATGGTCACCATGCCGTCGGGCGCGATCCGCACCCAGGCGTTGATGGCGCGTGCAGCGCTCGCGTGCGCTTCCGACATCAGGCGGATGCCATCGGTCCCAATCGCAAGGCCAAAGGTGAGCCCGCCGGCCCCGATGAGAAACCGGCGCCGCGAAACGTCGAATGCGGGGGTGTGAGTGGCGCTCATGGTTTAGGCCTCCCTCGACGCGCGCTGGATCGCCGCGAGGATGCGCTGATACGTGCCGCAGCGGCAGATGTTGGTCATCGCCTCATCGATGTCGCGGTCTGCCGGCTTGGGATTCCTGCTCAGCAGCGCCGCGGCGGCCATGATCTGCCCCGACTGGCAATAGCCGCACTGCGGAACGTCGAGCGCGGCCCACGCCTTCTGCACGGGATGCGAGCTGTCCGGCGAGAGACCCTCGATGGTCACGACGCGCCGATTCCCGACCGCCGACAGCGGCAGCGAACAGGAACGAACCGGCTCGCCATCGAGATGGACGGTGCACGCCCCGCATTGGGCGATTCCGCAGCCGTACTTGGTTCCGGTGAGCCCGATGCTCTCGCGCAGCACCCACAGCAGGGGCGTGTCCGGCTCGATCTCCACATCGTAGGACCTTGAGTTGACGTTGATCAGCATGATTTCTCCTCCTGCAGGTTGATCGGCGTTCCCGCGCGCCAGATTGCGGGGGCGTCCGCCGCGCGTTGGTGATCCCTTTCCCCTGGTTGTTCTCCCGGCGGGACCGCGGCGGCGGCAAGTATGGAATCGCTGGTGCGCGAAAGACTATTCCCACCCTTTCGTCAGGTCAAGAACCGCGCAACGCCTTCGCCACGAGTCCAACAGATGAATGAATTGATGGGCGCTCAGGGCCGCACGGCCGGCGCTTCGAGCGCCATCCCGCGCGCGCGCCACATCAGGTAGAGCTCGAGATCGACGAATTCAGGCGCGCCGTAGGCATAGGGCTCCGCGCGCATCCCGATCATGCAGTTGCGCAGCCGGCGCTGAAGCGACCCGAGGCTCTGCCATTCGAGCCGGTAGATGGGATAGCCGGTCGGATGCGCCTGCGGAATTGCGATTCCGGCCAGCTTCTCTCCCCAATGGCCGTCATGGCACTGCGTGCACGCGAGGTTGAGCTGGCCCTGGCGGCGTGTGAATGCGGTGCGCCCGGCATCGAGGAACGGTTTCGTGCGCGAGTCGATCACAATGTCAACGGGCATTCCGCGCGACTGCCGCGCGACGTAGGCGGTGAGGGCGAGCAGGTCCCGGCTCTCGTACGCGAGCGGGGCCGCTTGCTGCCGGCCGGAGCGGCAGGCATTAATGCGCTGCTCGAGGTTCACCGGCCTTCCGGTCGCCGCGTCCCAGGCGGGATGCCGTGCTGCAACGCCTTTCATGCTCTCGCGCGCGTCGCCGTGGCAGTCGGCGCATGCGCGCGCGGCGGCGCCCTCCTTGCGGTTCCACAGCGTCTCGCCATCGAGGACCCAGAGCATCCCCGGGTTGGTGGCGTCGTCGTCCTGCATCGCGCGCGTCTCGCGGCTCATGAACTCGTAGCCGGAGCGGCGCTCGCCAGCCGGAATCTGGGCCGCGGGGACGCCCCAGCCGGTACCGAGCAAGACACAGGCCGTCGCCAGCGCGGGAAGCGGCCAACCGCCGCGACGGACGCTCACACGACCGTGATCTTGGCCGATTCGGTCACTGAAAAGCCCTTGTCGCCGGTCCACGTGAACGCGATCGTCCCGCTCTCGGTCGCGACCGTGCTGAAGGCGAGCAGGGGATTCGCGGAGACCGCGGGATGAAGCTCGGCACGGAAGATCTCCGCGCCGTTGTAGGTGCAGACGAACTGCCTGATGATGTCGCGCGGTATCACTTCGCCGAGCTGGGTGCGGCGAAACCCTGTTTCCATCACGTGCTGGATCAGCGTCTTGATCTCGATGATCTCGCCGCGCTTGACCTTTGCCGGCACGTTGACGACCGCGCGCGCCATCTAGATCAACCCCTCTTCGAGGCAGGCCGAAAGGGTGACGACAACGTGCACGCTGTCGGACCAGAACGACCCGTCGGAGAATTGCGCGATCGCGAGCACCGTCTGCGTGTCGGCGAGTCGCACGCGGGTCGCAAAGCGCGCGCGCCCGGACCGCGGTCCGAGATAGACACTCAACACGTTCGGCAGCGGGTTTCTCTCGGTGACGACGTGGATCGCCTTCACGAAATCGGAGGGGGTCATCGGGCTCTCGACCGCCACCGACAGGGGCACGGCGTTGCCGTTGTCGATCAGCGGCGGCACGTCGAGCTTCACCCTCCCGTTGCGCACCGGCGCTCCTCCTGTCACCTTACGGATGGCCTCCTGCATCGCCGCGGGCGTCGCCAGCGCATGCCGCGACGCGGGCGCGAGGCCGATGCCGCCGGCTGCGCCGGAGGCCGCGATCAGGAAATCACGACGTGATGTCATTCGCGCAGGGTGGCGAGGAAGGCGACAACGTCCTCGATCTGTTCCGCGGTCAGCACGGTCTTGCCCTGAAACGCGGGCGCGACCCGCACCAGGCCCTCGGTCCGCAAATACGCAGGCATGATGGTCGCCGGATTGATCCGGCCCGGATCGACAATTTTAAGCCTGATCTGCCCTTCCGATAACCGCGCACCCACCCCTTTGAGGTCCGGCGCGATCGTCCCCTGAAAGCGTTCTTCGGGAAACGGCCCGCTGTGGCAGAGCAGGCACAGGCCAACGAAACGGTTGAGGACGATGCTCCGTCCGCGGCCCGCGTCGCCCGCCGCTCCGGTGAGCGAAGCGGGTATTGCGTCGCCGACCACCGCGTAGGAGCTCGCGGCCCCCTGCCCTGATGCGGGCCCGGAAGGGGCCGCGGCAAGCACGGCGGCCAGCGCCGCCGTCAGCGTCGCGCGAGCACGCCCCAACCGCCTAGACCAGCTCGATTCCGTGGTTCTTCAGCGGCACCGTGCGGAGGCGGCGGCCCGTCGCGCGGGAGAACGCGTTCAGCACCGCCGGCGCCGCGACGCAGATCGTGGGCTCGCCGACGCCGCCCCAGACCTCGCCTCCAGTCGGCATGATGATCGACTCGACCTTGGGCATGTGGCGGATGCGCATCGAGTCGTAGGTGTTGAAATTCTCCTGCTCGATGCGCCCGTTCTTGACCGTGCACTCCTGCCAGAACAGCGCGGAAAGCCCGTAGACGAACGAGCCGGCGACCTGGCGGTCGATCTGTGCCGGGTTGACGGCGTAGCCGCAATCGGTGGCGCCGACGATGCGGTGGACCTTGATCTTGTTGCCGCCTTCGACCGAGATCTCGGCCGCCGCCGCCACGTAGCTGTTGAACGCCTTCATCTGCGCGAGCCCCCGATAGATTCCCTTGGGGGCCGGCTTGCCCCAGCCGATCCGCTCGGCCACCGCGTTCAGCACTCCGAGGTTGCGCGGGTATTTCGCCATCAGCTTGCGCCGGAACTCGAGGGGATCCTGCCCCGCGGCTTCCGCCAGCTCGTCCATGAAGCATTCCATGAAGATGGCGTTCTGGTTGATGTTCACGCCCCGCCAGAACCCCGGCGGCACGTGCGGGTTGCGCATCGCGTGGTCGATCAGCAGGTTCGGGATGGTGTAGCCGAACGCGTGCTCGCCGGAGCTCGCCACGCCCTGGAACGAAAGGGGATCGCGCCCCTTCTCCTTTTCCACGATCGCCGGGCGCACGGCTAGCGAGGATCGACTGGCCGGAGAGCCTCATGTGCAGCCCGGTCAGGTTGCCGCTCGCGTCGAGCCCGCCGGTGAGCTTGCACTGCATCACCGGGTGGAAGCGGCCCTGCCGCATGTCCTCCTCGCGCGACCACAGCAGCTTCACCGGTGTGCCGGGCATCTCCTTGGCGATCCGCACGGCCTGCGTCACGTAGTCCTGGAACGCGCCGCGCCGTCCGAAGCCGCCGCCGAGGTTGATCTTGTAGACCTCGCACTTGTCGGCCGGGAAGCCCGGAGGCCGCCAGCAGTCGCCGCGAACGACGACTTCGCCGTTCTGCGTCGGCACCCACACCTCGCACTTCTCGGGCGTGTAGCGCGCGGTCGCGTTCATCGGCTCCATGCAGACGTGGTTCTGATACGGATAGGAATAGACCGCCTCGATCTGCTTCGCCGCGCCGGCGAGCGCGGCTTTCGCGTCGCCGTTCTGGTTGCCGACGAAAGCCTGCTCGGCGTCGAGACCGGCCTTCAGGATGGCGGCGATGGACTCGCTCGACACCTTGGCGTTCTCGCCTTCGTCCCAGACGATGGGCAGCGCGTCGAGCGCGGTCTTGGCGTGCCACCAGGTGTCGGCGACCACCGCGACGGCCGTATCGCCCACTTGCACCACCCTCTTCACGCCCTTCTTGGCGTACGCCTTGGCGGCATCGAAGCTCTTCACCTTGCCGCCGAAGACCGGGCACTCGATGATCGCGGCGTTGAGCATCCCGGGGAGCTTCAGGTCGAAGCCGTAGACCTGCTTGCCGGTCAGCTTGTCGATCGTGTCGAGCCGCTTCACCGGCTTGCCGGCAAGCTTCCAGTCCTTCGGGTCCTTGAGCTTCACGTCCTTGGGCGGCGTCAGCTTTGCCGCCGCTTCCGCCACCTTGCCGTAGGTCGTGGTGCGCCCCGAGGGCTTGTGCGTGATGACGCTGTTCGCCACGCTGCATTCGGACGCGGGAACCTTCCATTGGTTGGCTGCCGCCTGGATCAGCATTACGCGCGCGGTCGCCCCACCCATCCGCACGTAATCGTGCGATGTGCGGATGCCGCGGCTGCCGCCGGTCGAGAAATCGCCCCACACGCGCTTGCGCCGAACGTTCTGGCCGGGGGTCGGGTACTCGTAGACCACCTTGGACCAGTTGCACTCCAGTTCCTCGGCGACGAGCTGCGCGAGGCCGGTGATCGTCCCCTGGCCCATTTCCGAGCGCGCGACGCGGATGACGACCGTGTCGTCGGGCCGGATCACGACCCAAGCGTTGATTTCGGGCGAGCCGTCCTGGGCGCGCACGACCTCGGGGCCGAACGGCAGCCGCAGGCCGAGCGCGAGGCCTCCGCCGACCGCAGCGGTGCCGACGATGAAGGAGCGGCGGGTCAATCTTGGCGTGATTGTCATGGCTTTCTCCCTACGCCTTGGCTGCAGCGTGGATCGCTTCGCGCACCTGCTGGAAAGTGCCGCAGCGGCAGATATTGGTAATGGTCGCATTGATATCGGCGTCCGTCGGCTTGGGCTTTTCGGCGAGCAGCGCGGCAACCGCCATGATCATGCCAGCCTGGCAATATCCGCACTGCGGCACCTCGTGATCGAGCCAGGCCTTCTGCACCTTGTGCAGGGCCTTGCCAGAGGCAAGCCCTTCGATCGTGGTCACGCGCTTGCCGGCGGCCGCGCTGACGGGCAACGCGCACGAGCGCACAGCGGCGCCGTCCACGTGGACGGTACAGGCACCGCACTGCGCGATGCCGCAACCGTACTTCGTCCCAGTCAATCCGACCTGCTCGCGAATGACCCAAAGCAGAGGCGTGTCGGGCTCGACGTCGACCTGATGGGACCTGCCGTTGATGATGAGCTTGACCATGCTTGCTCCTCCTTGTGGATCGCTGCTGAATTCCCCCTCGGGCTTCCCGGCCGGCGGCGAGTGAGCCGCGGCTGTCCTGGAATTGTGCTTTCGAAGAGATTATTCCGGCCTCAAGACCGGGTCAAGAGACGCGCGCACCGCGCCGCCACCCACCGCGCCGACGAGCCGTCATCCCTGGCGCGGGGGAATGCGCCAGAGATAGACCGTCGTGCCCGAGATCTCGGCCGTGCGCTCGGGCTTCCAGTCGCCCATGGAGAACGCGTGCGAGACGACGCGGGTGCCGGGCTTGAGGTCGCGCAGGAGCTTCGGCCGCAGCTTCAGGTTGAGGTCGGTGAGCAGGTAGAGCGTGACCACCGTCGCCGCGCTGATGTCGGCCTCGAACAGGTCGCCGCGGATGATCTTCACCCGGTCCGCAACTCCCGCCTTCTTCACGTTCTCCGTCGCTTCGGCCACCCGTTCGGGGTCGATGTCGATGCCGACACCGCGCGCGCCGTAGCGCTGGGCGGCGGTGATGACGATCCGGCCGTCGCCGCAACCGAGGTCGTAGACCGTGTCCTTCTTGGTGACTCCCGCCATCTTGAGCATCGTGTCCACGATGTCGCTCGGAGTCGGCACGAAGATGACGTCGGGCCCGCGCAGCTCGGCGCCCTTGTCCTGGGCCCCGAGCAGGCCGGACAGGCCCAGCGCGCCCACGCCCGCGAGGAATTGCCTTCTTTGCATGTCTGGATGCTCCGGTCGTTGGTCGGAAGCGGGCCATTCTACCTGAGGATCTCTCAGGGAACGCGCGCGAGGTGCATGTGCGAAAGGATGTCCGCTGTGCGGCTCCGCAGGTAGAGCGTGTCGCTGCGCGGGGTGTAGCTGCGCGGGCTCGGCAGCATGGCGGCGAGCCGCGCCGCCTGCTCGGGCGTGAGCGCCGCTGCCGGCACGCCATAGTGGTAGCGGGCGGCGGCCTCCGCGCCGTACACCCCGTCGCCCCACTCCGCCACGTTGAGATAGATCTCGAGGATGCGGCGCTTGGTGAGGAGCGTCTCGAGCATCACCGTGATCGCGGCCTCCTGCGCCTTGCGCCACCAGGCGCGGGAGGGAGGGAGAAACAGGTTCTTGGCGAGCTGCTGGCTGATCGTCGAGGCGCCCAGAACGATCTCGCCCTCCTTCACATTGCGCTCGTAGCGCCTTCCGCATCGCCTCCCAGTCGAAGCCCCCATGGGTCATGAAGTTGGCGTCCTCGGCGGCGATCACTGCCTGCTTGAGGGAGAGCGAGATGCGCGAGTAGGGGACCCAGCGGTGCGCGAGCCGCGCCCGCGGCTCATCCTCGCGGATGATCGAGAGCCGCTCCCGCATGAAAGCCGTGCTCTCCGGGTTATGGCTCGCCCAATGCCAGATGTGCACGAGAAACCAGAACTGCAGCGCGACCAGCGCGGCGAGCGCCAGCAGGAGGATCCGCCACGTCCACCGCAGCAGGCGGCGCATGACCGGAGGTCCTGTTACTCGGTTACGAGCTGGTCGGAGCGGGTAAAGATCCAGGTACGCGTGATGCTGAGGATGTCCGTGTCCTTGGCGATGTCCGGCGGGAACGGCGCGAAGGGCGCGGCGAGCTGCACGATGCGCAGCGCCGCCGCGTCGAGTATCCGCTGCCCGGACGGGCGGTTGATCTCCACCCCGTCGAGCGAGCCGTCGGACTTGATCGACACCGTCACCACCAGGGTGCCGTAGATCCGCTGGTCGCGCGCGGCCTGCGGGTAGTTGAGCTCGCCGATCCGCTCGACCTTGGCGCGCCAGTTCTCGATATAGGCCGCGAAGCGGAATTCCTGAGCGCGCGCGCCGATGAAGCGCCGGCGCGGCCGCTGCTGATAGTTCTCCCACTCGCGCGCGATCTGCGCCTCGAGCCGGGCGATCTCCATGCCGCGGCTCATGATCTCGGACGCGCTCGGAGCGAGCTGCGGCTCTTCCTGCGGCTTCTGAGCCTCGAGCCGGGGCGCAACCGTCGTCTTCGACCCGGCCTGGGTCATGAGCTGCTTCGCCTTGCGCTCGAGCTGCTCCACGCGTTTCTGCGCCGCCGAGAGCTTCGCCCCCTGCTTATCCTCGATGGGCACCGGCAGCGGGCTTCGCGCGCGGCGTTTCGCGTCGGTATTGCCGCCGCCGTCGAGGTTGGCCTGGGCGAGGGCATCGGGCTTCTGCGGCCTCGCCTCGGTCCGGGCATTGACCAGCGTCACTTCGAGCGGAGCCTGCGCGCCGAGCCTGGAGAGGTCCGGCAGCTTGAAGCTCACCCCGAAAATGATGAGGGCATGAATGAAAACGGACATCCCGACGGCGACCTGCATGCGCCCGTTCTTGCCGAGCGCGGTCATGCGCCGGTCGAGCGCGTTCATGCCGCGCTCGAGCTCCGCCACGCGCGCCTCGAGGCGGTCGACGGCAGCCTGCCACGGCGCGTGCCGCGCGTGCTTCGCCCGCCGCCGGATCGGCACCACTTTCCTGTCGGGCAAGAGTCGCATGCCGCTCATTGTAACCTAACGCAGCGCTTCTTGCATGGAAATGCTTTTAATAACTGTGGGTTGCAGTCACAAGTTAAAGTCAAGTCCCAGGCGCGAGCCGCCGGCGGAACTCGCATTGCAGCGTGAGCTCGAGGAGATCCACGCCGGTGACGGCAAGCTCGACTCGGCTGCCGGCGTCGAGCGGCGGCAGGGAGGGCACGCGCACCACCAGCGGAAGCTCATCGAAGCGCGCGAGGCTCTCGCGAAGCACCGTGGCGCTTACCGTCTCCGCGCGCTCCTGGAGGAGCCAGCGCAGGCACCAATAGCGCTCCATCTGGCGCTGGAATTCGCCGTAAGCCTCGTAGGCCGACTCGAAATCCCGCATCGCGACAAGGAGCCGCTCGTCGCTCGCCCGGTACGGCGGCGTCTCGCCGCGCGCGAGAGCGATCAGCTGGCGCTGGTTCACGAGGTCCACGTAACGTCGCAGCGGCGAGCTCGCCCACGCGTAGGCGGACACGCCGAGTCCCTCGTGCGCCGCCGGCACCGTGCTCATCCTGACCTTACCGCCCTCCTGCACGCGGTAGATCGCCGCGAGGCCCTCCGCCGCCAGCTCCCGCCCCCAAGCGCCGTTCACGTGGATCATGAGCTCCGAAACGATCCGGTCGATGGGGGTTCCGCGCAGCCGCCGCACGATGCGTACGCGGTCGTTCTCGACGTAGAAACTGTACTCGGGCCGCGCCTCGTATTCGGCTTCACCCCCGCGCCGCGCCGCCTCCAGCGCGCGCGCAAAGCCCAGGAGACTCGTGAGAGCCGCCGCGTGGGAGTGGTCGACCCGCCCCGCGGCGATCGTCTCCTCGTTGAACGCCTGCTCCAGAGTGTAGTGCCGCAAATTGTGCGTGACCGGGACGCGCTCGATCCGCGTCGTCTGCGCCACGATGGAAAAGTCGGGCGCGATCTCCAGGTAGCGCGAGAGCGCGGGGCAATGCCTGCCTTCCGCGAGCGAGAAGGCCTCGATCGCCGGCTCCGGCAGCATGGTGATCTTTTCCCCAGGGAAGTAGACCGTAGACAGGCGCTCCCGGGCCACCGCGTCCAGCGCGCTTCCGGGCGTGATGCCAAGCGCGGGCGCGGCGATGTGGATCCCGATGCGGAGCCTTCCCGCGGGCAGCTCCGTGATGGAGAGCGCGTCATCGACCTCGGTGGTGGTGACGTCATCGATGCTGAACGCCTCGACCTCCGCGAGCGGCAGATCCTGCGGCACGGCAGGTACGTCGACTTCGGGAAACGCGGTGCCGCGCGGGAAATGCGCGAACAGGAAACGGTCCAGGTGGTAATCATGGCTCGAGGGCAGCGCGCCGCAGCGCTCGAAGAGCTTCGCGGGCGTCGTCTTCAGCCGTTCGCACGCCTCGTCGAGCGCCTTCCATTCGACGCTCTGCTTGTCCGGCCCGTAGAGGAGCTTCGCGGCGAGCGGCGCGAATTCCGGCGGCAGCCTTCCCTCGGCGAGCTGCGCCACGTATTGCGCCCGCCGCTCCGCTTCCCGCCGCTTGCGCTCCACCGAGGCGAGCGCCGCCTTGAGCGCGTCCGGCGGCGCCGCCTTGTAGCGCCCCCTGCCCTTCTTGTAGAAATGCATCGGCGCGCCGTGGAGCTTCACGAGCAGCCCCGCGGATTCCACCGGCGTCGGCGCGCGGCCGAAGTACTCCCGGGCGAGCGCCTCGAACGTGAACTCCTCCTGCCCGCAGCACTGCCACAGGAAATCCGCATCCATCGCGCCCGCGAGCTTGTGCGCCTCGTCCATGAATTGGGCAAGGCCGCCGCCGTCGAAGCGGAGCAGCACGGCGGAGGCCTTTATCTTCGAGCGCTTGCCGTGCGGTGCCTCGACCTGGAGCGAGGTATCGTGGTCGGTGCGCACGGCTCCGACCTTGAAATCACCTTCCTCTTCGTAAAAGACGTTCTGGCTCACTGACAGGACGGAGTCGACCCGATTGAACAGGCAGTCGGAAAGTAATATACGCTATCCGCCATGAAGGCCTTGCCGCTCTCCTGCCTGGTTTTCTGCCTCGTTTTCTCCGCGGCGGCCCAAGCAGCCGACGCTTCCGAAAAAATCTTCGAGCTGGAAATCCTGCAGGGCGCACCTCCCGCGAAGCCGCGCGTGCTGCGCGTGGAAAAGGACGACTCCGTGCGGATCAGGGTGAGGAGCGAGGTTGCCGGGGAGATCCACCTTCACGGTTATCGCCTCGAGATGAAGCTCGCGCCCGGAACGCCGCGCGAGCTCGCCTTCAAGGCCCGCGCGACCGGCCGCTACCGGGTCGAGTGGCATCCCGCCGGCGAGGCGGCATCGAAGGGCGACCCTCACGGCCCGCCCCTCGCCTTCCTGGAAGTGCATCCGAAATGAGGCGCGTGGTCCGTGGGATCACCGCGAGGTCGCTCGCGGCAGCGGCCTGTACGGGCCTGCCCGTAGCGGCGTGGGCGCACGCTTTCGGGGAGCGCTACGAGCTGCCCGCGCCGCTCGGCTATTTCGTCGGGGGCGCGGCAGCGGCGGTGGCGCTGTCCTTCGTCGTCGCCGCCGTGTTCGCGCGCAACGTGCCCCGCGAACCCGGTGCCGGGATCGCCATTCCGCTCGCGCCGCTGATTCCGGCATTGCGCGTCGCGTGCCAGGCGCTCTCCGTCCTCCTGCTTTTCATGGTCGTTGCGGCCGGCCTTTATGGCAGCGCCAATCCAGAAATGAACTTCGCCCCGGTATGGGTGTGGATCGTGTGGTGGGTCGGCCTGTCCTTCACGGTCGCCTGCATCGGAAACGTCTGGGCGGCGCTCGATCCGTGGCGCGCGCTGTTCGAGGCAGCGGACGCGGCTCGCGCGGCGCCTGGGCTGCGCGGGCGGACTCAGCCTGAACCGGCCCTATCCGCAGGCGCTCGGACGATGGCCCGCCGTCGTGTTTCTGCTGATGTTCGTTTGGATCGAGGTCGTCTACCCGCGCGCGGCCGTTCCGTCCCACATCGCGTGGATGGCGCTCGCGTGGTCGGCGATCACGCTCGGCGGCATGATGTGGTTCGGCGCCGAAGCGTGGCGCGGCAACGCCGATGTGTTCTCGATCTATTTCGGCACGCTCGCCCGCTTCGCGCCGCTCGACATCGCTCCCGATGGCCGGGGCATCGTGCTGCGGCCGCCGGGGCGGGGATTGATCACGGCGGGCGCCGCATCGTCGAGCATGGTGGCATTCGTCCTCGCCATGCTTGCGACCGTCATGTTCGACGGGCTTCTGGGAACGCAGGCCATGGCGCTCGCGAATGCCGCCCTGGCCGACTGGATAACACTACCACCTCTGGCGCCGGGCTATTTTCTCGGCACGGCCGGGCTCATCGGGACCTGGCTGCTCTTTCTCCTTGCCTACCTGCTTGCATGCCGGACCACGGCCGGATTGGCGGGCGATCGCTCCGCGGGCGCCGTCGCGCGGCAGTTTGTCCTCACCCTGGTGCCCATCGCCATTGCCTACAGCGTGGCCCATTACTTCCACTACCTGGTGGTGCAGGGCCAGCTCATCATTCCGCTGCTGTCCGATCCCCTGGGGCGCCGGTGGGACCTCTTCGGCACCGCTCTCTACTTTCCCGACATCGGCTTGCTCGACGCGCGCTTCGTCTGGTATCTCGCGGTCACGTCCATCGTCGCCGGCCACGTGATCTCGATCTGGCTCGCGCACCGCCTCGCGCTGCGCGAGTTCGGCACCCGCGGCAAGGCCATCGCGGCGTCCGTGCCGCTGACGGTCCTGATGGTGATCTATACCGTCGTGAGCCTGCTGATCATCGCCGACCCGCTGGTTCAGTACGGCGCGGCCGACTCACCGTCCCGGTAGGCGCCGCGGCACGGCGCGGTGGCGTCAGCGCACGGTCTTGCGCATGATCACCAGGTTGTCGAACACGAGATTCAGCGACCAGATCCAGCGCGCCCCTTCGAACAGCTCGGGATAGCGCGTATAGGCCGGCAGGTTCGTCACGCCGATGTCAGTGTCCGTGTACTCGTACGCGCGCGGCCAGTAGGCATCGTTGAAGCGCGGCGATTGCCAATTGGCCGGGATCGGGTAGTGAATCGCATAGCACTTCTCCCGGCAGTCCGGCTTCACGGCGAACGGGTGCACCCGGCGGAGCGGCGTCGTGTCGTGCAGTTGACCCCGCTCGACGACCTCATCCGGGCTGTTGAGCGGTGCGATGTAGAACGACTGCGCCTTCCAGCTGCTGTCGGTAACCGTCCCGTCGCTCAGCTTGAGGATGACGCCGCCGTCGCCCGGGTACCACGGATTTTGCTTGGGCCCGGAGATCGGAAAGAGCTCCATGCCGAGGCCGAGATGCTCGTCCCAATCGACTCCGAGAATCGCGATGGTGTAAGGGCGCTTCACCTTGAACTTGACGATCCCGGAATTGAACGGCGTGTAGGGCGTGTTGTCGACCGACACCAGCTTGCCATTGACGTACATCTCCCAGTAGTTGTCGCCCACGATGAACCCGGTGATCACCTCGCCGTCCGAGTCGATCTCCACGACCGGAACGTTCGCCGTGTTCACCTCGGCCGAGTTCTTCGGCAGGACCTGGGTGCACTCGTTATACAAGTCGTTGCTCTTGGGACCGAGACCCTTTTGGAGGGCGGTCACGGCCGGCACGGTGATCACCGTGCCGTCGGTGGCGGTGATCTGCCCCACCGCGCTCACCCGGTGGTTCTTGACCTTGACCGGGCACTTGTAGAGGTCCTCCACGACCACCTTCGCGGGCCCCTGTGTGATCATCCGCTTGGGCGGCGTAGGCGTCGGCCGCATCGAGTTGAGGTCCCGTCGCGGTCGTCTGACATCCGAAGAGGACCGCGCATCCCAGCAACGTCAGACTCCGGCCGCGCACCCACGCAAGAATATTTCCTGGATTGCCGCTCATGATGATCCCCCCCTTGAAGAATCCGAAGGATTCCGTTCTTGATCCCGGGATGATCCCGGGCGCCTGGACAAATGCCGGTTACAGCTTAGCGGAGGATTCGGCGGGTGGCAAATTAGCGGGGCTGGCGCGCTGCATCGCAGTGCGCGAGAACGACATCGAGGTAGTCCGCGAAGCATCCGAGACTGTGATCTCCGCCCTCGATCACGATCTGCCGGCACCCGCGGTAGCGGGCCACGGCTGCACGATAATCCAGCACCTCGTCGCCGGTTGTCACGATGAGGAGGAAGCGGGAAGGTGTGATGCGATCCACTTCGAGCGCCAGCAGCTCGGCGACGTGGCCGGTGGTGAAGACGTACTCCTCGCCCGTGTGGAAGCGCTTCTGGAGCCCGACCAGGGGCGCGAGCAGCTCATAGGGGCGCACTACGGGATTGAGCAGGACCGCCTTCAGGCTGTGTTTTTCCGCGAGCCAGGTCGCGTAATAGCCGCCGAGCGAGCTGCCCACGAGCGCCGCGCCGGGATGCCGGGCCGCGAGCGCGTCGAGCACGGCCGCCGCCTGCGCCGGGCTCGGCGGCAGCGCAGGGGCCGCGAACTCTGCGCCACGCCCGAGTGCCTCGAGCTTCGCCTTCAGTGCCTGCGCCTTGGCGGATGCCGGCGAGCTGTTGAAGCCGTGTATGTAGACGATCACTTGAGCTTCGTCGCGAGCTCGAGCAGCATCGCATCGGCCCCGCGCGCTGCGACGAGCGAGAGGCCCAGCGGGCAGCCGTCGAGCGTCGCGAGCGGCAGCGACACCTGCGGCAGCCGCGCGAGCCCGGCCGGGCACAACAGCGCGAGCGCGCGGGCGCGAAAGTCCTCGGTTTCAGCGGGCAGAGCGTTCCGGATCGGCGCAATGCCCGGCACGGTCGGCAGCGCGAGCACGGCGCCCTCGGCGAGCAACCCATCCATATGGCGAGCGATCTCTTCACGCCGCTTCCTCGCCGGATCGACCAAGGCCGGGTCGAGGTCAGCCGCCCACTGCACGCGCTGCTTAATCCCGGGGCCGAGGTCGGGCTTGACGCGCTTCACCCATTCTCCGTGCTGTGCCCACGCTTCCGCCGCCTGCAGGACGCGGAACACCTGGAACCATTGGGGCAGGCCGTCCGCGGCCACCGTCACGCGCTCGGGCTTACCCAGCAACGCGCTCACGCGGGCGACGGCGGGCGCGAGCGCATCCGCAACGGCTTCACCGGCGAGCCCGAACGCATCCTGCGCCAGCAGCAGCCGGCGCGGCGTCTCGTCCTTCGCGCCGCCGAGCAGGACGCGGCCGACCCGCTCGAGCAGCTCGGCGCTCCGCGCGAACCAGCCGCACGTGTCGAAACTGGGCGCGAGCGGGCACGCCCCCGCGAGCGTCACGCGCCCGTGCGTGGGCCGTATGCCGTAGATACCGCAGAAGCTCGCCGGCGCGCGCACCGAGCCCCCGGTGTCGCTCCCCAGCGCGAAATCGCACAGGCCGCCCGCCACCGCCGCCGCCGACCCGCTCGAGGAGCCGCCGGGGATGCGGCCCGGCGCGTTGACGTTCACCGGCGTGCCGTAGTGGACGTTCTCCCCGTTCAGGCTCCAGGTGATCTCGTCGGTGTGGGTCTTGCCCACCATGTCCGCACCCGCATCGAGCAGGCTTTGCACTACCGGCGCGGTCCGCGTTGCGGCGTCGTGCGTGCGCAGCCAGTCGGGGCTGCCGAAGCCGTTCCTGTGGCCCGCGATGTCGTAGATGTCCTTCACGCCGAAGGTGAGGCCCGCAAGAGGGCCGCCCGGCGCGCCCTTCATCTCGGCGTGGGTATGGCGGCAGAACGCGCCGAGCCTGTCGTTGGCGGCAATCTCGTTCATTTGCCGGCGAGGCGCGACAGGAGTTTCTCGTGGATGCCGTTGAACCCGCCGTTGCTCATGACGACGATGTGGTCGCCGGACCGCGCCGACCCCGCGACCGCCGCAAGCAGGCGATCGAAATCCGCGTGTGCCTCGGCCTTCGCGCCGAGCGGCGCCAGCGCCGCGGCGGCGTCCCACTGCAGTCCTGCGCTGTAGCAGTAGACGCGGTCGGCGCAGGCGAGGCTCGCTGCGAGCCGGTCCTTCATGACGCCCGTCTTCATGGTATTGGAGCGCGGCTCGAGCACCGCGAGGATGCGGGAAGGGTTCACCTTCGCGCGCAGGCCTTCCAGCGTCGCCGCGATGGCGGTCGGATGATGCGCGAAATCGTCGTAAACCGTGACGCCGCCGGCCACGCCGCGCATCTCCATGCGCCGCTTGACGCCCTGGAACGAGCGGAGGGCATCGATCGCCTGCGCCGGCACTACCCCGCAGTGCCGCGCTGCGGAAATCGCGGCGAGCGCGTTCGCCTGGTTGTGCGTCCCCTGCAGCGTCCACTGCACGCGGCCTTGCTTGTCGCCGCGCCAGAGCACGTCGAATCCATCGGCCGTGACAGCGGCTCCCGTCCAGCCGTCTGCCGCGCCGAAGCGCTCCACCGGCGTATAGCAGCCGCGGGCAAGCACGCGGGCAAGCGCCGCATCCGCGCCGTTCGCGACGATGAGTCCGCTCGCGGGCAGCGTGCGCACGAAGTGGTGGAACTGCGTTTCGATCGAGGCGAGATCGGGAAAGATGTCGGCGTGGTCGAACTCGAGGTTGTTCAGCACCGCGGTCCGCGCCGGGTAGTGCACGAACTTCGAGCGCTTGTCGAAAAACGCGGTGTCGTATTCGTCGGCTTCGACGACGAAGAAACCCTCCCCTCCCCCTTGACGGGGGAGGGTCGGGGTGGGGGTGCACGGCCGCGCGGAAACCCCGAAGTTCGCCGGCACGCCGCCGATCAGAAAGCCGGGCTTGAGGCCGGCTTGCTCCAGGATCCACGCGAGCATCGCGGAAACCGTGGTCTTGCCGTGGGTCCCGGCGACCGCGACGACCCATTTGCCGGCGAGCACGTTCTCCCGGAGCCATTGCGGACCCGAAATGTAGCGAAATCCGCGATCGAGGACGGCCTCCATCAGCGGGTTGCCGCGCGTCACGACGTTGCCGATCACGAACACGTCGGGCTTCAAGGCGATCTGATCCGCGCTCCAGCCTTCCGTCAATTCGATGCCCTGGGCGGCGAGCTGCGTGCTCATCGGCGGATAGACATTGGCGTCGCAGCCGGTGACGCGGTGCCCCGCCGCGCGCGCGAGCAGCGCGATCCCGCCCATGAACGTGCCGCAGATGCCGAGGATGTGGAGATGCACGTGAAGACTCTACGAGCCGTTGCTCAATGCCGATTCTATCGGATTAGCCGCACCGGACCGGGCCAGCCGCACCATCGCTTCGATTTCGCCTATCATTTGGCGGATCGAAACCGGGAGAGAAGCATGAACTACCGCAAGCTGATGGAAGACTGGATCGCAGCGGCGTGGCGGGCGCGCGCGGCCGCATTCGCGGTCGTCGCGCTGGCGCTTGCCGGTTGCGCGTCCACGGGAGATCTCCCCGCACCGGCGGCGCAGCAGCCCAAGAACATCATCATCATGTTCGCAGACGGCGCCTCGTCCACGCAGTGGGATTTCGGCCGTTACTCGAGCAAGGTATTGCGCCAGCGGCCGTTCGCTACGACCGATACCGTATTCAGAAGTGGATCGCTCGGTCTCGTCAGCACGCAACCCAGCAACGCATACGTGGTCGATTCCGCGGCCGCCGGCTCGGCGATGTCGACCGGCCATAAGGTCAACAATGCCGCGGTGGCCGTAACACCGGACGGCAAGCCGGTTCCCACGGTCATGGAAGTGGCCAGGGCCACGGGCAAGCGCATTGGATTGGTGACGACCGCGACCGTCTATGACGCGACGCCGGCCGCTTTCAGCCTGCATGCGATATCGCGCCGTGACTCGCAGGGACTGGTGGACCAGTATCTCGAGCTTGCGCCGGACGTGCTGATGGGCGGGGGCGCAGATTTTTTCCTGCCCGCGGGAACTCCCGGTGGCAAGAGAAAGGACGGCAAGGACATCATCGCCGCCTTCCGCGCCAAGGGCTACCAGGTCGCGAGGAATCCGGCGGAACTCAAGGCCGCCACGGGCGCCAGGCTGCTCGGGCTGTTTGCCGAGGAGGACATGGACTTCGAGCTGGACCGCGATCCAGCCCGGGAGCCCACGACCGCCGAGATGGCCGCGGCCGCGCTCCGGGTGCTATCCCGGGACAGTCCGAACGGCTTCGTCCTGCTGGTCGAAAACGAGAACGTCGACACCGCGGGGCACGCGAATGACGCCGCGTCGCTCATGCACGCGCTGTGGGCGTTCGATGATGCGGTCGGGGTCGCGCTGGAGTTTCAGCGCCGCAACCCCGACACGCTGGTGATCATCACCGGCGATCACGAGACGGGCGGATTCTCGCCAACTTACGCGCAGAAGGATCTGAGCACGCTTTCCAGCAAGAACCGCTTCTATACCGGGGACGAGCAGCTGCGGATGCTTGGGCGAATCACGATCTCGCTCAACGGGGTAAAGGAGAAGCTCGGCAAGAAGCCGTCAGGAGAGGTGCTGGACAAGCTGATCGCCGAATATTTTCCGGGCTTCAAGCTCGATCCCGACCTGCGCGAGCTGATCCTCACCCAGAAGCCGCTCGAGCGCAATTTCACCTACGTGCCGCAAAACCTGCTGGGACGGATGGTGGCGCGGCAGACCGGCTACTACTGGGGAACCTCGGGCCACACTCCCGAACCGGCGGTGGTCGGCGCAATCGGGCCCGGCGCCGAATTATTCCGCGGCTACCAGGACAACACCGATTTCGGGAAACATTTGCACCGGCTGATTCAGGGCAAGTAACCGGACTCCGCAAAAACAGCGCTCCCGCGACCGCCTATTCCCCGGGTTTTCCCGGCACCGCAGAAACATCCACCCGTGGAAGACCAGCGTCCCGATAACCAGCGTAATCAGCGAATAGACTGGATCCAGCTCGCGTGCCGTGAAGATGGACTCGGTCGTGAGCGCGGAACCCTCGTAGTTCGCGACCAGCGCGAGGAAGACGTTGTTCACCGCATGCACCCCGATGGCGAGCTCGAGCCGCCCGTCGCGCAGCGTGACGGTCGCGAGCAGCATGCCGATCGCGAAGTAGTTGGCCGCCATGATGAGCGTTCCGTACTGGTGCACTTCGGGATTGAGCAGGTGCGGCGCGGTGAACAGCAGGCTGCTTGCGATCGCCAGAACCGCCGGCCGCCGCGTGAGGCGCGCGAGCCCCTGCATGGCGTAGGCGCGGAACACGAGCTCCTCGGTCGCGGCCTGGACCGGCGTCAGCACCAGCACCGGCGCGAGGAACAGGAAGAAGCGACCGCCGTCGAAGCTCAGATAGTAGCGGTCCGGGTAGAGCACGTGCTCGACCACCACGATTGCAGCCGCGATGACCGTCCATACCAGCGCGCCGCGCGCGATGCGCCGCCAGTCGACGCGCGCTTCCGGGGTGACGAGCGTGAGCAGCGGCCGGCGGTGGATGAGCTTCACCGTCAGGACGAGGCCCGCGAGCATCATGAAGATTGAAAAATTGACCGCGAGGTACTCGAGCAGCGGGTCGCTCAGGCCGGCGCCGAGGAGCAGCAGGTACGGCACGTAGCCCAGCACCAGCCAGAAGAAGGCGATGGTGAAAGCGCCGAGCGCGTAGCGCCACCAGGCGTTGCGCCCCTGCAGCGCGAGGTCGAGATAGCGTTCGGTCTGCGGCAACATCATCGGCTTCCGGCAGCCTCGCCGGACGGTTGTCGCAGGAGGGGCGCAAGGCCGAGCAGACCCAGCACCGGGCCGGGCAGGAGCAGCCAGGCCACGTTCGCGCCCAGCTCCGTCCACGAGGACGTGGCGACGGAGATCGCGATCACGGTGATGAAAAAGCCGATGCTGTTCTGGATCGCGAGCGCGCTGCCGACGAGCTCCGGCGGGCACGCGCGCGCCGAGAGCGCGGAGAACTGCGGCGAGTCGGCGACGACCAGGACCCCCCACAAGAGCATCGCCGCGAGCAGCAGGCCGGCGGGTGCACTCTGCGCCAGCGGAAATGCGAGGCACATCGCGCCCGAGCCCGCAAGGGCGCCCGCGGCGACGCGCGCTCCGCCCAGGCTGCGGCTCAAGCGTCCTCCCAGCACGCAGCCGACAGCCCCTGCGCCGATCACGGCGAACGACCACGCCGATACCGCTGCGGGTGCCGCCTGCCCGCCCCGCGCGAGCACCAGCGCGAGCAGGAATGGCGCGAGCGTCCAGAATGCGTAGAGCTCCCACATGTGGCCGAAATAGCCGAACGCGGACGCGCGGAAGGGGGAGATCCGGAACGCCCTCATCACTCCTCCCCAGCGCGGACGGGCTCCTCCGGAGGGCCTGAGGTGGGGCCCGTCACCGAGGCGCAGCACCATCGCGGCCGCGACGAGCGCGAGCGCCGAGGAGACGAGCACCACCAGGTTCCACGACCAACCCCCGCCCGCGGCGCGCACCGCGTGAGGCAACGCGGTTCCGAGCGTCAGCATGCCGACGAGCCATCCGAGCGCCTCGCCCGCCGCTCCCGGCGCCCAGCTCACCACCAGCTTCATGCCCACGGGGTAGATCCCGGCCAGGGTCACGCCGGTCGCGAAACGCCATGCCCAGGCGTCCGCGAGACCGTGCGCCACCCACGCGAAGCCCGCGTTGGAAACCGCCCCGGCCACGGCGCACACGGCAAAGATGCGGCTTGCGGGATAGCGGTCCGCCAGGCCCGAGAGCGCGAAGAGCAGCGTGCCGGAGATGAACCCCAGCTGCACCGCGCTCGTCAGCGTGCCGACGTCGGCGGCGATGCAGACCCCACGCCCGCTGTAGATCGTCCGCGGCGGCGTTGGCGCTGAACCAGAGCGAAGTGCCGAGAAATTCGGCGATGACGATCAGCGCGACGGCGACGCGTGGCATTGCCGCGTCACGATTTTCCCGGCTCATAACCCAGGTTGGGTGCAAGCCAGCGCTCCACCTCGGTGACCGGCATGCCCTTGCGGCGCGCGTAATCCTCGATCTGGTCGCGTCCCACCTTCCCGACCGCGAAGTACTGCGACGCAGGGTGGGCCAGGTAGAAGCCGCTCACCGCCGCCGCCGGGTACATCGCGTAGGACTCGGTGAGCCGCATGCCGATGCGCTCGGCCTGGAGCAGCTCGAACAGCGCCGCTTTCTCGGTGTGATCGGGGCACGCGGGATACCCCGGCGCCGGGCGGATGCCGCGGTATTTCTCGGCAATGAGCGCCTCGTTATCGAGCCGCTCGTCGCGGGCGTAGCCCCAGAATTCGCGGCGCACGCGCTTGTGCAGCAGTTCCGTGAACGCTTCGGCCAGGCGGTCGGCGAGCGCCTTCAGCATGATCGCGCTGTAGTCGTCGCGCTTCTTTTCGAACTCCGCGAGCTTCTTCTCGATGCCGATGCCGGCGGTGACGGCGAACGCACCCGCGTAGTCGGCGACACCCGAGCCCTTCGGCGCGACGAAATCCGCGAAACACAGGTTCGGGCGGCCGGTCGGCTTGACGTTCTGCTGGCGCAGGTTGTGCCAGGTCATCAGCTTCCGGGCACGGCTTTCCTCGGCGTAGATTTCGATATCATCGGCATCGACCGACGCCGCGGGGAAGATGCCGAACACGGCGCTCGCGGTGAGCCACCGGCCAGCGATGATCTTCTTCAGCAGGGCGCGCCCTTCGTCGTAGATCGTGCGCGCGGCCTTTCCCACGACGGGATCCTCGAGTATCGCCGGGAAGGGCCCCGAGAGCTCCCACGCCTGAAAGAACGGGCCCCAGTCGATGTGCTCCGCGATCTCGGCAAGGTCGTAGTTCTTCAGCATGCGCGTGCCGATGACCTCCGGGCGCGGCGGCACGTACTCCGTCCAGTCGGTCTTCAGCGCGTTCGCGCGCGCCTGCGCGAGCGGCACGAGCTCCAATCCCTGCTTGCCCTCGTGCTGCCGGCGCACGCGCTCGTATTCGCTCTTGACCTCCGCGATGTAGCCGGCGCGAGCCTCGTCGGAGAGCAGGTTCGAGCACACGCCAACGCTGCGCGAAGCGTCCGCGACCCAGATGACGGGCCCGTGATAGTGGGGCGCGATCTTCACCGCGGTGTGAGTGCGCGAGGTGGTCGCGCCACCAATAAGAAGCGGCACTTCGAACCCCTCGCGCTCCATCTCGCGCGCGACGTGCGCCATCTCCTCGAGCGACGGCGTGATGAGGCCGGAGAGCCCGATGAGATCGCATTGCTCCTCGCGCGCGACCTGCAGGATCTTCTGCGCCGGCACCATGACCCCGAGGTTGATCACCTCGTAGTTGTTGCACTGGAGCACCACCGCGACGATGTTCTTGCCGATGTCGTGCACGTCGCCCTTCACGGTCGCGACCACCATCTTGCCCTTCGGCCGGGCGTCGCCCAACTGGGCCTTCTCCTGCTGCAAGTAGGGCTCCAGATGGGCCACCGCCTGCTTCATCACGCGCGCGCTCTTCACCACCTGCGGCAGGAACATCTTGCCGGCGCCGAAGAGATCGCCCACCACGTTCATGCCGTCCATGAGCGGGCCCTCGATCACCCGGATCGGGCGCCCGTACTCCACGCGCGCCTCCTCGGTGTCCTCCACGATCCAGTTCGCGATGCCCTGCACCAGCGCGTGCTTCAGCCGCTCCTCCACCGGGCCCTTGCGCCAGGCGAGGTCCTCGGTGTCGCGCCGCAGGGTGCCCTTAACGCTCTCGGCGAACGCCACCATGCGCTCGGCCGCATCCGGCCGCCGGTTGAAGATGATGTCCTCGACGTGCTCGAGCAGGTCTTTCGGAATCTCCTCGTAGACGCCGAGCTGCCCGGCGTTGACGATGCCCATGGTCATGCCGGCGCGAATCGCGTGGTAGAGGAACGCGGTATGGATCGCCTCGCGCACCGGGTCGTTGCCCCGGAACGAGAACGAGATATTGGAGAGTCCCCCGGAGACCTTCACGTAGGGCAGCGTCTGCCGGATGACGCGCGTTGCCTCGATGTAATCCTTGCCATAGTTCGCGTGCTCCTCGATTCCGGTCGCAATCGCGAAGATGTTGGGATCGATGATCACGTCCTCGGGCGGGAAGCCCAGCTCGTCCACCAGGATGTGATAGCAGCGCTTGGCGATCGCGACGCGGCGCTCGACCGTGTCCGCCTGGCCTTTCTCGTCGAACGCCATCACCACCACCGCCGCGCCATAGCGCCGCGCGAGCCGCGCGTGCTTCACGAACTCGTCGCGGCCTTCCTTGAGGCTGATCGAGTTCACCACGCACTTGCCCTGCACGCACTTGAGCCCCGCTTCGATCACCTCCCATTTCGAGGAGTCGATCATCACCGGAACGCGCGAGATGTCCGGCTCGGAGGCGACGAGGCTGAGAAACTTCGTCATCGCCTGCTTGGAGTCGAGCATCGCCTCGTCCATGTTGATGTCGATCAACTGCGCGCCGTTCTCGACCTGCTGGCGCGCAACCGACAGCGCTTCCGCGTAGTTGCCCGCAAGCACCAGCCGCGCGAACGCGCGCGAGCCGGTGACGTTGGTGCGCTCGCCGATATTGACGAACAGGGAATCGTCGCCGATGTTGAGCGGCTCGAGGCCCGCGAGGCGCGTCTTGCGCTCGATCGCGGGAACCCGGCGCGGCGGCACACCCGCGAGCGCATCGGCGATCGCCCGGATGTGGCCGGGCGTCGTGCCGCAGCAGCCGCCGGCGATGTTGACGAAGCCGCTCCTTGCGAAATCGAGCAGGTACGCTGCGGTCTGCTCCGGCGTCTCGTCGTAGCCCGTTGGCGCAAGGGGATTGGGCAGCCCCGCGTTGGGATAGGCGCTGACGTAAGTGTCCGCGATCCTCGAGATCTCCTCGATGTAGGGGCGCATCAGCTTCGCGCCGAGCGCGCAGTTCAGTCCCACCGCGAGCGGGCGGGCGTGCTGGACCGAGTTCCAGAAGGCTTCCGGCGTCTGCCCCGACAGCGTGCGGCCGGAAGCGTCGGTAATCGTGCCGGAGACGATCACCGGGAGGCGCAATTGCTTCTGCTCGAAAACGTCCTCGATGGCGAAGATCGCCGCCTTGGCGTTCAACGTGTCAAATATCGTTTCGAGCAGCAGGATGTCGACGCCGCCTTCCACGAGGCCGCGCACCGCCTCGATGTACGCGTCCTTGAGCTCGTCGAACGTGATGTTGCGGAAGCCCGGGTCGTTGACGTCGGGCGAGATCGACGCGGTGCGATTGGTGGGCCCGAGCGCGCCCGCGACGAAGCGCGGACGCGACGGATTCTTCGCCGTGAACTCGTCGGCCGCCGCGCGCGCGAGCTTCGCCGCTTCGCAGTTGAGCTCGCGCACCACGTGCTGCAGGCCGTAATCCGACTGCGCGACCGCGGTCGAGTTGAAGGTATTGGTCTCGATCACGTCGGCGCCCGCCGCCAGGTATTCGGTATGGATCGTCCGGATGATCGCCGGCTGCGTCAGCACCAGCAGATCGTTGTTGCCCTTGAGATCCTGACGATGGTCCGCGAAGCGCTCGCCGCGGTAGTCCGCCTCGGAGAGCCGGTAGCCCTGGATCATGGTGCCGAGCGCGCCGTCGAGGATGAGGATGCGCTCCCTGAGCACGGCCTCGAGCTGTGCGGTGCGGTCAGTCATAAAAACGCGCGCAGGTGGTGTAAGACCCTGATGCAAAAGGCGGTAATTCTACGCCAAGTGGCCGGCGAAAGCGGCTGCGACTATAATTCCGCTCCCGCAGTGGAACGTGGAAAACGGACATGAAGCACTTCGAGCCGAAAGAGGCCTTCGAATTCCTCCAGAAGAATCCGAACTCGGTCTTCATCGATTGCCGCAGCGAGATGGAGTACCTGTTCGTAGGCCATCCGAAGGGCGCCATCCTCGTGCCGTGGAACGACGGCCCGAACTGGGAGGTGAACCCCGATTTCGTCGCGCACGTTAAGAAGGCGGCGAGCGTCGACCGCCCGATCGTGCTCATCTGCCGCAGCGGCAACCGCTCCCTCGACGCGGCGCGCGCGCTCGAAGAAGCCGGCTTCACGAAGGTGTGGAACGTGCTGCACGGGTTCGAAGGCGAGCTCGACGAGCAGCACCACCGCGGCAGCACGACCGGCTGGCGCTACGAAGGCCTGCCGTGGGAGCAGTGCTAGTCCGGCGCGATGCCGGACATTGACCGGTTCAGCACGTCCTGTCGTCGCGCGCTTCCAGCCGTCGAAACGTCATCCAGCAGAGGCTCCCCAGCGTCAGCAGGCCGAGCGAAGCGAGCGCGAGCGTCAGCCCGCTGCCGGACAGCAGTGGCGCGACGAGCGCCGCGGTGAACGCGGTGAAGAGCGCGTGCGTGAAGCCTTGCATGGAGGAGGCGGTGCCGCTGTTCTGCGGAAAGAGGTCGAGCACCAGGAGCTGCACGCTCGGCGCCGCCAGCGCCATGCCGACCGCGTAGGAAGCGTACGGCAGCACGGTCCACGGCAGCGCCGCGGGATAGAACGAGTGGTAGCCGACGTTGAAGGCCGCCGCGCCGAACATGACGAGATAGCCGATTTGCACCGTGCGCTGCCGCGATGTGCGTCCCGCCATCCGGTTGGACAGGAAAGCTCCGACCATGACGCCCGCGATTCCCGGCACGAACAGCACGGGGAAGTGGTGCTCGGTCAGCCCGAGCAGGCGGTAGATGATGGCGGGCGCCGATGAGACGTAGAGGAAAAACCCGCAAAAATTGAGCGCGACGGCAAGGGACAGCAACCGCAGCCGCGTGGTGCCCGCAAGCCTGAGGTAGACCCTGGTGAGCGGTGCCGCGGCGAACGGGTGGCGTTTCTCGCGCGGGAGCGTTTCGGGCAGCGCCAGCCAGCACACCGCCAACTGCAGGGCGCCGTAGAGCGTCAGAAACGCGAATACCGCGCGCCATCCGAACGCGCCCTGCAGCGAGCCCCCGATCACGGGCGCGAGCGCGGGCGCCAGGCCGAAGATCATCGTGATGAGCGACAGCAGTCGCTGCGCGTCGTGACCCGGAAAGCTCTCGCGCACGATGGCGCGGCCCACCACCCATCCCACGCCCGCCGACAGGCCCTGCACCCCGCGAAAGAGCAGCAGTTGCGCAAAGCTCTGCGCGAAGGTGCAGCCGATCGAGCCCAGCACGTAGATCGCGAGGCAGACCAGGATCACCGGGCGCCGGCCGAAGGAATCCGACAGCGCGCCGTGGAACAGAGTCGTCACCGCGAAGGCGACGAGATAGGCGGTGAGGGTCTGCTGCACCTCGAGCGGCGAGATCGCGAACTCGCGCTGGATCGCGGGAAAGGACGGCAGGTAGGTGTCGACCGAGAACGGGCCGAGCATGACCAGCCCGGCCAGGGTGGCCGCGAGCAGCGGCGCGGAGACTTTCCTCACTCCACTTCGTTAACTGGCCGCGCGTCGATGCCGATGTAGCTCAAAGCCCGCACTGCCATGATCGCGCTCCACTTGTCCCCGGGGAATTATCACACGGAACCGTTTTGCGCGACGCGCCGGTTGCTGCTAGATTCGCCGGACCGGTCGAAACGACCGACAGGAGGGGGACGCCATGAGACAGGCACGCTTTGCCGCGAGCGCGGCAATGTTGTTAGCAGTGCTCGCTTCGGCTGGCGCGGGTGCGCAGAAGTTTTCCCACCCGGCCCGTGCGCTACGTCATGCCGCTCCCTGCGGGCCAGGAAACCGACGTGTTTGCCCGCATACTGGCGCGCCGGCTCTCCGAGGGCCTGGGCCAGAATGTGATCGTCGACAACCGCCCCGGCGGCGGTACCGTCATCGGCACCGATCTCGCCGCCAAGGCCGCGCCCGACGGCTACACGCTGGTGCACGTCCTCACCGCGCACGCGATCAACCCGACCCTGCAGCCGAAGCTTCCCTACGACACGCTGAAGGATTTCGCCTGCGTCTCGCACCTCGGCAACTTCTCGAGCGTGCTCGTCGCGCATCCTTCCTTCCCGGCGAAGAACCTCGCAGATCTGGTCAGGCTGGCCCAGGCACAGCCGGGCAAATTCGTGTATGCCACAGGGCCGATCGGCACGACCAATCACATCCTCGGCGAGACGCTGAACGTCGCCGCGGGCATCCGCTTGCAGCACGTCGCCTACAAGGGGGGCGGGCCGGCAGTGCAGGCCCTGTTGGCCGGCGACGTGCCGCTGGTCGCCAACGTGGTGCTGGAGATGCTGCCGTACATCCGCACGGGACGGGTGAGGACGATTGCCGTGATGGGCCCCAAGCGCACCGCGTCCCTCCCCGATGTGCCGACCATCGGCGAGAGCCTGCCCGCCTACAAGTCCGGAGCCAGCTTCTGGGCGCTCGTCACGCGCGCGGGCACCCCCGCCGCAGTGATCAAGCGGCTCAACGCGGATGTCGCGAAAGCGATGCAGGCAGCCGACGTGCGGGAGCGCGTCGCCCAGATGGACATCGAGGCGATCGCATCAACGCCCGCGCAATGCGAGGCGTTCCTGCGCGCGGAAATCAAGACCTGGGGCAGCATCGTCCGCGCTTCGGGGGCAAAAGCCGGCTAGGAGCACGTCGCGCAGTTACTCGTCGACGGGCTGCGCACCGGCTGCGGTCTTGAAGCTCACGAAGCGGGTGCCCTCTTCCAGGGCCTGCTGCTCGTGCTCCTGATTTCCCAGGATCAAGGCCACTTCGCCAGGCCCGATGTCGCGAGTTTCCTCTCCGATCCGCATCCGCAGCCGCCCGGTAAGCACCATGATGATCTGCTCGCTCGGGTGACGGTGGGGCTTGGCGCCGGTCCCCTTGGGCTCGGTGTAGTAACCGAGCTCCAGCTCCTTGCCGGTAATGGTCGGACCGTGGGCCGTGGAATGTCCCGGCGCCACGACGGGCTCTGGCATTTCCCTGAGCTTGAAGAATGGCATGGCCCCTCCGAGACAATATGTAACACCCGCTTGACGATGTGACCGACAGTATTCCCCCCGATGCAAAGGGGTCAAGGGTCCCGGGTTCGATCGAAGCGGCGGTATTGGATCGCCTCTGCGACGTGGACGGTGGCAATGTCGCGCGCCTGCGCCAGGTCCGCGCACGTGCGCGCGACCCGGAGGACGCGGTGGTAGGCGCGCGCGGAGAGTCCCAGCCGGCTGACCGCCTGCTCCAGCATCCTTGCCCCCTGCGCCTCGGGCGTGCAATGGCGTTCGACCTCGCTCGTTGACAGCAGCGCGTTGGGCCGGCCCTGGCGCTCGAGCTGACGCCCGCGCGCGGCGGCGACGCGCTCCCGGATCGCGTCCGAGGTTTCGCCCCGTGCACCGCGCGCGAGGTCTTCCTGCGGGACGTCCGGAACCTCGATCTGCAGGTCGATGCGGTCGAGCAGCGGGCCCGAGATCCTGCGCCGGTAACGCGCGACCTGGTCCGGTGTGCAGCGGCAGCGTCCGCTCGGATGCCCCAGATATCCGCACGGGCACGGGTTCATCGCCGCCACCAGCTGGAATTCGGCGGGGAACTCCGCCTGGCGCGCGGCTCGCGCGATGCTGACGCGGCCTGATTCGAGCGGCTCGCGCAGGACCTCCAGCACGCTGCGATCGAATTCCGGCAGCTCATCGAGGAACAGCACGCCGTGCTGCGCCATGGAAATCTCGCCCGGCCGCGGGACATTGCCGCCTCCCACCAGCGCCGCCGCCGAAGCCGTATGGTGGGGGCTGCGGAAGGGGCGCCTGCCCCAGTTCGCCACATCGAAGCCGTTGCTCCCGAGCGATTGCACGACCGCCGCAGCAAGCGCTTCTTCGCGCGTCATGGGCGGGAGTATCCCCGGCAGCCGCTCGGCGAGCATGGATTTCCCGGTTCCCGGCGGACCCACCATGATCAGGCTGTGCCCGCCGGCCGCCGCGATTTCAAGCGCGCGCTTGGCGTGCAGCTGTCCTTTCACTTCCAGCAAATCGGGGTGGCGATGGCCGTTCACCCGCGGCCGCTCCGAGTAGCGCGCGAGCGGCGCCTGCCCCGTCAGGTGGGCGCACACGTCGAGCAGGGAGCGCGCCGGATAGACCACCGCCTCCTCGACCAGCGCCGCCTCGCGCGCGCTCTCGCGCGGCAGCACGAATGTGCGGCGGTCACGCGCCGCCGAGAGGGCCATCGCGAGCGCGCCGCGGACCGGACGCAGATCCCCCGTCAGCGCGAGCTCCCCCGCAAACTCGCACCCCGCAAGCGGGGCGGCGGGCAGCTGCCCGGAGGCAACCAGGATGCCGATGGCGATGGCAAGATCGAAGCGGCCCGACTCCTTGGGCAGGTCGGCGGGCGCCAGGTTGACGGTGATGCGCCGCGCCGGAAATTCGAAGCGCGCGTTCTGCAACGCCGCGCGCACCCGGTCCCTCGCCTCCTTCACCTCCGCTTCCGGCAGGCCGACGATGGCAAAGCCCGGCAGGCCGTTGGCGAGGTGCACCTCGACGGTCACGGGCGGCGCGTCCATCCCGGCCAGCGCGCGGCTGTAGACGACGGCGAGCGACATCGACCCCCACCCCTCGGTGATTCCCTGGGGGCTTAACGGGCGAGGCCGTGAATCGGACGACGCGGGACTATTTCTTCTCCAGCTCGGCGAGCTTGGCTTCCAGCTCCTCGAGCTTCGCGCGCGTGCGGGCAAGCACCTCGCGCTGCACGTCGAACTCCTCGCGCGTGACCAGGTCGAGCCGGCTGAACGTCGAAGCGAGCAGTGCGCGCAGGTTCTTCTCGAGGTCCGCCGCGGGGCTGCGGGAAAAAATCTCGCGCATTCTCTGGTCGATCTCTTCGAATAGCTTTGCCTGGGCCATAGGGGTTCCGGTGCCGGGGAGAGCGATACGAATCCTACAACCGTGGCGGACAACGCGCCCGGCGCTCCGGAGGCTGCTCAAGGCGTGGTGCGGGCAGTCATTTACGCGCACCACATCAGTGCACGAGGCAGGGCATCCACTCCACCCCATTTACTCAGCTCTTTGTTTCAAATGATCTTTTGCCCCTGGCACGGTCCGTGCTGAATCGAGCGTCGCAGCATTGTGCTTCGCCAACAACGAAAGGGGTAACCATGCTCAAGAAGTCCATCATCGCAGGGCTCACCGCCGCCGCGCTCGGAACTGGAGTCGCTCACGCGCAGCAAAAGGCGCCGGAGCCCGATTACACGCTCACCGGCAACGTCGGCATATTCAGCCAGTACATCTTTCGCGGCCTGACGCAAACCGACGGGCAACCGGCGTTGCAGGGCGGCTTCGACTACGCGCATAAGAGCGGGTTCTATGTTGGAACCTGGGGGTCCAACATCAGCTGGTTGCGCGATTTCGGCGCTTATAGCGCGGGCGGCAGCCTGGAGCTCGACATCTACGGCGGCTACAAGGGCACCATCGGCTCGAGCGATTTCGGCTACGACGTGGGCTTGCTCTATTACTGGTATCCGGGGGATACAGCGCCTGGCGCCAACACAGCAGACACGTTCGAACTCTACGGCGCTCTCAGCTGGAAGTGGCTCACCGGTAAGCTTTCCTACAGCCTCAACGATAAGACCTTCGGGGTCGGTGACAGCCAAGGCACCTATTACCTTGATCTGACCGCCGCCTACCCGATCCCCAACTCGAAGTTCACCGTCATCGCGCATTACGGCTACCAGAAATTCGAGGGCACCACGAACGGCGTGAAGAACGACGACTTTGCTTCGTACAAGGACTGGAAGCTCGGCGTGAACTACAGCCTGCCGAAGGACTTCACCGTCGGCGTGTTCTACACCGACACCAACATGTCCTCGCAGCAGGAGCAGTTCTATACGACTCCGGCGTCGGCCGGCAGCACCAAAGTCGGCGACGCAGCCGTCACGGTATTCGTGCAGAAGACTTTCTAACGACGCTAATCGGGGCCGGCCGCGCGGCCGGTCCCACTTCCAGGGGGGAAACCTCATGAAACTCGTTACAGCAATCATCAAGCCGTTCAAGCTTGACGAAGTACGGGAGGCGCTGTCCGCCGTCGGCGTGACCGGCATCACCGTCACCGAGGTCAAGGGCTTCGGACGGCAGAAGGGGCATACCGAGCTCTACCGCGGCGCCGAATACGTGGTCGACTTCCTGCCCAAGGTCAAGATCGAGGCCGCGATCAAGAGCGAGATCCTCGACCAGGTCGTCGAGGCGATCGAAAAGGCGGCCAATACCGGCAAGATCGGCGACGGCAAGGTCTTCGTCGTCGATCTCGAGCAGGCCATCCGCATCCGCACCGGCGAGACCGGGGCGGACGCGCTATAGGAACAGGGAGAAACCAATGAAAATTTTCCTCAGGAAACTCATCGCGGTGCTGGCGATGCTCGGCGTCGTGGGACTGAACACGGTGCCGCTCGTCGCGTTCGCGCAGGACAAGCCCGCGGCCGGGATGAAGATGGACGACAAGGCCGCCCCGGCCAAGGAAGAGAAGAAGGAAGAGGCGAAGCCCGCGCCGGTGCCCAACAAGGGCGACGTCGCGTGGATGCTCACCTCCACCGCCCTGGTGCTGGCGATGAGCGTGCCGGCGCTGGCGCTCTTCTACGGCGGGCTCGTGCGCAGCAAGAACATGCTGTCGATGCTGATGCAGGTGTTTGTCACCTTCTCCCTCATCACGGTGCTGTGGTGCATCTACGGCTACAGCCTTGCGTTCACGGAGGGCAACGCCTACTTCGGCGGCTTCGACCG
Source organism: uncultured beta proteobacterium (assembly GCA_963699525.1). Lineage (GTDB taxonomy): Bacteria > Pseudomonadota > Gammaproteobacteria > Burkholderiales > SG8-41 > SG8-41. Next base: position 14,876 of record CAVOUI010000005.1, on the reverse strand, counting down.
GCTGTTCCTCGCCGGCACGTTCGACGCGATAAAGGGCGAGTTCGCCATGGCGGCGACGTTCAGCAAGAACACGCCGCTCTACGAGCTGGTGTTCGTCGCGTTCCAGGCGACGTTCGCCGCGATCACCTGCTGCCTGATCCTGGGCGCGGTGGCCGAGCGCATCAAGTTCTCGGCGGTGCTGATCTTCATGGTGCTGTGGTTCACCTTCAGCTACGCGCCGGTCGCGCACATGGTCTGGTTCTGGATGGGCCCGGATGCCTACACCGATCCCAAGATCGTGGAGGCGATGAACGCGAAAGCCGGCCTCATCTGGCAGTGGGGCGCGCTCGACTTCGCGGGCGGCACGGTGGTGCACATCAACTCCGGCGTCGCCGGCCTGGTGGGCGCCTATCTCGTGGGCAAGCGCATCGGCTACGGCAAGGAAGCGATGTCGCCGCACAACCTCACCATGACCATGCTCGGGGCGTCGCTCCTGTGGTTCGGGTGGTTCGGCTTCAACGCGGGCTCCGCGCTCGAGGCGAACGGCTCGGCCGCGCTCGCCTTCATGAACACCTTCCTCGCGACCGCGTGCGCCGTGCTGGCGTGGACGTTCGGCGAGTGGCTGTTCAAGGGCAAGCCCTCGATGCTGGGCGCCGCCTCGGGCGCGGTAGCCGGGCTGGTCGCGATCACGCCCGCTGCGGGCAACGTGGGCATCGGCGGTGCCTTCGTTATCGGGATCGCCGCGGGTCTGGTGTGCCTGTGGGGGGTCAACCAGCTCAAGCGCTGGCTGCACGCCGACGACGCGCTCGACGTGTTCGGCATCCATGCAGTGGGTGGTGCGCTGGGTGCCTTGCTGACGGGCATCTTCAACAGCCAGTCACTCGGTGGACCCGGCCTGGTCACCGACTGGGTTACCGGCAAGGTCGGCTCCAACCCGATCTGGGACCAGTTCCTGATCCAGGCGCAAGGCGTGGGCATGACGATCGTATGGACCGCCGTGGTTGCGTTCATCGCGTTCAAGATCGCCGACCTCATCGTCGGGCTGCGTCCCGCCGAGGAAGAGGAACGCGAGGGCCTCGACATCGCCGAGCACGGCGAGACCGCCTACCATATGTAAGTTCTCCTGTTAGCCCTCCTTCTCAGGGAGTGCGAATTCACGGGCGCCTGCGGGCGCCCGTTTTTTTGCCCCCGCCCCGGTGTTCCGCGAACGCCGGTAGAATAGATGCCCCTCCGAGGAGACAAGACCAATATGGCCGTTCCGCGACTGACGACTGCGCTGGCCGGGCCCCTTCCCGACCTCGAGCGGCACCTGCTCGCCGCCCAGCTGGAATCCGAGCGCTGGCTGCGTAGCAAGTGGCAGGAGCACGCGGCGCCCTTCTACTGCTCGGTGGACCTGCGGAACAGCGGCTTCAAGCTCGCGCCGGTAGACACCAATCTCTTCCCCGGCGGGTTCAACAACCTCAACCCCGATTTCCACCCGCTGTGCGTGCAGGCGGCGATGACCGCGATCGAGAAGATCTGCCCCGACGCGCGCGGCGCGGTGCTGGTTCCCGAGAGCCATACGCGCAACCAGTTCTACCTGCGCAACGTCGCGGTGCTGCAGACGATCCTGCGGCACGCCGGCCTCGACGTGCGCATCGGCAGCCTGCTGCGGGAGGTCACCGGGCCGACCGAGCTCGCGCTCGCCGACGGCACGAAGTTGACGCTCGAGCCGCTCGAGCGTCGCGGCAACCGTGTGTTGGTGGACGGCTTCGATCCGTGCGTCGTGCTCCTCAACAACGATCTTTCCTCCGGGGCCCCGGAGATCCTGATGAACCTCGAGCAGGTGGTGCTGCCGCCGCTGCACGCGGGCTGGACGGTGCGCCGCAAGTCGAACCACTTCCAGTCCTACCGCAAGGTGGCGGAGGAGTTCGCCGGCGTGATCGGCATCGACCCCTGGCTCATCACTCCCCTCTTCGAGAAATGCGGGAAGATCAACTTCCAGGAGCGCAAGGGCGAGGAGTGCCTGGAAGGCTACGTCGCCGAGATCCTCGACGAAATCCGCGTGAAGTACCGGGAATACGGCATCCGCGAGGACCCGTTCGTCATCGTCAAGGCGGACGCCGGCACCTACGGCATGGGCGTCATGACCGTGAAGGACCCCTCCGAAGTGCGGGGGCTGAACCGCCGGCAACGCACCAAGATGGCGGTGGTGAAGGAAGGCCTGGAGGTGCACGAGGTCATGGTGCAGGAGGGCGTCTACACCTTCGAGAGCATGGACGATGCCGTGGCGGAGCCGGTGGTCTACATGATCGATCACTTCGTGGTGGGCGGCTTCTACCGCGTGCACACGGAGCGCGGCAAGGACCAGAACCTGAACGCGCCCGGCATGAAGTTCGCTCCCCTCGCCTTCGCGGCGCCCTGCTCTTCGCCCGACCCGGACGATCCGGGCTGCCCGCCCAACCGCTTCTACGCCTATGGGGTCATCGCGCGTCTCGCGCTCCTCGCCGCCGCGATCGAGCTCGAGCAGACCGAACCTGAAGGGATGAGGGCGGAGGTCTGAGGGATGAAGTCGTTATCCCTCTCGACGCGGAGCGTGGCGTGAAGTTGGCGTTCGTCGTCGATCCCCTCGACTCCTTCAAGATCTACAAGGACACCACCTTCGCGATGATGCGCGAGGCGGCCGGCCGAGGGCATGCCTTGTACGCGATGGAGCAGGAGGACCTCGCGTGGCGCGGCGGCATCGTGGAGGGCAGCGCGCGCCGCATCCACCTGACGGGGGAGAAACCGGGCTGGTACCGCGCCGAGGAGCGCGCCGCGGTGCCGCTGCGGGACTTCGACGCCGTGCTGATGCGGAAGGACCCTCCGTTCGACATGGAGTACGTCTACAGCACCTATCTTCTCGAGCTGGCCGAGTCGCAGGGCGCGCGCGTGTTCAACCGCCCGCGGGCAATCCGCGACTGGAACGAGAAGATGGCGGTCGCCCGCTTTCCGCAGTTCGCGCCGCCGACCCTGGTCACCCGGCGCGAGCCGCTCATCCGGGAATTCCTGGCGGAGCACCGCGACGTGATCCTGAAGCCGCTCGACGGCATGGGCGGGGCGTCGGTGTTCCGCGCCCGCCAGGACGATCCCAACGTCAACGTCATCATCGAGACCGTCACCCATTTCGGCCGCCGCACCATCATGATCCAGCGCTACGTCCCCGAGATCCGCGACGGCGACAAGCGCGTGCTCGTGATCGCGGGCCGGGCCGTGCCTCACTGCCTTGCGCGCATCCCGAAGCCGGGCGAGACGCGGGGCAACCTCGCCGCCGGCGGCAGCGGCGTCGCGCAGCCGCTCACGAAGCGTGACCGCGAGATCGCGGACGCGCTCGGCCCGGTGCTCGCGCAGGAGGGGCTGCTTCTTGCCGGCCTCGACGTGATCGGCGACTTCCTGACCGAGGTCAACGTCACCAGCCCCACCTGCTTCCAGGAAATCACTGAGCAGACCGGGTTCAACGTCGCGGGAATGTTCCTGGACGCGCTCGAGCGCGCGCTTCACTGATCGGCGCGTCCGGGGCGCCGGCGCGGCTGCATGCTGCAGCGCAAAAGGGTAGACTATTGCGGTTTCGTTACAGGCGGTTGACCCGCTTCCATGATCGGAATCCTGATCATCTCCCACGGGACGCTCGGCGAGAGCCTGATTCACTGCGCGAGTCACGTCCTGAACAAGCGCCCCCCGCGGCTGAGGGGGTTGAGCATCACCGCGCAGGATGATCCCCTGCAGATGCTGCCGACCGCGCGCAAGCTGGTGAAGGAGCTGGATGAGGGGGACGGTGTGATCATTCTCTCGGACATATTCGGCGGCTCGCCTGCAAACATTGCGGCGAAGCTCCTCGTCCCCGGCCGGGTCGAAGGCGTCGCCGGCGTGAACCTGCCGATGCTGATCCGGGTCCTGAATTACCGCGACAAGCCGCTCGCCACCGCCATCACTAAGGCGGTGAGCGGCGGGTGCGAAGGCGTGGTGCGCATTCCCGCCCCGGCGCTGGTCGTCAATAATGCTGCAACAAGAAGTTGAGATCATCAACAAGCTCGGACTGCACGCCCGGGCATCGGCCAAGCTGACGCAGGTCGCCGGTCGCTTCAAGGCGAACGTCTGGGTCGGCCGCAACGGCCGCCGCGTCAACGCCAAGAGCATCATGGGCGTCATGATGCTGGCGGCAGGCAAGGGCTCGACGCTGACGGTCGAGACCGAGGGGCCGGACGAAAAGGAGGCGCTCGCGGCCGTGACCCGGCTGATAACTGGCCGCTTCGAGGAAGAGGAGTAACGGCAGGATTCAGGATCCGGGATCCTGGGTCCCGAATCCCGAACATGAGCTTCACGATACACGGCATCGGCGTCTCCGGCGGGATCGCCATCGGGCATGCGCACCTGCTATCGCACGCGGGCCTAGAAGTTCCGCGCTACGACGTGCCCCCGCACCAGGCCGCGGACGAATCCGCCCGGTTCGACGCGGCGGTGAAGCAGGTGCGCGCGGAGTTCGCGGAGCTGAGCCGGAGCGTACCCGCCACCGCCCCGGCGGAAATCGGCGCGTTCATCAACCTGCACGAGATGATCCTCGCCGACTCCACGCTGTCGGTCGCGCCGCGCCGGATCATCGAAACCGAGAATTGCAACGCCGAGTGGGCGTTGAAGCTCCAGACCGACGCATTGGTCGCCCGCTTCGACGAGATCGTCGACGGCTATCTGCGCGAGCGCAAGGCCGACGTCATCCAGGTGGCCGAGCGCGTGATGAAGGCGCTTTCCGGCCAGCCCGGCTACGTGCCCCCGCCGCTGCAGGCGGACTCCGAGCGCAACCTGATCCTGGTCGCACACGACCTCTCCCCCGCCGACGTCGTGCAATTCAAGCAGCACCGCTTCGCGAGCTTCATCACCGATCTCGGCGGCACGACCTCGCACACCGCCGTCGTCGCGCGCAGCCTCGCAATCCCCTCCATCGTCGCCCTGCACCGCGCGTGGCAGATGATCCGGGAGCACGAGCTCCTCATCGTGGACGGCACCCAAGGGGTCGTGATCGTGGCCCCGGACGACCAGGTTCTGGCCGAGTACCAGCGCCTGCAGCAGCAATTCGATCTCGAGCGGCAAAAGCTGAGGCGTATCACGGGCCGCCGCGCGGTGACCCTCGACGGCGTAGCGGTGGAGCTGCAGGCGAACATCGAGCTGCCGGCGGACGTCGTGCTGGCGCGGGCCAACGGGGCCACGGGCATCGGCCTCTTCCGCAGCGAATTCCTGTTCCTCAACCGTCCCGACCTCCCGGACGAGGACGAGCAGTTCGAGGCCTACCGCAAGGTCGCTCAGGACATGGACGGTCTGCCGGTCACGATCCGGACCTACGACCTCGGCGCCGACAAGGACCCCGACGAGGCGCGCGTCATCACCAACCCGGCGCTGGGGCTGCGCGCGATACGGCTTTGCCTCACCGAGCCCCGGCGCTTCATCACTCAGCTGCGCGCCATGCTGCGCGCCTCTCATTACGGCAAGGTCAACATCCTGATCCCGATGCTCGCGAGCTCGGCCGAGATCGACCAGACGCTGGATCTCATCGAGCGCGCGCGGACGAGCCTCGACGAGCAGGGCACGCCGTACGACCACGACGTGAAGGTGGGCGGCATGATCGAGGTGCCTGCGGCCGCGCTCGCGCTCGGCATGTTCATCCGCAAGCTCGATTTCCTCTCGATCGGCACCAACGACTTGATCCAGTACACGCTCGCGATCGACCGCACCGACGACACGGTGGCGCACCTCTACGATCCCCTGCATCCCGCGGTGCTGAATCTGCTCGCAGGCATCATCCGGACCGCGGACCGGGCGAAGGTTCCGGTCGCGCTGTGCGGCGAGATGGCCGGCGACGTTTCGCTCACGCGCCTGCTGCTTGCCTTAGGGCTGCGCCAGTACTCGATGCACATCGCGCACCTGCTGGACGTGAAGCAGGTCATCCTCAGATCGAGCTGCTCGAAGCTCAAGCCGGTCGCGCAAAAGATGCTGCGCGCGAGCGATCCCGCCAGGCTCCACGCCCTGCTCCACGAGCTCAATAGCTTGAAGATTTGACAACCGGGGACGGGACAGGTAAGGTTCATCCGCTTTCCGTCGCGCCGATTTGATATTCAGCTTGCGGGCGCGTTAAAAATCCGGCTAAAGAGAAAACGTCCCAGTTTTTTCCGACCCGGCCCGCGCAAGCCCGCCGGGTTTTGCATTTATGGACACTGGGACCGCCTCCAATTCAGTCGGCATCGTCGCACCGCAGACCGCGCGCTTCACCGAGCCGGTCCGGTTGAAGAGCGGGGCGGTGATGGACGAATACGAGCTCGTCTACGAGACGTATGGCGTCCTGAATCCGGAGCGCTCCAACGCTGTCCTGGTGTGCCACGCGCTGAACGCCGCCCACCACGTCGCCGGCCGCTACGCCGACGATCCGGAAAACGTCGGCTGGTGGGACAACATGATCGGCCCCGGCAAGCCGGTGGATACCAACCGCTTCTTCGTCGTCGGCGTGAACAATCTCGGCGGCTGTCACGGCTCGACCGGGCCGAAGAGCGCCAATCCCCGCACCGGCAAGCCGTGGGGCGCGGACTTCCCGGTGGTGACGGTGGAGGACTGGGTCGCGACCCAGGCGCGGCTCGCGGACCACCTGGGCATCCCGCGCCTCGCCGCCGTGATCGGCGGCAGCCTCGGCGCGATGCAGGCCCTGCAGTGGACGATCAGCTTCCCGGAGCGCGTGCGCCACTCGATCGTGATCGCCTGCGCGCCCAACCTCTCGGCGCAGAACATCGCCTTCAACGAGGTCGCGCGGCAGGCGATCATCACCGACCCCGATTTCCACGGCGGGCACTACTACGAGCACAACACGCAGCCGACGCGGGGCCTGCGCGTCGCGCGGATGATCGGCCACATCACCTACCTTTCGGACGACGAGATGGCGGCCAAGTTCGGGCGCCAGTTGAAGAGCGGCAAGCTCGCCTATTCGTTCGACACCGAGTTCGAGATCGAGTCCTATCTCCGCCATCAGGGCCGCAAGTTCTCGGAGTATTTCGACGCCAACACGTATCTCCGCATCACCAAGGTGCTCGATTACTTCGACCCCGCGCTGGAGCACGGCGGAAATCTGGCGAAGGCGCTGGCTCCGGCCGTCGCGCAATTCCTGGTGATCTCGTTCACCACGGACTGGCGCTTCTCGCCGGAGCGCTCGCGCGAGATCGTGAAAGCACTGCTCCACAACCGGCGCGACGTCACGTATGCCGAAATCGAAGCGCCGCACGGGCACGACGCGTTCCTGCTCGAGGACCCGCGCTACCACCGTCTGGTCGCGGCCTATTTCGACCGCGTTGGAAAGGAGATCGGGGCGTGACCAACGGGAACGGGATCATCTCCCAGCGCCCGGATTTCGCGGCGATCGCCGGGTGGGTCACCATGGGCTCCTCCGTGCTCGACCTCGGCTGCGGCGACGGCGGCCTGCTGCACTACCTGCGCGGGAGCCGCCAGGTCACCGGCTACGGAGTGGAGATCGACGACGCGGGCGTGGCCACGTGCGTAAAGAACGGCGTCAACGTGATCCAAACCGACCTCGACCGCGGGCTCTCCGACTTCGAGGACCGGTCATTCGACTACGTGATCCTGTCGCTGACGCTGCAGACGGTGAAGAACACGGAGCGGGTCATCGCCGAGATGCTGCGCGTCGGGCGCGAGGGCATCGTCACGTTCCCCAATTTCGGCTATTGGAAGAACCGTCTGCAGGTGATCGGCGGGCACATGCCGGTGTCGGAGAGCCTGCCCTTCGAATGGCACAACACCCCCAACCGGCACCTGTGCACGATCGCGGATTTCGAGCGCTTCTGCGCGGGCCGCGGCGTGAAGATCCTCGAGCGCAAGGTGCTGACGCGCGGAAAACCCGTGGGCCTGCTGCCGAATCTCCGCGGCAGCCTCGCCGTCTACCGTTTCCAAAAAGCGTGACGAAAAAGGTGTCAGGAACCTTTTCCGGACGGAGTGGAAAAGGTTCCTGACACCTTTTCGGCTTCGCCTTCCCTGCCCGCCGAGCCGAGCGACAGGTCGGCGAGCCCGGAGCGGATCATGAACCAGAAGAGGATCACGCCCGGTAGTGCGACGACGGTGGTCAGCAGATAGAAGTTCACATAGCCGATCGCTTCGATCAGCGCTCCCGCGGTCGTTCCGGTGAGGAACCGGCCGGCGATGCTCGCCAGGGCGGAGAGCAGCGCATACTGGGTCGCGGTGAAGCGCAGGTTGCACAGCGCGGACAGGTAGGCGACCACCGTCACGCCGCCGATGCCGCTCGCGAAATTCTCAAAACCCACTGCGGCAGCCATGCCGATATTGGTGTGGCCTGCCGCCGCCAGCGCGGCGAAGCTCAGATTCGATACCGCCATCAGGACGAGGCTCGTAAGGACGGCGCGTTTCATTCCGAGCCGGGCATAGAGGATCCCGCCCAGGAAAATCCCGACCAGCAGCGCAACGAACCCAATTCCTACGTCGTAGAACGCCACCTCGTCGTTGGTGAAGCCGAGGTCCTGGAACAGCAGCCGCAGCGTGAGGTTGGCGAGGGTGTCGCCGATCTTGTGAACGAGCACGAACAGCAGGACGACGAGTGCGCCCTGGCGCCTGACGAACTCGGTCAACGGGCTGAAATAGGCGACGACGGCTTCGACGACGCCATGCGGCCGGGCCGGCTCGCGGTGCCGGGCCGGCTCACCCATGACCACACCAACCAGCATCGCGGGAAGCGCGAAGACGGCGCAGGAGAGATAGGCGGCGGTCCAGCTCGCCCGCGCGGCGACGACCAAGGCAAGTGCGCCAGCCGCTGCGGCGCCGATGCGCCAGCCGTATTGCGACATGCCGGACCCGGCGCCGAGCTGGCGCGGCTCGAGCAGCTCGATGCGATAGGCGTCGATGATGATGTCGAACGTGGCGCCGGCGACACCCATGGCGACCGCGGCGACCGCGACCACGTAGAGAGAGTCGCCGGGGTCGGCAACGCCGAGAAAGGCGACGGCGGCGATGACCAGCACGCCGGTGAGCCAGAGCCAGCTGCGCCGCTGCCCAAACCGGCCGATCACCGGCAACCGGACGTTGTCGACGACCGGCGCCCAGAGGAACTTGAGGTTGTAGGCGAGGAAGGTGAGCGCGAATGCGGTCACCGCGGTCTTGGTCACGCCGTGCTGTGCCAGGCGGGTGGTGAGCGTCGCGCCGATCATCGCAAAGGTGAAACCGGAGGAGACGCCCAGAAACAGCGCGGCGAGCGGCGCGGACTCCAGATACGGACCGAGACCCTCCGGCAGCCTGCCGCGCAGGGCCCTAACCCAGGTGATCGTCATACTGGATCGTCAGCGGCGCGTGGTCCGAGAAGCGCTGCTTCTTATAGATCGCCGCGCGTTTTGCCGTCGCCGCGATTCCCGGGGTGGCGATCTGGTAATCGATGCGCCATCCCACGTTCTTCGCCCACGCCCGGCCGCGATTGCTCCACCACGTATAGGCCGCGCCGGTCGCGTTGGGGTGCAGCCGGCGATAGACATCCACCCAACCCAGCTCGTCGAACACGCGGGTGAGCCATGCGCGCTCCTCCGGCAGGAACCCCGAATTCTTCTGGTTGCCGCGCCAATTCTTGAGATCGATCTCCTTGTGCGCGATGTTCCAGTCGCCGCAGAGAACAACCTCCCGGCGCTCCGCCGCGAGCTTCCTCAGGTGCGGGAAGAAATGGTCCATGAAACGGAACTTCGCCTGCTGCCGGTGCGCCCCGGCCGAGCCCGAGGGCAGGTAGACGGAAACGACGCTCAGCGGGCCGAAATCCGCCCGCAGGTAGCGGCCCTCGCTGTCCACGTCGCGGATGCCGACGCCCTCGATCACGCGGTCCGGCGCGCGCCGGCAGTAGAGGCCGACCCCGCTGTAGCCCTTCTTCTCCGCGTGGTGGAAATATCCCCGCAAGCTCCCCGGCGCGCGCATCGCCTCCGACAGGTCCGCGGCCTGCGCCTTCAGCTCCTGCACGCACACCACGTCGGCCCGCTGGCGCCCCAGCCACCTGAAGAACTCCCGGCGCGCGGCGGAGCGGATGCCGTTGAGATTAAGTGTTATGATTTTCAGCACGAGTCATGGATTTCCGGCAAGAGTTCATCGGCTTCACGATCGAGCAGAAGGTGCTGCGGTTCGGCGAATTCAGGACCAAGGCGGGGCGCCTCTCGCCCTACTTCTTCGATGCCGGGCTGTTCTACGACGGCGCGGCGCTGAAACGGCTCGCCCAATTCTACGCGAAAGCCATCGGCGCTGCGGTCATCGCCTTCGACATGCTGTTCGGCCCCGCCTATAAGGGCATACCGCTGGTGGCCGCGGTCGCCATCGCGCTGGCGGATGCGGGACGCAACGTGCGCTACAGCTTCAACCGCAAGGAGGAAAAAGATCACGGTGAAGGCGGCACCGTGATCGGCGCGCCGCTGGCGGGCCGGGTGCTGATCGTGGACGACGTCATCTCGGCCGGCACCTCGGTACGCGAGTCTGTCAACCTGATACGGGCTTCGGGCGCTGTACCCTGCGGGGTGGTGATCGCCCTCGACCGCATGGAGCGCGGAAGCGGGAATTTGTCCGCGGTACAGGAAGTGGGCGCAAACTATAATATTCCCGTGTTCAGCATCGCAACGCTCGACGACTTGATGGCGTATCTCAGGGCCGAGCCGCAGCACGCGCGGCATCTCGCGGCAGTCGGCCGTTATCGCGACCAGTACGGAGTCACGGCCCATGCATAAGCTCACTCGCGTGATTGTTGCCGCGGCGCTCGGGATGGCGCTCGCAGCCTTCATCCCGGGTTCCGTTCTCGCCCAGTCCAAGGGCAAGATCATCTGCTGGAAGGACAAATCCGGGAAGGTCGTCGGCTGCGGCGACAAGGTGCCGCCCGAATTCGAGGATGCCGCCACCAAGGAGCTCGACCGCCGCGGCGTCACACGCGCGACGACGGAGACGGCCGAAGAACGGGCAAAGCGCGCGGCCCAGGAAGAAGCGACCGCGAAAATAAAGGAGGAGGAGAATAAACGCCTCGCCGAGCAACGGCGCCGGGACCAGGCGCTGCTCAACACCTACGCCAACGACCGGGAAATCGACCAGCGGCGTGATCGCGAGGTACAGGAAGTGGACCGGCTCATCGGTCAGTTCCAGGGATTGCACAAGGGGGCAGAGACCCGCCGGACCACTGCTCTGAATAACATTGCGGCGGCCGAGAAAGCCAGGAAGAAACCTTCCGAATTTCTGATGGACGAGGTCGCGCGCGCCGAGGCCGACATGGCCAAATTCGACAAGAGCATCGACGCCAAGAACAAGGAAAAAGAAGACATCATCGCCCGCTACGCGGAAACCAAGCAGCGCTATCTGGAGCTCGGGGGTACCCGGACGCAGGCAGCGGCGGCGCCCGCAAAAAAATAAGGCGCGCTAGCTGGCCAGCTTGCGCTTCAGGATCTCGCTCACCTGCTGGGGATTGGCCTTGCCCTTGGTGAGCTTCATCACCTGCCCCACCAGCGAGTTGAAGGCCTTTTCCTTTCCGCTCCTGTAGTCCGCTACCTGCTGCGCGTTCGCGGCGATCACCTGGTCGCAGACTCTCTCCAGCTCGCCGCTGTCCGAGATCTGCTTCAGCCCGCGCTTCGCGATGATGGCGTCGGGGTCGCCCTCGCCGGCCCACATTGCAGGGAGCACTACGGAACTTGCCACAGTGGTGGAAACCATTCCGTCAACCACGCGCTCCGACAACTGTTTGATCTGATCAGGCGTCACCTTGCTCTGCCCGAAGTCGAGGCGTTCCTCATTTAGCATTGCTTTGAGCGGGCCCAAGATCAGACTTGGAATTACTGCCACTTGCGCTGGCGACGCGGCGCTCAAAGACCCCAATGCAAAGGTTGAAGTCGCCCGATCACTCGTCAATTGATCCGCCTGACGAGGCGATACGCCGATCCTGATCAGTTCCGTGCGTTCGTCCGCAAGGGATCGCTTCATCGATGCCCTGATTTTCTCGATCCAGTCCTCGGACACCGTCAACGGCAGCAGGTCCGGGTCGGGAAAATAGCGGTAGTCGTGCGCCTCCTCCTTCGTGCGCATGGAGCGTGTCTCGTCCTTCTCGGCGTCGTAGAGCCGCGTCTCCTGCTCGATGCTCCCGCCGTCCTCTCGGATTTCGATCTGCCGCTTCGCCTCAAACTCGATCGCACGCTCGAGGAAGCGGAACGAGTTGAGGTTCTTGATCTCGCAGCGGGTGCCGAGCTTGTCCGATCCCGCCGGCCGCACCGAGACGTTGGCATCGCAGCGGAACGAGCCTTCCTGCATGTTTCCGTCGCAGATCTGGATTTCCTCCACGATCAGCTTGTGTAGCGCTTTTGCGTAGGCGACCGCCTCCTGCGCCGACCGCATGTCGGGCTCCGATACGATCTCGAGCAGAGGGGTGCCAGCGCGGTTGAGGTCGATGCCGGTTAGTTCGTGGAAACCCTCGTGCAGCGACTTGCCGGCGTCTTCCTCCAGGTGCGCGCGTGTCAGTCGGACCGTCTTCTCCTTGCCGTCCACGAAGATCGGGATCGTGCCGCCCTTCACGATGGGCGTCTCGTACTGGCTGATCTGGTAGCCCTTGGGAAGGTCCGGGTAGAAATAATTCTTGCGGGCAAAGATGGAGCGCCGGTTGATGTTTACCGCGGTGTTTCCGTTCACCGCGAGCCCGAAACGCACCGCCTTCTCGACCGCGTCTCGGTTCGCCACCGGCAGCACACCCGGCAGCGCGATGTCCACCGCGCACGCCTGGGTGTTGGGCGCCGCCCCGAAGGCAGTCGCCGCGCCAGAGAACATCTTCGAGCGCGTGTTGAGCTGCGCGTGGGTCTCGAGCCCTATGACAATTTCCCATTTCATTGCGCGTCACCCGTCACTGGACGCCGGAAGGCGCCCGCGTGTGCCAGTCGGTCGCCTGCTGGTACTGGTGCGCGATGCCGAGCATGCGCGCTTCCGCGAAATAGTTGCCGACGATCTGCAGGCCGACCGGCAGCCCCTTCCCGTCGAAGCCGCAGGGGATGGACAAGCCCGGCAGTCCGGCGAGGTTCGCGGGGATGGTGTAGATGTCGTTGAGATACATCTGCACCGGGTCGCCCATCTTCTCGCCGACGCGGAAGGCGGTGGTAGGGCTGGTCGGTCCCATGATGACGTCGCAGCGCTTGAATACCTCGGCGAAATCCCGGGCGATCAGGCGCCGCACCCGCTGCGCCTGGATGTAATAGGCGTCATAGTAGCCGTGCGACAGGACGTAGGTGCCGATCAGGATGCGGCGTTTCACCTCCGGCCCGAATCCCTGCGCCCGGGTCTTCTTGTAGAGGTCGAGGAGATCGGCGTATTCGGGCGCGCGGTAGCCGTAGCGCACACCGTCGTAGCGCGCGAGATTGCTCGAGGCTTCCGCCGGCGCCAGCACGTAATACACCGGCACCGAGAGCTTCATGTTCGGCAGGCTCACCTCGACCGTTTCGCAGCCGAGCTTCCTGAACTCCGCCACCGCTGCCTCCACGGCCTTCACCACGTCCGGCGCCGCGCCCTTCGCGAAGAACTCCTCCGGCAGCCCGATCTTCAGTCCCCTGATCGGCTTGCCGATCTCGCGCGCGTAGTCCTCCGGCTTCCGGTCGAGCGAAGTGGAATCCCGCGGGTCGAAGCCGGCCATGGCGTTCAGCAGCAGCGCGAGGTCCTCCGCGCTGCGCGCAAGCGGCCCGCCCTGGTCGAGGCTCGACGCGAACGCGATCATGCCGTAGCGCGACACGACGCCGTAGGTCGGCTTCAGGCCGCAGATGCCGGTGAGCGCCGCCGGCTGCCGGATCGAGCCGCCGGTGTCGGTGCCGATCGCGCCCGGGGCGAGCCGCGCCGCGACCGCCGCCGCCGATCCCCCCGAGCTGCCTCCCGGCACCTTGTCCACGTCCCAGGGATTCCGGACCGGCCCGTACCAGGAGGTCTCGTTCGACGAGCCCATGGCGAACTCATCCATGTTCGTCTTCCCGAGGATGACCGCCCCGGCCGCGTTCAGGCGCTCGACGACATGGGCGTCGTAGGGGGAGGTGAAATTGGACAGCATCCTCGAGCCGCAGGTCGTGAGCCACCCCTTCGCGCAGAAGATGTCTTTCTGGGCGATGGGGATCCCTGTGAGAGGTTGCGCCTTCCCCGCGGATCGCATCGCATCAGCCGCGGCGGCTTGCTTCAGGCTTTTCTCGTCGGGAGGCGAGATGAAGCAATTAAGCTTCTTGTTTAACCCGTTGATCCGATTTATGAAATGCCGGGTAAGCTCGACGCTGGAATACTTGCGAGCGGCAAGGCCCGTGGCAAGGCTCTTGATAGTGGCGTTGTGCATGGGACGCGATGCGTGACCCTCGGCCCGGCTCATTCGATGACCTTGGGCACGAGGTAGAGTCCGCCTTCCACCTGCGGAGCGACCTTCTGGAACTCGGCATGCTGGTCAGGTTCCGTGACTTTGTCCTCGCGCAGCCGCTGCACAAGGTCCAGCGCGTGCGACATCGGCTCGACGCCGCGGGTGTCTACCGCCTGCATCTGGGCCACGAGCTCGAAAACGTCGTTCAATTGCGACAGCACGGCGCGGGCTTCGGCGTCGTCTATCGCGAGCCGCGCGAGGTGGGCGACGCGCTTCACGTCCTCCAGCGTCAGTGCCATGTCACGCCGCGTCGGAAAGCCTTAAAAATCGAGGCTGCATAGGGTATCATAACCGTCACCGTCAACAGGCCAAATCCCTTTGGGTGGAATGCGTTATGTTGGGTTTCTTGAGCAGCTACTTTAACGACGACCTGGCGATCGATCTCGGCACCGCCAACACGCTGATCTACGTGCGCGGCAAGGGCATCGTGCTCGACGAGCCGTCGGTCGTCGCGATCCGC
>CAVOUI010000004.1:0-392720 GCA_963699525.1 uncultured beta proteobacterium | reverse complement strand
TCACATCGACATAGTGCGCCCCACCCAAAGGAACAAGCCATGATTCTCCCGCAACGCCGTCTGTTTCTCGCTTTCGTCCTCGCCCTCGCCGCCCCGCTGGCGGGCGCGCAGATGCTCGCCGACGCCGATCTCGCCAACGCCCTGCGCGGCGGCGGTTACGTGATCGTGTTCCGCCATGGCGCAACCAACCCGGACCAGGCCGACACCGACCCGCTCAACGTAGACAAGCCCGGCAATGAAGCCAAGCAGCGCCACCTGAACGACAAGGGCAAGGCGCTCGCCAAGGGATGGGGCGACAGCTTCCGCACGCTGGGGATTCCGGTCGGGACGGTAGTCACCAGCAAGCTCTACCGCGCGCAGGAAACCGCGAAGCTCATGAACGTGGGCACGGTCACGACGACCTGGGACATCACCGAAGGCAACCAGATCATCTCGCCCAACGAGAACAGCAAGCGCGCCGGCGCGCTTCGCAAGCTCGCGTCCACACCGCCGGCAGCAGGCAAGAACAACCTGTACGTCACGCACAAGCCGAATATCATCGACGCCTTCGGCAAGGACTGGTTCGACGTGAAGGAAGGCGAGGCCAGCATCTTCAAGCCCGACGGCAAGGGCGGCTACCAGGTGGTCGCGCGCTTGCAGGCCGACCAGTGGGCTGTCCTCGCCTCGAAATTCGCGAAGAAGTAGTCCAGGCTCCCGGGGTCGGGCCGGAAGCGCGTCTGCCGGCTCATCTAACGACGCCTCACCTGGGACGCATTATCTGTGTAGAAATGGGACCGGGTTCACTTTTCGGGAAATGTGAACCCGACCCCATTTGCGCTCGCCATTTGCGCTCGCTAGCGCAAGACCTTCGTCGGTGGTGCCTCAGTCCGGCCCGTCGCCGCTAATATGGGTGTCGTTCGGGTTGGGACTGCCTTTCCGGGTTTCCACAAGCGACTTCAAGCTCATCAGATAAATCGCCCACTTGGTGCTGCAGTGGTGCATGAATTCGACCGGCTCCTTCCAACCCTGGTGTTTGAAGAGGACGATCGCATGGTCGCCTCCTTGTTTGAGATCAAAGCTTATCTTGGTGCCGATCCATTCCTGGGGCCCGTCGACCACTTGCCATAGCACGCGCTTGGCGGGCTGAAGCTCCAGAACCTTCATGTCGAAGCCGCCGATCTCGGAGCCGTTCGCGCTGAAGCGGAACTTGAGCGCTCCGCCGACCTTGCTTTCCCCTTGCGTGTTGTTCGTCCACCAGGCGGCCAGGCCTTCGCGCGTCGCCAATGCCTTATAGACTTCATCCAGGGACGATTTGATTCCGACTCGATGCAGAATATCCATTGCCGTTCTCCTTGCTGGTTGGTTGAGTTGATGGAACGGCGACAGGTTAGCTTTGAGCGGCGGCGAAGCGTGAGTAACAACTGTGACGCGTTTTCGCGGCGTAGGATGCGGGCATGGATTCGCTCGTCACGGCGGCAGCGAGGGCACTCCAGGCAGGCGACCCCCTGGGAGCGCTCAAGCGGATCGCGCTTCGGAACGACGCGCCCGCGCTTGCCCTGCGCGGGATCGCCATGGCCCAGCTCGGCGAGCTTGCGAAAGCCCGGGTGCTACTGCGGCGCGCGGCGCGTGCGTTCGGCCCGAGAGAGCGCGTTGAGCGCGCACGATGCGTCACGGCCGAAGCCGAGGTGGCGCTCGTCTCGCGCGACCTCCGCGGGCCGACGCACGCGCTCGACGAAGCCCGGCGCACGTTCGGCGCCCTGGGCGATCGCGACAACGAGCTTCACGCCGCCCTCCTTCAGATCCGCCGGCTGCTCCTGATCGGCCGGGTGACCGAAGCGGGCGGCGCGCTCGACAAGCTGGACTTGCGCGCAGCTCCGGCCATGTTGATGGCGCGGGGCGAGCTCGTCGCGTTCGAGATCGCGCTGCGCCGCGGCCGCACCGCGCCCGCCCGGGCGGCGCTGGCCCGCGCCCGTGCCGCGGCAGACCGTTCGGGCATCCCCCCGCTCCGCGCCGAAGTCGAGCGGGCCGAGCTCACGCTCGCGCTTCCGGCGGCACGGCTCATCGCGAAAGGCGCGGAACGGCCTCTCGTGCTGGCGGAAGTGGAGACGGTGCTCGCTTCTCAGCACCTGATCGTGGACGCGTGCCGGCGGGTCGCGCGAGCGGAGCGGCGTGAAGTGCGCCTCGAGCGGCGCCCGGTCCTGTTTGCGCTCCTGCGCTCGCTGGCCGAGGCATGGCCCGGCGAGGCGACGCGCGAGATCGCTCTGCGAGCGCGCGTTCCGCGCCCGGCGCATCAACGAGACGCATCGCGCGCGGCTCCGCGTCGAGCTCGGTCGCCTGCGCAAGGAACTGCGCTCGTTGGCCGAGGTGCGCGCGACGCCGGGCGGCTTCGCACTCCTGCCCAAATCGGGCGAAGTGCGGGTCCTCGCGCCGCCGATCGAGAGCCCGGACGCCGACGTGCTCGCGCTCATGGCCGATGGCGAAGCGTGGTCCACGTCCGCGCTCGCCCTGGCGTTGGGCTCGAGCCAGCGAACGGTGCAGCGCTCGCTCGGCGCCCTCGAGTCGTCCGGCAAGGTGCGCACGCTCGGCCGCGCCCGGGCGCGCCGCTGGCTCGCCGCGCCGGTCGCAGGATTCGCGACGACCTTGTTACTCCCCGCTCCGCCCGGCATGGGCTAGGCTGATCGCAACACGAGGAAAGGAGCAACGCATGAAACGATCAAAGAGGCAATGCAAGGTCCGGCGCGCAGACAGCCGAGATCGTCCGCGAATACGGCCCGTTTCCGGATGCCCCGAAGGTGGCCGGCGTGACGTTCGACGGCACTCACGTCTGGTTCGCCGCGGGCAAAGCGCTCCGCGCGTTCGATCCGTCGAGCGGCCGGGACGTGCGCGCCATCGAAGTCGCATCCGACGCCGGCACCGCGTTCGACGGGCGCCACTTCTATCAGATCGCCGGCGATCGCATTCAGAAAGTCGACCCCGCGACGGGAACGGTCATCACGACCATCCCGGCGCCCGGCAACGGTAGCGACTCGGGCCTGACGTGGGCCGAGGGCACGCTCTGGGTCGGGCAGTACCGCGACCGGAAGATCCACCAGATCGATCCCCAGACCGGCGCGATCCTGCGCACGATCGAGTCGAACCGCTTCGTCACGGGCGTGACGTGGGTCGACGGCGAGCTCTGGCATGGCACATGGGAAGGCGACCAGAGCGACATCCGCCGCATCGACCCCAAGAGCGGCAAGGTCCTGGCCCGGCTCACCATGCCCGAAGGCGTCTTCGTGTCGGGCCTCGAGTCCGATGGCGCCGACCTGTTTTACGCGGGCGGCGGTACGAGCGGCAAAGTGCGCGCCGTGCGCCGCCCCAAGCGCATGCAACAAAAGGGGACGGCTCAAGCTCGCTCACGCCCGGGTCGGACCAGCTGACAGTTGACGCAGATCTACGCCGGCAGCGACGCGACGAATTGCCCGAACCAGACCAGGCCGAAAGGCCAGTCGCCCAGTTTCATAGCGGACCCGATGTGCCCCAGGTGGCCCGCGTCGATCAGGGTCGAGCCCCACGCGGCGGCAAAAGCCCGGGCGCGGTCGAAGGATACGCGTTCGTCGTTGCGGCTCGCCACGACCGCTGAAGGAAACGGCAGGCGCTCGAGGATCATTTTGCCGAAGCCGCGCGCGGGCGAGCCGCCGGGCCCGGCGTCGATCATGTCCCGGTCGCTCGGCGCAACGAGGAACGCCCCCGCCACCTTGCGCGCCAGCGCCGGTTGATCGAACGACCAGCGCATGACGAGCGATGTGCCCAGGCTGTGCGCGATCAATACGACCGGGCGCGCGCTCTGCGTCACCGCTTCGGAGAGGCGCGGGCCCCAGTCGGCATAGTCGGGCTTCTCCCAATCGCGCTGCTGCACGCGCTGCATCCTGGGAAACGCCTTCTCCCAAAACGTCATCCAGTGGTCTTCCCCCGCGCCGTTCACCCCGGGTTGGACGAGTATCGAGAAATCGTTGATGTCGCGCATGGGGGCAAGCGCGCCGTCTTTTGCTATCCGCCTGGATGGGGCATGGTCACTGGATCGCATAGAGTTTGTCCGATTGCTGGTGGCCTGATTCCGAGCCTCTCTTACTTCGGCTGCGCCTCGATCACGATGTTTGCAAGAGCATTCGCATCAGGCGGCAGCTCCCGGTTGCCCGCCGGCATGCCGCTGACGGCGAGCATGTGCGCGATGGCGTCGATGCATTGCTGGTCCGTGAGCGTGTCCGGAGCGTCGGGCGGCATCGTGTAACGTACGTAGACGAGAAGCGCCGCAACGTTCCGGCCCGCCCACTTGCGCAGGAAGGCCGCTCGCGCAATCGCGGGCGAAGGGGGCATCTCGGGTTGACCGGCACCGTTCAGTCGCGGGCCGTGACACATGGAGCAGGTCGCGGCATGAACCTCCTCGCCGCGCTTGCCCTGGGCCGCCGTGTAGACGCCGCTCCAGACCGATACGTTCGCGCCGCCGCCCTGCTGAGCGTGGGCAACCGCGGCGGCGCAAGCCAGCGCGGCGCCGATCATGAAGAGTGTCAACCGCATTGCCACTCGGTCACGCAGGAACCTCGTCCGGAGACTCCCAAGGCTCGTCGACGTCAAGCTCGGCGATGGTGATCATGTCGGCGGTCACCTCGACGACGGTGCTGACCGGCATGTACCGGGACCCCGAAACCAGGATGTCGTATGAGCCCCTGGCTACCCTCACTTTCGCAATCCCGTCCTCATCGGTCATCGCCCGGTACGGGTGCATGACCACACGCGCACCCGCGATCGGGGTTTGCTTCTCCCGGTCGATGGCCTTGACCGTGACTTCGCAATCGGGAGGGCTGACGACGCGAACCACCACGGGGAGCGAGCCGGTTGCATGCGGCAGTTCCGAACCCCCATCGGCAGCCTTCACCTCCCAACGATGGCTTCCGGCCGTCTGCGGGGCTCGCGCTTCGACCTCGGCGAAATAGAGCGCCTCGGTGCCCGGCCAGACATCGCGGCCGAGCTTCACCGTGCCGACCTGGGAGCCTTCCTGATCCAGGAGGCTCAACTCCCGGCCGCTCAGGTTGCATCCGGCGGAGCATCTGACGCCGACCGAAAGCCTGAAGCGCTCGCCGGCCACGGTCGCGGACGGCACATCCCAGACATTGAGCTGCACCGCATGCGCGTCGGGCGTAACCTCGACCTCGTGCTCGCAAGGACCGTTCTTCATGGCGCTTTCGCGCTAAAAGGTGTCAGGAACCTTAAACCACAGGGTTCCTGACACCTTATGCCCGCTCCTGCGCGATCTGGCCGCCGGCGATGTAGCCGTGGACGAGCGCCCTGCCCAGGCCATGCTGGTTGCCGCCGCCGCTGGCCTCTCCTCCGCTATAGAGGCCGGGGATGATCTCGCCTTGCGTGTCGATGACCTGGCCCTTGCCGTTGATCCTCAAGCCTCCATAGGAGTCGTGCCAGACCGGGCAGATCGCGGCGGCGTAGAAAGGCGGCTTGTCGATCTTGTGCATCGGGGCGTCCTTGCCGCGCCCGAAGTCGGGGTCGGCGCCGGCGTCCACGTACGAGTTCCACTTGCGCACCGTCTCGGACGAGATGCTTCAGCGGCACCCGCTGGAACTCGTGGCCCTTCTCGATCTTGCGCGCGAGCTCCTCGATGGTGTCGGCGCTGAAGAAATAGCCGTTGTCGGCGGTGAAGGGAGGGCTGATGTCCCACCCGTCGCGCTCGATCGTGCCCCG
This sequence comes from uncultured beta proteobacterium, assembly GCA_963699525.1. Classification (GTDB taxonomy): domain Bacteria; phylum Pseudomonadota; class Gammaproteobacteria; order Burkholderiales; family SG8-41; genus SG8-41. Next base: position 387,008 of record CAVOUI010000004.1, on the reverse strand, counting down.
GTCGAAAATCGCCCACAGCGGTCCCGAGTAGTAGTGCGGGGGCTGCGAGCCCTCGTTCATCGCCATGGCGGCGTCCAGCGCGGGATAGCCGATGTACATCTGCCTGACCCAGCCGGGACTGCAATTGCGCCAGTCGCCCTGGACGTGCTGGAGCGAAGGCTTCGGCGCGCCGGCGCGCGGCCCGCCCGGCCACACGGGCGTTCCGTAGCGCTTCGCGACATCCATTTCGTTATAGAAGCGCTTGCCCACCTGGTTCACGGCGATCAGGTGCTCGTACGAGCTGGTGCCCAGCGTGATGCCGGTGGATTTTCGGAACTGGAAGGTCGGGTGACCGGGCAGCATGTCGGTGTAGGAGTCGCGCGTCGCCAGCCGCGGAGGGATGTGGAAGCTCTGGGTCGTCCCGAGATTCTGCTGCATACCCGCAAGATTGGCGCCGATCCGCATGCCGGCAATGATGCCGCTGGCGTCCTGGCCGAGGGGGCCGATCATGGCCCAGCCGCTCGACACGAACGCGGGCTCGTTGAACGCGGGGTAGAACATGCTGCGGAACTGCGGATTGGCGCCGTGACCGCCGCTGCCGACGATGACCGCCATCTTCGCGCGGATGTGGATGGTCTCGCGGCGCTCGTCGATGTTGCCGTTCTGCGAATAGCTTTCCAGGCGCGCCTTGGTGGCCAGGTCGAACCTCGGGGTATAGCTCGCCCTGACGCCCAGGACCCGTCCCGAGAACGGCTGCTCGCGGATGATCTCGGTCATTCTCCGGTTGAGCATGAACTGGACGCCCTTCTCCCGCGCGCTGAACTCCAGACCGCGCGTGAGAGCGGCGCCGTTCCAGACGGCGCCGGGCGCGGCCCACTTGGCTGCGCTGGCCATGAAGCGCGGCGCGAAGTGGCTCGAGCTCTTGCCCTGGATTCCCGCGTCCTGGCGCGTGACGGTTCCCGCCTTGATGTCCGTCTTGTCGCCGAGCATGAGGAAGGTGGTCGCGCGCCGCGCGCGGGAAATCCCGCCCCCCGGGTGCGTGCCCTGTATGCGCGTGAAGCGCACGTAATTGTCCATGAGGAATTGCCGGGTGGCGGGACAGTTGTCGGCCCAGGCGCGATGTTGCTCCCGATCGTTATAGCGGTAGGGAGCGTGCGCGCCGACGTCGAGCACGGACCAGTCGGTGATGTCCCTGAACAGGAAATCGGTATCCTCGGTCATGTCCTGCGGCTTGTGCAGCGGCGGGATCTTGATGAATCCCTCCTTGTCGCCCTGCCCGGCGATGTCCCGGAGCTGACACGGGTCGCCGCCGCCGAGAGAGACCTGGCCGCCGCTGTGCAGCATCTTGCCGCCGACGTCGAAGTTCTGATCGATGACGAGCACGGTGAGGCCGGCATCCCGTGCCCGGATCGCGCACGGCAATCCGGAACACCCGGCACCGATGACGACGAGGTCCGCCTCGTAGTCCCATTGGATGCTGCTGGAATCCTTGCCCTGCGCGACGGTGTTGCTGGCGCAACCGCCGAGAGCTGCCGCGCCGACGCCGACAGCGACGCCCTGCTTGATGAATTCCCGCCGGCTGACCGACGTGCTCTCCTGGGGCTTGCGTTCTTCAGGTTTGGTGTCTCGCTCTCTGGCCATGTCTCCCCTCCCTTCGCCGTTAGACCTTCAGCACTTCGGCCCCCTGCCCTGCCTCGAGCTCGCAGGCGTTCGCCGTCATCGCAAGCAGGCTGTAGTAGCCGACCGTTCCGGACAGCTCGACGAGCTGGAAGTTGCCGAACCGCTTCTGCAGCGCCTCCATGGCCCCCGCGCTGACGCGATGCCTGCGGATGAGATCGCGCGTGAAATCCACGATCTGCGCGTCCTCCGGCGGGAGGCCCCGCGAGTGCTTCTCGCGGATCGCGGCGATGGTCGCCTCCGGCACGCCCTGCTTGCGGGCCTGGCCGGTCTGGGCGCCCCAGATGTAGACCGCGTCGAATTCGCGCGCGACCGTCATCGCCGCGAGGACGCGCACGCGCTTGTCGAGCTCGCCCTCGAAGCGCACGTAGGCGCCCAGGCTCATGACGTGCTCGGCGAGCGGCGGGCAGTGGAGCAGCATCGTGAACGGCCCCTGGATCGCACCGCGGCTCTGAACGACACGGTCCACGATGGGGTGGTATTGGGCTGCGACCTGGTTTTTGCTGGTGATGGAAGGCAGTCTGGCCATGGCGCGTCCTTAGGGATGAGGGATGAGGGATGATACATGCTCTCGCCCTCACGGACGGTTGCGACTTCCGCCTTTCGCCCAGCTCTTCCGCCGTGTCAAAATTAGGGCATGTCAGAAGAGCAGACTTGGGCGTTCCCGGATTCCGTTCAGCCGAAATCGGGCGAGACCCAGTTCGACCTCGAGCGCGCGTTCAATGCGGTCGTGCTGGTGCGCGCGGAGGTTCCTGAGGATGCCTACTCCGCGGCCACGCTCGGCACCGAGCGCGGCGGCTACGGCGCGGTGATCCGCGAGGACGGTCTCGTCCTCACGATCGGCTACCTCATCAACGAGGCATCCCAGATCTGGCTCACCACGAATCGCGGCGCCGTCGTGGCGGGCTACCCGCTGGCCTACGACCATACGACCGGGTTCGGCCTGATCCAGCCCCTGGGCAAGCTCTCCGCGCCGCACCTCGAGCGCGGCGTCGCATCCGAGGTCAAGGTCGGCGACTCGGTATTCGCGATCGGCCACGGCGGCCGCGCCCATTCGCTCAGGACCCGGGTGATCGCGAAACAGGAATTTGCCGGCTACTGGGAGTACTTGCTCGACGAGGCGCTCTTCACTGCACCGGCGCATCCGCAGTGGGGCGGCGCGGCGTTGCTCGACGCGCTGGGCAACCTGGTCGGCACCGGTTCGCTGCTCATGCAGCAGGAAGTAAACGGCGAGCTCATCCACGTCAACATGTTCGTGCCGATCGATCTCCTCAACCCGATCTTCGATGCGATGCTGAAGACCGGCCGCAGCCCGCTTCCGCCGCGTCCGTGGCTGGGAATGTCCACGCAGGACCCGGCAGGCAAGCTCGTGGTCGCGAGGCTTTCTCCGGGCGGCCCGGCGAGCCGCGCCGGCGTCCGGGTCGGCGACCAGGTGCTGGGCGTGGGCGCTTCGCGCGTGCAGGGCCTCTCGGAGTTCTTTCGGACCATTTGGCGCCTCGGCACGGCCGGGGTCGAAGTGCCTCTCACCCTCTCGCGCGCCGGCGACGTGATTCACATCACGGTCAAATCGGCGGACCGCAACGACTTCCTCAAGAAGCCGAAGCTGCACTGAGATTGGCACAGGGTCGGACGATGAACAACAACGCTGCATTACGTACGATCCTGCCGATCGCCGGCTGGCCCGAGGAGCGCGCGCGGGCGGTCGAGATCGCCGGCGGCACCGATCCGATAGTGCGGACGCCGTTTCGCATGGCCGAGGCGAGCAGCGCCGCGCTTGGGGCGGTGGGGCTTGCCGCCGCCGACCTGTGGGAGCTGCGCACCGGGCGGCGCCAGCGGATTGCGGTGGACACGCGCCAGGCAGCCGCTTCGCTGCGCAGCGGGCATTACATGAGGCTTAACGGGTCCCCCGTGTCAACGGAGCGCAACGCGGTGATGGGCTTCTATCCGGCCCGGAACGGCCGCTGGAGCTACATCCACGCGAACTTCCCGAACCATCGGGCGGCCGCCCTCGGCGTGCTCGGCGTGCCGGAGGATCGCGAGGCGGTGCGCCGGGCGGTCGCGAAGTGGGACGCCCTCGAGCTCGAGGAGGCGATCATCGCCGCGAAGGGGGCCGGCGGCATGGTGCGCACCATGGCCGAATGGGCGCGGCACCCGCAGTCCGACGCGGTCGCATCGCTTCCGCTGATGGAGATCGTGAAGATCGCCGGCAGCCCGCCGGAGCCGCTACCCGAGGGCGACCGGCCGCTGTCGGGCATCCGGGTGCTGGACCTCACGCGGGTCCTTGCCGGACCGACCTGTGGCCGCACCCTGGCCGAGCACGGCGCCGACGTCCTGAAGATCACCGCGGCGCACCTGCCGAGCCTCGGCTACCAGGAGCACGACACGGGCCACGGCAAGCTCTCGGCCTATCTCGATCTGCGCGAAAAGGGGGATGTCGAGATCCTGCGCGGGCTCGTGCGCGAAGCCGACGTGTTTTCACAGGGTTACCGGCCGGGCACGCTCGCGAATCGCGGTTTCTCGCCCGAAGCGCTCGCGAAATTGCGGCCGGGCATCGTGTGCGTGTCGCTCTGCGCCTTCGGCCATGTCGGTCCGTGGGCGTCGCGCCGCGGCTTCGACACCGTGGTGCAGTCGGTGAGCGGCATCAGCTGGCGGCAGGGAGAGGTCTTTCCTGGCGCGGAGCCGGGCCCGCAGTTCTATCCGGTGTCGGCGATCGACTATCTGACTGGCTACCTGATGTCATTCGGCGCGATGGTGGCGCTCGCCCGCCGCGCACGCGAAGGCGGAAGCTGGCTCGTGCGCATCTCGCTCGCGCAGACCGGGCGCTGGCTCGTCGGACGCGGCGAAGTGCCGCAGGCCCAGTTGAAGGACGTGCCGAAGGATTTCACTGCGGCAGAGATTGAGCGCTGGTCGATGACGAGCGAGACACCCGACGGCCCGCTGCAGCATCTCGCTCCGGTCGTGCGCCTCTCCGAAACGCCGGCGCGCTGGAGCCGGCCTTCGGTGCCGCTCGGCTACCACAAGCCGGAGTGGCCGGCGCGCGACCAATAGAAAATCCCGGCATTTCCCTGACGTGAATAAACCTTTTTCGGGAAATTACCCGATCGAGACCCGCGCCGGGGAAATCGAGCGCCTGCTCGCGCAATCCACGGCCATGGCGCCGGAAACGATCGCAATGCTGGACCGGTTCGGGCCGATGCTGGGCTGGAGGTGCGTCGACATCGGCTGCGGGCCGGGCGGCATCACCGATCTTCTCAGCGCCCGCGTGGGGCCGGCCGGGCGAGTCATCGGTCTCGACCGGAATGCCGCATTCGTGGACCACGCCCGAAAAAGCGCGCCGGCCAACGTCGAATTCCAGCTCGGCGACGCCTACAGCGCAAACCTGCCCGCCGCATCCTTCGACCTCGTGCACATGCGCTTCGTCGCGAGCACGGCGGGAAATCCGGAGCGGTTGATCGCGGAGGCCGCACGCCTCGCGCGGCCGGGAGGCATCGTTGCGCTGCAGGAGCCGGATGGCTCCACGCTCAATTGCCATCCGCCGCACCCGGCGTGGGAGCGGCTGAAATCCGCGTTGCTCGCAGCCTTCAAGGGCGTCGGCGCGGATCTCGAGCTCGCCCGGCGGCTGTACCACACGGTATGGCAGGCCGGCCTGGTCGATGTCCAGTACCGGACCGCGCTGCTCGGCGTCCGCTCGACGGACCCGATGGTCGACTACCTGCCGTCGACCGTCGAATCGCTCCGCGGGACGATCCTCAAGCTCGGCCTGATGAGTGAGAGCGATCTCGACGCCGCGCTGGCTGAGTGCCGCCGCCACCTCGCCCGGCCCGGGACCTCCTTCACGATGTTCACGCTCGCGCAGGTGTGGGGCCAAACCGCGAAGTAACGAGTAGAACAGCTCACTTCCTGGTGAAGAAGTAATAGTCTGCGGTGTAATTGATGCGCGCAGATGTTCCGGCTGCGGCTTGAGAGCAACCGACCGTTGGCGCCACGCCGCCCACCGTACTGACGCGCTGAACGCTCGTGACCTTGCTGAATGAGCCTTCCGGGCCGACCGACTTCGCGCTAAGCAGCAGCCAGGGTATGGCGTCCGCAGCTGGCGCGTCGGCACGTTCCTTCGACGCACCCAGGATCTTGCTGCCATCGGTCGATTCCCAACGTGGGCCGGCATAGTGTCGGCCGATCTGTTGTCCACCCGCGTCGAAGAGATCGGCTTCGGGAGCCACGAACGCCCACTCGTATCCCCCGGCCTGATCCATTCTGGCGCGGCATTCGTAGATCTGAACGCCCTTTGCGTGAACGATCATCGCCAGAGATTCATTCGCTCCGGGTTTCAGCTTAGCCGGCACTTCCACAGCAGACCTCGGTGCTTGCAGGCTCGCGCAACTCGCGACGAAGAGCACCAGCAACAAGCTCGTGGCTTTCGATACGTTGGTCACGGTGACCTCCCTGAGCCGTCCCCTCTCGGGCAGACGCAACGGCTCATTTCTTTCGTAACTTTGGTTCGCTTGCATGATGTTCAATCCCTTTCCTAATTGGTTGAGATATCGATACTTGTCACTGCGATGGGCGTTAAACACTTAGCATATACGCACCGGCAAGCCATTCGGAGACACCTGGCCAAGTCGAGGCGATCCCCTTCACCAGCGCGCAGGGTCCGGACTCGTTGCAAGAACGTGGCAGGTGGTTCGGCGTTTGCCTTATGATTTCGGACTGGCAACCGCAAGTTCGATTCCTGGAAATAAATGCCCGCAGCCATGGTCGCGTCGGCCGACCTGCAGCAACTCCTCGCCCGCGTCGCGCTGGGCGACCGGGTGGCGTTTCGGCAACTGTACGATGCAACGGCACCGTCTCTGTTTGGCGTGGCGCTTCGTATAGTCAAACAACGGGATCGCGCGGAAGAGGTGCTGCAGGATGCGTTTGTCAATGCATGGAACCGGGCCGCCGGCTATCAGGCCGCGTTGAGCCAGCCGATGACGTGGCTGACGGCAATCGTGCGTAATCGCGCCCTGGATGAATTGCGCAGCGGTGCTCGCCACAGCGTGGAATCCTTGGAAGACCGGGAGAGCGGAGACACGCTCGAGATCGAAGACGAGCGCCCCGATCCGTTGGGGTTATTGGAGCAAGCTGCAGATGCCCTTGCCATCCGCGACTGCCTGGATGCGATCGACGGACCACAGCGTCAGTGCCTGGCGCTGGTCTATTACCAGGGGCTCAGCCATTCCGAGGTCGCCGGCCATATCGGCTCACCCATCGGGAGCGTCAAGGTCTGGTTGCGGCGCGGACTGGACAAACTGAAGCGCTGCCTGGAGTCGCTGGCATGAACTACGATCGCCCGGAACTCCTCGATCGACTCGCTGCCGAGTACGTGTTCGGCATGATGAGCGCGCGGGTACGGCGCCGGTTCCAGGCGATTCAGCGCGCACGACCGGCGGCGCAGCATTGGGTTCAGACCTGGGAGCGGCGAATGACGCCGCTTGCGAGGTCGGTACCGCCGGTGCAGCCTTCCGCCGCCGCCTGGGAAGCGATCGATCGCAGGACTGGCGGTCAGGCGTCACGACCGGTCGCACCGGCATCCGCCTGGAGCGCCTGGCTCCGGCCGGTCCTTGGCGTGGCGTTCGGGGTGGTTGCAACGCTCGGACTGGTAAGGCTATACCCAACTGCCGTGGTGCCCGTGGACGAGATCGTGCAAGAGCGCGGAATCCTGCCGGCGAGCTATGTCGGCTTGCTCACGGATGCCGCCAACAATCCGGTGGTACTTGCAAGCTCGACCCGCCATGGCAAGACCATGTCGATCAAGATGTTGCGCAAGGTCGATGTACCTGCCGGCAAGGTGTTGCAGCTCTGGGCGCTGCCCACGGAAGGGGCAGCTTTCCCGCTCGGCGTGGTGCCATCCGAGGGCAAGGGCTCCTTCCAGATGGCGGATACGTCGGAAAAATTGCTGTCCAGCGTTCCACGCCTCGCGATTTCGATCGAGGATGCCCCGGCGCGCGCGGGAACAGTGCCCGCGCCGTACCTCCTCACCGGCAACTGCGTCAAGCTGTGGTAGCCCTAGCCCTTCCCACAGGGCGGGTAATAAATCTGCGCCGGGGGTGTCTCCGATCCGGCGAGTCGCTCCGTATATGGGCATAGGTTGCGCAATAACGCGCTGCCCTATCCCTATACAGGAGACTACCTCATGAACAAGCTGTTACTTGCCGCCCTTGCGACCGCCTTCACGGCCAATGTCGCCATCGCTGAGTCGGTTGTCGAGACGAATGGCGTTCTCACCGCTTCCGGCCGGACCCTCTACACGTTCGACAAGGATATGGCCAACAAGAGCAACTGCAATGGCGGCTGTGCCGCGGCCTGGCCTCCATTCCTGGTGAAGGAAGGCGATCGCACTCCCGTCGAATTCCGCGCGATCAAGCGCGACGACGGCACCCAGCAATGGGCGCTGAACGGAAAACCGCTCTACTTCTTCGCCGCAGATGTCCAGCCCGGCGATGTGAACGGTGACGACAAGAACGGCGTGTGGCATGTCGTCCGCGGCGCGAGCACGCGCGCGGAAACGAAACCCGCCGCTGCGCGTGCTGCCGACAGCTCTCCGTTTCCGGCCGGCTCTGGTAATTACTGATCCGTTAGACCTAACCGAGAGGGGATGGCCGAGGCGGGTCATCCCCTCTTTTGGCACATCTGCAGCGCAGATCACTCAAAAAAAGGATAAGCATGAAAGCGATCATTAGTCGTTTAGCCCGATTCTTGTTAGTGCCTATTTCACTTTTTCGGTCGAAACCTGGGCTGTTTAGCCTCGGCATTGTTGTCGGGATCTTAAGTTTCGCGGGGGTGTTGAGCATCGGTGAGGGCAGCCAAGCCGGTAGCCACGCGACCACGTTATCGCCCGCAGTTCTTCCCGGGGGAAATGCAGCAACGTCAGACGCCAGCAGCTACGTGGGCGCGGTGGTCAAGGTTTGGATGAACAATTCCGATTCAAATTTCGACAATTACCAGCTGGAGCGTGATGCCTGTTGCCCCGGGTCAGGAGCGAAGTAGCATAGACCACGATTTTCGGAAGGCGAACTTGGAAAACGTGGTTTGACCTCGGTTTCCCACAGACCCCGCTTCGGCGGGGTTTGTTTTTTCGTGGTTCTGGTTGCTTGGTCGAATGTCCGGTTCGGGTCGGAAACCGACTATCGACGGACGGTCGCTTACGGCCAGAAGCGGACATCGCGGCACCCCGCCGGTGAGTAGCCGGTGTTAATTCGTACTTCTAGCCGCTAATTCTTTGATCCGCTTGAGGACTGGCGGTGGCACGCGCAGAATGGCGCGTTACAAACCGCCCATTTTGTCAATCAATTCACGTTAGAACGCATCGAACAGGTTGCCGCCTCAAACACTGAATAAGGAGGAATCGAGAATGACACTCTGCCCAATCGCACTGGTAGTCGGCTGCAGGAAATGTCCGGCATTCACAGTCTGTCCCCTGAAAGGGGTCATCGGTGATTACAAACCCGACGAGACACAAACGAAGCAGCACGCGGAGAACGCACCGAAGGGCGTAAAGCGGGATGGGTAATCGTAGTCGACGAGGAGTTGGCGCGCTGCGTTCTAACCTTTCACTGCAACGGACGGCCGCAAGCGGCCGCCGCTGAGTTCCAAACGTTAGAAGGCATGGCATGCAGCGCATGTACATCCGCTGGCTGCTCTTTCTCGGGCTCGCCGCTTTCCTTCCCCTGTTTTATTACTTGGCAGTGGTCGGAGGGCTGCTCCCGTATGGCGGCATTTTGCTCATTGCGATCCGCAACCCCTCGTACACCTCACTGTTGTGGTTCAGCCTCATACACTTAGCGATTTACGGCGTTGCGCTCTACTGGCTGGCTGAACTCATTGCACGGCTTCTCGCTAGATTGGCCGGGCGTTACCTGTGGTTTGCTACATTCGTCGTACTGTTGGTACTGTCGGGCATTGGGCTGATGCCCATATTCGGGGTGGCCCACGGTGACATCCGGTGGACGAGTGCTTATGAGCTCTACGCTTCGGGCACTTTGCGATAGCTGCCCATGCCTTCTAACCCCACGCCCCACCCAGACGCGCGCGGAGCCGCCGCGCCGTGCGTAGATCAGCGAGCGCGCGCAGGGACAGTGCCCGCGCCGTACCTCCTCACCGGCAACTGCGTCAAGCTGTGGTAGCCCTAGCCCTTCCCACAGGGCGGGTAATAAATCTGCGCCGGGGGTGTCTCCGATCCGGCGAGTCGCTCCGTATATGGGCACAGGTTGCGCAATAACGCGCTGCCCTATCCCTATACAGGAGACTACCTCATGAACAAGCTGTTACTTGCCGCCCTTGCGACCGCCTTCACGGCCAATGTCGCCATCGCTGAGTCGGTTACCGAGGCGAATGGCATTCTCACCGCTTCCGGCCGGACCCTCTACACGTTCGACAAGGATATGGCCAACAAGAGCAACTGCAATGGCGGCTGTGCCGCGGCCTGGCCTCCATTCCTGGTGAAGGAAGGCGATCGCACTCCCGTCGAATTCCGCGCGATCAAGCGCGACGACGGCACCCAGCAATGGGCGCTGAACGGAAAACCGCTCTACTTCTTCGCCGCAGATGTCCAGCCCGGCGATGTGAACGGTGACGACAAGAACGGCGTGTGGCATGTCATCCGCGGTGCGAACGAGCGCTCGGCGGCGACATCTGCGGCTGGTTCGTGGACCGTCGAAAGCAACGCGATGCCGTCGTACCCTGGCGGTTACTAAGCCGTTACATCTAACCGAGAGGGGATGGCCCACGTGGGTCATCCCCTCTTCCGGAATGCACGCGCGAGGGGCTGATTCAACTCGAGCCGAGCGGAGGCTGCGGGTCGGGGTCGCGGAACCGCGCCTGGATTTCCTCCACCTTTTTCGTGTTGGAGACGAGCGCCTCGACGCATTTCTCATCGAACTTGGACCTTGCCATCTTGCGTAGCCACGCGAAGGCCTCATTGTTGGACCACGAGGGCTTATACGGACGTGCGCTGGTCAGGGCGTCGAACACGTCTGCGACGGCAACGATACGTGCCTCGAGCGGGATCCCGACGTCGCGCAGTCCGTGCGGATAACCGCTTCCGTCCATGGCCTCGTGATGTGACTCTGCGATGTGACGCAACAGGTCGAGGCCGTCGAGGTGTTCCAGGCCGAAATTGTGAGCGATCGCCTCAATCATTTCCAGGCCGCGCACGGTGTGCTGCTTCATTTCCTCGCGCTCCGCATCCGAGAGTCGACCGGGCTTGAGAAGAATGCGGTCGGGCACAGCGAGCTTGCCGATATCGTGCAAGGGAGCGAACTCGAAAATGCGTTCGATCGTGGCGTCGTCGAGGGCAGCGGCGCCGGTCGCAGCGAGATGCTGCGCAATCAAACGGGCATAACGGGCCATGCGGTCGAGGTGCGCGCCGGTTTCCGGATCGCGGTAGTGAACCATGTCGTGGGCTGTCTTGATGGCAGCGGCAAGAATCCGGACAGCGAGCATCTCGGCGGTCACGACTGCCGAGATTAGATGGGCGTACACATCAAGCGCGCGAAGCACCGGTTCCGAAAGCTGGCTGGACGTGCGGGAATTGAAAAAGATGAATCCCCAGAATGAGCCATCGAGGTACAAGGGGACCGTATAGCTGGAGCGGTATCCTTCCTCTGCGAGGATCTTCGTGTGAAGACGGCGTCCATCGCGAAAGATACTGAAGTCATTGACGACGCGCGGATGGCCACTCCGCAGGATCTCCGAAAGAGACGGCAACTCCGACAGGCGCGCCTCATAACGCACCAGGTCACTGTGCCCTGGAGAGCTGGCGATGAACGTCTTAAGCAGGTCAGTCGCCCGGTCGTATGCGGCGACCGCGATGCGATCCACGAAATTCATCTGCGCATACAGGGCCTGGTGAATCGCGGCCAGCTTTTGGTCGAGGGGCACGCTCCTGTTCAGGGCATCGAGCGCGTCCGCGTGCCGGTAGAGCTCCGAATCTGGTTTGAAATCGGTCGCCATGCACGTCATCTTACAGCGCCCCGTAGCCCACGCGGAACGGGCCGCGCTACGCCCGGTGCAGCCGCTTGAAACCGGTTCGCGTGACGCGCGCGAACGGGTCAAGACCGGCCATGCCTATCGGCCCGTCGAGCGTTCGCGCAACGCCTGAATCCGAAACTTCAGGTCAACCCGGTTCCGCACAGCGATTGCCCCGCCGAGGATGGAGTAGGGCGTAATCCCGAAGTCCGTCTGATCGAACGAAAGACTGCCGGTCACGGTCACCCGGTCGGCGCCGGCCTCGATCTTCGTTGGAACGCGCAGCGTGCGTGTCGTGCCGTGCAGCGTTAGGGCGACCTCGAGCGTGGCGTCCGGCTCCCCCGCGTTCACGCCGCTCACCCGGATCAGCGCGAAGGGAAACCGGTCCGCCTCCAGCACCTTTTCCAGCATGTTGGCGCGCGTGCCGGCGATGTCGGATTCGGTGGGCTGCGTGTCGAGGCCGGCCTCCGCGCGCAGGGAAGCCTCGTCCACCACGAGGCGCCCGAGCGGGACGTACAGGTCGCCGCGGCCCTCTTCCGGGGCCACGTAGCCGCCGAGGTCATGACTCGCGACCACGTGGTCGTGCCCCAGGCGCGAGAGCGAGCCGGCGCGGCGCACCTCGATGACGACGAGCGACGACGCGGAGTCCACCCGGAATACCGGCCTGCCCCGCGCGAGGGCCTCCCGGTAGTGTGCCTCGGGAAAATCCGCCGGCAGCGCGGGCACGGGCAACGGCTCCCGCACCGGCGGCGCGCAGCTCACGAGCAGCGAAGCGAGGAGCGCCGCCGCGAGGCCGGCGCGGGGCAGGCTCGAACTCACGTCAGCCGGCCTTGCGCAGCTTCACCGTGAACTTCACCTTCACGTCGGCGCCGATGACGCTGGTCGCCGCCCATTCGCCGGTACCGATGCCGAAGGCGCCGCGCTTCAACGTCAGCTCGCCCTCCATGGCGGCGCCGTCGCCCGAGCCGGTCCAGGTGAACGGCACCTCGACCGCCTGCTTCATGCCTTTCAGCGACAGCGTGCCGCGCGCCACGTAACGATTGCCCCCGGTGCGCCGCAAGTCCGTCGAGTGGAACTCGGCCTGCGGAAAGCCCGCGTAGTCGAACCAGTCCTTGCCGCGGATCTCCTTGTTGACGTCCGCGATATTCATGTCGGCGCTGGTCACCTTGACGGTGACGTCGAGGCCGCCCCCTTCCGGTTTTTCCGGGTCGAAGCGCAGGCGCGCGTCGAACTCCTTGAATACTCCCGGCACCGGATTCCTCTCGAAGGTGGCGACGAACTCGAGCTTGCTGCCGGCCGCATCCATTCTCCAGTCCGCCCCATTCGCGGCGCCAGTTGCGCCGCACAGCGAGGACGCAGGTCCCGAGCGCGCCGAAGATGCGGTTCATGGAGCCCTCCGCGTGCCCGGGAGCATGCGCGCCAGCACGGCGTTGCGCTTGACAAAGTGATGCCGCAGCGCCGCGCCGACGTGCGCGACGAGTACCGCCGCAAGCGTCGCGGCGAGCACCCCGTGCACCAGGGCGAAGAAATCCGCCACGGCCTTGTCCGGCGCAACGATCGGCGGCAGCGGGACGAGCCAGAAGATCCGGAACGGAATGTTGGCGGCGGAATTGATGATCCAGCCGGTGACCGGCAGCGCAAACATCAAGACATAGAGCAGCACGTGGCTTGCGCGCGCAGCCGCACGCTCCCACGCGGGCATGCCGTCGGGGAGCGCCGGCGTCGGGTTGGCGACGCGCCACGCCAGGCGAAGTGCCACGAGGAGGAGGATCAGCACGCCGAACGATTTGTGCCAGACGAAGAGCTCGAGCTTGGTCGGCGAGATCCGCCACCCCGCCGCCGCCAGGCCCAGCGGGATTTGCGCCAGGATCAGCGCCGCCATCACCCAGTGGAGAAACTTGGCGGGGGCGCCCCACGAATCGAGGGTATTGCGAAGCATGCGCCTATCGTAGCGGAGAACCGGCGACCGGCGCGACCCAGCGAATTCGTTGTGGCGTCCCGTGTCGCAGCCCGGCGACAACGGAAGACCCGTGATCGTCATGAATTCGTGTCCGACACGGACGTGGTCACAGCGTGGCCACGAATGCGTCGACCAGCGCGTTGAATTTTTCCGGGATTTCCGTGGGCGGGAAGTGCCCGGCGTCGGCGAGCTTGATGTACTGCGACCCCGGCACGGCCTCGTGGATCTCCTTCTCGTACTCCGGCGGATTGCCGTGGTCCTTCAGGCCGCGCAGGAGGAGGAGCTTCGGCTTGAGGCTCGCGATGCGGTCGCGCACGTCGAAGGCGTCGATTGCCATCAGGTCGTGGTACTGGGACAGCGGGCCCACCTGGCGGTGGCGCTCCAGCAAGCGCTCGCGCAGGCCCGGCTCCACCAGGTACATCGCCTTGCGCTGATAGGCGAGCCACTCCTCGTAGACCTTCGGGTCCTCCAGCGCGCGCAAGCGCAACTCGTAAGTGCCTGGCGGGCGCACCTTGGGCCGCGCCGCGACCGTCATCACCACGAGGCCCTTCACTTCTTCCGGATAGTCGAGGCCGTACTGCAGCGCGATCGACGCGCCGAGCGTGTAGCCGACCAGGACGAGGTCCTTGTTCAGGCCCAGCGCCCAAAGCCAGCCGCGCACCCAATCCGCGTAGCGCGCGACGTCCGGACAGCGGGTGCCTTCCAGGTGCCCCGGCAGGTTGGGCGCGACGCTGTCCGGGAAATGCTTGCGTTGATGGGAATACGCATCCGCGCAGGCACCGGCGCCCGGGCCATGCAAAAAAACGAGTTGCGGCATGCGTCTGTCAGCCTCCGACGCGGAAGAGGCCGCGCTTCGCGCGATGCAGGCGCTCGAAGCCGGTGCGGGTGACGCGCACGAGCTCCCCGACCTGCACGCCCGCCTTGTGGTCGCGGGTGATCACGTTGGGCTGCACCACCACCGTCATGTTCTCTTCCAGCTTCATGTCCGGCAGCGGTCCCGCCATGCGGCTCTTCGTGCCGATGATGGGCTGGAAGTAGCCGCCGCCGAAGCCGTGCATCAAGTCGTCGCACACCGTGAAGCCGTTCTTCTCGATGATGCCGGTCGCGTCGAGGATCTCCTGCATCGTCGCGCCGTGGCGGATGACGCCGGTCACCGCGTCGAACGCCGCTTCCGCCGTTTCGTAGAGGTCGCGGTAGAGCGGCGTCGGTTTGGCGCCGACCGTGAACGTCCGCAGCACCTGGCCGGCGTAGTCCCACCAGTAGGCGGAGAGCTCGCAGAAGACGACGTCGCCCTTCTTCACCTTGCGCGGCGAGTGGTGCTGGGGCGGCACGTAAATGTGAGGCTTGGCCATGGAGGTGACGCCGATGTAGTGGATCATCGTCGTGCCGCCGTGCCGGATGTAGGCGCTCTCGACGATCGCTCCCAGCTCGCGCTCGGTCACTCCTGGCTTCGTCCCGGCGAGAAGAGCGGCAAGCCCGGCGTCGGATAACGCCGCTCCGATCCTCAGCCAGTCGAGCTCTTCCTCTGATTTGATCTGCCGAAGCCGGATGTATTCGGCGTCGAGCAGCACCATCTGGAAGTGCTGCTCCAGCTCGCGGAACCGGGCCACGCGCAAGGGGCCCATGACGCCGACGCGCTTGGCGCCGCGGCGCTTCAGCTCGTTGACCATCTGCCGCAGGCCGTGGTGCGCGCCCCAGTGCACCTCCACGTCGCGGGCAATTTTCCTGTGCGAGCGGGAAGTGGTTCACCCACTCGACCGCCATCCACATCCTCTCGCCCGGCTTGAAGATGACGTAGGCCTCCACGGTCCCCGGCCAACCGGTGACCCATTGGGGCGCGTTGCCGGCGCGGGTGTCGGTGATGACGATGAGATGATCGACCCCCGCCTTCTCCATCACCGCCCCGAGCGCCTTGTGCCGGCGCGCGTACTCGGCGTCGGAGAAGCGCGGATACTCCTGCGCCATGATTGCCTTCAGCTTCGGCGCCAGCCTCAGCGGCACGTCGCGGACTTTCATGTCACTTCTTCCTGAGCTGCTCTTCGAACCAGGGATAAGCGTTGGTCTGGCTCGCGGGGCGGACGGGTTGCGCGGGGCGCACCCGGGACGGGTTCAGTTGCGCGAGCGAGGTGACGCCCATCAGGCCCATCGCGGTGCGGATTTCGACGTCCATCAGCTCCAGCATACGCTTGAGACCCGGCTCGCCCGCAGCGGCAAGCGCCCAGCCGAGCATCTTGCCGACGCCGACTGCGCGCGCGCCGAGGCTGATCCCCTTTACGACGTCGGTGCCGCGCAGCACGCCGCCGTCCCAGAGTATCTCGGCCCGCCCGTTCACGGCGGCGACGACTTCCGGCAGCACTTCGATCGTGCCCTGGGCGTGGTCGAGCTGGCGCCCGCCGTGGTTGGAGACGTAGACGACGTCGGCGCCGTGCTCGACCGAGAGCTTCGCGTCCTCGGCGGTCGCGATGCCCTTCACGATCAGCGGCACCTTCCAATGGCTCTTCATCCAGGCGAGATCGTCCCACTTGAGGCCCATCTGGAACGTGGGGTCACCAAAGCCTTCGCGCACGTTGGCGCGGCTGATGATGTCGCGCTCGCGCCGGCCGTAGTAGTTGCGGTCTACGCACACGCAGAGGGCCCGGTAGCCGGCAGCCTTCGCGCGGTCGAGAATATCCTCCACCCACTTGCGGTCGGCCCGCACGTAGAGCTGGAAGATGAGCGGCTCCTTCACCGCCGCTGCCGCGGCTTCGAGGCTCGGCTTCGCCGCCGTGCTGATGAATGCGGTTGTGCCGTGCGCCACCGCCGCCTTCGCGACATTGACGGCGCCCAACGGGTGGGCGAAACCGACAAAGCCCCCGACCGGCGCGAGAAAGACGGGGCTCGCGAGCTTCTGCCCGAGCAGGGTCGTCGTGATGTCGATCTTCCGCACGTCCACGAGGACCCGCTGGCGCAGCGCGAGGCTGTCGAGCGCCTGGCGGTTCCGGAGCAGCGTCGTCTCGGAGTCCGATCCTCCGGAGAGATGGTCCCACAGGTCCTGCGGCAGGTTGCGCCGCGCCGTCGCCACGACTTCCTGCAGCGAAACGAAATTCGCCGCGGCGCGCTCGTCGATGCGCGGATACTTGCGCGGCGCTTCCTTCGGCTGCGCTCCCTTCGCCTTGGGTGCTCTGCTCGCCATTCCCTTTCCTCGTTACTCGTCCTTGAGACCGATGGCCTTTACGAGCTTCCCGGTCTCAATCAGTTCCTCCCGGATCGCCGCGCGGAATTCCTGGGGCGTGCCGGTGGCGGGCTCGGCGCCCTGCGCCGCGAGCAGGTCTCTCATCTCCGGCGTCGCGACGACCTTGGCCATAGTCGCGTTGATCTTTTGCACGACGGGTCCGGGCGTTCCCCTCGGCGCGAGGAGTCCGGAAACCGCGACATACTGGAATCCCGGCAGGGTTTCCGCGATCGCCGGGATGTCGCCCATCAGCGGCGAGCGCTGCGGCAGCGTATGACCGATCGCCCGCAGCCGGCCGGCCCGGATGTGGGACATCATCGCTCCGGAAGGCGCGATGGACCACTGCGCCTCGTTCGCGATCACGGCGGCCATCGAGGGTCCGCCGCCCTTGTAGGGGACCGCGACGGACTCGAACTTGCCTGCGATCATCAGCGCGGTGCCGTTGAGGTGGCTCTGCGCGCCGATGCCGGCAGTCGCCATGTTGATCCTGCCCTGCTTCGCCTTCGCGTAATCGATGAGATCCCGGACGCTCTTCACGGGCAGCGACGGGTTCACCACCAGCACGTTGCCCTGGCGCGAATAGAGCGCGACGTACTCGAAGTCCTTCATCGGGTCGTACGGCAGGTTCTTGCGGATGTGAGGCGACACCGTGAGCGCGCCGAGCGAGGTCGCGATCAGCGTGTAGCCGTCGGGCATCGCGTTCTTGCCGATCTCCAGCCCCACGACGCCGCCCGCGCCCGCGCGGTTGTCCACGACGACCTGCTGGCCGAGCGCCTCGGCGAGCTTGAGGGCGGCGATGCGGCCCATGGTGTCCGCGGAGCTTCCCGGCGCGTTGGGCATGATCAGCCGTATCGGCCGGTTCGGATAATCGGCGGCGCGGGTCGAGGCGCAGGTCAGCACCGCAGCCGCAAGCAGCGCTGCCGGGACGTATTGGTTCGTTTTCATGGACTGCCTCGTCACCCCTCAAGGGCGTCAACCTGCGACGAGGATCTCGTCGACGGGATACGGCGTCAGATCCTCGTGGCCGGACGCCGTAATGGCGAACGACCGCGAATAGAAGATGCCGAACACACCTTCCTTGTCCACCGGCGTGATCTCGATGTTGTACGTCATGCCCGGCTGCATGGTCATGTCGTAGGGCTCGGTGCGCACTCGATCGGCCCTGACGAACGGCACCGAGGTGATGAGATCGAGCCCATGCATGATGGTCGGGCGCGACTGAGCGCCGCGTTTGCGGAAGGCCTGCGCCCCCACCTTGCGCACGTCCTCGAGCGTGGTGCCGGGCTTCAGCAGCGCGCGGATCTCCTTGAAGCCGCCGATGACCACGTCCTTGAAAAACGCCTGGTAGCGCTCCGTCGGCCGACCGACGCTGACGGGATGCCCGATCTTGGCGGAGTAGCCCATGTAGGACATGGCGAGCTCCGACAGCACGATGTCCCCCTCCTTCAGCACGCGCCCGGAAGGGTTGGGGTTGGGAAAGATCAGCTTGGGGTCATGCATCGAGGTCGAGCCGATCATCAGCAGGTGATAGCGGCCGCCGGCGCTCAACACGGCGTTCGCCACCGCGCCGGCGAGCTGGTACTCGCGCACGCCGGGCTTCGCGGTCGCCTTCACCGCTTCCAGCGCCCGGATCGCGAGCTGCCCCGCCTTTGCCATGGCGCGAAGCTCCTCGGCGCTCTTGCGGTAGGTCAGCTCGTGGAACAACGTCGGGGAGAACGCGAAGCTCGCCTGCGGCAGGAGCTTCTGGAGATCCAGGTAGGCCTGGACGCCCATGTACTCGGGGCCGGTGCGGTTCGCGGCGGTGATGCCGATGCGGCCTTTCTGCAGATTGAAGCTCGATCAGGCGCTCGGCGACGGCCTTGCCGTACTTCCCGTGCTGGCCGCTGCGCACGTCGCGCACCGACACCATCTTGCGCGCCGCCTCGATGTGGCAGCCGTAGTGCGGATAGATCAGCGTCGGCTCGCCTTTCAGGGGCAGCACGAGATACTGGCACATACCGCGGTCGTCGATGAGACCCGCGCCCCACGCGACGGCCCCGCCGTGGCTGTAGATGTCGGGCCCGCCCGTGAGTATCAGCGCATCGAGCCCGTCGCGCGTCATCAGCTTTCGCGCCGCCTCGTGCCGGCGTGCGAATTCCGCGTCGGAGAATTTCTCGTACACCGCGTCGGTGTACCACGGCGAGTTGCAGATCGCCTCGAAATTATCCGACTTATCGAGCTCGCGTCGGACCTGGTTCCAGTCGTTGTCCATATATCACCCCTACCCTATCCCTCCCCCGTCAAGGGGGAGGGTAACTCTTCAATTCTCTCCTCCATCGAGGGGGAAAGTGTTAACGCGGCGCGCTGACCGGACGCTTCAGGCTTGCCAGGCTCTCTACGCGTGCCGCCGCCTTCGATCCCAGCAGATCGTAATAGCGGGCGGCGAGAGCGAGGTCCTGCAGCGCGGTGCCGACCGACTTGAATACCACCCGCCCCTGCGCAGGCACCGTCGCTTTGCCGGCCACGAGCTGCGCGAGCGTGACGTGCTTCTCTTCCGGCACTGCGCCCGCCCGGACCGCGGCCTGAAGGTCGCCCGCCTCCTCCACCGCGCGCTCGGAATCGACGACGACGAGGCCGGCGCCGCGGAAGGACTCCGCATCCACTTCGACTGATTGCGGGCGCGTGCTGCCCACCGCGCACAGCAGGCGGCAGCGATCGAGCCACGCCCCGCGCAGCACCGGCTCGGCGCTGCGCGAGCTGGTTGCCGCCACGACGACTTCGTGCCCCCGTACCGCGGCCTCCGCGAAATCCGCGATGACGACCGGAAAGCCGAGCTTCGCCGCCATCTCGCGCCCGAAGGTCTCGCGGTGCGCCGGCGTCGGGCTATACACGGTAGCCGAACGGACGGGGTACACGCTGGCGAGGCTCTCGAGCTGCATGCGCGACTGGTGGCCGGAGCCGAGCAGCCCCACGTGCACCGGGCCGTGCAGGGGTACTTTCCGCGCGACGACGCCGCTCGCCGCGCCGGTGCGGAGATCCGTGATGAGCCGCCCGTCCATCACGGCGAGGAGCGCGCCATCCGCGAGCCGGTAGAGCGAGACCACGTAGCGCACGCCGGCGCCCTCGATCAGGTGATAGGCCTTGGTCGCAAAGTAGCCCGCCTCGCGATCCACGCCGAACATCATGCGCATCCAGCCGCCCTCGAAGGCGCTGTTCAGTCGGGGCGAAATGAAGGTCCCGCCCGCGGCCTCGTGCCGCGACATCTCCTCCAGCAGATCGATGGCGTCGCGCATGCC
The DNA here is from genome assembly GCA_963699525.1 of uncultured beta proteobacterium. Lineage (GTDB taxonomy): Bacteria > Pseudomonadota > Gammaproteobacteria > Burkholderiales > SG8-41 > SG8-41. Next base: position 366,901 of record CAVOUI010000004.1, on the reverse strand, counting down.
GAGCGCGCCTTCGAGTGCTTTGGCGTCGAGCATTACGGTCATGTCTCGTCAGCGGAGGTTATCCAGCAGCCAGTCGGCGATCAGCGGGCGCGCGATGTGATGCAGGTTATTGCAGACGTGCACCCCGTTCTCGAACACCACCGTCGTCGCCGGCCCCTTCACTTCCTTTTCGACGCGGTAGGCGTGCTCGGGCGGTGAGGCCCTGTCGAGCCCCCCATAGACTTGGAGCAGCGGCACCTCCAGGCGTTCCGCCGCTCCCGCCATGGTGATGCTGTCCTGCACCTGCTCGGCGTTCTCGCCCATGTACTGCTTGAGCCCGGTCTGCGACAGGGGATCCATGCCGGTGAAGCGTCCCGCCGGCGTATACCAGCTGCTCACGGAGACCACCGCCTTGAAGCGGTCGTCGAAGGCGGCGCCCCGGCAGGCGAAGAGCCCCCCGTAGGAGATGCCGCCGATGGCGAGGCGCCTCGCGTTCACGCGCGCGCGCTTCAGCACGTAATCGGTGACCGCCCGGATCGGCACCTCGAAGTCGGGACGCAGCTTCAGCCGCGTGCTGACGAGGCCCTGGCCGGGCCCGTCGAAGGCGAAAACCGCCATGCCGCGCTTCAGCATGTGCTCGCCGAAATCGTAGAGTTCCTCCTTGGTCGAGTCGCCGCCGGGTACGAGGATGACGAGCGGCGGCCGGGCGATTCCCCCGGGCCTGCGCAGGTAGCCCGGCAGGACCGTTCCGTCGAAGGGAATCTCCATCAGCTCCATCGGGGGGTCCACCAGCGGCGCCGCCTTCTGCCAGCACTCCCCCATCGCCTCCATTCCCGCGCGCCACTGGTGCTGGTCGTGCACGAAGAGAAACGTCGCCCAGTGGTAGTAGAGCGCCGCGCGGATGTAGGCCGCGCCTGCCGTCAGGCGGTGCCCGTCGGCGAGCGCCTTGTCCCCGATCCCGGCGTGCTTGCGCGCCTCCTTGCTCCACTCCTCGCACCACTGGTCCCAGCGATGGATGCGGCTCTTCAGCTGCTCGAACTCCCACGGCACGACGTACTGCGAGAGCATGCGCCAGGTGAAGCGCTCGAGCGCGACTTCTACGTTGCGGTCCGCCATTCGTTCCTTCGGAAATGTCCGTCACTCTGCTCACCCTCACCCTCATCCCTCCGCCCTCATCCCTCACTCGGCCTTGCGCCGCTCGCGCGGATGATCGGCGTGAGCTTCGTCACCTCGGCGCGCAGGAACGCCGAGAATTCCTCGGGCGTGCTGCCGACGAGCACCGAGCCTTCCCGCGCGAGGTAGTCCCGGAATTCCTGCGTATGGATCGCCTTGAGGATCGCCGCGTTCAGGCGCTTCACGATCTCCTGCGGCGTGCCCGCCGGCACGAGGATCCCCTGCCAGCCGCCGAACTGGTAGCCCGGCACCGTCTCCGCAATCGCGGGAACGTCCGGCAGCGAGGCAAGGCGCTCCGGCGAGGAGACGCCCAGCATCCTGAGCTTGCCCGTCTTCGCGTGATTGATCGCCGTCGAGACCGGCGAGAACGAGAGCTGGGCCTCGCCTGCCAGCACGGCGATCACGAGCTGCCCGCCGCCCTTATAGGGCACGTGCAGCATCTTCGTCTTCGTCATGCTCTGGAAGAGCTCCCCCGCGATGTGGCTCGTCGAGCCGTTGCCCGCCGAGCCCATCACGATTTCGCCCGGCCGCGAGCGAGCGAGCGCGATCAGCTCCTTCACCGTCTTCACGGGCATGGAGGGGTGCACCGCCGCGGCATTGTAGAACCGGGATACCACCGACACCGGAGCGAAGTCCTTCACCGGGTCGTAGCCGACCTTCGGGTAGATCACCGGGCTCATCACCATGGAAACCGAGCCGCCGACGTAGATCACGTAGCCGTCGGCGGGAGAGCGCGCCGCCAGCTCGGTGCCGATCGTCGCGCCCGCGCCGCCGCGGTTGTCCAGCACCACCTGCTGGCCGATGGCCTTTGAAAGCTCCTGGGCGAAGGCTCGCGCCATGAGATCGGTGCCGCTGCCCGCCGACCACGGCACGATGAAGCGGATCGGCTTGGAGGGATATGTCTGCGCGGACGCCGCAGACATGCCGGCGAAGATGGCGAAAGTCAGAAGGCAGAAAGCAATCGTCTTCCGCTGGTTCACAGGACGCTCCTCCTTCATCCCTCATCCCTGCAGTCAGATGCCCACGCCCTTCAGCACCTTGTCGTGATAGCGCTTGCCGGCGCCCGCGCCGATCGCGAAGATTTCGTTGAGGCGCTCCACTTTCTCCGGCGAAAGGCGGATGTCCGCCGCGGCGGCATTGAGCTCCACGTTCTTCAGGTGGTTCGTGCCGGGTATCGGCACGATGTCCTCGCCCTGCGCGAGCAGCCATGCCAGCGCAAGCTGCGCGGCCGTCACCCCCCGCCCCCGCGCCATCGCCTCCAGCTCCTCGACCAGCCGCACGTTGCGCGCGAGGTTCTCGGGCTGAAAGCGCGGATGCTGCCGCCTCCGGTCGTTGGGCGCGAGATCCTCCACCTTCCGGATCCGGCCCGTCAGCAGGCCTCTTCCGAGCGGCGCGTAGGCGACGTAGCCGATGCCGAGCTCGCGGCAGACCGGAATGATGTCGCGCTCCACCTCCCGGAACCACAGGGAGTACTCGGTCTGCAGCACGCTGATGGGATAGGCACGGTGCGCCCGCCGCAGCGTTTCCGGCCCCGCTTCGCAGACCCCGATCCAGCGCACCTTCCCCTGCTCGACCAGGCGCGCCATCGCGCCGATCGTCTCCTCGATCGGCACCACCGGGTCCACGCGGTGCAGGTAGTAGACGTCGATCACCTCGACGCCCATGCGCTCGAGGCTCGCCTCGCAGCTTTTCTGCACGTATTCCGGCCGGCCGTTGGTCGCCTTGCCCCCGCCCGGCAGGTCGATGTTGCCGAACTTGCTCGAAACCAGGACCTTGTCGCGGAATTCCCGGACGGCGCGGCCGAGCAGCACCTCGTGGCGCGTGCCCCAGTAGGCGTCCGAGGAGTCGAAAAAATTGATGCCGAGCTCGAAAGCGCGGCGGATCGTCGCGTTGAACGCCGCGACCCCCGGCGCGTCTTCGAGCTTGATCCCCTGGCTGCCGCGGCCCATGCTGATCGCGGAGACGATCGGGCCGCCCTTGCCGAGCTGCCGGTAGTTCAAGCGTACGCGCCTAGTCCCTCCTCGCCCAGGGCAGGTAGCGCCGCGTCAGCCAGTTGACCAGCGCCTCGAAGCTCACGCCGACCGCGACCAGCGCGATCACGGCGACGAAGGCCTCGTTGTGCTTGAAGGTGCGCGAGTTGTAGAGGATGTAGTAGCCGAGCCCCGGAATCGAGATGAAGAACTCCGCCACGACCGCGCCCACCAGCGCGCGCCCGCCGCGAGCCGCAGGCCGGCGAGCAGGTACGGGAGCGACGACGGCATGATGATGTCGAACAGGATGTGGCGGGGCGGCGCCGGAACGAGCGCGCCACCTCGAGGTAGTCAAGCGGCACCGAGCGCGCGCCGTCGCAGGAGTTGTCCGCGATCGAGAAGAACGCCGCGAACACCACGACCGCAAGGCGCGCGTCGGCGCTGTAGCCGAACCACAGCGACACCAGCGGCAGGATCGCGAGCATCGGCGTCGCGAACGGCTGTTGACGTAGTAGCGCAGGCCCCGCTCGACCGGATCGACGCGCCCCATCGCGAAGCCCACCGCGGTGCCGAGCACGATCGAGATCAGCAGGCCCTTCACGACCGCCGACAGCGTCGCCCCTGCGGCCGCGAGGAACTGCGGGTCGCGACTACCGTCGGGAATACGCGCGCGATGCCGGTCGGCTTGGCGACGTAGGCCGGCGCCAGCGCGCGCACGATGAGCTCCCAAACGAGCAGCAGCATGCCCCCGCCGCGATCTTCAGGAACATCGGCGACCGATCCATGCGCGCGCCCGGAGCCGTTGCTGACGGGCCGGCCGCCGCCATCGTGCTGCGCGGTCACCGGTTGTACCCCCGCCACGCCGCGAAGCGGTTCTCCAGATAACGTCCGAAGTCCATCAGCCCCACGCCGAGCAGTACGATGACCAGGATCGCCGCGAGCATGCCCGCGGTGTCGAAGTTCTGCGAGCCCATCATGATCATCTGGCCCAGCCCCGAGGGGCTCAGGAAGATCTCCGCCGCCACCATGCCGACCAGCCGCGCGCGATCGCCTGGCGGATGCCGGTCATCGTGTACGGCAGCGTGTACGGAATCATCACGTCGCACCACAAGCGCCATTCGCTCGTGCGGAACGAGTGCGCGACCTCCACCAGCTCCGGCCTGATGCTGCGCGCGCCTTCGATCGTGTTGTAGAGCACGGGAAACACCGCGAACAGGAACACCACCAGCACCTTGGGCGCGAAGCCGAACCCCATGATCGACAGGATGAAGGGGATCAGCGCCACCATCGGCGTGGCGTACAGCACCATGATGTAGTTTTCGAGCGCGATCCGCAGCCAGCGCACGCGCGCGAGCAGCAGCCCGAACGGCGCGCCGACGAGGATCGCCAGCGCGAGCCCGGTGAAATAGAGCTGGAACGAGCTCAGGATCTGGCGCACCAGGAATCCGCTGCGCGCCGTTTCGCAGCATGCTCTCCAGGGTCGCGGACAGCGGTGCCCAGAAAGCGCCGGACACGACATGGCCCGCGGCTTCCCACACCGCCGCCCCGGCGATGAGGCTTGCCATCACTATGCCGTATCGCCCCCGGCGCGTCTCCGGACTCATGGCTGAATCCCGCGAGGCGCGATGCCGTGCGTGACTACTTCGCCAGCTTGATGGCGTCCTGCCAGATCGAGGTGTCGACGATGCGCTCGTATGGCGCCGGCTGCTTGTCGCCCTTGATGTTGCCGACCTTGACCATGATCTTGCCGACCAGCTCGATGTTCTTGCGGCTGAGCCCGTCGTGATCCTTGGGCCAGAACTCCATGGCGATATAGTCCTTGATCGCCTGGACGGCGATCTCGCCGCTGCGGCCGGTGGGCGCCGCGTGCTGGGCGACCTTCGCGTGGTTGGCCGGATTGCGAATGAAACGCTCGGCGTCGATCAGCGCGGCGACGATGCGAACGTAGGCATCGCGGTTCTTCGCCAGCTTGATCCCGGTGGGCGACCAGGAACAGGTAGTGATCCACGGGGCGGGAGTCCTTCTGCCACACGACGACCTTGAGCTTCTTCTTGCTCTCGGTCTCGATCACCGGAATGTCGTCGATGTGCAGCACGCCGAACGTCAGTTGCCCGGCCACCATCGCCGCGCCGACGTTGGAGCTCAGCGCGACCTGCTGCACCTCCTCGATCTTCATCTTGCAGGCGACCAGCATGGTGCGCAGCGCGATCGAACGCGCCCCGCCCACCGAATCGACCCCGACCGGCGCGCCCTTCAGGCTCTGGCACGTCGCGTTCGGATCGGTGGAGCCGATCAGCCAGTCGGGATGCTCCATGCCCCAGATGCCGACGAGCGGCTCGCCCGTATTCGCGACCTGGCTGATGATGAGCGGGCTCGGCGAGAGCGCCACCGCGATCTCCCCGGACGCCACCGCGCGCGAGGCGGTCGCGCCGGTCTCGAACGCCCGAACCGTCACGTTCACGCCGTGCTTCTTGAACATGCCTTCCTTCTCCGCGACGTAGGCGATCGTCCCGGCGAAGACCGGCGGAATGCCCGGCACGCCGAGGGTCAGCTGCTGCGCCGCGCCGAACGCGGGGAACACGGTCAATGCCAGCGCCGCGCAAGCCGCGAGCGATGCTTCCGATACCTGCCGATAGTCCTGTTTCATGGTCGTCTCCTCCTTGGTTATGGATGATACCTGCCTCACCGCGTCAGCTCGCGCTCCGCCCGTCGCGCATCCGCCATCAGCGTGCTCCAACGTGCTCGCGCAGCTCCGCGAACCGCGGCTGCAGCAGCGTGCTGCGATCGCGCGGGCGCGGCAGATCGACCTCGACGATCTCGTGCACGCTGCTCGGCCGACCCTTGAGCACCAGCACGCGGTCGCCCATCAGCACCGCCTCGTCGATGGCGTGCGTGACGAACACCATGTCGTCGGCCGCGTCTCCCAGATGCGCAGCATCTCGAACTGCAGGATCTCCCGCGTCTGCGCGTCCACCGCGCCGAACGGCTCGTCCATCAGCAGCACCCTCGGCTCCACCGCCAGCGCCCGCGCCAGGCCGCAGCGCTGCTGCATGCCGCCGGAGATCTGGTACGGGTAGTAGTGCTCGAATCCGCCGAGCCCCACCAGCCTGATGTACTCCGGGACCCGCTCCTCGATCTCGGCGCGCGAGGCGCCAGCGAGCTTGATACCGTAGGCGACGTTGTCGAATACCGTCTTCCACGGAAACAGGCCGAAATGCTGGAACACCACGGCCACGCCCTGCGCGGGCCCACGACGCGTTCGCCCTCCACCGTGATCTCGCCGGCATCGAGCGGGATCAGCCCGTCAGGCATCTCAGCAGCGTCGTCTTGCCGCAGCCCGAAGGCCCGATGACCGCCAGCACCTCGCGTTCACCCACTTCGAGGCTGATGTCGCGGAAGACCTCCAGCGCGCCGAAACGCTTCCCGGCGCCCGACATCACGATGCGCGGTGTTCCCCGGTTCATGATCTTGATGATTGGCGCTCACCCATCATTGCGGCTTGATCCCCGCCGCCTTGAAGATCGCGCGCGGTGTCCGCGATCTGGTCCACGATCAGCTTCCGGAACTGCGCGGGCGTCATGGTCATGACCTCGTTGCCGAGTCGCGCCGAGCTTCTCGCGCACGACTGGGTCGGCGAGCGCGGCTCCGAAGTCCTTGCGGATCTTGTCCACGATCGGGGCCGGCATGCCGGCCGGGCCCCACAGCCCGAACCACAGGGCGAACTCGAAGTTGGGCACGCCCGACTCCGCGATCGTGGGCACGTTGGGCAGCTGGCTCGAGCGCTTGGCCGAGGTGATCGCCAGCGCCCGCAGCTTGCCGGCCTGGATGTAGGGAAGCCCCGCCGAGATCGGCGCGAAATAGGTGTCGACGCGCCCCGCGATCAGATCGGGAATGATCTCGCCCGAGCCCTTGTACGCGACGAGCGTGTAGTCGATCTTGGCGTCGAGCTTGAACTTCTCGCTGTTCAGGTGCGTGCCGCTGCCCGAGGCCGGCGAACGCGATATTGATCTTGCCCGGGTTCGCCCGCGCGTCCGCCAGGAAGTCGGCGAGCGTCTTGAAGCTTCGAGCTCGGGCTGACCACCAGCACGTTCGGCTGCGACACGAGCGGCATGATGTCGGTGAAGTCCTTGAGCGTGTCGTAGGGCAGCTTCGCGTACATGGATGGATTCACCACGTGCGCGTTGGAGTTGATGAACAGCGTGTAGCCGTCGGGCGCCGCCTTGGCGGCGATCGCCGAGCCGATCGAGCCGCCCGCGCCGCCGCGATTGTCGGCCACCACCGTCTGGCCCCAGATCTCGGTCACCTTTGACGCGATCACCCGGCCGATGATGTCGGTCGCGCTGCCCGGCGGGAACGCGATGATCGCGCGCACCGGCCGCGTGGGATAGTTCTGGGCGTGCGCCTGCAGCGCGACCGCCGCCAGTGCCATTGCCAGGATTCTTGTCAGGTATCTTCATGCCCCCCTCCTCCTCAGATGAACGTTCATGAAAGTCCGTCGCTGACCTCAACGTTCTCGGGCTTGAGCGCGAGTCCCGAAGCTTTTGCCTGCAGCATCAGCAAGGCCGCAAAATCCTGGTCAGTATAGCCGTTGCCGATCAGCGTTTGCACGAGGTCGCGCGTCACCGAGGCGAGCGGCATCGGCACCCCGAATTCCCGGCCCGCCGCGAGCCCGAGGTCGATGTCCTTGCGCAGCAGCTCCGGGGTGAACGTCACGTGGAAGTCGAGGTTCACCAGCGCCGGTGTCTTGTAGCGCGTGAACATGCAGCCGAAGATGCTGTTGTTCATGAACTCGAGGAACGCGTGGCGCGGCATGCCCGCTTTCTGGGCGAGGATAGTGATCTCGCACATCGACTGGATGACGACGCTCAGATAGACGTTGTGGCAGATCTTGGCAATGCGCGCGAGCTCGCCTTCCCCGACGTAGCTCGAGCCCCGCCCCAGCGCGTCGAGGTAGGGCCGCGCGGTGTCGTAGGCCGGCTGCGCGCCCGAGACGACGAACATCAGCTTCCCGGCCTTGACCACCTTGTCGTTGCCCGAGACCGGCGCCGCCAGCAGCTTGACGCCCTGCTTGCCGAGCTTTTCGCGGATTTCCGCCGACTCCTCGAGCGAAATCGAGGTCGAGTCGATCACGATCTTCGGCGCCTTCCCCTTCGACGTGACGCCGTCCGCCCCGAACAGCACCTCCTTCACGTCCTTGCCGGTCGAGACCATCGTGAACACGATGTCGCACGCGGCGAGCTCGGCGAGCGAGCCCGCGATCTTCGCCCCGGACTTCGCCAGCGGCTCGGCCTTCTTGCGGGTGCGGTTCCACACCGTGATGTCGCATCCCGCCTTGGCGAGCCGCTCGGCCATCGCGTAGCCCATGCGCCCGATGCCGATCCAGCCCAGCCGGTGCGCTCTCATGCTTGCTGCCGCCATCTCGATTCTCCGTTTATCGTTCGACGGGAACGCCGACGAGGTTGCCCCACTCCGTCCACGAGCCGTCGTACACCTTCACCTTCTTGAAGCCGAGCAATTCCGTCAGCGCGAAATACAGCACCGTCGCGCGGTGGCTCATCCGGCAGTAGGCGACGATGTCGCGCTCGGGGGTCGCGCCGCGCGCCGCGACGAGCTGCTGCAATTCGGCCGCCGGCTTGAACGCCTTCTTGCCGTCGAGCAGCTCCTCGAAATACAGGTGCTTCGCGCCGGGAATGCGCCCGTAACGAAGCGCCCCGACATCGGGACCTTCGGGCCCGCCGACGCGCTCCCCCCGGTATTCCTCCGGCGAGCGCCCGTCGAGGAGGAGCGCCGTCTTGCCGTCGACCACCTTGAACATCCTGTCGCGCAGCACGCGCATGCGCTCGACGCGCTTGACCGGCGTGTAGGTCACCGGCACCGCCGCCGGAGGTTCATCGGTGGTGAGCGGCCGGCCCTCCGCAGCCCAGCGATAGCGGGCCCCGTCGAGCATCTTCACTCTCTTGTGACCGCAATAGCGGAAGGTCCACCAGGCGTAGAACCCGAACTGCACGCCCTCGCCGTAGAAGACCACCGTGGTGTCGTTGCCGATGCCGGCCTCGCCGCAACGGCGAGCGAAGTCCTCCGGCCTCGGGAAATCCCGCCGCAGCGGGTCCCATAGCATTTCCTTCCATTTCCAGCACACGGCGCCCGGCACGTGCCCGGCCTTGTAGGCCTGCATCTCGTCCTGGTTCATGCCCGCGATCTCGATCAGCTTGACCTTGGGGTCGTTGCGGCTGCGGCTGGAGCCAGGCCGGGATCCACGAGCGCGCTCATCCCTCAGCCCTCATCCTTGCAGTTCGCGCTGCCAGTCGCGCGTCTCGAGGAGCGTCTTCACCTCGTTGAGGAACGCCGCCGAGTAGGCGCCATCCACCGCGCGATGGTCGAAGGTCTGCGCGAGCATCCCGACCGGCCGCACGGCGATGGTATCGCCCTGCCCGCCCTCGACCACCACCGCGCGCTTGCGCACGGCATCGGTGGAGAGAACCGCGACCTGGGGCGGGGTGATGATGGGCGCGGTCAGCAGCGTGCCGAACGCGCCGTTGTTGGAGATCGTGTAGGTGCACTCGGTCATGTCATCCGGCCGCAGCTTGCCCGCACGCGCGCGGCTCGCGAGGTCGTGGGCGGCCCGCGCAAGCTGGGGCAGCTTCATTTCTGAGGCGTCCTTCAGCACCGGCACCATGAGGCCTTCGAAGTTGAGATCCACGGCCAGGCCCAGATTGACGCGCCGGTGCAGGACCAGGTGATCGCCGCCGAAGCTCGCATTGAGCCGCGGATACTTGAGGAGCGCCGCTGCTACGGCGCACGCGATGAACGGCAGGTAGGTCAGCGAAAACCCCTCGCGCTCCTTCCACTTCGCCCCGGTCGCACGGCGCGCCTCGTCCACGCGGGAGAAATCGGCTTCCACCGCCTGCAGCACGTGCGGCACCGTGGTCCAGGACTTCGCCATGTGCTCGGCGGTGCGCTTGCGGATCGTGTTGAGCGGGGCGGTTTCCGCTCCGGCCGCAGCGGGAGGTGCGGGTGCCCGCATCGGAGCCGACGGTTGCGCCGCTCCGCGCCCCGCGACATGCGCCAGGACGTCCTCGCGCGTGATGCGGCCGTCGCGACCCGTGCCGGCGATCGCGCGCGCGTCGAGCCCGTGCTCGGCGATGAGCCGGCTCACCACCGGCGACAGGCGCGCGCGCGCGTCCGCAGCCGCGGGAGTCAAACTGGCGGCCGGGCGAGAGGTAGCCGCCTGCGCCGTAGCGGGTGCCGCGGACGGCTGCACCGCGCGGGCGCCGCTTTCCCGGATCACCGCGAGCCGCGTCCCGACCTTCGCGGTTGCGCCTTCCTGCACCAGGATCTCGGCCAGCACTCCGTCGGCTTGCGCCGGGATCTCGGTGCTGACCTTGTCGGTCTCGACGTCGAACAGAGCCTCGTCGGCTTTGACCGGGTCGCCCACCTTCTTGTACCAGCGGGTGACCGTGCCCTCGGCGACCGTCTCCCCCAGCTGCGGCATCACGACATCCATCGGCGCGGCTGCCTCTAGTCGATCTTTTCGCGGATCTCGCGCACGATGCGCTCGACCGATGGGATCGTGTTGTCCTCGAGCCGGTCGGCCGAGGGCAGCGGCACGTGCGGCGTCGTCACGCGCACGATCGGGCCGTCGAGATCCCAGAAACACTCGTCGGCGACGATGGAGGCGATCTCCGCGCCCCAGCCACACAGCCGGGGGTTCTCCTCCACCGTCACGAGGCGCCCGGTCTTCGCAACTTCGGCGAGGATCGTCTGCGTGTCGAGCGGCACGAGCGACCTCACGTCCACAACCGTGCACGAGATGCCGTGCTCCTTGTCCAGGATCTCGGCCGCTCCAAGCGCCCGGTGAACCATCAGCGCGAGCGCGACGATGGTGCAGTCCTTCCCCTGCCGCAGCACCCTGGCCTTGCCGAGCTCGTCCACGTGCTCGCCGTCGGGCACCTCGCCCTTCATCGCGTAAAGCGACTTCTGCTCGAACACGAGCACCGGGTCCGGGTCGCGCACCGCGGCCGCGATCAGGCCCTTCACGTCGGCGGGTGTCGCCGGCGCGACGACCTTCAGGCCCGGCACCGCCATCGCCCAGTTCTCCACCGCCTGCGAGTGCTGCGCGCCGAAGCGCGAGCCCGCGCCGTTGGCGGTGCGGATCACGAGCGGAAGCGAGATCTGGCCGTTGGTCATGTAGCGGGTCTTTGCGATCTCGTTCGCAATCATGTCCCAGCATACCGCGAGGAAGTCGGAGAACATGATCTCGGCGATCGGCCTGAGGCCGGTCATCGCGGCACCCATCGCCGCGCCGATGATCGCCTGCTCCGAAATCGGGCAGTCGCGCACCCGCTTCGGGCCGAATTTCTCGAGCAGGCCCACGGTGGACTTGAACACGCCGCCCGCCGCCGCCACGTCCTCGCCCAGGAATACGACGCGCTCGTCGCGCGCCATCTCCTGCGCGATGCCGGCGGCGACCGCGTCCCGGTAGGTCAGTTCCGCCATGCCGCGCCTCCGTCCGCCCACACGTTCTTCTCGATGGAATCGAGCGCCGGCGGGGGCGATGCCCGGGCGGCCGCGGTCGCCTCGTCCACCTTGCGCATCGCGTTCTGCTCGATGTCCTTCAACGTCGCCTCGACAAAACCGAGCTTGAGCAGCCGCTCGCGGTAGATCTTGAGGGGGTCGCGCTCGAGCCACTTCTCGAGCTCCCCTTCCGGACGGTACTTCGCGGGATCGGCGCGCGAGTGCCCGCTATGCCGGTAGGTCATGGCTTCGATCAGCGCCGGGCCACCGCCCGCGCGTGCCCGCGCGATGTGCTCGACCGCCGTGAGGTAGACCGCGTCCGCATCGTTGCCGTCCACCACGATCGATTCGAGTCCGTAGGCCGACGCCCGGTCCGCCGCCGGGTGCTTCACGGCGGTGACGGAGGCGATCGGGGTGTACTCCATGTAGAGATTGTTCTCGCAGACGAAGATGACCGGCAGCTTCCACACGGCGGCGAAGTTGAGCGCCTCGTGGAACGCGCCGATGTTGGCGGTGCCGTCGCCGAAGAAGCACACCGCCACCTGCCCGGTGCCGCGATACTGCGCGCTCCACGCCGCGCCCGCCGCAACCGGCAGGTGCGCGCCGATGATGGCGTAGGAGCCCATCGCGCCCTTGGAAACGTCGGTGAGGTGCATCGAGCCTCCCTTGCCGCCGAGCAGCCCGCATTCACGGCCCATCAGCTCGCCGAGCACCCCCGTCATCGACGCGCCGCGCGCGAGCGTGTGCGCATGGCCCCGATAGGTGCAGAACGTCCAGTCGTCCGGCCGCATCGCGACGCCGAACGCCGCGGCGATCGCCTCCTGGCCGAGCGAGAGGTGGCTCGTGCCCTTGACCAGGTTTTGCAGGAAGAGATCGTAGGCGCGCTTCTCGCAGTAGCGCAGCTCCACCTGCAGCCGGTAGAGCTCGAGCCGCTTCTCGCGCCCGATCTCCCCGTCCCCCGCCGCTGCCTTCTTGCCTTTCGCTTTCCGGTCCATACCATCTAGTACTTGTTTGCAATCGGCAGTTCCTGCGCCGGGAAGAGCGTGATCACCTTCGCGCCGGTGGGCGTCAGCACCACTTCCTCCTCGATGCGCGCGGCGGAGATGCCGTCCTTCGCCGGGCAGAAGGTCTCGACCGCGAACACCATCCCGGCCTTCAATTCGTAGGGGTCCTTGAACGAGTTGAGCCGCGAGATGAGCGGCCGCTCGTGCAGCCCCAGGCCAAGCCCGTGGCAGAAATTGAGGCCGAACGCGGCCATTTCGCTCTCGAAGCCGATCTCCTTCGCCTCGGGAAACGCCTGCGCGACGCGGTCGGTCGAAATTCCCGGCCGCAGCAGGTCGATCGCGCTGTCCATCCATTCCCGCGCCATGCGGTAGGCGTCGTGCTGCGCCTCCGTCGCCGACCCCACCGTGAACGTGCGGTAGTAGCACGTCTTGTAGCCCATGTAAGTCTGGATGATGTCGAAATAGGCCTGGTCGCCGGGCCGGATCATGCGGTCGGTGAAATTGTGCGGGTGGGGGCTGCAGCGCTCGCCGGCGATCGCGTTGATCGCCTCGACGCAATCCGAGCCCATCTCGTAGAGCCGCTTGGTGGCCATCGCGACGATCTCGTTCTCGCGCACGCCGGGCTTCAGCTGCTCGAAGATGTCCTGGTAGACGCCGTCGCCCATCGCCGCCGCCATGTTGAGGAGCGTGATCTCGTCGTGGCTCTTGATCTCGCGCGCGTCGAGCATCATCTGCTGGCAGTCTCGCACCTCGATGCCCAGCCCCTGCAGTGCGAACAGGAAGCCCGGCTCGACGATGTCCACGCCGAGCGGCATCTTCGCCACGCCCTCCTCGATGAGCAGGGCCTTGATCTCCTTCGCGGCGTCCTCGAACAGCCCGACCCGGGGATGGATCGCCCCGCGCATGCCGGGATTGCCGGCGCGCCAGTGATTGGTCGGCAGCCACGGGCAGTAGAGCCGGTGGTGGCGCGCGGCCGAGCCGAAGTCCCACACGTAGGGATCGCCGTTGCCGGTCAGCAGGCAGTAGCGGATCAGCTTGTCGCGCGCCCATTCCCCGATGACCGTCGAGGAGATGTAGCGGATGTTGTACTGGTCGAAGACGAGCACGGCGCCCAGGCCCGATCCGGCGAGCGCCTTGCGCGTGCGCGCGAGGCGGTAGTCGTGCAGCCGCCGGAAATCCACCCGCTCCTCGAAGTCCACCTGCATCCGCCCCGGCGCCTGCAGCGGCCGCTCCCAGCGGTGACCGGGATCGGGATCGCCGGTCATCGCCTCGGCAAGCGTCGGCCCGCGCCGCCCCTTCTTGCGGTCGATCGAGTCGGTCTTGATGACCGTCGGCTGCGCTCGTTTCCTTGCCATGTTGCTCTCCTCGGCGCTCTCAGGCGGCCTTGCGGTTCGGGAATATCTGCGGCCGCAGCTTGGGATGGCAGGCCATGTATTTCGGCGCGTACGGCGCCTCGGCGCCGAGCTCCTCCGCCGCGTGCCAGGCAAAACGCGGGTTCCACATCGCGCCGCGCGCGAGGCAGACGATGTCGGCCTTGCCGGAGGCGATGATCTCCTCGCACTGGCGCGGGCTGGTGATGAGCCCCACCGTGATCGTCGGAATGTCCGCCTCCCTGCGAACTCGCTCCGCGAACGGAACGTTGTAGCCCGGCGCGAACGGCACCTGCTGGCGCGGGTCGAGCGCCCCGCTCGAGCAGTCGACGTAATCGCAGCCGAGCTTCTTCAGCTCGCGGGCGAACGCGACGGAATCGTCGGGGCCCCAGCCGCCCTCCATCCAGTCGGTCGACGAGATGCGCACGCCCATGGGCTTGTCGGAGGGCCACGCCGCGCGCATCGCCGCAAAGGTCTCGAGCCCGAAGCGCATGCGGTTCTGGAGGCTGCCGCCGTACTCATCCTTGCGCTGATTCGACAGCGGCGACAGAAACTCGTGGATCAGGTAGCCGTGGCCGGCATGCATCTCGATCAAGTCGTAGCCGATGCGCAGCACGCGCTTGACCGAGTCGACGAAGGCGTTGCGCACGCGCTCGATGTCGGCCTTCGTCATCGCGCGCGGGATGTGCCAGTCCGGGGCAAACGGCAGCGCGGAGGGGGCGATCGTCTCGTAGGCGCCCTCCTCCGGCTTCAGTGGCTTCCCGCCGGCGGCCGGCGGATGCGTCGAGCCCTTGCGTCCCGCGTGGCCGAGCTGGATTCCGAGCTTCGCGACGCCGTATTTCCGGCAAAAGTCGATGACCCGCTTCATCGCTGCTTCGTTCTCGTCCGAGTACATGCCGGCACACTTCAACGAGATGCGCCCCTCCGGCGTGACGTGGGTCGATTCGGTCATGACGAGGGCGCCTGCGCCCAGCGAGAACTGGCCGAGGTGCATCAAGTGCCAGTCGTTGGCGCTGCCGTTGTCCGAGTTGTACTGGCACATCGGCGACACCATGATGCGGTTCGCGAGCTCGAGCCCGCGCAGCTTGAAGGGGGTGAACAGGGCGCTTGCCATGGGAGGCTGTCCTCGAATCAGGGAATGTCCAGTACGACGTGGCCGATCTTCTTTCCGGATTCTACCGTTTCGTGGGCGGCGGCGACTTCGACGAGCGGAAAGCGCGCGGCGATCGCGAACCGGGGCCGGCCCCCGGCGACCCAGCGCGCGATATCGGCGATGGCCTGGCGCTTGGCGGCATCCGGCATGGTATAGACGAACACCATGCGCACCGTGACGTTGCGCTGGCGCAGGCGCGACGGCAGCACGCTGTCCTGCGCGGCCGCCGCCGCGTAGGTTGCGATCGTCGCTGCGGGCCGCAGCATCTTCTCGTACGTGGGCAGGTTGATCCCGAGCTCGACGTCGACCACGCGGTCGACCCCCTTGCCCCGGGTGAGCGCGTCGAGCCGCTCCGCCACGTTCTCGGTTCGGTAGTCGATGGTGGCATGCGCGCCGCCCTTGCGGGCGTGCGCGGCCTTTTCCGGGGAGCTGACGGTAGCGATGACGCGCGCTCCGGCCCAGCGCGCAAGCTGCACCGCATAGTGGCCGACCACCCCGGCGCCGCCCGCCACGAGCACGTTCATCCCCCGTATCGGCCCGTCGGAAAACAGGCAGCGGTGCGCGGTCATGACGGGGATGCCGAGGCAAGCGCCTTCGGCATACGAGAGCTTTCGCGGCAGCGGGACCGCCAGCGCGGCCGGCAACGCGATGTACTGGGCCGAGGTGCCCGAGGCGCGCTGCCATTGACCGTTGTAGACCCAGACCCGCTGGCGCAGCCGCCGCTTCGAGACGCCGGGACCGACGCGGTCGATCTCGCCCGCGCCGTCGCTGTCCGGAATCACCCGCGGCGGAATCACCGGGCGGCTGCCGGCGCGCGCCTTGACATCCGAGGGATTGACCGCCGAGGCGCGCAGACGCACGCGCACTTCACCCCTGCCGGGAACCGGGTCGGGCTGCTCTCCGACCCGCAAGACCTCGCGCGCGGCGCCGTGCTTCTCGTACCAGGCGGCGAGCATTCAGCGTTTGGGCGCGCCGAGCTGCGTCGCCATCCAGTCCGCGGTCTGGTCGCGGTAGCGGTACCACAGGTTGTTCACGACGTGATTGCCGCCCTCGATGATGGACAGGACGCAGGGGCCCGAGACCTCCGCCGCGAGCTGCCTCGCCGCATCGACCGGGGTCAGCCGGTCCTTGGTTCCGGCGACGATGTAGATCGGGCAGGTGATGTTCTTCGCGATGCCCTTGAGCGACACGCGCAGCGCGACCTTGCCCGCCTCCTCGAGGTTCGCGCTCTTGGAGCGCACGCGAAAGGCTTCCACGTTCATCTCGGGGCGCCCCTCGAAGCTCGCCGAGCGCTGGTAGGCGCCGGAGAGCGCGACGCACGCCTTGATGCGCTTGTCGAACGCCGCGGCGCGCGGGGCGTAGTAGCCGCCGAACGATACGCCCCAGATGCCGACGTGGCCGGCGTCGAGGTCCGATCGCGTCTCGACGAAATCGATGACCGCCTTCACCGGTTTCTCGTACTCCGGGAGAATCGCGAAGTCGTACTCCGCCTCGCCCTGCCCCGGGCCGTCGAAGGCGAGCGTCGCGAGCCCCCGCCTGAGGAAACGCTTTTCGTAGTCGTCCATCTCCTCCTTGGTCGAATCGAGCCCCATGCACATGACGACGACCGGCGGCCTCGCCGCGCCGCGCGGCTTGCGGAGGATTCCATAGAGGTGCTTGCCGTCGTAGGGAATCGCCACGCGCTCGCCGGGCGGATCGAGCAACGGCAGCGCCTTGTTGCGGCACTCCACGGCCTTCCTGTGGGCCTGCCGCATCTGCGCGATGTCGTTGACGAAGAGAAATTTGCCGAAGTGGTAGCACAGCGCGGCGCGCGTGTAGTGCTCGCCGGCGGAGAGCTTG
The DNA here is from genome assembly GCA_963699525.1 of uncultured beta proteobacterium. Lineage (GTDB taxonomy): Bacteria > Pseudomonadota > Gammaproteobacteria > Burkholderiales > SG8-41 > SG8-41. Next base: position 349,899 of record CAVOUI010000004.1, on the reverse strand, counting down.
AAACCGTCCTTCAGCGCCTGGTCGCCGAGCCCCTCGTGGATCGCCGCGCGCGCGCTCCACGCCTTGCACCAGTCCTCCCAGCGGTCGCAGCCGGCCGTCACTTCCTGGAAATCGGTGAGCGGCACGCCGTTGGCGACGAAGCGCGGCGACCAGTGCGAGATCGCCGCCTCGACGCGCTTGTCCTTGGGTTTCGCGGCAGGGGTATCCATCGGATCTCCTCTCCGGTCAGTTGATGCGCGCGCCGGCGGCGATCAGCACGGCGGCGAAGCGCTTCACTTCCGAGCGGATGTAGGCGTCGAACTCCTCGGGCGTGGTCGGCGTGGGGGTCGCGCCCTGGGTCAGCATACGCTCCTTGATGTCGGGGAGGTTCAGCACGCGCACCACTTCCTTGTTGATGGTGTACACGAGCGGCCGCGGCGTCTTGGCCGAGGCGAGCAGCCCGTACCACTGGTCGTAGTCAAAGCCGGGAATGCCCGCTTCCGCGACCGTCGGCACGTCGGGGAACATCCCCGAGCGCTTGGAGGTGCTCACGGCAAGCGCAACCACCCTGCCCGCCTTGACCTGACCGGCTGCCACCAGGATCGGGGAGAACGTGAACTGCACGCGGCCGGTCGCGGTTTCGTTGAGCGACTCGGGAGCGCCCTTGTACGGGACGTGGGTCGCGTCGAACCCCGCAGCGAGCCGGAACATTTCCCCGTTGATCTGGGTGCCGCTGCCGACGCCGGCGGAGCTGAAGTTGATCTGGCCAGGCTTCGATTTCGCGTACGCGATCAGCTCCTTCACGGTTTTCGGTCCCAGCGTGGGCGCAACCACCAGGAGATTGGGCACGCTCGCCACCCGCGTGATGCCGGCAAAATCCTTCACGGTGTCGTACGGCAGTTTCGAGTAGAGCGTTGCGTTCCCGGCGTGGCCGGTGGAAACCATCATCAGGGTATAGCCGTCGGGGTTGGCGGCCAGCACGTACTGCGAGGCGATCGTGCCTCCAGCGCTCGGCCGGTTGTCCACCACCACCTGCTGGCCCGAGGCCTCCGTGATCTTTTCTCCGATCCAGCGCGCGAGGATATCGGTCTGGCTGCCCGCCGAGAACGGCACCAGCATGCGGATCGGCCGGCTCGGGTACGGGTCGGCCGCTCCTGCGGTTCCGGCCGCGGCGAACAGCGCCACGAGAATCGTCAAGACGGGATTGCGGATCACGGTCTCCTCCTGTTCATCTAGGTTGACGATACGCCGAGCTGCCGCGCCATCCAGTCCGCGGATTGCGGGCGCCAGCGGTAGACGCGGTTGTTGGCGACATGATTGCCGTCGTCGAGGAAGCAGCGCACCACCGGGCCGGCGGCTGCAGCGGCGAGCCGCTCGCCTTCCTGCCACGGTACGATGCGGTCCTGCTTGCCGGCGACGATGTAGAGCGGGCAGGCGATGTTCTTCGCCACGTTCTTGAGGGTCAGCGTCGCGGCCCGCTCGCGTGCTTCCGCCAGGTTCCGGCTGCGGGAGCGGACCTGGAACGTATTGCGGGTGAGCTCGGGCAGTTGGTCGAAATACTCCACCCACTCGAACGGCCCCGAAAGCGCGATGCATGCCTTGATGCGCTTTTCGAAGGCGGCCGCGCGCGGCGCGTAGTAGCCGCCCAGGGACACCCCCCACAAGCCGGCGCGCGCGGCGTCGAGGTCGTTGCGGCTCCCGGCGTAATCCAGCACGGCCTTGACCGCAACCTCGTAATCGCCGCGGATCGCAAAATCGTACTCGCCCTCGCCCTGCCCCGGCCCGTCGAAGGCGAGGGTCGCCATGCCGCGCGCAAGGAAAACGCTCTCGTTGCTGTCCATTTCCTCCTTCGTCGAGTCGAGCCCCATGCACATCACCACGAGGGGCGGTCTCGAGGCGCCCGCCGGCTTGCGCAGGATGCCCACGAGATGCTTGCCCTCGTAGGGAATCAGCACCCGCTCGCCGGGCGGGTCGATCAGCGGCAGCGCGAGGTTGCGGCACTCGACTGCCTTGCGGTGCGCGGCCTTCATCTGCTCGTAATCGACGACGAACACGAACTTGGAGAAGTGGTAGCACACCGCGGCGCGCGTCAGGTGCTCGCCGGCGGAGACCCGGTATCCGTCCGCCAGACTCTTGCGCCCGAGCTCCTCGTGGATCGCCGCGCGCCCGCTCCAGGCGCGGCACCAGTCCTCCCAGCGTCCGACGCCGGCCGTCACCTCCTCGAAGTCCGTCAGCGGCACCCCGTTCGACACGAAGCGCGGCGCCCAGTGCGCGATCGCGGATTCTACGCGGGCGTCCGGCATGGGGGGCGGCTGAACGAGGTTGGCACGCAGGGGGAAATCGCGGGGGATTTTAGCAATATTCGGTCGGATATGCGCATAATCGGCCCAGGAGCCTCGTCATGGATGTCTCGTTCGCGTCCGCCGTCGTGATCCTGGTGCTGGTGATGGACCCGGTCGGGAACATCCCGCTGTTTATCTCCGTGCTGCGGACCGTGAAGCCGGCGCGGCGCGCGCGGGTCATCCTGCGCGAGTGCGTCATCGCGTTCGCGGTGCTGCTCGCGTTTGTCTTCTTCGGGGGCACCCTCCTCGGCCTTCTCGGCCTCTCGGATACCTCCCTCACCATCGCCGGCGGCGTGATTCTGTTCCTGATCGCACTGCGCATGATCTTCCGGCACCCGGAGGGCATATTCGGCGACGTCGCCGGGAGCGAGCCGTTCATCGTGCCGCTCGCCACCCCCGCCATCGCCGGGCCGGCGGCCATCGCGACCGTCATGTTGCTGGTCTCGCGTGCGCCGCAGCGCCTGCCCGAATGGTGCCTTGCCGTGACCGTGGCCACGCTGGTGACGGTGGTGGTGCTGACGGCGGCGGAGCGCATCGCGAAGTTCGCGGGGGAGCGCGGACTGCTCGCCTTCGAGCGCCTGATGGGGCTCGTTCTCACCGCCATTGCCGTCGAGATGCTCCTGCGGGGTATTGAGACCTTCGTCCACGGCCTCTAGCGGCCGCCCGGCACCCGCCCGTTCCTCGGATTTCGGGCCCTGCGCTTCGGTGCCGCAACTCCTTGTATTTTCAGGAGCCGGGGAAGCCCGGCTCGGCCCCGGAGCCGGGCCATGGCAAGTCGCCGCAGAGCCTCTGTAAACAATTCACAATTTTTGTGGATAACGCTGTGGGTAACCGCCGGGGACCACCGTGCCGGAGGCGTAACCACGCGGTCGTGTCTGGTTTGCTCAAAAATTCATCAAACTCGGTCACCGCTTCAGGATGCGCAGCAGATTGTAGAAATCGTCGGTCCAGACCCGGAAGTCCGGGCGCGGCGGCAACGGCTGCGCGACCGAATGAATCGGCTCCGCGGCCAGCAACTGCTCGTTTCGCGTGACGATGATCTGGTCGGTGTCGGAAACCCAGTAGTCCGCCCCTTCGTCGCTGTCCGCGACGTCGGATACCAGGACCGCGGTCATGCCGTCCGATGCGGCGAGGCGCTCGACCACCGGCGCGATGTCGACGAAGCGGTTGGTCGCCTGGAAGACGATCACCCCATCCGGCTTCAGATGGCGCAAGTACACCGCCATGGCCTCGCGCGTGATGAGGTGCATGGGGATCGAATCCCCGGAGAAGGCGTCGATCGCGAGCACGTCGTAGTTCTGCGGGGCCTCCCGCTCGAGCGACAGCCGGCCATCGCCCAGGATGATGTCGATCTGGGCCGGGCTGTCGCGCAGATAGGTGAATTCCGAGACCGCCACGGCGGCAACCTGGGAATCGATCTCGTAGAAGCGAAACAGGTCCCCCGGCCTCGCATAGGCCGCGAGCGCGCCCGCCCCGAGGCCGAGCACGCCGACGCGCCGCGGAGCGTCCGGGAGGCTGGCGAAGACGCGCCCGTAGCCGCTCGTGGGAGCGAAATAGCTGGTGGGCCGATTGCGCAGCGCCGCGTCGAGGAGCTGCCCGCCGTGATTGATGCCGCCGTGATACATGGCGCGAAACGGCACCGGTGTCGCGTAGTCGCGCGTGCGCACCACACCGTAGAAATTGCGCACCATCACGCGTGTGTTCTGCAGGTAGTCCGTAATGCCCATCACCGTGTAGGCGGCGGTGGCGACGACCACGGCCAGCGCGCCCGCGGCAAGCCACCAGCGCGCGGCCAGCATGCGGTGGTAGAGCAGCACCGCGCACGCCGTGAGCGCGATCCCAAGCTCGTAATAGCCCGAAAGCAGGGTGGGCGCGGCGACGCCGACCAGCAGCGCGCCGATCGCGCCGCCGATGGCCACCATGAGGTAGAACATCGTCAGGTGGCGCGGCGCGGGCTTGAGCCGGGTCAGCTCGCCGTGGCAGAACATGCAGCAGACGAACAGCCCGACGGCGTAGAGCGGCGCCGCGGTCCATAGATCGAGCGCATCGGAGTACCACGCCATCACCGGCAGCAACACGGCCGTCAGCGTGACGAAGATCCCCCGGTGGTACCAGCGGGGATGGTCGAAGCACAGGATGAACGTGATGAGGTAGATCGACAGCGGCACCACCCACAGGAACGGGATCGAGGCGATGTTCTGCGTGAGGTGGTTGGTGACCGCGAGCAGCAGGCACGAGCCCATTGCCGAGAGCGCGATCCAGAGCAGCCGGTCGCCGACGGTGGGCGGCGCCTCCCCACCTTCCGCGCCGGGGGTGGCCGGCGCGGGCGCCGCGGCGGGGCCGCGCGTGCTGAGATACGCCGTCACGCCGCAGAGCAACGCGAACCCACCGTACCCCGCGGACCACATCCACGATTGCGCGACGAGCGGCAGGAACGGTTCGACCAGCACCGGGTACGAGAGCAGGGCCGTGAGGGATGCGAAATTCGACAGGGCGAAGAGCCGGTACGGCACGGCGTGCTGGAAGCGCTGCCAGAACCAGGCCTGCACCAGCGGGCTCGTGGTCGAGAGCAGGAAATACGGCAGGCCGATGGTGGCTCCCAGAAGGCCCAATATCATGAGCGTAGGCTCGCCGCCTTCCGCGCCGGGCTTCCACTGCGCGCTCGGGATGATCGGCAGAGTCAGCACGCTCAACGCGAGCAGGGCAATGTGCAGCCACGCTTGCCGCCGCGGGGTGAGCAGCCGCGTCGTCCAGTCCGAATAGGCGTAGCCGATAAGCAGCACCGACTGAAAGAACACCAGGCACGTCGCCCACACCGCCGCCGCGCCACCGAACCAGGGCAGGATCTGCTTGGCGATGACGGGCTGGACGAGGAACAGCAGGAAAGCGCTGAGGAAGATCGTTGCGGCGTGCAGCAGCATGTGGCTGTTGGCGGGTAAAAAAGCGCGTTAGTGTAACGTAATCAGCCACCGGGACCGCGCTGGATGCGCGGACGACGCTTAACACTGTCGAAATCTCGATAGTGCATCCTCCCACCGCAAGACCCGCCGCCCCGCCATCGGGAAATTGGTCACACAGATGGTGCGCAAGGCGGACACCCGCACACCTGGCCTAAAACCTCATATTTTCAGACGATTACGCCGATGTCTCGGGCGCGGGTTCGCGGCTGGCATGGAATCTGCGTAGACCTTAGGCGAGACCGGAAACAAGGCTGCGGAGGATGCGATGGTTATCGACATGAATGACTTCCGTAAGGCGAAGCAGGCGAAGGCGAACTCGGCCACCGCCCCTGCCCAACGCGACAGCGAGCTGCTGTGCGTGAACTGGAGCCCGGCCTACGCGGTTGTCGCGCTCTCCTGCTACCAGACCCCGCAGGAACTGAGCCCGCAGCTGCCGGACGAATTCGAAGGCATCGACATGACCGCCTTCATGGCGCGGCTCCGCGCGCTGTCGAGCCAGATCTAAAGCACCGTCTCCCCCGGAGGCGGGCTGTGCCCATGTGGCCGGCCCGCCTTTTTTTTGCCCTCGGCGGTTCCGCTGGGGGTCAGGCGGCGGGACGCTTCTGCCACTCTTCGCGGCGGAAACGCTTGCGGCGCGCGGCGGCAGGTTGCTCCCCCGCCATGTACTCGCGGACGCGCTCGCTCACAGCCTGGCTGACATCAGGCGGCAGCGACTGCGCGGCCACCTCGAAGCGGGCAACGATCTTGTCGGCCGCGGCCGGCCTGGCCGGACCCGCGCCGTCGTGGAAGAAACCGCCGGTGCGATGCCAGACCAGCGCGCGTTCGCTCGCATCGATTCCGTAACAGAGCTGGAACAGCGTGATCTCCCCTTCCTCGGTCTGCCACACGAAGAGATCGAAAAACTCGTTGTGGAACCAGCGCCGGCGGGTGCGGGGTTCGTCCGCTATCCCCTCGATCTCACGCAACATTCGATATCCCCCTGGAAGTGTATCGATAGTATAGACAGTCTCGGCGTGGATGGGGTTCACGCCGAAAAGCAAGAACCCCGCCGAAGCGGGGTTCCTGTGAGGTCGCGTTTCCCGTCGTGAGTCGCTCTTCACCTCGCAAGCGGATCGGGGCGGAGCTGGATCTTGTACCACGCGCGGCCGGCCGTCCTTGCCGACCTCGTTGTGGAACACCGTCCGAGTGGAGTCGGTCGCCCACAGCGATCTTCCTTTCCACCCGCCGTTCGGGTCGTCGATGCGCCCTTCGCCCCATTTCGGGAAGAAGCCGATCGGATAGGGCACGCGCAGGTTGACGAATTGCCCGTTCACGAGGGCAAGGTACGACTCATTGAGATTGCCGGTGGCGATTGGTACGTTTTCGCCCAAGCCGAGGGTGTTGAACTGGTCGACCCAGACGTAGTAGCTCGCCTCAGCGCTGCCGCCCGCCTTCACGTCCCGGAACTGCGGGCCGGGAAAGGGATAAAACGTCCAGCCTTCGGGACAGTGCCTGCCGTCCGCGACCTTCGGCCCGTTCAGCACCTTACACTTGCTGCGGTCGAACTTGCCGAGATGTCCGCTCGCGAGCGAGACCCAGTAGTTGCCGTTGCGATCGATGTCGCCACCGCGCGGCCCGTAGCCCGGCAGCGGAACCTCATACAGCTCGGCCAGCGCCGTCTCGGATGGATTCGGCCCCGGATTCAGCCGCACGATATAGCCCGGCCAGGGCGACCACCAGGCGGTGCCCCAGACCGTGCCATCGACCGGGTTCACGGCAACGGCGTAGATGTTGAGATGCACCCGCTTGTCCTTGGTCGGGTCGAGCGGCTGGTCGTCCTCTACCCAGGCGTCGCGCTTGCCGTTACCGTTGGTGTCGAGGATCAGCGGCGTCCAGCCCTGCGAGCGCGCCTCGTCGCCGGTCTCCTCGAACATCCTGCGGTTGAACCAGCCGATAACCCCCGTCCCGAATGCGCTACTGACCCAGATCGTGTTGTTCGCGTCCTCGGCGAAGATCAGGTGGTGAGTCGGAAAGCAGGTGCTGATCAGCGTGAACTTGCCCGTCGCCGGGTCGTACATCGAGAGATGGCGGCCGGACTCGTTGATCGGGACCACCTTGGCCGACGGGTGGCTCGACCCTTTCTTGCAGTAGTCCGGGTTGTTGGGATGACGCACCCGCGCGGCAAACCAAGGTCGCCCCTTTCTCGTCCATCATCGGGTTGTGATTGCTGGTCTGGCTGTCCCAGATCGGCTTGTCCTCCCCAATACGGCGGAGGGCTGCATCGGGCTCGATCTTGGAGGACGGCGTCTTCGGGTCGCGCACGGGATGCTTCACCGAGGTCGCGGTGTTGTGTCTTTGGATCGAGAATCGGAACGATGTCCGTGCTCTCCTCCGGAGACCCGTAGAACTTGCCGTTTGCGTTGACCGTGGGCTTGCGCCGGTCGGTCCCGATCAGGTCGTGCAGTAGTCGGTGGGCGTGCTCCAGTCCCACTGGGTAAGCACAAGGTTGCGCTCGACGCCCTGCGGGCGCTCCGGCTGCGCGAAGGGCAGCTCGCCTGCCGCGACGCGGTCGGTCCAGTCAGCGAACAGGACGTGAGGCGCGCTGCGGATCGAGCCGGTTGATGTCGCGGGCCATCTGCGGCAGGGCTTGACCGGACTGGATGCGCCGCGCCCACGCGTCGGGCGATTTCATGCCGGCGAATGCCTTCGGGATCGTGCGCGTTCCCATCGTGCCCATCGCGTGGCAGCCAATGCAGCCGCCCGTCTTCACGACGTGAAGCCACTCTCCCTGATGCGTCACCTTGCCCACGGGGAACTCGTTCTTCGCCGGGATCGTGAGCATCGAGTACCAGTAGACCGCCGGATAGTATTGCGCCGCCGCAGCCGGGCTGGGCGCGGGCACCGCGGTCAGATTCAGGGTCCGGCCGGGAGTGCGAACTGATCTTGGGAGAATCCACCAGTCCGTAGCCGCGCACCCATACGCTGTAATTGCCTTGGGCAGATCCGGCATGAGGTAGCGGCCGCGATCGTCGGTCACCACAATCTTCGCGAATTTGGTCGGCATCTCGGTCGTCTCCGCGATCACCCATACGCCGGCCTCCGGCCCATTCGCGCTGGTGACGACGCCCCCCAGTTCGTTCGCGCCAACGCTTCCATCCGACCCCGTTTGTGCGGCACATGCCGCCAGAATCGCGGCCAGAACGGCCGCCGCCAGACCCTGCTTCAATCTCGTCGTTTTCATTTTCCCCTCCTGAATCGGTGATCACTCGCCCTGCGGAGTGAGGCGCTATTGTGCCCCTTTCTTCCGCCCGTGGTCACGAGTTAACAATGTGGACTCCACGACGCGCCGAGGCAGAAAAACGACCGGGGTGCTGTCATTTCAAGGCTTCAGAGCGTAGGCCTCGTCAAACCGCCGCTCCAGATCCGGGTGGGTGCCGCGGAACTGGTCGATCACTTCCCTCGCCCAATCGAAGTATTCGCGCCGGCGCTCGAGCGACCAGCCCGACGGCGGGTGCGCGGCGACATCGCGCAGGTTCACGATCTTGTCAGCGAGCTTGACGAGGCGCGCACGCGTGCTGGAATGTTTCGCCCGGGAAACCTGCAGCCGCTTGCGCACGTTCCTCTTGAGCCACTTCACGTCGGTCACGTCGAGCACGACCTCCGCGACCGCGTCGCCGAATTCGCCGCGCAGCTCCTGCCAGGACGTCTGGGTATCCTCGATGGTGTCGTGCAGGAGCGCCGCCGCGATCACGACGGGATCGGTCACGCCGCCTTCGAACCAGAGCACGTTGGCGAGCTGGATCGGGTGGTTGATGTAAGGCGAGGCGCGCTTGTCCTTGCGCCGCTGGTCGCGATGCTTGCGCGAGGCAAACTCGACGGCCTTCAGGACCAGCGCGAGCCCGGTCAGCTGTGCGTCGTCGCGTTTCACGGGGATCAGGCGAGCGCGGCCAGTACCCGGTCCCGGGTGAACGGCAGGTCGCGCAGCCGCGCGCCCATCGCGTTGAAGATGGCGTTGGCGATCGCGGCGACCGTCGGGCCCTGAGTGCCCTCGCCCGCGCCGAGCGGCGGCTCATCGGGGCGGTTGACGATCGTCACCTCCACCACGGGCGACTCCTCGAAGGTGAGGATCGGGTAGTCGTTCCAGGTGCTGGTGAGGATGCGGCTGCGGTCGTACTGGATCGCCTCCTTCAACGCCCAGCTCGCGGCCTGGATGATGCCGCCCTCGGTCTGGTTGACGAGGCCGTCGGGATTGATGACGAGCCCGGCGTCGATCGCCGCCCACACGCGCTTGACCGCGATCTCGTTGCCGGCCTCCACTTCCACGATCTCCGCCACGTAACAGGCGCCGTTCTTGTAGCGCGCGAAGCCGATGCCGCGCCCGCGCGTGCCGTCGCCCTTCTCGCCCTTGCGCCATCCGGCCTTTGCCGCGACGGTCTCGATCACCGCGCGGGCGCGCGGGTCCTTGAGGTGGCGCAGGCGGAACTCGACCGGGTCGGCGCCGGCGGCGGCGGCGAGCTCGTCCATGAACGACTCGATCGCGAAGACGTTGGCGGTCGCGCCGAGCGCGCGCAGCGCGGACACCCGCACCGGCATGCGCTTCACGAGGCGGTTGGTCACGCGCTCGTTGGGGAACTCGTAGATCGGAATCGCGTTGCGGTGGCTGCCGCCGCCCGGCAGCGGGGGATTGCGCGGGGGCGAGGGCTTGTGCGGCTGCGCGAGATGCCACGCCGCCAGCAGGTTGACGCCGCCGAGCCCATTAGGCCGCGTGCTGTGCGAGTTGCTCCAGATGTCTTCGGTCCAGCCGACGATGTGGCCTTGCGCGTCGAGGTCGCCCTTCAGCTTCACCGCCATGGTCGGTCCATAGGGCTCCCAGTGGAACTCGTCCTCGCGCATCCATTGCACCCGCACGGGCCGGCCGGGCACGGCCCGCGCGAGGAGCGCCGCATCGAGCGCGGCATCGTCCGCGCCGTTGTGGCCGTAGCATCCGGCACCGTCCATGTGGATCACCGTGACGCGCTTCTCCTCCACGCCGAGCACGGGCGCAAGATCGCGCCTCAGCGGAAACACACCCTGGCTGTGAGTCCACACCGTGTAGCGGCCATCCTCGAAGCGCGCGACGGCGCAGGACGGTCCGAGCGCGGCGTGCGCGGTGTAAGGCCGCGTGTATTCCGCCTCGAGCGTTTTCGCCTTGCGCGCGGCGGCCGCGGCATCGTGCTTCTCGCTGATGACGGTATCCTCGCTCGTCTCCCGGTAGAGAAAGCGCGCGTCGGATTCGGGAAGCTGCGTTGCCTCCTCCCACCGCGCAATGCGCTTGAGGCGGGTCAGCGCGCGGATCGCCTGCTCCTCGCGCTCGGCAACGACGCCGAGGAAGCTGCCGTCCCGCACGACCTTCACCACGCCCGGCAGCGCGCGCACCTCGGCCTCGTCGAGACCGGCGAGCCGCGCTTCGTAGCTCGGGGGGCGGGCGATGCGCCCGTGCAGCATGCCCGGCAGCTCGAGATCGTGGACGTAGATCGGCGTGCCGCTGACCTTGGCGGGAATATCGCGCCGCGGCGCGGGCTTGCCGATGATCGTGTGCTGCGAGGCGGGCTTGGGCGCGATCTCGGCGGTTGCCTCGCGCGCGAGCAGGTCGTCGCTCGCGAGGTCCCAGTAAGTGGCGCTGCCTCCGGAGCGCGCCGTGATGACGCCGTCCGCGACCGCAAGCTGCTCGAGCGAAACGCCAAGCTTGGCGGCGGCCCGTTGCAGCAGCAGGTCTCGCGTCTCCGCCGCGGCGTAGCGCAGCGCCGTCCCCCCGTCGGTGATTGACTGGCTGCCCGAGGTCATTCCCTCGTCGGGGCTGTAGCTCGTGTCGGTGGGCGCGAGGCGAATGCGCTCGAGCGCGACATCGAGCTCCTCGGCGACGATTTGCGTGAGCGCGGTGAGGATCCCCTGGCCGATCTCGACCTTGCCCGGGAACACGGTCACCGTGCCGTCGCGGTTGACGCGCAGCCAGCGATCGAGCCTGCGATTCGCGTTGAGGCTGCCGGGCAGTTTGCGGGGCTGCGTGCCAGCGGTCGCCATTGTCTATTTCCTCATTGCCAGGGCTGCGCGTTGTATGGCGCGCAGGATGCGATGGTGCGTGCCGCAGCGGCAGAGGTTGCCTTTGAGCGCGGAGCGGATCTCCGCGTCGGTGGCCCGCGGATTGGCGTCGAGCAGCGCCTTGGCGGTCATGATGATGCCGGTCGCACAGTAGCCGCACTGCGCGGCCTGCTCCTCGATGAATGCCTGCTGCAGCGGGTGCAGCTTGCCGTTTTGCGCGAGGCCCTCGACGGTCGTGATGCTCTTACCCGCAGCGGCGGAGAGCGGCAGGTCGCAGGACTGCACGGGCTTGCCGTCCAGCAGCACGGTGCACGCGCCGCACTGGCCCATGCCGCAGCCGAAGCGCGCGCCCTTCAACTTGAGGTCGTTGCGCAGGACATAGAGGAGCGCCGTCTCGGGCTCCGCCACGACCGTGTGTGCGCGGCCGTTCACCTTGAGCGTGATTGCCAAATCGCCTTCCTAAAGAAAAACAGCGGGTTAATTGTGCCCCTGCATCCGGCTTCGCGACGCAGCACGCGGCCGGTGCGGGTCTAGTTTTTTTTCCAAATCATTGGGTCTATACTGAATGCGCTCGTTCCAAGCTGGTATGGAGGATGCTACCCATGATACATACCGTCGAAGTCGAGTCTCTGAAGCAACGTATCCACCAATTGCAGACTGAGCACAGAGACCTCGATGACGTCATTTCCCGCCTTTCTCAAAGCAGCGCCCAGGATCAATTGCAATTGCAGCGCCTCAAGAAACGCAAGCTCTTCCTGAAAGACCAGATCACGATGCTCGAGCGCCAGCTCGAGCCGGATATTCCCGCCTAGACTCTAGCACGGCGCCGCGGCGGCGCGCTTCCGGCGCGGCACCCTGGCAGCGGACGCTTGTCCGCGGACCACGACTGCGATCACCGCGAGGTCCGGCGCATGGCGGCGAGCGCAAGGTACATCGCGAACGCCCCGAACAGCAGGAACCACAGCAACGCCCAGCCGGCGATCGACAGCCCGAGAAAGGTCCAGCCGACCTCCGCGCATTCCCCGCTGCCGGTGAAGATTTTCTCCAGCGCCTCTGTCAGCGGCAATCGCTTCACGAGGTACTCCAGCCCCGGCCCGCACTCCGGAACCTGGCTCCTTGGCAGGTTCTGCAGCCAAACGTGGCGCGCGGCGAGGGCCGCGCCGATGCTCGCCGTCGTAATCAGCAAGCCGGAGTAGACAAGCGCTCCGATGCGCCCGGGGCCATGCACGGCCGCTACGAGGAAAATCACCGCGAGCGCCAGGAATGCGACGCGCTGCAGGATGCAAAGCGGGCACGGGTCCTGCCCTTCGTAGTACTGGAGGTAGTAGGCGAAGGCGAGTAGCGCCGCGCAGGCGAGGAAGCCGAGCGCATAGCCGAGCCGCGGCATCAAAGGCAATCCCGCTATCGTCCGCATTCGGTAAGTTTACCCAATCGCGGTTGTGCAGCGTGGGCGCCGCCCGTACACTCGGCCGATGATCCCGGTTGCGCCTGGAATTGCAATTGACGAGAACGAGATCGAGCTAACCTTCATCCGGGCATCCGGCCCGGGCGGGCAGAACGTCAACAAGGTCGCGACCGCCGTCCAGCTGCGCTTCGATGTCCGGCATTCAGTCTCCCTTCCGCCGCCGGTGCGCGAGCGATTGCGAGCGATCGCCGGGCGCCGCCTGACCCGGGAGGGCGTGCTGGTCATCACGGCGCACCGCTTCCGCAGCCAGGACCAGAATCGCAACGACGCGATCGAGCGTCTCGTTGCCCTCGTCCGCGAGGCGGCCCGGCCCCGCAAGCACCGCAGGTCGACGAGCCCCACCCGCGCGTCCCGGCAGCGACGGCTGGAGTCCAAGCGTCGTCGGGGCGAGATCAAGCGCGCGCGCAGCGCCAAGGTCGATTTCACATGACGGAATCAGGACAGGTTGACGGGTCGCTGCCCCGTACCTACACTCCGCGAGCGCTTCGGCCTGCGCTCGGAATAATCAGGCGCCCATGGCTGTTGAGGGTGTGTGCGGCGGGTGCCGTTACACTTGTGTTCGCAGGCCAATCTCAATGAGGAGAAATGGATGAACAAGAAGCTGATTTCGGCAGTGTTGGTGTTGAGCGTGGGCGCCGGCGCGGGTTACGCGCTCGACGCGTTGGCGCAGGCCAAGCCTGACGTACTCGTGAAGCAGCGCCAGTCGGTCATGACGTTGCAGGGCAAGTACTTCGGTCCGATGGCCGCGATGGCGCAGGGCAAGGCGCCCTACAACGCCGCGGTGGTCCAGCGCAATGCGGGATTCCTGGATAACCTCAGCAGAATGGCGTGGGATGGATTCGATGCCAGCACAAAGGGCGAGAAGTCCCGGGCGATGCCAGCCGTTTTCGACAACAAGGCCCAGTTTGATGCGGCCGCAAGCCGCCTCGAGAACGAAACCTCCAAGCTCGCGTCCGTGAGCGCGGGCGGCAACGAAGCTGCAGTCAAGGCGCAAATCCTGGCAGTCGGCAAAACTTGCGGCGCCTGCCACCAAGATTTTCGCGCGAAATAATTTTGAAGTTGGAGTGGCAGATCAACCCCGCTGCGGCGGGGTTTTCGCTTTTTTGCGGACCCCGGAAATCGACTGTTGCAGGGGTCAGCCCTCGCCTCGTCGGGAGGGGCCGGGATTGAGATAGACTCGCGCCACGTATGAAACATTCGCTGATATCGGCCGTGCTCGCGCTGCTGCTGGGGATGTCGACGGCGACTGCATCGGCGCAGGGCGACGCGAAGCGCGGCGAGTACCTCGCCCAGGCCGGCGGCTGCCTCGGCTGCCACACGGAAACCAAGGAGGGCGCCACCCCCTACGCCGGCGGTCGGGCCCTGAAGACCCCGTTCGGGACCTTCTACGGACCGAACATCACGCCGCACCCGCAAGCCGGCATCGGGCGCTGGAGCGAGGCCGATTTCATCCGCGCCATGCGCCACGGCCGGCGTCCCGACGGCGCCAACTACTTTCCGGCCTTTCCCTACCCGTCGTTCACGAAGATCACTGACAACGACCTGCGCGACCTTTGGGCCTACCTGCGCACGCTGCCGGCGAGCAGCCAGCCGAGTCGCGAGCACGACCTCGGCTTCTTCTTCGGCTGGCGCTTCCTGGTCACGGTCTGGAAGTGGTTCTTCTTCACGCCCGGGCCCTTCGCCAATGCGCCGGGCGTCTCCGGACGTCGTCAATCGCGGCGCCTACCTCGCGCAGGCGCTCGGACATTGCGGGGAATGCCACACGCCGCGCAACTTCCTCGGCGGCCCGAAGAGTGGCCGCTTCCTTGCCGGCGGCAAGGGCCCCGAGGGCAAGGGCGTGCCGAACCTGACCCCGACCGGACTCAAGAAGTGGAGCGACCGCGATCTTGCCGATTTCCTGACGAGCGGACTCACCCCCGACGGCGACGTTGCGGCCGAGGCGATGGGCGAGGTCATCACCAACACCACGAGCAAGCTGACGCCGCAGGACCTCGCGGCGCTGATCGCCTACCTGCGCGCGCTGCCGCCGCTGCCGGACTAGCGGCAGCAATGCGCGCGTCGAACGGCGATTGCGTCGTCCGTTCCAACGCGCGCAGTTGAACTGCGCGATAGCGTCCGCTCAACCCTGGTATTTGAAGGAGAGGCTGACCCGCGCCCTGAACGCGGCGATCTTGCCGTTCTCGATTACGACGTCGGTCTTGGTCACCTCCGCCACCCGCAGGTCGCGCAGGGTGTGCGACGCGGTTTCCACGGCGTTGCGCGCGGCATCCTCCCACGAGTTCCTGCTGGTGCCGACGAGTTCGGTGACGCGATAGACGCTGCCCTTCCCTATGCCCTTGGCCATGGTGTCCTCCTGTTGACGGGTTCACCGGCCGCCGCGTCGCCATTGCGCGCAGCGGGGTGACGAGCCCATCTTACACCCGCCTGCAAGCCGGCACGCAGGGAGGGGCGATCAGTGGCGGGGAGAGGCCGCCGCCTGCCCGGTTTCACTGAGCGACCTGAGTTTCACGTAATCGGTCTTGCCGCTGCCGAGCAGCGGGAGCGAGGCGACATGCACGATGCGGCGCGCGACGGCGAGGTCCTGCGCGCCGAGCTCGCGCGCCGCCTTCTGTAGCGCGATGCGGTCCAGCCGCGGGTCGGTTGTGAACAGCACGGTGCTCTCGCCGGTCTGCGAAATGAGCTCAAGGGCCGCGGCGTGCTGCTGGCCCGGCGAGGCGTGAATGGCGATGCGCTCCACGACCTCGAGCGAGATCATCTCGCCCGCGATCTTGGCGAAGCGCTTGACGCGCCCGTGAATGGTGAAATAGCCGTCGTCGTCCATGTCCACCACGTCGCCGGTGCTGTACCAGCCCTCGCCCACCTCGGAGCGCGGCGGCTGCAGCTCGCCGGGACGGTCGTAGAGGTAATAGCCGCGCATGACGTTGGGGCCGCGCACGTGCAGCACGCCGCCGCGGGAGATGCCGGGCACCGGCACCAGCTGATGCTCGATGCCGGGAAGCATGCGCCCGACCGTTCCTGGCTTGTAGCACATCGGCGTGTTCAGAGAGAGCACCGGCGCGCACTCCGTGGCGCCGTAGCCTTCCATGATGCGCAGCCCGAAGCGGGTGAGCCACAGGCTCGCCACTTCCGGGTTGAGCTTTTCCGCGCCCGACACCACGACTCGCGTCTTGTTGAAATCGTAGGCATGCGCCTGGCGCCCGTAGTGCGCAAGGAAGGTGCTGGTGCCGAAGACGTAGGTGCAGCCGCGGGTGTAGGCCAACTCCGGGATCACCTTGTAATGGAGCGGCGTGGTGTAAAGATAGCTACGGGTGCCGGTCAGCAGCGGCTGGAGCGTGCACGCGGTCAAGCTGTAGGAGTGGTACATGGGCAGCGAATTCAGGAACTTGTCATTCGGACCGTAATCGATGACGGCGCCCATCTGGGCGATGTTGGCGAGCAGGGCACGGTGTGAGAGCGCGACACCCTTGGGGCGCGCCTCGGAGCCCGAGGTGAACAGCACCACCGCGGTCTCGTCCGGGTCGCAGCGGGGCACCGCGGCGCGCGGCCGCCACAGCGCCCAGCCGATCAGCCACAGCTTGTCGAGCACTCCGAACTGCGCGCGCAGGTCCTCCAGGTAGACGATGCGCAAGGTGCTCAACGCCGAGACGGAAGTCCCGAGCCGCGCGACCTCGACGAAGCGCCGCGAGGTGACGAGCGTCTTGATGCCCGCGGCAATGCAGGCGCTGCGCAGCGCGTCGGGTCCAGCCGTGTAGTTGAGCAGCGCCGGAATGCGCCGCATCGCGCCCAGGCCGAAGAGGAGCGCAACCGTCGTCGCGAGGTTCGGCATCATCACGCCGACGATCTCCCCTTCCCCGGCCAGCCGCGAGCCCAGCCGTCCCAGCGCGAGGCTCGCCTTGATCAGGTCGCGGTACGAGTGATGGCGCTGCGTGTCCTCCAGAATGAGCGTGCCGCGCCCGTGAAGCTCCGCGGCGTCCAGCAACGCCTCAAACAGCGTTGTCCGCGGCTGCGAGGCGAACATCATGTGCTGCATGATCCGGAGCAGCTCGTCCGCCAGCCGGCGCCGCCGCGCCTTTCCCGGCAGCTGCAACTGCGCCGGCAGCCGCCGCCCGGGCAGAACCGTGATGGTGACGCGGGGAAAGAGCCGCTTGGGGAACAGGCCGCCGACCGCAGCATAGCGGGAGTAGAGCGTTCCCGTGATGCGGACGGGGACGATCCACGCGTTGCAGCGCGCCGCGATGACCGCGGCCGAATCGTAGATCTTGGTGAGCCCGCCGGTGGGCGTCGCCGGGCCCTGCGGGAATACGAGGACCGGGCGCCCGCGCTCGACGAGCCGTATCAGCCGCTTTAACGCGAGCGGGCGCTGGGGATTGAGGATCACGTGCGGGACGACCCGCATCAGCAGCCGCACGAGCCGGTGCCGGAGGCCCGCCCCCGACTCCGTGACAGTGACGTTTCCAGGAAGAAACAGCCCCAGGAGAGCGCCGTCGAGCACGGAATCGTGGTTGGCGACGATCAAGACCCGGCCGGACTGCAGCTGGGAGAGATCCCCCTCCACCCGAACGCCGAATAGTCTCCGGAAGATGAATCTTAAAAATCGGGTAGTCACAACGACTTACTCGTTATAGTTAATCTTGATTATCAATTAGGGCCCCGCGCCGCGTCAATTTTGGGTCCCTCCGCAGCGCCCTGCCTGTGTTGCGCGGATTGCGACAGAGGGCTTTATTCGGGTGCCGGGCGGCGGTTGGGGGGCCTGCGTTAATACCTGTTTCTAAACCAGAAAGTGAAAATCTATCAGAATGTTAGATTTGCTTTCTAATGATTATTTACCGTTTAATCAAGGCGTGATCTAGATCACAGGCTGTTTTTTAAAACCGCTTTTTCTCCGAGGGAGCGTCGTCATGGATATGCATGTTCCGTCAGCCGTTCTGGAAGCACGTCAACTACCCGCCACGCAACCGCTCAGCAACGGCGTCGAGTTCAGCTTCTCGCCGCAGTTGCGCGCGCACTTCGACAAGGACACGCACGCGTTGTGGTCGCGCTGGGCGCCCGAGCCGCGGCCCTGCTTCAACCCCGCCCTGCTCGCCGACATCCGGGCGTTCCAGGAATACGTCGCCGGTACCGGCGGGACCATTGACTGCTACGGGGAGGAGCACCCCATCGAATACGTCGTGCTCGCTTCGGCGTCCCCGGGCGTCTTCAATCTCGGCGGCGACCTCGATTTGTTCAAGCAGCTGATCGACGCCCGCGACCGCCAGGGCCTGCTGCGCTACGGTCGTGCCTGCATCGACGTGCTCTACCGCCAGTACATCGGTCACAACCTGCCGCTCACCACGGTGTCCCTGATCCAGGGCGAGTGCCTCGGCGGCGGCTTCGAGGCGGCTTTGTCGAGCGACGTGCTGGTCGCCGAAAAGAACTCCCGCTTCGGCTTCCCCGAGATCATCTTCAACCTGTTCCCGGGGATGGGCGCCTACTCCTTCCTCGAGCGCCGCATCGGTCAACGCGGCGCGGAAGAGCTCATCACCAGCGGCAAGATCTACACCGCCGAGGAGATGGCCGCGCAGGGCGTGGTCGACGTGGTGGCCGAGAACGGCAACGGCGAAGCGGAGGTCGCGGCTCTCATCCGCCGGCGCAGCCGCAGCCGCAACGGGTTCGCGGCCCTCGCGCAGGTTCGCCGGCGCGTGCAGCGCATCGAGTTCTCGGAGCTGCTCGACGTCGTGCAGATCTGGGTCGACAGCGCGTTGAAGCTCAATTCGCGGGATCTCAAGCTCATGCAGCGCCTGGTCTCGCGCCAGAACGGGCTGAACGAGTCCCAGCAGATTCACTGAGCCCGTTGCCTGTCGGGACCCGGCCATGAGTGACAGCGCCGCACCCTGGGTGATGCAAACGCCGCGCCATGTGGTCCATCGCAAAAGCGATGGCTCGCCCTGTTTCCTGAGCGAAGAGGACTACCTCGTGTACCTCGATTGCCTCAAGGAAGCCGGGGAGCGGCACGGAAGCGCGCTCCATGCCTACGCGTTGATGCCGGGTGAGGTGCAGCTGCTCGCCAGTCTGGACTCGGAGACCAGGCTGGCGCAGTGGCTGCGCTTCATCAGCGACCGCTACGTGGAGTACGTGAACTACACCTACCAGAGGAACGGCGAATTCTGGGCGCAGGAGCCCCAGGTGACCGCAATCGAAGACGGGAAGGACGTGCTCGCCCGTTATCTTGCGATCGAGGGCGCCCCGGTCAGGGCGGGCCTCGCCGCGCGCCCGGTGGACTACCGCTGGTCGAGCCATCGCCATCACGCCTGCGACAGCGAGGATCCGATCGTCCAGGAACACCCGTCGTATCTGGAGCTGGGAACGACCCAGCTCGCGCGGCAGCTCGCGTACCACGAGCTGCTCCAGCGGTCGTCCGCGGACCGGGAGCCCGCCGGCGCCGGGTGCCCGACGGATGGCTATCCTTTGCTCGAGGAAATCTGGCGCGAGGATGGCATCAAGCGATCGGTGCGGGGCTTGAGGTGGCAGGTCATGACCGCCGGGGAACGGAGCGCGGCGCGCCTGCGGCCGCTTGAAAACGGCGCACCGGCCCGCAGCAGCTATGCATCTGACATACCGTACGCGCGCGCCAAGGTCGCCCGCCGGTTGGCCAGCAAGTAGAGGATTTGATAGACTTATGAGCCAGTTAGCGCGCAACACCCCGCGGCCGCAGGCCGCGGCGAAAAGGCCGGTGTCCAACAAGGGGGAGGACGTGAGCGATTCCTCGGCGGAATACAGCATCCAGGAAGTTTCCGAGATGCTCGGCATTCCGATCCAGAAGCTGCGGCGCTGGGACGAGCAGGGCGTGCTGGTCGCGAGCCGCACCCACGGCGGGCACCGGCGCTACTCGCGCGAGCTGATCGACCGCCTGGCCGGCTCCGCGCTCGCCACGACGAGCGACAAGGCCACCAAGGAGCTGGCCACGATCCGCAAGTCGCTCGCCGAAAAGCGGCGCGTCATCCAGCTCCTGCTGGAGAGCGAAAACCGCTACCGCGACCTGGTCGAGACTTCTCACGACCTCATCTGGACCACCGACTCCTACGGGCGCTTCACCTACCTCAACACCGCCGCCAACTCGATTTTCGGCGTCGCGCCAAAGGACCTGATCGGCCGCTGCTTCTTCGATTTCGAGTCCGGCACATCCCACGTATCCAACCGCCGATTCCTCGCGATGCTGAAGCGCGACGGCGAGATCAAGCATTACGTGACCCGTGTGGTCACCCCGACCGGCCAGGACCGCTGGATCGGCATCAATGCGCGCGTGGTGCTCGACGACAACGGCGCGACGCTCGGCATCCGCGGCACCGCGCGGGACATTACGGAGGAGCACCTCGCGACGCTGCGCATCGAGCACCTCGCGTTGCACGATCCGCTCACCGATCTCCCCAACCGGCTGTGTCTGCAGCGCCGGATCGAAGCCGCGCTGCAGTCGGGCGGCGTCGGCGCGCTGCTGTTCCTCGATATCGACCATTTCAAGTACGTCAACGACCATTTCGGCCACCGCACGGGCGATCAGCTGATCGTCGGCGTTGGCAGCGTGCTGCGCGACGTGACGCGGAACCTGGCGGCCGAGCTGTTCCGCCTCGGGGGCGACGAGTTCGCCATTCACCTGCCTGCGGCGCTGCGCAAGGACGCGGTTGAGGTCGCCGAGAAGGCGCTCGACGCGGTGCGGCACTACCGCTTCCAGGCCGCGGACGACAAGGTCATCTCGAACCTGGCGGCCTCGGCGGGCGTCGCGCTCTACCCCTTCCACGGGGGTGACGCGCTCGCCCTGCTCTCGAACGTGGACATCGCGATGTACCAGGCCAAGGACCGCGGCCGCAACCGCCAGGTGCTGTTCGACCAGGCCTCGGAAAACCTGCGCAGCACCCACCGGCGCGTCCACTGGGCGAAGAAGCTGCGCGACGCGCTCGACGAGGACCGCCTGGTCCTGTTCCAGCAGCCGGTGGTGCGCCTGAAGGACCACGAGGCCGTGCACCACGAGGTGCTGGTGCGCATCCGCGGCGAGGACGGGGGCTACATCCTTCCCGGCAACTTCATCGAGCTCGCCGAGTCGATGGGCCAGATCCAGGAGATCGACCTGCAGGTGGTCGAGAAGCTGCTCGCCTACCTGCGCGCGAGCGGCCAGGCTAACCGGAAGCTGCGCTACTTCGTGAACCTCTCGCGGGTTTCGATCTCCGACCAGAACTGGATACGCCGCTTCCATTCGCTGCTGCACGCGAGCGGCGTGCACCCGAGCCAGCTCGTGTTCGAGATCACGGAAACCGCGGCGATGTCGGAGATCGACGTCACGATCACGTTCATCAAGCGGCTGAAGGAGATGGGCTGCCGCTTCGCGCTCGACGATTTCGGCGCGGGGTTCAGCTCGTTCTACTACCTGAAGCGCTTCGACGTCGACTACCTCAAGATCGACGGCGGCTTCATCCGCGATCTCGCGGCCGACGAGGGCAGCCGCATCTTCGTGCGGGCGCTGAACGACATCGCTCACGGCCTCGACAAGCAGGTGATCGCGGAATGGGTCGAAACGCCCGAGGCGCTGAACCTCCTGCTCGGCATGGGCACCCACTTCGGGCAGGGCTACCTGTTCCAGCGGCCGATACCGCTCGAAGAGAAGGACCGGGAAGCCACTCAGCCGGCTCCCGAGCGCGACACCGACGCAGACGCCGCCTAGCGCCGCGCGCGGCGCGACTTGGCGGCAGAAGTCAGAAACCTGGCGGCCCAGAGCAGGCCGATCACGGTCTTCTCGTCGGTGATCTTCCCCTCCCTCACCCAGCGCAGCCCTGCCGCCAGTTTCATCGGCACCACCTCCAGCAGCTCGCCGTCGTCCGGCGCGTCGCCGACGTGAGTGAGCCCGCGCGCGAGGAAGAGCTCGATGTGCTCGTCGGAATAGCCGATACACGGGTGTATCGTCGTCAGGTGGCGCCACGTCCGGGCCGCATAGCCGCACTCCTCCTTGAGCTCGCGCCGCGCCGTCTGCAGCGGCGTCTCGCCGGCGTCGATCTTGCCCGCCGGAATCTCGTAGAAGTGGCGACCGAGCGGATAGCGGTACTGACGCACCAGCACCACGGTCCGGGAATCGAGGAACGGCACGATCATGACCGCCCCCGGGTGCCGGATGTACTCGCGGCGCGCGCTGCGGCCGTCAGCAAGCCGCACCTCGTCCTCGAGCACGTGCAGCAGTTTCCCGCGGTAGACAGTTCGCGAGCGGAGCTTTCTCTCGGCGAAATCGGGCTTGTTCCGGGTTCTCAGAGCGAGGCCTGGATCGAGTACAGGCACAGCGCCATCAGCGGCTCCGGCAGGATGCCGAGCAGCAGCATGGCGAGGCCATTGGCGCTCAGCAGCAGGCGGACGTCTGCGCGCGGAGCAATGGGGGCGGTGTCCACCGGCGCGTCGAAATACATGAGCTTGACGATCCGCAGGTAGTAGTAGGCGCCGATGAGGGAGAACAGGACGGCGACCACCGCGAGCCATATGAAGCCGGCGCTGATGACCGCCTGCAGCACGGCGAGCTTCGCGTAAAAGCCCACCGTCGGCGGCACACCGGCCATCGAGAACATGAGCAGCAGCATGAGGAACGCGTACCACGGGCTGCGCTGATTCAGGCCCTTGAAGTCCTCCAGGTTCTCCGCCTCGAAGCCCGCGCGGGAGAGCAGCAGGATCATGCCGAAGGCGCCCAGGTTCATCAGCATGTAGACCACCACGTAGAACATGCCGGCGCCGTATCCGACCACGTCGCCCGAGAGTATCCCGAGCAGCAGGAATCCCATGTGGCCGATGGTGGAATACGCCAGCATGCGCTTCAGGTTGGTCTGCGCGATCGCGGTCACGTTGCCGATCGCAAGCGAGAGCACCGCCATCACGACGAGCATCCGGCTCCACTCTTCCACCAGCTGCTCCGCGCCGAGCCCCTGCACCAGCAGCCGCATGATGAAGGCGAACGCCGCGAGCTTGGGCGCCGACCCGATGAACACCGTCACCGGCGTCGGCGCGCCGTGATAGACGTCCGGCACCCACATGTGGAACGGCACCGCGCCGAGCTTGAAGCCGAGGCCCGCGACAACGAAGACGAGCGCGAACACGAGCACCACGTCCCGCGCCCCGCCCCCGAGGATGATCTCGGCGAGCTGGGGAATGCCGAGCGTTCCCGTCGCCCCGTACAACATCGACATGCCGTAGAGCAGCATCCCCGAGGCGAGCGCGCCCAGCACGAAGTACTTCATCGCTGCCTCGGTCGCGACCGCAGAGTCGCGCTGCAGCGCCACCAGGGCGTAGAGCGAGAGCGTGAGGAGCTCCAGCCCGAGGTAGAGCGTGAGCAGGTGATTCGCCGAGATCATGACCATCATGCCCAGCGTGGCGAACAGCACGAGCGCGAAGAACTCGCCGCGGAAGAGGCCGCGCGCCGAAAGGTACGGCCGCGCGTAGACCAGTATCGCCATGACGGCGACGTAGACCAGCAGCTTCAGCACGTCCGCCATGACATCATCCACGAACATGCCGCTGAACGTGGTAACCGGCTCAACGCTTGCGGTGAGATAGGTGAGCAGGAAGCAGCCTCCGAGGGCGGCCTGCGTCAGCGCGTAGCTGACGATGCGCCTCCCGTCGGACACGAAAAGATCCACGATCAGGACCACGCACACCATCGCGAGCAGGAACAGCTCGGGGCAGGCGGGCAGGAGCGGCGTGATGTAGTGCATGGCGCCTACCTGAGCTTGCTCTGGGCGACGTGGTTGAGGAGGTCGTTCACCGAAGTGTGCAGCACCTCGGCGAAGGGGTTGGGCCAGACGCCCATCACGAGCACCGCCAGCGCGAGCAGTCCCAGCACCAGGAATTCACGCGCGCTGAGATCCGACAGGCCGGCGACGTGGGGGTTGGCGACCGCGCCGAAGATCACCCGCTTGTACATCCACAGCGTGTAAGCCGCCCCGAACACCAGCGTGGTGGCCGCCGCCGCCGCGTACCAGACATTGGTCTTGACCGAGCCCAAGATCACCAGGAACTCGCCGACAAAGCCGCTCGTGCCGGGCAGCCCCGAATTCGCCATCGCGAACACCATGAACAACGCGGCAAACACCGGCATCGTCTTGACCACCCCGCCGTAGTCGGCGATGAGTCGCGAATGCATCCGGTCGTAGAGCACGCCCACGCACAGGAACAGCGCCCCCGAGACGAAGCCATGCGAGATCATCTGGATGACGGCGCCCTCGAGGCCGAGGGGGTTGAAGATGAAGATGCCGAGCGTGACAAAGCCCATGTGCGAGATTGAGGAATAGGCGATCAGCTTCTTGAGATCGGCCTGCACCAGGGCCACGAGGCCGATGTAGACCACGGCGATCAGCGAAAGCGCGATCACGAACCCGGCGAGCGCGTGGCTCGCGTCGGGCACGATCGGCAGCGACAGCCGGATGAAGCCGTAGCCCCCGAGCTTCAGCATGATCGCGGCGAGCACGACCGAGCCCCCGGTCGGCGCCTCGACGTGCGCGTCCGGCAGCCAGGTGTGCACCGGCCACATCGGCACCTTGACCGCGAAGGAGGTCATGAACGCGATGAAGATCAGCACCTGGGGCACGAGGGCGAGCGGCAGCTGGTAGAAGTCGAGCAGCGAGAAGCTCCCGTCCGAGACGTTGTAGAGGTAGATCAACGCCACCAGGGAGAGCAGCGACCCCGCCAGCGTATAGAGGAAGAACTTGAAGGCCGCGTAGACCCGGTTCGGGCCGCCCCACACGCCGATGATGACGAACATCGGGATCAGCGTCGCTTCGAAGAACACGTAGAACAGCAGCGCGTCGAGGGCGCTGAAGACGCCGTTCATGAGGCCGGACAGGAACAGGAACGCGGCCATGTACTGCGCCACGCGCTCCCGTACCACGTCCCAGCCGGCGATCACGACCAGCACGGTGGTGAAGCTGTTGAGCAGGATGAGCAGCAGGGAGACCCCGTCGATGCCGAGGTGGTAATTGACGTTGAAGGTCTCGATCCAGGGCCGGAGTGTGGCGAACTGGAAACCGCTGGCCTGGGGGTCGAAACCCGCATAGAGCGGCAACGTCACCGCGAAGCCCAGCAGGGAGCCGACCAGCGCCAGCACACGCGCCGCGCCGGCATTGCGGTCCGAGCCGGTTGCGAGCACCGCGGCCCCCGCGATGATCGGGACCCAGATGGCAAGGTTGAGCGGATTGATGCCGAGCATGGGCCAGGTCAGGCGATGAAGACCATCGTGAGCAGCACCAGAATGCCGATGATCATGGCGAAGGCGTAGTGGTAGATGAACCCCGACTGCAGGAAGCGAATCAATTGGGCGAACCCGTTGACCGCGCGCGCCGAGCCGTCGACGAAGACACCGTCGATGACCGCCATGTCGCCCCCTTTCCACAGCCCGGTGCCGGCGCGCACCGCGCCGTCCCCGAACAGCCACTGGTAGGCCTCGTCGAATCCGTACTTGCGCTCGAGGATGGTGTAGAGGAAGCCCGCCTTCTCCCGAATCACCCCGGGCAGGTCCGGCCGCAGCAGGTAGAGATAAGCCGCGGTGGCAACGCCCCCGACCGCGAGCCAGAACGGCGCGGTGCGGAGGGCGTGGACCATCATGGCGCCGATGCCGTGGAAGTCGCGCCCCATCTGCGCCAGCACGTCATGTGCAGGCGCGGTGACGATGGCGCCGCCGAAATAGCCCCCGAACAGCACCGGTCCGATGACCCAGCCCGCGCAAACCGACGGGATCGCGAGGAGGATCAGCGGCACCGTCACGACCGCGGGCGACTCGTGCGGGTCGTGATGGCCGTGTTCTCCGCGTGCGGGGTCACCGTGCCCAGGCTCCCCGTGCTCGCGGAAACGCTCCGGCCCGTGAAACGTCATGAACACCAGCCGGAACGTGTAGAGCGCCGTGACGAACACGGTGGTGAGCACGCAGAAATAGGCGAATCCCGCGCCCGGCGTCGGCGACAGGTGCACCGCCTCGATGATTGCGTCCTTGGAGAAGAAGCCGGAGAAGCCCGGAATGCCCGCGCTGGCGATCGCGCCGACCAGCGCGTCCAGTAGGTGACCGGCAGGTATTTCCTGCAGGCCGCCCATCCTGCGCATGTCCTGCTGGTGATGCAGCGCGATGATGACCGACCCTGCCGCCAGGAACAGCAGCGCCTTGAAGAAGGCGTGCGTCACCAGGTGGAAGATGCCGGCGGCATAGGCCGAGGCGCCGAGCGCGACGGTCATGTAGCCGAGCTGCGAGAGCGTCGAGTAGGCGACCACGCGCTTGATGTCGTTCTGCACGATCGCGACCAGCGCCATGAAGAGCGCCGTGATCGCCCCAATCACCATCACGACCGAGAGCGCGGTCTCCGAGAGCTCGAAGAGCGGCGACATGCGAGCGACCATGAAGATCCCCGCGGTCACCATGGTCGCGGCGTGGATCAGGGCCGAGATCGGCGTCGGACCCTCCATCGAGTCCGGGAGCCACACGTGGAGCGGGAACTGCGCGCTCTTGCCCATCGCGCCGACGAAGAGCAGCAGGCAGATCACCGTCATCAGCGACCAGGCTGTGCCGGGCAGGATCTCGAGGGTATTGCCGGCGAGCGTGGGCGCGCCCCGGAACACGGTCGCGTAGTCAAGCGAGCCAAAGTACATGACCACGAGCGCGATGCCGAGCAGGAAGCCCAGATCGCCGACGCGGTTCACCAGGAACGCCTTCAGCTGGGCGTAGGTCGCGCTCGGGCGCTCGTACCAGAAGCCGATCAGGAGGTAGGACATCAGCCCGACGCCTTCCCAGCCGAAGAAGAGCTGCAGGAAATTGTTGGCGGACACCAGCATCAGCATGAAGAACGTGAACATCGAGATATAGCTGAAGAAGCGCTGGTAGCCGGGGTCATCCGCCATGTAGCCGATGGTGTAGATGTGCACCATCAGTGACACGAACGCGACCACCAGCATCATGGTCGCGGAGAGGCGATCGATCAGGAAGCCGATCTCGAAGCGGATGTCGCCCGACACGAGCCAGGTGTAGACCGGGCCGTCGTAGACGTTGCCCGCAAGGACGTCGCGGAACACGACCGCCGCGGCAACCGTCGAGACCAGCATGCCGAGGATCGTGATCCAGTGCGCGCCGCGGCGCCCGATCGCCCGGCCGAACAGGCCCGCGACGATGGCTCCCGCAAGAGGCGCGAGCGGCACGACGAGATAGAGCGCCTGCATTCCGGTCATGGGCCCTTCAGCCTTTCAGTTGGTCCAGGTCCTCGACGTCGATCGTGCTGAGATTGCGGAACAGCGCGACCAGGATTGCCAGCCCGATCGCCGACTCCGCGGCGGCGACGGTCAGGATGAAGAACACGAACACCTGGCCGGACGGGTCGTCGAGATAATGCGAGAACGCCACGAAGTTGAGGTTGACGGCGAGCAGCATGAGCTCGATCGCCATCAGCAGCACGATCATGTTCCTGCGGTTGAGAAAGATGCCCACCACCGCGATCGCGAACAGCACGGCGCCCAGCACCAGGTAATGCGACAGCGAGATCACTCGGGGCGCCCCTGTTCCTTCTGCTCGACGGGCATCGAAACGATGCGCACGCGGTCCTCCCGGCGCACGCCGATCTGCGACGCCGGGTCGACGTACTTGCTCTCCTTGCGCCGGCGCAGCGTCAACGCGATCGCCGCGACGATCGCCACCAGGAGGATCACCGCTGCGATCTCGAACGGGTAGACGTACTCGGTGTAGATCAGCCGCCCGAGCTCCTTGGTGTTGCTGTATCCGGCCGCGAGCGGCGGCGGGGACGGCGTGTCGACAAACCCCGTGTAGCGCCCGGCGAGCACGATCACCATCTCGGCGACCAGCAGCAGCGCGACGAACGCGCCCAGCGGCAGGTAGCTCCAGAAGCCCACTCGCAGCCGCGCCAGGTTGATGTCGAGCATCATCACGACGAACAGGAACAGCACCATCACCGCGCCGACGTAGACCAGCACCAGCGCGATGGCGAGGAACTCCGCCTGCAACTGCATCCAGATGGCGGCCGAGGTGCAGAACGCGAGCACCAGGTAGAGCGCGGCGTGCACCGGATTGCGGGCGGTGATCACGCGCAGCGCCGCGAACACCAGGATCGCGGAGAAGAACCAGAAGACGAATTCGTTGAAAGCCATCGTTCCTACCGGTAGGCGGCGTCTTCCGCGCGGTCCTTCGCGATCTGCTCCTTCGTAGCGGTCTCCGATCGCGAGCAGCATCGGCTTGGTGTAGATGAGGTCGCCGCGCTTCTCGCCGTGGTATTCCAGGATGCGCGTCTCCACGATCGAATCGACCGGGCACGATTCCTCGCAGAAGCCGCAGAAGATGCACTTGGTGAGATCGATGTCGTAGCGCGTCGTGCGGCGCGTGCCGTCCGCGCGCTGCTCGGACTCGATGGTGATGGCGAGCGCGGGGCACACCGCCTCGCACAGCTTGCAGGCGATGCAGCGCTCCTCGCCGTTGGGGTAGCGCCGCAGCGCGTGCAGCCCCCGGAAGCGCGGGCTCATCGGCGTCATCTCCTCCGGGTACTGAACCGTGATCTTGCGGCGGAAGAGGTGGCGGCCGGTGATCATCATCCCTTTCACCAGCTCGACGAGCAGGAAGGTCCGGAAGAAACGCGCGATGCGCTCGACCATCACTTCCACCACACCCAGAGGGGAGTCTGCATCCACGCGCCCAGCACCACGATCCACAGGATGGTGAGCGGCAGGAACACCTTCCAGCCGAGCCGCATGATCTGGTCGTAGCGGTAGCGCGGGAACGTGGCGCGGAACCACAGGAACGACGACACCACGATAAAGAGCTTCAGCAGCAGCCAGCCGAAATTGCCCGACGGCGAGCCACGGCAACCCGATCGCATCCGCGAGGACCGCGGGCACCGGCGAGAGCCAGCCGCCGAGGAACATCACGGAGGTGAGCGTGGAGATCAGGATCATGTTCGCGTACTCGGCGAGAAAGAACACCGCGAAGGTCATTCCCGAGTACTCGACGTGGAAGCCGGCCACGATCTCCGATTCGCCTTCTGCCACGTCAAACGGCGCCCGGTTGGTCTCGGCCACCCCCGAGACGAGGTAGACCACGAGAATCGGGAACAACGGGATCCAGAACCAGTTGAGCGGGCCCCAGTTGCCCTCCTGCATGCGTACAACGTCGCCGAGATTGAGGCTCTGCGCCGCCATCAGCACGCACACCAGCGCGAACCCCATGGCAAGCTCGTACGACACCATCTGGGCCGCCGAGCGCATCGCCCCGAGAAAGGCGTACTTCGAGTTCGAGGCCCAGCCCGCGATGATGATGCCGTAGACGCCCATCGAGGAGACCGCCATGATGTAGAGCAGGCCCGCGTCGATGTCCGCAAGCACCTGCTCGGGCCCGAACGGCACCACCGCCCACGCCGCCATCGCCGGCATCATCGCCATGACCGGCGCCAGCACGAACAGGAACTTGTTGGCCCCGGTCGGGACGATGATCTCCTTCACCAGCAGCTTCAGGCCGTCCGCGATGGGCTGCGCCAGCCCGCCCAGCCAGGGGATGCCGAAGAAATGTCACCCGGTTCGGCCCGATGCGCACCTGCATCCAGCCGATCAACTTGCGCTCCCACAGCGTGAGGTAGGCCACGCTGACCAGCAGCGGGAGCACGATGCAGATGATGAGGAGCAGTATCTTGATCACGTAGAGGACCGCCGGTGCGTATTCGTGGCCGACGATCCACACCACGGCCGCGGCAAGCCCGCCCCACAGCCAGTTGCCGAGGTTGACGAAGGGCTGCAGCAGCGTGCTCACACCGCCACCCTCCGCTGCGCGGGCACGCGCTCCGCGGCCACCGTGCCGAACATGGCGCCGAGCGCGGCGGTCTCCGGCCGCGCCGCCGCGAGCCGGATGCACCGGGCCGGCAGCCGGTCGTCGATGGCGGCATCGACCAGCGCTTCGCCCGCGCCCTGCCGCACGCGCAGGGCGTCTCCCGCGCGCAGGCCGAGCTCCTCGAACAGCGCGCGGTTCATCCACGCCACCGGGGCCGCGGCGTCCCGCGTGCGCTGCAGCGCACGTGACCGACGCACGATCGCATCCGCGGCGTAGATGGGCACCTCGCCGATCCGCTGCAGCTCCGGGCCCCGGACCGCGGTCACGGGATCGGCCACGAAATCGCGCAGGCGGTTGTCCAGCCTGCCGGTGATTCCGCCCTCGCCCAGCGCCTCGCGCCTGACGTCCTCCGCGCTGTCCTGGTCGAAGCCCTCCAGGCCGAGCAGGTTGCCGAGAACGCGCAGCACCTTCCATGCCGGCCGGGCCTCGCCCAGCGGCCGCACCACGCCCTCGAAGCTCTGCGCCGTGCCCTCGGTGTTGACGAACGTCCCGGCGGTCTCCGTGAATGGAGCGATCGGCAGCAGGACGTGCGCGTATTCCGTTGCCCGGTGCTGGTAGGGGCTCATCGCCACCACGAGCTCCGCGGCCTTCATCGCCGCGACCGCCCGCTGGGAGTCGTGCGTGTCCAGTTCCGCCTCCACGCCGAGCAGGAGGTACGCCTTGAGCGGATCGTCGAGCATCCGGCGCGCGTTCTTTCCCGGCCGGCGTGCCCGTGGGCACGCACCCGGCAATGTAGCCGCCGACGCTGTTCGCCGCCTCCCCCAGGAAGCCGAATCGCGCGCCCGCCGCTTCGGCCAGCGCCAGCCCCAAGCCGTGCAGCTGGGACGCGGCCGGGTGGTGCTGCGCGAGATTGCCGAGAAGGATGGCGGTGTTCTTGCCGGAGGAGAGACTCGCTGCGATGCCCCGGGCGGCGTCGGACACCGCGACCCCCCTTCCCTCCACCACGGCCCTCAGCACCTGCGCGAGCAGGTCGGGCATGGCCGCAGGGGCGACGATCGCCTTCCCGGCAACCGCCATCAGGAGATCGTCGTCAACCGGATTGATGACGTTCAGCTGCAGCTGGCGCCGCGTCGCCTGGCGCAGCCGGTGCGCGATGAGCGGATGATCCTTTCGCAGCGTGCTGCCGACGAGGAGCACGCGGTCGAGCGCGTTCAATTCCGCGATCTTCATCCCGAGCCAGGGCGCGCCGGTGCGCTGGCCGTCGGCGCCAAAATCGGACTGGCGCAACCGGAAGTCCACGTTGCCCGAGGCCGTTGCGCGCGCGAGCTTCCCGAGGAGGTAGAGCTCCTCCAGCGTCTGGTGAGGCGTCGCGAGCGCCCCGATGCTGGCGGCCCCGTGCCGCTCGCGGATGCGTTTCAGCTCCCGGGCGACGAAATCGAGTGCGACCTGCCATTCGACCTCCTCCCACGCGCCGCCCCGCTTCAGCATGGGCCGCGCCAGGCGCTGCTCGGAATTGAGGCCTTCGTAGGAGAAGCGGTCCTTGTCCGACAGCCAGCACTCGTTGATCGCCTCGTTATCGCGCGGCAGCACGCGCATCACCCGGTTCTGCTTGACCTGCACGGTGAGGTTCGACCCCAGGCCGCAGTGCGGGCTGACCGACGGTTTGCGGGTGAGCTCCCACGCGCGCGCGGTAAACCGGAATGGCTTGGAGGTGAGCGCCCCGACCGGACACACGTCGATCACGTTGCCGGAGAGCTCGGAGTCGACCGTTTTTCCGACAAACGTAATGATCTCGGCATGCTCGCCGCGGCCAATCATGCCGAGCTCCATGATGCCCGCGATTTCCTGACCGAAGCGCACGCAGCGCGTGCAGTAGATGCAGCGCGTCATGTCGGTCGAGATCAGCGGCCCGAGGTTCTTGTCGGTTACGACGCGCTTCGCTTCTTCATACCGCGACCCGCTCGCCCCATAACCGACCGCTAGGTCCTGCAGCTGGCACTCGCCGCCTTCGTCGCAGATCGGACAGTCGAGCGGGTGGTTGATCAGAAGGAATTCCATGACGCCCTTCTGGGCGGTGACCGCCTGCTCCGAGTGCGTGCGGACCTTCATGCCCTTCATGACGGGGGTCGCGCAGGCGGGCAGCGGCTTGGGCGCCTTCTCCACCTCCACCAGGCACATGCGGCAGTTGGCGGCGATCGAGAGCTTGCGGTGATAGCAGAAGTGCGGGATGAAGATGCCGGCCTGGTTGGCCGCGTCCATGATCGTCACCCCTTCGGCGACCTCCATGGGCCTGCCGTCGATCTCAATCTCTATCATCTGTCGCTCCGCGACTCTCGAATCTCCCCTCTCCGCTCGGGAGAGGGGCGGGGGTGAGGGGTGGTCGATGGCGCGCTCATAGGTAGTCCGGCACGAGGCACTTCCCGTGCTCGATGTGATGGACAAACTCGTCGCGGAAGTGCTTGATGAAGCTCTTCACCGGCAGGGCCGCTGCATCCCCCAGCGCGCAGATCGTCCGACCCGCGATGTTGTCCGACACGTTGTCGAGGAGATCAAGATCCTCGAGCTTGCCCTTTCCATGCTCGATGCGGTCCACCATGCGGTAGAGCCACCCGGTGCCCTCGCGGCAAGGCGTGCACTGGCCGCAGGACTCCTCGAAGTAGAAATAGGAGAGCCGCAGGAGCGACCGCACCATGCAGCGGGTCTCGTCCATGACGATGACCGCGCCCGAGCCCAGCATGGATCCGGCCTTGGCGATGGAGTCGTAGTCCATGTCGGTCCTCATCATGATCTCGCCCGGAAGCACCGGCATCGACGAGCCCCCCGGGATGCACGCCTTGAGCCGCCGGCCGCCCCTCATGCCGCCCGCCATCTCGAGCAGCCGCGCGAACGGCGTGCCGAGCCGCACCTCGAAATTGCCCGGGCGCGCGACGTCGCCCGATACCGAGAAGATCTTGGTGCCGCCGTTGTTGGGCCGGCCCAGATTGAGAAACGCGTCGCCGCCGTTCAGGATGATCCACGGCACCGCGGCGAAGGTTTCCGTGTTGTTGATCGTCGTCGGCCTGCCGTAGAGCCCGTAACTCGCGGGAAATGGCGGCTTGAAGCGCGGCATGCCCTTCTTGCCCTCCAGCGATTCGAGCAGCCCCGTCTCTTCGCCGCAAATGTAGGCGCCCCAGCCGTGATGGTTGTGGAGCTCGAAGCTGAAATCCGAGCCGAGGATGCCTTTGCCGAGGTAGCCCGCCGCGCGCGCCTCCGCCAGCGCCTCCTCGCAGCGCTCGTAGACTTCCCAGATCTCGCCGTGAACGTAGTTGTAGCCGGTCTGGGCGCCCGTCGCGTAGGCGGCGATGATCATGCCCTCGATCACGCTGTGCGGGTTGTAGCGCAGCAGGTCGCGGTCCTTGAAGGTCCCTGGCTCGCCCTCGTCGGAATTGCACACCAGGTACTTCGCGCCCTGGTATTGCCGCGGCATGAAGCTCCACTTGAGCCCGGTCGGGAAGCCCGCACCGCCGCGCCCGCGCAAGGCGGATTTCTTCACCTCCGCGATGACCTGCTCGGGGGGAATTCTCTCGGCGAGCAGCTTCCTCAGCGCCCGGTAGCCGCCGCGCGCCTCGTAGTCCTTCAACCGCCAGTTGAGGCCGTTCAGGCCCGCCATGATGATCGCCTCGGGGCCGAAGAGGTCGGTCGCGAATGGGGGAACGGGAAGGCCCATGGCTACTTGAGCTCCTGCAGCAGGTCGTCGAGCTTCCCGGGTGTCA
Source organism: uncultured beta proteobacterium (assembly GCA_963699525.1). Taxonomy (GTDB): domain Bacteria; phylum Pseudomonadota; class Gammaproteobacteria; order Burkholderiales; family SG8-41; genus SG8-41. Next base: position 316,549 of record CAVOUI010000004.1, on the reverse strand, counting down.
TGGCGCAGCACATCCGCTTGTCGTTTACCAGCAGCACCGGGGCGTCGCCGCACGCACCGAAGCACTCGCCCTCCTTCAGCGTGTAGAGCCCGTCCGCGGTGGTCTCGCCGAAACCGACGCCGAGCTTGCGCTTCAGGTGCGCCGCGGCGGCGTTCGCGCCCTGGAGCGCGCACGGCAGGTTGGTGCAGAGCGCGAGCTTGTGCTTGCCGCGCGGCTTGAGGTCGTACATCGTGTAGAAGGAGGCGACCTCGTAGACGGCAATCGGCGCCATGCCGAGATACTGCGCCACGAAGTCCAGGGTCTCCATCGACAGCCACCCCTTCTCGTCCTGCGCGATGGTGAGCGCCGCCATCACCGCGGACTGCCGCTTGTCCGGCGGGTACTTGGCGAGCGCCTGGTCGATCCGGGCGAGCGCGCCGGGGCTGAGCACGGTCGGAGCATTCATCGGTCGATTTCGCCGAACACGATCTCGAAGGTGCCGATGATCGCCACCACGTCCGCGATCATGTGGCCGCGCGCGAGCTCGTCCATCGAGGACAGGTGGGCAAAGCTCGGGGAGCGGACCTTCATGCGGTACGGCTTGTTCGCGCCGTCCGACACGAGATAGACGCCGAACTCGCCCTTGGGATGCTCGATCGCGGCGTAGGCCTCACCCGCCGGAACATGCATGCCCTCCGTGAAGAGCTTGAAGTGGTGGATCAGCTCCTCCATGTTCGTCTTCATCTCGACCCGGGAGGGCGGCACGATCTTGTGGTTGTCCACCATCACCGGGCCGGGGTTCTTGCGCAGCCAGTCGATGCATTGCTTGACGATGCGGTTCGACTGGCGCATCTCCTCGATGCGCACGAGGTAGCGGTCGTAGCAGTCTCCTTTCACCCCCACCGGCACGTCGAATTCCACCCGGTCGTAGGCGGCGTAGGGCTGCTTCTTCCTCAGGTCCCACTCGACGCCGGAGCCGCGCAGCATCGGGCCGGTGAATCCGAGGGCGAGCGCGCGCTCGGGCGACACCACGCCGATCCCGACGGTGCGCTGCTTCCAGATGCGGTTGTCGGTCAGCAGCGTCTCGTACTCGTCCACGCACTTCGGAAAGCGCTCGGTGAAGTCCTCAATGAAATCGAGCACCGATCCCTGGCGATTGCGGTTCAGCTCGCGCACGGCGGCTTCGCCGCGGATCGGAGACGCAGTGTATTGCGGCATGCGCTCCGGCAGATCGCGGTAGACGCCTCCCGGCCGGTAGTAGGCCGCGTGCATGCGGGCGCCGGTGACCGCCTCGTAGACATCGAAGAGGTCCTCGCGCTCGCGGAAGCAGTAGAGAAACACCGTCATCGCGCCGAGGTCGAGCCCGTGCGCGCCGAGGCTGAAGACGTGCGCGAGGATGCGCGTGATCTCGTCGAACATCACCCGGAGGTAGAGCGCGCGCAGCGGGGGCTCGATGCCGAGCAGCTTCTCGATCGCCATGACGTAGGCGTGCTCGTTGCACATCATGGTGGTGTAGTCGAAGCGGTCGAAATACGGGACGTTCTGCAGGTAGGTCCGGGTCTCGGCCAGCTTTTCGGTCGCGCGGTGCAGCAGCCCGATATGGGGGTCGGCGCGCTGGATCACCTCGCCGTCGAGCTCGAGCACCAGCCGCAGCACGCCGTGGGCCGCGGGGTGCTGCGGCCCGAAATTCATGGTGTAGTTGCGGATCTCGGCCATGCGCGGGCGGCTATGGCTTCTTGCCGACGTCGACATCGGCGTAGTTTTCCTCGCGGATCACGCGGGGCACGATCTCGCGCGGCTCGATGGTGACGGGCTGGTAGACGACGCGCCGCTGGTCGGGGTCGTAGCGCATCTCGACGTTGCCCGAGATCGGGAAATCCTTGCGAAACGGGTGGCCGACGAAGCCGTAGTCGGTCAGGATGCGGCGCAGATCCGGGTGCCCGGTGAAGACGATCCCGAAAAGGTCGAACGCCTCGCGCTCATACCAGTTGGCCGACGGCCAGACGCCGATGACCGATGTCCACGACCGGAAACTCGTCGTCCGCGGCAAACACCCTCACCCGCACCCGGCGGTTGTGCGTGACGCTGAGCAGGTGGTAGACGACCGCGAAGCGGGGCCCGGACGACCCGCCGCCGTAGTCGCGGTAATCGACCCCGCACAGGTCGATCAACTCCTCGAACCGGAGGTCCGGCGCGTCGCGCAGCGTGGTCGCCACGGCGAGAAGATCATCCGGCTTCACCCCGATGGTGACTTCGTCCAGCGCTGTCGCAACGTCCGCCAGCCTGTCGCCACACGCCGATCGCAGGGCCGCGATCAGCGACGCGAGTCTTGTCGTCATCTCAGCGTGCGATGGTGTGGGTGCGCCGGATCTTGTTCTGCAGCTGGATGATGCCGTAGAGCAGCGCTTCGGCCGTCGGCGGGCAGCCCGGGACGTAGATGTCCACCGGCACGATGCGGTCGCAGCCGCGCACGACGGAATAGGAGTAGTGGTAGTAGCCGCCGCCGTTCGCGCAGGAACCCATCGAGATCACCCAGCGCGGCTCCGCCATCTGGTCGTAGACCCTGCGCAGGGCCGGGGCCATCTTGTTGCAGAGGGTGCCGGCGATGATCATGACGTCCGCCTGGCGCGGGCTCGGCCGGAAGATGACGCCGAAACGGTCGAGGTCGTAGCGCGACGCTCCCGCGTGCATCATCTCGATGGCGCAGCACGCGAGGCCGAAGGTGACCGGCCACAGCGAGCTGGTGCGCGTCCAGTTGATCAGCGCGTCCGCCGTGGTGGTGACGAATCCCCTGTCGTGGAAACTTTCAGGTGCGCCCATGGATCGCTCCTATGCCGGGTATCACTCCCATTCCAAGGCCCCTTTCTTCCACTCGTAGACGAAGCCGACGACGAGGATGCCGAGGAACACCATCATCGCCATGAACCCGAACCAGCCGATCTCCCGGAGCACGATCGCCCACGGGAAGAGAAACGCGATCTCGAGGTCGAACAGGATGAACAGTATTGCGACCAGGTAATAGCGCACGTCGAACTGCATGCGCGCGTCCTCGAACGCCTCGAAGCCGCACTCGTACGGGGAGAGCTTTTCCGGGTCGGGGCGGTGCACGCCAAGGAGTCGCGAGAGGCCGCCGCCGAGCATCATCGGCACCACGCCGAGCGCGACGCCGACCAGGATGAACATCAGGATGGGGAAGTAATTCTCTAGCATCAGGATCCGGGATTCGGGATTCGGAGTCCGGAAAAACCCGTGTCACGGGTAAGGATTAGAGATCCGGCGGATAGAGCCGTCGCGCATCCTATCACTTGGATGCCGTTGCACACGCCTCGGTTCAAGCAAGTTTCTCGCATTTCCCCGAATCCCGGATCCTGCATTGCTGGTGCCGACGGTGAGATTCGAACTCACACGGCTTGCGCCGCCACCCCCTCAAGATGGTGTGTCTGCCAATTCCACCACGTCGGCTCTGCTGTCTACTTCGGCACGTCCTGCACCTTCGAGCCCGGCTCCGCGGGAGCAGTCGCTGCCGGGCCCGCGGGCGACGGCGCCGTCTGCCCCGCGGGCGCCGTGGGCGGTATCTGGGCGGGCAATGACTGCTCCGGGGCCGCCGGCGGCGCCACCATGATGCCCTTGTGCTCGGTCTTGCGGGTCGAGAAGTAGGTCAGCCCGAGGCTCGTCACGAAGAACACGACGGCGATGATGGCAGTGGTCCGGCTCAGGAAATTGGCCGACCCCGAAGCCCCGAACAGGCTCCCGGACGCGCCGCTGCCGAACGCCGCTCCGACATCGGCCCCCTTGCCGTGCTGGAGCAGGACGAGGCCGACCAGCGCGAGCGCCGCCAGCACGTGTATCACCAGTAACAGGGTCTCCATCTACGTTCTCACCGTTTCCCGCACGCCTTGGGCGGCGGCGCAGATCGCCACGAACTCTTCGGCCACGAGTGAAGCTCCGCCGATCAGCCCCCCGTCCACGTCTGCCATCGCAAACAACTGCGCCGCGTTTCCCGCCTTGACGCTGCCGCCGTAGAGGATCAGCAGGTTCTCCGCCAACCGGCTGTCGGCTGCGCCGACGCGCCCGCGGATGAACGCGTGCACTGCCTGCGCCTGCTGGGGCGTCGCCGTCCGGCCGGTGCCGATGGCCCACACCGGCTCATACGCGATGACGCCCTGCGCGAGCGCCGCGACGCCACAGCGCCGGATTACGGCGTCGAGCTGGCGCGCCACCACGGCTTCGGTCGCGCCGGCCTCGCGCTCCGCGAGCGTCTCGCCGACGCATAAAATCGGTGCCAGCCGCTGTTTGAGGGCCTGCGCGTACTTGAGCGCGACCGTGTCATCGCCCTCTCCGAACACGTTGCGGCGTTCCGAATGGCCGACGATCACGTAGCGGCACCCGCAGTCCGCCAGCATCGCGCCCGAAACTGCTCCCGTATAGGCGCCCTCATCGAACTGGCTGACATCCTGCGCCCCAAGTGCCACGTTCGAGCCCCGCAGTGCCTGGCTCGCGGCGGCCAGATACGGAAACGGGACGCAGACCGCGTAGCGGGCCCGGTTCAGGCCGGAAAGCGGCGGCAGTATCGCCGAAAGCAGGGCCTGGCTCGAGGCCAGGGTGCCGTTCATCTTCCAGTTGCCCGCTACGAGCTTGACGCGCATGCCGCCTGGCCATCCTAAACCATTGAATTTTACAGGCTAGCGCCCGGCAGGGTCAACGAAATGGGGAAGCACTGCTGCGATCGCAGCGCCTCGATGGAAACAGCGCCGTATCAATCGTGTCCGCCATTCGTCGCGCGCTGCCTGCCGCATCGCAGGAGCGCAGCAGGGAGCCGCCAGAGCCGAAGGGACGGATGCGATCGGCGAACCGCCATCCAGGGACCGCTCGAAGTTACGGCGCCCGGCGGGGCGGGTGTTTCCTCAATACCGCAACGCTCGAACCCTACGACGCCTTGCTCGCGCGGTGAAAGCCGATCATTCCGGCGAGTATGGTCCTGGCCCGGACGTCGTGGTAGCCGATGTCCTGCAGCATGCCGGAGAGCTCATCGGCGGAATAGAACATCTGGAGCGCGTTGATGAAGTATTCCTTGCAGTTCAACGCCGCCGGACCGCTCCGGAACAGGAATCCGGTGAAATCCAGGCAAAAGCGCAGATACGCATAGTAGAGCTTCTCGACGACCGGATTGGCCGGCCGCAGCATGTCGCAATGATAGAAACGCCCGCCCGGCTTGAGCACCCGGTGTATCTCGCGGAAGACGTGCGTGATGCGCAGGTGCCGCGACGCATACTGCAGCGTCACGATATCGAAGTGGTTGTCCGGGAACGGCAGCTCATGCACGTCGCCGATGACGCTCTTGATGTGCATCCCCCGCTCCTGCGCGCGCTTCTGGCCGACTTCCTGCATGGCCACGCTGCGGTCTATCGCATGCACTTCCAGGCTTGGCTCGCGCTGGAGCAGCGCGATTCCAATCGCGTTCGTTCCGGCACAGACATCGAGCACCCGCTCACCGGCCTGCACCTCGATCGTGGACATGAAACAGCTGAGGAACCAGTTCCAGAGGCCGAAACTGGCGATGTGGTTCGCGCGATCGTAATAAGGCGCGACATCGGCGAACACGTCGTTCAGATCCCGGCTCCAGATCGAGCCGAATTGCTGCTCCCGTAGGCTGTCACGTACGGCAACTGGCGGGGGGGTCACTGAACGCTCTCCTGTGACCGCGCTCCAGCAGGGGAAGCGCGATGATTCCGTGGGCGAATAAGTTATCGGTCCGCCCGCACCCTGTCAATCACCGGGCAATGTCGCTCGCATAACGCCCTCGCGCGTTCCTTGAGGTCATGCCCCGCGGACCGGCGAACTGCGAATGCCCCGCGGCTAGGCGCGGCTCACCGCCGCGGCAATATGGTCCGCCCAGCGCCGCACCTGCGCCCGGTCCCGTCCCTCGACCATGACGCGGATGACCGGCTCGGTGCCGGAGGCCCGCAGCAACACCCGGCCACCGCCGTCGAGTTCCGCTTCCGCCTCCCGGACCGCCCGCCTGACCCGGGGGCTTGCCAGGGCGTCGGCACTGCTTCTTCATGGAGACATTCACGAGAATCTGCGGATAGAGCGTCAGCGCGCCGGCCGCCTTCTGGAGCGTTGTGCCGCTCTCCGCGAGCGCGCGCAGGACCTGCAGCGCCGAAACGATGCCGTCGCCCGTCGTGTGCTTGTCGAGGCACACGATGTGGCCGGAATTCTCGCCGCCGAGCTGCCAGCGGCGCCGGAGCAGCATCTCAAGCACGTAGCGATCGCCCACACGGGCGCGGGCGAAGGGGATCTTGAGGCGCTCCAGCGCGTGCTCCAGCGCGAGATTGGTCATCTGCGTCCCCACGATGCCGCCGCCAAGCTCGCCTTTCTGCTTGCGGTGGCGCGCGATGACGTAGAGCAGCTGGTCGCCGTCGTAGAGCCGGCCGGCGCTGTCGACCATGACCAAGCGGTCGCCGTCGCCGTCGAGTGCGATGCCGAGATCGGCCTTGTGGCGCTTCACCGCCGCCTGCAGCGCCTGCGGCGAGGTCGCGCCGACGCGGTCGTTGATGTTGAAGCCGTCCGGTTCGGCGCCCATGGCCTCGACATCGGCGCCGAGCTCGTGGAACACGTGCGGGGCGATGTGATAGGCCGCGCCGTGGGCGCAATCGACCACGATCCTCATGCCGCGGAGATGCAGCTGCGGCGGAAAGGCGCTCTTGCAAAACTCGACGTAGCGGCCGGCTGCGTCGTCGAGCCGGCGCGCCTTGCCCAGGCGCAGCGAGGGCATGCACTTCAGCGGGCGTGCGAGCTCGCGCTCGATCGCGCTCTCCGTCGCGTCCGGCAGCTTGAAGCCGTTGCCCGAGAAGAACTTGATGCCGTTGTCGTCGTAGGGATTATGCGAGGCGCTGATCACGATGCCCGCGGAGAGCCGCAGCGCGCGCGTAAGGTAGGCCACGGCCGGCGTGGGCATCGGTCCGACCAGCAGCACGTCCACGCCAGCCGAGGACAGCCCCGCTTCCAGCGCCGATTCCAGCATGTAGCCCGAGACGCGGGTGTCCTTGCCGATCAGCACCGCGGGGCGCTCCATGCCCTTGCGCGGCAGGCCCGCAAGCACCTTGCCGGCCGCGTAACCGAGGCGCATCACGAGATCGGGGGTAATCGGATCCTGCCCGACCTTGCCCCTGACGCCATCCGTGCCGAAGTATTTGCGAATCACAATCTAGAAGCCGAAATGAACCACCCAGCCGCCAAGGACCTTGGAAAAATTGCAGGATAGCACTTGAATGCCCGAACCCGCACTCCCGGCATCATGGCGTGTCGGCGGTCAACTCCGGCCTTTGACCGCGTTCCAGACGGCGAGGGCGTCCCGGGTAGCAGCGACGTCGTGCACGCGCACGAGTTGCGCGCCGTTCTGTACGGCAAGGAGCGCCGCCGCCACGCTCGCGGGGACGCGCTCCCGCGGCTCGCGCCCGGTCAGCCTGCCCAGCATCGCCTTGCGGGACAGCCCCGCCATCAGCGCGACGCCCAGCGACCGGAGCTCGCCGAGCGAACGCAACAGCGCGAGATTGTGCTCGACCGTCTTGCCGAACCCGAAGCCGGGATCCGCGACGATGCGGTCGCGCGCAATGCCTGCCTGCTCCGCGGCCGTGATTCGCTGTTCCAGGAAATCCCGCACCTCGGCGACGACGTCCCCGTATACCGGGTTCTCCTGCATGGTCCCGGGTTCGCCCTGCATGTGCATCAGGCACACGGCGACCGGCGCCCGCGCCACCGCGGCGAGCGCCCCCGGCGCGCCGAGAGCGGTAATGTCGTTCACCATGGCCGCGCCGGCCGCGATTGCTTCCGCCATGAGTTGCGGCTTGCGGGTGTCCACCGAGACCGGCACGCCGCAGCCGGCGAGCGCATCGAGCACCGGCAGCACGCGCCGGCGCTCCTCGTCGAGACTGACCGGCGCCGCCCCCGGACGAGTGGATTCGCCGCCGATGTCGAGAATATCCGCGCCCTCGCCGATGAGCTGCCGGGCGCGCGCCACCGCCTGTTCCGTACCCGCGTAGAGGCCGCCGTCCGAAAACGAGTCGGGCGTCACGTTGACGACGCCCATCACGAGCGGACGTTCAAGCGACAGCCTGAACGAGCCGCACTGGAGGAACATCAGAAACGGGGATTCAGGCGCTTTGCTGCGGCGTGGCGGTGGCCGTGGCGGCGGGCTGCGGCCCCGGGTCCCGGGGCTGCGACGGAGGCTGCGCCGGCTTGGGCGGGCGCGGCGCGCGCCCCTCCATGATGTCGTTGATCTGGTCGGAGTCGAGCGTCTCCCACTCGAGCAGCGCCTTCGCCATCGTCTCGACCTTGTCGCGGTGGTCCTCGATCAACTTCCGCGCCAGCTTGTACTGCCGGTCGACGATTCCACGGATTTCGGCGTCGACCTTCTGCATCGTGGTCTCGGACACGTTCTTGTGCACCGTTACCGAGCGGCCGAGAAAGACCTCGCCCTCGTTCTCGCCGTAGACCATCGGTCCCAGCTCGTCGCTCATGCCCCAGCGCGTCACCATGCTGCGCGCGAGGTCGGTCGCGCGCTCGAAGTCGTTGGAGGCCCCGGTCGTCATCTGCCCCATGAAGATCTCTTCCGCAATGCGGCCTCCGAACAGCACCGCGATGTTCTGCAGGATCATCTCGCGATCCATGCTGTAGCGGTCCTGCTCCGGGAGCTGCATCGTGACGCCGAGCGCCCGGCCGCGCGGGATGATCGTCACCTTGTGCACCGGGTCGGTCCTGGGCATGAGCTTCGCGACGACCGCGTGCCCCGACTCGTGATACGCGGTGTTCTTGCGCTCGTGCTCGGGCATCACGAGGGAGCGCCGCTCCGCGCCCATGATGATCTTGTCCTTGGCGCGCTCGAAGTCGTCCATATCCACGAGTCGCTTGTTGGCGCGCGCCGCGAACAGCGCCGCCTCGTTCACCAGGTTCGCGAGGTCCGCCCCGGAGAATCCCGGCGTGCCGCGCGCGATGATGTCGGCCTTGACGTCGGGGGCCATCGGCACCTTGCGCATGTGCACCTGCAGGATCTGCTCGCGCCCGCGGATGTCGGGCAGCGGCACCACCACCTGGCGGTCGAAGCGGCCGGGCCGCAGCAGCGCCGGGTCGAGCACGTCGGGGCGGTTGGTCGCCGCGATCACGATCACACCCGAGTTGGTTTCGAAGCCGTCCATCTCGACCAGCAGCTGGTTCAGGGTCTGCTCGCGCTCGTCGTTGCCCCCGCCCAGTCCCGCGCCGCGCTGGCGCCCGACGGCGTCGATCTCGTCGATAAACACGATGCAGGGGGAGTGCTTCTTCGCCTGCTCGAACATGTCGCGTACGCGCGCTGCGCCGACGCCGACGAACATCTCCACGAAGTCGGAGCCCGAGATCGAGAAGAACGGGACCTTGGCCTCGCCCGCGATCGCCTTCGCAAGCAGCGTCTTGCCGGTGCCGGGGTTGCCGACCATCAGCACGCCGCGCGGAATGCGCCCCCCGAGCTTCTGGAACTTGGAAGGATCGCGCAGGAACTCGACGAGCTCGGCGACTTCCTCCTTCGCCTCCTCGCAGCCGGCGACGTCGGCGAAGGTGATCGTGTTGTTCGACTCGTCGAGCATCCGTGCCCGGCTCTTGCCGAACGAGAACGCGCCGCCGCGGCCCCCGCCCTGCATCTGGCGCATGAAGAAAATCCACACGCCGATCAGCAGCAGCATCGGGAACCACGACACGAAGATGTTCATGAGGAGCGAGGGCTCCTCTTCGGGCTTCGCCTCGATGATCACGCCGTTCTTGAGAAGGTCCGACACCAGCCACGGGTCGGAAGGCGAGTAGGTCGTGAAGCGCTCACCGGTCGTCTTCACGCCCTTCAGCACCCGGCCTTCAATCGTGACCTTGGCGATGCGCCCCTGTTTGACCTCTTCGATGAACTGGGAATACTCGATCGCTTTCTGGGCAGCCTGGCGCGTGCTGAACTGGTTGAACACCGTCATCAGCACGAGCGCGATCACCAGCCAGATCGCTATATTTTTCACGAGGTTATTCAAGAATGCTCCTCACTGAATAATGCAATTCTAGACTCTTTCCAGGGTCTTTTCACCCGCCGCGCGGCGGACGACGCCACCCCAAGCTTTCAATGCTCCCGCAACTCCTTCGCCAGCACGTAAACTTCGCGCGATCGGCTTCTGGATGCCCCGGGCTTGCGCACGGCGACTGTGCGAAATTGCCGGCGCAGCTGCTTCACGAAATCGTCGAATCCCGCTCCGTGGAACAGTTTGACCAGAAAATTACCGTGCGGTTTCAAATGCTTTGACGCGAAGTCGAGCGCCAGTTCCGCGAGCTCGAGCGCGCGCGCCTGATCCGTTGCGGCGATACCACTTAAGTTGGGGGCCATGTCCGAGAGCACAAGGTCCGCTTTTCGGCCGGCAAGCGTGCGCTCCAGCGCCTCGACGACCCGCGCATCGTGGAAGTCCCCGCGGATGAACGAGACGCCCGCGACCTCCGGCATGTCGAGAGAATCGAGCGCGATCACCCGCCCTCCCGGCGCGATCTCCCGCGCGACGACCTGCGACCATCCCCCGGGCGCCGCACCCAGGTCTACTACCAGCATGCCCGGCGCGAACAGCCGGTCGCGCCCCGCGATCTCCTCCAGCTTATAGGAAGCGCGCGAGCGCATTCCTTCCGCGCGCGCGCGCTTCACGTAGGCGTCGGCGACGTGCTCCTGCATCCAGCTTTTGCCCCGCACTCTCCCCATCCGCTACACTCGCCCGTGGAGAAAAACCAGATCCCAATGAAGCCATTGACGGCTGCGGAGCGGCGCGCGCTGCGCGCCCGAGCGCATCATCTTCACCCCATCGTCATGATCGGCGAAGCGGGTCTCACGCCCGCGGTCCTGAACGAGATCGATCTCGCGCTCAAGAGCCACGAGTTGATCAAGATCCGCGTGCTGGGCGCGGACCGGAGCCTGCGCGACTCGCTCATCGGCGAAATCGGCACGGCGCTTGGCGCGAGCCCGGTGCAGCACGTCGGAAAAATCCTCGTCGTCTTCCGACCCCGCCCCGAAGCCCCCGCGCAGAAACCCGCGCGCCCGCGCGGCCGGAAGCCGCGCTACCGTCCCAAGCGCCACTTCCAGGACTAAATGTACTTCACGTCGAGGATCTCGTACTCGCGCGTGCCACCCGGGGCCCGGACCTCGGCGACGTCGCCGGGGTACTTCCCGATCAGGGCACGCGCGAGCGGCGAGCCGATCGAGATCTTTCCCTGCCTGATGTCGCCCTCGTCGTCGCCGACGATCTGGTAGGTCACCACTTCCCCGCTCTTCATGTCCTCGAGATCCACCGTGGCGCCGAAGACGCAGCGCCCGTCGGCGTCGAGAAGAGCGGGGTTGATGATCTGGGCGTTGGCGAGCTTGGACTCCAGATCGGAAATTCGGCCCTCGATGAAGCCCTGCCGCTCCTTGGCCGCGTGATACTCCGCGTTCTCCGAGAGGTCGCCGTGGGAGCGCGCCTCGGCAATGGCCGTCGAAATTGCCGGCCGCTGCACGGACTTCAGCTCCTGCAGCTCGGCGCGCAGCTTCTCCGCCCCGGCGATCGTGATCGGGATCTTGGGCATGGCGCAGCGCCTATCTCCCGATTGCCGCCGGCGCTGCGTGCGGCAGGCCTGCGTGCAGATCCTGCATCATGTACGCCCGGAGCTCCGTCGCCTGCTCGATGCCGGTGCACGCGGCGCGCGCGCCGTCGAGCGTGGTGAAGATCGGCACGCGCTCCTGCAGCGCGGCGCGGCGGATCACGTAGGAGTCGCGCACCGCCACCCGCTTCTCCTCCACCGTGTTGACGATGAACGAGATCTCGCCGTTCTTGATCATGTCCACGATATGCGGCCGGCCTTCCTGCACCTTGTTCACCGGCGTCACGGCGAGACCCGCGGCCGCGAGCGCCGCCGCCGTGCCGCGTGTCGCGACCAGCGTGAAGCCCAGGCTCGCGAGCTTGCGCGCGATCTCCGCGGCGCGCGGCTTGTCCGCGTCGCGCACGCTGACGAACACCTTGCCGGTCGCGGGCAGAACGTCGCCCGAGGCGAGCTGGGACTTGACGAAGGCTTCCGCGAACGTGAGGCCCACCCCCATCACCTCGCCCGTGGACTTCATCTCCGGGCCCAGTATGGTGTCAGCGCCGGGGAATTTGATAAACGGGAACACCGCCTCCTTGACCGAGTAGTAAGGGGGCACGATCTCCCCCGCCACGCCCTGCTCGTCGAGCGGCTTTCCCGCCATGCAGCGGGCCGCGATCTTGGCGAGCGGCACGCCGGTCGCCTTGGACACGAAGGGCACGGTGCGCGAGGCACGCGGATTGACCTCCAGGACGTAGACCACCCCATCCTGGATGGCGAACTGGACATTGATCAGCCCCACCACCTTCAGCGCGTTTGCCATTGCGACGGTCTGGCGCCTGAGCTCTGCCTGTATTTCCGGGCTGAGGGAATACGGCGGGAGGGAGCAGGCGGAATCGCCGGAATGCACGCCGGCCTGCTCGATGTGCTCCATCACCCCGCCGATGATCACCCGCTTGCCGTCACACACCGCGTCCACGTCCACTTCGGTCGCGTCGTTGAGGAACCGGTCGAGCAGCACCGGCGAGTCGTTCGACACCTTGACCGCCTCGCGCATGTAGCGCTCGAGATCGCTCGGGTGGTACACGATTTCCATGGCACGCCCGCCGAGCACGTAGGAGGGCCGCACCACCAGTGGATAGCCGATCTCTTCCGCCACCGCGAGCGCCTTCTGAGCGCTCCTCGCGGTGCGGTTGGGCGGCTGACGGAGCTTCAGGCGAGTGAGCAGCTTCTGGAAGCGCTCGCGATCCTCCGCGACGTCGATCGAGTCGGGTGAAGTGCCGATGATGGGCACCCCGGCCGCCTCCAGGTCGCGCGCGAGCTTGAGCGGCGTCTGACCGCCGAACTGCACGATCACGCCGAACGGCTTCTCGACATGGACGATCTCGAGCACGTCCTCGAGCGTCAACGGCTCGAAATACAGGCGGTCGGACGTGTCGTAATCGGTCGAGACCGTTTCCGGGTTGCAGTTGACCATGATGGTCTCGAAGCCGTCCTCGCGCAGCGCGAGGGCGGCGTGCACGCAGCAATAGTCGAATTCGATGCCCTGGCCGATGCGATTGGGCCCGCCGCCCAGAACCATGATCTTCCTGCGCGTGCCCGGCGCCGCCTCGCATTCCTCCTCGTAGGTGGAGTAAAGGTAGGCGGTATGCGTGGCGAACTCCGCCGCGCAGGTGTCCACGCGCTTGAACACCGGCCGCACGCCGAGCTCGTGGCGCCGCGCGCGGACCTCGGCCTCCTGCGACTTGAGCAGGTGGGCGAGCCGGCGATCCGAAAAGCCCTTGCGCTTGAGCTCCCGCATCGTGCCGGCATCGATGTCCGCGAGCTTGCGGTCATCGAGTTCCATCTCGATGTCCACGATATCCTTGATCTGGGCGAGGAACCACCGGTCGATGCGGGTCAGCTCGTGCACTTCCTCCAGGGTGAGTCCGTTCTCGAACGCGTCGCCGACGTACCAGATCCGGTCGGGGCCGGGATGGCCCAGCTCCGCCTCGATCGTCTCGCGGTCCCGTGTGCGCTGGTTCAGGCCGTCCACGCCCACTTCCAGGCCGCGCAGCGCTTTCTGGAGGGACTCCTGGAAGGTGCGGCCGATCGCCATCACCTCGCCCACCGACTTCATCTGCGTGGTGAGGCGGTCGTTGGCGTCGGGGAACTTCTCGAACGCGAAGCGCGGCACCTTGGTCACGACGTAGTCGATGGTCGGCTCGAACGAGGCCGGGGTCGCGCCGCCGGTGATCTCGTTTCTCAGTTCGTCGAGCGTGTAGCCGACCGCGAGCTTGGCCGCAATCTTGGCGATCGGGAAGCCGGTCGCCTTCGACGCGAGTGCCGAGGAGCGCGATACCCGCGGGTTCATCTCGATGATCAACAGGCGCCCGTCCTCGGGGTTCACCGCGAACTGCACGTTCGAGCCGCCGGTGTCCACGCCGATCTCGCGCAGGCACGCGATCGCCGCGTCGCGCATGATCTGGTATTCCTTGTCGGTCAGCGTCTGCGCCGGCGCCACCGTGATCGAATCGCCGGTATGCACCCCCATGGGATCGAGGTTCTCGATGGAGCACACGATGATGCAGTTGTCCTTGCGGTCCCGCACCACCTCCATCTCGAATTCCTTCCAGCCGATCACGGACTCCTCGATCAGCACCTCGCGCGTGGGGCTCGCGTCGAGCCCCCGCTCGACGCCGGCGATGAACTCGTCCTTGTTGTAGGCGATGCCGCCGCCGGTGCCGCCGAGCGTGAACGAGGGCCGGATGATCGTGGGGAATCCCACCATCGCCTGCACCTGCAGCGCCTCCTCCATGCTGTGCGCGAGCGCCGAGCGCGGGCTCGCGAGCCCGATCCGCTCCATCGCCTTCTTGAACTTCTCGCGGTCCTCCGCCTTGTCGATCGCCTCGCGCGTCGCGCCGATCATCTCGACGCCGTATTTCTCGAGCACGCCGTTGCGGGCGAGGTCGAGCGCGCAGTTGAGGCCGGTCTGGCCGCCCATGGTCGGCAGCAGTGCGTCCGGGCGCTCGGCCGCGATGATGCGCTCCACCATCTGCCAGGTCACCGGCTCGATGTAGGTCGCGTCCGCCATCTCGGGATCGGTCATGATCGTGGCGGGATTGGAGTTGACCAGGATCACCCGGTAGCCCTCCTCCTTCAGCGCCTTGCACGCCTGCGCGCCCGAATAGTCGAACTCGCACGCCTGGCCGATCACGATCGGCCCGGCGCCGATGATCAGGATGCTCTTGATGTCGGTGCGCTTAGGCATGAGCCCATGAGGCCAGGATGAGGATGAGCGTCAGGCCGCGGCATGATCGATGCCTTCCGCCTTCGCGCTTGCCTTCGCGCTGCTCTTCCATCAGCAGCACGAACCGGTCGAACAGATAATCCACGTCGTGCGGGCCGGGGCTCGCTTCCGGGTGGCCCTGGAAGCAGAAGGCGGGCCGGTCGGTGCGCGCGAAGCCCTGCAGGCTCCCGTCGAAGAGCGACACGTGCGTCACGCGTGCCGTGGGCGGCAGAGTCGCCGCGTCCACCGCGAAGCCGTGGTTCTGGCTCGTGATCATCACGCGGCCGGTCTCCAGATCCTGCACCGGGTGGTTCGCGCCGTGGTGGCCGAATTTCATCTTGAGCGTCTTCGCCCCGCTCGCAAGCCCCATCAGCTGGTGGCCGAGACAGATGCCGAAGGTGGGGATGCCGATGTCGAGAAACCTGCGGATCGCGCGAATGGCGTATTCGCACGGCTCGGGATCGCCCGGACCGTTGGAGAGAAAAACACCGTCGGGTTTCATCGCCAGCGCCCGCTCGGCGGGCGTCTGCGCGGGAACGACCGTCACGCGGCAGCCGCGCGAGACGAGCTTTCTCAGGATGTTGCGCTTGACGCCGAAATCGTAGGCAACGACGTGAAAGCGGGAATCGGCGCCGCGCCCGTAGCCCTGCCCCAGTTTCCAAACGCTCCCATCCCACTCATAGGGCGCGCCGCAGCTCACCACCTTGGCGAGATCCATGCCGACGAGCCCCGGGAAGCCGCGCGCGGCCTCGAGCGCCTTGCTCTCGTCCACGTGGCCGGCCATCAGGCAGCCGTCCTGCGCACCCCTGTCGCGCAGAATGCGCGTCAACCTGCGGGTGTCGATATCGGCAATCGCCGGCACGCCCTGGTGCTTGAGGAAATCGGAGAGCGTCTGCTGCTTGCGCCAGTTGGAGGCGAGCAGCGGCAGATCACGGATCACGAGCCCGGCCGCATGAACCCGGTCCGATTCGACGTCCTCGGGGTTGACGCCGGTATTGCCGATATGCGGGTACGTGAGGGTGACGATCTGGCGGCAGTAGGAGGGGTCGGTGAGGATTTCCTGGTAGCCGGTCATGGCGGTGTTGAAGACCACCTCACCTGCGGCGAGGCCCTCGGCGCCAATGGACGTGCCGCGGAAGACGGTGCCATCTTTCAGCACCAGGATGGCGGGAACCCGCGACACGCTAACCCCTTGATTTTAAGTGTAGATATACAAAGCGGGACGGGCTTGACAGCCCCTCCCGCTCAACCTGAAAGAATTATACGCGAGCCGGCCGATGCCGGCAACGCGCCACTACTTGAAACCGAGGACGTCGGCCATGTCGAAGAGGCCGCTTTTCCTCGCCGCAACGAAACGCGCCGCGCGCAGCGCGCCGCTCGCGAAGTTGGCCCGGCTCGAGGCGCGATGGGAGATTTCGAGCCGCTCGCCGGCCCCAATGAACATCACGGTGTGATCGCCCACCAGGTCGCCTCCGCGCACAGTGGCAAAGCCGATGGTCTCTTCCTTGCGCTCCCCGGTGACCCCTTCGCGTCCGTATACCGCATGCTTCTTCAAGTCGCGGCCCAGCGCTTGCGCCACCACTTCACCCATGCGCAGCGCGGTCCCCGACGGCGCGTCCACCTTGTGGCGGTGGTGCGCCTCGACAATCTCGACGTCGTAACCCTTGCCGAGCGCGCGCGCCGCTACCTCGAGCAGCCGGAACGCGACGTTCACGCCGACGCTGAAATTCGGAGACATCACGATGGCGATATCGCGCGCGGCCGCCGCGATCTCCTTCTTCTGGGCTTCGCCAAAACCGGTCGTCCCGATGACCATGTTCACGCCCTGCTTGCGGCAGGCTGCGAGGTGCGCGATCGTGCCCTCAGGCCGCGTGAAATCGACGAGCACGGTGGCGCTCGCGATCGCCCTCGCCACGTCGTCCCCGATCCGCACTCCGCAGGGAGCGCCGGCCAGTTCGCCGGCATCCTTGCCGACATGGGCATGGCCCTTCTGCTCGAGCGCCGCCGCGAGCGCTAGATCGGGCGCGCCCAGCACCGCCTCGACCAGCGCGCGACCCATGCGCCCGGAGCTACCCGCCACCGCCAACTTGATCTGTGCCATAGCCCTCCCTAGCCCTCCGGTTTCTGCGCCGGAGGAGTACCGCCCGCCGGTGGGGCGAGTTTGTCCGTTTTCAGTAAACCCGCGCCGGCAGCCACCACGTCGCCTTCGATGTGCAGGAGCTTGTCATCCTTGAAGATCACGACGATCCGGCGCTGCTCCGTCACGACCCCTTGCTTCGTAAACAGAAAGACGTAGTCCCAGCGGTCGGCCCGGAAGGGATCCACCACCAGCGGCGTTCCGAGCGTGAAGCGTACCTGGCTGCGTGTCATTCCCGGCTGCAACCGGGCAACCATCTCCTGGGTGACAACGTTGCCCTGCTGGACGTCGAGCTTGTAGGGAGTGATCAGCGGCACGTAGCCGCAGCCCGCGACGAGCAATGCGAAAAGCATGATGGCGCGCCGAAGCATGCTCAACGGTTGCGGATGCGCGGCCGCGGTTTGCAAGGTGGAGAAATGCGAATATGATAACCGACACCCGATCATCCCGACAGGGAAGCGAGTTGAGTTCTCCCAGCGATCTCAAGACGATAGGCCTCAAAGCGACGCTGCCGCGGCTGCGCATCCTGGAGCTGTTCGAGAAGAGCACGGTGCGGCACCTCTCCGCCGAGGACGTCTACCGGGTTCTCACGAAGGACGGCACCGATACCGGTCTCGCGACGGTCTACCGGGTGCTCACCCAATTCGAGCAGGCGGGGCTCCTCATCCGCCATCACTTCGAGACCGGCAAGGCGGTATTCGAGCTCAACCGGGGCGGGCATCACGATCACCTCGTGTGCGTGCAGTGCGGGCACGTGGAGGAATTCTTCGACGCCGAGATCGAGAAGCGGCAGGAGAAGATTGCCCGGGACCGCGGCTTCCGGATCCATGACCATTCGCTGCACATCTACGCCGACTGCACCCGCGACAAGTGCCCTTATCGGAGCCGCGCCGAATGAGCCGTAACCGGCACGCCGTGACCGGCGAAGCGTTCAGGTGGAGATCCTCAGGCAATTAACGCGCCACGTCGAGGTCGGATGGGCGCACGTTTCGGCCTGCGCGGGCGCGCCCTTCTCGGCACCGGCGTGCAAGTCGGCCTGGACGTGGGCGACGGTAGCGCTCCTCGTGATGGGTCTGATCCTCCTGTGGAAGGTCCTTGCCTGGATGTTGCGGACCCTCGCAACCTGGATTGCGGACACGAGAATGCGCGCGCGGGAGCACCAGGTCGCCGATGCCGAAACAATGGCGCGCTACAAGGTGGACGACAACAAGCTGTTCTCGGCTCCCGGCGAGGACAACGTCCAGCAGAAGATCCGGGAGGCACTGGATAAGAAGAAGGTGGACGAGCAGCATCAGCGCCACCATCAAACGCTCGGCAACAAGAAGCTCTGACTTGCAGCGGCACGGGGCGATGCGCAAGCTTTCCCGGGAATGGTTGATGTGGTCAGTAGCTACGCGGAGCGGACCCGCACCCCGGTCCTGACGGTAACGGGGGTCGCCCCCCGGCAAGCCGTGCATGGCGTTCACCGAGCACGGCTTCGTCGGAATGGAAGCCAAGACAATCAAGGCCATACTGTCGTGGATCCGCAGCGGGACGGTCCCTCCTGACGTATCCGATTGAGCCACGCACCGCAAGCCGGCACCGGACCCCTGGCAGGGTGTGGTAGCATGCTTGGCACCAGTCGGTTTTCCCGCCCCGCACGCCGCACAACAACAATGCCGTTCGCAGATATCCAGGGGATCAAGACCCGCTATGAGCTGCTCGGCGAAGGGCCGCCTTTGCTGCTGCTCGCGCCGGTGGGATTCGACGACCCCATCTCGCGCCGGTGGGCGGACCGCGTGTGGCGCGGATTCCGCCCGCTGGAGGCGCTGGCGGCGAATTTCCGCGTCATCGTCTATGACCGGCGTGAAACCGGCGGTTCGGGCGGCTGCATCGAGCCGCTCGACTGGGCGCTTTACGCGCGGCACGCCGAAGGGCTGCTCGAGCATCTCGGCGTAGAGAAAGCGTTCCTGCTGGGTGGTTGCGTGGGTTGCTCGGTCGCTCTTGCGCTGGCGGCGCAATATCCGGAACGCTGCCGGGCGCTCCTGCTGCACTGGCCGGTCGGCGGATACCATTGGCTTTCCCGCGGCCGCGCCAACTTCGACCGCCACATCGCGTTTGCGCGCGAACACGGGCTCGAACGCGTGGCCGAGCTTGCCAAGCGCTCGAGGGTATTCTGGAACGATCCGGATGCCGGGCCGTGGTCGTCCATTCTCGCGTCTGATCCCGCGTTCGCCAAGGCGTTCGTGCGTCAGGACCTCGAGCGGTACCTGCAGGTCGTTGCGCAGAGCCGCGACAACCTCTTCAACAACACGCTGCCTGCGGGCGCGACCTGCGAGCAGCTCCTCGCGATGAACGTCCCGGCGTTCATCATGCCGGGCAACGATCCGCTGCACACGACTTCCTGCGCCCAAGTTCTGCGCGAGCTCGTGCCGCAAGCGACGCTCGCGTCCCTGAAACCGTCGCAGCAGAACGCCGTCACGATCGCGCACTGGATCCACGAATCCACCGGCGTTGCACCGGCGGCGGCACGGTCCGGCATCGCCGCCTGACGCACGCGCGCCGGGTCCCGGAGGCGGCTCTCCGAAGCTGGGTTACATCAGGCCCGCCGGGAGGAGCACGATGCGTTTCACACCGATCGCGTTACTGGCGCTGGCGTGTGCGCTGCCTGCGGCGGCGCAATACCCGGCGGAGCGGCCGCTGACCATCCTGGCTGGGTACCCCGCCGGCGGCCAGGTGGACATCGTCGCGCGCCTGCTTGCCGAGGGCATGCGGGGGAAGTTTCCGAAGGGCGTTCTGGTCGCGAACCGCACGGGCGCCGGCGGCGCGGTGGCAGCCGCGGAAGTCGCGACGGGCAAGCCGGATGGCTACACCATCGTGCTCGCACCGTTGTCCACCCTCGTCATCCAGCCGCAGATACTCGACCTTCGTTTCAAGACGCCGGATGACTATGAGCCCGTCATCAACGTGGTGTCGTATTACCCGCTGCTGGTGGTGAAACCCGATGCACCGTGGAAAACCGCCCAGGATTTCGTCGCGGAAGCCAGGTCAAACCCCGGAAAGTTTCGCGTCGGCTCGCCGGGCGAAGGCACCTCGAGCCACCTCAATCTCGAGGAATTCATGCACGTTACCAACATCAAGTTGACCCACGTGCCGTACCGGGGTTGGGGCGAGTCCTCACCCGCGCTGCTGGGCGGCCACATCGAGGCGCTTGTCGCGCAGCCCGGCGAAGCCAAGCCCATGGTCGACGGCAAGCGGATGCGCGCGCTAGTGGTGTTCCAGAACTCGCGCCACCCGGCCTTCCCCGACACGCCCACCGCAAAGGAGCTCGGCTGGAATGTCGCGAACGGCGTGTGGTTCCTGCTGGTGGCACCCAAGGGCACGCCCGCTCCCGTGCTCAGGCATATTCACGACGCAGCCAAGGCGGCGATCGAGGAAAAAAAGTTCGCGGACGCGATGGAGCAGCGCGGTGTCGACGTGGACTACCGCCCAGGCGACCAGCTGCGTGGCGAGCTCTGGCAGGAGTTTCGCGCGCATACCGAGATCCTGAAGCGGATCGGCATGATCAAGCAGTAACCTTCCAGGTGTGCGTCTCGTCCGCGCTCCGCGGAGGGCGGAGCAGGTTCCAAGCGTATTGTGCTTGGATGCGACCCCGGAGCGGGATGCAGCGCCGCACTTGCCCGCGTGCTTACGTGCGCCTACACGGTCGCATCCCCGGAAACCGGGGCCCCTGCTCCACGTTTCGGCGCACCTTCCTTGCACCAGGCGTAGAGCGCATCGTACATGACCAACCCGTGCTTCAACATCTCGTGATCGTCCTTGAAGTTGCGCGACAGGCCGAGCGAGAGCGCCAGGAGTCCGGATGCCTGGGGCGCCAGCTCCAGATGTCCGGTATCGGCGCCGCGCACGATGAGGGCGAGCCGGGCCAACGCAGGATCGCTCGTTAATCGGTAGGCCTTCAGAAACGCGTCAAAGCTGCACAATTCACCGTCGTGCGAAAAGCGCACATCGGGAACATCGTAGGGAATCGCCTCTCTTTCTTTGGCCGCGCGCAGCACGTCCCTGCTCGGTACGTAGAGAAACTCCGCTTCGGGGTCCACGAAGCGCGCGATGAGCCACGGGCAGGCGATGCGATCGATCTTTGGCCGCTCGCGCGTGACCCAGCGCGTGGACGGCTTCCTTCGGCTTGGCCACGAGCTCGCCGCCGGCGGCCTTCCAGCCCTCCTCGAGCCCGCCTTCTAGATAACGCGCGGCGATGCCGAGATCGCGCAATGCCTTTGCAGCGTTCTGGCTCACCTCGTGGCCGTGCACGCAGTAGGTGACGACGCTCGCCGCGCGCGGCAGGGTCTTCGCCCATTCGGCGACCACACCGGGATCGCGCCGCAGCGCTCCGGCGGCCATGTCCAGCGCCGCGCGAAATGCAAGAGGCCGGCGCACGTCGATCAGCAGAGGCGGCTGCGTGCTTGCCAGTTCGGACTTCAGTCGGGATGCGGTAATGAACGCGTCCATGGCTTCTGACTCCTTTCGGAAATCAATCAGAAGCAGAGCTTGGACGCTCGCGGCGTCTTGGAAGGCGGGGAGCCTGCTCACATCCCCACGTGCCGTAAGTCTAATCCCGGCGCCGCGCCCGGGTCAACGCCGGATGGTTGGCGGACGATCAACAGCCAAGCTGATCCGCGAGGTCGAGGAAGCTCTCCGCGTTGACCGTGAAATCCGGCTCCGGCGCGAGATCGAGCGTTGCGCCCCGGCCGTGCTCGAGCGGGCGCTTCACGAATGCGGTCTTCAGCCCGCACTTCGCCGCCGCCCGCAGGTCGGGCTTGTGAGCGGCGACCATCATCACCTCTTCCGGTTTGAGGTCCAGCATCCCCGCCGCGCCGAGGTACATGCCCGGATCAGGCTTGAAGAGCTTGAAAGTATCGGAGGAAAAAACGCAGTCCCATGGCAGCCCGCCGTGTTTCGCCATGTTGACCAGCAGGCTCGTGTTGCCGTTGGAGAGCGTGGCGATAATGAACTTCGTCTTGAGGCGCTTCAGCCCGCGCACGGCATCCGGCCAGGGCTTCAGGCGGTGCCACACCAGATTGAGGTGCGCCTTTTCCTCGTCCGTGAGCGTTGCGACCCGGAACTGCTTCAGGACGTCCTCGAGGATGGCGCGATGGATGATGTCGATCTTCTCGAACGGCGCCTCGCCGCGGAGCACGCGGTCCATGGCCGGCCGGTAGCCCGCGCGCCAGGCTTTCGCGAATTTCGCCGCGTTCAACCGCAGCCCCTTCGCCTTCGCCAGCGCGCGGACTTCTCGCGCGACCGACCCGTGCCAGTCCACCACGGTGCCGAACACGTCGAAGACCAGCGCCTTCGTTCCCGCTGCGCTCGCGTTCATGGCTATTCGGGCTCGATTCCCGCGGCCTTGATCACCCGGGCCCATTTTCCCGACTCCGAGGCCTGGAATTTCTCCAGCTCCGCGGACGTCGTGGTCCACGGCTCGATCCCCGTCGTCTTGAAGAACTTGTCCGCCGGCGCGGCCTTCGTCGCGCTGATGAAGAGCTCGCGCAGCCGCGCCGCGACAGCGGGCGGCGTCTTCGCCGGCGTATAGGCCGCGAACCAGAAGGTCAGCTCGTAGCCCTTCACGCCGGCTTCGGCGATCGTCGGCAGCTCGGGCACGTTGGGCATGCGCTTCGGGCTGCTGACCCCGAGCGCGCGCACCTTGCCCGCCTGCACCTGCGGCAGCCCGGTGACGACATCGGTGATCATCATGTCGATGTGGCCGCCGACGAGGTCGGTCACCGCCATCGGATTGCTCTTGTAGGGGACGTGCACCAGCTTCAGCCCCGCCATCTGCTGGAACAGCTCGGACGCGACCCGGCTCGAAGAGCTGCCGCTGCCGAAGGTGAGCTTGCCCGGCTGGCGCTTGGCGAGCGCGATGAACTCCTTCACCGTCTTCGCCGGCACGCGCGGGTGCACGATCATGACCTGCCCGCCGCGCGCGAGCGCCGTGATTGCCGTGAAATCGCGCACCGGGTCGTAGGGGATCTTCTTGTAGAGGTGCTCGTTGGCGGCGTGCGTCGTGTTGGTGGCGATCAGCACCGTGTAGCCGTCGGCCGGCGTCCGGATGAATGCCTGCGTAGCGATGATCCCGTTCGCTCCCGGCCGGTTGTCGATGACGACGTTTTGCTTCGTCTCGGCGGTGATCCCCTGCCCCAGGGAGCGCGCGAGCGTATCGGTGGCGCTTCCTGCGGCGAACGGCACGTAGAAGGTGATCGGCTTCGAGGGATAGTCCTGCGCGGTTGCGGCGCCCCAGGCGCAGGCCAACAGGAGGGCTGTTATCGGGCCCCAAAAAAACCGATTGCTGTGGATCATCGCTGAGCTCCTGGTAATGGTTGATTATGCGTTGCAATAATTTCGCATTTCGGCGTTCTGGCGATCAGGTCTTTACTCCCAGCATCTCCGCCGCGTGCTTGCGTGTCGTCTCCGTGATCTTCACTCCGCCCAGCATGCGCGCGATCTCCTCCACCCGCTGGGTCCGGTCGAGCACCGTCACCCGCGAAAGCACCTTGCCGCCCTCGGTGGTCTTGACCACCTGCCATTGCTGGTCGGCCGACGCCGCGACCTGCGGCAGGTGGGTGATGCACATCACCTGGTGCCGGCCTCCCAGCTGCTTCAGCATCCGGCCGACGATTTCCGCCACGCGCCCTCCGATGCCCGCGTCCACCTCGTCGAAGATCAGCGTGGGTACCTGCGCCACGCGACTCGCCACGGACTGGAGCGCGAGCGACAGGCGGGACAATTCGCCACCGGAAGCGACCTTCGCGAGCGGCTGCGGCGCGATTCCCTTGTGCGCGGATACCAGGAATTCGACGCTCTCGAGCCCGTGCGCGGTGACCTCCGGCGTCATCTGAAGGGCTACCTCGAATCGGCCTCCTGCCATGGCAAGCTCCTGCATGGCGGCCGTCACCTGCTCCGCCAGCCGCTTCGCCGCTTTCTTTCTCGCCGCCGACAGTTTTGTGGCCTCCGCGACACACGCGGCGCGCGCCTCGTCCTCGAGCTTGCGCAGCGCCTCCACGTCGCCGCCTTCGCCCAGCTCGTTGAGCCGCGACCTGCAGGTCTCCAGCTTCTCCGGCAACGCTTCCGGCTGGACGCGATACTTGCGCGCTGCGGCGTGCAGCGTGTCGAGCCGTGCCTCGATCTCGCGCAGCCGCTGCGGATCGAGATCAAGACGCTCGCCATAGCGGCGCAGCGCGGTGACAGCCTCCTGCAGCTGTATCCGCGCCGGCTCGAGCAGCTCGAGGACCTCTTTTAGCCTGCTGTCGTGATCGACGAGCTGGCCGAGCCTCCCCGCCACGGTATTCACGCGCACGAGGATCGAGTCGTCTCCCTCGGACAGAGCCTCGACGCCAAGCCGGGCGGCCTCGATCAGGGCCGCCGCGTGCGCGAGGCGCGAGTGCTCGGAGACGAGCTCCGGCCATTCCCCGGCGCCGAACCGGAGCGCCTCCAGCTCGCGCACCTGCCATTCCAGCTGCTCCCGTTCGGCCGCGAATGCCGCGGCGTTGGTCTCGAGCGTGACGCGGCTTTCGCGGCGGTGCTGCCAGGTGCCATGAAGCCGCGCGACCTTTGCGGCAGCGTCCGCGAGTCCGCCGAAGCCGTCCAGCAGCTCGCGCTGCGCGGCGGCGGTCCCAAGCGACTGGTGCTCGTGCTGCCCGTGAATGTCCACCAGGCGCTCGCCGAGCTGCCGCAGCTGGGCCAGGGTCGCTGCGTGGCCGTTGATGAAGCTGCGCGAGCGGCCCGAGGACTCGACCACTCGCCGCATGAGGAGCATCCCTTCATCGCCTGCGAGGTCGTTGTCCCGCAGCCAGCCCGCGATTTCGGGGCGGTCCTCCACCCCGATCTCCGCCGCGATTTCCGCGCGCTCCGCTCCACCGCGCACCACGATGGGGTCGGCCCGTTCGCCCAGCACCATCGCAAGCGCATCGATCAGGATGGACTTGCCCGCCCCGGTCTCGCCGGTGAGCACCGTGAACCCCGGGGCGAACTCGAGCTGCAGCCGGTCTACGATCACGAAATCGCGGATGGCGAGACTGCGAAGCATTTACTCCCGGTACCAGTTGAGCTTCTCGCGCAGCATCTTGTAGTAGCTGTGCCGGGCGGGATGCAACAGGCGTATGGCGTGCGAGAAACGCCGCACCGTCACGCGATCGCCCTCCCGCAGGTCGAAGCGCGTATGGCTGTCGAAATGCACGCGCGGGTCGGCCGCGTGCCGGACGATGATGTCCACGACGGAGTCGCTGCTGACGATTATCGGCCGGTTCGACAGCGTGTGCGGCGACACCGGCACCAGCGCCATCACCGAGAGCGCCGGGTGCACGATCGGCCCGCCGGCGGACATGGCGTACGCCGTGGAGCCCGTCGGGGTCGCCACGATCAGCCCGTCGGAGCGCTGGTTGTACATGAACTCGCCGTCGATGCGCACCTCGAGCTCGATCAGGTTGCCGCGCGCGCCCTTGCTCACTACCACGTCGTTGAACGCGAGCGCCCGCGCCGCTTTCGGCGCCCGGGGGCCGATCCGCCCCTCCAGCAGCATGCGCTTCTCGGCGACGAACTGGCCGTCGAGGATCGCGCCGATGGTCCCGATCATGTTCTCGACTGAGATATCGGTGAGGAAGCCAAGCCGTCCCTGGCTGACGCCCACCAGCGCCACGTCCTGCGGCGCAAGGGTGCGCGCAATGTTGAGCATGGTGCCATCCCCGCCGATGACAATGGCGAGGTCGGCCTTGCGGGCAAGCTCCTCCAGCGCGAGCGCGGGGTAGCGGCTGCGGCCCGCGCGCGACCCGGCGACGCGATCCATCAGCACCTCGACCTTGCGCCGCTCCAGGAAGCGGGCGAGCTTCAGCAGGGGCGCCGCGACCTCCGGGCTCTTGTACTTGCCGACCAGCGCGACGGTCTTGAATGCGGATTTCACGGGGGCATTCTAACTGACAACGGCGCGACGTCACCCGCCGCCGCTTTTTAAGTAGAATAGGTCATGCCCGTCGAATCCCCGGGACTCAACGAGCGCGCACTGATCCTGCTGAAGACCCTCGTCGAGCGCTACATCGCCGAGGGGCAGCCGGTCGGTTCGCGCGCGCTGTCGCGCTACTCCGGTCTCGACCTCTCCCCGGCCAGCATCCGCAACGTGATGGCCGATCTCGAGGAGATGGGCTTCATCGCGAGCCCCCATACCTCCGCGGGACGGGTGCCCACCGCGCGCGGCTACCGTTTCTTCGTGGACACCCTGCTCACCGTCAAGCCGCTCGACACCGCCGAGATCAGCCAGCTCGAGGGACAGCTGCACGCCGAGAACACGCAACGGCTGGTGGTGTCCGCCTCGCAGCTCCTGTCCGACCTCACGCACTTCGCGGGGGTCGTGATCACGCCGCGGCGCGGCGCCGGCTTCCGCCACATCGAGTTCTTGAAGCTGTCCGACACGCGCGTCCTGCTCATCCTCGTCACGCCCGAGGGCGACGTCCAGAACCGGATTCTGCTCACCGATAAGCGCTACTCGCCCGCGGAACTCGGCGAGGCGGCGAACATACTCAACGAGAACTACGCCGGGCTGACGTTCGACGAGATCCGGCGCCGCATCCGTGAGGAGCTGAAGCAGCTCACCGCAAACATGACCCAGCTCATGACGGCGGCGCTGGAGGCCGGCAGCCGGGCCGCCAGCGAGTCGGCCGAGGAAGTGGTGATCTCGGGCGAGAGCAACCTGCTCGACTCGCAGGATCTCTCGTCCAACATGGCGACGCTGAGGAAGCTGTTCGATCTGTTCGACCGCAAGACGGGGCTCCTGCAGCTGCTCGAAGTCTCCAACCGGGCGCAGGGCGTGCAGATCTTCATCGGCGGGGAGTCCGGCGTCGCGCCCCTCGACGAGTGCAGCGTGATCACGGCGCCCTACGAGGTGGACGGGCAGGTCGTGGGCACGGTTGGCGTGATCGGCCCGACCCGCATGGCCTACGAGCGCGTCATCCCGATCGTCGACATCACCGCCAAGCTGCTGTCCAGCATGCTCACGCAGCGCTGATCCCGGCAGCGTATGTCCCGCTACGCTCCGGAGCCGCCCTACTCGCACGGGACCCGGCCGCGCATCGGCGTCCTCCTGATCAATCTCGGAACGCCCGAGGCGCCCACTGCGGCGGCGGTGCGCACCTATCTCCGGGAGTTCCTCTTGGACCCGCGGGTGGTCGAGATCCCGCGCCTCCTCTGGTGGCCCATCCTTTACCTGTTCGTGCTGACCCTCCGCCCCAAGGCCTCCGCGCGCCGCTACGCGCAGATCTGGATGAACGAAGGCTCGCCGCTGCGGGTTCACACCGAGCGCCAGCTGGTGCTCCTGCGCGGGCACTTGAGCGAGCGCGCTGGCGAGCTGCCGCTCGTCGTGGATTTCGCGATGCGCTACGGCGCGCCCTCGATCGCCGACAAGCTGCGCGAGATGAAGGCGCAGCAGTGCAACCGGATCCTGCTGGTGCCGCTCTACCCGCAGTACTCCGCGAGCACGACGGCCACCGCCGTCGACGCCGCGTTCCGCTGCCTGCAGGAGTTTCGCAATCAGCCGGCGGTGCGCACGGTGCGCGGCTTCCACGACCACCCCGGCTACATCGCGGCACTCGCCCGGAGCGTGCGCGAATACTGGGGGATCCACCGGCGGCCAGACGTTCTGCTGATGAGTTTCCACGGCGTGCCGCGCGCGGTTCTCGACCGGGGCGACCCGTACCACTGCGAGTGCCAGGCGACCGGGCGGTTGCTGGCGGAGGCGCTTGGCCTGCGCGAGGACCAATACCGAGTCACGTTCCAGTCGCGCTTCGGCCGCGCCGAGTGGCTCAAGCCCTATACCGCGGGCACGCTCGCGGAACTCGGAAAACGCAGAACGGGCCGGGTGGACGTCATCTGCCCGGGTTTCGTGAGCGACTGCCTGGAGACGCTCGAGGAGATTGCGATCGAGGGCAAGAGCGAGTTCCTCAAGTCCGGCGGGCGCGAGTTTCACTACATCCCGTGCTTGAACGAGCGCGACGACTGGGTGAAGGCGCTCGCCGAGATCGTGGCCGGCAACCTGCGCGGCTGGACCGACAGCGCGACGCACGAGACGTTGGAGATGTCCCGCCTGCGCGCCGTGTCCCTCGGCGCAAAAAGCTAGGATCGCGCTCGGAACACAGGCGCCGGCAGGCTAAGCCGTCAGCTGGACGGGCTCCGGGGCTGCAATCCGCGCCACCAGCCTCGGGAGCTCGGCGGCCGGCACCGCGCGGCCGAAAAGCCACCCCTGCATCTCGGTGCAGTAGCAGGTCCTCAGGTACTCGGCCTGGTGGACTTCCTCCACTCCCTCCGCGATCAGACCGATACCCAGGCTGCGCGCAAGCGCCGCAATGGCCTGGACGATCGCGGCATCCTTGGGATTTCTCGCCAGATCCCGGATGAATATCCGGTCCACCTTGAGGAAATCGATCGGAAACTGCTTCAGATAGCCGAACGAGGAATATCCGGTACCGAAGTCATCGATGGAGACCATTACGCCCAGCTTCTTGAAGCGCGACATCATCTCGATGGCGCTCTCGGTGTTCTCGACCAGCAAGCTCTCGGTCAGCTCCAGCTCGAGAAGCTCGGGCTGCAGCCCGCTCGACCGTAGCGCCGAGGCGACCGTCTCGACCAGCGCTTCATTGCGGAACTGGCGCGACGAGATGTTGACCGACATCCGCAGCGGCAGGCCGCCGTCGCGCCATTCACGAGCCTGTCGGCACGCCGTCTCGAGCACCCAGGCCCCCACAGGGATGATCAGGTTGGTTTCCTCCAGCAGCGGAATGAAATCCCCCGGCGGCACCAGGCCGCGCTCGGGATGCTGCCAGCGCAGGAGCGCCTCCACACCGACGACTTTCCGGTGCAGCGCCGACACCCGGGGCTGGAAATGCAGCAGGAATTCCCCGGACTTCACCGCGCGCTGCAGCGCCGCTTCCAGCACGAGCTGATTTTCCACGCGCTGGTTCATCTCCGCCGTGAAGAATTCGTAGCGGTTCCGACCGAGCTCTTTTGCGCGGTACATCGCGGTGTCCGCGCTCTTCACCAGGCGGTCGCCCGAGGGATCGTCCCGCGGGAACAACGCCATGCCGATGCTGACGGTGACCCGGATCTCGTGCTCCTGGATCTGGACCGGTTCCGCGAACGCCTCCAGGATGCGCTGGGCGACGTGCGCGGTATGCTCCGGCCCGCGGACGTTCTCGAGCAGGACCGTGAACTCGTCGCCTCCCATCCGGAACAGCAGGTCGCTGTCGCGCACGCAGCGCTGGATGCGCGTAGCGGCAACGCGCAGCAGCTGGTCCCCCGCGTGGTGGCCCAGGCTGTCGTTGACCACCTTGAATCGATCGAGGTCGAGAAACATGACGGCGAAGTTCCAGCCCGCGCGCCGAGAGCGCCGGACCATCGCTTCCAGCTGCTCGGCGAAGCTAACGCGGTTCGGAAGCCCGGTGAGGTCGTCGTGGTAGGCCTGGTGGCGTATGCGTTCTTCCTGGGCCAGGCGCTCCGCTTCCTGCTGCTTCAGCAGCCGGCGATATCTCATCAGAATCCAGAGTATCAGCGCGTAAATGACCGACAGCCCGCCCAGCACGCCAGCCAGTATCTTCCACTGGCCGCGCTCCATCTTGTCGACGAGCGTGGTGACGTCGCTGTAGACCTCCAGCACCGCATCCACGGGTCCGGACTCGGCAACGCGAACCGGCACGTAGGTCGCGATAATGTTGCGGTCGGAGATCACGCCTTCCCACGCGTCGAACCGGTCCCGATAGGTGATATCGCTCGCGGGCTCCCCGCCGAGTGCGCGCTGGAAACCCGGGTTACCGGACTTGTCCTCGCCGATCTGGCGGCTGTCCGTAGAAAACACCGTGAGGCCCTTCGCGTCGTAGATCTTGACCTTCACGATGCTCAGGCCGTGCATCATGACCCGCAAATCGCGGTCGAGCAGCCCGATTTCCTTGCGCGATGCAAGCTCCCCCGCCGGCACTGCGTAGGCCTGCTGGATGAAGGTGGAATGGCGCGGCCAAACCGAGTTCGCGAACGCCTTGGTCAGCGCCACGTTGGAGCGCGTCTCTTCCTCGACCAGGGAGTCGAATACGAGTTGCCGGTAGAAGAGCGAGAGCGCGACGACGACGATGACGATCATCGCCAGCCCCACCGCCCATGAGTAATGGAACAGCTTATGCATCGGCGCCGCCGTGCGCGGCTGCGCGGGTGGAATGGCGTGGCGTGCGGGTCCGGCTGAACATGGCAGCGTATCCTTCCCGAAGATTGTGTCAGGTAGCCCCGGCGAATGGCGATGTCTCATTACCGCTGTAACCCCATAATTTGATTATGGTTTGGGGTCCGTTTTGAAAAACATCTATAAAACAGACCATTAACTGCGGCAACGGGCTCTTGAATTCCTGTAATTGAGCCCAAAATTCAACCCGCTAAGCAGGAAAAACGATGCGGGAAACCTCCGGAATCGGAAATCACGATAACCAGACCCCGGCCGGGGAGCTCGCTGCTCCCGCATCCCAGTCCGCTACGGAGGGCACGCAGCCTGCGGCGCCAGAGCCCGCGCAGCGTGCGACGCCGAGCCTGGAAGAGCGGCTGCACAAGGCGGAGCTCACCGCCGCGGAGCACCACGATGCGTGGCTGCGGGCGAAGGCGGAGGCCGACAACATCCGCAAGCGCGCGCGCGGCGAGATCGCGGCCGCGCACAAGTTCGCCCTGGAAACCTTCGCCTCGGAGCTGCTCGCGGTCAAGGACAGCCTCGAAGCCGCCCTCGCCGCCGAGAACGCGTCGGTGGAGAGCATGAGGGGCGGCGCCGAGCTGACCTTGAAGCAGCTCGCCGGTGTCTTCGAGCGCTTCAATCTCTCGGAGATCAATCCCGTCGGGCAGAGATTCGATCCCCACCGCCACCAGGCGATCAGCGCGGTGGAGGCAGACGCGGAACCCAACACCGTCGTCCAGGTGCTGCAGAAGGGCTATCTGCTGCACGACCGGGTGATCCGTCCCGCGCTGGTCCTGGTCGCCAAGGCCCGCAGCGGCGGCGCTCCGCCATTGAATCCCGGGCGCTGACCCCCATATCCGGAATAGGACGAATTTGTTGAGAAATTAACGAGGTAGAACATGGGCAAGATCATCGGCATCGACCTGGGAACGACCAACTCTTGCGTGGCCGTGATGGAGAACGGCCAGCCCAAGGTAATCGAGAATTCGGAGGGCGCGCGCACGACGCCGTCCATCGTCGCCTACATGGAGGACGGCGAGATCCTCACGGGCGCGCCGGCCAAGCGCCAGGCAGTGACCAATCCCAAGAACACGCTCTACGCGGTCAAGCGGCTGATCGGCCGGCGCTTCGCCGAAGGCGAAGTGCAGAAGGCGATCAAGGTGGTGCCGTTCAAGATCGCGGAGGCCCCCAACAAGGACGCCTGGGTCGAAGTGCGCGGCAAGAAAATGGCGCCGCCCGAGATCTCGGCGCAGGTCCTGATCAAGATGAAGAAGACCGCCGAGGACTACCTCGGCGAAACGGTCACCGAGGCGGTCATCACCGTGCCCGCCTATTTCAACGACTCGCAGCGCCAGGCGACCAAGGACGCCGGCCGCATCGCGGGCCTCGACGTCAAGCGCATCATCAACGAGCCGACCGCGGCGGCGCTTGCGTTCGGTCTCGACAAGCAGGAGAAGAAGGACCGCAAGATCGCGGTCTACGATCTCGGCGGCGGCACCTTCGACATCTCGATCATCGAGATCGCCAATGTCGAGGGCGAGCACCAGTTCGAGGTGCTCTCGACCAACGGCGACACCTTCCTCGGCGGCGAGGACTTCGACCAGCGCCTGATCGAGTACCTGTGCGACGAGTTCAAGAAGGACACCGGCGTCGACCTGCGCAAGGACATGCTCGCGCTGCAGCGGCTGAAGGACGCCGCGGAGAAGGCCAAGATCGAGCTCTCCTCCAGCGCGCAGACCGAGATCAACCTGCCCTACATCACCGCCGACCAGTCGGGGCCCAAGCACCTCGCGATCAAGATCACGCGGGCGAAGTTCGAGAGCCTGGTCGAGGAACTGATCGAGAAGACCATCGAGCCGTGCCGGATCGCGATCAAGGACGCCGGCATCAAGGCGGGCGACATCGCCGACGTGATCCTGGTCGGCGGCCAGACCCGCATGCCGAAGGTGCAGGAGCGGGTGAAGGAGTTCTTCGGGCGCGAGCCGCGGAAAGACGTCAATCCCGACGAGGCGGTGGCGGTCGGCGCGGCGATCCAGGCTGGCGTGTTGAAGGGCGACGTCAAGGACGTGCTGCTGCTCGACGTCACGCCGCTCTCGCTCGGCATCGAGACGCTCGGCAGCGTGATGACCAAGCTGATCCAGAAGAACACCACCATCCCGACCAAGGCGCAGCAGGTGTTCTCGACCGCGGAAGACAACCAGACCGCGGTCACGATCCACGTGCTGCAGGGCGAGCGCGAGATGGCGCGCGGCAACAAGAGCCTCGGCCAGTTCAACCTGACCGACATTCCGCCGGCGCCGCGCGGCATGCCGCAGATCGAGGTCACGTTCGACATCGACGCGAACGGCATCCTGCACGTCTCCGCCAAGGACAAGGCGACCGGCAAGGAGAACAAGATCAAGATCCAGGCGAGCTCCGGGCTCACCGAGCAGGAAATCCAGCGCATGGTGAAGGACGCCGAGGAGAACGCCGAGGAAGACCGCAAGGCGCACGAGCTGGTGGACGCGCGCAACCAGTGCGATCACATGGTGCACGCGGTGAAGAAGTCGCTCAAGGAACACGGCGACAAGGTCGAGCGCCGACGAGAAGGCGAAGATCGAGGCGGCGCTGAAGGAAGCGGAAGAAGCGCTGAAGAGCGAGGACAAAGCGGCGATCGAGGCCAAGACGCAGGCGCTCGCGCAGGCCGCGCACAAGCTCGCCGAGCAGGATCTACAAGGAAGAGCAGGCGAAACAGCAGGCCCAGCAGGCGGGCGGCGAGAAGCCCGCGGAAGGGGCCAAGCAGGAAGACGGCAACGTCGTCGACGCGGAGTACACCGAGGTCAAGGACAAGAAATAACGCCAAACCCGGACGCTGACGCGCCGGTTTGGCTGGCCGAGTTCGAACGGATGCTGAGGCGGCGCCGTTCAACTCGGCCGTTTCGCGTGGGAAGGGACTGAGCATCCGAAATGGCGAAGCGCGACTACTATGAAGTGCTTGGAGTAAACCGGGACGCCTCCGAAGAGGACATCAAGAAGGCGTACCGCAAGCTCGCCATGAAGTGGCATCCCGACCGCAATCCCGACAATCCCAAGGCCGAGGAGCACTTCAAGGAAGCGAAGGAAGCCTACGAGATCCTGACGGACGGCTCGAAGCGGGCGGCCTACGACCAGTTCGGCCACGCCGGGGTGGATCCGACGGCGGCAGCCGGCGCCGGCGCGGGGTTCGGCGGCAGCTTCGCCGACGCCTTCGGCGACATCTTCAGCGACATCTTCGGCGGCGGCCGCACGCGCTCCAGCGTCTACCGCGGCGCCGACCTGCGCTACAACCTCGAGATCTCGCTCGAGGATGCCGCGCGCGGTTCCGAGACGCGCATCCGCATCCCGGCGATGGAGGAATGCGCGACGTGCCACGGCAGCGGCGCCAAGCCCGGCACCTCTCCCACCACCTGCTCGACCTGCCACGGCCACGGCCAGGTGCGCATGCAGCAGGGCTTCTTCTCGATCCAGCAGACCTGCCCGCGCTGCCACGGCAGCGGCAAGATCGTGTCGAGCCCCTGCGCGGCCTGCGGCGGCGCCGGGCGCGTGAAGCAGCACAAGACGCTGTCGGTCAAGATCCCCGCCGGCGTGGACGAAGGCGACCGCATTCGCCTCTCGGGCGAAGGCGAGGCGGGCATGAACGGCGGCCCGCCGGGCGACCTGTACGTGGTCATTCACCTGAAGCCGCACCCGGTATTCAAGCGCGACCACAACGATCTCCACTGCGAGATGCCGATCAGCTTCACCATCGCCGCGCTCGGTGGCGACATCGAGATCCCGACGCTCGACGGCTACGCCAAAGTCAAGGTGCCGACGGGCACTCAGACCGGGCAGATGTTCCGACTCCGCAGCAAGGGCATCAAGGGCGTGCGCTCATCGAGCCACGGCGATCTCATCTGCCACGTCGCGGTCGAGACGCCCGTCAACCTCACCGCGCGCCAGAAGGAGCTGCTCGCCGAGCTCGAAGCCATCAACCAGAAGGACGCCGGACGCCACAATCCGCGGTCCAAGTCCTGGATGGAGAAGGTCAGGGAATTCTTCGCGCAATAAGCCACGCGCGGTCAGCTGATAGCTGAAAGCTGATCGCCGAAATCAGAGCCACTTCGCCTTGCGGAAGCGGTAGAACAGGTAGCCGTCGAAGATCACCATCAGCGCCAGGGCAAAAGCGTAGCCCCAAACCCACTTCAGCTCGGGCATGTGCTCGAAGTTCATGCCGTAGACGCCCGCGATCATGGTCGGCACCGCGAACAGGGCCGCGTAGGCCGCAAGTCGTTTGGTGGTCTCGTTTTCCTGTATCTGAATCAGCGACAGGTTCACCGAGATCGCGGTCGTCAGCATGTCGCGCAGGCTGTCGATCGACTGGTTGATCCGCAACAGGTGGTCGTAGACATCGCGGAAGTAGTCCTGCGTGCCGGCGCAGATCTCGGGTACCCTCCCTCCATAGAGCTTGCCGGTGGTCTCCTGCAGGGGGCCGGCAGCGTGCTTCAAGGTGGTCAGCTTCTGTTTGAGCGCGTAGAGCGACTCGATGTTCTCGCGCGAGGGCGTGCCGGCGAACATGCGTTCCTCCAGCCGCTCGAGCTCGTCCTCCAGGCCCTCCACGACCGGGAAATAACGGTCCACCACGGTATCGATCAGCGCGTAGAGAACGAACCCCGAACCGTGCTTGAGCAGGTGCGGCTCGCGCTCGGTGCGGGCGCGCACGCTGGTGAACCCCTGTTCGGTGCGGTTGCGCACCGAGAGAAGATAGTTCCTGCCCGCGAAGATGCTCAACTCGCCGACCTTGAGCTCATCGCCCGCCATCTCCACCGTGTGCACTACGGCGTACAGCGAATCGCCATACTCCTCGAGCTTGGGACGCTGGTGTCCGTGGCTTGCGTCCTCGACCGCCAGCTCGTGCAGGCCGAACTGCTTCTGCATCTCGGCAAGCTCCTCCGGCGTGGCTTCCTTGAGCGCGACCCACACGAAGCAGCCGGGCCGGCTCAGGTAATTGTGGATCTCGTCCTGACGTATATCGCCGAGCTTCTTCCCGTGTTGGTAAGCGGCGCAGTTGATGAGCATGATCAGGGTCCTCGGCAGCGACTATGATAAACGGAACCCGCTGGAGTCTGAACCGTCACGCATGGTGGCGCCGGACGAAATCCCAGTCGATCTCGACGCCGAATCCCGGCTTGTCGTTGAGGTGGACGTGACTGTCGCGCACCTCGACATGCTCGCGGTAGAGTCCGGCCGAGACCGGATCGCGGGCGGCGTCTCCGTGCGACTCCACCCCCCATCCGCAGCGCGGAAAGGCCATGACGAGGTGCGCATGTAGCTCGGGAACGGTGTGCGGCGCGATCATGACCCCGTGCTGCTCGGCGAGCTGCGCGACGCGCAGCGCCTCGGTAAAGCCCGCAGCGCGTGTGGAGTCGAACTGCACGTAGCGGATCGCCCCGGACGCGATAAAGTCCCGCACCGTGAAGCGCGTCAGCTCGCGCTCGCCGTGCGCGAGCGGAATGCGGGTGGCGCCGGCGAGCTTCACGAAGTCGGCCGGCTGGAGGTACCAGTGCAGCGGCTCCTCCAGCCAGAAGATGTCCAGCGGCTCGACCGCGCGCGCGAATGCGATGCAGTCATCCAGATCGTAGGGGGCGTTCATGTCGAGCATCAGGGCGGTATCCCGGCCGATGGCCTCGCGCACCACGCGCACGCGTCGCGCCTCCTCGGCGACCGTGCCGCCGCCGGTCTTGAGCTTCACGGCGCGAAAGCCCGCGGCCACGAAGCTCGCCAGCTCGTCCGCGTAGACCTTGTCGGGCGCGCCCAGCCGGTAGTAGCCGCCCGTGGCGTAGGTGAAGATCGGCCGCTTCTCCGCGCCGAGCAGGCGGTACACCGGCAGGCCCGCGCTCTTGCCTCGGATGTCCCACAGCGCGATGTCGATGCCCCCGATCGCCGCCATGACCTGCGGGCGCGCCGAGCGCGGCAGCGGCGGCGGCAGCCCGTCGCGCCCGCCCATGCCGCCGGGACGGGGCGAAGTGAGCGCGAAGAGCTTTTCCCAGACCGCGACGCTTGCGGTAGCCTCCATTCCACGGATCAACTCTCCGAACCGCGCCACCCATTCGCAAATCGCCTTCTGCGGCGAGCCGTGAATCAGGCCGCAGCCGGCAATCCCGTCCTCGGTGCGCACCTCCACCAGGATCGCGCTCGAGTCCTTCAGCTCCTCGTGCGCCGTCCACAGCGTGTGCGCGAGCGGAATCGAGAGCGGATGGGTCTTGACGTCGGCAATCTTGCTCATTCATCCCCTTCCATCACTCTGAGCCGCCCAGGGAATATTGGCCCATGCCGGGCCGCCGGCAGGAGGGAAAGACTTCGATCCCCGCCTCGGCAGAGCGGCAGGAAGGGGGGATCCTCCTCGAATTCCAGGAAAGCTCAGGCCGGAGCGGGCTTGACCTCGACGCTCTCCAGGGAGCGTTTCGCGGGCTCGATTCCCCACACCCAGACTGCGATGATCTGGACGACCAGAAGGCCGATCATCAGGCTGATGACGCCCGGCAGCTTGTAGCTCGTCATCAGCGCGCCTACGATGAAAGGCGAGACCACCGTCGCGAGGCGGCCCAGAGTGTTGCAGATTCCGTTTGCGCGCAGCCGGATTTCGGTCGGGAAGAGCTCCGGCGTATAGACCCCGAACAGGAGCGCGGTCTGGACGTAGATCGCGACGATCAGCACGAAGCCGACGCTCAGGACGATTGCGGGATCGGATGCCGCGCTGAAGCTCGCGTAGATCCAGCCGGCGACGATCGTCACGATCGAGGCGCCGATAATGCTCCAGCGCCGCCCGATCGCGTCGGCCGTCCAGGCTCCCACCGCGCAGCCCACCAGCGATGCGACTGCGAGCACCACGGTGTATCCGAGCGACTGGCTGATGGTCAGCCCCTGGCGCAGGAAGAACTGGGGCAGGAAGATCACGAAGCCGAAGATCAGGGTGTTGATCGTGATCAGCACCCAGCTCCCGACGATCATGCGCTGAAGGATCGGGGGCTTGAGCATCGCCATCGCGCTGACCTGTGGCGCGGCGGACGGCGCGGACGGCGCGGGCAGCGTTGCTCCCGCGGCGACCTCCTTCTCGATCGACTGCATCAGCGCCTCGGCCTCCGCGGTTCGGCCCTTCGATTCGAGCCACCGCGGCGATTCCGGCAGGTTCTTGCGCAGATACCACACGATGAGCGCGCCGATGCCGGCGACGACGAACATCGGCCGCCAGCCGAAGGTCGGAATGATCAGATAGCCGAGGATTGCCGTCACCGGGAACCCCGCCACGACGAGGAATGCCATGAAGGCAAGCCAGCGCCCGCGCGTCCTCGGCGGAACGAACTCGGTGAGCGTCGAGTAGCCGACCACGATCTCGGCGCCGAGGCCTAATCCCTGCACGAAACGGCAGGCGATGAGCTGGCCCATGTCCTGGGCAAATGCCGCGGCGAGCGAAGCGAGCCCGAAGATCAGCAGGTTCACCTGATAGGTGAAGCGCCTGCCGTAGCGGTCGCCGAGAAAGCCCGTGATGAGCGCACCGAGCGTCATGCCGACGAAAGTGAGCGAGATGAATTGCAGGTTCTGCGGCAGCGTCGAGAACTTGGTCTGGATCGTCGCCGCGAGCACGCTGCTCGCGACGTACAGGTCGTAGCCGTCGAAGAACATGCCGGCGCCGACCAGCCAGAAGATGCGGTAGTGGAACGGACTGACGGGCAGCCGGTCCAGGCGCGCCCCCGCATTGACTGTCGTGCTCATGGGTTCCCCTCCTCCTAGGATTTGAACGACCTGAGAACAGCTTTGGCCGGCATGATATTCCGAAACCGGGTGATAGGTAAGCGGCAAGGTGGCGCGCCGCCGCAATCTCCTCGCATTACTCGTTACTCAAGCAAGCATGCCAACCACCGCGCCCGTCATCAACGTCGCGAGCGTGCCGGCCACGATGGAGCGCAGCCCGAGCGCGACGATCTCATCGCGCCGCTCCGGCACCATGGACGCCATGCCGCCGATCAGGATGCCAAGGCTGCCGAAATTGGCGAAGCCGCACAGACTGTAGGTCATGATGAGCCGGCTTCTCGCCCCGAGCGCATCGGCCGGAAGCTGCGCGAGGTCCACGTAAGCGATGAACTCGTTCAGCACGGTCTTCGTTCCCATGAGCGCCCCTGCCGTCACCGCCTCGGAGGCAGGCACGCCGGCGAGCCACACCAGCGGCGCCATCGCGTAGCCCAGCATCCGCTGCAGCGTGACCTGCGCTCCGCCCCAGTGCGGCAGCAGGCCGAGAGCGAGGTTCACGAGGGTGACCAGCGCGATCAGCACGATCAGCATCGCCACGATGGCGAGCAGAAGCTGCAGCCCGTCGAGCGTGCCGCGCGTCACGGCGTCCATGCTGCTCCGCGCGAGCTGCGGCGGGACGAGCTGCCCCGAGGTCGGCGCGCCGCGCGGCGGCACCATCACCGCCGCGATCAGGATCGCCGCCGGCGCGCTGATGATCGACGCCGACAGGATGTGCCCCATGGCGTCCGGAATCACCGGGCCGAGAATCGCCGCATAGAGCGCCATCACCGTCCCGGCGATGCCGGCCATGCCCGCGGTCATGACGATGAAGAGCTCTCCGCGGCTCATCTCCTTGAGGTAGGGCCGCACGACGAGCGGCGCTTCCACCATGCCGACAAAGATGTTGGCGGCCGTGGAGAGCCCGACCGCGCCGCCCACGCCCATCGCCTTCTCCAGCACGGCGGCGAACGCGCGCACGACAGCGGGCAGCACCCGCCAGTGGAAAAGCAGCGCCGACAGGGCGCTCACGACGAGAATCAGCGGCAGCGCGCGAAACGCGAGAACGAAGCTCGATGTTCCGGGTTGCTCCGCGAACGGCTGCGGCCCCCCTCCGAGAAAACCGAACACGAAGCGCGTCCCCTCCTGCGTCGCCCGCTCCAGCGCGGACAGGAGGTCATTCAGGGCAAGGAAAAGATCCCTGAAGACCGGCAGCTTGAGGAGCGCCGCCGCCAGCACGATCTGCAGCAATGCGCCGGAGACCACAATGCGCCACGGAAGCGCGCGGCGCTCCTCCGACAGCAGCCACGCGATCGCGATGATCGCGAGAAAGCCGAAGGCGCTTTGCAGGGCAAGCATTCAACTCCGCCGCCAGATCGTGCCCTTTGCCGTGTCCTCCAGCGTGACCCCCGATTCGAGCAGTTCCTTGCGAATCCGGTCAGCCTCGGCAAAATTACGGGCCTTGCGCGCGGCGGCACGATCGGCAATGAGCGCCTCGATGCGCTGAGGCGTCAAGCCCTCGCCCGCCGGCAACGCCTGCAGGAACTGCTCCGGCTTGCGCTGGAGCAGTCCAAGAATGCCGGCCAGGGACTTCAGGAGCACTGCGTCCCGCGCCGAGTGGCTCTTGTTCAGCTCGTTCGCGAGGTCGAACAGCTCCGCGACCGCCTCCGGCGTGTTGAAGTCGTCGTTCATCGCGTCGCGGAAGCGCTTGGCGTGCTCATCGCTCCAGTCGACGGGGCCCGCCGCGACGTCGAGGCCCTTCAGTGCGGTGTAGAGACGCGTCAGCGCGTGTTTCGCGTCCTCGAGGTGCTGGTCCGAGTAGTTGAGCGGGCTGCGGTAGTGCGCGCGGACGATGAAGAAGCGCACGACCTCGGCGTCGTAGCGCGCGAGCACCTCGCGCACCGTGAAGAAGTTGCCGAGCGACTTCGACATCTTCTCGTTGTCCACGCGCACGAAGCCGTTGTGCATCCAGTAGTTGACGAATCGCTCCTGGTTTGCGCCCTCGGACTGCGCGATCTCGTTCTCGTGGTGCGGGAACTGCAGGTCCTGCCCGCCGCCGTGGATGTCGAAATGGTTTCCCGAGCAGCGTGCTCGACATGACCGAGCACTCGATGTGCCAGCCGGGGCGGCCCTTCCCCCACGCGGATTCCCAGAACGGCTCGCCCTCCTTCGCCGTCTTCCACAGCACGAAGTCGAGGGGATCCT
The DNA here is from genome assembly GCA_963699525.1 of uncultured beta proteobacterium. Taxonomy (GTDB): domain Bacteria; phylum Pseudomonadota; class Gammaproteobacteria; order Burkholderiales; family SG8-41; genus SG8-41. Next base: position 276,364 of record CAVOUI010000004.1, on the reverse strand, counting down.
GCTTGCCGGGCAGCACGTCCACGCGCTCGCCGGCGCGCAGGTCGTCCAGCGACTTGCCCGAGAGCTTCCCGTAATCCGGAAACTTGCGCACCGCGAAATTGACGTCGCCGCCCGGCGCGCGATAGGCGAGGCCGCGGTGCTCGAGCGTCTCGATCATCTTCAGCATGCCCGCGACATGCTCGGTTGCGCGCGGCTCGAAATCGGGCTTTTCGATCCCGAGCGCCGCGTTGTCCTCGTTCATCGCCGCGATGAAGCGCGCGGTCAGCGCCTCGATCGGCTCATGGTTCTCCTGCGCGCGCTTGATGATCTTGTCGTCGATGTCGGTGATGTTGCGCACGTAGGTCACCTGGAATCCGAGCGCGCGCAGCCAGCGGCGCACGATGTCGAACACCAGCATGACCCGCGCATGGCCGAGGTGGCAGTAGTCGTAGACCGTCATGCCGCAGACATACATGCGGACGCGGCCGGCAACCAGCGGGACGAACTCCTGCTTTTCGCGAGCCAGGGAGTTGTAGATTCTCAGCATGGCGTAGCCCGTCGCGCGCCCGGGCTGCCGTCCGGCCGCCCTCCCCCGCACCGGAGGTCACCCGCCGCGACGGCACATGGATGGCGGCGGAAACGTGAAATTGCGCAGTTTTATTTGCCCGGGGTTCTTGGTAAAATTTCTAGGATTCTATTGCTAACCCACTGAAATTCTCGGGAAAGTATAGCACGATGCTCCTCCCCGCCCTGCGCTCGGTTGCGCTTGTTGGAGGCATCACCGCCGCGCTGCTCGCCACCGTTCCGGCGGCGGCGCAAGGCGATGCGCTGAAGGAAGCCAATCAGCTGTTCAAGCAGGGCCAGTTCGACCGCGCGCTCGAGCGGGTCGACACGCATCTCAAGGCCAATCCCAAGGACGCGCGGGGGCGCTTTCTCAAGGGTCTCATTCTCGCCGAGCAACGCAAGCCGGATGACGCAATCAAGGTGTTCACGGAGCTGACGCAGGAGTACCCGGAGCTGCCGGAGCCGTACAACAATCTGGCGGTGCTCTACGCGTCGCGCGGCCAGTACGAGCAGGCGCGCGTCGCGCTCGAGATGGCGATCCGCACGCATCCAAGCTACGCCACCGCGCACGAGAATCTCGGCGACATCTACGCCAAGATGGCGAGCCAGGCCTACGACAAGGCGCTGCAGCTCGAGAAGGGCAACGCTCCCCTGCAGACCAAGCTCAACCTGATCAAGGAGCTCTTCCCCGCGAGTGCCCCGGCAGCGAAGCCCGCCGCGGCCCGGCCGGAATCCGTCAAGCTCGCGGTCGCGGCGCCCGCTCAGAAACCCGCGGCACCGGCCGCGCCGCCGCAGGCCAAGGCGCCCGCACCAGCCGCCAAGCCCGCGGCGGCGAAGTCCGCGCCGCCCAAGCCGGTTGCCAAGCCGTCGGCCAATCCGGACGAGGTGCTGAGCGCCGTCAACCAGTGGGCAAAGGCCTGGTCGGAGAACGATGTCCCGGGCTACTTCGCGCATTACGCCTCGGACTTCAAGACACCCAACGGCGAATCCCGCGGCGATTGGGAGGCCCAGCGCAAGGCGCGCATCGCCAAGCCGCGCAAGATCCAGGTGGACGTCGAATCGCCCAAGGTCGTGTTCAGCGAGAGCGGCCGCGTGACGGTGACGTTCCGCCAGCACTATCGGTCGGATGCCCTAAGCGTTTCCAGCACCAAGACGCTGGTGATGGTACGGTCGGGAGAAAAGTGGCTGATCCAACAGGAACGCGTCGGCAGCTGACGCCACAGAGGCTGCTCGGCTCGCGCGCGCTGCGCTACGCGTCCGCGACCCTGCTGCTCGCGGCGGTCTGCGCCTTCGCGTTCGTCATGAACGGACGCTCGGGGGAAGCCGTCTCCGCGGCAACCGCGCTCCCGGCTCCTTCGCTCAACGTGCAGCCGACCGCCGGGCCCGAGGCGCAGCTCTCAAGGACCCTGCACGAGGTCGGCAACCGCCGGCTCGACGCCGCCGCCTCGGAGATCGACAAGGCGATCCGGGACTATCCGAATTTCCGGCTGGCGCATCTCATCAAGGGCGATCTCCTGCTCGCCCGCGCTCAGCCGCTCACCACCGTCGGCAATGCCGCGGGAGCGCCCATGGACCGGCTGGAAGAGCTGCGCGCCGAGGCGCGCGCGCGGCTCGCGCGCATCCAGAGCCAACGGCCGGTCAATCTGGTGCCGCGCAGCGTGCTGCAACTCGAGCCCGGGCAGCGCAACGTCCTCGTCGTGGACACGGCCCGGTCCACGCTCTACGTGTTCGAGAACCGCGACGGCGAGGCGCGCTACGTCACCGACTACTATGTCAGCATCGGCAAGAACGGGATCGACAAGGTGCGTCAGGGCGACAACAAGACGCCGCTCGGGGTCTACCACGTGACGGGCCGCCTGTCGCGAGACAAGCTGAACCGCACCTACGGCAAGCTCGCCGAGCAGTACGGCGTCGGCGCGCTGCCGATCAACTATCCCAACGAGTTGGACCGGCGCGAGGGACGCAACGGCCACGGCATCTGGCTGCACGGCGTGCCGTTCGACACCTACAGCCGGCCGCCGCTTGCCAGCAATGGCTGCATCGCGCTCACCAACGAGGACTTCACGACGCTCGCCGGCGAGATACAGATCGGGCTGACACCGGTGATCATTGCCAACGGCGTCGACTGGGTCACCCCCGGCGCCGGCCTGGCCCTGCGCAAGGAGCTTGCGCAGCGGGTCGAGAGCTGGCGCCGCGACTGGGAGAACCGCGAGGTGGACGGCTACCTCGCGCACTACGCCGCGGGCTTCACCACCGGCCGGAAAGACCTCGCGCGATGGTCCGCGCAAAAGCACAAGGTCAACGCCGGGAAAACCTGGATCCGGGTCAAGCTCGAGGGGATCAGCATTTTCCTTTACCCGGGACGGGACGACCTCGCCGTGGTGACGTTCGACCAGGATTACGCGAGCAGCAATCTCGTCCACCAGATGCGCAAGCGCCAGTACTGGATCCGCGAAGACGGCGTCTGGCGCATCCTGCAAGAAGGCGCGGCCTGAACCCGTGACTCGTGCTCTCGTTTTCGCGGCGGCACTGCTCGCTGCGTTTGCCGCGGGTGCCGCCAACCCGCAGGTCGAGCTGAAGACCAGCATGGGCACGGTGGTGATCGAGCTCGATCCCGACAAGGCGCCGCTCACGGTCGACAATTTCCTGCAGTACGTGAAGGACCACCACTACGACGGAACCGCCTTTCACCGGGTGATTCCCGGGTTCATGGTCCAGGGCGGCGGGTACGGCCCGGATTTCAGCGAGAAGCCCACGCGCAAGCCGGTGCGCAACGAAGCGTCCAACGGACTCAGAAACGATGTGGGGACGATTGCGATGGCACGCACCAACGATCCCCATTCGGCGACTGCCCAATTCTTCATCAATGTGGCGAACAACGAGTCTCTCAACTTCCGCTACCCTACCCAGGAGGGCTACGGCTACTGCGTGTTCGGGAAGGTGGTGAAGGGCATGGACGTGGTCAACCGCATCGTGAAAGTCCCGACCGGCACGGGCCCCGGGGGGCACCGCGACGTGCCGGTGAAGCCCGTTATCATCGAGAGCGCCCGCATCGTCGAGGCCGCAGCAAAACCGGCAGCAAAGCGGTAACCCACCATCCTGAGCCACCCGTCATCATCCGATTATGATCAAACTGCACACCAATCACGGCACCATCACGCTCGAGCTCGACGAGAAGCGCGCGCCCGCGACCGTCGCCAATTTTCTCGAGTACGCGAGGAGCGGACATTTCGGAAACACCCTCTTCCACCGCGTCATCAACGGCTTCATGATCCAGGGCGGCGGCTTCGAGCCGGGCATGAAGCAGAAGCCGACGCGCGCGCCGATCCGGAACGAAGCCGACAACAAGCTCAAGAACGCGGCCTACACGATCGCAATGGCGCGCACCTCCGACCCCCACTCGGCGACCGCCCAGTTTTTCATCAACGTCGCCGACAACGCCTTCCTCGATCACACCGCGCCGACCCCGCAGGGCTGGGGCTACTGCGTATTCGGGCGTGTGGTGGAGGGTACCGACGTGGTGGACCGGATCAAGGGCGTCAAGACCGGGGCGAAGGGCATGCACCAGGACGTGCCGGTGCAGGACGTGATCATCGAGCGTGCCGAGACAATGCCGTAAATGCACAGCATCTTCGTATCGGACCTCCATCTTTCTCCCGAGCGGCCACGCATCAACCAGGTGTTCTTCGAATTCGCCGCCGGCACGGCGGCGCGGGCGGAGACGGTCTTCATCCTCGGCGACCTGTTTGATTGCTGGGTCGGCGACGACGATCTTGCCGAACCCTTCAATGCTTCGGTCGCCGATGCGCTGTCGCGGCTCTCCGGCCGGGGCGTCAAGCTGCGCCTCATGCAAGGCAACCGCGACGTGCTGCTGGGAAAGGCGTTCGCGCGGCGCTGCGGCGCCGAGCTGATCGCGGACTCCACCCTGATCGACCTCCACGGCACGAAGACGCTGATCATGCACGGCGATACGCTGTGCACGGACGATGTGAAGTACCAGAAGTTCCGTTCCTGGGCCCGCAACCCCGTCATCCAGCGCCTGTTTCTATGCCTGCCGCTGGCTCTGCGCCGGGCGCAGATGCGCCACATGCGCTCCGAGAGCGAGAAGCACAAGCAGGGAACGAGCTTGGAGATCATGGACGTGGCGCAGGCGACGGTCGAACGGGTCCTGCGCGAGCATGGCTACCCGCGGCTGATCCACGGCCACACTCACCGCCCGGCGCGTCACCTGCACACGTTGGACGGCCACCGCTGCGAGCGCTGGGTGCTGAACGACTGGTACCAGCGTGGCGGCTACCTCCACTGCGACAGCAGCGGCTGCCGCGCCGAGCCGCTCTAGGCGCGTCTGGCTCGGGGCGGTGCGGCAAACGCCCGATTTCCGTCTCCCGGTTTACAAAGTCTTACATCTTGTAACGGACGGCGGCGCCTCTCCTGCGTTCAAATAAGCAGGAGGACACTGCCATGAATACGTTCCTCAGATCGTTGGTTGCCGGGTTGCTCGCCGTGTCTCTGACGGCTCCGGCGGCAGCTGCGCCCGAGCGTCCCGCCTTCACGCAGGAAGAGCTCGACCAGATGCTCGCCCCCGTTGCGCTCTATCCGGATTCCCTGCTCTCGCAGGTCCTGATGGCAGCGACCTATCCCCTCGAAGTGGTCCAGGCGGCGCGCTGGTCGCGCGCTAATCCGCAACTTAAGGGCCAGGATGCGGTGCGCGCCGTCGAGTCCATGGATTGGGACGCGAGCGTCAAGTCGCTGGTGGCGTTCCCGCAGATTCTGCAGCGGATGGACGAGCAGCTGGAATGGACCCAGCGGTTGGGCGAGGCGTTCCTCGCCCAGGAAACGCAGGTGATGGATTCGATACAGGGCCTGCGGCAGAGGGCGGAGGGCGTGGGGAATCTCCGGTCGAACGAGCAGATGCGGGTCACGCGCCAGGATGGAAATATCCTCATCGAGCCCGCCCAGCAGCAGGTGGTCTACGTGCCGTACTACGACCCGGCCGTGGTCTACGGAGGGTGGTGGTGGCCGGCCTATCCGCCGTATTACTGGGGACCTCCGCCGGGATACTACGCGTGGCCCGCATACGCGCCGGGCTGGTACTGGGGTCCCGCGATCGCGTTCTCGTGGGGATTCTTCTTCGGCCACTGCCGACTGGCATCACCGCCAGGTCAATGTGATCAATGTCGTCAACTCACCCTTCCGCGCACGGGTTGTGCCGGTGTCGCACCCGGTGAAGTGGCAGCATGACCCCGTCCATCGACGCAATGTCCCGTATCGCCACGCGGTGCCACAACAGCCCGTCGGCCAGCACCCGGCGGCGCGCGGCGACGACCGCTCGCGGCCCGTTTTCCGCAATGAATCCGCGCAGCGCCCACCCGAGACGCGCAGCGCAGCGCCACCGGCACGCACGCAGTCCATGGCGCCGAGCCGCGTTCCGAGCATTCCGGCGCGTCCCGCGCCGCAAGCGGGTGAGCGCTGGGCCGGGTGGGGTCGCGCAGGAAACGAGCGCCCGCAAACTCGTTCTCCCGATCCGCGGCCCGCGCCGTCAGTCTCCCGTGCCGCGCCGGTAACGCGTCCGGCCGCTCCGGCACCCATCGCGCGTGTCGAGGCGCGTCCGTCTATCCCACAGGGAGCTGGGCGAGCCGCGCCGTGGCCGAGCACGGGGCCCGCGAGTCGCGGACAAATGCCTGCCCCCGCGCACCCCAGCAGCATGATTCCCCGCACGCCGGCTGGCGCCCCGGGCTTCCTGCCGCGCATGGAAGGCCCAACCCCGAACGGGGTCGCGCGTGCGTACGGCGGCGGGCACTGGCCCGCGATGTCCACGGGACGCGTCGGCGGCAGGTCCTAGAGGAGGCGATCCCTCACCCCTTCCCCTCTCCCGGATGGAGAGGGCTATTTCTGATCCAGCGCCTGGCGGAAATCGGCGAGGAGATCGTCGATGTCCTCGATGCCGATCGAGAGCCGGATGAGGGAGTCCGCGATGCCCATCTCGGCACGGCGCGCCGGCCCCATCTCCCAGTAGATGGTGTGGGCAATCGGGATCGCGAGCGTCCGGTTGTCCCCGAGGTGGCTGGATGAGATCACCAGCTGCAGCCGATTGAGGAAGTCGAAGCAATCGAGCCCGTCCGCCAGCTCGATCGCCATCAGCGCGCCGTAGTTCCTGAAGAGCTCCCCGGCAAGCCGGTGCTGGGGGTGATCCTCGAGCCCCGGGTAATAGACCTTCCTGACCTTGGGATGTCCGGCCAGGAAGCGCGCAAGCTGCAGCGCGTTGCCGGCGGACCGCTCCATCCGCAATGCCAGCGTCTCCGCTCCGGTCGCAAGTCGGTGCGCGGCCTCGGCCGCCAGCGTCCCGCCCACGTCGCGCAGGCCCTTCTTGCGGATCTGCTGGATGCCCCACAGGGCGGGCTTCTGGTTCTTGTAGCTGTCGTGGATGTTCGGAAACCGCGTCCAGTCGTAGAGGCCGGTATCGGTCACCGCGCCGCCGAGCGCGTTGCCGTGGCCTCCGATGTACTTGGTGAGCGAATTGATGACGAGGCCGGCGTGATGCCGCTTGGGCCGGTAGAGGTAAGGAGACGTCATCGTGTTGTCCACCACGTAGAGCAGCCCCCGCTGCGCGCAGAGCTCGCCGATGCGCGCGAGGTCCGCGACCTGGGTGCGCGGGTTGGCGATGGTTTCCACGAACACCAGGCGCGTGTTGGGGCGGATCGCCCGCGCCACTTCGTCCACGCGGGTCGCGTCGACGAACCCAATGTCGAAGCCCTGGGTATTGAACGTTCCGAACAGGCTGTTGGTGTTGCCGAACAGAAACGAGCTCGACACGACGTGATCGCCGGCGCGCAGGAGCGCAGTGAACGTCGCGGCAATCGCGGCCATGCCCGTGGAAAAGCACGCGCTGGCGATGCCGTCCTCCATCTTGCTCACCTTCGACTCCAGCGCCGCCGTCGTCGGGTTGCCCTGGCGCCCGTAGGCGTAGCCCGCGAGCTCGCCCTTGAATACCTTTGCGAGATCGCGCGCATCGGGATAGCCGAACGCCACCGCGACGTGCATCGGCTTGTGCACCGAATGATGCTCGATCGGCGCTTCCAGATCGGAATGCAGTATGGTCGTGGTAAAGCCGTTCTTCATGATCCTGCTCCATCAAATAAAAAACCCGGACAGCTCGCGCCGACCGGGTTTCGCCGTCGCTTTAGCTGCATTTCTAACGCGCCCGCAAGCTGAACTTCAAATCGGCGCGAACGGGAAATTACTCCGTCATCGGGGGGTTGTCAAGATTCACTCGACGAGCTCGAGCCCCAAGTCGAGCTGCGCGCTCGCCGCCTCCATATCCGCCATCTTCGCGCCGTCGCGCCGCTGGGCCTCCACGCCGTCGAGATACTCGCGCGTCACGTCGCCGGTGACGTAAACGCCGGAGAAGCACGAGTCCTCGAAGTTGGTGACCTTGGGATTTACGCTACGAACGTCGTCGCGCAGCGCCTCAAGGTCCTGGTAGATCAGCTCGTCGCAGCCGATCTCGCGGGCGATCTCGGCCTCGCTGCGGCCGCAGGCGATCAGCTCCTCGCGCGTGGGCATGTCGATGCCGTAGACGTTGGGGAATCGCACCGGCGGCGCGGCGGAGGCGAAGAACACCTTGCGCGCGCCCGCTTCGCGCGCCATCTGCACGATCTCCCGGCTGGTGTTGCCGCGCACGATGGAGTCGTCCACCAGCAGCACGTTCTTGCCGCGGAACTCCATCGCGATGGCGTTCAACTTCTGCCGCACCGACCGCTGGCGGATCGACTGGCCCGGCATGATGAAGGTGCGGCCGATGTAGCGGTTCTTGATGAAGCCCTCCCGGTACGGGAGGTTCAACCGCTTCGAGAGCTCCATGGCGGAGGGCCGGCTCGAGTCCGGTATCGGGATCACGACGTCGATGTCGATATGCCGGTAGTGACGGTTGATCTTCTCCGCGAGGCTCTCGCCCATCCGCAGCCGCGTCTCGTAGACCGAGATGCCGTCGATCACCGAGTCGGGCCGCGCGAGGTACACGAACTCGAAAATGCAGGGATTGAGCGAGACCTCGGCGGCGCACTGGCGGCTGTGGAAATGGCCGTCCGGGTCGATGAAGATCGCCTCCCCCGGCGCGACGTCGCGCACAACCTCGAAGCCGAGCGAGTCGAGCGCCACGCTTTCGGAGGCGACCATGTACTCGGTGCCCTGCGGGCTTTCCGACCGCCCGAACACCAGCGGCCGGATGCCGTGGGCATCGCGGAACGCGAGCAGCCCGTAGCCCGCGATCATGGCCACCACGGCGTAGGCGCCGCGGCAGCGGCGGTAGACGCCCGATACCGCGGCGAAGATCGTCGCGGGATCGAGCTTGTAGTTGGTCGCGTTCTCCTGCAGCTCATGCGCCAGCACGTTGAGCAGCACCTCAGAGTCCGAGTTGGTATTGACGTGCCGCAGGTCCTGGCGGAAGAGATCGTTCTTCAGCTGCTCGGCGTTGGTGAGGTTGCCGTTGTGGCCGAGCACGATGCCGAAGGGGGAGTTCACGTAGAACGGCTGCGACTCCGCCCCCGACCACGCGGATCCGGCCGTCGGGTAGCGGGTGTGCGCGATGCCGGAAAAGCCCGCGAGCATGCGCATATTGCGCGTCCGGAATACGTCGCGCACCATCCCCGGCCCCTTGTGCATGTGGAAGGTCGGGCCTTCGGCCGTGACGATGCCGGCCGCGTCCTGGCCGCGATGCTGCAGCACCAGCAGCCCGTCATAGAGCAGCTGGTTGACCGGATTCTTCGCGACGACTCCGACGATCCCGCACATCGCGTTTCCTCGCAGCCTCCCGGGTTCGTTAGTAATTGATACGTTTCGCCAGATCCGACGGCAGCCAGCCCCTCACGTACCCGGCGCTGGCCTCCAGCGGACCGCGCAGCGCGGCCTCGCGCCACATCGACTGGCGCGGCAGCGCGGTAAGCCCCGCGAGCATCACCAGGATCATCACGATCAGCAGTCCCCGCACGAGACCGAACACTCCGCCCACCGCGCGGTCGGCGGCGCCGAGGCCCACGATTTTCACGAGCTTGGAGGCCAGTATCGCCAGCACGGAGAGCCCGATCAGCACTACGATGAACACGACCACGTAGCTCACCAGCAGCCGGATCTCCTCGCTTGCCATGGCCTTCGGCAGGAGCCTTGCGGCCTCCGGCGCGAGCAGGTTCGCGAGCAGGAATCCCGCCACCCAGGCGACCAGCGCGAGCACCTCGCGCACCAGGCCCCGGAACACGCCGAGCACGGTCGAAATGCCGAGGATGGCGAGAACGATGATGTCAATGACCGTCATGCTCACCTCGTCGTGACGTTGCCGTTCATGCCGAGCGACTTCAGCTGCTCGCGCGCCTTCTCCGCGGCCTCGCGCGTGGCGAATGGTCCCGCCCGCACCCGTGTGACGTCCCCTTTAGCTGTCTTGACGACCTCGGTATAGGACTTGATGCCGGCGGCGGCAATCTGCCCCTGCAGCCGCTGCGCCTTTTCCGCGTCGGCGAGAGCGATGACCTGGATCACGAACTGTCCGCCCGCGGGCTTGGCGGCTTTCGCGGCAGTCCGGGCCTGCGCCTTGGGCTTCGCGGCCTTGGCCGGCGGCGCCGTCTCCGGCTGCACCTCCGGCTTGGGCGCGTCGGATGCCGCCGGCGCCGCGCTCGTCTTGTCGTTCGACTTCGGCGCTCCCGACTTGCTCTCCGGCGCCTTGGGCGCGGAAGCCGGAGCAGCCTTTGGAGCAAAGGGTTCCGAATCGGGGGCTGGAATCCGGATGGTGATGTTCTGGCTGACCGACCGCGGCTCGGTATCGAGCACCATGGGCAGCACCACGACGATAGCGGTCACCAGCACGACCGCGCCAATCAGGCGGCGCCGCGCGCGGCGCTTGAGCTGGAGTTCCTCGTCGCTGATCGCTCGCGCCATCTACCGCTGCCACCCGGCCGTTTTCATCAGTTCTGAGACCCCTGATTGCCTCGGTTCCCATGCCTGGCCGGGGACGCCTTCTGGTGCTCTCGAAGCTCCATCACCGCGGCCACGGTATGAAACGATCCGAACACCACAATTCTATCATTTTCCGCCGCTATATCACAGGCTTGCGTATAGGCCGCGGCGACATCGCCGCACTGCGTCACGGCGGTGGCGCCGCTCGCCGCAAGTGCGCTCGCCAACTGCTCAACGCCGGCACCCCGCGGACCCTCCAGCCCGGCGATGAACCAGTGGGCGACGCGCGGCCGCAGCGCGGCGATGACGCCGGCGATGTCCTTGTCCTTTAGCATGGCAAGCACGGCGAGCACGCGCCCGCCCCCGCCCATCGCCGACAGGCTCGCGACGAGCGCGCGCGCCGCCTGCGGGTTGTGCGCGACGTCGAGGATTACCGCCGGGCGGCCCGGCAGCACCTGGAAGCGTCCGGGGTTGTCGGCCTGCAGCAGACCCGCGCGGATGTCATTGACGGCCACGGGAAGGCGCTCGCGCAGGGCTTCGAGGGCGGTAATTGCCGCAGCCGCATTCTCGAGCTGGCAGGCTCCGCGCAGCACCGGGTGCGGCAGCGCGCCCCGCTTGCCGCCCGGCCCCCAGTACTGCCATTGTCGGCCCTGCGGCGTGGCGCCGAAATCGGTGCCGATCCGAAGCAAGCGCGCGCCGATCTCCGATGCATGCCGCAGGAGATTCGCCGGCGGCGCGGAATCGGCGCACACCGCCGGCCGTCCGGCCCGGAAAATGCCGGCCTTTTCGCGCCCGATCACCTCGCGATCCCCGCCCAGGAAATCCACGTGGTCGATATCGACCGTGGTGACGACCGCACAGTCGGCGTCAAAGGCATTTACCGCGTCGAGCCGCCCCCCGAGCCCGACTTCCAGAACGGCGACATCGACGCGCCGTTCGAGAAACAGCCAGACGGCGGCGAGCGTTCCGTACTCGAAATAGGTGAGCGGCACGTCCCCCCGCGCGTGCTCCACCGCGGCAAACCCGCGCGCAAGGTCCGCGTCGCTCGCCTCGGCACGAGCGATGCGCACGCGCTCGTTGTAGCGCAGGAGGTGGGGCGAAGTGTAGCGGCCGACGCGGTAGCCGGCGCAATGCAGGATCGCCTCGAGCATCGCGCACACGGAGCCCTTGCCGTTGGTGCCACCGACGGTGATGATCGGAAACGCGGGTGCAAGTCCCAGCGCGTCGCGCACCCGGGCGACCCGCTCGAGGCCGAGCGCGATCGCCTTCGGATGCTGCCGCTCGATGTGCTCCAGCCACTCGCCGAGCGTCTTGGGCTGCGAGGCGGAAGTCACCACTCTCGACTCAGGAATCGCAGCTTAGGGCGAGGGTCGCGGCGTCGCGGCCCGGTGGCCTATGCTGCCGGCGGCAATTTCAGCAGTATCGTGAACAGGCCTGCCAGCTTGTCGCGCAGCTCGCGGCGATCGACGATCATGTCGATCGCGCCGTGCTTGAGCAGGAACTCGGAGCGCTGGAAGCCCTCGGGGAGCGTCTCGCGCACTGTTTGCTCGATGACCCGCGGCCCTGCGAAGCCAACGAGCGCCCCGGGCTCCGCGATCACAACGTCTCCGATCATGGCGAAGCTCGCGGATACTCCGCCCATGGTGGGATCGGCCAGCACGGTGACGAACGGCAGCCGCTCGCGCGCGAGCTCGGTCAGCGCGGCGCAGGTCTTGGCCATCTGCATGAGCGAGAACAGCCCTTCCTGCATGCGCGCGCCCCCGCTCGCGGTGATGCAGACGTAGGGCAGCCGCTGCTCGAGACACACTTGCACGCCGCGCACGAAGCGCTCGCCGACGGCGGACCCCATCGAGCCGCCGAGAAAGCCGAACTCGAAGGCCGACGCCACCACCGGGATCGTCTTGATCGATCCCTGCATCACCACCAGCGCCTCCTCCTCCGAGGTTTCGCCGCGCGCCTCCTCCAGGCGCTCGCTATAGCGCCGGCTGTCCTTGAACTTGAGGCTGTCGACCGGCGCCACCTCCGCGCCCACTTCGTAGCGGCCCTCGCGGTCGAGCAGGCTGTCGAGCCGCTCCCGCGCCGAGATGCGGTTGTGGTAGGAGCACTTCGGGCAGACGTAGAGGTTCTTCTCGAGGTCGGAGCGGTAGAGCACGGCTTCGCACGATTCGCACTTGCTCCACAGCCCCTCGGGGACCACCTTCCTCGGGCTGCCCGCCTCGCGCTTGATCTTGGGCGGCAGCAGCTTCTGGAGCCAGCTCATGCCTTGACCGCCGCGAGGCTGTCGAGCGCTTCCCGGATCGGGACGAGGAACGCGCCGGCCCGCTCCACGACCTTGTCGCGCGGCGCTTTCTCCATCTCCTGGATCAGCGCGCTGCCGATGACGACGGCGTCGGCCACCGCGCCGACGGCTCGCGCGCTCCCCGGGTCGCGGATGCCGAAGCCCACACCCACCGGCAGCCGCGTGAACTCGTGGACCCGCCGCACGCGCGCGGCGACGTCCGCGACATCGATATGGGAGGCGCCGGTCACGCCGCGCAACGAGACGTAATAGAGGTAGCCGCGCCCGAGTCTCGCGATGCGCTCGATCCGCTCGTCGGCGGTGGTCGGCGAAAGCAGGAATATCGTGTCGAGACCGCGCGCATCGAGCGCTCGCACCAGATCCTCCGCCTCCTCCGGCGGATAGTCGACCACCAGCACGCCGTCGGCGTCCGCGGTCCGGGCAGCGTCGGCGAAGCGCTCCACTCCCATCGTCTCGATCGGGTTGGCGTAGCCGAAGATCACCACGGGCGTCTGGCGGTCCGTCCTGCGGAACTCGGTGACGAAGTCGAGGACGTTCCGCAACGACACTCCGTGCTTCAGCGCCCGCTCGCTCGCACGCTGGATCACGGGGCCGTCGGCCATGGGGTCGGAGAACGGCACGCCGAGCTCGATCACGTCGGCGCCTGCCTTCGCCAGCGCGTGCATCAGGGGCACGGCGAGCCCGGGGTCGGGGTCGCCCGCGGTGATGAAGGGGATCAAGGCTTTCTTGCCCTGCTCCTTCAGGCGAGCAAATGTCGTCGCAATGCGTGACACGGTCAGATCCTGATTCCCGATTTCTCCGCCACCGTGTGCATGTCCTTGTCGCCGCGGCCGGAGAGATTGACGAGCAGGATCTGATCCTTCCTCATGCGCGGGGCGATCTTCGCGGCGTAGGCGAGCGCGTGCGCGGATTCCAGCGCCGGGATGATGCCCTCCAGCCGGCACAGATCGTGAAACGCCTGCAGGGCCTCCTCGTCGGTGATCGCCACGTATTCGGCGCGCCCGCTCTCCTTGAGCCACGCGTGTTCGGGGCCGACGCCGGGATAGTCGAGGCCCGCCGATATCGAGTGCGTCTCGATGATCTGCCCGTTCTCGTCCTGCAGCAGATAGGTGCGGTTGCCGTGCAGGACCCCGGGCCGTCCCGCGCACAGAGTTGCCGCGTGCTTGCCACTCTCCAGCCCGTGGCCCGCCGCCTCCACGCCGATCAGCCGGACGTTCTCGTCGGGGATGAACGGGTGGAAGATACCGATAGCGTTCGATCCCCCGCCCACGCAGGCGAGCACCGCGTCGGGAAGCCGACCCGCGAGCTCCTGGATCTGCTCGCGCGCCTCGCGGCCGATGACGGTCTGGAAATCCCGCACCATCATCGGATAGGGGTGGGGCCCGGCGACCGTGCCGATGATGTAGAAGGTTCGATCGACGTTCGTCACCCAGTCGCGCATCGCCTCGTTCAGCGCGTCCTTCAGCGTTCGCGAGCCGCTTTCCACCGGCACCACGCTGGCACCGAGGAGCTTCATCCGGTAGACGTTCTGCACCTGGCGCTTGACGTCCTCGGTTCCCATGTAGACCACGCACTCGAGTCCGTAGCGGGCCGCAATGGTGGCCGCCGCCACGCCATGCATGCCGGCGCCGGTTTCGGCGATCACCCGCGGCTTGCCCATGCGGCGCGCGAGCAGCGCCTGGCCGATGACGTTGTTGATCTTGTGCGCGCCGGTGTGGTTGAGATCCTCGCGCTTGAGATAGACCTGGGCACCGCCGAAGCGCTCCGACCAGCGCCGCGCGTGGTAGACGGGGCTCGGCCGGCCGACGTAATGCTTCAGCTCGTAGGCGAATTCGGCCTGGAACTCGGGATCGCGCCGGTAACGCGCGTAGGTGTTCTTCAATTCGTCGAGCGCCTGGATCAGCGTCTCGGAGACGAATACGCCGCCGTACCGGCCGAAATGGCCGCGCGCATCGGGGAGGTCAGCCATCCGCATCGCGCACCCCTTTGATGAACGCCGCGATTTTCGCCGCGTCCTTGACCCCTTTCGCGGATTCGACGCCGCTCGACACGTCCACCGCATCCGGCCGCGCGCGGCGCACCGCTTCGGCAACGTTCTCGACGGTGAGGCCCCCTGACAGGAACACGGGCAGCGGCACACCGCGCGGAATCAGGTTCCAGTCGAAGGGCACGCCGCTGCCCCCGTGCAGGCCCTCGACATAGGCGTCGAGCAGCAGCGCCCGGGCGTCGTGATAATCCCGCGCGTATTGTAGCAAATCCACCCCCGCCCTCATGTGCACCGCCTTGATGTAGGGACGCCCGAATCGGCGGCAGAACTCGGGGCGCTCCGAGCCGCTGAACTGGAGCACCGGGACCGGCGCTTCGGACAGGATCGCGCGCACCTCGGCCTCTGCCGGGTCGACGAACACGCCGACGGGCGTCACGGGCGCGGGAAGCGATCGAATGATGACTTGGGCCTGCGCCGGCGTGACGTAGCGTGGGCTCGGCGCGTAAAACAAGAGCCCGATGTAGGACGCGCCGGCGCGCGCGGCGGCGAGCCCATCCTCGACGCGCGTGATGCCGCAGATCTTGACCGCCGTCGCCATGTTCCCGTCACTCGTTACTCGTCGCTCGTAACGCGTCATTCGTGAAGAGCGTGCGTCGCGGCGCGTCCGGCAATCCCCAGCGCGCCTCGTACTCGACGCCCGCCAGATACAGCCCCGCGGCCTCGATCGTGGGCGCGGCGCGCGCCCGGTCGCGCCCGGCGAGCACCTCGCCCAACCACTCCGGCGGATACTTGCCCTTTCCCACGTAGACCAGGCACCCCACGATGTTGCGCGCCATGTGATGCAGGAACGCGTTCGCGCGCAGCTCGAACACCACGTGATCGCCGCGCCGCGCAACGTCGAGGCGCGTCAGCGTGCGCACGGGCGTGCGTGCCTGGCACTCGGCGCTGCGGAAGGCGCTGAAATCGTGCTCCCCGATCAGCAGGCGGGCGGCGCGCTGCATGCGGTCCGTGTCGAGCGGAGCATGGAACCAGCCTAACCGGCCCGCATCCAGCGCCGGCCGCACCGGGTGGTTCAGGAGCAGGTAGCGATAGCGGCGTGAAGTTGCCGAGTAGCGCGCGTGAAAGTCCGGTGCGACCGCGCGCGCCCAGGTGACGGCGCAGCCCGCCGGCAGCAGTGCGTTCGTGCCGCGCACCCAGGCCGCTTCCGGGCGCTCCGCGGCGACGTCGAAATGCACGACTTGTCCGAACGCGTGCACGCCCGCGTCGGTGCGCCCGGCGCAGATCGTGCTGACCGGCTCTCCCGCGACTCCGGCCAGCGCCCGTTCC
Organism: uncultured beta proteobacterium; assembly: GCA_963699525.1. Classification (GTDB taxonomy): domain Bacteria; phylum Pseudomonadota; class Gammaproteobacteria; order Burkholderiales; family SG8-41; genus SG8-41. The sequence continues at coordinate 260,267 of CAVOUI010000004.1, read as the reverse complement.
AGGGCGTCCTGCACCGCACAGCCCTGCGGCTGCGTCTGCCAACCGCAGAAGCGGCTGCCGTCGTACTCCACTCCCAGCGCGATTCTCACCCAGTCCGCCTGCCCATTGCTCGCAAAAAAGAAAAACCGCGACAGCTTGCACTGCCGCGGTCCGATCCGCCCTCCGTCGAGCTATCCCAGGCTTTCCAGCAGCTTCGTCGCCTGCGCCTTCTGCTCCACGTCGCCTTCCTTGATGACTTCCTGCAGGATCTCCCGCGCGCCGTCCCGGTCACCCATCTCCTGGTACGCCTTGGCCAGATCGAACTTGGTCTGGACGTCGTACCACTGACCGTCCTTCTCAGCGCTCGGGGTCGACGGCAGGGTCTTCGGCTCGCTCTGAAGTTCCAGATCCAGCCCTTCGAGCTTGAAGTCGATCCCGGCGTCCGCGCCGGAAGAAGCGGCGGGCGCGGATGCCACGGTCGCCGGTTCCGCGGCCTTGGGCAACTCGATGTGGAAATCGATGACGTTGCTGTCGCGCGCCGGCGCTGCGGGCTCGAGCGCGACATCGGTCTGCACCACGGTGCCGGCTGGCGGCACTTCCAGCGTAAAGTCGGGCATCGCCACCGCGGGCGGCCCCTTCTCCAAGGCGGCTGCAGCTCCGGGACCCTGGATGGTTGTGTCCACGACGCCGGCCGCCGCTTCCACGGCCCCGGCGTCGAGCATGATATCGGTGGAGATGCGAGGCGCGCCGGAGGTGCCGAGATCGAGATCAACGTCGGCCGTCGCAGCGCTGACGCCTCCGATCACGGTGGCCGTCTCCGCGCCTTTGCCGGCCTCATACAGCGCGTTACCGGAATCGAGGCCGTAGCCCATTGCGGCGGCCTTGAGCCAGTTGGCCCCAGCGCCCCCGGTCAGCCGGTTGAGATCGGCGGCGACCTTGCCGAACGCGTCCTTGTCCTTGCGCCCGGCATAGACCTCGAGGAGCTTCAGCTGCACGTCCTCGCGGTTGGGATTGCGGGCCAGCGCCTCCTTCAATATCTCCTCGGCCTGGCCGTCGCGCCCGTACTGAATATAGACTTCCGCCTCCTGCAAGGGATCGACGTCGTCGACGGAACCACCCCCCGGTTCCCGGGCTGCGGAGTCTGCGGCGGCGGTGTCTCCTGTCAGGGCGGCTGCCCCCGCCGCTGCGGCAGCCGCCATCCCCAGCTTAGGGGCAATCGGCGGACTGTCGCTCCGGCCGGCCCCCACACGGCGCCGGCGGACCATCCAGAACGCAAGGCCACCGAGTACGAGCGCGCCGCCCGCGCCCAGGTACAGCGGATTGCTCGCAGCCGCCATGATTTCATCCATCAACTCGGGCTCGGGCTGCGGAGGCATTGGAGCTGGTTTCATCTTCGGCTGCGCAGCGGGCGCCGGCTTTGGCGCGGGCACGGCTGCGGGTGCCGGCTTAGCGGCCGCGACGGCTTCCGGCTTCGTGGGTTCAGGCTGCGGGGCCGGCTTGGCCGCCGGTTCTGGTGCGGCAGGCTTCGCCGCCGGCGCGGCGGCCTTCTGGGCCTGCTGCTGGGCCGCCGCCATGCCCGGGCTCTTCAGCTCCGCCAGCTTCTTCATGTCCTGGATGGTCTTCTCGAGCTGTGCGATGCGTGAATTGGCTTCCGCGAGCGCCCGCTCGCGAGCGACCGCTTCTTCCTCCAGCATGCGCACGCGCTCGGCGGTGCTGCGCGGCTTGCCCTTGCCCGCCACGGTGCCGGCCGGCTCGCCCTTCGACAGCCTGACGACGTCCTTGGCCTCGCCGGGCGCGGCCTTGTCCTCCACTTTGGGCGTGATCTTGCCGCTTGCCGCGGCGCGCTTTTCGGCGGGAACGGCACCCGCGGTCTCGGCCAGCTTCTGGCGGTAGGCATTCCAATCGGCAACTTGCGTGCGGTACTCGGTCACCGCGTCATCCCGCGCAACCATGGTTTCGACTTCGTCCCGGTTGGGTACGCGCAGGATCTTCCCGGCGCGCACCAGGTTCAGGTTATTGCGGATGAATGCATCGGGGTTGCTGCGGTACAGCGCGACCAGCATCTGCTCCAGCGTCACGCCCTCCGGCATCACATTCTGTGCGATCTTGCCGAGCGTCTCGCCGCGCTCGATCGGCCCGTACTCGTTGCCGGCGGCGAGCGGGGTCGGGGCCGGGGCCGGGAGGACCGGGCTCGCAACCACGGGCTTCGCAGGCTCGGCGGCAGCAGAAACGGGGGCGGCGGCCGGCTCGGCGGGAGCGGGCGCTGCGGCAATCGGAGCAGCGGCAATCGGAGCGGCCGGAGCCGGCGGCTCGGCTGCTGCGGCCGGCTGTGGCGCGGGTGCCGGTTCGGGAGTGGGCGCGGACACGGGTGCCGGTGCCACTGCGGGCGCGGCGGAAGTCATCGGTGCCACCGGCGACGGCGGAATCCCGGGCGGATCGAGCAGCGCGGTGTACTCGCGCGACAGGCGCCCCGCCGCCCACGTCAATTCGACCAGCAGGTCGATGAACGGCTCGGTGACCGACCGGGTCGTCGCGATCTTGAGGTAGGGTTGCCCGTTGGGACGCTTCTCGATGGTCACGCGCGCGCCGGTCAGCGCCACGTTGTACTGGAGATTCGCCTGGCGATAGGCGTCAGGTTGCGAGAGACGCGCGCTGAGCGAAGACATTTCCTGCGGGGTCACCGCCACCAGCTCAATTTCGGCCACGAGAGGCTGGCCGATCGCGGTCAACACGGTGATGCGCCCCAAGCCGGCCGCGCCTGCAACGGATGGCAGCAGCGCAACGAGGAGCGCCAGCAGGCAAGTTTTTACGTCGGTTTTGCGCACGACGCCACCCCCAGGTTTTTTAGGACAAACAGACTAACATCAATCAGTTAGCGATGCAAGCTCAGAATTGATCTAGGTCCGCAATCGGACCTGGCTTCCCCACTCAGGCTCGCGATTTCGGCGCGGGCCCGCGCTCCCCGGAGTCCGGAATCGCACGGGCATCATGCGCCGATCGCGGCCTTGCCTTTCACGATGCCGCCGCGGGTGCGCGCCGGATCGATTCCGCTCTCGAGCAGGATGCGCAGCATGCGCCGCAGCGGCTCGGCGGCGCCCCACAGGAGCTGGTCGCCGACGGTGAAGGCGGCAAGGTATTCGCCGCCCATCGAAAGTTTGCGCAGCCGTCCGACCGCGATGTGCATGCGGCCGGTCACCGCCGCCGGGGTGAGCTCGCGCAGGGAGCTCGCGCGGTCGTTCGGCACGAGCCGCACCCACTCGTTGGCCGTGGCGATCATGCGGGCGATCTCGTCGAGCGGCACGTCCCGCTTGAGCTTGATCGTCAGCGCCTGGCTGTGGCAGCGCATCGCGCCGATGCGCACGCACACGCTGTCGACCGGGATCGCCGCTGTGCCGAAGCTCCCGCCCCGGCCGAGGATCTTGTTGGTCTCCGCGCCCCCCTTCCATTCCTCGAGCGACACGCCGTTCCCCATGTCCCGGTCGATCCACGGGATCAAGTTGCCGGCGAGCGGCACTCCGCCGAAATGCTCCATCGGCAGCGTGCCGTCGTTCTGCCGGGCGGCGATTCTGCGGTCGATCTCCAGTATCGCCGAGGCGGGATCCGCCAGCAGCGTCTTCACCTCCTCGTTGAGAAGGCCGAACTGGACGAGCAGCTCGCGCATGTGCTGCGCGCCCCCGCCCGATGCGGCCTGGTAGGTCGCGCACGTCATCCACTCGACCAGATCGTGCGCGAAGAGGCCGTGCATGCCCATCAGCATGCAGCTCACGGTGCAATTGCCGCCGATGTAATTCCGGATGCCCTTCGCCAGCGCGTTGCGGATGACCGGCAGGTTCACGGGATCGAGCACGATGACCGCGTCGTCCTGCATGCGCAGTGTCCTCGCCGCGTCGATCCAGTAGCCGTTCCAGCCGGCAGCGCGCAGCGCCGGGTAGATCTCGGCCGTGTAATCGCTGCCCTGGCACGAGAGCAGGATGTCCATCGATGCGAGGCTCTTCAGGTCGCGCGCATCCCGCACCGGCGGCACGTCCCTGCCGATCGCGGGGCCCCTGCCCCCTGCCTGGGAGGCCGAAAAGAACACCGGCTCGATCAGGTCGAAGTCGCGCTCGGCGCGCATGCGCTCCATCAGCACGGAGCCCACCATGCCGCGCCAGCCTATGAAGCCTACTTTTTTCATTGCAACCGCCTGGAATCCGCCCAGGCGCTATTCTATCAAGCACTTGAGCGGCAATGGGTAACCGCTCAGAGCGCGGAGATGACCGCTGCGCCCATTTCCCGCGTGCCGACCTTCCTCGTTCCCGGCTCGAAGATGTCCGCGGTGCGGTAGCCCGCGGCGAGGACCTTTCTCACCGCATTCTCGATGCGCCTGGCCGCCGCCTCCTCGCCGAAGGTGAAGCGCAGCATCATCGCCGCGGAGAGTATCGTCGCGAGGGGATTCGCGACGTCGCGGCCGGCGATGTCGGGCGCCGAGCCGTGGACCGGCTCGTAGAGACCCTTGGACTTTGCGTCGAGCGACGCGGAGGGAAGCATACCGATCGATCCGGTCAGCATCGACGCCTCGTCCGACAGGATGTCGCCGAACATGTTGCCGGTGACGATCACGTCGAAATGGCGGGGCGCCCGCACGAGCTGCATCGCGGCGTTGTCCACGTACATGTGCGTGAGCGCAACGTCCGGATACCTCTTGCCGACATCGGTCACGACCTCGCGCCACAGCCGGCTCGTCTCGAGCACGTTTTCCTTGTCCACCGACGTGAGGCGGCGGCTGCGCTTCATCGCGGTCGCGAATCCGACTTCGGCGATGCGGCGTATCTCGGGCTCCGAGTAGAGCATGGTGTCGTAGCCTTCGCGCGCGCCGCCTGCGTTCACGCGCCGACCGCGCGGCTCGCCGAAGTAGATATCGCCGGTCAGCTCCCGGACGATCAGGATGTCGAGTCCCGACACCACCTCGGCCTTCAGGCTCGAGGCGCCGGTGAGTTCCGGGAACAGCAGCACGGGCCGCAGATTGGCGAAGAGCCCGAGCGCTTTGCGCAGCCTCAGGATCCCCTGCTCCGGGCGCTGCGGCCGCGGCAGCGCATCGTATTGCGGACCGCCCACCGCGCCGCACAGCACTGCGTCGGCCGCGCGCGCCAGCTCGAGCGTCGGCTCCGGCAGGGGATCGCCGTGCGCGTCCACGCCCGCCCCACCGAACGGCGCTTCCTCGAGTTCGAGCTTGAGCCCGTCGCGCGCGAGCGTCGTCAGCACCCGCACTGCCTGCGCGACAATCTCCGGCCCGATGCCGTCTCCGGCCAGTACCGCTATCTTCATCACTGAAACAGCCAGGGCTGCTCGGCCCGGTGCTGCGTCTCGAAGGCCTTGATCTCGTCCGCGTGCCGGAGCGTGAGCCCGATCTCGTCGAGACCATTCAGGAGACAGTGCTTGACGAACGGGTCGATCTCGAAGCTGAAGCTCTCCCCGCGAGGCGTCGTCACCGTCTGGGCGTCGAGATCCACTGCGAGCCGATAGCCCGCGGCGGCGTCGGCCTCCTTGAACAGACGGTCCACGGTCTTGGGGTCGAGCCGGATCAGCAGCAGTCCGTTCTTCAGGCTGTTGCTGTAGAAGATGTCGGCGAAGCTCGGGGCGATCACGGCCTGGAAGCCGTACTGCAGCAGCGCCCAGGGCGCGTGCTCGCGCGAGGAGCCGCAGCCGAAATTTTCCCGCGCGAGGAGCACCGTCGCTCCGCGGTAGCGCGGGTGGTTCAGCACGAAATCCGGGTTGAGCCGGCGCTTCGAGTGGTCCATCCCCGGCTCGCCGTGGTCGAGGTAGCGCCACGCGTCGAACAGGTTCGGCCCGTAGCCGGTGCGCTTGATCGACTTCAGGTACTGCTTGGGGATGATCGCGTCGGTGTCGACATTGGCGCGGTCCATCGGCGCAACCAACCCTTCGCTGCGGACGAATTTTTCCATGGTCAGAAGGCGCGAACGTCGACGAAATGTCCCGCAATCGCCGCGGCGGCCGCCATCGCCGGGCTCACGAGGTGGGTCCTGCCGCCGGGCCCCTGACGCCCTTCGAAGTTGCGGTTCGAGGTCGAGGCGCAGCGCTCGCCGGGCGAGAGCTGATCGTCATTCATGCCGAGGCACATCGAGCAGCCCGGCTCCCGCCATTCGAACCCGGCCGCGGTGAAGATGCGGTCGAGTCCCTCCTTCTCGGCCTGCCGCTTCACCAGCCCGGAGCCCGGCACTACGATTGCGAGCTTGATGCCGGGCGCCACTTTTCTGCCCTTCACCACCTGCGCCGCAACGCGCAGATCCTCGATCCGCGAATTGGTGCAGGCGCCGATGAACACCTTGTCGGGCCGGATCTCCGTGATCGGCGTATTGGGCTTGAGGTCCATGTACTTCAACGCGCGCGTAATCCACTCCCGCTGCACCGGGTCCTTTTCCTGCGCGGGATCGGGCACCTTGCCGTCGATCGTCGTCACCATCTGGGGATTGGTGCCCCACGTGACCTGGGGCTGGATGCTGCGCGCGTCGAGCGTCACCACCCTGTCGAACTTCGCCCCGGTGTCGCTGACGAGCGTCCGCCAGTACGCCTCGGCCCGGTCCCACATCGCTCCTTTGGGCGCGAGCGGCCGGCCCCTCACGTACTCGATCGTCTGGTCGTCCACCGCGACCATGCCGGCGCGGGCGCCCGCCTCGATCGACATGTTGCACAGGGTCATGCGGCCCTCCATCGAGAGCGCGCGGATCGCCGCTCCGGTGTACTCAATGGTATAGCCAGTGCCCCCGCCCGAGCCGATCTTCCCGATGATCGCGAGAATCACGTCCTTCGCGGTGATGCCGCGGCCGAGCGTGCCCTCGACCACGATGTTCAGGCTCTTCGTCTTCTTCATCGCAAGGCACTGCGTCGCGAGCACGTGCTCGACCTCGCTCGTGCCAATGCCGAAAGCAAGGCATCCGAGCGCGCCGTGCGTGCTGGTATGCGAATCCCCGCACACCAGCGTCATGCCGGGAAGCGTCGCGCCCTGCTCCGGCCCGATCACGTGAACGATCCCCTGCTGCTTGTCGAGGAACGGAAAGTAAACCCGCGCTCCATACTCCTTGATGTTGTGATCGAGCGTCTCGACCTGCAGCCGCGACACCGGGTCCGCGATGCCCGCGATGCCCTTATCCCAGTTGCGCGTGGGCGTGTTGTGGTCGGCGGTCGCGACGATCGAATCCACGCGCCACGGCTTGCGGCCGGCGAGCTTCAACCCTTCGTACGCCTGGGGGCTCGTGACTTCGTGCACCAGGTGACGGTCAATGTAGAGCAGCGTCATGCCGTCTTTTGCAACGTGCACGACGTGGCTGTCCCACAATTTGTCGTACAGCGTTCGCGCTGTGGTTCCCACGGTCATTTCGTACGTAACCTCATGGAAATTATGGATTATTGCACAGTCAGCCGGACCGGAACAGAGTTAGTCACGCGCTTCCGCCTTAAGTTTCCAGGCGATCAGCAGCATACCCGCGAGCGCGCAGGCCGATGCCAGCGTGAAAGTCAGCGCGGGGCCCAGACCCGCCCAAGCATACCCGCTGGCGAAGCCGCCCGCCGCGCCGCCCACGCCGTACGCGAGGCTGCCGTAGATCGCCTGGCCGCGTGCCTGGTGCCGGCCGCGGAAAAATTTGTGCACCACACCGATCGCCGCGGCGTGAAACGAGCCAAAGGTCGCGGCGTGAAGCACCTGCGCGATGAGCAGCGCGGCGAGGCTCCCGGGGAGCCAGCCGATCATCAGGAAGCGCGCCACGGCGAGCGCGAAGCTCGCAATCAGGATCTGGCGCGCGGAAAAAGCGCGATAGAGATGCGACATCCAGATGAAGATGCCGATCTCGCAGATGACGCCCAGCGCCCACAGCCAGCCGGCAAGCGACTTGCTGTAGCCGTGGTCGACGAGATGGATCGTGTAGAACGTGTAATAGGGCCCGTGAGCCGCGGACATCAAGGCGCACGCGGAGATCAACGCGATCACCTCGGGGCGCTTGAGGATATGGCCGATCGGCAGGTCGTCGGATGCATGCGGCGCGACCCTGGCATCAGGCACGGCCCAGCAGAACCCAAGCATGCCGCCCATCAGGCCGACAACGATCCACAGCAGCGTCTTCGTGGACGAGTAATCGAGTGAGTAGCCGACGCCGACCACCGCCACGATGAATCCCAGCGACCCCCAGACGCGAACGCGCCCGTAGCGCGCGGTCTCGTCGCCAAGGTGGGAAAGTGTCGTCGCCTCGACGAGCGGCAGCGCGGCGCTCCAGAAAAACGTCATCGCGAGCAGGACGACGAACAGCCATGCGAAGTGCGCGCCGGCGAAGACGCCGAGCCACGCGATCGTTCCGGCGACGCCGGCCAGGCGCGCGACGCGCAAACGGCTAGTGCCGCGGTCGGCCAGCCACCCCCATAGCTGCGGCGCGACGATGCGCGTCAATTGCGGCAGCGACATCAGCACGCCGATCTCCACGGCGGACATGCCGACGCCGTCAAGGTACAGGCTGAAGAACGGCGCGAACGCGCCGAGGTAAGCGAAATAGAAAAAGTAGAAGCCGGCGAGCCGCCGGTACGGCAGGTCTTGCACGCCGCTACGCTTCGTCGGGGTCGGGGTTCTCGACGGCGGCGGCTGCGCGCAGTTTCGCGATCACCTCGGCCGGTGCCTGCGCCGCGACACGCGGCGTCGCGCACGCGACGTCCGAGTTCTGGGCACGGTGGCGCAGCGCGTGGTCGATCAGCGTCAATGCCATCATCGCCTCGCAGATCGGCGTCGCGCGGATGCCGACGCACGGGTCGTGGCGGCCGTGGGTCTCGATGACCGCCGCCTTGCCGGCCGAGTCGATGGTCCGCCTAGGCAGCCGGATGCTGGAAGTGGGCTTCACGGCAACGTTCACCACGATGTCCTGGCCGGTGGAGATGCCGCCGAGGACGCCGCCCGCGTTGTTCGAGAGAAATCCCTGCGGCGACATCTCATCCGAGTGCTCGGTACCCTTCTGCGTGACCGCGCGGAAGCCGGCGCCGATTTCGACGCCTTTCACCGCGTTGATGCTCATCATGTTGTAGGCGAGATCGGCGTCGAGCTTGTCGTACACCGGCTCGCCCCAGCCCACGGGAACGCCCGCGGCAACCGTGGTGATGCGCGCGCCGCACGAATCCCCGGACTTGCGCAGCCGGTCCATGAACTCCTCGAGCTGCGGCACGATCTCCGCATTGGGCGCGAAGAACGGATTGGTCCCGACCGCGTCCCACGACTTGAACGGGATCTCGATCGGGCCGAGCTGCGCCATGCAGCCGCGGATCTCGACCCCGTACTTCTCGCGCAGCCACTTCTTCGCGATCGCCGCCGCCGCGACCCGCACCGCGGTCTCGCGCGCCGACTGCCGCCCGCCGCCCCGGTAGTCGCGAATGCCGTACTTCTGCAGGTACGTGTAGTCCGCGTGCCCCGGGCGGAACAGGTCCTTGATCTTGGTGTAATCCCGGCTCCGCGCATCGACGTTGCGGATGAGGAGCGCGATCGGCGTGCCGGTCGTCCTGCCTTCGAACACGCCGGAGAGAATTTCCACCGTGTCTTCCTCGCGCCGCTGCGTCACGTGGCGCGAGGTGCCAGGCTTGCGGCGGTCGAGCTCGGGCTGGATGTCTGCTTCCGAAAGCGCGAGACCGGGCGGACAACCGTCGACCACGCAGCCGATGGCAGGCCCGTGGCTCTCCCCGAAGGAGGTCACGCAGAAGAGCTTGCCCAGAGTGTTGCCGGACATAACGTGGGTCGTACCTGGCCATTGCGAGTCCCGCCACCCGGGTGCGCGGCAAAAACTCGATTAAATTCAATGACAAGTTTATCATAGGGGCCTCATTATTCGCGTGCGGCGATGGCTGAGAAACCCGATCCGGACAAGTCGAAGGGCCCCGGCGGCATCTCGATGCGAGAGCTGCACGAGCTGGTGAAGAAGAGCCACCAGCGCGATCAGCAGACCGGCAAACAACACAACAAGCTCGCGCAGCCGCAGAACCGCTGGCAGCGATTCGTGCGCTACGTGTGGGACAAGAACCGCGGGCGCGGCTAAGGCCGGTATCGAGGGCCGCTCAGCGCAGCATCGCCTTCAGGAATTCGACGCCCCAGGCGACGCCGAAGCCGTTGATGTCGGTGGCGACGGCGCCGAGGCCGCCCTTGCATTTCGCCGCCGAGAGATCCATGTGCAGCCAGGGCGTGTCGCCCACGAACCGCTTGAGAAAGCGCGTGGCGAGTATATGGTCGGCGGCACCCTCCATCGTGCACTGCTTCACGTCGGCGATGGCGCTTTCCAGATCCTCGTCGTAGTCCTCGTCCTGCGGGAATACGCACACGCGCTCGCCGCTCCCATCCGCCGCGAGAAGCGCGGCCCGCGCCAGACGCTCGCTGGTCGCAAACACGCCGCTGTAGCGCTCGCCGACCGCGGTGTGCATGCTGCCGGTCAGCGTGGCGAAATCCACCATGAGGTCCGGCTTCGCGCGCGCGGCCAGCGTCAGCGCGTCTGCCAGCACCATGCGCCCCTCGGCATCCGTGTGCACGATCTCGATGGTGGTGCCGTTCAGCGCCGTCACGACCTCGCTCTGGAGGTAGGCGCGCGGGCCGATATCGTTGCGCGCGATCGCCATCCAGCAGTCGAGCCGCGCGGGCAGTTTCAGCGCCGCCGCCGCCGCAAGAATGCCGAGCGCCACCGCCGAGCCGTTCATGTCCTTGTACATGCCCTGCATCGAGCGCGCGGGCTTGAGATTGTGCCCGCCGGTATCGAAGCAGATCCCCTTGCCGACGAGGGCGAACGACTTCCGCGCCCGCGGGTGCCGGTAGGCAAGGTGCACGATTGCGGCGTCCGCCTCCGCGCTGCCCTGCGCCACGGCGACGAATGCTCCCGCGCCCATTTTGCGCAAGCGCTTCACGTCGTATTCCTCGTGCCGCCAGCCTCTTTGCCGCGCGAGTTCGCGAACGCGCCTGCGATAGCTCCCCGGCGTCAGCTCGTTCGGCGGCAGCACTGTGAGCTCGCGGGCGAGGAAGTTTCCCTCTGCGACGGCGCGCTGACCGGCGAACGCATCTTCAGAGGCGTAGCCGTGCAGCCGGATCGCACGCAATGCACCCGCTGGTTTTTTCTTCCTCTCGGGAAGCGGCGCGCCGTTCACCCATGCGGAGTAGACCGCGAGCTCCGCGGCCCGGCGGCGGACACCCGCCGGCCCGAATACGGCGATCGCGATCTCGCCGGGCTTCTCGGCCAGCAGCGCCTGCAGGCCCTTGCGCAGAATGGTCTGGCGCTGGAACACCGGCCGCGACGGGTCGAGCATGACCCAGGAAGCGAGCGTGCCGTGCGGGAGGTCGGTGGCGAGGGGCGCCTGCGCGAGTTCCGCGAATTTCTTCCCGCGCCGGGCAAGCGCCGCGGCGAGCGCCTCCACCGAGGGCACGCCGCTCAAGGCATCCAGCGACGTCGCTTTCGGCAACACCATGAGCGCGTGCTTCGTGCGTTTCAGGTCGTCGGCTGAAAGTTGGGCTGCACTCTGCTCGAGCCTGGCCAGCATGAGGGGTCCGTGGAATCGGGAAGAGCGCGGATTATAACCTCCGATGCCCTACAATTCCGGGCATGTTGCGCCCGCTTGCCGCGTTCGTGCTGCTCGCCGTCACCGTCGCTGCAGGCGCGGAGGATATCGTGATCCTGCCGACGCGCGGTGGCGTCATGCAGTCCTACCTGCTGTCATCTCCGCCCGCAGGCAAGACGCAGGCCGTGGCGCTGCTCTTCCCCGGCGGCACTGGCAACGTCGATCTCGAGCGCGAATCCGCCCGCACGCTGCTCGATAGTGGCAACTTCCTCGTGCGGTCCCGACGGCTGTTCACGGGGACCGGCATCGCCGTCGCCGTGTTGGATGCGCCGTCGGATCAGTCGCGCGGCATGGGGGACGAGTTTCGCCTCGGGGCCGCCCACGCCGAGGACATCGGGCGGGTGGTGGCAGACCTCAAGTCGCGCTTCCCCGGCGTTCCCGTCTTTCTCGTCGGCACCAGCAGGCGGCACGATTTCCGCGGCGTCCGCCGGCAAGCGGCTCGGCCCCGGCGTGGACGGCGTCGTGCTGACCGCGACGGCGTTTCTCGCCAACCAGCGGCGCCCGGGATTGAGCGGGTTCGACTTCTCATCGATCCCGGTGCCGCTGCTGTTCGTTCACCACGTGGAGGACGGCTGCAACATCACGCCCTATTCGGCGGCGTCTCGGCTCGCGGACCGCTACCCGGTCATTGCGGTCTCGGGCGGCCTTCCGCCGCAGTCGAAGCCCTGTGAAGCCATGAGTGCGCACGGGTTCCTCGGCAGGGAGGCGGACACCGTGGACGCAATCGCGAGATGGATGTTGAAGCAGCCTTACCCGCGGGAAATCCATTAGAATTTCGAGTGCGTACGGCCCGGACTCCGCAGCGATGCGCCAATACCTCGATCTGATGCGGCACGTGCTGGAGCACGGCGCGCGCAAGAGCGATCGCACCGGCACCGGCACGCTCTCCATCTTCGGCGCGCAGCTGCGCTTCGACCTCGGCGCGGGGTTCCCCCTGCTGACCACCAAGCGGGTGCACCTCAAGTCGATCATCCACGAGCTGCTGTGGTTCCTGAAGGGCGACACCAACACCCGCTACCTGAGGGATCACGGCGTCACCATCTGGGACGAGTGGGCCGACGCCAAGGGCGACTTGGGACCGGTGTACGGCTACCAATGGCGCTCGTGGCCGGCGCCGGACGGCCGCCACATCGATCAGATGAGCCAGGTGATCGAGCAGATCCGGAAGAACCCCGACTCGCGGCGCCTGATCGTCTCGGCGTGGAACGTCGCCGACCTGTCGAAGATGGCGCTGCTGCCCTGCCACGCGTTCTTCCAGTTCTACGTCGCGGAGGGGCGCCTCTCGTGCCAGCTCTACCAGAGGAGCGCCGATCTCTTCCTCGGCGTGCCGTTCAACATCGCCTCCTACGCGCTGCTCACCCTGATGGTGGCCCAGGTGAGCGGGCTGAAAGCCGGCGACTTCGTGCACACCTTCGGCGACACCCACCTCTACAACAACCATCTCGAGCAGGCGCGCGAGCAGCTCGCGCGCACCCCGCGCCCTCTCCCGGCGATGAGGCTAAACCCGGCGGTGAAGGACCTCTTCGCGTTCCGCTACGAGGACTTCACGCTCGAGAACTACGACCCCCACCCTGCCATCCGCGCGCCCGTCGCCGTCTGACCCGTGATATCCATCATCGCGGCGATGGCGCGCAACCGCGTGATCGGCGCCGACGGCCGGATACCCTGGCACCTGCCCGAGGAACTGAAGCGCTTCAAGCGCCTGACCCTGGGGCATCACATCATCATGGGCCGCAAGACCTGGGAGTCGATCGGACGCCCGCTGCCCGGCCGCACCAGCGTGATCGTGACACGCCAGCGCGGCTACCGGGCCCCGGGCGCGAAGGTCGTCCATTCCCTCGACGAGGCGATCGCCGCGTGCGGGTCTGACGACGAGATCTTCGTGATCGGGGGCGCCGAGCTCTATTCGCAGTCGCTCTCGCGCGCCGGGAGACTTTACCTCACGACGGTCGATGCCGAAGTCGCGGGCGATACCTTGATGCCGGACATTGCTGCTGGAGAATGGCGCGAAGTGTCTGCCGCGGCGTTCGCCGCCGACGAGCGGCATCGCCATGCCTTCCGCTGCGTGACCTACGAGCGGAGCGAGGCGCCCCCACCCCAACCCTCCCCCACGACGGGAGGGATCAAAGTCAGATGACGCGCACCTCGGGCAGCGGGAAGCCGTTGAAATTGCTGGCGTAGGCAGTCGTGTAGGCGCCGGCGTTGGCGATGTAGATGAAGTCCCCTTCCCGCAAATCCTCGGGGAAGAGCTCGTCGCGCATGCAGACGTCCACCGAGTCGCAGGTCGGGCCCGCGATGTTCCACGGTATCAGCTTGCCGCTGCGGTCGGTCTGCACGTCGTAGCGCAGCCCCTCCGTGGTCTCGATGACGCCGCCGAACACGCCGGCGTCCCAGTACATCCAGCGCTTCCCGGCGCGGGTGGCGGTGCCGACGACGCGGCAGACGAAGTATCCGGCGTCCGACACGAAATAGCGCCCCGGCTCGGCCATGACCCGCACGCTTTGCGGCACGTCCCGCAGCGAGTGGTTCACCACCTCGGCGATCTTCTCGATCGAGGGGATCGGCTTGACGTGGCGCACCGGGAACCCGCCGCCGATGTTGAGCAGCCGGGGATTCAAGCCTGCCAGACGCATCTTCTTGAACACGCGCTTCGCGCCCTGGATGCCCACCCGCCAGTTCTCCGGGTTGCGGCACTGGGAGCCGACGTGGAAGGTCACGCCCGCGAGGTCGGCCTTGAGCGCCACGGCCTCGGCGACGACCGCGTCCACCTCCTGAGCCTTCATGCCGAATTTCCCCGTCAGCGGCCAGTCGCTGCCGACGTTGGGGGCTTCGATCCGGAGGTAGAGCTTGGCGTCAGGCTTGATGCCGTGGATCTTTCTCAGCTCCTCGACGCTATCGAGGACGAACCACTCCACGCCCTTTCCCGCGGCGTACTCGATGTAGGCCCGTGACTTCACCGGGTTGCTGTAATAGACCTCGGCGGCCGGCACCCCCAGCTCGAGCAGGAGATCGAGCTCGGCGATCGAGGCGATCTCGAATCCCGTGCCCTCCTCGATCAGGACCTTCAGCACCCGGGGGTCGGGATTGGCCTTGACCGCGTAATGCGGGTTGACCCGCGGCATGGCCGCCTTGAAGCGCCGGACCTTGGTGCGCACGATGCCGGTATCGACCAGCAGGAAAGGCCGGGTATAGCCCTGCTTCAGCGACTTTCGGACGTGCTTGAAGTCCAGGCGGACTTCGGGATGGGTATCGAAGAGTTGGGACTGTTCGGTTTCGGGAGCGGGTGCGGACTGCGGATTCTGGGCGGCTGGGCGCACGGCCATCAAAGGTCTCCTCGAGATCTAGGATTCGGGCAAGCGCCCGGCAGCCGCGTCCGCCTCAAGGCGGAAATTACTTCCATCTGTCATGGTTTGTCGTTCAAAACCCCCGCTCGCGACTCAAAAAAGTGAAAACCTGCAGAAATTATATGGCTGCGGTACCAGGAATCAAGAGTTTTTTCCCGATTTACCGAAAAAAATCCGCGCGCGTGTCGGTGACGCAACAATCGGAAGGACGCGCGCTCGCGCCGTTCCGCTCGCCGTCGTCAGACCTTCGGAGGCGTCACGCCGCGCTGCCCCTGATACTTGCCGCCGCGGTCCTTGTAGGAGGTCTCGCAGATGTCGTCGGGCCGTGCTTCCAGGAAGATCACCTGCGCCACCCCCTCGTTGGCGTAGATCTTGGCCGGAAGCGGAGTGGTATTGGAGAACTCGAGCGTGACGTAGCCCTCCCACTCCGGCTCGAGCGGCGTCACGTTCACGATGATGCCGCAGCGGGCGTAGGTCGACTTCCCCAGGCACAGGGTCAGGACGTTGCGGGGGACCCGGAAGTACTCGACGGTGCGGGCGAGCGCGAAGGAGTTGGGCGGGATGATGCAGACTTCGCCCTTCACGTCCACGAACGAGTTCGAGTCGAAGTTCTTGGGGTCGACGATGGTGGTGTTGATGTTGGTAAAGAGCTTGAATTCGTCCGAGCAGCGGATGTCGTAGCCGTAGCTCGAGGTGCCATAGGACACCACCCTGCGGCCCCTGACCTCCTTCACCTGGCTCGGCTCGAACGGCTCGATCATGCGGCTCTCGAGCGCCATGCGGCGGATCCAGCGGTCGGATTTGATGCTCATGTGTTCTGAATGACGATCTTGGGAAACGCCGCGGAATGGTCCTGCGCCTTCTCGCCGATCTTCACCGCCACCCGGCGCGCGATCTGCCGATAGATGGCGGCAATCCGCCCGCCGGGGTCCGAGACCAGCGTCGGCTTGCCGGAGTCGGCGTCCTCGCGGATGGCGGTATCGAGGGGCAGCGCTCCCAGCAGCTCGACGTCGTAGTCCTTGCCCATCTTCTCGCCGCCGCCGGCGCCGAAGATCCGCTCCTCGTGCCCGCACTTGGGGCAGATGTAGAGCGACATGTTCTCGACGATGCCGAGGATGGGAATGCCGACCTTCTCGAACATCTTGAGCCCCTTGCGGGCGTCGATGAGGGCGATGTCCTGGGGGGTGGTGACGATAATCGCGCCGGTCACCGGCACGCGCTGCGCGAGCGTCAATTGGATGTCCCCGGTCCCGGGAGGCAGGTCCACCACCAGGTAATCGATGTCCCGCCACTTGGTTTCGTTCAGGAGTTGCTCCAGCGCCTGGGTCACCATCGGCCCGCGCCATACCATGGGGGTGTCCGGGTCGATCAGGAAGCCGATCGACATGGCCTGGATGCCGTGTCCCTCCATCGGCTCGAGGTGTTTCCCGTCGGGCGATTCCGGCCGGCCGCGGATGCCGAGCATGATCGGCTGAGAGGGGCCGTAGATGTCGGCGTCGAGCACGCCGACGCTCGCGCCTTCGGCCGCCAGCGCGAGCGCGAGATTGACCGCCGTGGTGCTCTTCCCCACCCCGCCCTTGCCCGAGGCGACGGCAATGATGTTCTTGATTCCCGGGACGAGCTTGACTCCGCGCTGTACGGCGTGCGGCACGATCTTCATCTGCACGGTGACTGATGCGCTCGCCACCCCCGGGATCGCCCTGAGCGCCTGGGTGACCTGCTCCCGGATCGGCTCGAGCTGGCTCTTACCCGGGTAACCGAGCTGGATCTCCACGCCGACCTTGCCGCCGTCCACCTTGATATTGCGCACCGACCGGCTGCTGACGTAGTCCTTGCGCGTGTTGGGATCAACGAGCGTCTTCAGCGCGTCCTGGACCTGCTGCTCGGTGACAGCCATGGAGTACCTCGATCAAAGTGTAGGGCGCGATTCTAGACCCGTTCCAACCCGTTCCGCCAATAAGGGCAAAAACTGGGACGCACACATTTTTCGTGCGGAGAAACGTCAACGCATGGTTGTGTAAAGAATGTGTGCGTCCCAATTTTTGCCAGTGCCGCAGGGAAGATACGCGCGTTGCCGTTCCTAGTGAGAGAAAACATGCATTTTCGCGGCTAACCCTTGAACTTTGCTACAATTTCAGCCGCCAAGTTTGCCCCATAACAATGCGCCAAAGGCACCTTTTCGTCACCACGGCCCTGCCCTACGCGAACGGGCCGTTTCATATCGGCCACATCATGGAGTACATCCAGGCCGACATCTGGGTGCGTTTCCAGCGCATGCAGGGCCACACGGTGCATTTCATCGGCGCCGATGACGCGCATGGTGCGCCGATCATGCTTGCGGCCGAAAAGGCCGGGAAAACGCCCGAAGCGTTCATTGGCGAGATCGCCAAGGGCCGCAAGCGCTACCTCGACGGATTTCACATTGACCACGACAACTGGCATTCGACGCACTCGAAGGAGAACACAGAGCTTTCGCAGGACTTGTATCGCAAGCTGAAGGCGAAGGGGCTCATCTACACGAAGACGATCGAGCAGTTCTACGACCCGGTGAAGGGCATGTTCCTCGCCGACCGCTACATCAAGGGTGAGTGTCCGAACTGCGGCGCGAAAGATCAGTACGGGGACGCCTGCGAGAACTGCAGTTCGGTCTATTCGCCCACCAAGCTGAAGAATCCCTACTCGACGCTGTCGGGCGCCACCCCGGTGATGAAATCGTCGGAGCACCATTTTTTCAAACTGTCCGATTCAAGATGCAAGGAGTTCCTTCGCGAGTGGATCAGCAAGCCGGGACGGCTGCAGCCGCAAGTCGTCAACAAGGCCAGGGAATGGCTCGAGGGCAAGGACGAAAAGACGCTCGCCGACTGGGACATCTCGCGCGACCCGCCCTACTTCGGTATTCGAATTCCGGACATCCAGGACGAGAAGTACCTGTATGTCTGGCTGGATGCCCCGGTGGGCTATTTCGCGAGCCTGAAGCAGTACTGCGATAGCAAAGGCCTCGACTTCGCCGCGATGGTGAAACCCGGCAGCGACACCGAGATGATCCATTTCATCGGCAAGGACATCATCTATTTCCACACGTTGTTCTGGCCGGCGATGCTCGAGTTCTCCGGCGCGTATAAGACGCCGGACCAAGTCAACGTGCACGGCTTCATCGGCGTGTCCGGCGAAAAGATGTCCAAATCTCGCGGCACCGGCATCGACCCACTGCGCTACCTCGAGCTCGGCATGAACCCCGAGTGGCTGCGCTATTACATCGCCGCCAAGCTTAACGCCAATGTCGAGGACCTGGACTTCAACCCGGATGACTTCGTCGCAAGGGTTAACAGCGATCTGATCGGCAAGTACGTCAACATCGCGAGCCGGGCGGCTGGATTCATATCCAAGCAATTCGACGGTCGAGTTGTTTGATTTCCGGATCCTCCCCAATCAGGCCACAACTGTTGGCCGACGCGGTCGACATCGACGATGAGATTGCCGCCGCCTACGACGGCGCGTGAATTCGGAAAAGTGGTGCGCGATGTCATGGCTGTCGCCGACCGCATCAATCAGCGTTTCGACCGATCGAAACCCTGGGAACTGGCAAAGGATCGCCAGAATCGCGAAAGCGCGAGGACTTGCACCGCGTGTGCAGCGACGCATCTACGCTTTTTTCGCGCTGACCGTCTACCTGGCACCAATCGTTCCGGCGACTGCATCGAGCGTTGCGCGAGAATTGTTTGGCCTTGATCGCGCGCTGACCTTCAAAGATCTGCAAGTTTCGTCCGAAAGCATTCGTCCATACAAGCACCTGATGACCCGCGTCGACGAGAAACAGCTCGACGCATTGTTCGACGTCGACAGGAAGATTCCCATGGCAGTCACCCCCCCATCCACGCCTTCCCCCGCGAAGGGGGAAGGACGGCGCCGCACCGCAAATTACGATCGATGACTTCAACAAACTGGACCTGCGGATCGCCAGAATCGTGGCCGCGGACTCCGTGGCGGGCGCAGATAAGCTGCTAAAACTCACACTCGATGCCGGAACCGGAACTATGACCGTTTTCGCGGGCATCAAGAGCGCCTATGATCCGGAACGGCTCACGGGACGGCTCACCGTCGTCGTTGCTAACCTCGCGCCCCGAAAGATGAAATTCGGAATTTCCGAGGGCATGGTGCTGGCGGCCTCGGGCGAGGGTCCCGGCATATTCCTGCTCGCCCCCGATTCCGGCGCTCAGCCCGGCATGCGCGTGAAATAGATGCAGACCGCGATCAACCGCACCTTCATCTGCAGCGTCGTGTTCCTCGACATCGTCGAGTACTCGAGGAAGCCCGTCGCCGAGCAGATTTTTTTCAAGGAGCGGTTGAACACGCTGCTCACGGAGGCGCTGGCGCGCGTCTCGCCCAACGACCGCATCATCCTCGACACCGGCGATGGCGCGGCGCTCTCCTTCCTCGGGGACCCGGAGGACGCGCTCTACGTGAGCCTGTCGCTGCGTGAGGCGCTGCAGATGCCGCAGCCGCCCGGGCCGCAACTGAGGATTCGCCTCGGCATCAACCTCGGGCCGGTGCGGCTGGTGAAGGACATCAACGGCCAGCCCAACATCATCGGCGACGGCATCAACGTCGCGCAGCGCGTAATGGGCTTCTCCGAGCCCGGCCAGGTCCTGGTCTCGCGCTCCTTCTATGAGGTGGTGTCGTGCCTCTCCGAAGGCTACGGTCGGCTGTTTCACTACGAAGGCTCGCGCACGGACAAGCACGTCCGCGAGCACGAGATCTACACCGTGCAGGCGACCACTGCGTCGCTGCAGCGCACCGGCGCCGCGAGCCCCGGGGGCAAGGAGCCGCGAAGCAGCGCGGAAATGCTCGACAAGCTGTCGCAAACCGCCCTGATCGTCACCGATAACCTGCGCCGCAAGCCACGCCTCGGAACCGGGGTCGCCGTCGCCGCCATCCTGAGCGTCGCCGTGGGATTGCGCATCGCGCGCCAGCCCGCGGCGGCACCGGTGCCGCCCGCCGCGCCGGCGCAGCCCAAGATTGCGGCGGCATCAACGCCCGCTCCAGCGGTGGGTGCGGTCCTGCCCAAGAAAACGGATTTGCCCAGCAAACCCGCCGCTGCGCCCGCGCAGCCCGCTCCCCCGGCGGCTAGCGCGCCGGCGAAGCCCAAGCCCGCGACGCCGGCAACGAGGAAGCCCCTGGTCGCGGCCGCCGATGAGGAGTCGCTCGCGAACCCGGAAATTGTGGCGTCGGCGCCGACGCCCGCATCGCTGAGCCTTGCCATCTCTCCCTGGGGAGAGGTCCACATCGACGGCAGGCTGCACGGCATCTCGCCGCCGCTGCGCAGCGTCGAGCTCGCGCCGGGCCGGCACCGGATCGAGATCCGCAACGCCAATTTCCCTCCCCACGTCGAAACCGTGGACGCCAAGGCCGGCGGTAAGATTAGAATTAGGCACAAGTTCCAGAACTGAGGGGGAGATGCCGTTCTACAGGCTGGTGCTGGCAGCAGTGGTTGCCGCAGTCCTCGCCGGCTGCGAGTCCGCTCCCATCAAGGCCATACAGGAAGAATTCAATAACCTGTTCCAGTCGCACAAGGGGGAGCCGGACCTCGCGGCCGGCATCAAGCAGTACGAGGACGCAAACTATTCCGAGGCGGCGCGACTGCTGCAGTCGAGCCTCGACCAGGGGCTTAGCAAGAGCGACCAGGTCCAGGCGCACAAATATCTCGCATTCATCCACTGCGTATCGGGACGCGAGCGGCGTTGCCGCGACGAGTTCCGCGCGGCCCTCAAGATCGATCCCTCGTTCGAGCTCGCGGCTAACGAAGCCGGCCACCCCATCTGGGGCCCCGTGTTCCGCTCCGTGAAGGGGCAGAAATAGGATGGCAGAGACGCCCGCGGAGTCGCGCACGCTCGGCCGCTACGAGCTCCTCGCCGAGCTTGGCAAGGGCGCGATGGGCGTCGTCTATCGCGCCAACGACCCCCTGCTCGACCGGCTGGTCGCGATCAAAACCGTCAACATGTCGCTCGATCCGCAGGAAATGGCGGAATACGAGGGGCGCTTCTACCAGGAAGCCAAGGCGGCCGGCAGCCTGAATCACCCCAACATCGTCACCATCTACGACGTCGGCAAGAGCGGCAACCTCGCCTACATGGCGATGGAGTTCCTGCAGGGCGAGGAGCTGCGCTCGCTGCTATCGTCCGGCCGGCCGCTTCCGATCGCGCGCGCGGTCGAGATCGCGGCCCAGGTGGCGGAGGGACTCGCCTACGCGCACCAGCACGGTGTCGTGCACCGAGACGTGAAGCCCGCCAACATCATGCTTTCGGTCACGGGCCGCGCCAAGATCACCGACTTCGGCATCGCGCGGATGCGCTCCGCGGAGGTGAAGACCCAGACCGGCATCGTGCTCGGCTCGCCGCGCTACATGTCGCCCGAGCAGGTCGCCGGCAAGCGTGCCGAGCCGCGCTCGGACATCTTTTCGCTCGGCGTCATCCTCTACGAGATGCTGACCGGCAAGCCGCCGTTCACCGGCGAGGACGTGACCTCCGTCATGTTCCAGATCATGAACCTGGTACCGCCTCCGCCGAGCTCGATCAACGCGCGGGCGCCCGAAGTGCTGGACTTCATCGTCGCCAAGGCAATCGCCAAGGCGCCCGACGACCGCTACGCGGGCGCCGAGGAACTGGCCAAGGACCTGCGCGAGGTCGCGAAGCAGATCGACACCACGGTCCACATGCTCACGGCGACGCGCCCGCCGGTGCGGCCGAAGGTGGACACGGATGCGGCCAAGGCTCTGGCGCAGTCGCTCCCGGACACGCGGCGCGCCGATGCCGAGGTCACCACGCTAGGCTCGACCTCAGCGCCCTCGCTGGGCCTGTCCAAGGCCTTCGATTCGCTGGACGCTACCATGCGGCTCGCCGTCAATACCGGCATGGCGGAGCAACTGAAGGAGTACTCCGACAGCGGCAAGTACAAGCCGCTTCCCGACGCCGAGGCGGGCGTCCCGAACGGCACTCCTTCGGAGGCGCGTGCGATCATCGGCCAGATGCGCCGGGGGCCGGGATGGAGCCGCAAGGACAAGATCATATTCGCCGCCAGCGTGGCGGGCGCGACGATCCTCGGCGCCATTATCGTCTTTGCCTAAGATCCGCAGCGTCGAAGCGGTCGCCGTCGAGATTCCGCTGAAGAAGGATTTCGGCGGCAGCACCTACACCGTCCTCAAGCGCTGCACCGTGATTACCCGCCTGCAGGCCGACGACGGCCTCGTGAGCGAGGTCTACAACGGCGACAACCGCAGCCACGGGCGCGAGATCGTGCGCCTGATACGCGAGGCGCTCGCGCCGCGCGTGACCGGCATGGATATCCTGGAGGTCGAGCGCACGTGGCAGGCAATGTTCGACCTCACCCACACCAGCGCCGACCGCAAGACCCTCCTCGAGGCGGTCGCGTGCGTCGATTGCGCCCTGTGGGACGTCGTCGGCAAGTCGAAGGGGAAAAGCGTCTCCGCGCTCCTCGGCGGCAGCCGCGCGCATCTCCCCATCCTCTCGATCGGCGGCTACTACAGGGATGGCAAGACACTCGCCGACATCGGGCGCGAGATGGAGCAGTATCGCGCCGCCGGCATGGCCGGCTGCAAGTTCAAGGTCGGCGGCCTCGCGCCGGACGCGGACGCCGAGCGGGTGGCGGCCGCCCGCAAGGCGGCGGGACCGGACTTCAAGCTCGTGGTGGACGCCAATCGCGGCTGGAACGCGCAGGAAGCGATCCGGTTCGCGCGGCTGGTGGAGCCGCTCGACATCGGCTGGTTCGAGGAGCCGTGCCATTGGTACGACGACGTTGCCCTGATGGCGCGCGTGCGGCAGGCGATCCGCATCCCCGTCACCGCGGGCCAGTGCGAGATCACCAGCCACGGCGTGCGCCGCCTGGTGGACGCCGGTGCCGTGGACTACGTGAACTTCGACGCCTCGGAGGGCGGCGGTGTCACCGACTGGCGGCGCGCCGCGGAAATCTGCCGCAGCGCCGGCGTGCAGATGGCGCACCACGAAGAATCGCAGATTTCGCTACAGCTCCTCGCGGGCGTGCCGCACGGCACCTACGTCGAGTGCTTCGCCGACCCCGACCGCGACCCGGTGTGGCAGTCCTTGTGGGCGAATCGACCGGCGGTCAGGAACGGGACGATGGAGGTGCCGAAGGCGCCCGGCTTCGGCATCGAGCTCGACTGGAAGCTGGTGGAGCGCTTCCGCGTCGCGTGAAGGACGTCAACTCACGATCAACGCCGCACGCCCCGCGATCGCGTTCTTCCGCAGTAGCTCGTGCACGTGTTCCGCCTCCTCGAGCGGAAAAGTCCTGTTCACCACTGCCCGAATGCGTTTTTGCTTCACGAGCACCAGCGTGCGCGCGATCTCCGCATTGTTCACATAGCGCGAGCCGTGGATTTCCTGCGCCTGGCGCATGAATTCCTGCGGGTTCACCTTGAAGGTCGGGTCCTCGCCGTAGACCGACGCGGGCTTGCTGCCGATGATGACCATGCGTCCGGCGGGCGCGAGTGATTCCAGGCTCGCCTGCAGCGTCTTGCTGTTGCCGACGATGTCGATTGCCGCATCGACGCCCCGCCCGTTGGTGAGCGCCTTTACCTGCTTCACCAGCTCGCCCCGACGCGAATCGATCACCTCGTCTGCGCCCATCGTCCGCGCCAGCTCCATTTTCTCTTCGCCGACCTCGGCGGCAATGACGCGCCCGCCGCACAGCCGGGCCATCTGTACCATATGGATTCCTACCCCGCCCCCGGCGCCGATGATGAGTACGTCATCGCCCGGGCTGATCTGCGCTTCTGCATGGCAGGCATGGTACGGCGTGGCGATGGCGTCGCTCGCCACTGCCGCTTCGAGGTCGGTGACACCATCGGGAATCGGGACCAGATTGCGCTCGGGCAGAGCGACATACTCCGCATAGCCGCCGTCGCAACCGTTGCCGACGTTACCGCGGAAATTTTCGCACAGCGTTTCGCGCCCGCTGCGGCAGTAGCGGCAGTTGCCGCAGGTGAGGTAAAAGTGATTGGTCACACGGCTCCCGACCTTGACGGTCCTGACCTCGGAGCCCACCTCAACGACCTCACCCGCGATCTCGTGCCCGGGTATGCGGGGATAGGACTTGATCCGTCCCGGCGTCGCAATCATGATGACGACGGTCAGGCCCGCGCCGCATACGCGCACCCTCACCAGCGCGTCATTGGGGCCGATCTTCGGCACCGGCACATCCTTCAACTTCAACGGCGCGCCGAACTGCTCCAGGACCATCGCCCGCATCGTTATCCTTTCTTCGCGCTAATGGCGGTCAGTATGCCCTGCATGATCGCAGCCGGCGTCGGCGGGCAGCCCGGCACCGCCACGTCCACCGGGATCACGTTTGACACGCGGCCGCAGCTCGCGTAGCTCTCCCCGAAAATACCACCCGTGCAGCCGCAATCTCCGATCGCCACCACCAGCTTGGGCTCCGGGGTCGCGTCATAGGTGCGCTTGAGCGCCACTTCCATGTGGCGCGACACCGGGCCGGTCACCAGCAGCAGGTCGGCGTGGCGGGGACTCGCGACGAACTTGATGCCGAGCCCCTCGAGGTTGTAGTAGGGATTATTGAGCGCATTGATCTCGAGCTCGCAGCCATTGCAGGAACCGGCGTCGACATGACGGATGGTGAGCGCGCCCGCGAAATGTTCGAGGACATCGGCCTTCAGCCGCTGCGCAGTGACACGCAACGCCTCGTCGGGTTGCGGCGGCGCCTCGGTCTTGATGCCGGTAACCGCGATCTGTTTCAGCAGTTGAAACATCAGGAAGCTCATTTCATCAGCCATCACTCATCGCGCTTCACAAGTCATGACCCGAATAGGACAGGTTGAACGACTTGTTGATGAGCGGGAAATCGGGAACGATGTTACCCAGCACCGCGCGCTCGAGCAGCGGCCAGTTCTGCCATGACGGATCGTGCGGATGGAGCCGCCGGATGCGGTTGCGGGCGCCGGTCTCGAGCGCGATCAGCACTTCGCCGCGCCAGCCCTCCACCCAACCGATGCCGAGCGCGTTCTCCGGTGCGTCCGGGACGGGCTGAACGATTTCGCCGCCCGGCAGGCCGGAGAGGATCAAGCCGATCAGGCGCAGCGACTCGGCGATCTCCTCGAAGCGCACGGTGACGCGCGCCGCCACGTCGCCGTTGCGGTGAGTTGCCATGCGCACGTCCAGGTTGTCGTACGGAACCGGCGGAAATTGCACGCGAAGGTCCCAGGTCGCCGCGCTCGCGCGGCCCGCCAGCCCGGTCAATCCCATCCGGTCGGCGAGATCCGGCTTGACCCGGCCGCAGGCGATGAAGCGGTCCTGCAAGCCCGCGTGCTCGTCGTAAATGTTCTTGAGCAGTGCCACGGCCTTGCCGACGTCATGGATCTCATCGCGCATCCGGACCATTCCGTCCGCGTCGACATCCCGCGCCACGCCACCGGGAACGACGGCGTCCATCAGGTAGCGGTGGCCGAACAGCGCGTGGCTCATGCGCAACCAGTCTTCCCTGAGCCGGGAAAATTGCGCAAGCCCGAACGCGAGCCCCGCGTCGTTGCCGAGAAAGCCCAGGTCCCACAGATGCTGGCCGACGCGCTCGCGCTCGAGCAGGAGCGCGCGCAGCCATAGCGCTCGGGGCGGCGGGCGTTACCCCGGTGACGCCTTCCACCGCCATCGCGTAGGCCCACGCATACGCCACGGTGGAATCGCCCGACACCCGTCCCGCGAGTCTCGCGCCCTCGGCGAGCGTCATCGACTCGAAGAGTTTCTCGATGCCCTTGTGCTTGTAGCCGAGCCGCTCCTCCAGGCGCAAGATGCCCTCGCCGACGATGGAAAAGCGGAAATGCCCCGGCTCGATGGTACCGGCGTGCACCGGTCCCACGGGAATCTCATGTACCCCCTCCCCCTCGACTCTGACGAAGGGGTAGTCGTCCGTTTCGCCGCTTCCGGTAACGGCTGAAGGCTGGCGGCTGATGAAGTCTTTGCGAAGCGGAAAGACGTTCGCCGGCCAGGCGGAGTGGCGCAGCCACTTGCGCTGATCGGCCGCGTTCCCGGCCTTGACCCCGAACAGGTCGTAAGCCGCGCGCTGCATCCGGCTTGCCCCGGGAAAAATATCGGAGACATCGGGAAAGCTCTCGCCGTCGAGCGTCAACGTAATGACCAGCAGCCCCGACTGAACCGTCAGCGCCGCGTGCACGGAGAACGCCTCGCCCCGATCGCTGTTATCGCAAGCCCACAAGGCGACGAGTCGCCCGCCCTTCTCACGCACCTGCTGGCAGGCCGTCCGCCATTGCCGCGCGTCGACGCGGCCGTGCCAGACCGGCATCGCGCTCGCAAGCTGAGTCAGTTCAAGCTGGAAATCTTCTAGCTTCATCCCTTACCCTATCAACGCCGCCGCCTGCCGGTACCACTCCGCCAGATACGGCGGAATGTACAGGCCCAGCAGCAGCACGATCGCAAGGTGCACGAACACCGGAATCAGCGCCGGCGGATGCGGCAGCCGCTTTACGGTCGCGGTCCCGAACACCATCGGCTGGACCTTGCCGAAAATTGCCGCGAACGCGACTCCGAGCGCGGCGAGAAGAAACGGGGTCGCCCAGGGCTCCTGGTGCATGGCGGCGGTCAGGAGCATGAATTCGCTCGCGAACACGCCGAACGGTGGCATTCCGAGAATCGCAAGGCTGCCGATCATCAGCCCCCAGCCGATGGTCGGATTGCTGTCGATGAGCCCCCGGATGTCCGCCATGATCTGCGTGCCGGACTTCTGCGCGGCATGGCCGACCGCGAAGAAGATCGCCGACTTGGTGAGCGAGTGCACGGTCATGTGCAGCAGCCCCGCGAACGTAGCGAGCGCGCCGCCCATGCCGAAGGCAAAGGTCATCAGTCCCATGTGCTCGATCGAGGAGTAGGCGAACAGGCGCTTGATGTCCTTCTGGCGCGACAGCAGAAACGCGGCCACCACGACGGACAGCAGCCCGAAACCCATCATCAGATTGCCGGCGAAATGGGTGCCGAGCGCGCCCTCGACCAGCACCTTGGTGCGCACCACCGCGTAGAGCGCGACGTTCAGCAGGAGTCCCGACAGCACCGCCGAGATCGGCGTCGGCCCTTCCGCATGGGCGTCGGGCAGCCAGTTGTGCAGCGGCGCAAGCCCGACCTTGGTGCCGTAGCCCACCAGCAGAAACACGAAAGCGAGCCCGAGCACGGTCGGCTCGAGCTCGCCTTTCACTTCGTTCAAGTGCGTCCACAGCAGCGCCGTGCCGCCGGAACCCAGCACCTTTTCGGCGGCGAAATAGAGCAGGATGGTGCCGAACAACGCCTGGGCGATGCCCACCCCGCACAGGATGAAGTACTTCCACGCCGCTTCCAGGCTTGCCGGCGTCCGGTAGAGGCTCACCAGCAGAACCGTGGTCAGCGTGGCGGCTTCCATCGCCACCCACAGGATGCCGACGTTGTTGGTGAGGAGCGCCAGCAGCATGGTGAAGCTGAACATCTGGAACATGCTGTGATAGAGCCGCAGGCGGTTCGGCGAGAGCTTGCCCAGGTGTGCCTCGATGCGCATGTAAGGGCGCGAAAACAGCGACGTGGTAAAGGCCACGAGCGCGGTCAACGCGACCAGAAACACATTGAACGGGTCGACGAAGAAATTCTCGTTCCACACCAGGATCGGGCCGTCGGCGATGATGCGCGCGGTGAGCACCAGGGCGGCCAGAAAGGTGAGCAGGCTCATCCCGGAGTTGAGTTCGGGCGCGAACGCACGATGGCCCCAGAAACCGAGCAGGATGCCGCCGGCGAAGGGTATGCCCAGCACGAGGAGAAGTTCCATCAGCGGTCTTTCAGCTTCTCCAGGTGATGGATATCGAGACTCTCGAAGGTCTCGCGGATGTGGAAGAAGAACACGCCGAAAACGAGCGTGGCGACCAGCACGTCGAACAGGATGCCGAGCTCCACGACCATCGGCATGCCGTAGGTCGTGGACGTCGCCGCAAAGAACAGCCCGTTCTCCATCGCCAGGAAGCCGATGACCTGGGATACCGCCTTGCGCCGCGAGATCATCATCAGGAAGGAAAGCAGGATGCAGGCGGTGGCGATGCCGAGCGTGCTCTTGGTGATAGTGCCGGCGATCTGGGAGATCGGGGCGGCCAGATTGAAAGCAAAGATGACCAGCACGATGCCGACCAGCATCTGCACCGGAATGTTGATGACCGCCTCGATGTCCCACTGCACGTTCAGCTTTCGGATCAGCCAATGAAGGAACCACGGCAGCAGCAGCACTTTCAGCCCGAACGTGATGCCCGCCGACACGTAGAGGTGCGGCTGGCCCGTCGAATAACCGACCACCAGCGTGGACAGCGCCAGCACGAACCCCTGCACGGCAAACAGGTTGATGAGCGACAGGATGCGCCGCTGCGCAAGCATGGCGAACGCCAGCAGGAGCAGCAGGGCCGCAAACAGGTTGATAAGCTGGCTGTACAGCGGCAGTGACGGCATCTCAGGCCTCGAGCAGGAAGTGGATCAACATGCCGAGCGTGGCGAGCATGAAAGCGGTGCCGAGGAATTCCGGCGCGCGGAAGATGCGCATCTTGGCCGAAATCGTTTCCAGCAGCGCCAGCCCCGCGCCGGCCAACGCGAGCTTCCCCAGGAGAACCGCAAGCGCGATCAGCAGTCCGGTCCAGTCCCCGGCCTGGGCGATTCCCCACGGCACGAAAATGGCGATACCGATCGTGATATAGGCGGTGAGCTTCAAGCTCGAGGCCCATTCGACCAGCGCCAGGTGACGCGCCGAGTACTCGAGGATCATCGCCTCGTGGATCATGGTGAGCTCGAGGTGCGTGGACGGATTGTCGATCGGAATGCGCGCGTTCTCCGCGAGCAATACCATCAGGAAAGCAACCGCCGCGAATGCCATGCTCGGATAGATCACCAACTCCCCCTGGCCCAGCGTCTCGACGATGGTCGGCAGCGAGGTGGAGTGGCTGATGAGGGAGGCAGTGAACAGCGTCATCAGCATCGCCGGCTCCGCGAGAAAACCGATCATCATCTCGCGGCGCGCGCCGAGCGTGCCGAAGGAGGTGCCGATGTCCATGCCGGCGAGCGACACGAACACGCGCGCGAGCGCGAACAGCCCGACCAGCGCGATCACGTCCGCCGCCGGCGCGAAGGGCAGCGACGTAGCCAGCACCGGCACGATGCCGACCGCGAGCCACATGCAGCCGAACAGGATGTACGGCGTGGACCGGAACAAGGGGGACGCGTTGTGCGCCAGCACCGCATCCTTGTGAAACAGCTTGTTCAGCACGCGGTACGGCTGCCAGATCCCCGCGCCGCTCCTGTTCTGCAGCCAGGCGCGGCATTGGTTGACCCAGCCCAGCACCAGGGGCGCGATCAGCACCACGAGCACCGACTGCAGCACCTGGAATACGATGTCGCTCGCCTGCTTCATTGGGCGAATACCAGCAGCGCGATCAACGTCAGGAAGCTGTACAGCAAGTACACCGAGATGCGCCCCTGCTGTATCTTTGCCGATGTGGCCGGAGAGAAACTCGGCGAGCCGTGCGATCGGCAGATACATCGCATACCAGTGCCGGTCCTCGACCTCCTGCTTGAACACCGGCCGCGGGTCGTCGGCGCGCGGAATCTCGCGGTGGATCCGGTAAACCGGCGCAAAGATCTGGCGGATCGGCTGGCCGAATCCATCGGCCGTGTCCTCCATGCGGGAAGTCTGCGCGGGAAAGCCGCAGTCCCACGGATCGGAGCGGCGGAGCCGGCCGTGGTAAACGTGCCGTACCACGAGATACGTCAGCGCGAATACCGCGGCGATCACCAGCAGAAACACGATCGGGCTGTAGCTTGCCTGCGCGCTCGAGGTCGGCACCAGCCACAACCAGCCTGATGCCATCGCCTCATCGGACAGCCCGGTTTTGATCAATGCCAGGCTGACCTTGTTCAACTGCCCGATCATGAACACCGGCAGCAATCCGAGGGCGAAGCAGGCAAGCGCAAGCCATAGCATCCCGGCCCGCTCCCACCCGCTCGCCTCTCGCGGCTTCTCGGAAAGCTCGTGCCGGTGCTGACCCAGGAAGGCGACCCCGTACACCTTGACGAAGCACATGCCGGTGAGGGCTCCCGAGAGCGCGAGGACGGCGGCGACGATCGGCACCAGGCTCCGCACCACGCTGCTTTCCAATAGAGGCGCCTGCAGCGATGCCTGGAAGGTGAGCCACTCGGAGACAAAGCCGTTCAACGGCGGCAGCGCCGAAATCGCGAGCGCGCCGACGAGAAAGTAGAGTGCGGTATGAGGCATGTAACGGATCAGCCCCCCCATCTCGTTCAGGTTTCTCAGCCCGGTCGACTTCAGGATCGCGCCGGCGCCGAGGAACAGCAGCCCTTTGAAAACCGCGTGATTGAGCGTGTGATAGAGACCGGCGATCAGCCCCAGCGCGGCGGCGACCGGATGGCCGCTGCCGAGGAACACCATCGACAGCCCGATGCCGATCAGGATGATGCCGATGTTCTCGACCGAGTGGTACGCGAGCAGGCGCTTGAGGTCATGCTGCATCAGCGCGAACAACACGCCGAAAAGCGACGTCGCTGCGCCGAACAGCAGCACGGTCAAGCCCCATTCCCACCGGATGCCGCCGATGAGATCGTAGATCACGCGCACCATGCCGTAGATCGCTGTCTTCAGCATGACTCCCGACATGAGCGCGGACACGGGCGACGGCGCCGCAGGGTGGGCTTCCGGCAGCCACACGTGCAGCGGCAACATGCCGGCCTTGGCGCCGAAGCCGAAAAACGCCAGCACGAAGGCGATCGTGGCCCAGAACCCAGAGAGCTCGGCGCGTCGCAGCGCGTCGAAGGTGTAATCGCCGTGTCCGCCGTGCAGCACGCCGAAGGACAGGAGGATGCTGATCGCCCCCAAATGCGCCACCAGCAGGTAGATGAAGCCGGCCTTGCGGTTCTGCTCGTTGTGGTGTTCGGCGGTGACGAGGAAATACGATGACAGCGCCATCGATTCCCAGACGACCATGAACAGGTAGGCGTCGTCCGCGATCAGCACGAAACCCATGCTGGCGAGGAACACGTGATACTGCAATGACAGCAATCCGACCGAACTGTCCTCGCTGCCGCGGAAGTAGCCCGCGGAGAAGAGCGAGACGCCGAACGAAACGCCGCCGAGCAATAGCAGGAAGAATCCGGACAGCGGATCGACGCGCACGTGGAACGGCAGGTCGGGCAGCCCCGCTGGCAGGACCGCTGTGCTCACCGGCGCGTTCATCGCCCAGAGCCCGGTGAGCGCCAGCGCCAGTGCGATCGCGGCGCCCGCCGGAAACACCCCATGGGTGACGACGCGCGGGGCGCGCGCAAACGCCAGCCCCGCGCCGCCGAGGACGAGCCAAATCACGGATAAAGTGACCGCCGCCTCGACCGGCCGGAACGAAGAGAAATCCATCTGAGATTATCGGCGCTTATGCGTACGGTCCGCCGATGGCATGTGCCAGGTGGGACGCGGTAGAAGCGGGCATCGGCTGAGTGCGGTGGCCGCCGGGAGAATATTCCTCCCGCCGGCAAAAAATGGATTTTATGCGGTATGCCGCGCTCCGCGCAAACAGGAAGGGCGGCCGGAGCCGCCCGTTACGATTCAGCGCAGCGCGGCGAGCGCGCGCACCGGGCGTGCTCAGGGCCTGAGGTAAGCGTAGCCCTCGCGCTGCTGCAGCCGCGTGATCTCGGCGACGCCGGAAGGCACGAAGGTCACTTCGGGAATGAACTGGCTTCTCGACAACTTGCGGTTGCGCAGCGTGATCTCGCACACGTCGAACTGGATGCCCCGCGCTTTCAGCTCCTCCACGCGGACGTTATACGGGTTGCCGTTGCGGTCCTTGGCGCCCTCCATGAGGAAGTCCACGCCCTGCGCGTGCGTAACCACCACGATCTTCGCCTCGGGATTGACTTCCAGGTGATTGCCGATGTTGCGCAACGCGCCCACCGCCTGCGCGCCGCTGTCATTGACGTGGTAGACCACCTTGTCGGGCGCGACGTTGGACTTCGGGTCGACACCGCCGGTGGACGTACATCCCGTTACGCCAACGAGCGTCGCGGCAGCCAACGCAAGACTGATTCGAATCGCGGTCATGATCGCCTCCTGCACCAGTTCGTGTTCCGGGAAACGGTACACTACCATCCCATCATGGCGGTCACCAAGCATCTCGTCATCACCGGCCGCGTGCAGGGGGTAGGCTTCCGCTTCTACATGCAGCGCAAGGCGCGCGAGCTCGGGCTGACGGGGTGGGTGCGCAACTGCCGCGACGGCAGCGTGGAAGCGGTCGTCCAGGGATCCGCCGGCGCGGTGGAAGCGATGATGGCCTGGGCGCGGCGCGGCCCGCCCAGCGCCGTCGTTGCCGAGCTGCGCGTTACCGACGCCAGCGGGGATTACGGCGCGTTCGAGACGCGCCCCACTGAATAAAGCAACCTACGCCGCTTTCCGGCGGATGCCCTCGGCCCGCCGCCGGTACTTGTCCGCCTCGATGGTCCGGCCCTGCGCATCGAGCGCCGCCGCGAGGTTGTCCAGCGTGTGGGCGATGCTCAGGTGGCCGGGCTTCAGAACCTGCTCTTTCGCCGCGAGCGCGCGGCGCAGGTACTTCTCGGCTTCGCCGTATTTTTCCTGCCGGAGCAGGATCGCGCCCATATTATGGAGGGCGGTGGCGGTATTGACGTGCTTTTCACCCAGTTTCTTCTCGAATATTGTCAGAGCCCGCAACTGCGTAAGTTCCGCCTCCACAAATCGGTTCTGCGCGATCAGGATCTCGGCGCTGTTGTGCAATGCGATCGCCGTCGCCGGATCCTCCGGTCCATACTGCTTTGTTCTGAGGACCACGAGGCGCTGGGCCACGGGCAGCGCCTCGTCCGGCTCCCCGGCGAGGCGCAGGGCGAGCGCGAGCGTGGAGAGGCTCATCTCCGTGGCGCGGTGCTCGGGACCGAGCGCCGATTCGGCCTCCTTCAGCGCCTGGCGCGCGAGCTGCGCGGCTTGCTTGAAATCGCCGCGCTGAAGTTGCGCGGCGGCCTGGTCGTGCAGGTGCCGCCATTCCGCCTCGCCCGCGCCCGCCGGGAAGGCGGCGCACAGCAGCAACAGTGCCAAGACAACGAGGGCGCGACTCCTGGCTCGTGATCCGGGATTCGTGCGCGGTGATCTTCCGAAGGTGTGCAGCGTGCGTCGAAGCGAATCGCGACTCACGATTCACGACTTGCGGTTTCGTTGTAGACGATGCGCACGTTCTCGGGACTGAACCACTCCGAGAGCGACTTGATCAGGTCCTCGTGCAGGTTCACGCGCCACGCCTCGCCGAGGTCGATCTCGCAGCTCGCGTCGCGGTTCGCATAGACGATCGACACCGGGCAGCGGCCGCTGCGGTACGGCGCCAGCACCTCGCGCAGCCGGCTGCCCGACGAGGCGCCGTTGCACGTGATTCGCACGCCACGCGCGAAGCGGTTGCGCGCCTCCGCGAGATCGAGAACGTTCAATGCCTCGATGCGCATTCCGAAATCCGGTCCCGGCTCGACTTCGCCGTTCACGGCGGCGCGCGCGCGCGCCGCCCGCAACCTTACCTCCAGCACCAGCAACTCGTCCTCTTTCAGCTTCGGGCGGTATTTCTCGAACACCTCGCGGAATGCCACGATTTCGAAGCGTCCGGAGTCGTCCGCGAGCTGGATGACACCCATGCGGCCGCTCGCGGTGGTCTGCACCCGCGTGCCGAGCACGATGCCCGCGATCCAGCACGTGCGGCCGGCATAGTCGCCGTTTCCCGAGGCGCCGAGATCGGCGAGGCGCGTGCGGACGAAGCGGCGCACCTCGTCGCGGTAGATGCTGAAAAGGTGTCCGCTGAAGTAGTAGCCGAGCGCTGCCTTTTCATTCTGCAGGCGCTCCTTCTCGCTCCAGCGCTGCGCCTCGAGGGGCGCCGGCCGCTGCGCGCTCTCCGCGAGGTCGCCGAACAGGCTTACCTGGTGCGCGGCGCGGCTCGCCTGCTCCGCGCTCTCGAGCGCCACCCCGACGGTGGCGAGCAGGCTCGCGCGATGGTCGTTCAGGGAATCGAAGGCGCCGGCGCGGATCAGCGACTCCACCACGCGGCGGTTGACGAGGCGCTTGTCCACGCGGTGGCAGAAATCGAACAGGTCCCGGAACGGGCCCTCCCGGCGCGCTTCCACGATGGAGGCGATCGCCGCCTCGCCCGTGCCCTTGATCGCGCCGAGCCCGTAGCGGATGACCCCCCTCTCCTTCTCCCCCCTTGCCAAGGGGGGAGATTGAGTGGGGGGTTCCGGCTCGAAGCGGTAGTTCGAGCGGTTGACGTCGGGAACCAGGAGATCGATGCCGTGCGCGCGCGCGTCCTCGACGAACAGCTCCACCTTGTCGGTGTCGCCCATCAGCGCCGACAGGTTGGCCGCGAGGAAGGCCGCGGCATGGTGGGCCTTCATGTAGGCGGTCTGGTACGCGACGAGCGCGTAGGCGGCCGCATGGGACTTGTTGAAGCCGTAGCCCGCGAACTTCTCCATCAGGTCGAACAGCTCGTTCGCGCGCCGCTCGCTGATCCCGTTCTTTCCCGCGCCCGCGACGAAAATGCTGCGGTGCTGCGCCATCTCCTCCGGCAGCTTCTTGCCCATCGCCCGCCGCAGCAGGTCGGCCGCCCCCAGCGTGTAGCCGCCGATGATCTGCGCGAGCTGCATCACCTGCTCCTGGTAGACCATGATGCCGTAGGTGGGCTTGAGGATCGGCTCCACCCGCGGGTCCGGGTAGTCGACCCGTCCTCCGTGCTTGCGGCGCACGAACTCCGGGATCAGCTCCATCGGCCCCGGCCGGTAGAGCGCGACCAGCGCGATGATGTCCTCGAAGCGGTCCGGCTTCGCGCGCACGAGGAGATCGCGCATGCCGCGCGATTCAAACTGGAACACGCCGGTCGTGTCGGCGGCCGCGAACAATCGGTAGGTCGCCGCGTCGTCCAGCGGCAGCGAGCTCAATTCGAGAGATGAGGGAGGCGGAATGTATTTCAGCGTCCAGTCGAGGATGGTCAGCGTCGTGAGCCCCAGAAAATCGAACTTCACGAGCCCCACCGCTTCGACGTCCTTCATGTCGAACTGCGAGACGACGCTGTCCGAGCCGTCGGCCGCATAGAGCGGGCAGAAATCGGTGAGCTTCCCCGGCGCGATCAGCACGCCCCCCGCGTGCATGCCGACGTTGCGCGTGAGGCCCTCCAGTTGCCCTGCCAGCGCGAGGAGCTCCCGCACCTCCTCCTCCTTCTGCTCCCGCTCCGCAAGCTGGGGCTCGATCTCTCGCGCGTCCGCGAGCGTGAGATGGCGGCCCGGCTGGAACGGGATCAGCTTCGCGAGCTGGTCGCAGAAAGTGTAGGAAAGATCGAGCACTCTCCCCACGTCGCGCACGACCGCCCGCGCCGCCATGGTGCCGAAGGTGACGATCTGCGAGACGCTGTCGACCCCGTAGCGGCTCTTCACGTATTCGATCACCCGGTCGCGCCCGTCCTGGCAGAAATCGATGTCGAAGTCCGGCATCGAGACGCGCTCCGGGTTGAGAAAGCGCTCGAACAGCAGGTCGTAGCGCAGGGGATCGAGGTCCGTAATGCCGAGAGAATAGGCGACGAGCGACCCGGCGCCCGAGCCGCGCCCCGGACCCACCGGCACGCCGTTGTGCTTCGCCCAGTTGATGAAATCGGCGACGATCAGGAAATACCCGGGAAAGCCCATCTGCTGGATCATGCGGATCTCGAAATCGAGCCGCTCGCGGTAGCGCGGCAATTGGCGCTCGCGCAGCGCCGCGTCGGGGTAGAGCTGCGCCAGCCGGTGCTCGAGCCCCTCGGCCGCCCGGCTGCGCAGGTATTCGTCGAGACTGGCGTTCCCCGGCGTCTGGAACTGCGGCAGCCGGTTCCTGCCGAGCTCGATCTCCAGGTTGCAGCGGCGCGCGATCTCCACGCTGTTGGCGAGCGCCTGCGGCACGTCGCGGAACGCCTGCGCCATCTCCGACTGCGACTTAAAGTATTGTTCCGGGCTGAAGAGCCGCGGGCGGCGCTGGTCGGACAGCGTGTAGCCCTGCGCGATGCATACCCGGGCCTCGTGCGCCCTGAAGTCCTCGCGCTTCACGAATTGCACCGGATGCGTCGCCACCACCGGCAGCTTCTCGGAGGAGGCGAGCCCGAGCGCGCGCTGAACGTAGGTTTCGAGCGGCACGCTCGCCGCGCCGTGCACCGTGGCGCCCTTGCCGAGCCGCTGCACCTCGATGTAGAAGCGGCCCGGAAAGAGCTCGCGCCATTCGCGGGCGAGCCGCTGCGCCTGCTTCGAGTTGTCGACCAGCAGCGCCTGCCCGATGTCGCCCTGGTGGGCGCCGGACAGCGCGATCAGGCCGTCGCTCCCGGATTCCTCGAACCAGCTTTTCTTGAGCTCGGCTCGGCCGCGGTACTGGTTGGCCCGGTAGGCGCGGGTCAGCAGCTCGGAGAGCCGCAGGTATCCGGCCCGCGACTGGCAGAGCAGGAGCATGCGGTAGGGCTTGTCACGGTCGGACTCGTTCTCGAGCCACGCGTCGCATCCGACGACGGGCTTCACGCCCGCCGCGCGCGCTGCCTGGTAGAACTTGACCATGCCGAAGACGTTGGCGAGGTCGGTCAACGCCAGTGCGGGCATGCCGTCGGCCGCCGCCGCCTCGACCGCCTCGTCGAGGCGGACGATGCCATCCACGATCGAGTATTCGCTGTGCAATCGCAGATGGACGAACGACGGGCTCACGCGCCCATTTTACGGCGCGCGGCCCGCCGCCGAAAGGCGTGATGCGGATTCTAGTAGACGCGCGTGATGCGCCAGCCGCGGCGCTCGAGGAGCGCGAGCACGCCACCGCTGCCATACAGGTGCAGCGCGCCCACCGCGATGAAGGCGCCCCCTTCCTTGAGCCGCGCCTCCGCGCGCTCGGCCATGCGGTCGTTGCGCTCGTGGAGCAGGCGCTGCATCAGGACGTCGTTCAGCCGGCGCTCTTCCGCTCCTGCCCCGGCGCTTTCCTGGCTGATGCGCCAGAGGGCGGCGAGGTCGCGCGCGAGGTAGGCGTCGACGACGCGCCCGGTCTGGCTCGGCATCTGCTCGTACTCGTCCACCGCCTGCCTGAGCAGCGCGACCTGGTCCGGCAGCGGCATGTCCTCAAAGACGGAGACTTGCTCTTCCATGCTTTCCAGCTGGTAGACCGGCTTGCCCTGCTCCGCGGCGAGGCGCCCCAGCACGACGTCGAGCACGCTCGAGGGGTCCTGCGGCGGCACGCTCAGCAGCACGGCGACCGCCCATGGCTTGAACGGCCGCAGCAGGGCCTCGGGAAGCCCAAGTCCGGCTGTCAGCCGGGCGGCGCGGTCGAACAGCTCGGCGCCCGCTACGCCCGGCAGGTCGCGACCGTCGGTGAATATCATCCGGCCGGCGAGCACGAGTATCGCGTCCGAATCGAGCCCCGCTTCGAGCGTGAGGCTGCGCGAGCGCTCGAATTCCCGCGCCACCGCAGGGGGTAATCGCGTCACTCGCGGGTCGGCAAGATGCACGGTCCCGAAGACGTGGCTCGGCACTGCACCGGCGCCCTCGACGCGCCACAGCAAACCCTGCTCGTAGCGCTCCGCTGCGGACAACTGCAGCGCAACGCTCGAGAGCGCGGCGAACAGGGCGAACCCCGCCCCGGCACGCAGCAGACGGGCAAAGCGGGGAAAGGCCGCGGTTCCGGCGATGTGCATAGGATGCGGGGCGGGATCCGGCGCGTTGCCGGAATCGGGAGCCTATCTCAATAATAGGCTCCAGCAAACGGAAATTGACGTCCCGGGCTTCCCGCCTCACCATTCGGCCTTTTCGCTCCGGCGCCAACCCCAGGCATGAAAGCGAGCCGCTCCGAATTTCATTCAATCCGCGGATTGCGTTACCACGTGCGCATCTGGGGTGATGCCGCAGCGCCGCCGCTCATTCTGCTGCACGGCTGGATGGACGTTTCCGCGTCGTTCCAGTTCCTGGTGGACGCCCTTGCGCGCGAGTGGTGCGCCATCGCTCCCGACTGGCGCGGCTTCGGCTTGACCGAGTGGGCGCGCGAAGGCTACTGGTTTCCCGACTACTACGCCGACCTGGACGCTCTCCTCGAGCACTACCAGCCGCACGAGCCGGTGCGGCTCGTGGGCCATAGCATGGGTGGCGTCATCGGCTCGGTCTACGCAGGCATCCGGCCGGACCGCGTCGCGCGCCTGGTCTCACTCGAAGGACTGGGTCTCATGCGGCATCCGCCGGACCAGGCGCCTCTGCGCTACGTGCACTGGCTGGACCAGCTGAGGGACGCGCCGGGTTTCAAGCCCTACCGGTCGTTTGAGGAGGTCGCCGCGCGCCTGCGGAAGAAGAATCCCAGGCTGACGGAGGAACAGGCAGAGTTCCTCGCGCGGCACTGGGCGAAACGGCTCGACACCGGAGAAGTCGTGCTGGCGAGCGATCCGCGGCACAAGCTCGTCAATCCTTACCTCTTCCGCGTCGAGGAGGCGATCGCGTGCTGGCGGAGGGTCACCGCCCCCGTGCTGCTCGTCTCGGGAAAGCAATCGGACATTCCCGCGCGCATGAAGTACGCGCCGGAGGAGCTGGCCGAGCGCAGGGGCGCCTTCCGCAACCGCCGCGAGATCGAGCTCGACAACGCGGGCCACATGATGCACCACGACCAGCCGCAGCGGCTCGCGCGCATCATCGAAGACTTCCTGACAATGGCGTGACTCAATTCCTCATCCCTCCGCCCTCATCCCTGCTTTGACGGCGGCACGTAGCGCGGCCGCGTCAGCGCCTCGGGCCGCAGGATCTCGTCCAGCTGCTCCCGGCTGAGCAGGCCCTTCTCCAGCACCAGCGCGTAGATGCTCCTCCCCGTCGCGTGCGCTTCCTGCGCGAGCTGCGTCGCGTTCGCATAGCCGATGTACGGATTCAAGGCCGTCACGATGCCGATCGAGTTCTCCACGGTACGCCGCAAGTGCTCGCGGTTGGCCGTGATGCCCGTGACGCAGCGTTCGCGCAGAGTGTCGCAGCCATTCCGGAGGTGCATGATGCTCTTGAACAGGCTGTGCGCGATGATGGGCTCGAAGGCGTTCAACTGGAGCTGCCCCGCTTCGGCGGCGAACGATACGGTCACGTCGTTGCCGATCACCTCGAACGCGATCTGGTTGACCACTTCCGGAATGACCGGGTTCACCTTGCCCGGCATGATCGAGGAGCCCGCCTGCACCGCCGGCAGGTTGATCTCGTTCAATCCCGCCGCGCGGGCCCGAGGAGAGCAGGCGCAGGTCGTTGCAGGTCTTGGACAGCTTCACCGCGACGCGCTTCAGCACGCCGGAGAGCTGGACGAACGCGCCCGCGTCCTGCGTCGCCTCGACCAGGTTGGGCGCGGTCACGAGGGCGATGCCCGTGATGTCGGCGAGCTTGCGGCACGCGAGCGGCGCGTAGCCGGGGTGCGCGGTGATGCCGGTGCCGATCGCGGTGGCGCCGAGGTTGATCTCGTGGATGAGGAGCACCGCCTCCCTCAGCCGCTGCTCGTCCTCCTCGAGCATCACTGCGTAGGTGGAGAATTCCTGGCCGAGCGTCATCGGCACCGCCTCCTGGAGCTGGGTGCGGCCCATCTTGAGCACGTCGGCGAACTCGGCCGCCTTCGCGGCAAACGCGCCGCGCAATTCCGCCATCGCGGCCGTCAGCCGCTGAATGCCGAAGTGCAGCGCCACCTTGACGGCCGTGGGGTAGACATCGTTCGTGCTCTGGCTCATGTTGACGTGGTCGAGCGGGTGCAGGAACGCGTAGTCCCCCTTCGCGCGGCCCATCAGCTCGAGCGCGCGGTTGGCGATCACCTCGTTCGCGTTCATGTTGGTCGAGGTGCCGGCGCCGCCCTGGATCACGTCCACGACGAAATGCTCGAGCAGGCCGCCGTCGCGGATCTCGCGGCACGCCCGGGCAATCGCCTGCGCCCGCTCGTCGTCGAGGAGCCCCAGCTCGTTGTTGGCGAGCGCCGCCGCGAGCTTGACGCAGGCGAGCGCGCTCACCAGCTCGGGATAGATGGAGATGGCGGTGCCCGTGATGGGAAAGTTCTCGAGCGCTCTCAGCGTGTGCACGCCGTAGTAGGCGCTCCCCGGAACCGCCCGGTCGCCTAGGAGATCGTGCTCGTAGCGCACCGCATCGCTGGACATGGTGACTCCTCCGGTAAACCCGATGTGCACCTCAACCGTTATGACAGGCAGTCCGGGCGGCGGCGCCTGCTTGCCGGTCGCAGGGCGCGTTTCATGCGGCGCCCCGGCGCGCTGGACAAGGCACAGCCGATGGGCTAGATTTTATGTCCTTCCTAGGGGGACCACCATGAATCGATTCGCCAAACTGTTCGCCGCGCTCTTCACCGCGGGCGCCCTCGCCGGCGCCGTGCAGGCCCAGCAACCCGGCGGCACGCTCCAGAAGATCAAGAGCACCGGCACCATCACGCTCGGCCACCGCGACACCTCCATTCCGTTCTCCTATTACGACGACAAGCAGCAGGTCGTGGGCTACGCGATGGACATCTGCTACAAGATAGTGGACGCGATCAAGGCCCAGCTCAAGATGCCGAAGATCGACATCAAGCTCAACCCGGTGACCTCGGCCACGCGCATTCCGTTGATGGCGAACGGCACCATCGACCTCGAGTGCGGCTCGACCACCAATAACCTCGAGCGCCAGAAACAGGTGTGGTTTGCGACGACGCACTTCGTGACCGCCAACCGCTTCGTGTCCAAGAAGGCGTCGAACCTGAAGACCGTCGACGACCTCAAGGGCAAGACCGTCGTCTCGACCTCCGGCACGACCAACATCAAGAACGCGACCGAGATCAACGTCGAGAAGAAGCTCGGCATGAACATCATCGCCGCCAAGGATCATGCGGAAGCGTTCCTGACGGTGGAGACGGGCCGCGCGGTGGCGTTCTTCATGGACGACATCCTGCTCTACAGCCTGGTTGCGAACTCCAAGAATCCATCGGAGTGGGTGATCTCCGCGGATGCGCTGACGGTCGAGCCGTACGGCATCATGCTGCGCAAGGATGATGTCGAGTTCAAGAAGGTCGTGAACGGCGCGATCAACGCGCTCTACAAGAGCGGGGAGATCAACAAGATCTACAACAAGTGGTTCCTGCAGCCCACGCCGCCCAAAGGCATCAATCTGAACGTGCCGATGAGCGCCCCGTTCAAGAAAGTCGTGGCGAACCCGACCGACTCGGGCGATCCCAAGGATTATCAGTAACCGGCACGCCCGGCGCGCCGCGAGCCACGGAACGGGGGACGGAAGGGTCCCCCGTTTTGCTTGACGGACCGGAAATGTGAAGTACAACTGGAACTGGGGCATCTTCTGGCAGCCGGCGCCCGACGGCGCAGGCATCTACCTGTGGTGGCTCGTCTCGGGGCTGGGCTGGACGCTCGCGACGGCGCTTCTCGCGTGGGCCATTGCGCTGGCATTCGGTTCCATCGTCGGCACGC
Source organism: uncultured beta proteobacterium (assembly GCA_963699525.1). GTDB lineage: Bacteria > Pseudomonadota > Gammaproteobacteria > Burkholderiales > SG8-41 > SG8-41. The sequence goes on along the minus strand of CAVOUI010000004.1, from coordinate 218,798 downwards.
TGCGCACGACGCCGGTCGCATGGGCGGTGCGCCTCGGCAACGCCTACGTCGAGTTCTTCCGCAACATTCCGCTGCTGGTCCAGATGTTCCTGTGGTACTTCGTGCTGCCGGAGCTGCTGCCGACGGCGCTCGGCGACGCGATGAAGCAAATGGTGCCGCCGTGGGCGTCGTTCTGGCCCGCGGTGTTCTGCCTCGGCTTCTACACCTCCGCCCGCGTTGCCGAGCAGGTGCGCGCGGGCATCCAGTCGCTGCCGCGCGGCCAGCGCATGGCGGGGACGGCGCTGGGACTCAAGCTGCACCAGACCTATCGCTACGTGTTGCTGCCGCAGGCGTTCCGCATCATCCTGCCGCCGCTCACCTCCGAGTTCATGAACATCATCAAAAACTCTGCGGTGGCGCTGACCATCGGGCTGGTCGAACTCACCGCCCGCGCTCGCTCGATGCAGGAATTCACCTTTCAGGTATTCGAGGCCTTCACCGCGGCGACGATCATCTACATTCTCGTCACCCTGGTCGTGGTCTTCGGCATGCGTTACGTCGAGAAGCGGGTCGCCGTTCCCGGCCTCATCAGTGCCGGCGGAGCGCCGATGGCGGGACATTGATGTTTTCCGGCTTCGATTTCGACGTCATCGAGCGCTCCCTCCCGTACCTTTTTAAGGAGGGGATGACGTTCACGCTGACGTTGACCGCAATGGCGATGACGGGCGGAATCGTGTTCGGGACGCTGCTGGCAATGATGCGGCTTTCCAGCCACCGCATCCTCAACGTGCCGGCGGCGATTTACGTCAACCTGATGCGCTCGGTGCCTCTGGTGCTGGTGATCTTCTGGTTCTATTTCCTGGTGCCGTGGATCGGCGGGTGGGTCATCGGTGCGGGGCAGCCGATCCAGGTCGGCGCCTTCTGGTCGTCCGTCGTCACCTTTACGCTGTTCGAGGCCGCCTACTACGCCGAAATCATGCGCGCCGGCATCCAGAGCGTCGCCCGCGGCCAGGTGTGGGCAGGGCACGCGCTGGGCCTCAACTACTGGCAGACCATGGGCAACATCGTCCTGCCGCAGGCCTTCCGCAACATGCTGCCGGTGCTGTTGACGCAGACCATCATCCTGTTCCAGGACACGTCGCTCGTGTACGTGCTGTCCATCACCGACTTCCTGGGCGCCGCCGCCCGGATCGCGCAGCGCGACGGGCGGCTGGTCGAGATGTACCTATTCGCGGCGGCCGTGTATTTCGTCATCTCGTACACGCTGTCCTGGCTGGTGAAGCGCCTGCAGCTGCGCATCGCGATCATCAAATAACACATTGGCTTTCGCTTTCGGAGATCCGGTATGCCGATGATCGAATTCAGGAACGTCAGCAAGTGGTACGGCGCCTTCCAGGTGCTCAAGGACTGCACCACCCGGGTCGAGAAAGGCGAAGTGGTCGTGGTATGCGGGCCCTCCGGCTCCGGCAAGTCCACCCTCATCAAGTGCGTGAACGGCCTCGAGCCCTTTCAGCAGGGCGAGATCATCGTCAATGGCGAGTCCGTCGGCGCGAAGGAGACCAACCTGCCGAGATTGCGCTCGAAGATCGGCATGGTATTCCAGCACTTCGAGCTCTTTCCGCACATGTCGGTAATCGACAATCTCAACCTCGCGCAGGTGAGAGTGCTCGGCCGGGGCACGGCGGAAGCAACGGCCAAGTCCATGGCGCTGCTCAAGCGCGTCGGGATCGAGACCCACGCGCGCAAATTTCCGGGCGAGCTCTCGGGGGGTCAGCAACAGCGCGTCGCGATTGCGCGCGGGCTCGCGATGGATCCGATCGCGATGCTGTTCGACGAGCCCACCTCGGCGCTCGACCCGGAGATGATCAACGAGGTGCTCGACGTCATGGTCGAGCTCGCGCTCGAAGGCATGACCATGATGTGCGTGACCCACGAGATGGGCTTCGCGCGCAAGGTCGCCCATCGCGTGATCTTCATGGACGAGGGGCGGATCGCCGAGGACGCGAAGAAGGAAGACTTCTTCGGCAAGCCCCGCTCCGAGCGCGCGCAGCAGTTCCTGTCGAAGATCCTGCACCACTGAAGTCAAGCCAGGACAAAGCACGCACGCTGTTCGAGTCCGCGCTGGCGGCGCAGCAGCGCGGGGACCTGCGCGCCGCCGCGAATCTTTACCGCGAAGCGCTCGCTCTGGCGCCGGACCGGCCGAGCGTGCTCAACAATCTCGCCGTCGTCTGCCTCGACCTCAATCAATATCCCGACGCAACGGCGTGCTTCGAGCGCCTCGCGGAGCTCGACCCCGGAGACGCCGCGGCTCACCTGCGCCTCGCCAACTGCCAAATGGAGATCGGCTCGTTCGCCGGCGCGCTGGCGAGCTGCGATCGCGCGCTCGCGATCAAGCCCGATTTCGCGGAAGCGCTGCTCTGCCGCGGTGCCGCGCTGCTCGAACTCGGCCGGCCGCAGGAAGCGATGGCAAGCTTTCGCAGCGCGCTGGAAACCGGACCTCCGGCGACCCCCGGGTCGGCGCGAAGAGAAATCCGGGCCTGGCGCCTATCGAAGGTGCCGGTCGAGTGCTTCGACCTCGTGTCGCCGGCGGCAGCCGGACATTCCGGATTCGCGCTCGAGCCCATGACGTCAAACCGCCCGGAAGGGCTTTCCGCAGCTGCGACAAACGACAGGATTCCGGCGCAGGTAGCACAGATCGAACGTGGAGCGGTGCTCGGCCTGTCCTTTGTGCCGGCGACGGAGGACGGGAGAACCTGTCTCGACTTCTTCGTGTTCAATCCGCGCAAACCCGACAAGGTAAGAGGTTTCGAGGACGCCCGGACGATGCCGGTTACCGGCCCGCGCTCGCTCGTGACCGGCTTCGACGGCGTGGACGAGTACGCGCAAGGGGTGCTGATCGGAAACCACTCGAACTTCGGGCACTGGGTGCTGAATCACCTGGCGCGGCTCGCGCTGGTGGAATCCACGCCGGGACTCGAGGGCGTTCCACTGGTCGTGGGCGAGAACATCGGCGCGAGCCAGCTCGAATGCCTCGAGCTGATGGGCATCGAAGATTCGCGCCTGCTGCGGCTGCGCGGCGGGCGCCTGGCGCGGTTCACGAGGCTGTGGGCACCGATGATGCCGTTCTGCGCAGTCGGCCCGGCGGCGTTCTGGGTGCCGGGAATAATCGATTTCCTCAGGCGGCGGCTCGGCGTTCCCGGTCATTCGGCCCCCGGCCGCCCCCGCCGCCGCCTCTACCTCACGCGCCGCGCGGCCCGCTGGCGGCGCGTGCTGAACGAAAGCGATCTCGCGGCGCTGCTCGCGCGGCAGGGCTTCGAAGTCATCGACCCGGGAACGCTCACCATCCGGCAGCAGCTGGCGCTCGCGGCGGACGCAGAGGTCATCGCGGGCCCCTTCGGAGCCGGCATGAACCTGCTGCTATTCGCGCCCGCCGACGCCCACGTCATCGAGCTGAAGCCGCTTTCCGGCATACCGATGGACATCAACCCGGCACTGGCACGCCGGATCGGGCAGAGCTACCGGGAGGTCATCGGGACGCCGAGCATCGCGGCCGGTGTCTCCCCCCTCGACCAGGACTTCACAATTCCGCCGCCGAGCCTGCTGGATGCGTTGCGCGCCGCTGGGCTCGGCAGATAGCCCCCCGCGTCACGGCGTCCCGCTAATGCTTCGCGCAAATGCGGTGCGCCAGCCGGCGGAGAAAATCGTCGCAGCGCGCAATCTGATCGAGCGTGACGTACTCGTTGGGCTTGTGCGCCTGCGCGATCGAGCCCGGGCCGCACACCACCGTCGGAATGCCGGCGCGCTGGAACTGCGAGCCCTCGGTCGCGAACGAGACCTTCCCGATCTCGCCGCTGCCGGAGAACTCCTGGGCAAGCGCCACGACCTCGGCTTCGGACCGCGTATCGAGCGTCGGAATTTCCGACAGCGGCTCGATGGTGAAGCCCGCCTCAGGGTGCACCGCGCGCATCTCGGGCTCGAGCCGGCTCCTTACGTAGTCCGAGAATTCATGCAGTAACCGCTCCGGATCGTCGCCCGGCAGGTGGCGGAACTCGAAGTCGAACGCGCATTCGTGCGGAATCACGTTCAGCGCCGTGCCGCCGCGGATGACGCCGGTGTGCACCGTGGTGTGCGCGATGTCGAAGCCGCGATCGTAGGGTCCCTGGTCGCGGTGCCGCCGCGCCAGTCCCTTCAGGAACGCGACTGCTTCTGCAGCGAACTCGACCGCGTTGACGCCAAGCGGCGCGTAGGCCGAATGCCCGGCGAGCCCGCGCACGGTGCAGCGAAAACCCTTCTTGCCCTTGTGAGCGATCACCGGGCGCATCTCCGTCGGCTCGCCGACGATGCACGAGCGCGGCCGGATCCCGGCCTGCCGGAGGTCCGCGATCAGCCGGCCCACTCCGATGCAGCCGACCTCCTCGTCGTAGGAAAACGCGAGATGCAGGGGCGTCCTCAAGCCGCGCTCCATGAATTCCGGGACGAGCGCCAGCACGCAGGCGATGAAGCCTTTCATGTCGCACGTTCCGCGACCGTAGAGCCGGCCGTCCTTCTCGACCAGCTCGAACGGATCGGTATCCCACGCCTGGCCCTCGACCGGCACGACATCGGTGTGGCCGGAGAGGAGGATGCCGCCCTCTCCGCGCGGGCCGAGTGTGGCGAACAGGTTGGCCTTGCGCTTCGCCGCGTCGTGAGTGAGCCGGATCTCCGCTCCGTACGGCTCGAGAATGCCGCGCACGAACCGGATCAGCTCGAGATTCGAATCGCGGCTCACCGTCGGAAACGCGATGAGGCGGCGCAGCATCTCCACGCTCGAGGTACGCCTCGCGGAACCGGGTGGCATGATCGCTCGCGGGAGTGAGGGAGGACCGAGCATAGGTAGCGCGCACGCCGCTGTCAAACTACGCTATGCTTGATCGCGTTCCCCGCCCGGGAGGAGAAGTTCATGATCAGGCTCGCCGCCGTCCCGCTCTTCATCTTCTCGCTCGCCGTGCCGGCCGCCGACCTGAGCATAGCCCTCGGCGGCGACGTGACCTCGATGGATCCGCACTTCCACAACCTCACGCCCAACAACAATATCGCCGCTCACGTGTTCGATACACTGGTGATGAAGGAGCCGGGCGGCAGGATCAAGCCCGGGCTTGCCGAGTCGTGGCGCGCGGTGGACGAGACCACCTGGGAATTCCGGCTGCGCAAGGGCGTGCGCTTCCACGACGGTTCGATCTTTACCGCCGCCGACGTGGTGTTCTCGCTCGATCGCATCCCGAACGTGCCGAACAGTCCCTCGCCCTTTACCACCTACACCAAGCAGGTCACCGAGACGATCGTGGTGGACCCGTGGACGCTGCGGCTGAAGAGCGCGGCGCCCTATCCCCAGATGCCGACGGACATGAGCACGGTCATGATCGTCTCCTCGAAAGCGGCGGCCACCGCGACCACCGACGATTTCAATACCGGCAAAGCCGCGGTCGGCACCGGGCCGTTCAAGTTCGTGCGCTGGCGGAAGGGCGACCGCATCGAGCTCGCGCGCAACGACGCCTACTGGGGTCCCGTGGCGCCCTGGGAGCGCGTGACGTTCCGCATCATCACCTCCGATCCCACGCGCGTGGCCTCGCTCCTCGCGGGCGAAGTGGGCGCGATCGAGAACGTGCCCACGACCGACCTCGCGAAGCTCGCCAGCAACAAGGAACTGTCCATCTTCCGCACCGTGTCAGTGCGCCTCATGTACCTCCACCTCGACACCGCGCGCGAGAAGACGCCGTTCGCCACCGACAAGGCGGGCAAGCCGCTGGCGAAGAATCCACTCAGGGACCTGCGGGTGCGTCGTGCCATGTCCAAGGCCATCAACCGCCAAGCGCTGGTCGAGCGCGTCATGGAGGGCGCCGCCGTCGCGACCGGGCAGCTCATGCCGGCAGGCTTCTTCGGCCACACGCCGGCTTTGAAGCCCGAGCGGTACGATCCGGATGGCGCGAAGAAGCTCCTCGCCGAGGCCGGCTACCCGGACGGCTTCGGGCTGACGCTGCACGCCCCGAACAACCGTTACGTCAACGACGAGCAGATTGCGCAGGCGATCGCGCAGATGCTGGCGCGCGTCGGCATCCAGACGCGCGTGGATGCGATGCCCGCCTCGGTCTACTTCTCGCGCGGCTCGAAGCTCGAGTTCAGTTTCATGCTGGTCGGCTGGGGGGCGGAGACCATGGAAGCCTCCTCGCCCCTGAAGGCGCTGCTCGCGACCTTCAACAAGGAGAAAGGCATGGGAGCGGCAAACCGCGGCCGCTATTCCAACCCGAAGCTCGACGCGGTGCTCGAGCAGGCGCTCGCCACGGTGAACGATTTCAACCGCGAGCGGCTGCTGCGGGAGGCCACTGAGCTCGGCGTCGGCGATCTCGGCATCATCCCGCTCTATCATCAGCACAACCTGTGGGCGGCGCGGCGCGGCATCGTTTACGAAGCGCGCGCGGACGAGCGCACCTTCGCGCACGAGTTCAGGCCCAAGTAGCAGCGTGACGCGAGTCACCGTTTGCCGGCGCCTCGCCGCGCTCGCACTCCATCGTCCTGCGTCATTGCCGGCGCGACCGCGGCGGAGCTGCGGATCGGCCTGTCGGCCGACGTCACGACGATGGACCCGCATTTCGTCGCGGCGCAGCCGAATCTCACCGCGCAGCAGCACGTCTTCGACACTCTCGTTCAGACCGATGCGCAGAGCCGCCCCGTTCCCGGGATCGCCACCTGGCGCACGCCCGACCCCCTCACGTGGGAGTTCACGCTGAAAAAAGGCGTGAAGTTCCACGACGGGAGCGAGTTGACGACCGAGGACGTGGTGTTCTCGCTCGAGCGCCCCTTCAGCATCACCGGCAGTCCCGGCGGTTTCCAGACCTACGTGCGGCCGATCGTGGCAAAGGAGATCGTGGACCGCTACACCGTGCGGTTGAAGACCGCGGCGCCCTACGGCGCGCTGCTGCAGGACCTTGCGGAGGTGCTGATCGTGTCGAAGCGCGCGGCGGCGCGGGCAACAGGAGACGATTTCGACCGGGGCGGGGCCGCGATCGGCACCGGCCCGTTCAAGCTCGTGCGATTCGCGCGCGGCGACCGCATCGAGTTCACGCGCCATGACGACTACTGGGGCGGGCGCCTGCCCTGGGAGAAGCTGACGCTGCTGATCCTGCCGAGCGACCCGGTGCGCACGGCAGCGCTCCTCGCCGGGCAGGTGGACGCCATCGAGCACGTGCCCACCGCGGATATCGCCAGGCTGCGCAAGAACCCCGCGTTCCGACTCGAGCAGGCGGTGTCGTGGCGCACCATCTTCCTGCACGTGGACCAGGGCCGCGACCGGCCGCCCGGCGTCCTGTCGAAGGCCGGCAAGCCGCTCGAGAAGAACCCCTTCAGGGACGTACGGGTGCGGCGTGCAATGTCGAAGGCGATCAACCGCCAGGCGATCGCCGAGCGCGTGATGGAAGGGCTCGCCGTGCCGGCGGCGAACGTGCTCTCCCCCAGCGTCATCGGCCACGACCCTGCGGTGAAGCCTGAGCCGTACGACCCGGAGGGCGCGAGAAAGCTCCTGGCGGAAGCGGGCTACCCCGACGGCTTCACGCTCACGATCGCCACTCCCAACAATCGCTACATCAACGACGAGCAGGTCGCGCAGACGGTGGCGCAGATGCTCGCGCGCGTCGGAATCGCATCCCGGGTCGAGGCGATGCCGCTTTCGGTCTATTTCGGGAAAGCCCGCAACAGGGACTTCGGCGTGGCGCTGCTCGGCTGGGGCTCGCGCGCGGCGGACCTCGCGTTGCGCTCGCTCGCAGCGACGGCGAACCCCGACAAGGGCTACGGCGCGTGGAACTGGGGCGGCTATTCCAACCCCAAGCTGGACCAATTGATTGCGCAGTCGCTCGGGACCGTAGACCCCGCCCGGCGCGAGGCGCTCGCCCGCGAGGCGAGCGCCCTTGCCGCGCGCGAGGTCGCGTTCATCCCTCTCCACTACCAGGTCGTCACCTGGGCCATGAAGCGCAACATCACATACACTGCCAGGACGGACGAATTCACCTTCGCCCACCAATTCCGTCCGGAGACGAAATAGGGATGCTCGTATTCGCTTTCAAGCGGCTTGCACAGAGCATTGCTGTGTTGTTCGTGATGTCCGCGCTGGTGTTCGTGGGGGTGTACGCGATCGGGAACCCCGTCGACATCCTGATCAACCCGCAGGCCGACCAGGCCGAGATCGCCGCCGCCACCCGGGCGCTGGGACTCGACCAGCCGCTATGGCGTCAGTACTGGACCTTCGTGAGTGGCGCGCTGGCCGGAGATCTCGGCAAGTCGTTCGCCGCCAACATTCCGGCGGTGCGGCTGATCCTCGAGCGCATGCCGGCTACTCTCGAGCTTGCGCTCGCGGCGATGGTGATCGCCGTTGTCCTCGGCATTCCGCTCGGGTTGTGGGCGGGGTTGAAGCCCGATTCGGTGTCCGGCCGGGTCATCATGGCGGGCTCGATCCTCGGATTTTCCCTGCCCACGTTCTGGGTCGGCCTCTTGCTGATCATGGTGTTCTCGGTGTGGCTGGGGTGGCTGCCGCCGACCGGGCGCGGCGAGACCGTGACGGTGCTCGGCGTGCCGGTGAGCTTTCTCACCTGGGACGGGCTGAAGCACCTGTTCATGCCGGCAATGAACCTGGCCCTCTTCAAGCTCTCGCTGCTGATTCGCCTCACTCGCGCGGGCACGCGCGAGGCGCTGGCGCAGGATTACGTGCGGTTCGCGCGCGCCAAGGGGCTCTCCATGGAGCGCGTGGTGCGGGTGCACGTGCTGAAGAACATCATGATCCCGATCGTGACCGTGACCGGGCTCGAATTCGGCTCCGTGATCGCGTTCGCGATCGTCACCGAGACGATCTTCGCGTGGCCGGGGATGGGGAAGCTCCTGATCGACTCGATCAACGTGCTCGACCGGCCGGTGATCGTCGCTTATCTCCTCATCATCGTGCTGATCTTCGTGCTGATCAATCTCATCGTGGACCTGGCCTACACGGCGCTGGATCCCCGCGTCAGGCTGGCGGGACGCAGCGCATGAAGACCACTTTCCTCATCCCTCGTCCCTCATCCCTCATCCCTCAAGCGGGGCGGGACTTTGCGCGCGATCGCGTCGCGGCAGTGGCGCTTGCTGTCCTGAGCCTGATCCTCCTCGCCGCGATCGCTGCGCCGTTGATCACGCCGCAGGATCCCTACGACCTCGCCCGGCTCGACATCCTCGACTCGAAGCTCGCGCCCGGAGCGAAGGCCGGGGCGGGCTTCACCTTCTGGCTCGGATCCGACGACCAGGGGCGCGACATGGTCTCCGCCATTCTCTACGGGCTGCGGATCAGTCTCGGCGTGGGCGCGCTCTCCACCGCCGTCGCGCTCGCGCTGGGAATGACGATCGGCCTCGTCTCCGCCTACGCCGGCGGCTGGCTCGACAACCTGATCATGCGCCTGGTGGATCTTCAGCTTTCCTTTCCGTCGATCCTCATCGCGCTGGTGCTGCTTGCCGTGGTGGGACAGGGCGTGGACAAGATCGTGATCGCGCTGGTCTTCGTGCAGTGGGCGTATTACGCGCGCACGGTTCGCGGCACGGCCCTCGTCGAAAAGCGCAGGGAATACGTGGACGCCGCTCGGGTAATGGCGTTCAGCGCGCGGCGCATCGTGTTCCGGCACATCCTGCCCAACGTCCTGCCGCCCCTCATCGTGGTGGCGACGGTTCAGGTCGCGCACGCGATCGCACTCGAGGCAACGCTCTCCTTCCTCGGGCTCGGCATGCCGATTACGTCGCCCTCGCTCGGACTGCTGATCGCGAACGGCTTCGCCCACCTGCTCTCGGGACGCTACTGGATCAGCTTCTTCCCCGGCATGGCGCTGCTCGTCACCATCGTCGCGATCAACCTGGTCGGGGACCGGCTGCGCGACGTGCTCAATCCCCGGCTGACGAGCCACTACGGGACATGATCTTTTCCGTTGCGGCGGACAAAGGATGGGTTAGACTGACTCAACGATAAGACGAAATGATGGAGGAAACGATGAAGTCATCCACTCGCTGGATCGTCCTGGTTCTCGTGGTCATCGCGATCGGCATCGTCTGGCTGCTCTGGCCGAAGGGCGCAGAGAAGCCGGCCCCGGCAAAGGCTCCTGTTGCCGCTGCGCCAACGCCGGAACCGACCCCTGCCCCGGTCGCGCCCAAGCCCGAAGGGCCGGTCACTGCCACGATCTTCTTCGACTTCGACAGCTCGGTGGTGCGGCCTGGCGAGGCCTCGAAGCTCGAGGAGTACGTCGCCCGCGCCAAGGGGCGCACGTCCGACCCGCTTGACGCCGTCGGCCACGCCGACCGGATCGGCGCAAATGCCTACAACATGGGTCTCTCCAAGCGGCGCGCGGAGGCCGTGCAGGCCTACCTGGCCGGCAAGGGCGTGGAGGCCGTGCGCATCCACGTGGAAGCCAAGGGGGAGGAGCAGGCCGTGACGGGCGAAGCCTGCAAGAACATGGGCCCGGAAAACCGGAAGAACAGGAAGCTCGTCGATTGCCTGCAGCGCGACCGCCGGGTGGAGCTCAGGCTCGGGGCCAAGCCTTGACCAGCGGTGCCGGATGAGCCGGCACGAGGCTACAGCGAATACTTCACGACGATGCGCGCGAGGCGCGCTTTCTCTCCGCTCCAGTTCACGAAGCCCTGACAGACCTGCTTAGCGGCGTCGCCGTCGGGCCGCTCGAAGAATTTCTCGACGAATTTCGCCTGGCCCGCATCGTGACCCGCCTGCACCCGGCTGTCCGCCCAGGACTGCTGAGCGTCCTCGAACCGCGTGTAGAGCTGTACGTCCCTGATAGTCGCCGACGCGGGCACCCGCGCGCAGACCGCGACGCGCACCGCGCTTTGCTCGCTGCACGGGGACTTCGTGCCGGACGCTGCCGTGCTATCCACCCTGCACGGCCCCACCAGGACGCTCGCGGCCACGCCTTCCTCGCCCCCGCGCACCGCCGCGGCGCGCAGAATGCCGGCCTCGATCTCGCCGCGCTCGCTCAGCCGGGCTTCTTCCAGCCGCGCGGCGCTGGCATTGAGCTCGGAGAGCTGGGTATGCAGCTCCGCGCGCAGCGAAACCTGGTCATCCTCGCGGAGCGAGACGATGTACTGCGAGAGAAAGAACCCGCCCACGGCCGCGGCAATCAGCAATACGAACACTGCGATCACCGGACCGCGCCGGGTCTTTTTCGTGATGGGCTGTCCGCGCTCGCGATCTTTCAGCTCCCTGCGCCAGGAATAGCGAAGCTGGAAAAGTGCCGTCAGCACCGTGGCTGCGGCGCCGATGAATGCGGCGGTAATGGGGTCGGAGAAGTCCATGTTCCGAAGGATTGATGATACGAGATCGCGCGCGGGAAGAAAACGCCGGTCGTGGGCCGGCGTGAAGTCCGTCACGTCAGACGTGTGTTCCGGTGATTACTTAATGTCGGAAGCGCAACAAATTGCTGTCGCGGATGCATGCGTCTTGCACTAGAGTGACTTCAGCGTGCAGGCGTTTGTTAGAATCACGTGGAACTTCACGCGCAGTGCTTCCGTTCAACGTCGAGCTACCAGGAGGATTACATGAAAGTCTCAGGTATGTTTCGTGCAGCGTTTCTTGCAATGATCGCGTCCGCGGCACTTGTGCTCAGCGGATGCGAGACGATGAGTTCGGCATGGGATTCGACGAAAGCCGTGTTCAGCGGCAGCAATGTCACGCTGAGCGGTGCCGAAGAAGTCCCGCCGGTCACGACCTCGGCGTCGGGCAGCGGCACGATCACGGTGAAAGACGATAAATCCGTGAGCGGCAGCGTCACGACCACGGGAGTCGCCGGAACTGCGGCGCATATCCACATGGGCGCTAAGGGCCGGAATGGCCCGGTCATCGTTCCGCTCACCAAGAGCAGCGACGGCAATACGTGGACCGTTCCCGAAGGCAGGACGCTGACCGACGCGCAATACGAGGCCTACAAGGCCGGCAATCTCTACGTCAACGTTCACAGCGCCGCCAACAAGGGCGGTGAGGTGCGCGGGCAGCTGAAGCCCTGAACTCTCATCATGGTCGATCGCGCGGGCCCCGGCCCGCGCGATGCGCCATGATTCGCAAGCTCAGGTCAGGCAAGTACCGGCTCTACTCGCGGAGCAAGAACCCGCGAACCGGTCGGCGGCGCAATCTCGGCACGTTTCCCACTCGCGCTGCGGCCGAGCGCCACGAGCGCGCGGTGCAGTACTTCAAGCGGCACCCCTAAGAATCTGTTAGGAAGGGAGTCAGGAACCTTTTTTCGAGGCTCGGGCAACCTGCACGCGCTCAGTTCTGCACGATGCGAAACAGGCCGCCCTGCTCGAGTCATGATGTAGAGCTCGCCGGCTGTATCCTCTCCGAAGCTGGTGATGTTTCCGCCGGGGTCAAGCGATCGGCCAATTGGCTTGCTCGGTCGCCATGCCGTTGACCAGCCTGAAGCTGCGCACGAAACCCGCGCAGTAATCGCCGTAGAAATAGGTTCCCTGGAGAGCCGGCACGGCGGTGCCGCGATAGACATAGCCTCCGGTAATGGAACAGCCCGCCGGTGTGGTCGTACTCGACTACCGGGAGCGTCAGGTCCGGTCATATTGCAACCCGGTCGCGGGAGAAAGGCAGATGCGTTCCCTCCATGATCCTCCATCCGTAATTCGTGCCCTGGCCTGCGCCGCTCGCGAATGGTCGATACGTTGACTTCCTCCCAGTGCGCCCTGCCCGACGTCCGCGATATAGAGGTCTCCGGTCTGCCGGTCGAAGCTGTAGCGCCAGGGATTGCGGAGACCGATAGCTCCAGATCTCCTCGTGCCCCGTGGTTGCCCGACGAAGGGGTTGTCTGGCGGATATCGGATAGTTGCGCGCGGTGTCGTCGGGAACGCTCTCGCGAATACATCGATGCGCAGGAGCTTTCCCAGCAAGCTCGCTGGTGTTCTGGGCACGGTTTCCGGGATCATTGCCGCTGCCGCCGTCGCCAAGCCCGATATAGAGGAATCCGTCCGGACCGAACGCGATCATGCCGCCGTTGTGATTCGTGAAACGGTTGCGCCGTCGGTCAAGTATGATGCGATCAGCTGTGCTGGCGGTCGCAACGTTTGGGTTGCCCGATAACCAGGTAGCGCGCGATGACTGAATTGCCAGCTCGGTGTCCGTGTAGCTTACGTAGAAGCGCCGATTGGCGGCAGTACTGCGGATCGAATGCCAGACCGAGAAGGCCCTGCTCTCCGCCGGCGCGATTGGGCCGTGAGATCAAGAAATGTCGTTGAAAGGTGCATCAGTTGCCTGGCGCGAGTCGATGATCTTGATCGCGCCCCCCTTCTCGACGACGAACAGGCGCGTGTCACCCGGCAGGGAGCCGTCAGCAAACAGAGGAAAGGAGAAGCCTGCGTTGACCTGCTCGAGCCGAAGCCCGAATGCGAGCGTCGGGTCGTGCGGGGTCCGTACCCGCCGCCTCCTCCGCCACAGCCCGCAAGCGACATTGCGACTACGAGCGCGCAGTAAGCCTGGACACCCTTGAGGGCGAAGCGTCTCCAATTCACGACAATGCTCCCCGGTCGAAAAGTAAACAGGCCGGAAGTCACGAACATTCCGGCCCCGCTAGATTAGACCAACGTTCCCGCCGGTCGGTTTCAACGAACGAGCTGATTGATCTCGATGATGGGCATCAGCACCGCAAGCACGATGCCGAGCACCACGGCGCCCATGGTGAGGATCAGCAGGGGATCGAGCAGCGTCGTGAGCAGGAGCGCGCGGCGCTCGACTTCCCGCGCCATATTGTTCGCCGCGCGCTCGAGCATCGGGGCGAGCTCCCCGGTCGCCTCGCCGCTCGCCGCAAGGTGCACGAGCATGGGAGGAAACACTTTCGCCGCGCCGAGCGCGCGAGCCAGCGTGCTGCCCTCGCGCACCGCCGTGATCGTGTCCGAAACCGCCCTGACCAGGACGACATTGGCAAGCGTCGCGCGCGCCGCCTCGAGCGCGCGCAGCAGCGGCACTCCGGCGGCGGTCAGGATGGCGAGTGTGGACGCGAAGCGCGCCGTATTCACCGCACGCAGCATGCGCCCCAGCACCGGCAGCCGCAGCGCCGCTGCATCCCACGCCGCTTTCGGACCGGGCTGCGCGAGCCACCGTCGCAGCGCGACGCCGCCGGCGACCAGACCCAGCAAGATCCACACGCCGGCCACTCGCAATACCTCGCTGGCCGCCAGCAGCGCCCGTGTCGGCCACGGAAGGGCCTGGCGCGTCTGCCTGAACACTTCCACAACCTGCGGCACGACGTAGGTCATGAGAAACACGACGATCGCAATAGCGACCACCGTCACGACAGCCGGGTAAACGAAGGCGGCGAGGATTCTGCCGCGCAGTGCCTGGCGCTCCTCGATGTAATCGGCGAGCCGTTCCATCACCCGCGCGAGATCCCCGGATTCCTCGCCCGCCGCGACCGTCGCCCGGTAGACCTCGGGAAATTCGAGCGGGAACTGGCCGAACGCGTCGGCCAGGCGGTGCCCCGCGACGACCTCGGCCCGCACCGAGGACAGCACCTCGCGCACCGCGCGGTGCTCGGACCCCTCGACGGTCGCCGCGATCGCCGTCGCAAGCGGAAGCCGTGCAGCGAGCAGACTGGAGAGCTGGCGCGTGGCGAGCGCGAGCTCGGACTCGGAAAACCTCCTGCGCCGGAAGGCTGACGGCCGCGCGCCGCGCCCCGCGGCGATGGCGTCGACCGCGAGCGGAACCAAGCCGCGCGCGCGCAGCGTGCTCCGTGCCGCGCGGGCGCTGTCGGCCTCGATCAGGCCCTGCTCGACGCGCCCGGCGGCGTTGGAAGCCTCGAACCGGAAGGACGCCATGGATTCAGCCGGAATCTACCAGAATCAGGAGCCCGCGTTCCACTCAAGCGCCCTTCCCGCGGGAAGAAGGGATCGGCTCCCGCTCACTGCTCGCGGGTGATGCGCAGCAGCTCCTCCATCGAAGTGACGCCCGTCTCGACCCAGCGCATGCCATCCTCGTGGAGCGTCCGGAAGCCCCGCGCGCGCGCGAGCTCCCGCAGCTTCTGCTCGCCTTCGCGCGCGTGGATCGCGGTGCGCATCCCCTCGTCGATCTCGAGCAGCTCGTAGATGCCGGTGCGTCCCACGTACCCCACCTGCCCGCAGCCGGGACAGCCGACCGCGCGCCAGCGCTTGCCGCCCTCATCGGGCCGGCGGCATTCAGTGCACAGCTTGCGCAGCAGGCGCTGCGCGAGGATGCCGAGGATCGAGGAGGAAAGCAGGAACGGCTCGATGCCCATGTCGAGAAGCCGCGTCACGGCGGAAGCCGAGTCGTTGGTATGCAGCGTCGCCAGCACCAGGTGGCCGGTCAACGAGGCCTGCACGGCGATCTGGGCCGTCTCCAGGTCCCGGATCTCGCCGATCATGATGACGTCGGGGTCCTGGCGCAGGATCGCCCGCAGCGCCCGCGCGAACGTCATGTCGATGCGCGCGTTGACCTGCGTCTGCGCGATGCCCTCCAGGTCATACTCGATCGGGTCCTCGACCGTCGTGATATTGGTCGTGCCGGCGTCGAGACGCGAGAGCATCGCGTAGAGCGTCGTCGTCTTGCCGCTGCCCGTGGGGCCGGTAACCAGCACGATGCCATGCGGCTGCTTTACCAGCCGGTCAAGCGCAGCGAGGGTATCCGGCGCCATCCCGAGCTTCTCGGGCTCGAGCCGCCCGCGCTCCTTGTCGAGCAGCCGCAGTACCACGCGCTCCCCGTGCCCGGTCGGGAGCGTGGACACGCGCACGTCGACCGGCCGCCCGCCCAGGCGCAGCATGATGCGGCCGTCCTGCGGCAAGCCGCTTCTCGGCGATGTCGAGATTCGCCATGATCTTGATGCGGGACACCAGCGCCGCGTGCAGCGCGCGGCGCGGCCGCACGATGTCGCGCAGCGTGCCGTCGAGGCGGTAGCGCACCACCGAGTAGGTCTCGAAGGGCTCGACGTGGATGTCGGAGGCCCCTTCGCGCACCGCCTGCGAGAGCAGCGCGTTCAGCATGCGGATGATCGGCGCGTCGTCGCGCGCCTCCAGCAGATCCTCGATCTCGGGGATGTCCTGCATCAGGCGCCCCAGGTCGATCTTGCCCTCGACCTCGCCCACGACGCTCGCGGCCTCGCTTTCGGATTCGGCATACGCGGCGCGCAGGCTCGCCTCGAACTGCCCGGCATCGACCAGCCGCGGCGCGACGTCGCGCGCGAGCACCCGCCGCGCCTCCATGACCGCGGCGGGAGGCGTCGTGGCCGTGACCCAGAGTTCCAGCCGGCCGTCGCGCTCGGCCGCCGGCAGCACCGAATGCGCCTTGGCGTAAGCGTAGGGGATGAGATGCTTCATCGCGGCCGGGGCATCGCGGCGCGGCGTGGTGCTGCCGCTACGGTTTGGGGGTCGCGGGAGAATCCGCGGGTGTAGTCGTTGGCGCTTCCGGCTTACCGGCAGGATCCAGCGGCGGCAGGATTGGAGGCCCTAATTCGGGCAGGACCCCATGCGGGCTCTGTCTCGTGCTTTCCTCGATGCTGCGCATCTGGTCGTAGCGATCGATCGTGATCGCGCGGACCGCGTTATCGTCGCGCACGACGAACGGACGCAGAAACACCATCAGGTTGGTCTTTTGCTGCCGGCGCGTCTCGTAGCGGAACAGCTGTCCGAGAAGCGGAATATCGCCGAGCACCGGCACCTTCTCGACGCTGGTGGTCACGGTGTCCTGCACCAATCCGCCCAGCACCACGATGGAGCCATCATCCACCAGCACGTTGCTCTCGATCGCCCGGATGTTGGTAATGATACCGGCGGGGTTGGTGTCGCTATCGACGCGGGACACTTCCTGATAGATCACCAGCTTGATCGTGCCCCCCTCGCTGATCTGCGGCCGGACCCGCAGCGTCAGGCCGACATCCTTGCGTTCGATCGTCTGGAACGGGTTGACGGTCGCCGACGATGGCGTCGTGAACTGACCGGTGATGAAGGGCACGTTCTGGCCGACGATGATGCGCGCTTCCTCGTTGTCGAGCGTCAGGAGGTTGGGCGTGGACAGGATGTTCGCCTTCGCATTTCGCTCCAGCGCGCGCGCCAGGAACTGCAGGTTGGTAACTGTACCGACGCCCGGCAACGTGATCGTTCCTTTTGCAATCCCGATGTTGAGGCCGGTGCCGACGGACGCCGGGTTCTGCGCGACCCCGATGATGTTGGTGCCTGCGGCGCCGAAATTGGTGCCGCCGAACGCTCCGGAACCGCCGGCGGCGTTGCCGGTCCCGGTCTGCCACTGGATGCCGAATTCGGCCGCCTGGTCGCCCGTCACCTCGACGATCAAGCTTTCGATGAAGACCTGCGCGCGGCGCACATCGAGCTTGTCGATGACGGCGCGCAACTGGCGATAGACTGCCTCGGGCGCGGTGATGATGAGCGTATTGGTCGTGGGATCGGCCTGAATCTGCGCGCCGCCGACCTGCCCGGAGACGGGCGCCTGCGTTCCAATCGGAACGGTCGGCGGACCACCGACCGATTGCGTCGTCGGAGGTGAGCCCGGAGGCCGCCCCGCCGCTTGAAACGTCATCGGGGTGGTGGACTGAGACAATCCGCCGCCAGCGGAATCGGTTCCCCCGGCGCCGAGCAGCGTTCGCGCGAGGCGAGTCGCCTCGGCGTTCTTCAGATACACGACGTGAATGTTGCCCGGCACCGTTGAGGGCTGGTCGAGCTTGGCGATCAGCGTGCGCACGAGGTTTGCCCGTGCCGGGCTCGCGGATCGGATGAGAAGGGAGTTGCTGGTGGGTTCCGCCAGTACCGTCACCCTCTGGGATGGATCCGCACCCTGCGCGGCAGCGTCAAGCACCTTGCCCAGCAACACCGCGAGATCGCTCGCGATCGCGTGCTCCAGCCGCACGATATCGATCTCGCTGCCGGCAGGTGTGTCGATGGTGGCGATGATGCGCGCGATGCGGCGGATGTTCTCCGCGAAGTCGGTGACGACGATCGTGTTGTTGGCCGGGTAGGCGGTTATGGTGTTGTTGGGCGCGATCAGCGGGCGCAGCACCTGGACGACGCTCGCCGCCGCGGCGTAGTTGAGGCGAAACACCTGCGTCACCAGCTCGTCGCCCCGCGTGACCGGCGGCCCGACCTGCACCGCGCCTCCCTGGAGCTTGGCGTCGGCTTCGGGCACGACGCGCACGACGCCGCCCGACTCGACGAGGGCGATGCCCTGCATCCGTAGCGCGGCGCTGAGCGCCGCCATCGCCTGCTCAGGTGACAGCGGCTGCTCGATCGTGAGAGTTAGGGTGCCCTTGACGCGCGGATCAACGATGAAGGCTTTGCCCGTGAACTGGGAGACCGCCCGTACCACCGCCTCGATTTCGGTATTCGAGAAATTGAGCGTGACGCGATCCTGCGCGAACGCGCCCGCGGACAGCGCAAGCGCAATCGCTAGAATCGCGACGCGCAGGTTGAGCCCACCGCCCCACAACCACCCAGCGGGCGTGCCAACTCGATCCTGCGTATTCACTCGAACTCCCCGGGGCATGTCCTTCATTTCTACCAAGTTTCAGGGGCGGGATGCGCATTATGCTCCAAAGGGGGCTGCACAGAGAAGGCCATAGGACTGAATCCGCAACAATCGGAGCCGATGGACCCAGCCTATACCGTAACTCTTTCATTTTAATTACGTTTCAATGGAAAGGATCGCCTCATCGCCGACCCTGCGGCCGAGGAGGCCGATCAACCCGATCAGCGAAGAACGCATTTCGGGGTCGGATGAGGCGGTCCCCTTGAAACTCACTCGCCCCCCTTTCACCGTGCCGCTGCCCTGCAGGCGTAACGGCCCGCGGAGAGTATCCAGCTGCACGCGCGCGACGTCGCCCCCTCCCGTGATCTGCAGGCGGTAGCTTCCGAGCGGCGCGACGGTGGACAACGCCGACTGCGCATCGCGCCAGTCGATCTGGAGATCGCCCGCCAACGTTCCGCCCTTCAACTCGATATCGGACCAGCGCAAGCCGAGGGCACCTCCGGGTCGAACCGTATTGAACGGCGCGCCGAGCGCGACGAGCAACGCCGCGGGGAACTCGGCCTGGCCCGCCTTCAGCGCGATTCCCCGAAGAGCGAGCGTAATCTTGAGCGGCGCGGCGAGAGCCGGGTGAGCGACATCGGCCGACACGTGACCGGACCCGATCCCAGCAAGACCGATCTTCCAGGAGACGCGTCCCGGAACGAGCAGCACCTGCCGCCCGTCGCTTACCCCGAGCATCGCGGATCCGTTCCACACGGTACCGCGCGCATCGACGAGCCGCAGCCGCCCCTGCGCGTGCAGCCAGTCGCCGACCCAGGCCGCCGGCGCACGCACCGCCACAATCAATGCAGCGGTGAGGATTGCGGCAAGCGCGAGAACCAGTCGGTAGCGCATCGTTCAGGGCCGGATCACTGACGTGCTGCGATCTCGAAAGTGGCCTCGGCGTCGACGACGGCCCGCACCGCGGTCCGCGAGATCCGCGCCGCGGCGACGCGGAGCCGCGATTCGCGTGCCGCCTCCTCCATCCAGGCAAGCCATTGCGTCACGGGCACGCTTTTCGCGGTCACTCCGAGACGGCGCTCATCGAGCACGGCTATTTGCACGCCACCGAGGTTCGCGCGGGCGAGCGCCTGCTCGAGCGCGGTCTTCGCTGCGCCCGCGGACTCCACCGCGACGCCCCGGCTCGTCAGCCGTTTCGCTTCCTGGGCGAGCGCGTCGATCTCCGCCACTTGCGTACGCAGCCGCGGCAGCTCCGCGTCGAGCCGGACGCGCGCCTTCCACGCGGGCTCGAGCGCAACGAGATACAGCAGCGCGAGTAGCGCGAACGAGCTGGCCGCCGCCGTCAGCGCGCGCTCGCGCCTCCCCAGTCCGACCCACCATGCGCGAAGCCTTCCGATCACGTGCCGCCCCCCTTCCGCACGCTCAGCGCCGCATCGGAAAACTTCGCCGTCAGCCCGGCCTTGGCGAGGCGAGTGACGAGCGCGTCCCGCTTCGCGGCCGAGTCCACCGCCCGCGGCTCGAAGCGCACCACCAGCGTCCGGTCGCGGTATTCGAGGGTCCGCACCGATTCGGGGTCGACCTGCACCGCCTGGGCAAAGCTCACAGCCAGGGGCAGGAAATCGCCGGCGTCACCCGTGCCGGCGCCGGATCGCATCTCGGCAATCCCGCGCCGCATCTGCGCCAAGGGATCGAGCACCACCGGCACCCGCGGAAACACCTCGCGGAACGCAGCGCTCATCTGGGCACGCAACTGCCGCTCCTCGCGCAGCTTGAGCCACGCGTCGATGTTGAGGCCGGCGATCCACGCAAGCGCGAGCGCCGCGGCCAGCGCGGCAGGCAGGCGCCAGGCGCGCCAGTCGACCATGCGGGGCTCGAATTCGTATTGCAGCAGTTCGAGCGCGACCGGTGCCGCGCGGGCGCTGCCCGGGGCAACCGCGTTTACGGTCACCCCGAGCGCCGCGGTCCAAGCGGCGCTGTCGCACTGGCCCTCGACCTCGATCGCTTCCGGCCTGGCCGCGCCTGCCTGTTCCAGCGCGAGCCGCAATTCCACGGGCGGATCCGCACCCCCGGACCCGGAGCAGGCGATGCCGAGCCGATCGCCCATGCGCAGGCTGCCGTACGAGGTGCTCTGGCGGAGGCGCCATCGGTTCCTTCCAGCGGCGAGCGTGAGGGGTTCGGGGGTCGCGCTGGCGGGCGCGATCCCGAGGCGGCCGAGCAGCTCGAGCGCGCGCTTGAGCAGCGCCCGGTCAAGCACGGCGAGCGTCGACCGCCCCGTGCCGTCGGCCCTGCCGGCCACGACGAAAGCATGCTCGATCTCGCCGAGCAGCATGGGCTCGGCGAGCGCGGGCAGCGCCGCGCGCAGCCGTGCGCCGGACAGGCGCGGCAGCGCGACGTCGAGCAGCAGCACGTCGGGCGCAGCGATCACGAGCTCCGTTCGCGCGATCCGCGGCAGCGCGGCCGGCACCGCGATGCCGCGCTCGAGCACGCGGCGCTCGCCGTCGATGATTTCGAAATCGAGCGCGGAGTCGGCGCCGAGCTCGGCGAGCGGGACGAGCCTCACGCGCAACGTAGTCACGCACCCTCCCGCAGCCACACCGATTCCACACGGCCCGCGTTGCGCCTGAGCAGGGCCTCGGCGTGCAGGCGCGCGCGCCGGTAGCTCACCGTCCCGTCCACCGAAAAGTATTGCGTAGAAACGGCGATATCCGCATCGCTCGCCTGGAGCTTCAGCTGCTCGATGCGGGAGAGGACATCGGTGCGATCCTTGAAGTACGCCCGGTCACGACTCGCGGTCAACCGCCGCGCGTCGGCGAGCGTGAGGTTATCGATACGAGCCGCCAGTACCTCCGCGGGCGCGGTGTTCGCATTGACCGGGGTCGGCAGCGGCAGCACCGTGGCAAACGGCCGCAGCCGCTCGATGGCCGCGGCGCTGACGCCCTTCACGCCGAGCAGATCGTCAATCGTGCCGAGCCCGAGGTTAGTCTGCTTGCGCCCGTCCTCGCCGGGCACCGTCGCGAGTACCCGCTCCGCAATGGGCCCGGCAATCGCCTCGCTCTCTCCGACGAGCGCAAGCAGCCGTTGCAACACCACCACCTCGCGCGGATTCACGCCTTTCGGCCCCGCGAGATTGCGCAGGTTGAATTTCGCCTGCTCGTCGCGGATGGCTCCGGCAAGATACACCGGGTCGCGCCCGTCGTCGGGATTGAGATGCGTGTCCGCGAGCGGCACCGCCCACGGCTCGCCGGCGTGGTCCACGCTCGAGGTGCGCGCGTCCTCCCTGAGAATGACGCCGGCCCAGTCGATCGCGCCGCGTATCAGCCATTTCGCCTGCGCATAGGACAGCTCGTTCTCCGCCTGGCGCGCGATGACGTTTTGCCGCCAGAACGCGCCGGCGACGAGCATCGCCGCCACCGCGACGACGAGCATCGCCATGACGACCGCCGCGCCGCGCTCCGCCCGCCTCTTCATAGCGTGAATACCCTCACGTAGCGCGCCCCGTCTGCGACTTCGACCGCCACTTCGATCGCGGTCGCGCGGACGGGTGGCTGCACCCCGGGCGCGCTATCGCCCGCCTCCGACCAAAAGCCGCCCGAGTAGGTGCGCACTGTGAGCCGGCGCGCCCCGGGCAGCAGTTCGACGGCGTCGCCCGCGGCTGCGACCGGCAGGCCGGTCCCGGACGGTGAGACGCTGCGCGTCAGGACCGCCTCCGAAATTCGATAGATGACGCGCTGCGCGCCCGCCGGCCCGCCGGCGCGGGGCGCGATGCGCACGATCTCGAGTGCGACGGCGCCATCCGCGGCGCCGTAGACGACGATCGAGGGCGGTAGCACCCCCGGCGCGGATTGCGGAGGAAGCATGAAGTCCGCGGCGCGCTGCGCGATGTCACGCTCGAGCTGGGACAGAACGCGCAGGACGCGCGAGAGCTCCTCGGTGTCGCGGTCGATGCGCTCACGCTGCCCGGCGACGTAGTCGAGGCCGCGCCAGCAGATGACGCCCAACAGCCCGAGGAGCGCGATCGCGACCAGCATCTCGACCAGCGTGAATCCCGGCGCTCGCGGCCCGCGTCGCATGATCTCAGGACTCCCGCGGAAGGATGCCGATCAGCTCGGCAAGGAGGTGGTCACGGTCGGCACCCGCATAGACGCGCACCTCGATGCGGCGGAACAGGGGATTCGGTGTTGCCTTCGCCTCCTCGACGCACTCGAGTTGCACGCCGCCCTGGGGACATTCGACGGTGCGGGTGCCGATCCCGGGAAATGCACGCGCGGCGCGCAGCTCCGCGATCCGGTTTTCGGCCGAAATCTGCGCCAGCAGTCGCAGCTTGAGCGCGGCCCCCGTGTGCGCCATCGTGCCAACCGCTCGCAGGCCCGCAAGCAGCGCAACGGCGACGATCGCCAGCGCCACCAGCATCTCGATCAGCGTGAAGCCGCGCGCGCGATGGCTGCTCATTCGACAAGCTTCAGGTTGCCGAGAGCGTCCAGCTCGAGCCGCGCCTCGCGCTCGGGGGTATCGATGCGCAGCGTCGTCGGCTCGAGCAGCGGCTCGCGGCTAAACAGGATGCGCCCGCCCTCGACGTGGCGCACCTCGAACGGCCAGGTCCGCGGCCGCAGGATTTCGTCGTTCCAGTCCGCCGCCGGTTCCTCCCCGAGCGGCCGGAAGCGGTAGCCCGTCACGTCGGCCTCCCACACCAACGCTCGCCCCGTGATCCGCGCTTCGTCCTGCGCGATGCGGAACAGAGCGCCAAGACGCGCCGCCTCTTCCCGCACCTGGCGAGCGTCGCTGCCCGATACGGAAAGCGCGACCACGGCAGCGGCGATGCCGAGCATCGCAATTACGACCAGCAGCTCGATCAGCGTGAAGCCGGCGCGGCGCATCGCAAGGCGCTGGGATTACAGGTCCCAGGAGCCGACGTCGGCGTCCGCCCCGCTGCCGCCGGGCTGCTTGTCGGCTCCAAGTGAAAACACGTCGATCTCGCCGCGCACGCCGGGATTGAGATACTGATAGGGCTCGCCCCATGGGTCCTTGGGAATCTTGTCCAGGTACTTTTGCCAGTTTGAGGGAACCGGCTGGCTCTGGGGCTTGGTGACGAGCGCGGTAATGCCCTGCTCGGTCGTCGGATAGCGGCCGTTGTCCAGGCGATAGAGCTTCAACGCCTGCATGATGGCCGCCACGTCCTGCTTCGCCGCCACGATGCGCGCATCGTCGGCGCGCCCGACCACCCGCGGCACGATCAGCACGGCGAGAATTCCGAGGATCACGACGACCACCATGATCTCGACCAGCGTGAATCCGCGCAGCCGTAAAGGCCGGCCTGCGCCGCAAGTCATCCCTTCGATCATGTCGCCACCGTCACGCGAGGTCCGCGAAGCGCGGGAATTCGCTTCGTATTATGATTGATTCCCGATGAATCGTCTTCTCTCGGTGTTGCGCCGCCTGTCCTGGCCGCGCGTCGGCGTCCCCGGCACGAGCCTCGCACGCGCCTGCACGTTCGTGCTGGTGCTCGCGCTCGTGGCGACGATCACCGGCCTGGCGCTGGAATTCAGCTCGCGGCGGACGCCATCCGAGCCGGTGCGCCCCGTCGCCGTGGGCAATACCGCCCCGCGCTCTCAGGCGGCGGACATTGCGCCGGTCGCTTTTGCCTTCGGTGCGCTCCCGGGTGCGAGTGGGAGCGACATCCGGCTGGTCGGCGTCATCGCGCAGGGGAAGCAAGGCAAAGGGGTCGCGCTCCTCGCGGTGGACGGACGGCCGCCGATCGCGTTGCGCGCGGGCGAGGACATCGCGGCCGGCGTGACCCTCGCGGAAGTGCGCGCCGACCGGGTGGTGGTCAGCCGCTCAGGCGCTCTTCAGGAAGTCCGGATGCCCGCCAAGCCGGCGCCGGATGGCATCGTCAAGGTGCGCTAAAGCCCCGACCCAGAGTCTCGTTCTTCTCCACGATCGCGCGTGTGGCAACGCTGGTATTGGAATTACTCGTGCCGCACGTCGGGAGCGCAGCATCTGCAGCCAGACCCATCAGGGATTGCTCGGATCGGTACCAGCCAGGTACTCGGTAAGGTTACTAGAACCATCACCGTCCTTGTCGAGAGCCGCTTCGTTCACATTAGGAAGCAGCCCGTTAGCCGTTTCCCAGCTGTTGTGCATGCCGTCACCGTCGGAGTCGCCCAAGTCCGCGCCCACCGGGCCGGTGAGGTCAGTCCATTTCAACGTTGCGGTGTTGTCAATAACGCTATCGCCATTCAGATCCAACTGCAACCTCGCCAATGTGGCAGAAAGTGCCGTAACGCGGATGCTGCGATTTCCTGCCCCCGTCAGCACCATCTGACCGCTATTCGGAAAGAACTGAATGAGGGTGCCGAAAAAAAGCGGCGTGGGCGTGGTGATGTCGACATACCCGAGATCTTGATCAAATACGCGCCCGTTAACGGTGGTGTTGAAGAACGACGGCATGTCCAAATTGTCGTACACGTTCACGATCATGAGATTTTCGGTCGTTGCCCTCTTGGTTGTGATGTTGTCGAGGGAATCGAGGTTTGCCGTGATCGTTTCCGTGGTTCCAGAACTCAGTTGCGTGCGCAGTGATCCACTCGCATCGATACTGAGGCCGCGTCCGCGCAGCGTAAGTATTCCAAAACTGAGAGTGAAGTCAGTTGGGTAAATGGTTGGAGGCGTCATTACAACTGCGTCCACACGAAGCGTCGCCGTTCCGTTCAAATTAACAGTATCGTTTGTAGCCAAATCCCCGTCCCTGTCGCGAATGACGAGGCAATTATTGAAGCTGACATCCAGCTGTCCAGTGCCATTGTCATTGAGCGTCCCGGACAGGCGCACCGAACCATTTCCAGCGTCGCAGGGCTCGGTTTGGTCGACTGGAATCACCGCAGTCACTGGTCGCTGAGCCGATCTTGCCTGTTCCGCGCGCACCACGGTGTTACGGAAAATTAAGCTGAGGCGCCGCGCAATATCCATAAGCCCGCTGCCCCGATTTTGCGTGGCATCGCCGCCCTCGACCGAGACGCCACCAATGACCCCCACAGATTGGCCGCTACCAGTGACATTGGCGGAAAGCCTAGACGCGTTAGTCGTCGTAACGACCGCAGGGTTGGGATTGATGGGAATAGGGGGTGGCGGCCCATCACCGCCACCACCGCCGCCGCAGCCAGCCAACAAGAACAGCGCAGCCAGCGGGAATCCAGATTTCACACATGACAAGATTCGAGACATGTTCATCGTCGCTCCCTCCAGGGAATCGCACCCCAAAAAATTCAAAAATTAAACCGGCTTGGTGAGCTGCCGTAAGCCAAATTGCGTGATCGATGCTACAGACGCTTCGTTCCACGCAAAATCCCATGTACATGGGATACGTGACCCCGAGGGTTTGGGTCTCGCGATGCACGACATCGGGTGGCCCCGCGATTGCAGGCAGCTACTTAACGGCGCGGCGCGGTCGTCAGGGAGGTTTCAATCATTCGGACGATCTCCGCTTCGTAAGCGCGGATGAACTGCAGGCTTTCCTTGGACGCGATGTCGTGCTCTTCCATGAACGTCTTCGGTGAGGGCATGCTCGCATCGACTCTCCTGAAGAACGCGACGGTTTGCGCGAGATTGCGCCCGAGCTTGTCGTACACGGTCTCGAACAAGGGATAAAACCGGCTGTAGGTCATCTCGTTCGCGATGCTGACGTTGTTGAGGGACCCCCTCTTCCACGCCAGCACCCGCTCCGCCCTGCCGAAGAGTCGCGCGCGATCCTTCAGCAGCGCATCCGCCGAAAGTTCCTTCCGCTCGTAGCGCGCGTAGTACCCGGCGAGCTCGTCATAGAAATCCCGGACGCTCCGGGTACGCCTGACTTCCAC
Source organism: uncultured beta proteobacterium (assembly GCA_963699525.1). Lineage (GTDB taxonomy): Bacteria > Pseudomonadota > Gammaproteobacteria > Burkholderiales > SG8-41 > SG8-41. The sequence continues at coordinate 192,449 of CAVOUI010000004.1, read as the reverse complement.
GCTCACGTAGCGCTGGATCGCGACGTACTCGCGCGACTCCGGGCCGTATTTTTCCTCGCTGAATTGAGCCATGGCCTTGTAGGCGATGAGGTTGCAGAGCGCTTCCTCGATCCCGAAGGGAAAATCGAACTGCTCGTGGCAGTCCTCGTGAAAGACGAGGTACAGAAAGCGCTGCAGCTGGGCCGCGAGCACGTCGGGGCTCACCGCGGCGCCGGTCTCCCCCAGCACCTCCACCGAGCCGAAATAGACGTCTGCGCCGTCGGCGTGGGCCCGGCATTCCCGCTCCGTCGAGACGTTGTACCAGAGAATCGCCGGGTCCTCGTAGGAATACGGCAGGTAGAGCGGCGACACGTGGCCGCAGAACGGAACCCGGCCCTGCTCCTCGGAAAAGGCGACGAAGGTGGTCGTCTTCGTGAAGCCGATCCGCTCTTCGAACGCCCTCACTTCCTTCAGGAGCGGCTCCCACGCCTTCGGGACCCGCACGCCGGTGCATCCTGCAATCACGGCGGCGAGCAGCAGGAGCCCCGCGAGCCGCACCACGAGAAGTTTCATATCGTGAGGATAACGCATGGGTCCGGTTGAAGGATGACCGGCCGCGGCGCACAATGGCCGCGTCGCCGGCGCCTGCCAGTAGACACGAATCGCCGGATAAAAATTCCATCAATGGGAGCCGCGTCAAGACCCAAGTCAGCCGCCGGGCGCAAGCGCGCGCCCGCCCGACGCGCGCCGAAGAAGGCCGCCGCGCGCTCGCGCGGCATCGAACCGCAGGGATGCCGGCTCGACGCGGCATCGGACGAGGTCGCCGGGCTCAGCCGCCGGATCGAGCAGGAAGGCGGCGCGGTGCTCGGCACCTACCGCGAGCCGCTCGGCGGCAGCCCGGTGATATTCGCCTCGCTTCCGATCGGCAGCGTCGAGCCCACGCCCTTCCAGCGCGACCTCTCCGAGGCACATCACAAGAAGCTCGCCGGCGTGCTCGACAAGACCGGGCTCTTCCTCGATCCGATCATCGCCGTCACCGCGCCGAAGGAAGGATTCTGGACACCCAACGGCCGTCATCGCCTCGCCGCGATGCGCCGGCTCGGCGCCAAGGCGATCACCGCGCTCGTCGTCCCGCAGCGCGAGATCGCCTGGCAGATCCTGGCGTTGAACACCGAGAAAGCGCACAACCTGCGCGAGCGCTCGCTCGAGGTGATCCGCATCTACAAGGGCCTGATCGACGAGGACGGCGCGCGCCCGGAAGCGGATTTCGCCTACTACCTGGAGGAGTCGGCGCTGGTGACGCTCGGGATGTGCTACGAGAAGAAGCGCGTCTTCGCCGGCGGGGCGTACGCGCCGATCCTGCGGCGCCTCGAGACCTTTTCCACCGACTCGCTGCGCAAGGCACTGCACGTGCACGAACAGCACGCGGAAAAAGTATTCGAGCTCGACGAGCTCGTCACGGGGGTCGTCGCGAAACTGAAGGCGAAGGGGCTCGCGAGCCCCTACCTGCGGACCTTCGTCGTGGCGCGGGTGAATCCCCTGCGCTGGATCCAGGGCGAGCCCCCGCCGCTCGAGGAGGTGCTGAAAACGATGCGCGAGCGCCTGGCGAAATTCAATACCGACCGGATCAAACAGGAAGACCTCGCCGTCATGGGCGGGCCCCCGGATGAGGGGTGAGGGAGAGGGACGAGAGACGAATCAGGTCTTGCTGTTCAGCTTGAGCGAGTACTGCTCTTCCAGATAGAGCTTGATCAGGTTCGCTCCCCTATCGCCGATCTCGACCACCTTCGTGCCCATGCCATGGGGGCTGACATGCCGCACCTCGATCTTGCAGTTGAGTGTCTTCTCCGGGAATAGCTGGCAGCGGAATTCGAGAACCTGTCCGACCGAAATCTCCTTGCTGCACAGGATCAGGAAGCCGCTGTCGCTCATGTTCTGGACCACGCACGGAAACCAGTCTTCGCCGCTGCTCAACGACGCGGCGGTCAGCGCATCGCCTTTCACCGAACCCTTTTCCTTCACGGCGATGCGCGCTTCCGCGCGCAGTTCACGCCCTCTCATCGCAGCCATGGCAGACTCTCAATGCGATCTTGTTGCCGAAATCGGCGCAGCTTTTTCGCCCGATAATTATGTCATGGTTCATCGCATCGCGCGGCATCGGGACTACTGCGGCGTGATGCCCACCTCCTGCACGACCTTGCGGTAGCGCTCGGCATCCTGCTTGACGCGCGTGTGGAATTCCTTCGGCGGCATGCCGATGGTCTCCGCGCCGCCGACCGTGGCGAAGCGCTCCTTCACGTCCGGGTACTTGAGCATATCGACCGATACCGTGTAGATCCGGTTGATGATCGCCTTGGGGGTACCCTTGGGAACGAAGAAGCCGACCCAAATGGACGCGTCGACGCCGGGAATGCCGCTCTCCTGCGCCGACGGCCAGTCCGGGGTCTGCGCCGTCCGCTTGGCCGTGGTGATGCCGAGCACCTTCACCCGCTTGGCCTGCAGGTGAGGCGTCACCCCAGGCAGCCCCGCAACCGTCCAGATGACCTCGTTGGTCGCGACCGCGGAGACCGCGGGCGCCCCGCCTTTGTACGGCACGTGCAGCACCTTGATGCCTGCGGCGACCGCCAGCCACTCGCTTGCGAGGTGATTCACGGAGCCGTTGCCCGGAGAGCCGAAGCTCAACTGACCGGGCTTGGCTTTCGCCGCCGCGACCAGGTCCTTGAAGCTGTTGATCGGCGACTGGCTGTTGACCACGACCAGCATGGGTGCGTCGCTCAGCATGACGACGGCCTCGAAGTCGCGGTCGAGCTCGAACGGCACGCCCTTGAACACGAACGGGCTGACGGCGAACTCGCCGGTATGCGCGGAGAGAATCGTGTAGCCGTCCGGCGCGCCGCGCGCGGCGATGCCGACGGCGATGAAGCCGTTGCCGCCCGGCCGGTTATCCACGACGAACTGCCATCCCAGGCGCTCGGTGATCTTGTTGGTGACGATGCGCGTCGTCGTGTCCACCACGCCGCCCGGCGCATACGGCACCAGCACGCGGATCGGCTTTCTCGGGTATTCCTGCGCCTGCGCCGGCAGCGCAGACAGCGAGCGCCAGCAGGAACCCGCTCGAGTATTCGATTCATGATTTCCTCCCGTTTCCTATGCTCATCACTTGAACAGATCCTTCCACTTGGCGCGGACCTTTTCCTGCAGCTCCTTGCTCGCCTCCGCGACCTCGGGGAACTCGTGGAGATGGTCGTAGGGCCGGCAGGCATCGATGATCGCCTTCGAGCTGAACGGTGCCTGGTACTGGTAGGCGACGTACATCGGGTCATTCTTCGATCCCATGCCGCGCTGGATGATGTCGATGTCCACCACCGGGTCGGTGCGCGTCGCGACCGCCCACATCACTTCCTGGAGATTGGACGGATCGATGTCCTCGTCCACCACGACCGAATAGCGCGACATGTAAGCGCCGACGCCGCACTGGTTCAGGATGTGCCCCGCCTGTTTCGCATGGCCGGCGTAGCGCTGCTTGATCGCCACCACGTTGAACATGCGCGCGCCGCCGATCTCGTGCGCCCAGACCGCCTTCACGTCCGGCACGCCGGCAGCTTCCAGCGCGTCGAACAGCAGGGCCGAGCGCATCACGGCCTTGGAATAGGAATAGTCGTTGGGGGGCTTCGCCGGGGGGCTTCCCACCATGATCGGGTCGTTGCGGTAGTAGATGCGTTCGATCGTGACCGCGGGCGCCTTGGACGCCTTGCCGGGATAGTAGCCGTGGAACTCCCCGAACGGGCCCTCGGTGCGCACGTCACCGGGGTGCGCCCAGCCCTCGAGCACGATTTCCGAGGCTGCGGGAAACGGCAGGCCCGTCACCTCGCCCTTCACCACCGACACCGGCTCCTTGAGGATCGCGCCGATGTAGTTGTACTCGCACATGCCGAACGGAACTTCGATGCCCGAGATCAGGTAGCCGAGCGGATCGCAGCCGCACACGATCGCCACCGGGAAGGGCTTCCCCGCCTTCATGTATTTCTCATACTGGATCGCGCCGTGCTTGCCCGGCACCATATCGAGTCCCACGGTCTTCCGGTCGTGGACCTGCACGCGGTAGGTTCCGACGTTGATCCAATCGGAATCGAAATCCTTCGTCACGACGCAGCAGCCGGTGCCGATGTAGCGCCCGCCGTCCTTCTCGTGCCAGAAGGGGGACGGGAAGACATCGAGGTCCACCGTTCCGTCTCCTTTCACGTTTTCGAGCACGGGACCCTTCTCGACATGCACCGGGTCGTGATTCGGCGCGTCCGCCTGCCATTCTTTCGGCTTGCCGCGCAGCTTCTGCACCAGGCCGTGGTGCGACTTCTCGACGCCGAGCCGCAGGATCGATGAGAGCTTGCCCGGGCTGCTGGTGCTGCAGGTAAGGACGCGGAATCCCCGGGGGTAGCCTTTGATCTCGTCGAACAGCAGCGCCGGGGGCGAGTCCTTCTTGACGTTGAGCTCGCTGATCGCACCCAGCTCCAGGTTCCAGTCGGCGCCGCGGACGTCCATCACCTCGCCCAGCCGCCTCGCCTCCTCCAGCCAGGCGCGGAGATCCAGGGGATTGCCTTTTTCCGAACGTCTCATGCGCGCTTATCGGAGTTCATCTGCGGACGCCCTGTTCCCTGCGCATCCGCGCGGCTAGCTTAACCGCTTCGATGATTTCGGGATAGGCGGCGCAGCGGCAGAGGTTCCCCGAAAGGTAGTGCCGGATCTCGTCCTCCGTGGGGTCGGGCTTCTCGTCGAGGAGTTGCCGCGTCATCAGCACGAAGCCGGGCGTGCAGAAACCGCACTGGAACGCGCCGCGGGCGATGAAGGCTTCCTGCACGGCGTCGAGCCCCCCTTCCGCCGCGGGCCGCTCGACAGTCGCGACCTCCGCGCCATCCGCGAATACCGCCAGGTACAGGCAGCCGGATACCGCGGCCCCATTCACCAACACCGTGCAACAGCCGCACATCCCCTGGCCACAGCTCTCGCGCGCCCCGTTCAGGCCGAATTGGTTCTGGAGCAGCTCGACCAGGTTCCAGTGCGGTGGAACCTCCGCGGTCACCGCCTCGCCGTTCAATTTGAACTTGATTGTCCTGTTCATGCTGTTTGGCGGCTTGGCGGTTCAATTGTCCTTCAACGGATTTCCCTGCTTCGCACGGAGCGCGCGATAGACCGCCTCGGCGGTCAGAGGCAGGGTCGTCAGCCTCACGCCGACCGCGTCGTCGATCGCGTTGGCGATCGCCGGGGAAACGCCAAAAGTCCCGGTCTCGCCCACACCCTTGGCGCCGAAGGGACCGGTCGCCTGCACCGCGTCCACCGCTTCGTTCACGATGCCGGGAGGGAGATCCAGCATTCCCGGAATCTTGTACCCGGCGAGCGAGGCGTTGGTGCACTGCCCGGCCTGGAATTCCATCTTCTCGAACAACGTGAAGCCCATCTGCATGATCGCGGCGCCGGAGAGCTGCGTGTCCACGATCGCCGGATTGACCGGCCGGCCGACGTCCGCCACGTTGACGAGGCGCGTGACTTTCACCTGGCCGGTCTCGGTGTCGACCTCGACCTCCACGCCGGTCGCGCCGACCATCCAGAACGGCGTCGCGTCTTCCGTGAGCCCGGTCTCGTGGTCCGGCGACTTGTAGCCGGGGACGAAGCTGCCGGTGCCCACGATGTTGCCCGCCTGCATCCCGTACTTCTTGCGGAAGATATCCGGGATCGGAGTCGTCTCGGCCGGGAGCCCCAGCTCGCGCGCCATCGCCAGCAGCTTGTCGCGGGCGTCCTCCGCGGCAGCCTTCACGGCATTGCCCATGTGGTACATCGAGCGCGACCCGAGCGTCGCCATGTCGTACGGCGTGACATCGGTGTCGGGATGCACGATCGTGATCGACTCGATGGGGATGCCGAGCACTTCCGACACGATCTGCGCCATCGCGGTATCCGAGCCCTGCCCCATGTCCACGGTGCTGCAGTAGAGGGAGCAGCTCCCGTCGGCGTAGAGGTTCACGATCGCGACCGACGTCGTGGGCGAGATCACCGCCTTGAAGCCGATCGCGATGCCGCGGCCGCGGCGCACCGTGCCGCTGCCCCGGTCGAAAGGCTTGCCCCAGTCCATGCGGGCCGCCACCCGTTCGAGCACCTTGTCGATCGCGGCGTCCCGCATCCGGGTGCCCGTCGCCTGCGGGCGGCCCTCGCGCAGGATGTTCCGGCGGCGGAATTCCACGGGATCCATCTTCAGGGCGCGCGCGATCATGTCGGTGTGGCTCTCGTACGCCCACACCAGCTGCGGAATGCCGAATCCGCGCAGCGCCCCCGCCGGCGGGAGGTTCGTGTAAAGCGCGTACGAGTCGATGTGCACGTTCTCGATGTCGTAGGGTCCCGGGGCGGTGAAGCCGGACTTCTGCGTGATGCGCGGACCGATATCGGCGTAGGCGCCGCCGTTCCACCACACCTCGCACTGCCGGCCCGTGATCCGGCCGTCCCGGTTAACCGCGCTCTTGATGCGGAGCGTCGCGGCGTGACGGGTGAGCGTGTAGAACTGCTCCTCCATCGTGAGCGCGATCTTGACCGGGCGGCGCGTGAGGAGGGCGCACGCGGCGACCAGCGCTTCGAGCTTGATGTAGAGCTTCGCGCCGAATCCGCCGCCGAGGTACGGCACCTTGACGCGCACCCGGTTCTCCGGCGTGCCGAGGAGCCGCGCCATCTCGATGCGCACGAACGACGGGCTCTGCGACGCGGTGTGGATCGTGAGCGCCGGCTCGCCGGGCTCCGCCACCGAGACGAACGGCTCGAGCGGCACGTGCAGCACCTGCTGGGTGCGGAACGTGTGCTCGAACACGTGCGCAGCCTCCTTGAACGCCCGCTCCACGTCGCCGCGCCGCAGGCGGAAATCGAGTGCGACGTTCGTGTTTCTCCGGCCCTGGAGATGCTTGAGATCCGGGAACGTCCCGGCGGGCTTCAGCACCTCGTGCACGATCGCCTTCGAGGTCACCGCCTCCACCTCATCGAAGACCGCCGGCAGCTCCTCGTAATCCACGACGATTCGGCCCGCCGCCTCTTCGGCGACATGCGGATCGGACGCGAGCACCACCGCGACCGGCTCGCCGGCATAGCGCACCTTGTCGACCGCGAGAATCGGCTGATCGTGGAACGCCGGCCCGTAATAGGGCTCGGGGATGACGGCGCGGATGTCCTCCGCGGTCAGGATGCGGTGAACGCCGGGGACCGCCCGGGCGGCGGTGACGTCGATGCGCCGGATACGGCCGTGCGCGATCGTGCTCCGCGCGATCTTCCCGTGGAGCATTCCCGGCAGGCGAAGGTTATGGACGTACTCCGCACGGCCGGTCACCTTGGCCTGGCCCTCGAGCCGCGGGATCGAGCGTGCCGACGGCTCCGGTTTCTGTCGCGTCAGTTTCCATCGGAACAACCACCCCCACCCTATCCCTCCCCCCTCAAGGGGGCGGGAATCTCCGAGAGCGCGGCGCGAACCGCGCGGGCGACGTAGACGCGAACGAGTTCGGTCTTGTAGGACGCCGTTCCATGCTGGTCAGCAATCACGGCGGCCTCGGCCGCCGCGGCTTCGCCCGCGCGCCGCAGCACGGCGTCGTCCGCACGCGCGCCTCGCAGCACCTTTTCCGCGGCCGTCAGCCGCGTCGGCGTATCGGTCGCCGCGCCAATCACGATGCGGGCGTCGCGAACGGCATCGCCGTCGGCCTCGAGCACGGCGGCGACACCCAGTGCCGGCCAGTCGTCGGCGGAGCGCGTAGTGCACTTGAGATAGGCGGCGCGCCGGGCTCCCTGCGCAGGGATCGTTACTTCGGCGATGAGCTCGCCGTGCCCGAGCGTCGTCTCGAGATAACCCGCGTACAGCTTCTCGAGGGGCAGCGTTCGTTCTCCCGGCAGAGCCGACGACGGCAATGCTTGCGCCGAGCGCGATCAGCAACGGCGGCAGGTCCATATGGGGGTCTGCATGCGCGAGATGCCCGCCCACCGTCGCGACGTTGCGCACGCGCACGTTGGCGAGCCGTCTTCAGTGCGCGCGTAATGACCGGAGCGCGGCTCTTCACGAGCGGAGAGCGTTCGAGCGCTGCCAGGGTCGCCAGCGCGCCGATACGCAAACCTCCATCCGGGCTCGCCTGGATGTCCGAATAGCGCTTCTCGACCGAGCGCAGGCTGACGAGTCGCACCGGGCGCAGCACGCCCATCTTCATCATCAGCATCACCGCCGTGCCGCCCGCAATCGGGCGCGACGACGGGTCCGCGGAAGCGAGCAGGCCGGCAGCCTCGCGCAGCGAGCGCGGCTCGAGCAACTCAAAGGGGGTCATGGGTCACGGAACTCTACTGGCAACCTCAGGAAAATTCAAGAAAACAGGCGTTTATGTGCTAGAATCGCGCGCTTTTGCATTGCACCAAACCGTTACCCAGAATGCGTGCCATACGAAACATCGCGATCATCGCCCACGTCGACCACGGCAAGACAACGCTGGTGGACAAGCTGCTGCGCCAGTCCGGCACCTTCGCCGCGCACCAGCACCTGGTCGAGCGCGTGATGGACTCGAACGACCTCGAGCGCGAGCGCGGCATCACCATCCTCGCCAAGAACTGCGCCGTCGACTACGCCGGCACCCACATCAATATCGTGGACACTCCCGGCCACGCCGACTTCGGCGGCGAGGTCGAGCGCGTGCTCTCGATGGTGGACGGCGTGCTGCTGCTGGTGGACGCCGTGGACGGGCCGATGCCGCAGACGCGCTTCGTCACGCGCAAGGCGCTGGCACTGGGGCTGAAGCCGATCGTCGTCGTCAACAAGGTGGACCGCCCCGGCGCGCGCGCCGAGTGGGTCGTCAATCACACCTTCGATCTGTTCGACAAGCTCGGAGCGACCGAAGAGCAGCTCGACTTTCCGGTCATATACGCATCGGCATTACAGGGTTGGGCCACCACGGACCCGGCCAAGATAGTACCCCTCACCCTACCCTCTCCCGCAAGGGGAGAGGGGATCGATAAGTACCCTTCGCCGCTCGGGAGAAGGGTTGGGGATGAGGGAGACATGAAGCCCCTGTTCGAGGCCATCCTCCAGTATGTGCCGATGCGCGCGGACGACCCGGATGGCCCGCTGCAGCTGCAGATCTGCTCGCTGGATTACTCGAGCTACGTCGGCCGCATCGGCATCGGGCGCATCGACCGCGGCCGCATCCGCTCGGGGCAGAACCTTTGGTTGCTGAAAGGCCCGGGCACGGCTCCCCTGCCCGTCAAAGTCAACCAGGTGCTGGTGTTCAAGGGTCTCGAGCGCGTCGTCACCGAGGAAGCGCAGGCCGGCGATATCGTTGCCATCAATGGCGTCGATGAAATCGGAATCGGCGTCACCATCGTAGACTCGGAGGAATCGAAGGCGCTGCCGCTGTTGAAAGTCGACGAGCCCACGCTCGTCATGAACTTCCAGGTCAACACGTCACCCTTCGCGGGGCGTGAAGGGCGGTTCGTCACCAGCCGGCAACTGCGCGAGCGCCTCGTGCGCGAGACCATGGGCAACGTCGCGCTGCGCGTCGAGGACACCGGCGACCCGGATGTGTTCAAGGTGTCGGGGCGCGGCGAGCTGCATCTCACCATCCTGCTCGAGAACATGCGCCGCGAAGGCTACGAGCTGGCGGTATCGCGCCCGCGCGTGCTGGTGAAGGAAATCAACGGCGTGAAATGCGAGCCATTCGAGATGCTCGCGGTGGATGTCGAGGAAGCGCACCAGGGCGCCGTGATGGAGGCGCTGGGCAGCCGCCGCGGCGACCTTCAGGACATGCAGCCCGACGGCAAGGGCCGCGTGCGCCTCGACTACCGGATCCCGGCGCGCGGACTCATCGGCTTCCAGTCCGAATTCCTCACGATGACGCGCGGCACCGGCATCATGAGCCACGTGTTCGACGAGTACGGCCCGATGAAGCCCGAGATCACCGAGCGCCGCAATGGCGTGCTGGTGTCAGCGGAAGACGGCGAGGCCGTGGCCTACGCGCTATGGAAGCTGCAGGAACGCGGCCGCATGTTCGTCGATCCCGGCGAGCCGCTCTACGAAGGCATGATCGTCGGGCTGCACAGCCGCGACAACGATCTCGTCGTGAACCCCGTGAAGACCAAGCAACTCACCAACATTCGCGCCGCCGGCAAGGACGAGGCGATCCTGCTCACGCCTCCGATCCGCCACACGCTCGAATCCGCCGTCGAGTTCATCGCCGACGACGAGCTGGTCGAGATCACCCCCAAGTCCATCCGCATCCGCAAGCGGCTGCTGCTCGAGAATGAGAGAAAGCGCGGGCGGAGGGCGGAGCAGGTTAACGCGGCTTGAGTTTCTCGCAGGGATCCGGCCGGTCCCAGCGCGGCGTGAAACGTACGAAATCGTACTCAAGCTCCCCGCCAGCGGAGTCCGCCAGATACGCCTCGGGATCGGTCTTCCCCTCTTCCACTTCCAGCTGCCCGACGCTGACGATCGATCCATCCGCGCGCGCCGCGTCCAGGTAGATGGGGACTCCCAGGTCGCGCCGCACGTGCCCGTCTCCCGCGATCAGGACAACGCCATCCGGCCCGGTATCGAGCAGAGCTTCGGCGAGCGTCGCGTCGCGCGCCCGCTGCGCTAGCACCATGCCCGGAACGATGGCGTCGGGCAGCGCCCCGCAGTGTGCGTCTACGATGATCGCGCGCAGCACGCGATCGCGCTCTTGCGACCATGGCGCGTCGAGTCGCAGCGCGGATGCCCGGCCAGGACCGAGGGAATCCAGCCCTGCCTTCACGACACGGCCCGCGTCCGCACGGGACAGGTTTGCCGCGCGCAGCGACATGCCGTAGCGCAAGGCGGTTTCGACGAGAGGCCGATAAAAATCCCAGCCCCAGTTCTTGCGGTCAAAATGGGTCGCTTCCGCCACCGCCTCGCCCGTCGCGCCGCCGCTGGCTTGTATCTGCTGCAGGGCGGCATCATGTTCCCGGTCGAACTGCTCGAATGCCACCGTCGGTCTGAGACCGCTCTCGCCGAGCGCAACCAGGCATTCGAGCTGGAAGTCGTGATGATCAGGGTTGTCGTGCACCTCCCCGAGCAGCCGATAGCGCGCGGCACGCAATGCGGAATGGAGTGCGTCGCGGGTCGTGACCCGACCAGCCGTGACATCCCAGATCGTTCCAACCAGCGGGTGATCGCTCAGCAGCATCGACTTCCACCGAACCGATTTGCACGGACGCAGCACGCACCAGGGCAGTTGGAGCGAGCTGCGAAAGAGCCAGCGCGGCCAGCGCCTGGATCATGCTCCTCCGTTGCATGGGACGCTTATACCCGCCGCTCGCTCACGCTGCAACGATGAGGCAACTTCCGCGCATCGGATGCTTTTGAACCGCGGCCTCCACGGCGAACGGCAGCAGCGCGCCCAAGGCAACCAGCAGGATTACGGCCACAATAAATCGCCACGTTTCGGTCATAAACGAATCTCCATCCGCCGCAAGTCGCAAGCAAGCCGTTTTCGGTACGCTAGATGCCAGAGCAAGAGCGGCGGGCCGGCGAATCCGACCGCCATGTGAGCGTAGCTCGACCAGGCGCGCGCCGATTCTCCGGGCGCGTAGTAGAGCAACCAGCCGGTGGCGGCAAGGAGCACGACAGCCGTGAGCATGCTGATGCCCGAGAACAGATTGCGTTCCAGCTTCCAGGCGGACGGGATGTGAATGGCGAGCACCGAACCGAATGCAATCAGGGCCGCCATCGCCGTCGCACCATGCGCGCGCAGCATCCAGGTTTCCGCGATGTGCCACCCGTCCTCCAGCGCTGAGCCGCGGTTGACCCCGTAATGCAGGATCATCCACGCGATGCCCGTGACGTACACGGATGTCAGCACCACGTGCATCCAGCGCTCGTGCCGCGCACTCAACGTTACACGGCGGCCGCGCATGACCATTCCCGTGATCCGATTGGATTGCCGCGGCGACGCGCGGCGTCCACGGCGGTAAACACCCAGGCGCGCGCGCCGTAACGGGCCAGTATTGGCGCTGCCTGCGCTCCGGTCGCGGCAACCACCTTGGTCAGCGCATCAGCCACCAGTGCGCTTGAAGCGCGGACCGTGACGCTGATGCCCGGACCGATGCGCACACCGCTGCGCCCGTCCACCACGAAGCCTGCGCAGCGGCGCCTGCCGGTCGCGTAGCTCGCGGACGTCGCGACAGCCGCATCACGAATCCTGTTCCAGGGAACCAGCTGGCCCGGGTCAGCCGGGTGGCGCAGATGAAGCGCGAACGCCCGCTCGCCAAATGCCCGCAGATCGCCCCCGGCGTTCACGAGGCCGGCTTTCACTCCGCAGCGCCTGAGTTCCGCGACCGCGCGATCGACGCAATAGCCCTTTGCAATACCACCCAAGTCGATTCGCAGCGGTCGCGCGAAATGTACTCGCCGGCCTGCGAGGAATTTGATGTCACGAAAACCACCCGCGCGATGAGGTCGCCGCCCCGAGGCGTACGAGCGAGTCACGGTCACGTCAAATGCGCCTCCGCTTTGCCGCGACAGGCGTACGGCCGCCCGCAGGACGCGCCAGGTATCCCCGCTCACTCTGACCGGGCGGGCTTTTGCCTCCCGATTGAGCCGCGAAACCTCGCTCGCCGCGTCGATAAACGCTCAGCTGTGACTGCAGCCTCTCGATCGTGCAAAACGCGCGATGGACTGCATGTCGCAGCATCGCCTCCTCTTGTCCCCAAGCCGCGATCTCGACAAAGGTCCCCAGCAGCGGCCGCGCGCGCCGTATCACGCGCGACTTCATTTCAGCACCAGCGCACGCATGGCAAGCAGGCGCTTTACGCCGTTCGTCACGTTGCGGCACGACAGGGTGGCGCCGCTGATGTTCCGGATATCGGACCCGAGCTTGAGGCCGTCGCCATGCCGCTTGCCCGTGAATTGCCTGCGCCATTCCACGTTGCGGATCTCGCCGCCATAGGTCTCCCGATAATCCATCACCTCGATGCCCCGTACCTCGCCCTCGGGCCCGACCGCCAGCGCGTAAGTGATGAATTCGTGCTTTCCGATTACCTCGTCGACGAAGAACCACCCCGCCGGACGCTCGCCTGCAAGCGCCTGCCAGACCCGCGGCTTGCGCTCGCGCACGCGCTGGCCGGAGGCATCCTCGATGGCTTCTCGTTGGGCGGCGTCGAGCTCGAGGGGGTGCGGCACGAACCGCACACCCGATGGATACAGCGCCTCCTGTGCCTGTTCCACGGTGAGGTACTGCACGGCATAGGCTGGTGCCGCCACCAGCACCGGTACCGTCACCCATTGAATCCACGGTCGCATCAGAGCCCCTCAGAAATTGATGCCGACCTTCAGCCGCATCTCGTTCTTGGTCTTTTCGATCAGGTGCAGGTTCTGATCGTCCTGGCCCGGGAAGGCCTGGCCGTTGAAGCTTGCCGGCCCGAACTTAATTCCACCGCCGCTGAGCTGAGGAAACCAGGTAAACGTGGCCCACCACTTCTTCGAACCATAATGAAGCGTGGGCCCGGCCTGCAGCGACCAGCGCTCCTGGCCCACTTCTGTCTCGAACTCGGTGACGTAGAGCGTTTCGAGGCCGAAATACCAGTTGGGCGCGAAGCGATAGGACGCGCCGATGCCCGCGAGCAACTCGATCTCCATTTCCGGCGTCGTCGGCCACTCGAGCGGCTCGCCCGTGGCGTCGTTGATCGGCAGGTTGGCAATCGGCTTGCGTTGGGCATAGGTCGATTCGAGTCCGACGTTGCCCACAAACACGAGCTGGCCGTCAAGCGCGTACTTCTGCGCCAGGAACTTGAGCTCCACGTTGTACACGTTTTTGTCCTGTCCCGAATGCACGTCGAGCCAGCTGTAACTTCCCGAGAGATATGCAGCAAGCCCGATATCGTCGAGCGCCGGGCGCAGAAAGGAATACTTGAGCGAGGCCTCAATGCCAGACGGGCGCATGCCGTATTTTTCATCAGCGGGAACGTATCCATCGATGCGTATGCCGGAGGTATCGATCGCTAGGCCTTTGAGCGCGAATCCGCCCGCCAGGTTGTCCGTAATGCCGTGCTCGTACTCGATCTTGAGGTCGTAAGCGGAGTACTGGCCGGCCCCTTTGTCCCAGCGCCGCGTAAGCCACGTGTACACCTCGTTATGCCCTTTCGGCGTGGGCTCCGCGCCCTGGAGATAGCCGAACAAATTCTCGTCAGCTGTCGCTGGAACGGCCAGGAGCAGACCCCACCAGGAGCATGGCGCCGGCGAGCAGTGCCCGATAGACAGCGGGCACCATGCCTGAAGAAGCAAAGTTTTTGTCCGGAACTGACTGCAACGCACATGACGGTAGCCTCCCAATAGTTGTGCATATGACATTGGCTGGCTACCCAAGCGCGGCGGGCGCTTGCTGGCTGGCTGGAATGATTCGACGATTACTTGGTCAGTATCAATTTCCCCTTGTTGGTCTGGCGCAGCGTATAGATTTCATCCGCGTGGCGGATCCGGATCTCGCGGCCGTCGCCGAACAGCTCTGCGCTCGAGATCTCGCGCCGCCGGGGGCGCAGCGAGGCCGCGAGGTCACGCGTGCCTTCCAGCTCGCGTGGCGCGAGGGGCTTGTCGGCAGCGGTCACGACTGGCGCGGCTGGTGTGCTGCTTCCGCGGCGCGCGAGCCGCGGCCTGCGAGGTAAAAGCCGACGCCCACCACGACCAGCGTGAACAACTGAGCGCCGAGACTCTGCGCGGTCGGAAAGATGCCAAGCGCCGGCAGGGCGAAGAAGTCGAGGCTGGTGACCGCTACGTGGCCTGATTCCTGCAGCGCGGCTATGCCCTTCCCTGCGAGCACCACTGCCAGCACGCACATCAGCGCCGACATGGCGTTGAAGAACGGTCCCAGCGGCAGCCGCAGGCTGTAGCGGAAAATTCCCCATCCGATGCCGACGAGCGCAGCGACCGCCGCGAGGAGACCCCCCGCGAGCGCGCCGCGACCGGCCTCGCCCGCCTGGACCCACAGCGCCTGGTAGAAAAGCACGGTCTCGAACATTTCCCGATAGACCGCGATAAACGAAACGGTTGCCATGGTCCAGAGCGTGCGGCTCGCAAGCGCCGCGCCGACGCTATCCTTGATGAAGGTCTGCCACGCGTGCATGGAGGCCTTGTTGTGCAGCCAGAATCCGACATAGACCAGCATCGCCGCGGCAACGAGGCCGGTGACGCCCTCCGTGACCTCGCGCTGCACGCCGGAAATCTCGATCGCATAGCTCGCGACCGCCCAGGTCGCGAGGCCAAGCACGACGGCGCTGATCCATCCGGCGTGCACCCACAGCAGGGCGTCGCGGCGGTTCGCCTTGGTGAGGAACGCGATGATCGCGGCGACCACCAGGAGCGCTTCCAGCCCTTCACGCAGCAGGATGACGAGCGAGCTGGTGAAAACCGCCCCCGGCGACAATGCCGCGGAATCGAGCCGCTCGCGGGCGCGCTCCAGGCTCGCCGTTGCGCGTTTCGCCTGCGCTTCCACTTTTTCGAGCGGCGCCCTTGCGCCGATGAGGTCGCGAAACACCATCATGTTCCGCTCGCCCTCGCGCATGAGTTCCGGGTCCACGTTGGCGAGGCTCGCCTCGATCAATTCAAAGCCCTCGATATACGCCTTGATCGCGAGCTGCTGGGCAGCCGCTTGATTGCCCTTGCGGTACGCATCGAGCGCTTCGTTCAGTTTCTGCTGCGCGAACGCGATGGGAGGGGGTTTGTCCCGGGTGACTGCGTCCGGGTGCCCGATGAGATAACTACGGACTGACGATCGCCTCGTCTCCGTAACGCGCCTTCAACTCATTGGAGGAAAGCGTCGCCAGATTGACGAGTCCGGGAAATGCCTCCCTGCCGTTGCCCGCCTTCCATAGTTTCTCGCCTCGGGCATGGTCCGCCGTTTCCGCGGTAAATCCGGCGACGTAGAACGCAAGGGCCCAGCGATCGTCATCCTTGAGCTGGCCGAAGGGCGACATCGCGGTTCCCTTCACGCCGAGCGTGATGGTGTTGTAGAGCCCGTAGACACTGCGCTGCGCCATGCGCTCGCGATCCTGGAAGTTCGACGGTGCCGGGTCGAGCTTCGCGCCGGCCAGTCCGTCGCCCCTGCCTTCCGTGCCATGGCACGTTGCGCATTGCGCCTGATAGAGCTTCGCCCCCGCGGCAAGATCGGGCGGAGTTTTCGGCGCGACCGGGAGTTTGTAGGCGTCGATCACCGCCCAACGCAGGTTTCTCGTCGAGGCGGCGACCGCTTCAGCCGCAGCCTTGTTCCGCACCAGTTGGGCGAGCTTTCCGGCGTCGGCGACAAGTGCCGTTTTTCGCGGATTTTCGGGCAGCGTCTTCAACAATGCCGCGGCCTGGGCCGTGAACTCGACCATCTCCTTGAATTCGTCTTCGTTCTTGACCTTGCCGTTCTGCCACCGCCTCGGGATAGTCCACCCCGACGTAATCGAGCAAGTGCACGATGGTTTGCGCTGAATCGACCTGCGCGAGCGCCGGCAGTTTGTTTTTTTTTGATGATGTGACCATCAGCGTCAGCAGCGGGCGCCGGATGAGTGGTAGCCAATAACCAAATAACGGCTGCATTGATTCCTCGTATCAGCAACGGTGAAAGATCGGCATGGAACTCCGAAGGCAAGTTTAACAGGGATGAGAATGATTCTCAATAGTGTTAAAGTCCGCCTCGTCCGGGTGGCGATCTCGGGCAGAATGCCAACGTAGCGGCCCCCGGAAGCTGCCGTTTCCCCACCCATCACGAGCCACCCGCCACGCACTATCAACCCATGTTCGACATGAACCTCGTCCAGCGCGGCGCGCGGCTGCGCCGGAGCCCCTTCTTCAACGCCACGCAGCGCCACGGCGCGAAGGGCTACACCGTCTACAACCACATGCTGTTTCCCGACCTGCTTCGCCGATTTCGAGGAGGAGTACTGGCATCTCCTCAATCACGTCACGCTCTGGGACGTCTCGGTCGAGCGGCAGGTCGAGATCACCGGGCCCGACGCGCTGGCGTTCACGAACATGCTGACGCCGCGCGATCTCTCGCGCTGCGCCATCGGCCAGGGACGGTACGTGGTCATTACGGCGGAAGACGGCGGCATCATCAACGACCCGGTGCTGCTGCGGCTCGGCGAGAACCACTTCTGGCTCGCGCTCGCCGACAGCGATGTCCTGCTGTGGGCGCGCGGGATCGCGCTCAAGTCGGGATTGCGCGTGAAGATCGCGGAGCCCGACGTGTCTCCGCTCCAGGTCCAGGGGCCCAAGGCGAAGGACGTGATGCGGGCGCTGTTCGGCGATCCCGTCATGCAGCTGCGCTATTACTGGTTCGTGGAAACCAAGCTCAACGGCATCCCGGTCGTGGTGACGCGCACCGGCTGGACCGGCGAGGTCGGTTACGAGATCTACCTGCGTGACGGCAGCCGCGGCGACGAGCTGTGGGAGCGGATCATGGAGGCGGGACGGCCGCACCAGATACGGCCTACCGGGCCCTCGGACATCCGCCGCATCGAAGCCGGCATCCTCAACTGGGGCGCCGACATGACGCTGGAGACGAATCCCTACGAGGTCGGTCTCGACTACCTGGTGGATGAGGTCAAGCGCGCCGACTACGTCGGGCGCGAAGCGCTCGCGCAGATAAGAACCCGGGGCGCCGAACGGAAGCTCGCCGGCATCGAAATCGAAGGCGATCGCATCGAGATGAACGCGGTTCCATGGGCGGCCGCAGCGAGCGGGGGCGGTTCGGGACGCGTCACCTCGGCGATTTACTCGCCGCGACTGAAGAAGAACATCGGCTACGCAATGATGCCGGCCGCCTGCACGGCGCCGGGCACGATCCTTACCGTCACGATTCCCGAGGCCGGCACGCGCAAGGCGACGGTGGTGCCGCGGCCGTTCATCGATCCGAAGAAGAATATTCCGAAAAGCTGAATATAATTAAAATATAATAATATAATAAATAATATAATATATTATAAACAAAAATCCCGACCGCGAAACGCGCGCGGGCCGGCAAAACAGAAATGCGTTGGTGAGCGACGCATTCGTGGCACGCGCTGTGGCCGGTCACGGAGCACTACCAGATGCTCGGTGGCAACGGGGCAGCCGGCGTCGCGGCTATGCGCCGATAGCAGTGCGCCGCGCTCGCCAACAAGGACAAGGGCATTCTCACAGTCTCGTTCCAGCCCGACGGCGATCTCATGTACGCGCCCGCGTGCTATGGACCTGCGCGCACCACAAGATTCCGATCCTGATGCTGATGCACAACAACCGCTGCTACCACCAGGAGATCATGCACATCCAGCGCATGGCAGCGATCCACAATCGCACGCAGACGACCGCGCATATCGGAACCGAGATCACCGATCCCAATATTGATTTCGCCAAGCTCGCGCAGGGGATGGCGTGTGGCCGAAGGCCGATCACCGATCCGGCGAAGGTGGGCCGGCATTCGGCACTGCGTCATTGCGTCACTTCGTCGCGCGGGGAACGCGCGACTTCGTTTCCGGCACGCAAAAATCGAAGTCGCAGCCGCGGTCGGCTTGCGTGACGGAGGAGAGGAAGAGCTTGCGGTAGCCGCGGCGGTCTTCGGATCGCGGTGCCGGCGCACGCCAGGCTTTGCGGCGCCTCGCAAGTTCCGCCGCGCTCACCTTGAGTTCCAGCTTCCGGCCCGGTACATCGAGCCGGATGCGGTCGCCGTTCTTCACCAGCGCGAGGGGTCCGCCCGCCGCGGATTCCGGGGTCACGTGCAGGACGATCGAGCCGAACGCCGTGCCGCTCATGCGCGCGTCCGAGATCCGCACCATGTCCTTCACGCCCTGCTGCGCAAGCTTCTTGGGGATCGGGATGTAGCCCGCCTCCGGCATGCCGGGCGCGCCTTTGGGTCCCGCGCTCTTCAGCACCAGCACGTCGCCGGGGGTGACGTCGAGCTTCGGATCGTCAATCCGATGCGCGAGATCCTCCAGTGATTCGAATACGACCGCCCTACCCTCGTGCCGCATCAGCTTCGGGTCCATTGCCGACTGCTTGATGATTGCGCCGCCAGGAGCGAGGTTCCCGCGAAGAAGCGCGATGCCGCCTTCCCTGAATATCGGGCTTTTGCGCGGGCGCACCACCTTCTGCGCGAAGGGCGGCGGCGCCGCGGCAATGTCCTCGCCCAGCGTCCTGCCGCTTACCGTCAGAGCCTCGAGGTTCAGCAGCGGCTGCAGCTCCCGCAGGATCGCCGCCGCTCCGCCTGCCTTGTAGAGATCCTCCATGTAATGCTGGCCGGTGGGCTTGAGGTCCACCAGCACGGGCGTCTTGCGTCCCATGCGGTCGAACGCGGCGAGGTCGACGGCGATGCCCAGCCGTCCGGCAACCGCCGCAAGATGCACGATCCCGTTGGTCGAGCCGCCGATTGCGAGCAACACTCGCAGTGCGTTCTCGAACGCCGCCGGCGTCATGATCCGGTCGGGCGTCAGACGTTCCTTCGCGAGCGCCACCGCGCGTGCCCCGGTTGCCTCGGCGTTCCGCAGGCGCTCGGCCATCACCGCCGGGATGCAGGCGCCGCCGGGCAGCATCATGCCGAGCGCTTCCGAGCACAGCGCCATGGTGGAGGCCGTGCCCATGACCATGCAGGTGCCGGCCGACGGGCAGAGCTGCGCATTGACGGCATCGATCTCCCGCTGGTCGATCTCGTCCGCGCGGAACTTGGCCCAGTAGCGGCGGCAGTCGGTGCAGGCGCCGAGGCGCTCGCCCTTGTGGTCGCCGGTGATCATCGGCCCGGTCACCATCAGGATCGCGGGCACGTTGGCGCTCGCCGCGCCCATCAGGAGCGCGGGCACCGTCTTGTCGCAGCCGCCGATCAGCACGACCGCATCCAGCGGCTGCGCGCGGATCATCTCCTCGGCGTCCATCGCCATCAGGTTGCGCAGGTACATGCTGGTCGGATACGCGAACGACTCGTGCAGCGTGATCGTCGGGAACTCGACCGGCAGCCCTCCCGCGAGCATGACGCCGCGCTTGACCGCCTCGATCAGCTCGGGAACGGTGCGGTGGCAGGCGTTGAAGCCGCTGAAGGTATTGGTGATGCCGACGATCGGCCGCTCGAGCGCGTCGTCCGAATAGCCCATCGCCTTGATGAAGGCCTTGCGCAGGAACAGCGAAAACGCCTCGTCCCCGTACGCCGTGAGGCCCTTCCTCATTCCCGTCTTCGGCTTCATCTTCGGCATCCCGGCACGATAACGGATGCCCGCGGGAAGGCGCAAGCGCCGGCTCACGAGTACATGGGCCGGCGCTCCTCGAGCTCGAGCCAGCCCTTGATCGCGCGGTAGAGCAGCCACATCGCAGCCGCCATCAGGACGAACACGCCGACGATGACGACGACGAGCGCGAGCCCCACGCCCAACCACAGCAGGCTCCACCAGAAAGTGCGGATCTGCCAGCGGAAGTGGGACTCGAGCCAGGTGCCCTCGACATCCCTGAGCTTGAGGTAGTTGATGAGGACGGCCGCGACCAGCGTGACACCCAGGATGATGCTGGCGATCTGGAGCACGTAGACGATCAGGGTGAGCTGCCTGAGCGATGCATCGCGTGCGTCACCGGCCGCGGCTGGCGCAGGCGCAGCACGAGGTGCTGCTTCCCTCGCCTGCTCGCGCCGGATGAACGCCCACGCCGCGACGCCGATGCCCGCGCCCATGCCCAGGAACAGAACCGCGATCGCGCCGAACACCGTCCATAGCACGGCGCTGACGTGATCCGGCCCGACCGAGAATACACGCGGCTGGAAATCCCCCTGCACCGCGACCTCGTAGCGTCCCGGCTGCGCGATGTCGAACTGCATCACCGCAACCCGCTCGGTGTTCGAGCCCTTGTAGGTCGCGCCGGAAGCGCTGCGCAGGGCGATCCCGCCGCCGCTGCCGGTGACCGTGACGCGCACGCCGTCGGGAAGAGTCCGGGAGGACTGGTAGCTGCGCCCCTCGAACACCGTGACGTGGTCGTTCCACACCACGTGGTTGCCGGCGCCGAGGTCCAGCGCGGCGCGTCCCGGGACGAGAAATTGCGCGCTTTCCTCCCAGTTCGCAACGAGCCGTGCCGCCATCCCGGCTGCCGCGAGCACCCCGCCGAGCACGAGCGCGCCCGCGAGGACATACCAGCCGCTCCCGGGAACGCGGGCCGAGCCGCTCATCGGGACCCGGCTATCGGGGGCGGCTCGCCTTCAGCAGCAGCTCCATGACCGCGGAGTTGCCGCCCCGCATCGCGTAGTCCAGCACCGTACCCTTGGCGCTGCTCTGGTTGGGATCCGCGCCGCCCTTGAGCAGGAGCCGCGTCGTCTCCTCGTCACCGAGCCAGGCCGCGGCCATGAGCGGCGTGACGCCATTCGAGTCCGGCCGGTCCGCCCACCAGCCCAGATCCAGCAACTGGGCAACGGTGGCGGTATCGCGGAAGATCACCGCGGACATGATGTCGTTGAACCGGGGCGATATCACCCGACCCGATGCCGCGGGCACTCGCACTGGCGCTGGAGCCGCCACGGCGGGCGTCGCGGGCGCGCGCGGCTCCTCGGCGGGCGCGGGCGCAGGTGCGGGCGGCTCCGCAACCAGCGCCGTCGGCGCCTCGGCGGCTGGGGCCGGTACCGGCTTGGGTTTTGGTGGCGCGGCAGGCGCAGCGGCGACCTTGGGTTCGGGCTTTGGCGCGGGAACAGGAGCGGCCGCTGGCTTCGGTTCAGGCTTGGCCGCCGCGGCAGGCGCAGCAGCGGGCTTGGCGGAGGCGGGAGCCGGCTGTGCGACTTCCGCAACCTTTGCGGATTCCGGCTTCGCTTCTCCCATCTTCTTCTCGAATTCCGCGATCTCCTGCGGCGTCATGGGCTTCGGTCCGCCGGTCGCGGTCGCTGCCGGCGCGGGCTGCTGGGCGACCGGTGCGGGAGCGGGCGCCGGCTTGACGGGCGCGCGCGCCTGCTTCGCCGCCTTGTCCATCGGCCGCCCCATGTCTTCCGCCATCTGCGGCAAATAGACTTCGGCAAAGTAGTAATACCCGCCCCCGATCGTGATCGCCAGCGCGACGACGGCGGCGACCACCGCCTTCATTAGATTCGACGGCCCCGCGCGCACGACCAGGCACTTCGTGATCATGTCGTGCAGCGCCTGCTTGCGCGGGGTGAAGGCGGCGAGCAGGAAGCCCAGTCCGAACGGCAGCGACGAGATGATCTTCGCGAGATTCCGCAGCAAGGCGCGCACGAAGTTGAGCCGCAAACCGTCCGCATCGGTCACCTGGAGGCCGAGGAGCTGCTTGCCGAGGGTCGCCTGCCGCTCCGAGCACTCCATCAGCGGCCAGTAGAGAATCGCGACGAGGATGTAAACGAGGTTGGCGATCACGACTGCGCCGGCGCCGGCGGAACTCGCCGCGATCAGGATCGCCAGCCCGAAGATCATGACGATCGCGTTGTCGACGATCAGCGCCGCGACCCGGCTCCAGAAGCCGGCGTACTCCAGCTGCGCGGGGGTCCCCAGATCGAGGTCTTCGGCAGGGATCTCCAGCACCGTCTCGTTCGTCTCGGCCATGATTACCGTCCCCCGTTGGAAGCCATGATGCGTTCATCATACTATAGCGGTTTTCGCTGAATTCCGAATCCCTCATCCCGACCCGTGAAGCCGGCCAACCTCCTGTTCATCCTGTCGGACGAGCACAGCAAGCGCGTGCTCGGCTGCTACGGGCATCCCATGGTGAGGACCCCGAACCTCGATGCCCTCGCGGCCCGGGGCACGCGCTTCACGAGCGCCTACACCAATTGCCCGATCTGCGTGCCGGGGCGCGCGAGCTTCGCGACCGGGCGCTACGTGCATCAGGTGCGCTGCTGGGACAACGCGATCGCCTACACCGGGCAGCCGACATCGTGGGGGCACCGGCTGATGGAACAGGGGCATCACGTGGCGGCGATCGGGAAGCTCCACTACAAGGTCTCGCAGCCGGCGGTCAACGGCTTCAACGAGGAGATCATGCCCCTCCATATCGCCGACGGCATCGGCGACCTGCTGGGGCTCATCCGCGACGAGCTGCCGCGGCGCGCCGGATCGCTCAAGCTCGGTCCCGAAGCGGGGCCCGGCGAGTCCGAGTACACGCAGTACGACCGCGGCATCGCCGACGCGGCTGCGGACTGGCTGCGGCGCTCCGCCCCGAAGCATCGCGGCAAGCCGTGGGCGCTTTACGTCGGATTCGTATCGCCGCACTTTCCGCTGATCGCGCCGCCGCAGTTCTACAGCCTCTATCCGGAGAGCCAGGTGCCCTGGCCCGATCTCTACGGCGAGGCCGAGCGCCCGCGGCACCCGTTCCTCGACGCCATGCGCAAGTGCCTCTGCTTCGACGAGCCGTTCGACGCGCCGATGGTGCGGCGGGCGATCGCGGCGTACTTCGGCCTCGTTTCGTTCCTCGATGACAACATCGGCAAGGTGTTGCGTGCGCTGCGGGAGACGGGGCTGGCGGAAAACACCCGCGTCATTTACTCGACCGACCACGGCGACAACCTCGGGACCCGCGGCCTGTGGGGGAAATCCACGATGTACGAGGAGTCCGCGGGCATTCCGCTGATCATGGCCGGGCCGGACGTGCCCGCACGCACGGCGTGCCCAACGCCGGTCACGCTGGCGGACGGCTTCCCGACCTTCATCCAGGCGCTCGGCGCAAAGCCCGATTCCCGCGACCGCGACCTGCCCGGCGCCTCGCTCCTCGACATCGCGCGGGGCCATGTCCCGGAGCGCACCATCCTCTCCGAGTACCACGCCGCCGGCGCGGTGACCGCCTCCTACATGATCCGCCACGGGCGGTTCAAGTACATCCACTACGTCGGGCTGCCGCCGATGCTGTTCGACCTCGAGGCCGATCCGCGCGAGCACCGGGACCTGGGGCGCGAACCGGCTTATCGGGAAACGCTTGCCGACTGCGAAAGGCGGCTGAGAAAGGTCGTGGATCCCGAGGCGGTGGACCGGCTCGCGCGTGCGGACCAGCAAGCGCACATCGAGAAGAACGGCGGCAAGGAGGCGATCCTCAAGCGCGGCCACTTCCGCTACTCGCCGCCGCCGGGCGCGACGGCGACTTATCACCACGGCTGACGGGTTACTCGGCCCGGATTCCCGTCGCCTTCACGACCTTTCCCCAGCGCGCGTAATCCTCGCGGATGCGCTGCGCGAGCGCCTGCGGCGTGCCGGTCTCGACGTCGATGCCCTGCGCGGCGAGCTTCGCCTTGACGTCGGGCGCGTTGAGAACGCGCGCGATGTCCCGGTTCGCCTTCGCGACGATGGGCGCCGGGACGCCTGCCGGCATCAGGACGCCGGACCAGACGTCGTGGTGGTAGCCCGGCACTCCCGATTCGGCGATGGTCGGCACATCCGGCAGGAGCGGCAGGCGCTGCGCGCCCGCCGAGGCGAGCAGGCGCAGGCGCCCCTCACGGACCTGCGGCAGGAGCTGGTTCGCCGCCCCGATGAAGACCTGGATGCGCCCCGGCAGGAGGTCCGCCAGCGCCGGACCCGCGCCCTTGTAGGGCACATGGGTCATCTCGATCCCGGCCAGATACTGGAGCTGGGCGGTGCCGAGATGCTGCGCGCTGCCGACGCCCGAAGAAGCGTAATTGAGCGCGCCCGGGTTCGATCTTGCGAGCGCCACCAGCTCCTTCACCGTTTTCGCCGGCACCGAGGGGTGGACCACGAGCAGGAACTGGAAGCGCGCGGTCTGCGTCACCGGCGCGAAGTCCTTCAGCGGATCGTACGGCGTCGGGCCAAGATGGGGTATGACCGCCACGATGTTGTCGGTCGTGAGAAACCACGTCTGG
The DNA here is from genome assembly GCA_963699525.1 of uncultured beta proteobacterium. Classification (GTDB taxonomy): domain Bacteria; phylum Pseudomonadota; class Gammaproteobacteria; order Burkholderiales; family SG8-41; genus SG8-41. Next base: position 167,679 of record CAVOUI010000004.1, on the reverse strand, counting down.
CCGTCGGGCGCGCTCTTCGCGACGAGGTCCGCGGCGAGGATGCGGCCACCCGCGGTGCGATTGTCCACGACGACCGGATGCGGCCAGCCGATGCCGCCGGCGATGGTGCGCGCAATGGTGTCGGGGGAGCCGCCCGGGGGCAGCGGCACGATGAATCGCACCGGGCGCGATGGAAAACCTTCCGCGCTCGGTCGAGCTCTGTGCGGACACCGCGAACGGCGCGGCGGCGAGCATTAGCAATGCCAGCGTGGGGACGATCATATTCCCTTCCGTCGACGATTATATTCGGATCAGGACCCGCCGCTGTTTTGCGATATCATCGGCGGCGATGCGCCTCCACCATCGCGCCGGGCGTCGATTCGCCTGACCATGCTGGCTTCAGTCCCGCCCGTCACGCGCGCGCTCCTCATCGCGAATATCGCGGTCTTCATCGCCCAGTCGTTCGCGGACGACGCGCTCGTCACGCTCTTCGCGCTGTGGCCGTTCGGCACGCCCGCCTACACCGGGCTGGAGGCCCCGGCCGGATTCCTGCCCTGGCAGCTCGTGACCTACAGCTTCCTGCACGGCAACGGGCTGCATCTTTTCGTCAACATGCTGGGGCTCTTCATGTTCGGCTCGGAGGTCGAGCGCGTGCTGGGCCAACGGCGCTACATCACCTACTACCTTGTCTCGGTGCTTTCAGCGGCCCTGGCCCAGCTCGTCATGTCGGCGATGGCCGCGGGCCCGCCCTACCCCACGGTGGGGGCCTCGGGCGGCGTGTTCGGGCTCCTCCTCGCCTACGGGATGTTCTTTCCGCGCCGCATCGTCATGCTGATCTTTCCGCCGATTCCGATGCCGGCGCGGGTGTTCGTGATCTTCTACGCCGCGATCGAGCTCTACCTCGGCGTCACCGGCACGCAGGCCGGAGTCGCGCACTTCGCCCATCTCGGCGGCATGCTCGGCGGATACCTGATGCTGCGGCGCTGGCGCCGCCGCAGGGTCGACTAATCCTCCGCCGCCCAGGTCGCGAGGATCAGGTCCTTCACCCACGCATCGTCCTGCCCGAGCGTGCTGTGAAGGAGCGGCGCTCCCTCGGCGGCATCGGCGCGCATGCGGTGGAGCTTCGAGGCGCGCACGTTCGCCGCACTCACCGGGTAGCCGTAGCCCGCGTAGCGGCTGCGCTCGACGGCAATGTCCGCGCGCTCCGCCGAGGCGAACCAGACCCAATCGGCGGCAAAGCCTCGAGCGAGCTGATCGAGCTCGCGAAAATCCGCCGCCTCGATCGCGAGCGGCGGCATCACTTCCTCGCGCTCGAGCCCTGGCGCCGGGCAGCCTGCCGCGCCAGGCGAGCGTCCATTCGGGTCCACCCTCCGTCGCGTAGAGCTCGATCGCGCCCGAATCCGGCGACCGCACGACGCGAAACAGGGCATCCCGCGTCGCCGTGACGGCGTAGCCACGCCACTCGTCGCGGTGGGTCCGAAGGAGCGCGAGCCCGAGCGTGAGCCTGCCCTCCGGAGCGACTTCCACGTGTACCGGATGCTCGCCGCCCGCGCGCGTCGCGACGCGCTCGCTTGCCTGCCCCGTGACGCGGCCGTTCACGAGCATGGCATGGCCCCTCTCACCGGCCGCAACGTTGACCCACTCGGCGGCAAACTCGAGGCCGGGGAACTCCTGCGACGCCTGCGCGAACACGGGAAACGGAATGCCGCCCGCGATCTTCAGGTCGTAGCACAGCGCGTCGCGCCCGTGGTGCTCGGTGACTTCTTCCTTGAGGAACTGGCTCGACAGCAGCCGCCGCATCCGCGCCTCGCAGGCGGCGAGCGCCTCCTTCTCGCCGGTAACGGTGATCGTGGCGTGGATCAGCATGGGCCTCATGAATTCCCGAGGCGACCATTCTATGCCCCCGGTAGAATGCGCGGACCGGACGACGCGGAAGGCCGCCGCATGACCACCACCCCCGATACCCTCGAGTCCCTGCGCCTGCAGCTCGCGCGATTTGCCGCCGAGCGCGACTGGGAGCAGTTTCACAATCCCAAGAACCTCGCGATGGCGCTGGCGGGCGAGGCCGGCGAGCTCCTCGAGCATTTCCAGTGGCTCACCTTCGAGCAGGCGGCGCGCCTGCCGCGGGACGCGCGTGCCGCGGTGGCACTGGAGGCCGCGGACGTGCTGCTGTTCCTCGTGCGGCTGTGCGACAAGCTCGACATCGACCTCGCGCAAGCGTGCGCAAAAAAACTCGCGCTCAACGCGAAGAGATACCCTGTGCACAAGGCCCGCGGCAAGGCCACCAAGTACGAACAAGCTCTAAGTGCTCGCCTACCGGCATCTCTTCCACGCCGGCAGTTTTGCCGACGTCTTCAAGCACGCGCTGCTCGCGCGGCTGCTCGTGGGGCTCGCCGGGAAGGAGAAGCCCTACTTCTACCTCGACACGCACGCGGGCGCCGGACGCTACGACCTGGCGCACGAATGGGCGTGGAAGGGGCGCGAATTCGCGGGCGGCATCGGCAAGCTGTGGGACCGCAAGGATGCCCCGGGCGGGCTCGCGCCCTACCTCGATGCCGTGCGGTCGGAGAACCCGAAGGGACGGCTGCGCTTCTACCCCGGGTCGCCGCTGATCGCACTGAAGCTGCGCCGACACGACGATCGCATCGCGCTCGCGGAATTGAACGGGACCGATTGCGCCGGGCTCGAAGCAGCCGTCGCGCGCGCGCGCCACGTCGCGGTGCACCGCATGGATGGCTACCAGGCGCTGCAGGCCTTTCTGCCGCCCCCGGAACGGCGCGGCCTGGTGTTGCTCGACTCGTCTTTCGACCGCTCGGGAGAGTTTCAGCGCATCGCGCGCGCGCTGAAAGATGCCTACGGGCGCTGGCCGACCGGCATCTTCGCGGTGTGGTACCCCTTGATGGAGCCGGCTGCACTGCGCGGCTTCGCGCGCGAGATCGTGAAGTCCGGCATCCGCAAGGTGCTGAGGCTGGAGTTCTCGATCCACCCGGCGGGCTGGAAGCTCACCCTCCGCGGCTGCGGGATGCTGGTCGTCAATCCACCGTGGCGCTTTGAGGCCGAGGCGCGGGCACTCCTCGACTGGCTGTGGCGCGCGCTCGCGGTCGAGGGCGCGGGAGGCGTCAAGGTGGATTGGCTCGCCCCGGAGCGGTAACGTATCCCTATAGTGGTCGCCGCATGAGCGGTCCCGTAAGCGATTCCCGATGTGACTTTTAAGGAGAAACCATGAGCCATCCAGGCTGGGTCGCAGCGTCGCTGGCAAGCACCTTTCTATTCGCTGCAGCCAGCGCGCTGGCGCAGGGCTTTCCATCGCGGCCGATCTCGATGATCGTGCCCTATGCGGCCGGGGGTTCGGCCGATGTCATCGGACGCCTGGTTGCGGCCGAGATGTCGAAGACCCTTGGCCACAATGTCGTGCTTGAACTGCGGCCCGGGGCGGGCGGTAACATCGGAGCCGAGCTGGTGGCGAAAACCGCACGCGCGGATGGCTACACAGTTCTGCTCGGCTCGCTTTCCCTGTCCTCCAACGTGAGCCTCATGAAGCTCAATTTCGACCCGCGCAAGGACCTGGTGGCGGTGGCCGGCATCGCGACGTTCCCCAATCTCATGGTGACCTCGACGGAGGGTCCGTTTCGCTCGCTCAAGGAGGCGATCGCCGCAGCCCGGCAAAGGCCGGGCGAGCTGACGTTCGGCTCCTCGGGGCCCGGCACGAGCAGCCACCTCACGGGGGAACTGCTCAAGGCGGCCGCGGGCATCGACATGACGCATGTGCCCTACAAGGGCAGCGGCGCAGTCTATCCCGACCTCATCTCGGGGCGTGTCAACTTCCTGTTTGACCTCGCCGGCTCCGCCATGGGATACGTCCAGGGCGGGAAAGTGCGCGCGCTGGCAACCACATCCAGCCGGCGATCTGCCTCGTTGCCCGACGTGCCCACCATCGCGGAGAGCGGATTCCCGGGTTTCGAGTTCGGCGCCTATCTGGCGGTGTTCGCGCCGGCGGCGACGCCGAAGGAAGCGATCGCGGCGCTCGAGGACGCGATTGCGAAGGCAATCCAGACGCCCGCGGTCAAGGAGCGACTCGCGCTGACTGCCGCCGAACCCGTGCCGGTATCGGCCACGGGCTTCCAGAAGTACTTCAACGACGACGTCGAGCGCTTCGCCCGGCTCGTGCGGGAAGGCAAGTTGCAGCCGCTGCGCTGACTAAGCTTTCGCAATCTCGGCCCAGAGCTTGTCCATCCGCTTGAACGACACCGGATACGGCGTCTTCAGCTCCTGCGCGAACAGCGACACGCGCAGCTCCTCGATCCGCCAGCGGAAATCCTCCAGCCGCGGATCGCTCTCCCCCGCCTTCTTCAGCTTGATTGCCCGCTCCTCGTAGCGCTTCCAGATCGTGGCGATGCTCGCCGCGTGCTTCGCGTCACGCTCGGGGTCCCGAGGGTACTTGTCGAGCCGCACCTGCGTCGCCTTCAGGTAGCGCGGCAGGTCGTTCAAGTGCTCCCACGGCGTGCCGCTCAGGAAGCCCTTGTAGACGAGGCGCCCGATCTGGCCCCGGATGTCGGCCGCGGGCTGCGGCGCCGCCTTCATCGCGGCGCCGAGGCGCTGCTGCGCGTGCTGCCATTCCTCGGCGATGGCAACGAGCAGGCGGCAGGCGGCGTCGCGCACGACCGGCAGGCGCGTGCGCGCGCGTTGCTTCAGCGCCTCGAGGGCCCTGTCGTTGCGCGGCAGCTCGTCCTCGCCGATGAAAGCACGGTCGGTAATCGCCGACAGCAGGTCGTTCTTGAGATCGTCGGCGGAGACCAGGGTGCGCAGATGCAATGCCGCCTGCGTCAGCCCCGGCAGGTTCCTGTCGAGCTGACGCATCTGCTCCTTCAGCGCCAGCGCCATCAGTCGCACGACGCCGCCGCGCATCGAGGTGTTCGCGGTCGCCGCGGTGTCGAAGAGCCTGATGGATACGCTGTCGCCCTCGTCCGCCAGCGCCGGGTAGCCGGTGAGCCGCCGCCCGCCGCGCGTGAAGGTTAGGGTCTCCGGCAGCTCGCCGAAGTCCCACGCGCGAATGCCACTCTTCTCGATGCCGGCGTCCGCGTTCGAGAAAGTGAGCTGCGCCGCCTCCCCGAGCTGCGCCTTGAGCGCGGCGAGATCGCGACCCATGGCGAGCTCGCGTCCGGCCTCGTCGATTACCCGGAAGTTCATCAGCAGATGCGCCGGCACCTCGATCCCCTCCCAGACGTCCGCCGGCACCGGCTCGCCCGCCGCCCGCTGGGCATAGCGCGCCACCGCCCTGCTCAACGTTGCGCGTTCCTCGTCCTTCGCCTCGCGCTGCTCGCATTCCGTCAAGAATGCGGTGACGTGCTGCGCGGGCGGGACGAGATGGCGGCGAAACGCCTTCGGCAGCGACTTGAACAGGGCGGCGACTTTCTCGCGCACGAGTCCCGGAACCAGCCATTCGAATTGCGCCGGGTCGAGCTGGTTCAGCAGATGCAGCGGGACCGTCGCGGTGACGCCATCCATCGGATGCCCCGGCTCGAAGCGATAGGCGAGCCGGAGCGCGGCGCCGCCCGCCTCGATCCGGTCGGGAAACTGGTCCTCCGTGATCCCGGCCGCCGCGTGAAGCATGAGGTCGTCGCGGGTCATGAAAAGCAGCCGCGAGTTCGTCCGCTCCGCCTCAGTCCGCCACGCGTCGAAGCCGGCGCCGTTGACGATGCCCTGCGGCACCCGGGTGTCGTAGAACGCGAAGATTGCTTCCTCGTCCACCAGCACGTCGCGGCGGCGCGCCTTGTGCTCGAGCGCTTCAACCTCCTTCACCAGGCGCCGGTTGTGCTCGAAGAAAGGCGCGCGAGTCTCGAACTCGCCCGCCACCAGCGCGCCGCGGATGAAAACCTCGCGCGCCTCCTTCGGGTTGATCGGCCCGTAGTGCACCCGCCGCCGCGGCACCAGGGTCAAGCCGTAGAGCGTCACGCGCTCGTAGGCCGCCACCAGCGCCCGGTCCTTCTCCCAGTGGGGATCGAAGTAGTGCTTCTTCACGAGCGCCGCCCGCGGCGGCCTCCACCCACTCGGGCTCGATGCGCGCGGCGCAGCGCGCGTAGAGCCGCGCGGTCTCCACGAGCTCGGCGGCGAGCACCCACTTCGGCTGCTTCTTGCGCAGGCCCGAGCCCGGGAAGATGACGAAGCGGATGCCGCGCGCGCCGAGGTATTCGCCTGCTTCCTCGCCCTTCGTGCCGATGTTGCCGAGCAGCCCCGCGATGAGGGCGCGATGGATCGCCTCGTACGGTGCCGGCTTTTCGTTGACGCGCATGTGCATTTCGCCCACCAGCGCCGCGAGCTGCCTGTGCACGTCGCGCCACTCGCGCACGCGGCGCTGCGACAGAAACGCCTCGGAGAGCGCCTGCGCGAGCTTGCGGTTCGACTGGCGGTGCCGGAGGGCGTCCTCGAACCAGTCCCACAGCTTGAGGAGCGACAGGAAATCCGACTGCTCGTCGCGGAAGCGCTCGTGGGCGCGATCGGCCGCTTCCGCCTTCTCGAACGGGCGCTCGCGCGGGTCATCCACCTCCAGCACCGCGGCGATCACCAGGATCTCCGCGAGGCAGTTCTCGTGCTCGGCCGCGAGGATCATGCGCGCGATGCGGGGATCGATGGGGAAGCGCGCGAGCCGCCGGCCGAGTTCCGTCAGCGCGTTGGACTCGTCCACCGCGCCCAGCTCGGCGAGCAGCTGGTAGCCGTCGGCGATCATGCGCGGCGCCGGCGGATCGAGGAACGGAAAGCGCTCGACGTCGGTCAGCCCCAGCGCCTTCATGCGCAGGATCACGGCCGCGAGGGAGGAGCGCAGGATCTCCGGGTCGGTGTATTCGGGCCGCGCGCGGTAGTCCTCCTCCGAGTAGAGGCGCACGCACACTCCGGCCGCGACGCGTCCGCAGCGCCCCGCCCGCTGGTTGGCCGAGGCCCGGGAGATGGGCTCGGTCAGCAGCTGCTCGACCTTGTTGCGGGTGCTGTAGCGGTTGATTCTCGCAAGCCCGGTGTCCACGACGTAGCGGATGCCCGGCACGGTGAGCGAGGTCTCGGCGACGTTGGTGGCGAGCACGACGCGGCGCGCGCCGCTGGGACGGAAGATGCGCTGCTGCTCCTCCAGCGACAGCCGGCCGTAGAGCGGCAGGATCTCGGCGCCCTTCAGCGGGCGACCGCGCAGCGCGTCGGCGGTTTCGCGGATCTCGCGCTCGCCCGGCAGGAACACCAGCACGTCGCCGCCGCCGGGCTGCCGCACCAGGTCCTCGGTCGCGTCGAGCACGCCGTCCACCATGTCCTGTTCGTTGTCTCCCTCTCCGCCCCGCGCGAGCGGCCGGTATCGCACCTCCACCGGGTAAAGCCGTCCCGACACCTCGACCACCGGCGCCCCATCGAAGTGCCGCGAGAAGCGCTCCGCGTCGATCGTCGCGGAGGTGATGATGAGCTTGAGATCGGGGCGCCGCGGCAGGAGCTCCTTCGCGTAGCCCAGCAGGAAGTCGATGTTGAGGCTGCGCTCGTGCGCCTCGTCGATGATGAGCGTGTCGTAGGCGCGCAGCCACCGGTCGCCCTGGGTCTCGGCGAGGAGGATCCCGTCGGTCATCACCTTGACGTAGGTGTCGGGCGAGACGCGCTCGGAGAAGCGCACCTTGTAGCCCACCGCGTGTCCGAGCGGGCTCGCGAGCTCGGAGGCGATGCGCGCGGCGACCGAGCGCGCCGCGATGCGCCGCGGCTGCGTGTGGCCGATCATGCCCGCGACGCCCCGGCCGAGCTCGAGGAGGATCTTGGGCAATTGCGTCGTCTTGCCCGAGCCGGTCTCGCCGCACACGATTACGACGGGATGACCGGCGACGGCGCGCGCGATCTCCTCGCGCCGGGCGACGACCGGCAACTCCTCGGGATAGCTCGGGCGCGGCAGGTTGGCCCGCCGCCGCTCCAGGTCAAACGTCAAATCTTGAGGCTGGGATTGAGGGTGTAGAGGCCGGTGATTTGCGCCTGGGCGATGATGTGGCCCTTGATCGCGGCCAGCACCTCGGGCCCCCTGAAGGCGCCGGCGACGGGGCAGCGGGCGAGATCGAGCGCGTAGAGCGTGAAGATGTAATGGTGCGGGATCGTGTCGTTCCACGGCGGGCACGGCCCGTCGTAGCCGAAATAGTTGCCCGTCATCTCCTTGTCCGAGGCGAACCACGTGGTGTAATCGTTCAAGCCCTGGCGCGAGCCGTGCATGCCTTCCGGGCCGGGCTTGCCGCGCGGCTTGACGCCGCTCGCGAACTCGCCCTCCTTGATCTGCAGCGTCGCCGCCGGCAGGTCGACCAGCACCCAATGATAGAAATCCACGCGCGGCAGCTGCGCGGATATGGTGCGGCCCTCCTTGTTCACGTCGTCAGGCTTGCTCGGCACGTCCGGGTCGTGGCAGATCAGGGCGAGGGACTTGGTATTCGTCGGCACGTCCTGCCACTGCAGATGCGGATTCAGGTTCTTGGAGGGTGCGACGCGCGTCTTGGGGTCCGGGGCGCAGAACGCGAACTGGGGCGGGATCTTCCTGTTGTTAATGAAGGACCTGCTGGAGATTCTCATGGGCGCTTCCTCCGGAGAAAGCGGATTATATACTGGCCACCCCCGGGAGGAAGGTGCGTATCTGCGCGTCCCTCTCGGTCTTGGGCAGCGCCGCGAGCGCCTGCACCGCCGCGTAGAACCGGGGAAGGCTCTCCTCCCTCTCGCGCAAGCAGCGACTCGAACGCCGGCACCAGCTGCGAGTAGACGGCGACCGACGCAAGCTGCGCGTTATTGGGCGCGCTGGCGAACCAGGCATCGTAGCCGGCGTATCCGCCCCATTTCTCCCTGAGCGACCGGTACTCCGACTCGAGCTCCGCGAAAGTCTCGCGCTTGCGGACTCGCATCGCGTCCGGCGCGATCCGGACGCGGTAGAGCGCGTCGAGCCGCGCGCGGTACTTCTGTAGCAGGCCGGTGAACTCCGCGCGGATGCGACGGCCCCGCTCGAATTGCTCGCGCTCCTGCGGGTCCGCGCGGCGCGCGAGCCAGCGCCGCATGCCTTCCTGCTCCACCGCCACCGCGAAGGACTCGTTAAAGACGGTGTCGTCGCGCGCGTAGGCGACCTGGTGCGCCAGCTCGTGGAACATCAGGCGCGCGATCTCGGGTTCCGGGTAGTGGATGAAGGTGTTCAGCACCGGGTCGGCAAACCAGCCCAGCGTCGAATAGGCGGGCACGCCGCCGACGTAGACGTCGTTCCCCTGCCCGGCCAGCGCCGCGGCATACTGATCCGCATCGCTCCTGGAGAAGTAGCCGCGGTAGCTCACGCAGCCCGCGAACAGGAAGCACGACTGGAGTGGCTGCACCGAGAACTCGGGGGCGGCGAACACGTTCCACACCACGAAGGGGCGCCCGAGGTCCGCGTAACGGCGGAAGCTGTCGTTGTCCGGGAGGCCGAGCTCGCGGCTCGCGAAGGCGCGGATCTCGAGCACGCGCGCGAGCCGCTCCTTCAACGCCGGTGCGCTCTCCGGATCGGCCATCACTTCCTCGATCGGCCGCTCGCGCCGCCAGATGCCGAACTGCCCGCTCACCGACTGGAAGTAGTAGCCGACGTTCGCGCATCCGCTCAAGAAGCACCGCAAGGCACGTGGCTGTCAGACTTGCCTGCTCGCTCGCGCTGTGAAAGCGTGACAAGTGATAAGCGATAGTGACGCATTCCGCCGTCGATCCCGCCGTCCCTCATCCCTCATCCCTTATCCCTTCCTTCGCGCGAAGCGCCCTTCGCGCAAAAACGCGCAGATCTGCCGCACGACGGCGCGCGAGATCAGCATGCCGAAGTGGTTGACGTCGAGCACGACGTGATCACGCATCGCCGGCAGGCGAGTTTCCGCGACGCTCACCACGCCGTCGCTCGGCGGGGGCAGGTCGGGCGCGACGATACGGCCGATGCCGAATGACATTCGCCCCGCGATGACGCCGACCTCCCGTCCGGCCTCGAAACCCGGACGCCCCGCTTCGTGCCACTCCGGCGCGCTGCGGCCGAGCGCGGCGCGCCCGCCGGGCAGCCGCGCCAGCCGCCGCGCCGCAAGACTGCCGCCAACGGGCGAGCCGAGCAGCACGGCGCGCCCCGGCGGAAGTGCCGGCGCACGGTCCAGCATGCGCAGGACGATCAGCCCGCCGAGGCTGTGACCGACGAAATGCAGCCGCGGCGCGTGCAGGCCGCGGCAGAAACGCGCAAGGCGCTCGGCGTTCTCCGCGAGCGTGAGCCGCATGGAGGGATAGGAATAGGCGAGCGCACGGTAACCCGCGCGCGCCATGCGCCGCCGCATGAGCTCCATCGTGATGCCGTGGACCCACAGGCCGTGAACGAGCACTACGGTGTCCATCTCGGAAAGGTGAATCGCGGATCGTGGCCTGCGGCGCGTTCAGGCGGAGGCGCCGCGATAGACGGTTACCTGGTCCGCGGCGAGGTGACTGATATCGCCCCACAGCTCGAGCCGCCAGGCGCCGACGCGGTAGCCGAATACATTCAGGCTCGCGTTGATCAATGGAACCGGGCGCGGCACGCCGTGGTCGAGACCGTGCGCCGCGCGGTAGAGCGAGTCGAGCACGAGCCCGTGCGTGACGACCACAACCTCGTCGCCGGGGTGCCGGCCGGCGATCTCGGCAAGGCAGCCGATGCAGCGCTGAGTGAAATCGCGCGCGCTCTCGCCTCCCGGCACCGCGTAGCCCGGATCGCGGCTCGCGAAGCGGGCGTGCTCTTCCGGGTAACGCGCGGCAATCTCCTGGGCCGTGAGGCCCTCGAAGATGCCGAAACGTCGCTCCTGCAGCCGCGGATCCGTCACGGGCTCCCGGCCGGTGTGTTCGGCGATGGCACGCGCGGTGTCCCGCGCGCGGGAAAGATCGCTGGTGTAGAGCGCGGCAAAAGCTCGGCCCACCAGCCGCCGGCCCAGGGCCTGCGCCTGCGCGCGGCCCACGTCCGAGAGCGGCGTGTCGGTCGTGCCCTGCATGCGCTTCTCGCGGTTCCACGCGGTCTCGCCGTGGCGGATGACGATCAGGATCGTTTCGTTCATGGAGCGTGGCTCGGTGACGGCGCTAGGATGTTTTCAGGAACGCCGCGATGCGGGATACGCCCTCTCGCAGCCGCTCGATCGAGCTGGTGTACGCGAAGCGCACATGCCGCTCCGGCGCGTTCGCCCCGAAATCCACCCCCGGCGTGATCGCAACACCCGCCTGCTCCAGCAGGTCGCGCGCGAAGGCGAAGCTGTCGCGCGTGAGCCTCCCGCAGCCCGCGTAGATGTAAAACGCCCCCTGCGGCATCACCGGGATCTCGAAGCCCAGTCCGCGCAGCGCCGGCACCAGGTAATCGCGCCGCGCCTGGAATTCCCGCCTGCGATCCTCCAGTATCGCGAGCGTCTCCGGCTCGAACGCGGCGAGCGCCGCAAGCTGCGCCGGCGTCGGCGCCGCGAGGTAGAGGTTCTGCGCCAGCTTGTCGATCTCGCCCACCGCGCGCTCCGGCGCCACCATCCAGCCGAGCCGCCAGCCGGTCATGTTGAAGTACTTGGAGAAGCTGTTGATGACGAAGACGTCATCCGCCAGCGCGGCCGCGGTGGTGTAGTCGCCCTCGTAGACGAGCCCGTGGTAGATCTCGTCCACGATGAGCGCGCCGCCCCGCTCGCGCGCGAACTCCGCCATCCCGGCGAGCCGCTCGGTCGAGACCAGCGTGCCGGTGGGATTCGCGGGCGAAGCCACCAGCGCCGCCACGGTGCGCGCGCCCCAGTGCCGCTCGAGGTGGTCCGGAGCGAGCTGGTAGCCGCTCCCCGCGTCCACCGGCACCGGGCGCGGCACGCCCTCGAACACGCGCACGAAATGGCGGTTGGCGGGATAGCCGGGGTCGGCGAGCAGCACCTCGTCGCCCGGATCGACCAGCGCCGCGCAGGCGAGCAGCAGCGCCGCGGATGCGCCGGTCGTGACGAGGATGCGGGAGGGCGGCAGCTCGACGCCGTAGCGCGTGCGGTAGTAGCCGGCAATCGCCTCGCGCAACTGCGGCAGGCCGCACGCAGGAGAGTAGAAGAGCTCGCCCTTTTGCAGCGCCTTCAGGCCGGCGCGAAGAATCGGCTCCGGCGTCGGGAAATCCGGCTCTCCGATCTCCATGTGGACAATGGATCGGCCCTGCGCCTCCAGCTCGCGCGCCCGCGCGAGCAGCGCCATCACGTGAAATGGCTCGATTTCCGCCACGCGCCGCGCGAGCCGTACGCCCTCGCGCGGCCGGCTCGGCGCGCGCTTCGTGACGCGCATCATTTCCTCAGGCTGAGCGGGCCGGAGCCCGCGGCCATGACGTAGACAAGGCCCCCGAGTATGGCGAGGTTTTTCATGAAGTGATTCAGCTGGCCGCTGTATTGCGCCGCGTCCACCGCCCAGAAGTTGTGGAACAGGAGCGTCGCGGGGATCGTGAAGAGAACGAGCAGCAGCGCGCCCCAGCGCGCATGCCAACCCAGCAGCACCATGATGGCTCCACCCAGCTCGAATGCGATCGCCCCGATCACGAACACCTCGGGGAACGGCATTCCCACCTTAGCCATGATCGCCGCGACCGACGAAAAGCCGGTGATCTTGTGGAACCCCGAAAGCAAAAAAAGCGGCGCGATCAGGATGCGCCCTGTGACCGGTCCGTAGGTCTTCAGCACAGTGCTCATAGCGCGAGTTCTACCATATCAGGCCCGGTCCCAGTAGGGCTCCGGCGCGAAACGCTCGACGAAGAAATCCACGAACGCGCGCACCTTGGGCGAAAGATAGCGCGTGGGCAAGTAGACCGCGTAGACATCGCTGCCGAATGTCCCGTGCGCCCGGTACTCGCCCAGCAGCTGCTGCAGGCGCTTTTCACGCAGGTCCGCCCCGATGGTGAACGTCGGGAGAAGCGCCACGCCCAGGCCTTTCAGCACCGCCTCGCGCAGTGCCTCCGAGTTGTTGACCGTGAAGTTGCCCGCCACGCGCACGGCGGTCTCTCCGGCCTTGTGGGATGGAAGCGCCACTCGGATGAGGACTCGAGGAACGAGTAGAACAGGCAGTTATGGCGCTCGAGATCGCGCGGCGAGCGCGGCGACCTCGTGCCGCTTCAGGTAGCCGGGCGCGGCGCATACCGCCCAGCGCACCGGGGCGATCCGGCGCGCGACCACGTTGGGCGCCTGTTCGCGCGTCATCCGGATCGCGATGTCGAACCCCTCCTCGGCGAGGTCGACCGTGCGATCGTTCATCACGATCTGCACCGCAATATCGGGATGACGCTCGATGAAATCCGGTATGGCCGGCGCGATGTGCAGATGTCCGAACGCCGCCGGCGAGGTCACCTTCAGCACGCCGCGCGGTTCGGCGTAGAGGCGGGAGACCGCGAGTTCGGCGGCCTCCGCCTCCGCCAGCATGCGCGCGCAGTGCTCGTAGAACGCCGCCCCCACCTCGGTCAGGCTGAGGCGTCGCGTCGTGCGGTTGAGGAGCCGTGCCTTGAGCGAGCGCTCGAGCCGCGCGACCTGCTTGCTTACGGCTGACTTCGAGACGCCCAGGCGGCGCGCTGCCCCTGAGAAGCTTTTCGCCTCGGCTACCCTTGCGAATACCGCCATGCCGGCGAGATTTTCCATTAATGCTCTACTGTTTCTTTAAAGAAACAATGATATTCCGTGTACCCATATTGTCAACCGACGTCCCGGAGCAGATATTTAAGGGCGTCACGCGGGCACCGATCAACACCCGCAAGGAGACATGACATGGAAGCGACGATCAGCAGAGTACCCGCCCCCCGCCGGATCGAATCGGCCATTGCGCAGTGGCTGCACGCAAACCGGCACCTGGTTCGAACCATCGCGCGCGCGACATGGGAGACTTTGGTCGCCAATAGCCGCGCCGGATTGCTGGTAAAGAACGGCAGCCGGTCGCACCGGCGGCTTTAAAGGATTACGCAGCCCGGGCACGCCGGCGGACGGGCGGCTTGCGCGCCGCGCGTGGCAGGCGCTTAGTGGAACGGCCGCGTCAGGCCGTCGAGATACATATCGATCATCGCCTCGGCCTGTCGCTCGAGCGGGAGATAGGCGGGATTGGCGAGCCAATTGGAGATCAGCCCGAACAGCATCGCATCGAGGCCGATTGCTGCGAGCCGGGGATTTACGCTCGCCGGCAGCTGGCCGCGCTTGATGGCGTTGCGTATGGCCTGTTCCGTGCGGTCCACGCAACCTTTCTGGATGGCGCTGACGCGATTGTTGACCCCGGCCATCTCGCCGAGGTACTCGCACTTGTGCGTGACCACGTCGAAAACGCGATGGCATTGCGGATCGGTCGCCGTGCGCTTGAGCGCGCTGACCGCGCACGCTTTCAGCGAGGCGAGCGGATCCTCGACGGACTCGTCGCTCGAGCGCGCTACCATCGCTTCCAGCGGCAGGGTGACCCGGTTGACCATGGCAGCGAAAAGATCGCCCTTGTCCTTGAAATGCCAGTAGACAGCGCCGCGCGTCACCCCGGCCGCATGCGCGACGTCCTCGAGCGAAGTACGGGATACGCCGCGCGCGCTGAAGACCCGCTCGGCGGCGTCGAGGATGCGGTTGCGCGTCTCGCGCGCTTCGTCCTTGGTGCGTCTTGCCACGTCGTGGTGATCCTTTCCGCGATGTAAAATACCCGGATGCAATCAGGGACTGTAACAATCCCCTCTTTACATACATTCATGATTGTATGTAAACTGGCGCCCTCGTGCAATAGGCAGCAGCCCACACAGCGCTCGCTGCCGCTGGGTCCAGAAGGAAAACCAAGCCATGAACAAGCTGCTTCGACTCCTGTGGGCGCGGCGTGCTGCCGCCCAGTCTCGCCCTGCTCGCCGCGGGTTGCGGTCCCGCGGGCGCCCCGCCTGCCTTTCCGCCGCCGGTCGTAAGCGCGATCACAGTCGAGGCGGCGGACGTGCCGGTCACTCGTGAATACGTCGCCCAGACCGCGGGCTTCCGCGAAGTCGAGGTGCGCGCGCGCGTCTCCGGCATCCTGCTCAAGCGCAATTTCCGGGAAGGCAGCGCCGTCAAGAAAGGCGAGTCGCTCTTCACCATCGACCCCGAGCCGTTCCGGGTGGCCCTCGCCCGCTCCGAGGCGGACCTGGGCATCGCGGAAGCGCGGCTCGCCCAGGCAAGACGCGAGGCGGCGCGGCTGCGTCCGGTGCTCGAATCAAAGGCCGTGAGCCAGAAGGAGCTCGATGACGCCGTTTCCGCCGAGCAGGTCGCGGAGGCCGAGCTGCAGAGCGCCCGGGCGCGCGTCAACGAGGCGAAGCTCAATCTCGAGTACACCCGCGTCGAATCGCCCATCACTGGCATCGCGAGCCGCGCTGTGGCCTCCGAGGGCACGCTCGTCTCCGGGCCGAGCGTGCTGCTCACCACGGTTACCCAGACCGACCCGATGTACGTGAATTTCGGAATCCCCGACCGCGAGCGCCTCGCGATCCGGCGCGACGTCGAGGCCGGGCGCCTGAAGCTGCCGCCCGACGGCCGCTTCAAGGCCACGATCAAGCTGGCCGATGGCGGCGTCTATGAGCGTCCGGGCGTCGTGGGCTTCACCGACGTCAGGGTCAACCAACAGACCGGCACCAGCGAAGCGCGCGCCGAGCTGCCCAATCCCGGCGGGCAGCTGCGCGCGGGAGAGTTCGTCCGCATCGTGCTGCACGGCGCGGTGCGCCCGGGCGCGATCGTGGTGCCGCAGCGGGCCGTGATGGAAAGCCCCAAGGGCAAATACGTCTATATCGTCGATGCCGAGAACAAGTCCGCAGATCCGCCCGGTCGAGGCCGGCGAGTGGACCGGCGACGGCTGGATCATCAACTCGGGCATCCAGCCCGGCGACCGCGTCGTCGTGGAGGGCGTGGTCAAGCTCTCGCTGATGCCGCCCGGCGTGCCGGTGCAGGTCTCCGACGGCGCTCCGCCGACCGACGACAAGGTCGCGCCCGCGGCAACGAAGCCCGCGGCGGACAAGAAGACATAGGGGCGGCCGCAGATGATCTCCCGCTTCTTCATCGACCGGCCGATTTTCGCGGCCGTGCTCTCGATCTTCATCGTCATCGCGGGGCTCGCCGGTATGCGCGCCCTGCCGATCGCGCAGTACCCCGAAATCGCGCCGCCGGTGGTCACGGTGCGCGCCATCTACCCCGGCGCGTCCGCCCAGACGCTCGAGCAGACCGTGGCCGCGCCGCTCGAGAACCAGATCAACGGCGTCGAGAACATGCTCTACATGAGCTCGACCTCGACCTCGAACGGCACCGTGGAGATCCAGGTGACGTTCGAGATCGGCGCCGACGTCGACACCGCGGCGTTGAACGTCAACAACCGCGTGAAGCAGGCCGAGCCGCGGCTGCCGCTCGAGGTGCGCCGCCAGGGCGTCACGGTCGAGAAAGGCTCGTCCTCGTTCCTCCAGGTGATCGCGTTCTCCTCGCCCGACGGCAGCCGTGACGACCTGTTTATCTCGAACTACGTCACGCTCAACGTGCTCGATTTGCTCAAGCGCATCCCCGGCACGACCAACGTCCAGATCTTCGGCGCCAAGGATTACGCGATGCGCATCTGGGTGCGCCCCGACCGGCTCGCGCAGCTGAAGCTCGCGCCCTCCGACCTGGTGCGCGCGCTGAACGAGCAGAACGCGCAGTTCGCCGCCGGCAAGATCGGCCAGTCGCCGACCGGGGGCGCGCAGGAGCTGGTCTACACCATCACCACCCGCGGCCGGCTGTCCGAGCCCGCGGAGTTCGAGAACATCGTGGTGCGCGCCAACGGCGACGGCTCGGTGCTCAGGCTGAAGGACGTCGCGCGCGTCGAGCTGGGCTCCAAGGACTACGAGTTCATCGGGCGCGTCAACGGCAAGACCGCGACGCTGGTCGGCATTTTCCTGCAGCCCAACGCCAACGCGCTCGCGACCGCCGAGCGCGTCAATGCCGAGATGGCGCGGCTCGCGCAGGCGTTTCCGCCAGGACTCGTGCACGCCGTGGTGTACGACACCACGCGCTTCGTCAAGGTCTCGATCCGCGAGGTGGTGATCACCCTGGCCGAGGCGATGGCGCTGGTGTTCCTGGTGGTGTTCCTCTTCCTGCAGAACTGGCGCGCGACGCTGATCCCGTTCGCCGCGGTGCCGGTGTCGCTGATCGGCACCTTCGCCGGGCTCGTGCTGCTCGGCTACTCGATCAACACGCTGACGCTCTTCGGCATGGTGCTCGCCATCGGCATCGTGGTGGACGACGCGATCGTCGTACTGGAGAACGTCGAGCGCATCATGCACGAGGAGCACCTGCACGCGCGCGAGGCGGCGATCAAGGCGATGCGGGAAGTCACCAGCCCGATCATCGCGATCGTGCTGACGCTGTGCGCGGTGTTCGTGCCGATCGCCTTCCTCGGCGGCTTGACCGGCGAGCTCTATCGCCAGTTCGCGGTGACGATCTCGATCGCGGTGGTGATCTCGGGCTGGTCGCGCTGACCCTCACGCCGAGCCTGTGCGTGCTGATACTCAAGCGCGAGCACCGGCAACCGGGACGCTTCTTCCGCTGGTTCAACAGTTGGTTCAGCCGCATGACCGGCCGCTACGTGGACGGCGTCTCGTGGATGCTGCGCCGCGGGACCGTCGCCGCCGCGCTGTTCATCGGCATGGTGGCGATCACTATCGGCATGTGGCGCGCCACGCCGGGTTCGCTGGTGCCGGACGAGGACCAGGGCTACTACATCGCCGCGGTGTTCCTGCCGGACGGCGCCACGCTCGAGCGCACCGACAAGGTGGTGAACGAGGTCGTCGCCGCGATCAAGTCGAACCCGGCGAACGAGTCGGCGATCGCCTTCACCGGCTTCGACTTCCTCGGCGGCGGCTTCCGCAACAGCGCCGCCACGATCTTCGTCACCCAGACGCACTGGGACAAGCGCGACGTCTCGACCGGGCAGCTGGTCGGCGAGTTCTTCATGAAGACCGCGCACATCAAGGAAGGCCTGGTGCTTGCCTTCGGCCCGCCGCCGATCTTCGGCCTGGGAAATGCGGGCGGCTTCGAGTTCTACATCCAGAACCGCGGCGAGGGCGGCGCGGCCAGGCTGTTCGAGGCTACGCAGGCCCTGCTCGGCGCCGTTCATCGGGATCCCATGTTCGGCCAGGTCAACACGCTGTGGCGTGCCAACGTGCCGCAGCTCTACGTCGAGACCGACCGCGAGAAGGCGAAGGCGCTGGGCGTGCCGATCGACGAGCTCTACGACACGCTCGCCGCAACGCTCGGCACCTTCTACGTCAACGACTTCAACAAGTACGGCCGTACCTGGCAGGTGCTGATGTCGGCCGAGCCGGAGTACCGCAAGCGGCCCGACGACGTCGGCGCCGTCTACGTGCGCTCGGAGCGCGGCAACATGGTGCCGCTGGCGTCGCTGGCGAAGGTCAACTATTCCTCGGGTCCGGACTCGCTCGACCGCTTCAACAACCTGCCCTCGGTCAAGATCTTCGGCGCGACCCAGCCCGGCTTCAGCTCGGGCCAGGCGATCGAGCGCATGGAGAGAATCGCACGCGAGACGCTTCCGCCCGATTTCAGCTACGACTGGGGCGGCGCCTCGTACCAGGAGAAGCGTTCGGGCGGCACCTCGATCCTTGCGCTTGCGCTTGCGACCTTGATGGTGTTCCTGATCCTCGCAGCCCAGTACGACCGCTGGTCGCTGCCACTGGCGGTCATGCTGGCGCTGCCCTTCGGCACGTTCGGCGCGCTCTCCGCGATCTTCATCAACAACCTGCTGCCGCTGCCGTATTACATGGCCGCAGGCGTTCCGTGGCTGCAAGGTCTGCTGTCCCCGCTTGCCGGCATCGCGCGGCTCTCCAACGACGTCTATTTCCAGATCGGACTGGTGACGCTGCTCGGCCTCGCGGCGAAGAACGCGATCCTGATCGTCGAGTACGCGGTCATGAAGAAGCACGAAGGACTTTCGAGCGCCGCGGCCGCCGTCGAGGCGGCCCGGCTCCGGTTCCGTCCGATCCTGATGACCTCGCTCGCATTCATCCTCGGCGTGGTGCCGCTTGCGTTCTCGACCGGCGCCGGAGCCGGCGCGCGCCATTCGGCCGGTACCGGCGTGATGGGCGGAATGCTGGCGGCGACCTTCCTCGCCATCTTCTTCATACCGTGGTTCTTCAAGCTGATCGTGGACCGCAAGCTTGCCGACCCGCGCTCGACCACGGAGATCGAGGAGGAGGCGAAGCGCCATCGCGAGGCGGCACTGCAGGCGGCGCATGGAGCCCATCATCATCCCGTGGCGAAAGGAGTTGGCGATGCTGCATAGACACTGGACCGCCGCCGCGCTCGCGGCGCTGCTCGCCGGCTGCACGCTCGGCCCCGCCTACGAGCGGCCGGCCACGGAGCTTCCCGCGCACTGGACGGAATCTCCGCCGACGGGCGTCAAGGCGCCCGCCGCGCGCTGGTGGACGATGTACGGCGACCCGGCGCTGGAGCGGCTGGTCGACGAGGCGCTCGCCTCGAACCAGGACCTGGTCCTCGCCACCGCGCGCGTGGACGAGGCGCGTGCCCTGTCGGAAATCGCGGACGCCAAGCGCTTGCCGACGGTGGATGCGACCTTCGAGCGCGACCGGTTCCGATTCTCCGAGCGTGCGCCGATTCCGATTCCGTCGACATCCGTCGAGAGCAACAGCTACCGCGCGAAAGCTGAACGTTGCGTACGAAGTGGACCTGTGGGGTCGGCTGAGGAGCGCGAGCAACGCCGCACGCGCCGAACTGTTGGCAACCGAGGCGAACCGCGAGACGGTCCGCATCGCGCTCGCGACCGAAGTGGTGCGCGCCTACTTCACGCTCGTGGCGTTCGATGCCCAGGTCGCAGCCACCCGCCGCTCGCTCGCCCTGCGCGAGGAGGGACTCGCCCTGCAGAAGGTGCGCATGAACGCCGGTCTCATCAACGAATTCGCGCTGCGGCAGCTGGAAGGGGAAGTCGCCGCCGCGCGCGCCCAACTGCCCGCGCTGGAGGCGAACCGCACCGCGCAGGAGCTGGCGCTGGCCGTGCTGCTCGGGCGCAGTCCGCGCGCCATCATGGAAGGCGCGGTCGAACGCCGTGCCGCGCAAGGCGAGCCGGCTGCCCCCGTCGTGCCCGAGGGACTGCCCTCCGACCTGCTGCTGCGCCGCCCCGACGTGGTGAGCGCGGAACAGTTGCTGATCGCGAACAATGCGCGCATTTCGGAAGCGCGCGCCGCGCTGTTCCCGCGCATCGGGCTTTCCGGCTACCTTGGAAGCGAGAGCACGGCGCTGAGCGACCTCTTCTCCGGACCCGCGGGCATCTGGTCGCTCGGTTTCGCGCTCGCGCAGCCGATCTTCCAGGGGGGCCGCCTGTTCGCAGAGGTCGATGCGGCGAATGCGCGCGAGCGCCAGGCGGTCGCGCAGTACCAGAAGGCGCTGCAGGAGGCGTTCCGCGAGGTGCGGCAGGCCCTCAATACGCAGGTAAAGGCGCGCGAAGCCTTCGAGGCCGAGACCGCGCGCACCGTCGCGCTCGGGGATGCGCTGCGGCTCGCCCGCATCCGCTACCAGAACGGGCTGCTGTCCCTGCTCGAGGTGCTCGACTCCGAGCGGAACCTGCTGCAGGCGGAATTGAACCGCAGCGACGCGCTGCGCGTGCAGCGCGCCGCGGTCGCCGATCTGGTCAGGGCCCTGGGCGGGGGATGGCAGGGATTCGATTCCGCGCCGGTCGCGGACGCCGGGCCCACCACGCGCTAGCCGGAAACCCGGCGGCGTTTTGTGCTAGGATTTTCGGCATCTACGGTCTGACTGCAGACCGCGCCACGGAGAGCGACCATGAAATTCGAGGGCTTCCTGCATCTCAATATCCGCTGTTCGAAGGAAGATCTGCCGGCGATCGAGAAGTTCTACGGCGACGTGCTCGGGTTGAAGACAGGTTTCCGGCCCAACTTCAAGTTTGGCGGCGATCTGGCTCTACGACGGTAAGGATCCCATCATCCACGTCGGGGCGCGCTTCCCGAAGGGCTCGATCGTCAAGGACAAGCACAGCGGCAGCGTGGACCACATCGCGTTCAAGGCCTCCGGGGCAGCGGATTTCCGCAGGCGCCTGAAGAAGCTCGGCATCGACTTCGAGGAGCAGAACATCGAGAACGCGGGCTACCAGGTCTTCCTCTACGACCCGGTCGGCACCAAGCTCGAGTTCAACTTCCTGAACGAGCGCGTCGAGGACGCCGTCCCGCTCGGCACCACCGCCGACGCCAACGTGCGCTAGCGCCGCGCGATTTCCCGCGTGGCCGTCATCGCGGTCTTCACCAAGAACCGCACCAATCCCGCGTACGCCGCCGCCCGGCTCGGCGCCGATCGTGTCGCCGCGCGGATGGGCGCGCGCATCGCGCATTACGTGCCGGACCGGCCGGATGACGTCTCCGAGCAGAAGGCGCTGGTCGAACGCGCCATTGCCGCGCGGTCCGATGCGGCGGTGTTCGTTCCGGTGCACGCGACCGAGATGGATGATTCGGTGCGCAAGCTCAACGCCGCCGGCATCCCCACCGTGAACTACCTCAACCGGCTCGCGCAGGGCCGGTTCGTGACCTACGTCGGGTCGGACGACTATCAGCTGGCACGGGACATCGCGGCCTATCTCTTCCGCCACCTGGGCGGCAAGGGAAACGTTGTCATCCTGGAAGGCGTTCCCGGCGCGGTTACCAGCCAGGAGCGCCTGCGCGGGTTCCGCGATGCTGCCCGCGCATCGCCGGGCATACGCATCACGGCCTCGCGCGCGGCCGACTACCAGCAGGACACGGCGCGCCGCGTGACCTCGGAGCTGCTGTCCCGGCTGCCGCGCGTGGACGGCATGCTGTGCGCGAATGACGTCATGGCGCTCGGCGCGATCGAAGCGCTGGAGGAAGCGGGCCGGGACGTCCCGCTGGTGGGAGTCAACGCCATTCCCGAAGCCGTCGCCGCGATCAAGAGCGGGAAGCTGCTCGCCACCGTCAGCTTCGATGCCATGCACATCAGCAGCATCGCCGCCGAGGCCGCGATCCGGCACCTGCGCGGCGAGCGGCTCCCGGCGGAGATCATCCTGCCGGTCACCATCGTGGACGCGGCGAACTACCGGCCGTGGGACCGTCCGCTCGAGGAGCGGGAGTCTCCGAGGTGGGAAGACGTCGTCAGAACGTGACGCCCTTGCCCCAGCCGCCCTCGAAGAAGCGCTCGGCGAGCGGCTTGCGCCCGCGCGGCCTCAGTTCCTTCGCCTTCGTCTCGTCGTCCAGGACGTCCGGGCTCGCCTGGTAGCCGACCGCGATCATCGCCATCGGCGTGTACTCGGGCGGAATCGCGAACGCCGCGCGCGCCTTCTCGGCGTCCCAGCCGCCCATCTGGTGGATGATGAGCCCCATCGCGACCGCCTGCAGCGCCATGGACACGCTCGCCGCCCCGGTATCGTGCTGCGTCCAGCGGTTGGGCTTCCCGGTCGCTTCGAACGCGCTGCCCGCGCAGGACAGCATCAGCAGCGGCACGTTCTTGACCCACTTCTTGTTGTTCTCGCTCAGGCAGTCGTAGGCCTTCTGCCAGCCCGCAGGGTCACGGCTCTTCTCCCAGATGAGATAGCGCCACGGCTCGTCGCCGTTGCAGGACGGCGCCCAGCGCCCGGCCTCGAGCAGCGTCCTCAACTGGTCGCGTGAAACGGGGCGGTTCGGGTCGAACGCGCGCGGGCTCCAGCGGCGCGCGAGCAGGTCGTGAATCGGCTTGCTGGTCTGTGCGAGTCGGTCTTGCATGTCAATGCTCCATTCTTCTGGGTTGATGGGGAATGCGCATTCTACCTTCTGTCCTGCTCGAACAGCGTGCGCAGCTCCGCGCGGCCCGCCCGCGCGATCTCGATCAGCTTGGGCATGTCCGCGTGATGCGCCGCCGCGCGCCGCAGCATGCGCTCGTCGTGCAGCGTGAAGATGCGCACCGTCTCCTCCGCGGTCGAGTCCGGCAGCCCGAGCTCGGCCAGCACGCGCCCGGCCATGTCGGCGCTCGAATGAAAAGTCTCCCGCCACACGCGCGTGACGCCGAGGTCGAGCAGGCGGTAGGCGTGCAGCCGGTTGCGGGCGCGCGCGAAGATCTTGAGCCGCGGAAAGTGCTGCTTCGCGATTTCCGCGCATTTCATGGAAGCCTCGATGTCGTCGATCGCGATCACGAGGACCGCGGCCTTGTCCACCCGTGCCGCGCGCAGCAGATCGAGGCGCGAGGCGTCGCCGAAGTACACCTTCTCGCCGAATTGCGTCACGAAATCGAGCTGCTCCGAGTCGCTGTCGAGCGCGGTAAAGGGTATGCCGCGGGTCGCGAGAATGCGGCCGACGATCTGGCCGAAGCGGCCGAAGCCGGCGATGATCACCGGGTTGTCCTCGGCGGGCGGCGCGGCGGGTTCCGGCCCCGGCTCCCCGCGCTGCGGAACGCAACGGAGCAGGTTGACCAGGAACGGGGTGGTCAGCATGCTGATCGTGACGACCGCAACCAGCAGGTCGGCCAGCGCCGCCGGGCAGCAGCCTCTCGCCGGCCGCGAGGGAAAACAGCACGAACGCGAATTCGCCGCCCTGGGACAGCACCACCGCCAGCGCGTACGCGGACGGTGTCTTCTCGCCGAAGGCCCGCGCGAGCGCGAACATCACGGCGGCCTTGAGCGCGACCAGCGCCACGACCAGCCCTGCGATCGTGAGCGGCTCGTCCGCGATCAGGCCGAAGTTGACCGACATGCCGACCGCCATGAAGAAGAGCCCCAGCAGCAGCCCCTTGAACGGCTCGATGTCGGCCTCGATCTCGTGGCGATACTCGGAGCCCGCGAGCAGCATGCCGGCGACGAAGGCGCCGAGCGCCATCGAAATACCGAGCTTGTCCATGAAGACGCCCACCGCAAGCACCACCAGCAGCGCGCCTGCGGTGAAGACCTCCCGGCTGCCGGCGTCCGCCAGCACGCGAAAATACGGGCGCAGCAGGTAGTGGCCGGCTGCCACGACCGCGGCCAGCAGCACTATCGTCACCAACGGCGAGAACCCTCCCGTCGCATGCACTGCCCCGGCATGCCCCTCCGTCAGGACCGGCAGCACCGCGAGGAGCGGGATCACCGCGAGGTCCTGGAACAGCAGTACCGCGAATCCGGCGCGGCCCTGCGGGGTCGAGAGCTGCTTCTTCTCGATCAGGATCTGCAGGCCGATCGCGGTCGATGACAGCGCCAGCCCGAATCCGACGATCGCGGCCGCGCCCGGCGGGACGCCGAGCGCCCACGCTGCGAGCCCGAGGACCGACCCGGTCGCCACCACCTGCGCGGCGCCGAGACCGAACACGGCGCGGCGCAGCTCCCACAACCGCGCCGGCAGCAACTCGAGCCCGATGAGAAAAAGCAGCAGCACGATGCCGATCTCCGCGAAGGCGCGGACCCCCTCGACGTCGCCCGCGAGCTTCAGCCCCCACGGCCCAATCGCCGCGCCGGCCACGATGTAGCCGAGCACCGAGGAGAGGCCCAGGCGCTTCAGCAACGGCACGCCGATCACCGCCGCGGCCAGGAATACGGTCGTCTGGACCAGGAATTGTTCTCCGTTCATTTCCCCTCCCTGCAAAGCGGCGCGCTCGCCGACCGAGCGCCATTCCGAGCGACAATCCAGATACGGCGGCGCCCGACTCTCAGACAAATTCCTCGTGCGGCATGCCGGCGTCGAGCCACGCCTCGAGTCCGCCGGCGAGCGGGCGCACCTTGCGGAACCCCTCGTCCATCAGCAGGCGGGCGACACGCGCCGCGCTCGCTTCATTGGGTCACGTGCAGTAGACGACGATCTCGCGTTCAGCCGACACCGACGCAAGGGCACGCTCCGGCGCGTTGACGTCCACCGCAATTGCGCCGGGAATGCGGCGTGGGTCGAGCTTGCGCGCGGCCGCCGACCGCGCATCGAGTATCACCGGCGGGCTCCCGCGCTGCATGGCCTCGTGCAGCTCGTCGACCGAGATGCGCACGCCACGCAGGAACCGAATGAAGAGTGCGCGCTCCACCCACTTCATCGCGATGTAGAAGCCGAGCGCCACGCCGAGCACGACTGCGGCTCCCGACCCCATGCTCTCGATCCAGTCGAGCAGCCAGTCCACCTGGGCATGAAAGATCATGCCTGCGGCGATCGCGGCACCCGCCCACAAGGCGGCGCCCACAGCGCTATAGGCAAGAAAGGGCGTGAGCACCGAGCCGGAGCGCCCCGGCAACGGGCGGTGCCACGGTCGCAAAGCCGGGAACGAATTTCGCGAACATGAGTGACGGTGCGCCCCAGCGCCCGAACCGGTCCTCGGTCTGCTTGACGCAGGAGTCGGGCTCGATCGCGATGCGGCACAGGGCCCCGATCACGCGGTGGCCGTAAGCTCGCCCCGCCGCGAACCAGGGAAAATCTCCCGCAAGCGACGCGACCACGGCCACCACCGAGCGCCGCGGCCGCGGACAACTGGCCGCCCTGGGCGAGCGCACCGGCGACGATCAGAGTCGGTATCGCGGGCACCGGCGCGCCGAGTTGCGTGAGCAGCACGTTGGCGAACACCAGCGCCAAGCCGTACTGCGCCAGCAGACCGGTCAACTGTTCCATCGGTCAAGCAGGTAGCGGTTGCCTAATCGAATCGGTAGGCGTCCATGCTGATGACGCCGGATGAGATGCTCGAGTGCAGGCGCTTGGCGGCGGCGCCGATCCCGGCGCCGAGTGCGACGAACAGCGGTATCAGGTGCTCGTCGGTGGGATGGTTGCGCACCGCGTGCGGCGCTCTACTGCGGTAGTCCGACGAGATCCTCGCGGCGCCCCGACAGGATGGCATCCGCCAGCCATTCGTTGAACTCGACCACCCACGGCTGCGGCACGGGATTGCCGCGCTGGTAGCTCAGCTCGCGGAGGTTGTGCGTCGCGCCGCCGGACGCCATGATCAGCACGCCCTCGTCGCGTAAGGGCTTGAGCGCCTCGCCGAGGCGCACGTGGTGCGCGGGTCCGAGATCCGACTGGATCGAGATCTGCGTCACCGGTATATCCGCTTCCGGGTACATGTGGTAGAGCGACGTCCACGCCCCGTGATCGAGCCCGCGCCCGGGATCGATATCCGCCGGCAATCCCTGGGATTTGAGCAGGCCGGCCGCGCGTTGCGCAACCTGCGGCGCGCCCGGCGCTGGGTAACGCAGGCGATACAGCTCGGGAGGAAAACCATAGAAGTCGTGAATCGTCTCGGGCTGCTTCGCTCCACTCACCGCAGGCCGATCGGTGTCCCAGTGGGCAGAGGCGACGAGGATCGCCTCGGGCCGGCCGAGCGCGGTGCCGAGCCCGCGCAGGAAGTCAACCGCCGGACCGTGCTCAAGCGGCAGCGTCGGCGAGCCGTGGGATACGAAGATGGAGGGCTGACGGCTCATGGGAGATCGAACAGCAGCAGTTCCGCCTGTTTTGGCCCGCTGAATTTGAGCTCGTTCTCGCTGGCGATCTTGACTCCGTCGCCGCCTTTCAACTCGATACCGTTCAACTTGACCGCGCCGCGCGCGACGTGCACGTAGGCGCGCCGCCCGGGGGCGAGTGTGTGTGTCGCCGCATCCTTGCCGTCGAGCACTGCGGCGTATACGAGCGCATCCTGGTGAATCGTGACCGAGCCCTCGCGCCCGTCGGGCGAGGCAATCAGGCGCAGCCGGCCGCGCTTCTCCGCCGCCGCGAAATGCTTCTGCTCGTAGGACGGCCGGATGCCGGTGCTTCTTCGGCTCGATCCAGATCTGCAGGAAATGCGTCACCCCGGCCTTGTCGTGGTTGAATTCGGAGTGTTGCACGCCCGTGCCCGCGCTCATGCGCTGCACGTCGCCCGGAACGATCGACGAGCCGTTGCCCATCGAGTCCTTGTGGCCCAAGGCGCCTTCGAGCACGTAGCTGATGATCTCCATGTCGCGGTGACCGTGCGTGCCGAAGCCGGACCCCGCTTGCACGCGGTCCTCGTTGATGACGCGCAGCGGGCCGAAGCCCATGTGCTCGGGGTCGTAGTAATCGGCGAACGAGAAGCTGTGGTACGAATCGAGCCAGCCGTGGTTGGCGTGGCCGCGCTCTTCCGCTTTTCTGACCGTCAGCATGATGTCTTTCCTTTCCCGCGCGCGCTCAGGCGCGCGACTGTCCCAGGCGGCCGTGGTGGAAGTCGGCGAAGGCCTGGCGGATCTCATCCTGCGTGTTCATGACGAAGGGTCCGTGGCCCACGACCGGCTCGTCTATCGGCTCGCCGTTCAGCACGAGGACGGTCGCCTCCTCCGCCGCGTCGAGCTTGACCCGGGTGCCCGCGCGCTCAAGCACGACGAGCTCGGCCGGCCCGGCGGCCTCGGCGCCGTTGATCGTCACCTTGCCTTTCAGCACTGCGAGAAGCGCAGTGTAACCCTGCGGAAATTCGAGCTCGACGCGCGCGCCGGCCGCGAGCCGCGCATCCCATACGTTGATCGGTGTGAAGGTGCGGGCCGGCCCCTTCGCGCCGCGAAACTCCCCGGCGATGACGCGCACGCGCGATCCGCCGCCCAGGTCGACGACTGGGATCTGCCCGCTGCGGATGTCCTGGTAGGCGGGCGCCGCCATCTTGTCCCTTGCGGGCAGGTTGACCCAGAGCTGCGCCATCTCCATGGTGCCGCCTCGCCGCGCGAACTCGTGCTCGTGCCATTCCTCGTGCACGATGCCCGACGCCGCTGTCATCCATTGCACGTCGCCGGGGCCGATCACGCCGTGGTTCCCGGCCGAATCGCGGTGCTCCACTCCGCCCTGGTAGGCGATGGTGACGGTCTCGAAGCCGCGATGCGGGTGCTGGCCGACGCCGCGCCGCTCGCTCGAAGGCGCGAATTCCTCCGGCGCGCCGTAATCGAGGAGCAGGAACGGGCTCAGCGTCTGCGGCTGCCGGTCGTACGAGAACAGGCTGCGGACGTGGAAGCCGTCGCCGACCCAGTGGGCCGGTGGGCCGCGGTGAATGCTGACGACCTTTTTCATGGCAGTTTCCATTTTAGCGTGACTCCTCGGGACGGATTTCCAGCGTGAGCCGCTGCCCTCGGCGCAGCACCGCGACCGGCACGCTTTCGCCGAGCTTCTCCTCGGTCAGCAGCCGGTGCAGGTCGTCGAAGCCCGCGACCGGCTGGCCCGCGAAGCCGACGATGATGTCGCCCTGCTCGAATCCGGCGCGGCTGGCCGGCCCGCCGCGCTCGATCGAGGCGGCCTGCACCGCGCCGTCGCGCTCGAGGTTGTAGTGAACCGCACCATGCGCCGCGGCAGCACGATGTTCTGTCCCGCAATCCCGAGCCGCGCGCGGCGCACCCGGCCGTGCTTGAGGAGCTGCGCAGATCGTCACCTTGGCCGTATCGATGGCCGTGGCAAAGCAAATGCCCTGCGCGGGCAGGATCGTCGCCGTGTTGACACCCACCACCTCTCCGCGCGAGTTCACGAGCGGACCGCCGGAGTTGCCGGGATTCAATGCGGCGTCGGTCTGGATCACGTCGTCCATCAGGCGGCCGTTCTGCGACCGCAGCGAGCGCCCGAGCGCCGACACGACACCCGCGGTGACCGTGCACTGGAAGCCGTAAGGATTGCCGATCGCGATCGCGAGCTGCCCCACGCGCACGCTGCGCGACTCGCCCAGCGGGACCGACGGCAGCTTGTGCCCGGCGACGCGGATGACCGCGAGGTCGGTGTCGGGGTCGTCGCCGATCAGGCTCGCCTGCAGCGTCTGGCCGTCATTGAACGTCGCCCCGATTTCGGCCGCGTCCGATACAACGTGGCTGTTGGTCGCGATCAAGCCGTCGGGCGTGAATACGAAGCCCGAGCCGCTGCCGCCCACATCGTGGGTGATTTCGTTGCCTCGCGCATCGCGCCCGCGCAGGCGCCGCTTGACGTCGAGACGCACCACCGCGGGGCCGACCATTTCGGCGACCCCGGTGACGGCTTGCGAGTACGCGTCGAGCAGCTCCGCGTCTTGCGAAGACCCTGTTGGCAGGGAGGAATTGAGATCGTGCCCGGCTTCGTCCAGTACAGATATTGCGCGCCAGGCGGGGACTGGCAGGTTCATCTCATCAAAATGGGGACGCCGGGGAAGGATTCAACCCGGCGCACTTCGCCTTTCCGCCTTCAGGCTTTGCTGGCGGGCGTATGCACTGCCGCACCGCCACCGGTTTCCTCATCCGGTGCCGGACGGCGCTTGCCGACCACCAGCGTGTAGGCCGCGGGTATCACATAAAGCGTGAGGAGCGTGCCGAACAGCAGCCCGCCAACGATGACCCACCCTATCGGGCGGCGCGCTTCCGCCCCGGCGCCGAAGGCGGCCGCGAGCGGGATCGCCCCGAGCACCATGGCGCCGGTGGTCATGAGGATCGGGCGCAGCCGCAGCGCCGCTGCTTCGCTGACCGCCTCCACCGTTTCCTTGCCTCGCTCCCGCAGCTGGTTGGCGAACTCGACGATCAGGATGCCGTGCTTGGTGATGAGGCCCACCAGCATGATGAGCCCGACCTTGCTGTAGACATTGAGGGTGCCGCCGGCGCCGAACGTGAAGGCGAGCAGCAACAGCGCAGCCAGCGCGCCGGTCATCGCGAGCGGCACCGTCAGCATGATCACGAACGGCGAGACGAAGCTCTCGAACTGCGCCGAGAGCACCAGGTATACGAAGGCGAGCGCCAGCACGAAGATGAGGTAGAGCTGCGCGCCCGACTCGCGGTACTCGCGCGACTCGCCGTCGAGCGCGGTCTGCGCCGTCGGTCCCAGCTCTTCGCGGGCAGCCGCCTCCAGGAAGTCCAGCGCTTCGCCCAGCGTGTATCCCGGAGCGAGGCTGCCGGTAATGATCGCGGCGCGCAGGCGGTTGAAATGGTTGAGTTCCTTGGGCGCGACCGTCTCCTTGAGCTGCACCAGGTTGGAGAGCTGCACCAGCTGCCCGTCGCGGGCACGCACGTAGATCGAGGTGAGGTCGGTCGGCTGCACGCGGTCCTTGTCCGCCAGCCGCACGATCACGTCGTACTGCTTGCCCTCGCGCTTGAATCGCGTGACTTGCCGCCCGCCGAGCAGCGTCTCCAGGGTACGCCCGATCGCATCCACCTCCGCGCCGACGGCCGCCACCTTGTCGCGGTCCACCTCAACCGAGAGCTGCGGCTTGTTGAGCTTGAGGTCGGAATCCAGGTTGGCGAGCCCCGGGTTCTTGCGCGCGCGCGCGAGGATCCGCTCGACCCGATTGTCCAGCTCCTCGTACGACGGGGCAAAGACGACGAACTGCACCGGCTGGCTGCGAAAGCTCTGCCCGAGCGACGGCGGGTTGTTGGGAAACGCCAGCACGCCCGGCATCTGCACGAACATCTTCGGGCCGATCTCGCGGGAGACTTCGAGCGTGCTGCGCTTGCGCTCGTCCCAGGGCTTCAGCCGCACGAAGGACAGGGCGAAATTGACCGGGTTGGGACGGTCGAGCCCGGGCGCGATCACCACGAAATAGCCCAGGATCTCCGGCACGTCCTTGTAGATGTCCTCCCAGATGCGCGCGTAGCCGTCGGTGTAGTCCACGGTCGAGCCCTCCGGCGCGAGCATGACTCCCAGTATGAAGCCGCGGTCCTCGAGCGGCGCGAGCTCGGACTTGAGCGACCAGCCCAGTCCCGCCATGGCTGCCAGCACCACGAGGTAACCCGCCACGACCATCTTGCGATGGCCGAGCGCCCAGGCGAGCGAGCGGCGGTAGCCGGCGTTGAGGGCGGCGAAGAACCGCTCCATGGCGTTGTAGATGGCGCCGTGCCGGGCCTGGTGCCTGAGTAGCTTGGAGCACATCATCGGCGTGAGCGTCAGCGACACGAAGCCCGACACCAGCACCGCCATTGCCACGGTCAGCGCGAACTCGGTGAAGAGCTTGCCGGTGTTGCCGGTCGAGAACACCAGCGGCACGAATACCGCCGCGAGCGTGATCGTCATCGCCACCACCGCGAACGCGATCTCGCGGCTGCCCTGGACCGCGGCCGTGAACGGCGACATGCCCTCCTCGATGTGGCGGTGGATGTTCTCGAGCACCACGATCGCGTCGTCCACCACCAGGCCGATCGCGAGCACGATGCCGAGCAGCGTCAGGATGTTGATGGTGAAGCCGAAGATCCACAGAAAGAAGCACGCGCCGATGAGCGACACGGGTATCGTCACGAACGGGATCAGGGTCGAGCGGAACGAGCGCAGGAACAGGAAGATCACCAGCGTCACCAGCACGATGGCGTCGAAAATCGCGCGGTAGACCGCCTTGATCGAGGCCTCGATGAAGAGCGAGGAGTCGAAGGCCACGAAGACCTTCATGCCGTCGGGCAGCGCCGCCGTGATGCGCGGCAGCTGCGCCTTTACCGCGCGCGCCACCTCGAGCGTGTTGGCCGTGGACTGTTTCACGATCCCCAGCCCCACCGCCGGATTGCCGTTCACGCGCACGACGTTGCGCTCGTCCTGCGCGCCCAGCTCTGCCCGCCCCACGTCCTTGAGCCGCACCGGGTAGCCGCGCGCCTCGGTGATGATCATGTTGTTGAACTGTTCCGGCGTCCTCAGGTCGGTTTCGGTGAGCACCGTAAACTCGCGCTGGCGGCTCTCGATGCGTCCCGAGGGCACCTCGATGTTCTGGCGCCGCAGCGCGTTCTCGACGTCGACGGGAGTGAGGCCGAAGGCGGCGAGGCGGTCGCGGTCGAGCCAGAGGCGCATCGCGTAGGTGCGGGCGCCGCCGATGATGACGCTCGCCACGCCGGGCAGCGCCTTGAATGAGTCGGCGATATAGCGGTCGGCATAGTCGGTGATGAAGAGGGCATCGTGCCGCTCGCTGGAGAATGCGAGCCAGAGAATGGCCTGCGCATCGGCCTCGATCTTGGACACTACGGGATCGTCCACCTCTTCGGGGAGCCGGCTGCGGACGCGCGCCACGCGGTCGCGCACGTCGTTGGCGGCGGCGTCGACGTTGCGCTCCACGACGAACTCGATCGTGATTTGCGAGACCTCCTCGCGCGAGACCGACTTGATGGTGCGTATGCCCTCGATGCCCGACAGCGAGTCCTCGAGCGGCTGCGTAACCTGGGACTCGATCACCTGCGCGCTGGCGCCGGTGTAGACGGTGCGCACCGACACGACGGGCGTGTCGATCTTCGGGTACTCGCGCACCGACAGGCGCAGGAACGAGATCACGCCGAGGAGCACGATGCCGAGGCTCATCACCGTCGCAAGGACGGGGCGGCGGATCGACAGTTCAGGCAGGAACATCCGAGGGATGAGGGACGAGGGATGAGGGATGAGGAAAGATCATGAACCTTTCGGCGCCGCGGGGGACGCAGTCGGGGGCGGCCGGTCGGGCACCACCATCACTGGCACGCCGTCTTGCAGCTTGATGTGGCCGTCGGTCACCACCCGCTCGCCGGCCTTGAGGCCTTTGACGATTTCCACCTCGCCGGTGCTGCGGGAGCCAAGCACGACCTCGGTCAGCGCCGCCTTTCCGTCCACCACACGGAACACGTAATTCCGGTCGCCGCGCGGCACGATTGCCTGCTCCGGCACGAGCGCGGCGTTGGTGTTCGCCCCGAGCTCCAGCGTCACCCGCGCGAACATGCCCGGCCGCAGCTGCGCGCCGCGGTTCTCCACCCGCGCTCGCAGCAAGACCGTGCGCGTCCTCTCGTCCACCGTAGTCTCGATCGCGTACACCCGCCCCGGAAACTGCTCCCGGGGAAATGCATCCACCCGCAGCGCGACCGGCTGGTCGCGGCGGATCATGCCCAGGTAAATCTCGGGCACGCGGAAGTCGAGCTTCATCACGTCGATCTTGTCGAGCCGCGCGATATCGTCGCCCGCCTTGAGGTAGGCGCCCGCGCTCACCTGGCGCAGGCCGACCGTGCCTGCGAACGGCGCGCGGATATCGGTTTTCGCGACCCGCGCCTCGTTTTCCTGGCGCTGCGCCGTGGACTTCTTGTAGGCCTCGCGCGCGTCCTCGAGCGCCTGCTGGCTGATGAAGTTCTTGGCGTACAGCTCGGTCGCGCGCTCGGCGCGCTGCTGCGTCAGCCGCTCGTCTGCGCGGCTGGCCTCGAGCTGCGCCCGGACTTCGGCCGCGTCGAGCGTGACGAGGCGCGCCCCGGCCGCAACCCCCTGTCCCTCGTTGAAATGGATCGCGGCGACCCGCCCCGCCACTTCGGGACGAATCATCACCGATTCGTTCGCCAGCAGCGTTCCGACGGCCGTGACGTCCTGGGTCACCGTGCCGATCCGGACCGGCGCGACCTTGACCGGAAGCCCGCCCGGCTTGGGTTTGGGTGCCTGCGCGTGGGCAGCCGCGACCGTCAGCAGCCCCGCGAGCGCAATTCCGCCCAGGAGCTTTCGCCATCCCGCGTTCATCATTGTTGCTGTTGCTGCTGCGCCTGCTGTTCGGCAATTTCCCGGTGGACCTGCGCCATGTCGAGCGCGCGCGCCTGGCGGATGACGCTCTCCAGGCCCTCCGCCGGCAGCGCGCCGGCCTGGGCGAAGAGCACGACCTTTTCGCGCAGCAGCATCACGTAGGGGATCGAGCGGATTCCGAAAGCCGCCGCGAGCTCCTGCTCGTCATCGGAGTTGACCTTACCGAACACGATGTCCGGATGCTGCTCGGATGCGGACTCGAATACCGGGGCAAAGCTCTTACACGGCCCGCACCACGACGCCCAGAAGTCGACGATGACCATATCGCTCTTCGTTACGACATCCTCGAAGTTGGTTTTGTTCAGCTCGACCGTGGCCATGGAATTCCCGCGCGGAAAGAGTCGCGCATCTTAGCACGGCTCCTCATCCCTCCGCCCTCATCCCTTGGTGAAGCGGCACGTCAGTGCAGCTTCACTCGTGGCTCCGTGCGCCGGGTAATGAGCTTCGCGAGCGTGTCGAAGGCCATCTTGGCGAAGCCGTGCAGCGCGTAGACGTGCATGCGGTAGAGCGACACGTACATGAGGCGCGCGAACAGCCCTTCGATGAAGATCGTGCCCCCGAGCAGCGCGCCCATCAGGCTGCCGATGGTGGAGTACTCCCCGAACGAGACCAGCGAGCCGAAGTCTCGGTAGCGCCACGGCTTGAGCGGCTTGCCCGCGAGCCGTCGCGGCATCATGCGCGCGAGGTGAGAGGCCTGCTGGTGCGCCGCCTGCGCGGTCGGCGGCACGTCCCGGCCGCGCTCCGGCCAGGGGCAAGTCGCGCAATCGCCGATGGCGAAGATATCGGGGTCGCGCGTGGTGTCGAGCGTCTGCTTCACGACGAGCTGGTTCAGGCGGCTGGTCTCGAGGCCGTCGATGTCCCTGAGGAAATCGGGCGCCTTGATGCCGGCCGCCCACACCGTCAGCTCCGCCGGTACACGCGTTCCGCCCGCGGTCATCACGCCGTCCCGCCGCACTTCGGTCACCCGCTCGCCGGTCAGCACGCGCACGTTGAGTTCGCGCAGCAGTTCGGTCGCGGCCTTCGACACCCGTTCCGGCACCGCGGGCAGGATGCGCGGCGCCGCCTCGATGATCGTCAGGCGGACGTCCTTCTCGGGGTTGATCTTGTCGAGCCCGTAGGCGACCAGCTCGCGCGTGGTCTTGTGCAGCTCCGCCGCGAGCTCCACGCCGGTCGCCCCGGCGCCGATGATCGCGACCTTCAACTGCTCGGGCGCGAGCGGCTCGTGCTGGGAGTTCGCCCGGATGCAGGCGTTCACGAGCAGCCGGTGGAACCGCTCCGCCTGCTCCGCGGTGTCGAGGCTGATCGCGTGCTCGCGCGCTCCCGGCGTGCCGAAGTCGTTGGAGAGGCTCCCGATCGCCAGCACGAGGGTGTCGTAGCGCGACCTCGCGGCGGGGAATCAGCTCGCGCCCGTCCTCATCGAGCGTGGGCGCGACCTTCACGACTTTCCGCCGGCGGTCGAGGCCGTCCATCTCTCCCAGCTGAAAGCGGAAGTGATGCCAGCGCGCCTGCGCCAGGTAGTCGAGCGCGTGATGGTCGAGATCCATGCTGCCCGCCGCGAACTCGTGCAGCAGCGGCTTCCACAGATGGGTGCGCGAGCGGTCGATCAGCGTCACCCGCGCGCGCCCCTTGCGCCCGAGCGAATCGCCGAGGCGGGTGGCCAGCTCGATACCGCCTGCGCCGCCGCCAACGATGACGATGCGATGAGGATCGGACATTTCGCGCCCATTATAGGACGCGCGTCGAAGAAGCCCCCCGAGGCGCTCGCGCCGGTCGCGCACGGAAAAGCTTAGAATGGCCGCCATGAGCAAGATGCGCGACCGGCTCGCGCTGCACACGTGGACGCTCGACACGACTCCGCTCGCCGATGCGTTGCGCGCGGCAAAGCGGGGCGGCTGGAACGCGGTGGAGCTGCGGCGCATCGATTTCACGCGCTGCTTCGACGCCGGCATGAGCAACGCGCAGGTCCTCGACCTGGTGCGGGCAAGCGGCCTCAAGGTTGCCTGCCTCGGCACCGAGTACGGTCTCATCTTTGCGAAGGGCGAGGAGAAGAAGCGGCTGCTGCAGGTGCTCGATCAGACCTGCGCGAACGCGCGGGCACTGGGCTGCGATCTCGTGATGATCGCGCCGGGGCAGAATCCCCCGGGCACCCTGCGCGAGGGCGCGGCGAATTTCCGCGACGGCGGCGAGATCGCGCAGGCGCACAACGTGCGCTTCGCGCTCGAGTTCAACTCGCAGCACGCGGTGATCAACCGGCTGGAAGCCGGCCGCGAGATCGTCGCGGCCGCCGGCCACCCGAGCTGCGGCCTGCTCTTTGACGCCTACCATCTCGAGCGCAGCGGCGCGGGCGGCCGCGGCTTCGAGGACGTCGCGCCGGAGGAGATCTTCGCGTTCCAGTACAGCGACGTTCCGGCCGGCCCGCCCGCTGCCGACAAGCGGCCCACCGACCGCCTGCCGCCCGGGCTCGGGAAAGTGCGCTGGCGCGAAGTCTTCCAGCTGCTCCGGGAAAAAAACTACGAGGGTTACCTCAGCTACGAGGCGCCCCATCCCGAGTACTGGTCCCGGCCGCCGGAAGACGTCGCGCGCGAAGCCGCCGTCGCGACGCGGAAACTGCTCGCGGCCGTCGAGGGCGGCTGAAGCGGGCTCGCGCGCGAGCGCTTCGCGCAATTGCGATACCGCTTCTCCAGCTCGTCGCGTCCGAGTTTCCGGTTGCCGGGGCCATGGCGCGGTTGCGTTCCCCCTGCAAACCGGACAGAATGAGCGGCGTAATCGCTCGTTTCTTCTCGCACTCACAAATACAACAGGAGGACTTCATGAAGACCTGCATCTCGCTTGCGCTGGTCATGACCTCGTCGCTGCTCGGCGCCGCGCCGGCGGCCGCCCAGGAAGCCGCAAAGAGCTATCCCAGCCGGCCCATACGCATGATCGTGCCGAATGCGCCGGGCAGCTCCGTGGACACGTTGAGCCGAATCATGGGCACCGGGCTCTCCCAGGTAATCGGGCAGCAGATCGTGATCGACAACCGCGCCGGCGCAGCCGGTGTGATCGGCATGGAGATCGCCAAGAACTCGAACCCCGACGGCTACACGATGATCGCGGCGACCACAGCGGCCTCGACCATCGCCAGGATCCTCCAGAAGAATCCGACGTTCGATCCGGTGAAGGACTACGACTACGTGGTGCAGTTCGCCGAGACCCCGAACCTTCTGGTGGTGAACCCCTCGCTGCCGATCAAGTCCGTCAAGGAACTCATCGATGTACGCCAAGAGCGGGAAGACCCCGTTCAACATGGCCTCGGCGGGCGCCGGGTCGCAAAGCCACCTTTCCGGCGCGTATTTCCAGCAGGCGGCCGGCATCCAGTCCTTGCACGTCCCCTACAAGGGTGGCGGCGCCTCGGTCGCCTCGGTGATCTCCAACGAATCGCAATGGACGCTTACGCCTGCGGCCGCGGTGATGTCGCACGTCAACTCCGGGCGGCTGCGCGCGGTCGGTCAGAGTCTGCCGAAGCCGACGCCGTTGCTTCCCGGCATTCCGCCGATCGGCGATACGATCAAGGGCTTCGATTACAGCGGCTGGCAGGGATTCTTCGTGCCGAAAGGCACGCCGAAAGCGATCACCGACAAGTTGCGGGCGGCGACCATCAAGACCACCGAGCTCCCCGAAGTGAGGAAGGCGCTCATCCTTCAGGGAACCGAGATCGTCATCCGTGGACCGGCGGAATTCCGCAAGGTAGTGCAGGATTCGATGGCCCAGAACGAGAAGGTCGTGAAACTGGTTGGGCTAACGGCCAACTGATTCGACCGACTACCGGCATGCAAGGGCGGCCGCGGCCGCCCTTGTTTTTTCGAGATGGCTGCGCGACATGGCCTGAATGAATCGCTCGGGCAACTGGTCCCGGGCGGCAGGCGCGACCTCAACCAGCTCAAGCAGGAAGTGCAGCGGCGCGCGGATCACAATATGCCGCCGCTCGGCGGCATCGCACCGGAAGATGCGCGCACCGCGCTGTCATCGATCCGCAGCCTCGAGCGCGAAGAGTGGGCGCGGGCCTGGAGCAGCGTCGCCGAGCGCCATGGGGTCGATGCCCGCGCGATGGAAACGCTTGACCGCGCCGGCGCGAGGGAGTGCTACTGGCGGGCATGGCGGTTGTATCACTTCGCGCGCTGGCCAACGGAAAACACCCCGGCAAGACAGGACGCCCGGCGGAGCGCGCTGGATGCGTTCCGGGCCTACGCCCGGCTGCTCAACCCGCCCATCGAGACCGTCCACATCCCGTTCGAAGGCAAGGAAATCATCGCGTATCTGCGCTTGCCGGCCGGTGCGCGCCCCGTCCCGCTCGTGTTCGGCATCGCCGGCCTGGATTCCCGGAAGGAAGACGTCGCCGCCCACACCGACGTCTATTTGAAGCTCGGACTCGGGCTGTTCGCAATCGACCTTCCAGGCACGGGCGAATCTCCCCATGCGGTCGCGGATGTCGTCAGCGATCGGATCTTCTCCGCCGCGCTCGAATACCTGGCGCGGCGCCCGGAAGTGGACGCCGGCCGCGTCGTGGTGCAGGGCCGCAGCTGGAGCGGCTATTGGGCCGCCAAGCTCGCGATCACCGAGCGCGGCCGGCTGCGCGGTGCGGTCGTGCACGGCGGGCCGATCCATCATTACTTCCAGCCCGACTGGCTCAGGGCGTCGCTCGCCACCGGAGAGTATCTCTACGATTACCTGCAGGCGAAGTGCGCGATGCTGGGAGCGCAGGGCCTCGACGAATTGGTCGCCCGCGCGCGGCGCTTCTCGCTGCTCGATGCCGGTATTCTCGACCGCCCCTCGGCGCCGATGCTGGCGGTCAACGGCGCCCGCGATTCGCAGATCCCCATTGCCGACTTGTATCTGCTGCTCGAACACGGCGACGCCAAGGAAGCATGGATCAATCCTCAGGGCGGTCACATGGGCCGTTCTCCGCAGTGGCCGAGTCGCGCGATTGCCGAGAACGTCCTGCTGCCGTGGATGGTGCGCAGACTCAAGTAGAATGGACCCGCGTTTTGCCGTCCGCCTTGAAGCCTCGATCCGCGCTGCGGAATGCGTCGCGCGACCGCGTCGCGCGTTGTAAAATCACGCATCCGCACCATTGAGCAGGAAATCTCCATGAGCAGCACACCCGTCAAGCTCGGCATCGTCGGTCTCGGCCGCTGGGCCAAGGTCCTCACTCGCGCCGCGCGCCAGTCCGGCAAGCTGAAGATCGTCGCCGGCTACAGCCGTTCCGAGGAGAAGCGCCTTGCGTTCGAGCGCGAGCTGGGCGTGCCGGCGGTGCCCGACATGAAGGCCATGCTCGCCAGCCCGGAGCTGAAGGGCGTGATCCTGACGGTGCCAAACGAGCAGCACCTGCCGATGGCGGAGATGGTCGCGCGGGCCGGCAAGCACGTCTACACCGAGAAGCCGATCGCCCAGACGCTGGAAGACGGGCTGAAGATCGCCGCGCTGGAAAAGCAGTACGGCGTCACCGTCACCGTCGGCCACAGCGCGCGGCTGATGGCGGGCATACGCATCATCAAGGACCGCATCGACGCCGGGGAGCTCGGGCGCGTCGCGTTCCTCGAAGCCAATTTCTCCAACGAGCGCGCGCTCGAGCTGACGCCGCAGACCTGGCGCTGGTACAAGGACCGCGCGCCGGGCGGGCCGCTGTCCCAGCTCGCGATCCACCAGTTCGACGTGCTGCATCTCCTCGGCGGCGAGATCGCCGAGGTCTCCTCGATGGCGTCGAAGCTCTCGCCCGTGGGCGCGGAGGTGGACGATCAGTCCATGACGCTGCTCAAGTTCGCGGACGGCAAGGTCGGCTACGTCGGCTCGTGCTGGACCTCCCCCGGCATCTTCGCGGTGCGCGTCTTCGGCTCGAAGGGGCTCATGCACTACGAAATCGACTTCGGCACCTGGGACACCCCCGATCGGCTGCACCTGAATTCGGTCCTCTACATTCAGCGCGGCAAGGACGGCTGGGCGAAGCGCGAGTCGATCCCGCTGCCCGAGAGCGACATGTTCCGCGCCGAGCTGGAGATGTTCGCCGCGAGCTGCTCAAGCGGCAAGCCGGGCGAGCTCACCGCGCACAACGGCAATGTCGCGGTCGCGGTGGTGTACGCGGCGTTGCGATCGATCGACCGCAAGGGACAGGCGGTGCGCATCGCGGATATCCTCGACGAGACGCGCGCCCGGATCGGCGCCCAAGCGCGCGCGGCCTGAGTCCATGCTTCCCACCCGCTACTTCATCGATCTCACGCAGCCCGAGATCGCCGCGCAGCTGAAGAAGAACCCGCTGGTCATCCTGCCCGCGGGCAGCGTCGAGCAGCACGGGCCGCATCTCCCGGCCGGCACCGACATCTTCGCCGCCAACGTGATATCGCACGCGGTCGCGGAGCGCATGGATGGGCTGGTGCTGCCCGGCGGGCCGCTGGGTGTCACGCCCATGCACATGCCGTTCGAGGCGACCCTCACGCTCACGCCCGACACCTACCAGCGCGTGGTGACGGAAACCTGCGTCTCGGCAGCGAAGCACGGCGCGAAACACCTGCTCGTGCTCAACTGGCACGAAGGCAACATCCCCTCGCTCGCCATCGCCGCGGAGGAGCTTCACCGCAAGCACGGCATGGCCGTGCTCACCGTGCAGGCGTGCTACGTCGCGGCGGAGCTGTTCGGAAAGGACTACGGCGGGCTCACTCACGGCGGCGAGATCGAGGCGCTCGCGGTCCTCGCCTGCCGGCCCGACCTCGTCCATCTCGACCGCATCGACTATTCGTCCGATCACTCCCACGGGCGCAGGTGGGACAAGCTGCGCCGCACGCGGGCCTACCAGCCGGTGCTGCGCGACATCCGCACGATCGCGCCGACGGGATGGTACGGCGCTCCCGAGCATGCAACCGTGGAGAAGGCAAAGACCATGCTCGAGGGCATCGCAAGCGCGGTCGCGAAGGAGGCGGCCGACATCTTCCGCCTGCTCGACGAGGCCCAGGGCGGCACTGCCGAGGTGAAACACCTGAAGGTCGCAGGCTGATGGCCAAAGTCCTCACCCAGGCGCAGGCGAAGAGCATGGGACTGCCCGGGCGGAAGTCGCTCGAGATCGTGTCCGGCGAAAAGGGGTCGAGCGCGGTGACGCTGCGGCTGGTGGAGATCCCCGTGCCGAAACCCGGCGACGCGAAGCGCGGCCCCCACTATCACCAGGGCTTCGAGGAATGCATCTTCGTGATGGCGGGAGAAGGCTGCACCGAGGCCGACAGCGGCAAGTATCCGCTGAAGGCCGGCGATACCATCCTCATTCCGCCCGGCGAGCACCACGTGACCCGCAACACCGGCAAGGAACCGCTGATGTTGCTGTGCTTCTTCCCGGTCGCCGACATCACCAAGCGAACCCAGGAACCGAGGGTGGGATAGCACCCGGTCGTGGCGAGCCGCATATCCCTCATCCCTCCGCCCTCATCCCTCACCCCTCCTCCCTCACCCCTGAATCGCCCCGATGCCTACCGACGTCCTGTGCCTGCGGCCGCAGGCCGATTTCCAGCGCGCAGGCGTTGTCCCGCCCGCCTCGCTCGCCGTCAGCTACCGCGCGATCGACGATCCGCAGCTCGCCGCGCATGTGAGGGCGGCGCGCGCGCTGGTCATCCCGGCCGTCGGCCCGAAGCTCGCCGGCCCGCTGTTCGAAGGCGGCAATGTCAAGCTTGTCCAAGTCACCGGCGCAGGGGTGGACCGGCTCGATGAGGCCGCAATGAAGAAGCTCGGCATTGCGGTGGCGAACGTGCCGGGCGGCAGCAATAACGCCGTGGCCGAGTACGTCGTGGCCAGCGCGATCGTGCTGCTCCGTCGCCTTGCCTGGGCGGACGCGGAGATTCGCGACGCGAACTACGTGTCGTTCCGCGGGCGCATGATCGCGGACAACGTGTCGGGACTGGAAGGGCTTACGGCGGGCGTGGTGGGCCTCGGGACCGTCGGGCTCGCCGTGGCCGAGGCGCTTCACCGTTTCGGCTGCCAGATCGTCTACCACGATCCCGCGCCGCGCGACTCCCCAGCCGCCGGGAAGATCGGGGCGCGCGCACTGCCGCTCGACGAGTTGCTCCGGACAGCCGACATCGTCTCCCTGCACGTGCCGCTTCTGCCGCAGACTCGGAGTCTCATCGGGCCGCGGCAGTTCTCGTTGATGAAGCACGGCGCCGTGCTGATCCAGGCTGCGCGCGGCGGCGTGGTGAACGAGGAGGCGCTCGTCACGCATCTCAATTCGGGACGCCTCGGCGGCGCGGCGATCGACGTCTACGCCACCGAACCGCCGGACCCCGACAGCCCCCTGTTCGCGCTGGAGGGCGAGGCGGCGCGGCGGGTCCTCTTTACGCCGCACATTGCGGGCGTCACGCGGCAGTCCTCCGCCACGCTGTTCCGCGAGGCATGGGCGAACGTCGAGCGCGTGCTCGTCAGGGGCGAGCCGCCGCTCAACCGGGTCTATTAGCGATGGCGCGCGTTTCCCCGGCGGCACCGGAGCAGTTCGCCCAGGTCGCGGACGTCATGGCGGCCTGGAAGGCGACCAAGGGCTATCCCCCCAACAGCTGGCTCACGATGGCGCGCCGGCCCGGCGTCCTTCGAGCCTACCGCGCGCTCCACACGGCGGTGATGATGGACGAGGGCGAAGTCCCGAAGGCGCTGAAATTCATGGTCGCGCACGTCGTGAGCCGCGCCTGCAGTGATTCCTATTGCGCCGCGCACAACGCCGAGAACGCGGCGCACATCGGGGGCGTTTCGCTGGAGAAGGTGGAGGCGCTGGCGCAGTTCGGCTCGAGCCCGCTGTTCACGCCGGCCGAGCGCGCCGCGCTCGATCTCGCGCACGCCGCCGGCACCTGCCCGCCGGGCGTCAGCGACGCGCACTTCGCGGAGCTGCGGAAACACTTCGGCGAGAACGCCATCATCGAGATCGTGTCGGTGATCGCCCTTCTCGGCTGGCTCAATCGCTGGAACATGACGCTCGCGACCCCGCTCGAAGCCGAGGCGGCAGCATTCGCTCACCGGCATCTCGCCTGAAGGAGGAACGGCATGAAGCGCAGTGAACTGGGCATAGCCGTCGTCGGCGCCGGACGCATCGGCACGCTGCGGGCGCGGCTTGCCGCCAAGCATCCGTGCGTCAAGTTCATTGCGATCTCGGACCGCGATCCGCAGCGGGCGAAAGCGCTCGCCGAGCAGGCCGGGGCCGATTTCCACAGCGGCGACAACTTCGAGGTGATCGAGCGCCCGGAAGTCACTGCCGTTTTCGTCTCCACCCCCGAGGGCGAGCACTCGGCCCCGGTGCGGCGGGCGCTCGAGCTCGGGAAGCCCGTGCTGTGCGAGAAGCCGATCGCGCTGACGTTGAAGGACGCGGACGACATGCTGGAAGCGCTGCGGAAGACCGGCGGGAAGCTGCGCATCGGCTACAGCCGCCGCTTCAAGGAGTGCTTCCTTCGCGCCAAGGAGCAGATGGTCCATGCGCGCCTCGGAAAGGTGGTCGGCGGGCTCGCCCGCGTCTACAACTCGCGCGCGCAGACCTTTGCGATTCTCAAGCGCGACCCCCACGCGACGCCGGTGCTCGACGTGCTGACCTACTACGTGGACCTCATGTGCTGGTTCCTCGAGGGCAACCGCCCGGTCGAGGTGGTCGCCCGTGGCCAGCACGGCATCTTCCGGGACGCGGGCTACAGCGCGCACGACGCGACGTGGGCGATCGTCACGTTCGCCGACGGCGCGGTGGTGAATTTCGGCATCAGCTACGCGCTTCCGGCGAAATTCCCGACCCAGGGCCAGTCGGACCGCGTGGAGCTCCTCGGCACCGAGGGCACCATGCTGATCGACGACGACCACAAGGAGCACCTCCTCTACACGGAGAAGGGCATCCCCCACCCTTACGTGCCGGGCCACAGCATGGAGCTCGCGTTTCTCGGCAGCAACACGGCGGGCGACTGGGCGCTGGGGGATTTCTGGGGCCCGCTCGGGAACGAAACGCGGGCCTGGCTCGACCATCTCGTCACGGGCGCTCCTACCGCGCACACCACGCCCGAGCAGGCGCGCATCAACCTCGAGACCACGATCGCCATCGAGCGCGCGGTGGCGACCGGCAAGCCGGTGCGGCTGCCGCTCGAAACCTAGGACCTCAGTTCAGCTTGAGGTCCCGGATCACCTTTCCCCACTTGTCGTACTCGGTCTTGAGGAACGCCGCGAACTGCTCCGGCGTGGTGGTCGTCGGCTCGAGCGCCTGCCTCTCGAGCGGTTCGCGATAGTCGGGACGCGCCCAACTGGCGACGATTTCGGCGTGCAGCCTCGCGACCGCTTCTTTCGGCGTCGCGGACGGCGCGACGATCGAGTACCACGACGGCGCCTCCACGCCGCGCACGCCCAGCTCCACCAGGGTCGGCACCTCGGGGGCGATCGGAGAGCGCCGGGGCTCGTGACCGCCAGCGCCACGAGCCGGTTCCCGCGCACGTACGGCATCACCGCCGTGACGCTCGCGAAGATCACCTGAGCCTCCCCGGTGAGGACTCCGACCGCAGCCGGCCCCGACCCCTTGTATTGAATCGCGACGATGTCCGTGCCGGTCGCCGACTTGAACAGCTCGGGCACCAGGTGCGTGGGGGTCCAGATGTTGCCCGAGGCGTAGTTGAGCTCGCCCGGGCGTTTCTTCGCAAAGGCAATCAACTCCTTCACCGAGCGCACCGGCAGCGATGGATGTATCGCCAGGACGTGGTACGAGGAGGCGAGCAGGCTCACGCCGATGAAATCCTTCAGGGGATCGTAGCCCGCTTTCTCCACGTGGGGGCTCATCGCGAGCTGCCCCACGAAACCGAGGAGCAGCGTGTAGCCGTCCGGCGCCGATTTCGCCGCCAGGGCAGTGCCGATCGTTCCT
Source organism: uncultured beta proteobacterium (assembly GCA_963699525.1). GTDB lineage: Bacteria > Pseudomonadota > Gammaproteobacteria > Burkholderiales > SG8-41 > SG8-41. The sequence goes on along the minus strand of CAVOUI010000004.1, from coordinate 123,454 downwards.
CCAGCACCCGGCCGGTTCTCCACCAGGAACTGCTGCCCCAGCCGCTCGCTGAGCTTTTGTCCGATGTGCCGCGCGACGAAGTCGTTGCCGCCCCCGGGCGAGGTGGGAACGATGATCCGAACCGGCTTCACCGGGTACGTCTGCGCCTCCACGCCGCCGGCCACAGCCATGCAGCAGAGCGTCACGGCGCCAATCGCCGTCCAGCAGGTTGTCTTTCGCATCAAGTGGTCCTCCTCGTTGTTCTTTCTGCGCGCATCATCCGTCACCCAGTGCGGGCTGCTCACCCCGGTGGCCAATCGAGCCTGCGCCCGGCGAGGATGTGCAAGTGTAGATGAAACACGCTCTGCCCTGCATGCGCGCCATTGTTGACGACGACGCGGAACGCATCGCCCACGCCGAGCTGGCGCGCGACTTTCCCCGCCGCGAGCATCAGGTGTCCGAGCAGGGCCTGGTCCTCGCGGCTCGCGCTGGAAAGCTTGTCGATCTCCTTCTTCGGCACGACGAGCACGTGCGTGGGCGCCTGCGGGTTGATGTCGCGGAACGCGAGGCAGAGCTCGTCTTCGTAGACGATATCCGCAGGGAGCTCGCGCCGGATGATTTTGCCAAAGATAGTGGTCACTTCAGTTCTCCTGGACCGGTGCTGCTGCGACGTCAACGACATCCTACCTCAATGAATAAAAAGGGGTTTTCCAAAGCCTATTGGTAATGCCGAGGCCCTACCCAGAGATCAACTCCCCCTATTCAGTCCATTTATGTCGCGCTGCAATAATTTTTTGACCCTAACCCCTTGACACCCAGGTTTCTAGCCATATAATGATCATTGTGCAGCGCAGCAATAAGTAGCAAGGTCGCTGTTTAACGTGATGTTTTGAAAGGAGTAAACCATGTATCAGACCCCCGAACAACTGGTGGCCATCAACAAGGCCAATCTGGAAGCCGCAATGAAGTTCGCCGGCGTGGCGCTTCAGGGCGCCGAGCGCATCCTCGACCTGCAGCTGAAGGCCGCGCGGACTGCGTTTGCCGACTCCGTCGAAAACGCCAAGACGATCGCCGCAGTGAAGGATCTGCAGCAACTCGCCGCGCTGAAGGACACCATGGCGCAGCCGACGATCGAGAAGGCAACCGCCTACGCGAAGAGCGTCTACGACGTCACCACGGCCACGCAGGCCGAGATGGGCAAGCTCGTCGAAGAGCAGGTCGCGGAGTTCAACAAGCAAGTCGTCGCGGCGCTCGACAAGATGGTGAAGAACGCCCCGGCGGGCTCCGAGGTCGGCATCGCGACGTTCAAGTCGGCGATCGCGTCAGTCAATGCCTCTTACGAGAACCTGTCCAAGGTCGCGAAGCAGTTTACGGAAGTGACCCAGGCGAACATCGAAGCCGTCGCCAAGCAGGCCACTGAAGGCGTGAAGAAGGTGAAGAAGGCCGCCTAGTCAGCCGTCAACACCTGCAAGGAAAAGCCCCGGGCGACCGGGGCTTTTTGTTTGTATGGCGCCGCTCGCGTGCCGGCTAGCCCGGGGCGTCCGCCCAGGGGAAGCCGAGCGCGCTGACGCCCTGCTTCAGCGCGGCGATGGCGCCCTGCACCTCGCCGGGCTCGCCGCGCACCCCCAGCTCGATGTGACGGTCCGGCTCCAGCCGCGGCAGGCTGAAAACCTTGATCCGGCCGTAGCGCGCCTGGCAGACGTTCATCAGCTCGATCAGCTGGCTTTCTCCCGCCTCGCGCACGATGATCGAGGACTCGGCGATGCTGCCCGGCGCGAACCGGTCCCGGTAGTGCGTCTCCAGCACCCATTCCAGCATCGGCCACGCCATCTGCGGGAATCCGGGGAAGAAATAATGCTGCTTGAAGCTGAAGCCGGGGATGCGGTTGTAGGGGTTGGGAATGATCTTGGAGCCTTCCGGGAACTCGCCCATCATGAGGCGCTGCGGCGTGAGCGCCTTGGGGTCGTTTCCGAAGCGCGCCCGGATCTCGGCTTCCGCATCGGGATGGAGCCTCAACGCGACGCCCGCCGCCCGCGCCGCCGCTGCCCGCGTGTGATCGTCGGGGGTCGCGCCGATGCCGCCGAAGCTGAACACCGCATCGCCGGACCCGAACGTGCGCGCGAACGTCGCCTCGATCAGGTCCGGATCATCGCCCAGGTAGTGGCACCACGCGAGCTGCAGTCCGCGCGCCCCGAGCACCGAGATGGTCCTTGCGAGATGCCCGTCCTGGCGCTTGCCGCTCAGGATCTCATCCCCGATGATGATCGCCCCGAATTTCATGCATGAGCCGACAGCCGCCCGCTGTCAGCTATGTATGTAGGACTCGAGCTGCCGGATGGTCTGCTGCTGCTCGGCGATCACTTCCTTCACCAGGTCCCCGATCGAAATCACGCCGATCAGGCGTTCTCCCTCGGTCACCGGCAGGTGGCGAATGCGCTTCTCGGTCATCAGCGCCATGCATTCCTCCACCGACTGGCCGGGGTGCACGGTGATCACCTTGCTGGTCATGATGTCGCGCACCTCGAGCTCGTGGGACGATTTTCCGTGCAGGATCACCTTGCGCGCGTAATCGCGCTCGGAGATGACGCCGGCGATCCTGCCGCCTTCCATGACGATAAGGGCCCCCACGCTGCGTTCCGCCATCAGCTTGAGCGCGTCGATCACCCGCGCGCCGGGGGCGACGGTATGGACGTCCCTGCCCTTTGCATCCAGCAACTGCTTCAACGTCTTCATGGCAACCTCCTGCGGCCGGCCGCGCTGCGGATTTCAGCCCCAGTGTAGCCAATAACGCTCAGCGTTGCGAGTCGGTGTCGCCTTCCGCGCGCCGCGACCGCAGCGCCTGCACCGATGCGCGCCCGCCGGCGGCCGCCGGCTGCCGGACGATGGCGGGCACGATATCGGCCGCGACCGGCGCGCTGTAGTAGTTGCCCTGCATTTCCTCGCACCCGTGCTCGCGCAGGAATTCCCACTGCTCGCGGGTTTCGACCCCCTCGGCGATCGCCGGGAGCTCGAGGCTGTGGGCCATGGCGATCACCCCGCGCGTAAGCGCCGCCGCGTCGGCGCTGCCCGGCAGCTCGACGATGAGAGAGCGGTCGATCTTGACGCAGTCGACCGGCAGCCGCCTGAGGGTGCTGAGGGACGAATAGCCGGTGCCGAAGCTGTCGACCACCACGCGCACGCCGGTGTCCTTCAGCTGCGCCAGCAGCCGCGCTGCCCGTTCCGGGTTGCGGATGACCATTTCCTCGGTAATTTCGAGCTCCAGGCGCGCGGGGTCGAGCCCGGTGCGGTGCAGCGCCTCGCGCACCACCTGGATCAGGCTCTCCTGCAGGAACTGCTTCTGCGACAGGTTGACCGCGACGCGCAGCAGCGGCAGGTTCTGATCGCGCCAGGCCCGTGCCTGCCGGCAGGCCGAGTGCAGCGCCCACTCGCCGATCGCGGCGATGAGCCCCGCCTCTTCCGCCACCGGGATGAACTCGCCGGGGCCGAGCAGGCCCTGGGTCGGGTGCTGCCACCGCAGCAACGCCTCCACCCCGGTCACCTGCCCGTCGCGAACGCCGACCCGCGGCTGGTAGAGCAGCAGCAGCTCGCCCAGCTCGATGGCCCGCCGCAGGCCCGACTCCAGCGACAACCGTTCCACGAGATGCGTGTTCATCTGGGGGGAGAAGAACCGGAAGCTGTTCTTGCCCTGCTGCTTCACCAGGTACATCGCCATGTCCGCGTTCCGGATCAGCGTATCCGCGTCCTTGCCGTCGTCGGGGAAAACGCTGATGCCGAGGCTCGCCGTGACCTGGCACTCGCGGCCCTGAAGCGTGAACGGGCGCACCACGTTCTCGAGCACCTTCTTCGCCACTTCCGCGACCTGGACCACCTCGGTGAACTCCTCGATCAGCACCACGAACTCGTCGCCCCCGATGCGCCCGATCACGTCGCCCTCGCGCAGCGTCGCGCGCAGCCGCTTCGCCAGCTCCGCGAGCAGCAGGTCGCCGGTGGTATGCCCCAGCGTGTCGTTGACGAGCTTGAAGCCGTCGAGGTCGATAAAGAGCAGCGCGAGGCTGCGCTCGAAGCGGGCCGCCTGGGCGAGCGCCTGGTGCAGGCGATCGTCGAACATGTTCCGGTTGAACAGCCCGGTGAGCGGATCGTGGCTCGCGAAGAAGCGCAGGTTCTGCTCGGCGCTCTTGCGCGCGATGAACTGACCGATCTGGCTGCCGAGCGTGTGCACCGCCTCGACCAGCCAGGGGTCGGGCTGCCTCGGATCGCGCGCGAACAGCTCGATGACGCCGTAGAACTCCTCGCCGACCAGGATCGGAAAAGCGAATGCCGAGCGCAGGCCGGCCTTGAGCGCCGCCGGCCCCCGCCGCATGCTGATGTCCTGGGCCACGTCCGGGATCCACGCCGGCGCACCGGTGGTCCACACCTGGTGGATCGGGCCCCGGCTCGTGCCGGCCACCTGGGTGCGCACGCGGCTGAACGCCATGAACTCGCGCACCTCGGGCACATCCACGCACCACGTCTCCATGCAGCGCAACAGGTCCGCCGTCTTGTCGTGCTCCCAGCGCGCCCCGTAGGCCCACCCTCCGGTTTCGGCGATGGTGCGCATCACACGCGGCAGCGCGTCCTCCACCGTGCGCGACTCCTCCAGTATCCGGGTAACGGTGTGCTCCATCTGCAGCCGCCGCTCGGCGCGCTTGCGTTCCGTGATATCCGTCGCGAGGCTGATGAAACCGGTCGGCCGGCCCAAGGCATCGCGCATGACCGTCGTCGAGATGCTGATGTCAATGCGCCGGCCGTCTTTGTGCAGCCGCACGGTTTCGTAGTTATTGAGCGGCTCGCCCCCGCGCAACCGCTCGCGTATCGCCGCCACCTCCTCGTCCCGATCGGACGGAACAAAGGGCATCATGCGGCCCAGCACTTCCTGCTCCGCCCAGCCGAACATGCGCTCGGCCGCGGGGTTCCACTTGACGATGCGCATGTCCTGGTCGCGCGCAATGATCGAAATGGGGGACGCGTCGATCAGGGCCTCGAACTTCTGCGACGTCTGCCGCAGCACCTCCTCCGTGCTCTGTTGCGCGCTGATCCGCTCGGACAGCTCGCGGTTCGCCTGGGAGAGCCGCTCCACCAGCTCGGAGTTATCGAACCTCGCGCGCAGCGACTCGCGCACGATCTGGGTCAGGACGGGGCTGGTGACGAGCACCACTCCCAGCAGCACGAGGATCAGGACCCCCATGAACACGTGCAGCGTTGTGCCCTGCGCAAACACCGTGGGGGTGAGGAGAAGGAAGGCCGGCAGCACGAACGCGAGGAAAGCCTGCCGTACCGGACCGAGCACGACCATCGCGGCGACCGTCATGCCGCCGATCGCGAAGATCACGAGGAACTGGTGCGGCAGCGAGGACGCCGGATAAAGGACGGAGCCGGCGATCCCCCACAGCAGGCCTGCAGCACCCGCTCCGACCGTGAAGCGCAACGCCCAGCGGCGCGATACCGCGTCGGGCGGATTTCCGCCCTGGTGCGCGCGGTAGAGCAGGTAGCGCGCCGCCGTCACCATGAACAGGGCGGAGAGCCACGCCCCGAGCAGGGTGCTCGAGACGATGCCCCACAGGGCAAAGACGAGGATGCTGGCATTTACCAGGGTCCCGAGATACCCCGGCCGCGACAGCCGGTAGAGCTGGCGCACCTGCTCGGCGTACACCCGGTCGTCCCTCACCTGTCGACCATGACCCCGTCCCGAATCGGCAAATCCGGAGGGGCATATTGCGGCACTGGAACCGTTACGGGAAGAGAATTGTGGCACGAATGCCGCAGCGCATCGGCATTCCTTCGACCGGCTCAGGACAGGCTCGGCGTCTACGATCGCTTCGTTTCCGGATTCAGCAGGTTGGGCGGCGGCCGCCGGTCAACGCCGCGACCAGGTTGCGCGCCGCGGTCATCGCCATCGCGCGCCGGGTCGCCTCGGTCGAGCTGCCGATGTGCGGCATCAGCACGACGTTATCGAGCCGCATGAATTCCGGGTTGAGCCGGGGCTCGTTCTCGAAAACGTCCAGGCCCGCCGCGCGGATGACGCCGCTTCGCAATGCTGCGATCAATGCCGCATCGTCCACCACCCCGCCGCGGGTCGAATTGACGAGGATTGCGGTCGGCTTCATGAGGGAGAGCTCCCGGGCGCCGATCATGTGGTGCGTCTCCGGCGAGTACGGCACCTGCAGGACCACGAAATCCGACTGCCGCAGCAGCTCCTCCTTCGTCGCGTACGCGGCATTGCAGCGCCGCTCGATCTCGGGCGCGGCCCGCTTGCGGTTGTGGTAGAGCACCTTCATCTCGAAGCCCGCGGCGCGACGCGCGATCGCCTGCCCGATGCGGCCCAGGCCGAAGATGCCGAGCGTCGCGTGATGGACGTCCACCCCGAGCCATTGCTTGAGGCGCCAGCCCGTCCATTCGCCCGCCCGGACGCGGCGCTCGAGCTCGGTCAGCCGCCGCGCCGCCCCGAGCATCAGCGCCCAGGCGAGGTCGGCCGTGGAGTCGTCCAGCACCCCGGGGGTATTCGTCGCCATCACGCCGCGCGCGGTGCAGGCGGCGAGGTCGATGTTGTTGTAGCCGACCGCGATATTCGCCACGACCTTCAGCTTCGGGCAGCGCGCGAGGAGCTTCTCGTCGATGCGGTCGGTGAATGCGCACATGACGCCGTCCTTGTCCGTAAGCCGGCGTGCGAGAGCTTCCGGATCGAAAGCCCGGTCCTCCTGATTGGATTCCACCTCGCAATGCTGCGCGAGGAAGGCGAGCGTCTCGTCGAACACCTCGCGGGTGACAAGAATCTTGGGCTTCATTCATGCCAGTTGGAATTCGGCCTGCGATATCTGCGATACCGCGCGTTGAGCGGCGCGGAGCGTCCGTTCCGACGCGCGGAGCCAAACCGGCGCAGGGCGTCCGGTTTGGCGTTACTTATAGAGCGTGTGCGGCAGCCACAACCCGATGCCGGGGAACACGTAGAGCAGCACCAGCGCGATTATCTGGATGGCCATGAACGGCATCATGCCGGCGAAGATCTGGTTGAGGGTCACATGCGGCGGTGATACGCCCTTGAGATAGAACGCTGCCATCGCGACCGGGGGCGACAGGAACGCCGTTTGCAGGTTCAACGCGACCAGCAGCCCGAAGAACAGGGGATCGATATGGAAGTGCGGCAGCAGCGGGATAAAGATCGGCATGAAGATGATGATGATCTCCGTCCACTCGAGCGGCCAGCCGAGGATGAAGATGATGAACTGGGCGAGGATCATGAACTGCACCGGCGTCATGTCGAGCGACAGCACCCACTTCTCGATGAGTTCCTGGCCGCCGAGGAGCGCAAATGCCGCCGAAAAGATTCCGGAGCCGACGAACAGCCAGCACACCATCGCGCTCGTCTTGGCGGTGAGAAACGATGACTCCTTGATGATCGTGCCGAATTCCCTCAGCGTGCGGCCGATGACAACCCCGGAAAACAGGCCCCCCTTCCCCTCCCGCACATGCCCAATGTAACGGTAGACGACCGCCAACAGGAATCCGCCGAACGCACCGACGGCCGCCGCCTCAGCCGGCGTCGCCAGCCCGAACACGATCGAGCCCAGCACCGCGAGGATCAGCAGCGCCAGCGGGAAGAAGGAGGCGAGCAGCATCTTGAATACCTCGAGCCGCTCCCAGTTCCAGAGTAAGTAAATGATTCCGATTATGGCGATGCCGATGGCGAGCACAATCCAGAACCAAGTCGGAGCCGGGAGCCGTTCCTGCTTGGCGGCCTTGGCCGCTTGCTCGGCGGGTTCGGCTGCGGCCGTTTTCGCCGCCTCTGGCGGCTCCTTTGCACCTTCGGCCGACGCTTCCTTGACCCCCGATTCCTTCTCTTCCGCTTCCGGTGCGCCGATGAGACCCGTCTCTTGCTCCCGTTCCGGGGCGGCCGCCGCGATCAGCCCACCCACCTCGACCAGCCCGGCCGTGCTGGCCTCGACTTCCGGCGCGGTCGCCACCCGATGGATGACGCCCAGCACTGCGACGATGAACAGTGCCGGCACGCAGCGTGACGAAAAACTGCGCGAGCACGGTACGTTTCGCGACCCCGGCGCTGCCACCTCCCGCCAGCGCGCGCCACAGTCCTATCAACGCGTTGCTGCCACGCTGCGCCAGCGCCTGCGAGAAAGCCGGAAGCGCCACGCGCTGCTCGCTCTCGGAGAGCGGCGGCATCAGCGCCGGTTTCCACTTCGCGAGCACGATGATGTAGCCGATGTAGAGTCCCGCGAGCATGAAGCCGGGAAAGAAGGCGCCCGGCGTAGAGCTGCACGACCGACACGCCCGCGGTCGCGCCGTACACGATCAGCAAGACCGAAGGCGGGATCAGGATGCCGAGACAGCCGCCCGCAGTGATCACGCCCGCGGCAACCTTGACGTTGTACCCGGCCTTGAGCATCGCCGGAAGCGCGAGCAGGCCCATCAGCGTCACCACCGCGCCGATGATCCCGGTGGCGGTCGCGAAGATCGCGCAGGTGACGATGGTCGCCACGGCGAGCGAGCCCGGCACGCGCGCGGTGGCGAGGTGCAGGCTGTGGAACAGCCGGTCGATCAACTGCGCCCGCTCGACGAGATAGCCCATGAACAGGAACAACGGGATCGCGATCAGCACGTCGTTCGACATCACCCCATAGGTCCGCTGCACGAAAAGATCGAGCACCTGGTTGACGGCGAGATCCGGATTGACGCTGCGATAAGCGAGCCAGGCGAAGAAGACGCCCATCCCCATCAGGGTGAAGGCCGTGGGGAACCCGAGCATGATGGCGACCACGATCAGCGCGAGCATCAGCAGCCCGAGGACTCCGAGGTCTTCCTTGCTCAGGTGCGCGTCGAACAGGTTGCTCCACGGCGTGAGCACCAGCACCGTGATCAGAATCAGCGCCATGAGCGCGAAGCCGAACCACAATTCCTTGCGCACCTTCACCGGCTCGGCTCCTGGTGCACGACGTATTGGTCAAGCTTCTGGATGTCCTCGTCCTTGACGTGCAGCTCCTCCTTCAGCTTGTCCACGTCCACTTCCTCGACGTCCACCGCGCGCGAGGGCCATTCGCCCTGCTTGATGCAGATCACGCAGCGGATGATCTCGACGATGCCCTGCACCAGCAGTAAGGCCCCCGCCAGCGGGATGACCGTCTTGAACGGATAGATCGGCGGGCCTTCGAAGGTGATGTTCGAGTGCTCGTTGATCCGCCATGAATCGGCTGCGTAATAGTAGCCGGCGTAGGTCAGCGCAAACACGCCGGGAATGAAGAAAATGATGTAGAGCGTAAGGTCCCATGTCGCCTGCGTGCGCGGCCTGAAGAAGCCGTAGAGCACGTCACCGCGCACGTGGCTGTTCTTCGACAGCGTGTAGGCGCCCGCCATCATGAAGAGCGTCCCGTACATCATGATCATGAAGTCGAAGGCCCACGCGCGCGGGTGGTCCAGCGCGTAGCGCGAGAACACTTCCCACGAGACGTGCAGCGTGAGCACCATGATGCAGAAGGAAAACGCCTGGCCGACCCAGGTGCTCACCTTGTCAACGAAGAGCAGCAGTTTCTGCATGGCTGAAAACCCCCGATGATGTGGCGTCGACCCCAAATTCTATTCTGCCACTTCCGCCCGGTTCCTGGCGTGCCCCCCCAAAAAAAACACCATCCGGGGCTGCCGGATGGTGTCTGCCGTGCGCGTGCGGTATCAGGCTTTCTTCTTCTCAGCCGGCTTGGCCGCCTTGCCGAAGTAATGGTTATAGGCCATGCGCGGGCTGACCTGGACATCGAGATACCAGCGCACCGCGCGCTCGGCATATTTCTTCTGCGATTCGATAACTTCCTTGAACAGCGGGTTGTCGGCGGACTTCTTGGCCATGACCTGGTCGAAGAATTCGAGCTGCCGCTGCAGCACCGAGTCCGGGGTCTTGTACATCCTCACCTTGTCCTTCACCTGCAGCTCGATGTGGTCCTGCGAGTAGCGGTTGATCGCTTTCCACGACATGTCGGCCGACGCGGCTTCCACGGCGTTGGCGATGATCGCCTGGATCTTCGCCGGCAGCGCCTCGAACTTCGTCTTGTTGAACGTGATCTCGAACTGCTCCCCGTTCTGGTGGTAGCTCTGGAGCATGTACACCTTGGACACGTCCGGGAAGCCGAGGATGCGGTCGGAGGTGGCGTTGTTGAACTCCGCGGCATCCAGCAGGCCGCGATCCATCGCCGGCACGATCTCGCCGCCGGGCAGCGCGTTCACCGCCGCGCCCAGGCCGGTGAAGAGGTCAATCGAGATGCCCACGGTGCGGTACTTCATGCCCTTGAAGTCGTCCACCTTGGTGATCGGCTTCTTGAACCAGCCGAGCGGCTGCGTCGGCATCGGGCCGTAGGGGAAGGACACCACGTTGGCGCCGATCGACTTGTAGATCTTGTCGAGCAGCTCCTTGCCGCCGCCGTACTTGTGCCAGGAGAGCACCTGGTTGGCATCCATGGAGAAGCACGGGCTCGATCCCCACAGCGCCAGCGCATTCTGTTTGCCGTAGTGGTAAACCAGCACGCCGTGCCCGCCATCGAGCGTGCCCTTCGACACCGCGTCGAGCAGGCCGAACGCCGGCACCACCGCGCCCGCCGGCAGCACTTCGATCCGGAGCTCGCCGCCCGTCATGTCGTTCACCTTCTTGGCGAAGTCGAGCGCGTACTCGTGGAAGATGTCCTTCGCCGGCCACGTGCTCTGCCAGCGCATCGAGATCGGGCCCTTGCGCCTTGGCGATCATCGGGAACGCAGTGATGGCCGCGCCGGTCGTCGCTGCCGCCGCGCCGGTCAGGAACTTGCGGCGCGTCGCGCTCGCCTGTTCCGGCGCCTTCGTGCTTCTTGAGGAATTTCTTCAGCATGTGTCCTCCGATGCCTTGTTATTCGCTGGAGAAACATTGTTAACGATACTGGGCAGCAGAGCATGCGTCCGGCCTAACTGAAGCCGTGGATTTTGTTATGCGGGATGCCTTACCACCGTGGGCAATCCTATACCTCGATTTCCTCGAAATCAAGCGCCGGCCAGGCGTGCGAAACACGAGGGCCGCGGGGCAATCGTGCGCACGGCGGCGACACGGGAGCGCCTATTTCACCAGGGTGACAGGTGTCCGCGCGAGATGAATGACCTTCGTCGCAACGGATCCCAGCATCAGATTGGCAAGCGGAGTCATGCCCCGGGTACCCATGATGATCGCGTCACAGTGACGCCCTTGCGCGAAGCGCACGATCGTTTCGGCCACCTTGCCAATTAATGCGTGAGCCTCATAGCGGATGCGCGCCTTGTCGAGCAGGGCGCGCGCGCCGCTCAACTGCTCCACTCCGCGCTGTCGCTGCAACCGCCTGATGTCACGCGGCAGCTTGAAACGGCGGATCTCCAGGGAATCGATCGGTTCCTGCACGTTGACGATATGGACTTCCATCGGCTCCGCCGTCCTGATCCAGCGCACGAGATAACGCACAGCGCGCTTCGAATTAGGGGAGCCGTCCACCGCGACGAGCACTCTGATCATGACGCATTCCTCCGTTCGTGGCCAATGCTCGGACAGGCTAGCCGACGCCGAACCAACGGCCTTTGCGCTGCGTCAAGCACACCCGGCTGGATCCCTGTACCGGATCAACGCGCAGGGGCGCTCGCCGGGACGGGGACTGCGGGCGCCACCCTGTGCGGCTCGTGCGGATGCCATCCCAGCATCCACAGCAGCGCAAAAAAACCGAGAACGTACGCGACGCCCACATACCACCCGTGCCTGAGCCACCGGCCTACCGACTTTGCCTCAGGGTACATGTTGGACAAGGCCACCCCGGCGCTCGAGCCAAACCAGATCATCGACCCGCCGAATCCGACCGCGTAGGCGAGCACGCCCCAGTCGTAACCACCCTGCTTCAGCGCCAGCGCCGTCAGCGGGATGTTGTCGAATACGGACGAGATGAAACCCAGCGCGAGCGAGGACTGCCAGGTGGCGGGCGGCAGCTTGTCCACCGGCATGAGCGACGCGCAGACGACCAGCGCGAGTAGAAAGACGCTCCCCTTGAACGCACCCGGCAAGAGCCTCCATTCGGGCCGGCGCAACGGCACACATGCAAATAGCGCAATCCACACCGCCACTCCGATAAACGGAAACGCGTCCGCCAGGTGCTTGAAGTGGAGATTGACCGTCACGTTGGTGGCGATCGCCGCAATCAATATCGCCAGGACGATTCCAACCCGCGTCCAATCCACCGGAGCGTGGCGCGGCTCGTGCTTCATGATCGGGGAGTAGCGCTGCTGCTGCAGCGCGGCGGGAATCCCGAACACCGCCAACGCAGCCGCCGCAGCTACATAGGCATGCAGCACGTCGAGCGGGTTCACACCGTCGAGCCACATCATCGTCGTTGTCGTGTCTCCCACGACACTCCCCGCGCCACCGGCGTTCGACGCCGCAACGATCGCCGCGAGATAGCCGATGTGAACCTTGCGCCGGAACACCGTCGCGGCAACGGTGCCGCCGATCAACGCCGCCGCAATGTTGTCCAGAAAGGCCGAGAGAACGAAGATCATCACGAGCAGTACCAATGCGCCCTTCCAGTCGTCCGGCAGGAAGCGAGGCAGCACTTCCGGCACATGACTTTTCTCGAAATGATTCGACAGCAGCGCGAACCCCACGAGCAGGCACAGCAGGTTCGTCAGGATTACCCACTCGTGCTGCATCTGGCCGAGGAATCCCGTGAGGCCTGGCCCGTATCTGAACCCGGTGAACGCAAACTTGTAGGCCGTGATCACCACCAGCCCGGTGAGCGCGACCTCCAGAGTACGATGGTGAAACAACGCGACGCCGATCAGGGTGAGCGCAAACAGGATGAATTCGACGGGAACGCCCATCACCGCCGGTCCATCGCCTGGCGCGGGAGCGGCTGAAGCGCACGGCGCCAGGACCATGGCCACGAGCCCCGCCGCCGCAGCGTGCGCCAGGCATCGCATCGAGCGCGTTGTCGGCACGAATCTTCCCCGGGAAAATGGCAGCCGCGATTCTAACATCGCGTGTGGGGCCTGCGGCTCGCCGGCAACGACCTTGCGTCTCCGGTTCGCGCCGGCTCACCCTCTCCAGATCAGCGTCACGTAGACGAGATAAGCCGCGACCAGCAACGCGCCTTCCGCCCGGTTGACGATCATGCCGCGCCACATGACGGGAAAGCTCAGCACCGCGAGCAGCGCGAAGCCCCATACCTCCGCGGCCTGCACGCCGGCGGCACTGATCGGAGCGAGCGCGCCTGCCAGCCCGAGCACGCCCAGAAGATTGAAGATATTGGAGCCGACGATGTTGCCGATGGCGATGTCACCCTCGCGCTTCAACGCCGCGACCATGCACGTGATCAGCTCCGGCAACGTGGTTCCAGCGGCGACCACCGTGATGCCGATCACGCTGTCGCTCACGCCGGCGGCGCTGGCGATCGTGACGGCGCCCGATAGCAGGCCGTGCGCCCCGAGCGCCAGCGCCGCGAGTCCGAGCGCGATCAGCCCGAGCTCCGCCCCCAGACTCGTCAACGGACCCGGGATTTCGGCTGCAAATTCCTCCCGCACGCGATGGCTGCGCTCGCGGCGCGCCATGTAAACCGTGAAAGCCAGGTATCCCGCCATTGTCGCGAGCAGGACAGCGCCCTGCACGCGGTCGAGACCGCCGCCCCTGATGAACACTGCCACGACGAGCGACGCGAGAATCATGATCGGGACGTCGAACCGGATGAGCTGCAAATGAGCCTGCAGCGGCCGCACCATTGCCGTCAGTCCCAGTACGAGACCGATGTTGAGGCTGTTCGCGCCGAGCACGTTGCCCAGCGATACCCCGTCTCGCCCGCTCAAAGCCGCGCCGGTCACGACGAACAACTCGGGTGAGCTGGTGCCGCCGGCCACGACCGTGAGCCCCACGACGAGAGGCGTCATTCCCCATCGTCTTGCCACGGTGGCCGCGCCCTTGATCAACGCATTGGCCCCGACGAAGAGCAGGAGCAGTCCGCCAACAATCATCGCAACGGCGAGGGTCATGTCAGGTCATTCCTCGCTCGCCGCGGCTCAGCGGCCGTCGCAACCAGCGGCAAAAAAAAGGAGGCCTGCGCGGCGTGAGCGGATCAGGAGCCGTGCGCTTCCGTCACGCGCCGGCGCGGCGCTTGTCCATCAGCTCGAGAAACGGCGCGAGAAGATCCATCGGTACCGGGAAGACGATGGTGGAGCTCTTGTCACCGGCGATCGAACCCAGCGTCTGCAGGTAGCGTAACTGCATTGCCTGCGGCTGACGCGCCAGCATCTGCGCCGCCTGCAGGAGCTTCTCGGCCGCCTGCAGCTCGCCCTCCGCGTGAATCACCTTGGCACGCCGTGTGCGCTCGGCCTCGGCCTGCTGCGCGATCGCCCGCACCATCGAGGCATCGATGTCGACGTGCTTGATCTCGACGTTCGACACCTTGATGCCCCACGCGTCGGTCTGGGCATCGAGGATGCGCTGGATGTCGAGGTTCAACTGATCGCGCTCGGCCAGCAACTCATCGAGCTCGTGTTTGCCAAGCACTGCCCTCAATGTGGTCTGCGCGAACTGGTTCGTGGCCTCAAGAAAATTCGCCACCTGGATGATCGCCTTCTGCGGGTCCATGACGCGGAAATAGATCACGGCGTTCACCTTCACCGAGACGTTATCGCGTGTGATCACGTCCTGGGCCGGGACATCGAGCACGACGGTGCGCAGGTCCACGCGCACCATCTGCTGGATACCGGGGACGATCACGATCAGGCCCGGCCCCTTGACCCTCCAGAAGCGCCCGAGGAGGAACACGACTCCCCTTTCGTACTCGCGCAGTATCCGCAGCGACGCCACGATCAGGATGACGACCAACAGGACGATGCCGCCCGCGCCGATTTGCTCGATCATGCCAACCTCCACGTTGAAGGGGTTCACCCCTATCCCAACCATCCCGTCCCGATCCGCTGCATCGGATCGGTCGCTCGGCGGCTCGGAGCAATGCTCCTCGAAACCCCGCCTCGCCCCCCATCAAGGGGGAAGGAGAATCTTAACCTAACTGCCGCCCTCGGGCTCGACCCGCAACGTAAGCCCATCGATCGCCGGTCACCCGCAACTTCTGGCCACTGGTGACCGGCGTATCGCTCACCACGCGCCAGGTTTCGCCGCGCACCTGCGCCCAGCCCTCGTGCTCGAAATCCGCCAGCGCCGTGCCGCTTGCCCCGATGATTTCCTGGTGCCCGCTCACCACCGGCCGGCGGCGCGCCTTGACCGCAAACCACACGGTGAGGAACACGACCGCCGCGCTCGTCACCGAGAGCATCACGACGAAGGACAGCGGCAGCGTATAGCCGGCGGCGATATCGGGATCGAACAGGATCACGGAGCCGAACGTCAGGGCTACCACGCCGCCGATGCCGAGCGAGCCGAAGCTCGGCAGGAATGCCTCCGCGACGATGAACGCCAGCCCGAGCAGGATCAGCGCGAGCCCGGCATAGTTCACCGGCAGCAGCTGGAAAGCATAGAGGGCAAGGAGAAGGCAGATACCGCCCGCGACACCGGGCAGCACGAAGCCCGGATTGGAGAACTCGAAGATGAGGCCGTAGATCCCGATCATCATCAGGATCAGCGCGATGCTCGGATCCGTAATCACGGTGAGCAGCCGGCTGCGCCAGTCCGGCTCGAGTGCGGCGACCGTAGCGCCCTGCGTCGCGAGCGCGCGCTCCACCCCCTGCACCGTGAGCTTCCTCCCGTGCACCTGCTTGAGGAGGTCGCTGACGTCGACCGCGATGATATCGACCACCTTGCGCTTCCTCGCCTCCTCCGCCGGCAGACTCACTGCGTGGCGCACCGCCTGCTCGCCCCAGTCGGCATTGCGCCCCCTCAATTGCGCGAGGCTGCGGATATAGGCCGCGGCATCGTTCACCTGCTTGCGCGTCATGGCGCCTTTGGATTCCGGCTCGTCGTCGTCCGTCTCGTTGCTCGACTTCTTCCCGGCCTTGGTCTGGGGTTTCCGCTTCTTTCCGGAATCGCCCTCCGGAGCAACGCCGACCGGTACCGGTGTCGCGGCTCCGAGGTTGGTCGCGGGCGCCATCGCCGCGACATGGCTCGCGTAGAGGATGAAGGTGCCGGCGCTCGCCGCGCGCGCGCCGCTGGGCGCAACGAAGGACGCGACCGGTACGGGCGAGGCCAGGATCTCCTTGATGATCCAGCGCATCGAGGTGTCGAGCCCGCCCGGCGTGTCCATTTGCAGCACGACCAGAGAAGCGCCGCGATCGGCGGCCTTGCGCAAGCCCCGCACCACGTAGTCGGCGGTCGCGGGGCTGACGGCGCCCTCCAGCTTGAGCAGCACGACCGGCTGCTGCGTGCCGGTATCGGCCGCGTACAGGACGCCCGCCAGCACTGCTGCGGCTACCATGCCCAGCGCGCTCCGCGCCTTGCGCCCGCCCGTAAGTGAGGGCCCCATGCGACTATTATGATCGCTTATCACCGCGCGGGGCGCGTGAGGCCCATCCAGAGATCGCTTTGCAGGCGCGCGACCTCGGTGAGCGTTCCCCGCTCCTTGTAGGCGCGCCGCAGCCATTCCGCGTCCCCCGCGCCGTTGCGGGCCGCGACTTCCAGTTCCTTCAGGGCCAGGCCGCCGCCGAGCACCGCGGCATGCGGCTCGACGCGGGCGATCGTCTCGAGCACGTCGTCCTTGAGAGGCACCTGCCGGCCGGTATCGGCGTCGATCAGCTTGCCCCCGAGCCCGTAGCGGCAGGCCTGGAAGCGGTTGTAGTTGTAGAGCAGGTAGACCTCCCGCGACGGCAGGCGCGGCCGGTCGTTCAGCAGATGGCGGGCGAGCGCCTGCGCGTAAGCGGCGAGCGCAGCGGCGCGCTCCACCGAAAGCGGTGTATCGAACACCCGGATCTCCACGGTGCCGTACTCGGCCCGGGGCCGGATGTCCCAGTAAAAGTCCTTCATGCTCTCGACGATGCCGTAGCCGCGCATCTTGCCGAAATATTCGACGAACTCGGCCCAGGACTGCACGAACGGCATCTGACCGGACAGCGGAAACGCGCTCACGGTGTTCAACCGCGAGGACTGGTACGACGTGTCCTCGCCCTGCTGGAACGGCGAGGACGCCGAGAGCGCGATGAAATGCGGCGTGTAGCGCGCGAGCAGATGCGCGAGGTACACCGCCTCGTCCCCGCCCGGGCAGCCGAGGTGCACGTGCTGGCCGAAGATCGTGAACTGCTTGGCGAGGTAGCCGTAGAGATCGAGAATGTGCTTGAAGCGTTCCGTGGGGTAGATGCGGCGGTCGTTCCATTGGTGAAACGGATGCGAGCCGCCGCCGGCGACGCGCAGGTTGAGCCTCTGGGCCGCGCGGGCGACCGCGTCCCGGATCGCCTGCAGCTCCCTCACCAGCGAGTAGTGCGTCGACTGGATCGAGGTGTTGACCTCGATCATGCTTTCCGTGATCTCGGGCCTGACCACGCCGGGATGCCCGGTCTTTCCGAGGAGCTCCAGCAGGTCCGCGGCGTCGCGCGCCAGGTTGTAGTCGCGCGAATTGAGGATCTGCAGCTCGAGCTCGACGCCCATCGTGAAGCCGGCCGAGGGCTTGAATTCGTTCTCCGCCGGCATCATTTGACCTCCCCCGCCTCGCCGGCCCGCCGCAGGGCGAACTGCACCGCGATCGGGCCGATCAGCTCCAGGATCAGCACGGCCGAGAGCACGATCGCGGCGAGCTTGGCCCCGAAATCCGGGTAGAGCTCCCCGGTCCGGTGCACCATCCCGACCGCCGTGCCGGACATCGGCGTCAGCGCGAGGCACAGCAGCCCCGCCGCACCGCGGCGCACCCCGGAGAAGTAGGTGAGGCTCATTACGCCGATCGACTTCCCCGCGAACCGCGCGAGCACGTAGACGATCGCGAGCGTTCCGCCGGCTGCGAGCTCGCCCGCGTTCAGGCTCGCGCCGCTCACCACGAAGAGCACCACCACGAACATCTGCCCGATCCAGCCGAAGTCCACGGGCAGCAGATCGTGGCGCCAGTCGAGGTTCTTCGAGAGCGTGCCGAACGCGAGCAGCGCCAGCACGACCGAGAGCTCGAAAGCGCGCGCGGCCGCGACGGTCACTGCGATCAGGCCGAGCGAGACCACCAGATGCCCGCGCTCCGTGCGGCCGAGCCAGCGCGCGAGCGTCACGGCCGCAACGCTCGCGCCGTAGCCGAGGAACGCGGAAGCTGCCAGCAGGTAGACCGGGTGCAGCACGGCGGTGGCCCACCCGGCGCGATACTCGTGGTGCAGCCACGCGAGCAGCATCGTCGAGACGACGAACGCGAGCACGCTATTCATCGCGGTGAGATTGAGCGCCCGCTCGGTGACCTGGCCCTCGGCCCGGATCTCCTGCGCCGCCACCAGCACCACGGCGGGCGAAGTGGCGATCGCGATCGATGCCGCCACCGCCGCGTAGAGCGGCTCGACCCCAAAATACATCAGCGCAAGGAACACGAAGGTGAACGAGAGCGCGCTCTCGAGCACGGCGGTCGCCGCGAGCCAGGGCTCGCGCCGCAGCCAGGCGAAGTCGAGCCGCCTCCCCAGCTCGAACAGGATGAGGCCGAGCGCGATGTCGACGAAGATCCAGGCCTCCCGGAGCAACGCGCCGTCGAGCCAGTCGAGGCCGCTCGCGCCGAGCGCGAGCCCGACGAGGACGTAGCCGACGATACGCGGCAGGCGAGCCACGCGGCGTGCGATCTCGCCGCCGATCACGCCCGCGAGCAGCAGCAGGCCGAACAGCGCGAGAGGACTGGCGGCCGGAGGAAAATCGGGCAGGAAGCTCAGTTGTGGCATATCGAGGTCACGCTCGGGCAACGCCTGCGAAGGCGGCGCCCCGGTCAACAACTGAATGGATCTGGTTCTCCGCGTCCTCCTCAAGGCGCGCGGAACCCGTGGAACTTGTTGTTCTGGCTGCCTTATGTGACCGCGGCAGATTCAAAAGTTCCGCCGCAGGCTCTAATCAATTGAGTTGTCATGGGACGAGAATTGCGCAGCGAGGAAGTCGATCGGCTCGTTGACCTTCATGAGCTGAGTCCACCATTTCATCGAGGCCTCCGGGACAGGCTGTGAATCGCGCTTGTAAATCCGACAGCCGAAGCATGAAAAGTTCCCGTGCGTTGGGAAAATGGCGATGTCTTGCGCGGCGAAAGCGACACAGGTGCGGCCCTCTTCGCCTTCCGCTATGACTTGACGCGCGCAGAGGCGTATCCTTAAGCTCAGGCGAAGCAAGAGAGAGCCCGCCTCGAGCGCGGGCCATTTCATCGCACGAGGAGAAGCACGGCATGCGGATTTCGCTGCGATTCGTCGTTCCGCTCGCCCTGGCCCTGACGGCCATCGCGTACGCGGTTGTTCCGCTCGTCGACCGGCTCACCCTGAACTGGTTCGTGCGCGATCTGGAGATCCGCGCCAAGCTGATCACCAGCACGACGCAGGAGCCGCTTGCCGCCCTCGTGCGCGAGCCGCGCGCGAAACAGAAAGTCCTGCACTTGTTCGAGCGCATCGTTCAGGACGAGCGTATCTTCGCGCTCGGCTTCTGCGACAACGCCGGCAAACTTGCCTACGCCACCCGCGGGTTCCCCGCAGCCGTCCAGTGCCCGGCTGCCGACGCGGCCGCGCACGCCGAGCTGCTGCAGCGCCCCGACGGGCCGCTCCACGTATCGGCCCATCCGGTCGCGCTCGAAGGCGAGACGCTCGGCTCCCTGGTCATCGTGCACGACATGAGCTTCGTGCAGCGCCGCAGCGAGGACACGAAGCGCTACGTCTTCTACCTGTTCGCGACGATCGCGGCCATCGTGGCGGTCATCACGGTGGTGATCGCCGAGATCAGCTGGCGCGGCTGGGTGGCCGGCATCAAGATGCTGATTTCCGGCGAAGCGCTGCTGCGCTCGCCGGAGCAAGTGCGCGCACCCGAGCTGCGGCCGATCGCCAACGACCTGCAGGCGCTGGTGCGAGACCTCGAGTCCGAGCGGCGCAGCCGAGACGAAAGCCAGGTCGTCTGGGGCCCGGACGCATTGCGCCGCATCCTGCGCCAGGATCTGAGGGGCGACGAGGTGTTGATCGTGTCCAACCGCGAGCCGTACATCCACGTCCGCAAGCAGAACGTGATCGAGATCCAGCGCCCGGCGAGCGGGCTGGTGACCGCCCTCGAGCCGATCATGCGCGCGTGCTCGGGGACGTGGATCGCCCACGGCAGCGGATCCGCCGACCGCGAGGCGGTCGACGCCGCCGACCACGTCATGGTGCCGCCGGAGCGCCCGGCCTACCGCATCCGGCGCGTCTGGCTCACCAAGGAGGAGGAGCAGGGCTACTACTACGGCTTCGCCAACGAGGGCCTGTGGCCGCTGTGCCACATCGCGCACGTGCGCCCGATCTTCCGCGCGCCGGACTGGGAGCACTACCGCACGGTGAACCGGCGCTTCGCCGACGCGGTCGTGGACGAGGCGCGCACCGAGGACCCGATCGTGCTGGTGCAGGACTATCACTTCGCGCTGCTGCCGCGCCTGGTGCGCGAGCGCGCTGCCGCGCGCCACCATCATCACCTTCTGGCACATCCCGTGGCCGAATCCCGAGGCGTTCGGCATCCTGCCGTGGCGCGAGGAGGTGCTCGAAGGGCATGCTGGGCTCGAGCATCCTCGGCTTCCACACGCAGTTTCACTGCAACAACTTTCTCGACACCGTCGACCGCTATCTCGAGGCGCGCGTCGACCGCGAGACCTTCACCATCTCGCACGGCGGCGAGCCGACCGAGGTGCAGCCGCTACCCGATCTCGATCGAGTGGCCGCCCGCGGCGCTCGCGACGCAGCCCGCCGTGGACGAATGCCGCAGCGCGGGTGCGCGAGCGCGTCTCGGCGTTCCGCCGGACGTGCTGCTCGGCGTCGGCGTCGACCGCCTCGACTACACCAAGGGCATCCTCGAGCGCTTCATGGCCGTCGAGCGCCTGCTCGAGCTCGAGCCGCGCTGGATCGGGAAGTTCTCCTTCGTGCAGATCGCCGCGCCCTCGCGCTCCTCGATCGACGAGTACCAGAGCTTCGACGAGCAAGGTGCGAGGCGCTGGCGGCGCAGATCAACCGACCGCTTCGGCCGCGCGGGATACGAGCCGATCATCCTCCTGATCGAGCACCACGACGCGACGCGAGGTCTATGCGCTGCTACCGCGCCGCCGACCTGTGCTACGTGTCGAGCCTGCACGACGGCATGAACCTGGTCGCGAAGGAATTCGTCGCCGCGCGCGACGACGAGCGCGGCGTGCTGGTCCTGTCGCAGTTCACCGGAGCCGCGCGCGAGCTGACCGAGGCGCTGATCGTCAATCCCTACGACATCGAGCAGTGCGCGGTGGCGCTGAACCTGGCGCTCACGATGCCGCCCGATGAGCAGCGCGCCCGGATGCGCAGCATGCGCAACCTCGTGCAGGAGTTCAACGTCTATCGCTGGGCGGGACGGATGCTGATCGATGCCGCGCGCATGCGCCACCGCCACCGCGTGCTCGCGCGGGCCCGCGTTGCGCGCCTGCGCTCCGTTCCCCGGTAGCCCATGCAGCACCGGCAGCGGCAAGGCGCGGGCGCGGAGCGAACGAATGCCATGCTGCCCGCGTTCAGTCCCGGCTGGGCCATCTTCCTCGACATCGATGGCACGCTGTTCGAGCACGTCGAGCGGCCCGACGCCGTGCGCGCGGACCCGGCGCTCGGCAAGCTGCTCGCGGAGCTCACGGAAGCGTCGGGAGGCGCGCTCGCGCTGATCAGCGGCCGCCGGCTCGGCGAGCTCGACGCGCTGTTCGCGCCGCTGCGCCTTGCGGTCGCCGGACAGCACGGCATCGAGCGCCGCGACGCGGTCGGAAACCTGCACCGGCATGCCTTTCCACAGGAGCCGCTCCGGCGCGCGGCGCTGGAGCTGGGCGCATTCGCGTCACGTCATGCCGGGCTGCTGCTCGAGGACAAGGGCCACAGCCTGGCGCTGCATTTCCGGCTGGCGCCGGCGCTTGCGGGTGCGGCGCGCGATGCGGTCAGCAGCGCTTTGGCTGCGCTCGGCCCGGAGTTCGAGATGCAGGCCGGGAAACTGGTATTCGAGGTGAAGCCCGGCGGTCGCGATAAGGGCATGGCGATCGAGGAATTCATGGCCGAAGCGCCGTTCGCGGGCCGCCTTCCGGTCTTCGTGGGCGACGATGCGACCGACGAGCACGGGTTCGCGATCGTCAACCGGCTCGGCGGACACTCCGTCAAGGTGGGTCCCGGCGCCTCGATTGCGCGCTGGAGGCTTGCCGACGCGACGGCCGTGCGCCGGTGGCTCGATGCGTACGTCGCCTGCGCTGGTACGCGGTTGGAATCACGGTGACGGCAAACCTCGATCTCGGCCTGATCGGCAACTGCGGCGTCGCGGCGCTGGTGGACGGCGCAGGCGAGATCGTATGGGGCTGCATGCCGCGGGCTGACGGCGACCCCGTATTCTGCTCGCTGCTGCGGGAGCGGCGCGGGGATGGCGACTTCGGCTTCTTCGCGGTCGAGCTCTCCGATGCCGCGCGCAGCGAGCAGCACTACCTCGCCAACACGCCGATCCTGGTGACCCGCCTTACCGACCGGGGCGGCGGCGCGGTCGAGATCACGGATTTTGCGCCGCGCTTCCTGCAGTTCGGGCGCATGTTCTGCCCGATGACGCTGGTGCGCCAGGTGCGCCGCGTCGCCGGCAGCCCGCGGGTCACGATGCGGCTCAGGCCGGCGGCCGGCCACGGCGCCTCACCGGCGCGCACGACGTTCGGCAGCAACCACGTGCGCTACGAATGCGGCGAGTTTGCGCTGCGCGCCACGACCAATTGCTCGATCACCGCACTGCTCGAGGAAATCCCGTTCGTGCTCCAGGACACCGTCACTTTCGTGCTCGGGCCTGACGAAACGCTGCAGGGTTCCGTCCTCGACGTGGCGCGCCGCTTTCTCGAGGAGACGACAGGATACTGGCGCGACTGGGTCCGCGACCTCAGCATCCCGTTCGAATGGCAGGAGGAGATCATCCGCGCGGCGATCGCGCTGAAGCTCGCGGCGGTGGACGATACCGGGGCGGTCCTCGCCGCGTTCACCACCTCGATCCCGGAGGCGGCCGACAGCGGCCGCAACTGGGACTACCGTTTCTGCTGGCTGCGCGATGCCTATTTCACGGTCAATGCGCTGAACCGGCTGAACGCGACCAAGACCATGGAGCGCTACCTCAGCTACATCATCAACATTGCCGCCGGCGCCAAGGACGGGCGGCTGCAGCCCGTATACCGGGTGAACGGCCGATGCGATATCGAGGAACGCGTCGTTCCCACGCTGCCGGGCTACCGCCGCATGGGACCGGTCCGCATCGGGAACGAGGCCTATCGGCAGGTGCAGAACGACGTCTACGGGTCCGCGATTCTCGCGGCGACCCACGCCTTCTTCGACAGCCGGCTGCTGCGGCCCGGTAACGAGGGACTGTTCGCGCAGCTCGAGGCGCTCGGCGAGCAGGCCGCGCGCGTCTGGGCCGAGCCCGATGCCGGGCTGTGGGAGCTGCGCGGCGCGACACGGGTGCACACGTCCTCCAGCATCATGTGCTGGGCGGCATGCGACCGCCTGGGGAAGATCGCCGCGCGACTCGGGCTCGCCGAGCGCGCCCGTTACTGGCGCCAGCAGGCCGAGGCCATCCATCGCGGAGTATGCGAGCGCGCCTGGAGCGAAACCCGCGGGAGCTTCGTCTCGACGTTCGGCGGCAACGACCTCGACGCGAGCCTGCTGCTGCTCGTGGAGCTCGGCTTCCTGCAGGCGGAGGACCCGCGCTTCGCGGCCACCGTGGCGGCGATCGGGGGCGAGCTGCGCCGCGGCGACTTCGTGTTTCGCTACGCCGGGGCCGACGATTTCGGGACGCCGCAAAACGCGTTTCTGGCGTGCACGTACTGGTACATCGACGCGATCGCCGCGCTCGGGCGGCGGGAGGAGGCGCGAGCGCTGTTCGAGAACCTGCTCGCCTGCCGAAACCGCCACGGCCTGCTCGCCGAGCACATCGACCCGGTGACGCGCGAGCTATGGGGCAACTTTCCGCAGACCTACAGCATGGTGGGGCTCATCAACTCCGCGACGCAGCTCTCGATTCCCTGGAACGAGGCGTTCTGAGCGCGCGGCCTTCAGCCGACCAGGACGATATGGACGCGATAGGGTCCATGCGCGCCGAGCGTCACCGTCTGCTCGATGTCGGCGGTGCGCGAGGGACCGGAGATGAAATTGACCGCGCGCGGCGGCACGCCGAGCTCGTCCCGCATGAGCCGCCACGCCTCTTCCATGCCGCGCACGATGCGCGACTTCCTCACCACGGCGATGTGAGTTTCGGGCAGCAGGCTGACCGTGGCCGGCGTATCGCGCCCTGACAGCGTCATCAGCGTGCCAGTCTCGGCGATGGCGCAGAACGCTCCCGTGATGCCGACGAGATCGGTAGTCCCGCGCTTCCCTCACCGCGATTTCGATTCCGGCGCCACGCCAGTCGAGTGCGGCGAGCTCCGCCCAGCACACCGCCACGAGGGGCAATGAATGGACCTTCAGGTAGCGCGCGACGGCGGCCGGGACGGCCGCAACCGCATCCACCTCGTCCACCGTGCTCGCAAGTCCCAGCGCCCGTTCCTGGAAACGGGCGACCGGGTCCCACTCCATGCGCGGCCGCGCACTTACGGTATGCGACCGGATGTGCGCGCGCACGGCCTCGCGCTCGGCGTCTGCGGGACCGGGCGACTTCCCCTGCCGCGCGCGGATGCGCGCCAGAATGTTTTCACGCGCGCTCATCCCTCCGCCCTCATCCCTGCATTACCCCAGCGTGGGCATGTTGAGCCCGGGCGCCGGCGTGTCCTGGTGCGGCCAGCGGCTGGTGATGACCTTGGTGCGGGTGTAGAACTTGACCCCCTCCATGCCGTGCACGTGGAGGTCGCCGAAGAGCGAGTTCTTCCAGCCGCCGAATGAATAGAACGCAACCGGCACCGGGATCGGCACGTTGACGCCAACCATGCCGACCTGGATCTCGTTCTCGAAGCGCCGCGCGGCGCCGCCCGACTCGGTGAAGATCGCCGTGCCGTTGGCATAGGGATTGCGGTTGACGAGCGCGATCGCATCCTCCAGCGTGTTCGCGCGCAGCACAACCAGTACCGGGCCGAAGATCTCGTCCCGGTAAATCCTCATTTCCGGGGTGACGTTGTCGAACAAGGTCGTTCCGAGAAAGTAGCCGCTCTCCGCGCCGCGGACCTTGAGGCCGCGTCCGTCCACGACGAGCTTCGCACCCTCCTTCACGCCCTGGTCGATGTAGCCCGCGACCTTGTCGCGGTGCTGGGCGGTCACGAGCGGGCCCATGTCCACGCCCTCCTTGTCCCCGGGGCCGACGACGATCGCCTCCGTCTTCTTCTTCAGAAGCGTCACGAGGGGGTCGGCGGCGGCGCCGACCGCAACCACGGCGGAGATCGCCATGCAGCGCTCCCCCGCCGAGCCGTAGGCCGCCCCGATGAGCGCATCGGCCGTGAACTCGAGATCGGCGTCCGGCAGCACCACCGCGTGGTTCTTGGCTCCGCCGAGCGCCTGCACGCGCTTGTGGTTTCTCGCGCAGGTCTCGTAGATGTGCTTTGCGATCGGCGTCGAGCCGACGAAGGAAACCGCGTGGATCCCGGGATGATCGAGGATCGCGTCCACGGCCTCCTTGTCGCCGTGCACGACGTTCAGCACCCCGTCGGGCAGTCCCGCATCCTTGAAGAGCTCCGCCATGCGCAGCGACGCCGAGGGCACCTTCTCCGAGGGCTTGAGGATGAAGGCGTTGCCGCAGGCGATCGCCACCGGGAACATCCACAGCGGCACCATCACCGGGAAATTGAACGGCGTGATGCCGGCGCACACGCCCACCGGCTGGCGCACCGTGTGGCAGTCCACGCCCGAGCCGACATTTTCCGAGTGCTCGCCTTTGAGCAGGTGCGGGACGCCGCACGCGAACTCGACCACCTCGATGCCGCGCTGGACCGAGCCCATGGCATCGGGAAGCGTCTTGCCGTGCTCTTCCGTGACGATCCGCGCCAGCTCCTTCTGGTTCGCCTGCAGGAGCTGCAGGAATTTCTGCATCACGCGCGCGCGCCTGAGCGGCGGCGTGTCACCCCAGCCCGACGCCGCCGCGGTCGCGGCTTTCACGGCACCGTCGATGTCGGCGGCGTTGCAGAACGGCACCTTGCGAATGACAGCGCCGGTGGCCGGATTGGTCACCGGTCCGAAGCGGGCACTCAGGGCAGGATGCTCCCGGCCGAAGACCCACAACGGGACGCTCGGCACGTTCTGCAGCTCCGCAGGCTTGTTCATTGCAATGCCCTCAACTCAGGCTCAGGTGCCGAGCCGTTTCCGATACAGCTCGCGGAACGTGCGGCCTTCCGGAGCCGGAAAATCGCGCCCGTCCGTCCAGCCGCCGCCGAATGGCAGCCGGCGGATGCGCCGGTCCGCGCCGCCGAGGAACGACAGCAGGCGCGCGCCAAGCGCGGTCATCATGGCATAGATCGCCGGGTGCCGCGCCATCCAGCTCCACAACGCGAGTCCCAGCCGCTCCGGCCACGGCTTGAGCCCCCGCTCGAACTGCCGCTCGCGCAGCTTCCGCATGAGGTCCGGAAGGGGGATCTTCACCGGGCACACCACGCCGCATTGATTGCACAAGCGTCGCGGCATTGGGCAGGTCGAGCGCATTTTCGAGCCCGACGTAGCTCGGCGTGAGGACCGACCCCATCGGCCCGGGGTAGACCCAGCCGTAGGCGTGGCCGCCCACGCTCTGGTACACCGGGCAGTGATTCATGCACGCCCCGCAGCGTATGCAGCGCAGCATCGGCTGGAGCTCCCCGCCCAGCAACTCGCTGCGCCCGCCATCGAGCAGGATGACGTGGAAATGCTCCGGCCCGTCGCGATCGCCCTCCCCCTTCACGCCGGTCGTGACCGAGATGTAGTTGGAGATCGTCTGCCCCGTGCCGTGCGGCGGCAGCAGCCGCATCAGCGTCGCCGCATCCTCCAGCGTCGGCACCACTTTCTCGATGCCGGTGATCGCGACGTGCACCCGCGGCAGCGTGGTCACGAGGCGCCCGTTGCCCTCGTTGGTGACGATCAAGCGTGGAGCCGGTCTCGGCCACGAGAAATTCGCGCCCGAGATGCCCATTTCCGCGGTGACGAAGTGCCGGCGCAGCATCTCCCGCGCCTCGCGCGTCAGCGCCGCGATGTCGGTCTTGCGCGGCGTGCCGTGCTTCTCCTGGAACAGGTCCGAAACCTCATCGCGGGTCTTGTGCACGACCGGCGCGACGATGTGCGAGGGCGGCTCCTTCGCCAGCTGCAGGATGTACTCGCCGAGATCCGTTTCCACCACCTCGACGCCGTGCGCCTCGAGCGCCTCGTTGAGCGCGCACTCCTCGGTCACCATGGACTTCGACTTGACCGCCTTCCTGACGCCGTGCCGGCTCCGAGCGATCTCGCACACGATCCGGTTCACCTCCGCGCGCGTCTCCGCCCAGTGCACGATGGCTCCGCGCGCCACGGCGTTGCGCTCGAACTCCTCGAGGTAGGCGTCGAGATCCGCAAGCGCGCGGTCGCGGATCGCGGCGGCGGCGGAGCGGATTTCTTCGTAGTTTCCGAGCTCCGCCACGCGATCGGCGCGCCCGCGCACGAAGTTGCCCTGCAGCCGCTTCAACGCGGACTGGAGGTTGGCGTCGGTAAGCTTCGCCGCTCGCCGCCGCCTTGAAGTGCATGGAGGTGACTTGCATGATCCGTCAGTTCATGCGGTAGCGGCGAACGGCGTCCTCGTTCCAGGCGAGCCCGTTGCCGGGCCGGGCGGAGAGGATGGCATTGCCATCGGCGATGCGCAACGGCTCCTCGACCACGGCATTCGCCCAGTCCACGTACTCCAGCCAGTGTGCCGTCGGCGTCACCGTGAGCAGATGCGCGCTCACCTCCGGGTAGAGATGCGAGGACATCTTGATCCCCCTCGCCGCGGCGAGCTCCGCCGCGCGCCGCCAGCCGGTGACGCCCCCGATGCGCTCGAGGTCCGGCATCACGTAATCGCAGCGACTGCGCGGCGAGCGCCCGCTCCATGTCGTGCGGGAGCGAGAAGTTCTCGCCGATCTGCACCGGCGTCGCGAGCGAGCGCGCGATCTCGGCGCATCCCGCAAAGTCGTCGTGCCGGATCGGCTCCTCGATCCAGTAGAGACCTTCGCCCTCCAGCGCGCGCCCGCGCCGGATCGCTTCCTCGACCGTCAGCGCCTGGTTGTAATCGGCCATCACCGCGATATCGGCAGGTACGCGCCGCCGCACCGCGCGCGCCGCGGCCAGATCGGCTTCGAGGGTCGGATAGCCCAGGCGGAGCTTGATCGCGCGGAAGCCGCCGGCGAGCAGCTGCTGCGCCTCGTCCGCGACCGCTTGCGGCTCCATCAACCCGAGACCGCAGCTGTTATAGGCCGGCAGCGGTCGGGGGGAGCCGCCGAGATAGGTCGCGAGCGGCTTGCCGGCAGCGCGCGCGAGCGCGTCCCAGCACGCGACGTCGAACATCGCCACCGCCATGCGCACGATGCCCTGGACGCCGATCAGCTTGAAGCGCCGGGCGAGCTTCTCCGACAGGGCGGCCGGATCCGCCCGGTCGCCCTTCACGGTACGCAGCACCTCCTCGAGCATCACGACGATGGCCGCGGCGGCGGCCGGCACGTAGCAGAACTGGTAGGCGTGGCCGGTCACGCCTTCCTCGGTCTCGAGGTCGACGAGCAGCAGCGGCGCCTCGCGCAGCGCCTGCTGGCTGGTGCCCAGGACGTAGTTCATCGGCACTTTCACGGCCACGGCGCGAAGGTTCCGGACGGTGAGCTTGGGCGGCGTCACGCCTTTCGGCCCTGCGCGTGCAGGATGAGGATGTCCCGCGCCGCGCGGTGAATCGGCGTCGGCACGCCGACGGCGGCGCCGAGCTCGACCACGGAGCCCGACAGCCACTCCACCTCCAGCGGATTCCCGCGCTCGAGATCGAGTTGCAGCGACGCGGTCATCGACGGCGGCAGCGTGTCGCTGAACGCCAGACGCTCCTCCGCGATATCCTCCGGCAGGCGGACGCCGTGGGCTCGTCCCACCGCGGCCACCTCCCGCATCGCGTCGAGATAGAACTGGCGGGTCAGCGGATGCGCGAGGATCGGCCCGAGCGGCAGCCGTATGGTGGCGGTCACCGCGGCCATACCGACCAAAAACACGAATTTCTCCCAGATCGTGCGGCGGATGTCATCGGAAATCCGGGCGTCGATGCCGGTCTTCTGCAGGAATGCGAGCAGCGACTCGGCACGCCTCGAGCGCCGGCCGTCGTATTCGCCGAACACCACCCGTTGCATCGTGCCGGTGTGCTGGATCACGCCGGGGCGGGAAATCGCGGTCCCCATGTACGCGACGCCGCCCATCAACGCCTTCGCGCCGACGATCGGCCGCAGGATATCGTCCTTCTTGACGCCGTTTTGCAGCGACATGAAGCCAGTGTCCGGACCCAGCAGCGGCAGGATCGAGCGCGCCGCAGCCTCGGTGTCCCAGAGCTTGACGGCAAAGATGACGAGATCGAACGGTCCCTTGAGGGTGCCGGGATTGTCGGTCACCTGCGGCTTGGGCAGGTGCACGTTGCCGACCGGACTCTCCAGCAGGAGCCCGTGCTCGCGCATCGCCTTGAGGTGCGCACCGCGGGCGATGAAGGACACGTCGCAGCCCGCCTGCGCGAGGCGCGCTCCGATCAGGCCGCCGACGCCGCCTGAACCCATGAACGCGATCTTCATGGGTCGTACCCGGCGAGGACTTCAGCGACGTGGAGCACCCGGGTCTTCAGGTCGCCCCGCCGCCGCAGCCGGCCTTCGATGTTCAGCATGCAACCGAGGTCACCCAACACCACGGCATCCGCGCCGCTCGCCGCAATGTTCGCGCACTTGCGCTCCGCGATATGGGTCGAGATCTCGCCGAACTTGACCGCGAACGCGCCGCCGAAGCCGCAGCACGTCTCGGCCTCCTCCATTTCCTTGAGCCTGAGTCCCGGCACCTTCGCGAGCAGGGCCCGCGGCTGGGCCTTCACGCCGAGCTCGCGCAGTCCCGAGCACGAATCGTGATAGGTCACCGTTCCCGCAAACGAGCCGGGACCGGACTTCAGCCTCGCAACATTGGCCAGGAAATCCGTCAGCTCGCGCGTGCGCTCGCACAGCTTTCGCACCCGCTCGAGCTCCGCGGGGACATCCCGGAATAGCTCGGGGTAATGCGTGCGGATCATTCCGCCGCAGGAGCCCGAGGGGACGACGACATACTCGAATCCATCGAACTCGTCCAGCACCTTGCGTGCGAGCGCCTTGGCGGACTCGCGGTCCCCCGAGTTGTACCCCGGCTGGCCGCAGCAGGTCTGCGCTCGCGGGACCACGACTTCGCATCCCGCGGCTTCCAGCAGCTTGAGCGCGGCGAAACCGATGCGCGGCCTCATCAGATCCACAAGACAGGTGACAAAGAGGCCGACGCGCATGCGCCGAATTATCCCAGATTCACGCACCGGTTGAAGGCGAACGGGGCTTGGATTACGCTCCCGCCTCTTGCAGCATTCCGGTGGGAATCCAGCCGCCGGACAGGGGGAGACCATGGTTCGAACCGTATTGACGTGCCTCGCGGCAAACGTCCTGGCGATCGGCGGAGCAGCGGCCCAGACGCTGGTCGAGCGCGGTGACTATCTCGTCAACGCCGTCATGGCCTGCGACGGCTGCCACACGCCGCGCGGCAAGTCCGGCTTCATCATGGAGAAGCGGTTCTCGGGCGGCTCGCAGGTCTGGGACACGCCCGCCTACACCGTCCGCGGCACCAACATCACGCCCGATCGCGAAACCGGGATCGGTACGTGGAGCGACGACGAGATCAAGCGCTCCCTCACGGAGGGCGTTCACCGGCAAGGCAGGCCGCTCGCGCCGCAGATGCCCTTCGCGTTCTACAAGATCCTGACGCCGCGCGATCTCGATGCAGTGGTGGCGTACCTGCGCACCGTCAAGCCGGTCCGCAACGAGGTCCCGCCTCCGGTCTACAAGGCGGCGATGCACGCCGAGCTCGTCCCCGGCGCGGTAAAGCCGTTTGCCGAGGAGGACATGCGCGACCCCGTCAAACGCGGTTTCTATCTCGCCACGATCGCCCACTGCATGGAATGCCATGGTCGGCGGCCGGATGGCGTGCAGGACTACAAGAGTGCCTGGGGCAAGGGCGGCTACGTGTTCAAGGGCCCATTCGGATCCGCGGTGGTCCCAAACATCACCTCGCACCCGAAGTCAGGCATCGGCGCATGGACCGACGCCGAGATCCGGCGGGCGCTCACGCACGGCGTCTCGCGCGACGGGCGTGCGTTCAAGCAGCCGATGGCGCGCCAGGAATTCTTCAGCCGCATGACCGACGCCGACCTCGACGCGATCGTCGCCTGGATCCGCACCCTCCCGCCGATCGAATGACGCTCCGTCCGGCCGCGCCCGCCGCCCGCGGATCGCGGAAGGTCAACCCAGGCGCTGCGGCAATACGAAGCTCAGGGCGGAGCGAAGCCTGTCCCGCTCCTCCTCGGTCAGGGACTCGAAAATCCGGACGATTTCCGCGCTGTCCGTGATTTTCCAGTGGCTTTCCGCTACGGCACGCAGGGCAAGGGGATAATCGCCGGCGCGCCCGGACCGCATCAGTTGCTGCGCATGGGCCCACCGTGCCGGCCCCTGGAAGCTCGGCGAGCATGCGGCGCAGTTCGAGCCCGATCCGCCCGGGGTCGTGCCGGCAGACATGGCCGAAATGCCAGATGCGAAGCCTGTTGATAAGTCGGTCCAGCATGGACGCGTCTTTAGATGTCGATTCGAGGTCGAACCCTTTGAAGGCTTTCGCAGTTTCCGGTAACCGCATTCAGGCCGCTTGACCCCCCGCGCCAGCCGCTTGTCCCGCCGTGCCATAATGGATTGCACCTGGCGGGATGAAGTCCGCTCACGCGGAAGGGACACACCTCGGAGAATGGAAACCTTCCTGGCGACGATGGGGCAGGTGTTCGTGCATCTCACCGAGTTGTACGGGGTAGACGCACGCGCGCTGGTGCGCGAGGCGGGCGTCGATCCCGCGCTTCTGCGCGATTCGAATGCACGCATTGCCAGCAACGTCGCGGACGCGGTATTCGCGAAGGCCGCCGCGCTGATTCCCGACCGAGCGTTCGGCCTGCGCGCCGCACGCTGCTGGCACCCGTCCAACCTG
The DNA here is from genome assembly GCA_963699525.1 of uncultured beta proteobacterium. Classification (GTDB taxonomy): domain Bacteria; phylum Pseudomonadota; class Gammaproteobacteria; order Burkholderiales; family SG8-41; genus SG8-41. The sequence continues at coordinate 91,200 of CAVOUI010000004.1, read as the reverse complement.
GGCGCGCTGGGTTACGCCTGGCTCGCGTGCTCGACGCTGCGCACCGGATTGCAGCGCCTCGAGCGCTACAGCCGCATCGTGGGCGAGAAGGCGGAAATCAAGGTCACGAATTCCCGGGATGGATTGCGGTTCAGGTACGACCACCGCCGGCGCGATCCTTTGCTGAGGGCGATCGGCACCGATTTCGTGATGTCGCTCGTCCTCGACATGTGCCGCATGAACTACGGCGCATCGCTGCGGCCCGTGGAGGTGCGGCTGTCCCGCGCCCGGCCGGAGAACACCGAGCCCTACCGGCATTTCTACGGCTGCCCCGTCCACTTCGGGGCGAACGAGGACAGTTTCCTGATTTCGCACCGCGTCGCCGACGAGCCGCTTCCCACCGCGAACCGGCAGCTTGCGGGCACGCTCGACGGTATCCTCGCCGCGCAGCTCGCGGCGCTGGACAAGAACAACCTCACCGCGCGCTGCAGATCCAGACTGCTGGAGCAGCTCACGTCGGGCGAAGCGTCAGCGCAGGAGATGGCGCGCCAGCTGCACGTGAGCCGCCGGACGCTGCAGCGGAGGCTCGCCGAATCCAATACCACCTACCAGAAGCTCGTCGATGACACCCGACGGGATCTGGCGTTGCGCTACATGGAGGATGCCGGGAAATCGATCACGGACGTGACCTTTCTTCTGGGCTTCTCCGGGCAGAGCGCCTTCACCCGCGCGTTCAAGCGCTGGACCGGTATCTCCCCCACCCGTTACCGCGAGCAGAAGCAGGCAAGCGCAGCCGCCTGACGCTTTGCGTTCTGGCACGCCGGGTTTACAGGTTGGCGCGCAGAGTTACGTCGTCCCGTGCCGCGGCGGCGATACTGCGCGCTACTCAATCAGCGTACGTCCCGGTTCGATGACATCACTGGAATATTCGATCTACAGCTGGCCGGGCATGGAACCGCTGGACGTGATCGAGATGCATGTCCTGGCGCGGGCGTACTGGGCCGCATGGCGCTCGCTTCACGCCCGCGATCCCGCGGGCCGGCACGTCATCGCAAGCCTCGACGTGGTGATCGTTTTCGGCGGGCGGCCGAATCCGGTCTCCGCCACCCATCCTTCGCGGGATTGAGCCGGACATGGCTGCTCGCTACCAGTACCGGATCAAGGTCGTCAGCCGCCAATCCCCTCCGACGAATCCGCAGTGGAAAGACGTGCTAACCACCGAAGTCGCCACGACGCGAGCTGGCGTCGTTGCGATTGCCGCGTGCTTTCAGAAAATCTATCCGAGGCCCGGCTACCGGGTGCTCGTCGATCTCCTCGAGCGCTCGCGCGACCCGAGTCCAATCGACTGGGAATCGCTCGATGTGCCGGGCGATGGCCCGGCGTGATGGCGTAAGCAGCCCCTACTGCCGGATGCCGAGGGCGGTGACGAGCTTGTCATAGAGCTCGTACTGCTCGCGGACATACTGCTCGGTCTCCGCCGGAGACCGTATCGCCGGAACACCTCCGATCCGGGCGTTGCCCGCTTGCCAGTCCGCGTCCTTCGAGAGCCGCGCGAACACCTCGGTCCAGCGGCTGACGACGGCCTTGGGCAGTTTCGGCGGGCCCATGAGCGCCGTCCAGCCGACGATCTTCTCCATGTCCGGGTAGCCGGACTCGCGCGCGCTCGGCACCCCCGGCAGCTCGGCGATCCGCACCGGCGAGACGAAGAGCGCGCGCAGCCTCCCGGCCTTCACCATGGGGATCACGGTCGGCGCGTTGTTGCACGCGAAATTCACCTCGCCGCCGAGCACTGCGGTGGTCACCTCGCCCCCGCTCTTGTAATGGATGCCGACCGCGTGATCCTTCGTGAGACCCGCAATCGTCATCAGGTATTGAGCCGCCATGTTCTGGCTGGTGGCGACGCCGGCCGTGGAAAAATTGAGCTTGCCCGGAACGCGGCGAATCTCTGCGATCAGATCGGCCGCGGTCTTGTGGGGCGAGTCGCTTCTCACGAAGCAGACGTACGGGTTCAGCTCGATCATCGAGATCATCGTGAACTCGTCCCACTTGTAGGGCAGCTTTGATTCGAGCGCGGGCAGGATCGCGTGCGTGGCGATGCGCGCGACCAGCAGCGTGTAGCCGTCGGGAGCGGCGTTTCTCACCAGGGTTGCCCCGATCGCGCCCGAGGCGCCGACGCGGTTGACCGCAATGATCGGAACGTTGTTGAGGTACTTCGAGGCCGTCTGCGCAACATTGCGGCCGGAAAGATCCGAATCGCCGCCCGCCCCGAACGGGATGACGAACTGGATCGGCCGCGTTGGATAGGCCTGTCCCGAGCCTGTACAGAAGGACCCTGCGCCGCGGTGTGCGCCGCCGTGGCCGCGAGCAGAACGGCAAGTAGCAATGATTTCATGTTTTCCCTCCCTGGTTCGCCGCCGGGCTCAAATACGCCACGGCCGCAGAAATGCCATGCGATCCATCGAGCGCACCGTCAACTGCCGGACCGACTTCTTGTGCAGCACGTGCAGCAAGACGGATGCCCCCGCTTCTCCGCTTGCCCATAGCTTCTGGTAGAACTCGCTCTGCCGTCCCACCGCCTGCCCGTCCACCCCGAGGATGACGTCTCCCCGCGCAAGCCCCGCCTGCTCGGCCGGCGACTGGGGAAGCACCCGCGTCACCACCACGTGCCCCTGGATTTCCTCGGAATAGACACCGAGCCAGGGCCGCGGCGCCTCGCGCCGGTGTCCGGTCGCAAGCAGATCGTCGAGGAGCGGCTTCAGGAGGTCGATGGGAACAAACATGTTGCCCGGGAATGCGGCGCCGATCTCGAGCGCGTCGCTCACCCAGAGCGAACCCACTCCCACCAGCTTGCCGTCGGCATCGAGCAGCGCCGCGCCGCTGTGTTCGAAGCGCGGCGGCGCGGTGAAAATCCCGCCGTCGATCATGTATTCCCACCAGCCGGTGAAGCGGCGCCGCGCCACCACGCAGGCACGCGAGGCGCCGCCCGCGGTTCCGTGGGCCGCCACCAGGACCGTGGCGAGTTCCCGCACGTCCGCCGAGCTGCCCACTTCCAGCGGGCGGCAGTCGATGCCTGCGCGCAGCACGCCGAAGCCCGTGGCATGGTCGTAGCCGATGACGCTCGCCGGATAAACGCGCCCGTCGCCGGCGACCACGAAGATGGAGTCCGCCTCGAGTATCAGGTAGCCGATGGTGAGGATCAGGCCCTTGTCGCCGAACACCACCCCGCTCCCTTCGCGCTCGGCCCCGAGGTTGTCGGCGGTGCGCGCGTCCGGCACCGCCTTGATGGAGAGCTTTACGACGCTGTCGAGCGGGACGCTGTCGGCGCGCAGCTCCGGCACGGCAACGTGCGCGGCGCGCCAGGCGGAAAGAGCAGCTGTGAAAAACGAAACGCTCACCATTGGAGGGCGCGTTGAACGACGGAATTCCGTTCGTTCGAACGCGCCGAGCTAAACCGGCGCCTTGCGTCCGGATTTAGCGCAAATGGTATCGGGGCGTTCGCCGGCGGGCAACGGGTGCCGGCGGAAGGGAAAGCGGTCCGGTGCTTACGCCGAGGGACGGTAGCGGACGCCGATGATCTCGATCTCGGCTTCGCCGGCCGGGGTGGCCAACGTCACGACGTCGCCGCTGCGCTTCTTCATCAGCACGCGGGCGATGGGCGACAGCCAGCTCACCTGGCCGCGCTTCACGTCCACCTCGTCCACGCCGACGATGGTGACGGTGCGCTCGTCGCGCCCGCCGCGCACGTAGGCGTAGGTCACCGTGGCGCCGAAGAATATCTGGTCGGAGTCACCGCGCCGCACCGGATCCACGACCTCCGCGCTGTCGAGTCGCTTGTTGAGATAGTGGATGCGGCGGTCGATCTCGCGCAGCCGCTTCTTGCCGTAGATGTAATCGCCGTTCTCGGAGCGGTCGCCGTTGGACGCCGCCCACTGGATCGTCTTGACGAGCTCGGGGCGCTCCGCATCCAGAAGCTTGGTCAGCTCGGTCTTCAGCCGCGCGTAACCATGCGGCGTGATGTAGTTTTTGACTTCCGGCGTGGCGGTAGCAGCCGCGCGTCCGTTGCCGTTGCGGCCGTGCCCGTTGCCATTGCGCCGTTGCCATTACGGCCATGCCCGTTGCCATTGCGGCCGTTGCCGTTGCGATTACGCGAGAGTGTCGCTGTCTTGCTCATGGCGAGTGTGATTGCGATGCGTTTCGAGCGGAGGAGCCTCATATTATAGCAAAAACAATGCATTACTTGCGATAGCTGGGCTCAGGCTCCGGTAACCCGCCGAAGTGGGATGGTTCCTTGATTGTCGCCGCCGATTTCATATTGTAAAATCCGCGGCGAAAATCGACCCAACTCCCTGCCGTGGCTGGACAAAAACAACCCAAATCGTCGATTCAGGTTATCGAACGGATGATGGGCCTGCTCGAGGCGCTTTCACGCCACGATTCCCCGGTGAACCTCAAGCAGCTCGCCACCGAGACCCGTCTGCACCCCTCCACGGCGCACCGCATCCTCTCCGTGATGGTGGGCAGCCGGCTGGTGGACCGGATCGAGCCCGGCACCTACCGCCTCGGCATCCGGCTGCTGGAACTCGGCACCCTGGTGAAATCGCGCATCAGCGTGCGCCAGGAAGCCCTGCCGCACATGCAGAGCCTGCACCAGGAGCTGGGCGAGACGGTCAACCTGTCGGTGCGGCGCGATGACGAGGTCGTCTACATCGAACGCATCTCCGGCAACAACTCGATGATGCGTGTCGTCCAGATCATCGGCGCGCGCGCGCCGCTGCACATTACTGCGGTGGGCAAGATCTTCCTGGCCGAGGACGGCCCCGAAAAGTGCGCGGAATACGCGCGGCGCACCGGCCTGCCGCGCTTCACCGACAATACGCTGACCGAGGCGGATGCGCTGGCGAAGGAGATCGAGACGGTTCGCCGCCAGGGCTGCGCGTTCGACAACGAGGAGGCCGAGAAGGGGGTTTCGTGCATCGGTGCCGGCATCTACAACGACGAGGGCAGGCTCGTTGCCGGCCTCTCCGTATCCGCTCCCTCCGATCGGCTCAACAAGGTATGGGCCACCCAGGTGCGCCAGACCGCCGAGCGAATCTCCCGGGCCATCGGCCACTCATCGCAGTTATGAGCGACGGGTCTCCGTCCTCATCCCTGATGCTGGATCAGCCCCTCGTCATCCTCGACGTCGAGACCACCGGGGCGAATCCCGTCTACGACCGCGTCACGGAAGTCGGCCTGATCGAGGTCGAGCGCGGACGCCGCGTGGCTGAATGGTCCACGCTGGTCAATCCGGGCACGAGGATACCCCCAGCGATCCAGGCGCTTACCGGCATCACGGACGAGATGGTCGCGATCGCCCCTTCGTTCGCGGAGATCGCGCCGCATCTCCTCGATCGGCTCGAGGGAAAGCTGCTGGTGGCGCACAACGCCCGCTTTGATTACGGCTTTCTCCGGAACGAGTTCCGCCGGACCGGGATGCGTTACGCCAGCCGGCTGCTGTGCACGGTCAAGCTCTCGCGCCGGCTGTTCCCGGGTGAGGCTCGCCACAACCTCGACGCGCTGATGGCACGCCACGGCCTTGCCTGCAACGCGCGCCACCGCGCGCTCGGCGACGCACGCGCGGTGTGGCTGCTCATCGACCGCTGGCGGCGCGAGGTTGCCGCCGACGCGATTGCCAGCGCCGTGGACGCCCTGGTCAGGGCGCCCGCCATCCCCGCCGGGCTTGCGGACGGCGCGCTCGACGACATCCCGGAGGCGCCCGGTGTCTATCTCTTCTACGGCGAGAACGGCGCGGTGCTCTACGTGGGCAAGAGCATCAACCTGCGGCTGCGCGTGCTGGCGCATTTCACGGGTGACCACCGGGACGCCCGCGATATGAAAATCGCGCAGCAGGTGAAGCGGGTCGACTGGATCGAGACCGCCGGCGAGCTGGGCGCGCTGATCGAGGAGTCGCGCCTGGTCAAGCGCCTCGCCCCGGTCTACAACCGCCGGCTGCGGCGCGCGGCGGAGCTCTGCGCCTGGCACTGGCGGGCCGAGACTATGCTCGAGCCGCCCCGGCTCGTGACCGCGAACGACCTTGGGCAGGTGCGGTTCGACGACCTCCACGGTTTGTTCCGCTCGCGCGCGGCCGCGCTCGAAGCGTTGCGGGAAATCGCGACGGCGCACCACCTTTGCCCGATCGTGCTGGGCCTGGAAAAGGGCAAAGGCCCCTGCTTTGCCCACCAGCTCAAGCGCTGTCGCGGCGCCTGCGTGGGAAAGGAGTCCCGTGCGGCTCATGCGCTGCGGCTGGGGACCGCGCTCGCCCAGCTTCGGGTGCGGCCGTGGCCGTTCAAGGGACGGATCGGCGTGCTGGAGAACGGGGCGATGCGGGAAGCGATCATCGTCCTCGACCGCTGGTGCTATCTCGGCACGGTGCGCTCCGAAGCCGAGCTGGGCGAGCTGCAGGGTGAGCGTCCGCCGGCGGTGTTCGATCTCGATACCTACAAGATACTCACGCGTTTCTTCGCGCGTCCGCGCGGCGACTACAAGGTCATCGAGCTCGCTGCCTGAAGTGCGGGTGTTGGGTGACGAGTGATAGGTGACAGGTGCCTGCCTGTGGCAGCAGGGTAGAATTCGCTCACATCGCCCTTTCTCGAGGAATCCTGCTCATGTCGGTTGCACATCGCCTGCTCGCGTTTGTGTGCGTGATGCTCCTCCCGGCATTCGCGCTGGGTCAGGCGTACCCCGCGAAGACGGTGCGGATGATCATTCCCTTCCCGCCGGGAGGACCGACCGACCTGATGGGCCGCATGGCGGCGGATCGCCTGTCGCGCGCGTGGGGCGTGCAGGTCGTCGCGGACAACCGCGGCGGCGCCGGCGGCAACATCGGCTTCGAGCAGTGCGCAAAATCGGTCCCCGACGGCTACACGATATGCATGATGACCGTGGCGCAAAGCATCTCGCCCGGGATCTACCGCAAGCTCGGCTACGATCTCTCCCGGGACTTCAGCTACGTGACCCTGATGGCGATACTGCCGAGCCTGCTCACGACGCACCCCTCGCTGCCGGCAAAGAACGTCAAGGATGTCGTCGCGCTCGCGAAGGCGCGCCCCGGCCAGATCGTCTACGCTTCCACGGGCAACGGCACGAGCCCGCACATGCTGATGGAAATGTTCAAGTGGATGGCGGGCGTCGACATGGTGCACGTGCCGTACAAGGGCCAGGCGCAGTCGGTAATCGACCAGATTTCCGGCCAGATCCAGCTCGCCTTCAACACGGCCGTGACCGTGCTGCCGCACGTCGCGCAGGGCAAGTTGAAGCCGATCGCGATCTCGACGAAGGAGCGTTTCCCGCCGATGCCCGAGCTGCCGACGGTGGCCGAAGGCGGCGTGAAGGGATTCGACGGCAGCTCATGGCAGGCCGTGGTGATGCCGGCCGGCACGTCACGCGAGATCGTCGCCAAGGTCTATCAAGAGCTTGCCGCCATGCTGAAGGCGCCGGAGACGCGCGAGCGGTTCCTCGCGCAGGGCGCCCTGGCCTCGGGCATACCGCCGGAGGAGTTCGCGGCCTTCGTCCGGCGCGAAACGGAGAAATGGGGCAAGGTCGCAAAGGCCGCCGGTGTCACCGTCGACTGACAGGACGGCGAGCAAGCCCGAACTCCAGGCGCGGGTCGACCTCACGGCGGCGCTGCGCTGGGCCAACCGCCTCGGCTTCGGCGAGGGCATCTGCAATCACTTCAGCGTGGAGGTCCCGGGGCGACCCGGGCATTTCCTGATCAACCCGCAGGGCCTGCACTGGTCGGAGATCACGCCGCACGATCTCGTGATGGTGGACGCCGCGGGCCGCAAGGTCGGCGGCCGGCACGACGTCGAGCCCACCGCGTTCTTCATTCACGGCGCCATGCACCGCTCCAAACCCACAGCGAGGTGCGTACTGCACACGCACATGCCTTTCGCCACCACGCTCACCGTGATCCACGGCGGCCGGCTCGAATGGGCGAGCCAGAACGCGCTCAAGTTCCATGGGCGCGTCGCCTACGAGGACGGCTACAACGGTCTCGCGCTGGACGAAGCGGAAGGCGAGCGGATCTGCTCGATGGCAAAAGACGCCGACGTGGTGTTCCTCGGCAATCACGGCGTCATCGTCTGCGGCCCTTCGGTCGCGCTTGCCTTCGACGATCTCTACTACCTCGAGCGCGCCTGCATGCTGCAAGTGCTGGCCATGGGCACCGGCAAGCCGCTGCGGATCGTGTCCGAGCGCGTCGCCATGGTCACGGGCAAGCAGATGATGGAGGACACGAAGCAGTCCGAGCTGCACTTCGAGGCCCTGAAGCGCCTGCTCGACCGCGACGAGCCCGGCTGGCGCGCATGAGGGAAGCGTCACGCGGTAGCGCGTGACGGAAGATTGCGGGCCGGGATCGCGTGCGGACGGCCGTCCGCTTGCGTCAGTGGACGACGAGAGGCTGGTTCAGAAGCACGTCGAAGCTGCTGAGGAACTCGTCCACGCGCTCGACGGAGGCATCTTCGGTGACGGCGGCCTGCAACGACTGCACGAACCGGTCCGCGACATCGCCCTGGAAGAAGGTGCCGCGGGCGCCGCGCTTGTCCACCAGCTCGTAGCCATGCTGCGCGGGGTATTCCACCACGTAGTAGCTGTCGCTGCTGTAGATGATGTTCATCGCCGTTTACGCCTCTTGCCCGGATACAACGCTTTTCCGGGCTCTCGGGTTGACAGTCTCCGCGCAAGCCCTCTCGAGCGCAGTGACTGTTCTCACGCCTGTCGAGATGGGGGCGCGGACGGTCGATTTCAAGCAATGAACGGTGCCGACGGAGCAGCGCGGCGAGTGACAGTGATAGGTGACAGGGAACTACTCCACACTAAAGTGTAGGGTATTCGCCACTTATCACTTTTCACTCATCGCTCTTCGCTGTCATTTGGAACGGCGCAGCTGGCTCAGTGCGATGCCGGCGAGGATCAGAAGGAGACCCCAGTAGGCGCTGGCGCCCGGCTCCTCGCCGAGCAGCGCGACCCCGATGAGCAGGGCGACGACCGGGATGCAGTAGTTGATCAGCGACATGAAGGTCGGCCCTGCCGAGGCGATGAGCTTGAGGTGAATAAGCGTGGCGACCGCGGTCGGCCCGATGCCGATCCAGAGGAGTATCGAGATCGCAGTCCAGCCGGGCTCGAGTTGCCAGGGCTCGTCCACCACAAGCGCAACCGGCAGGCTGACCATCGCGGCGATGGCGATAATCGCGGCCGAGGCGACCATCACTTCGCCCCGCAGGGCAACTCGGATGATCACACCGTTCGCGGCGTAGCACAGCGCGCCCGCCAGGACCGAAATCTGCGCCAGCACCGCGATCGGCGAGCCGCCCAGGCCCGCCAGCGCGGCCGGCCCCATCAGCACCACGATGCCCACAAAGCCCAGCAGGAAGCCGAGCACTCGATTGCGGGTCATGTGCTCGCCCGCCACGAAGAAATGCGCCAGCAGCAGGGTGGTGAGCGGCATGATCGCCATGAGAATGCCGGCGAGCGCGCTGTCGATGGATTTCTGGCCCCATGTAATGAACCAGAACGGCATGCAATTGCCCACCACCGCGAGCACGACGTAGGGCAGCCAGGCGCGGCCGACCGGTGGAAAGGTGTAGCCCATCGCGCGGATCACCGTGACCAGGATCACCGCACCGATCACGAGCCGGGCGGCGACGAGCGTCGCCGGCGGCACCTCCGCGACGCCCAGCTTGATGAACATGAAATTCGAGCCCCACAGCGCCACCAGCGCCGCGAGCAGGCCCCAGTCCCGGATCGTGTGGGAAGGCATAGAATCGAAGGATGAAAAGCGCCTCAGGATACACGACGCTGCGCGCGACAGCGCTCGCTTTCATTTCGTGGACTTTCGTTCAGCCGGCAGCCGCGCAGCAGTTTCAGCCGGTCCCGCCGCCCGCGGCCGGGCGCAGCGCGATCCCCGTGCAGCCTCTATCCGGCACCGCGTTGCTGTCGGCCTTGCGCAAGGGCGGCTACGTCATCTACTTCCGTCACACCTCCACCGATTTCTCGCGCGATGACTCGCGGTCGAGGAGCGACGATGATTGCGACAACCAGCGCCCGCTCACCGACAGGGGACGCGAAGAAGCGCGGCAGATCGGCGCCGCCTTCAAGGAACTGAACATTCCGGTCGAGAAGGTTCTTGCAAGCCCGCGCTGCCGGACCCTGGAAACCGCGGTGCTTGCTTTCGGCCGCGCGGAACAGTCACCCGACGTGCGCGGCGGGCCTACCCGACCCGACGATACGAGCCGTTACGCGGCGTTGCGTAAGCTGCTATCCACACCGGTCGCGCCGGGGGGAAACCTCGTGATCTCGAGCCACGGCAATCCGTTCTACGCCACGGCCGGAGCACCGTATCTTGCAGAGGGCGAAGCGGCGGTGGTACGGCCGCTGGGAAAGGACTTTGAAATCGTCGCACGGGTGAAGCACGACGCCTGGCGCGCGCAGGCGCAGTGACGGCGAATGCCGCTGTCACAACGCGAAGTCGAGAGAGCTAAAGTCCGCAATCTTTTCCGCCTCGGCGAGTTGCGAGAACAGCCGCTCCGCCTTCCCGCGGTCGCGGTGCGCGGTCAGCTTCAGGAATTTTCCGAGCAGCTCGCTCCGCGTGAGCGGCATCGTGGGCGTGCCCTTGAAATCGTGCCCCTCGGCCTTCAGCACCTTGCCATTCCTGAGCTTCAGCGTCAGCCGGGCCGCGGATGACGAATAGCCGGGCGCCGACTTCAGCAGCTCGACCCGGGCGGTCCGGGCGAGTGCGCGGATCCCGGGATCGTTGAGCGTTGCGTCCGAAAACGTCTGCGGATCGAGGGGGTCGCGGTGGAGCGCGATCGCCACGCAGAACGGCACGCTGTACTGCATCATCGTGATGTCCCGCGGCTCGTTGATGGCATGCTGGGCGACGACCTTCTCGCCCCCGGCGATGGCGATCTCCGCCACGTCCTTCCCGGAAATCCCGTGCTTCTCCTTGAGGTCGAGCGCGAGCGTCACCGGCACCTGGGCCGTGGAATGGCAGGCGTAGCGCTTGATCTTGGTCGTCATCACCTGCCAGACGGAGCCCAGGTCCTTCGTGAGGCGCTCCGGCTGTGCGTCCCGGCAAAACACATTGAGCACGCCGAATTTCCCCTCCAGCACGCCGGCGGGGCCGGTGTAGCCGTCGCGCGCCAGGATCGCGGCCATGAAGCCGCCTTCCGCGGCGCGCCCGAGGTGAAGCCGCTTGACCATCCCTCCCGTCCTCGAAAACTCCATCAAGCCCGAACTCAGCGAGCCGGCGATGCCGAACGCGTTGGCCATTTGCCTCGCGTCGAGATCGAACAGCCTTCCCACCACGGCAGCGGTGCCGAACACGCCTACCACCCCCGGCGAATGGAAGCCGACTTTCTCGATCGAGTGATTCGCCGCGTGCCCGATGCGATAGAGCACCTCGAACCCCGCCACGTACGCGGTGAGCAGGGCCTTTCCGCTGAGCTTCCGTCCCTGCGCGGGAGCGAGGCCCGGCACCGCGAGCGCGGCGCTCGGGTGGATGCCGACGCTCGGCTCGACCAGGGCATCCAGCTCGAAGGCGTGGGCGGACGCGCCGTTGCACAGGCAGGCGAACGGCGCGCGCACCTTGACCGGCGTCCCGAACACGCTGCACTCGCCCGGGGCGCTGTTGCGCCGGGCGTACTCGACGACCGTCTGCGTCCAGGGCAGCTGCGAGCCGTAAACGCAGGCGCCGACCGTGTCGATCACGCAGTCCTTCGCGCGCTCGACGACCTCCGGCGGAATCCGGTCCCACGCCAGGCCGACGGCGAATTCCGCCAGCTTCTGCGATGCATCCGTCATGATTTTCGTCTCCCGATGGCGGCCGGGGGCGCCGCGCCTTTGATAAAATAGCGCAGCGATGGCCTTGACTCCCCTCACCGCATTATCCCCTCTCGACGGCCGCTATCACAACAGAGTCGCCGCGCTGCGCGACACCTTCAGCGAGCTCGCGTTGATCCGGTTCCGGGTGCGGATCGAGATCGAATGGCTGAAGACGCTCGCCGCCGAGCCCTCGATCCGGGAAGTGCCGCCGTTCTCGCCGCCCACCCTCGCCCAGCTCGACGAGGTCGCCGCGAAATTCTCGGAGGCCGACGGCGAGGCGGTGAAGCGCACGGAAGCGAAGATCAACCACGACGTGAAGGCGGTGGAGTACTTCCTGCGCGAGAAGCTCGGGGCCAACCGGGAGATCATGAAGGTCGCGGAGTTCTTCCACTTCGCGTGCACGTCGGAAGACATCAACAACCTCGCGCATGCGCTGATGCTGAAGCACGCCCGCGACCGGATCCTGCTGCCGGCGCTCGACAAGGTGATCGAGAGGCTGGCCAAGCTCGCATCCGATCTCGCGGACTGCGCGATGCTCGCGCGGACCCACGGCCAGCCGGCGAGCCCGACCACGATGGGCAAGGAGCTCGCCAACGTCGCGCACCGCCTGATGCGGGCGCGCAGCCGCATCGCCGGAGTCGGGCTGACCGCCAAGTTCAACGGCGCGGTCGGCAACTACAACGCCCATGTCGCCGCCTACCCCGGCGTCGATTGGGAGAAAATCGCACGCGGGCTCGTCGAGCGCCTGGGCCTGGAGTTCAACGCCTTCACCACCCAGATCGAGCCCCACGACTCGATTGCCGAGCTGTTCGACGCGTTCGCCCGCGCCAATACCGTCCTCATCGATCTCGACCGCGACCTCTGGGGCTATGTCTCGCTCGGCTACTTCCGCCAGAAGGCAAGACCGGACGAGGTCGGCTCCTCCACCATGCCGCACAAGGTGAACCCGATCGATTTCGAGAACTCGGAAGGCAACCTCGGCGTCGCCAACGCGCTGCTCGGGCACCTCGCCGAAAAGCTGCCGGTGTCGCGCTGGCAGCGCGATCTCACCGATTCCACCGTGCTGCGCAACATGGGAGTGGCGCTCGGCCACGCTCTGCTCGGCTACGACTCGTGCCTCAAGGGCCTGAACCAGCTCGATGCGGACCGCGGGCGCATGGCCGCGGACCTCGACGCCAACTGGGAGGTGCTCGCCGAGCCGATCCAGACCGTGATGCGGCGCCACGGCATCGCCGACGCCTACGAGAAGCTGAAGGGACTGACGCGCGGCAAGGACGGGATCACGCGCGACACTCTGCACGCCTTCATCAAAGGCCTCGCCATTCCGGACGCGGAGAAGCAGCGACTGCTTTCGCTGACGCCAGCGACCTACATCGGCAAGGCTGCAGAACTGGCGAAACGCATCTAGTGGCGCGGGTTCCCCTCCTCGACGAAAGCGCCGGGGCCGCGGTCGTCGCGAAGATCCGTGGCAAGCGCGGCGGCCGGCTGCTCAATCTCTACCGCGCGCTGCTGCATTCGCCCGGGCTCGCTTCGGCGTGGCTCGACTTCAACAACGCGGTGCGCTACGAGACCGGGCTCGGCGAGCGAGCGCGGGAGCTCGTCATCATGCGCGTTGCGGTCTTGAACCACGCCGACTATGTCTTCCAGATCCACCGCTTGCGCTACGCGGAGCCGGCCGGGGTCACCCCCGCGGAGATCGAGGCCCTGCGCGACTGGCGAAAATCGGCGTGTTCGGCCCGGGAGACGCTGCGCTGCTCGCATACGTCGACGCAATGACGCGGGATGTGGAAGTCCCCGACGCAGTGTTCAATGGCATGCGGGCGCATTTCGGCGAGCGGGCGGCAGTGGAACTGACCGTGCTCATCGCAGCCTACAACATGCACACCCGGGTGCTGAGGGCGCTCGATATCGATCCCGAGAAGCCGTGAGATCGCGCCCCGTCGTCGTCGTCGAGGACGACCCGTTCCCGCGGCTGATCCAGGTGATCCTGGATCCTGCGGTGCCCGCCGCGCGCGTCGCGGCGTTCTCCCATTTTTTCGCGCATGAACTGCCGGATTTCGCCGGATGGTGCGTTCGGATGCGCGCGCGGCTCAAGCGACTCCATCCATCCGAAGTGCGGCTTGTCGCCGATCAGGGCGCGCTGCTCGCCGCCATGCCCGGTGCCCGCGTGGCCATTGTGGAAACCCTTGCCGTCGGGAAGCGCGAAATCGCCACGGCGGGCAGCACGCTGCGCATCGTGCAGAAGTACGGCACCGTCCTGTCGAACATCGATGCCGGAGCCTGCAAGCGCGCGCGTATCCGCGTGCTCACCCTGCGGCGCCGCGCAAACATCTCCTGCGCGGAGCACGCGCTCGCGCTGATGCTGGCGCTCGCCCGCAAGGTCCACGAGACCGCGGGACTGATCAGCATCGAGCAGCTCAAGGCGGCGGGCTATTCGCCCACGCAGTACGACCGGGCGCACACTGCCAACGCGAACTGGGCCCGCATCACCGGCACGCGCAACCTCCACGGCGCGCAGCTCGGCATCGTCGGGCTGGGCGAAATCGGGCGCGAGCTGGCCCTCCGTGCCGCGGCGTTCGGGATGCGCATCGTCTACACGCAGCGCCACCGGCTGCCGCGCCGGGACGAAGCGCGCTACAGCGCGGTTTACTCTCAGCTCGACACGCTGCTGTCGGACAGCGATTTCGTGAGCCTGCATCTGCCCATGAACGACTCCACCCGCGGCATCATCGGGCCGCGCGAGCTCGGCCTGATGAAGCGCGGGGCGATCCTGGTCAACGTCTCGCGGCCGCCGCTGGTGGATCGAAACGCGCTGCTCGACGCCCTGCGCAACGGACAGCTGGGCGGCTTCGGCCTCGATCCCCACTACGATGCCCCGGGGCGCGCCGACGATCCCCTCCTCGCCTTTCGCAATGTCATCGTGACCCCGCACCTCGCGGCTGCGCCCCGCTACAATTCGCTCGGTGACTTCGAGGAGATGCTGCTTGGCATTGACCGCGCGCTGGCCTGAGATCGCCGTCGGCCTCCTGGTCCTGGCCGCCGCGATGCCGGTGCCGGCGCAGCCATTTCCGTCGCGGCCGGTGCGCTTCGTCGTGCCGTTCCCACCGGGCACCTCGACCGATGTCGTGGCCCGACTGGTCGCGCAGCGGCTCGCCGAGCGCTTCGGCCAGCAGGTCGTGGTGGACAACCGCGCGGGCGCGAGCGGGACGCTCGGCGTCGCAATCGTCGCGCAGGCCGCCCCGAACGGCTATACCTGGACCTTGGGCACGACCACGACCCACGCGCTCGCCCCCATTCTCAACCCGAAGCTCGGCTACGACCCCGTCGCCGATTTCACGCCGGTCGCGTCTCCTGGGCGATGCCGCCTATTTCCTGACGACCAATCCCGCGGTGCCGGCAACGAACGTCCAGGAGTTCGTTGCGCACGCCCGCGCGAATCCCGGCAAGCTCCATTACGCGTCCGTCGGCAATGCGAGCCTCGGGCACCTCACCGGCGAGCTGCTCAAGAAGGCGGCTGGAATCGACATGGTCCACGTGCCTTACAAGGGATCGACGCTTTCGACGATCGATCTCATGGCCGGGCGCATCCAGCTGCAGATCACGACGATCCCCGCGTCCCTCCCCCACGTCAGGTCCGGGAAGCTGCGGGCGCTCGCCGTCACGAGCCGCGAGCGGGTTTCCGGGCTGCCGCAGACGCCGACCGTCGCGGAGTCCGGCTTTCCCGGCTTTCAGGCATCCCTGTGGATGGGCGTTTTCGTCCCGGCGCGCACCCCCGGCGCGGTCACGGCGACGCTCGGCACCGCGTTTGCCTCGACGCTGGGTGCTTCCGCGCTGCGGGATGCGCTGGTCGAACAGGGATTCGAGCCGGGCAAGCTTTCTCCCGCCGCATTCTCCAAGCTCATCCGCGAGGACGCGGCGCGCTGGCGCAAGGTGATCGAGGACGCCGGCATCAAGCCGGAATGATCACGCGTTCTGTTTTTTGACGTTGCCGAGCTCGGCCCAGATCCGCAGCTCCTCCGGCATGGGCGGCGGCACGGCCGCGGTGCCCAGCGCCGCGGACACCTCCGAGGGTTCGACCCGGCGGTCCCGGTCCAGGAACAATCCCTTCACGAAAGCGTGCGCGCACAGCACACCGCGCGATTCGAAGCGCTGCTCCATATAGGCGTATTTCTCGTCCCAGGTGACGAGCCGGGTGACGAGCTCGAACTTCTGGAACGGGGCGAGCGGGCGGATGAAGTTGATCTCCGCGGCCCCCAGTGCGGCCCCCCAGCGCCTGCGCAGGATGATCCCCAGCAGCCCGATCTGGGCGACGAGGTGCAGCCGTCCCAGGTCCATGAACGCGAGGTAGCGGCCGTTGTTCATGTGGAGGTTGACGTCGCAGTCGGTCGGCAGCACCCGGAAGCTGACGCGCGACTCCTCGAACAGCCCCGTACGCGGCAACCCGATCAGGCGGACGAGCAGGATCAGCAGCCGGAAATAGAGATTCACATTGAACGGTAAGCAGTGGGCCGACAGCGGTGAGCAGAATGCGCCATCGGGTTCATCCTCCGCTCGCTGCCTACTCCTTGCCGCGCATCCGGGTGCCAAGCAAGTGGCGCAGGTACTCGATGATGCCGGGCAGGATCGAGATCACGATGATGATCACGATCACCAGCGACAGGTTCTGCTTCACCAGCGGCATGTTGCCGAAGTAATAGCCGGCATAGGCGAGCGAGCCGACCCAGGCGATGCTGCCCGAGAAGCTGAAGAAGAGGAAGCGCGGGTAGCGCATGTGCCCGAGCCCCGCCACGAACGGAGCGAAGGTGCGGATGATCGGCACGAAGCGCGCGAAGAAGATGGTTTTCGCCCCGTAGCGGGCGTAGAAGCGGTGCGTGCGCGCGAGGTGTTCCGGGTTCAGAAGCCGCGAGCCCTCGCGCGTGAACACGCGCGGCCCGAGGTAGCGCCCGATCCAGTAATTGGTGTTGTCCCCCAGGAACGAGGCCGAGGCGAGCACCGCGAACACTCCATGGATGTACATGTCGCCCGCCGCGGCGAGCGTCCCGGCGACGAACAGCAGCGAATCGCCCGGCAGGAACGGCGCCACCACCAGCCCGGTCTCGCAGAACACGATGGCGAAGAGGATCGCGTAGATCCACGGCCCGTAATTCACGACCAGCCACTGCAGGTGGCGGTCGAGATGGAGGACGATGTCGAAGAGGCCGGCGAAGAAATCCACGGCGGGCGGCGAGGCTAGACCACCGCGCCGGTTTCGCCGGGCTTCTTCTGTGCTTCCGGCCGGGCGAGGTCCTCGCGCGAGACGCCGAGCCACATCACGATCGGGCTCGCAACCAGCACCGAGGAGTAGATGCCGAAGCAGATGCCGATGGTGAGCGCGAGCGCGAAGTAGAACAGCGTCTCGCCGCCGAAGACCAGCATCGAGCACACCATCAGCTGGGTGCAGCCGTGGGTGATGATGGTGCGCGACATCGTGGCCGTTATCGCGTGGTCGATGATCTGCGGCACCGTCAGGCTGCGCATCCTGCGGTTGCGGAAGACCTCGCGCACCCGGTCGAACACCACCACCGACTCGTTCACCGAGTAGCCGAGGATCGCCAGCACCGCGGCCAGCACCGGCAGCGAGAACTCCCACTGGAAGATCGAGAAGCAGCCGACGATGATCACGGTGTCATGGAGATTCGCGATGATCGTCGCGACACCGAACTTCCACTCGAATCTGAATGCGAGATAGGCGACGATCCCGAGCGAAACGAACAGCAGCGCCAGAGCGCCGTTTTCGAGCAGCTCGCGCCCCACCTGCGGCCCCACGAATTCGACGCGGCGCATTTCGACCCGCGCATCGTCCTTTCGCAGCTCCTGCATCACCTGCTCCGACAGCTTGGCGCTGCTCACCCCCTGCTTGAGCGGCAGCCGGATCAGCACGTCGCGCGAGGTGCCGAAGTTCTGCACGGAGGCGTCGGTGAAGCCGAGCCGAGCCATGGATTCGCGGATCTTGCCGAGCTCGGCCGCCTGCGCGTAGGCCACTTCCATCACCGTGCCGCCGGTGAAATCCACGCCGAGGTTGAGCCCCCGGAATGCGAGCGAGCCCACCGCGATCAGGAACGTGACGAGCGAGATCACGTTGAAGATCAGCGCGTAGCGCATGAACGGGATGTCGCGCTTGATCCTGAACCACTCCATGGCTACGCTCCCGCTCCGCGATTGGCCTGCGGCCGCCAGACCTGGCCGATCGAGACCTTTTCGAGCCGGCGGCGGCTGCCGTAGTAGAGGTTGACCATGGCCCGCGAGACCATCACCGCGCTGAACTGGGAAGTGAGTATCCCCAGGCACAGCACTACCGCGAAGCCCTTGACCGGTCCCGAACCCAGAAGGAACAGGAATACCCCCGCGATGAGCGTCGTGAGGTTGGAATCGAGTATCGTGCCCCAGGCACGGTCGTAGCCCGCATGGATCGCCGCTTGCGGCGTGTTGCCGTTGCGCAGCTCCTCGCGGATGCGCTCGTTGATGAGCACGTTGGCGTCGATCGCCATGCCGATGGTGAGGGCGATGCCGGCCATGCCGGGCAGCGTCAGCGTCGCCTGGAGCATGGAGAGCAGCGCGACCAGAAACAGGACGTTGGCGGTGAGCGCGACGATCGAGATCACCCCGAACAACGCATAGTAGACGATCATGTACACCGAAATCGCGGCGAACCCGTACCAGGTGGAATGGAAGCCGATCCGGATATTCTCGGCGCCGAGCGAGGGCCCGACCGTGCGCTCTTCGATGATCTCCATCGGCGCGGCGAGCGCGCCGGCGCGCAGCAGCAGCGCGACGTCGTGCGCCTCCTGCGTCGTCATACGCCCGCTGATCTGCACGCGGCCGCCCGGGATCTCGCTGCGGATCACCGGGGCCGTCACCACCTCGCCCTTGCCCTTCTCGAACAGCAGGATCGCCATCCGCTTGCCCACGTTCTCGCGCGTGACCTGGTGGAAGATGCGCGCGCCGGTGCCGTCGAGGTTGATATGCACCGCCGGCTCCCCGGTCTGGTTGTCGAAGCCCGGCTGCGCGTCGTTGATGCGGTCGCCGGTCAGCACCACCTGCCGCCTCACCAGGACCGGCGCGCCGCCGCGCTCCACGTAGAGCTCGTCGCCGAACGGCACCTGCCCCGCCAGCGCAGCCTGGATCACCGCCGGGTTGTTGGTCGCGTCGTCGTCCACCATCCTCACTTCGAGCGTCGCCGTGCGCCCAAGGATGTCCTTCGCCTTGGCGGTGTCCTGCACCCCCGGCAGCTGCACCACCACGCGGTCCGCGCCCTGCTGCTGGATGATCGGTTCCGCCACGCCCAGCTCGTTGATGCGGTTGCGCAGCGTCGTGATGTTCTGCTGCAGCGAGAACTCCTGGGTCTTCTTCTGCGCCTCGGGCTTGAGCGTCGCGACGATGCGGAATTCGCTCCCGTCCTCGGCCGTCTTGAGTTCGAGATCGGGAAGCGTGCGCGAGATTTCCTGCAGGCCCTTCTCGCGCATCGCCGCGTCGCGGAAGCGCACCACGATCGCCTGTCCTTCGCGCGCGATACCGGTGTACTGGATGCGCTTCTCGCGCAGGTTGCCGCGGACATCGTTGAGGGTCGCCTCCACCTTCTTGGCGATGGCGGCCTTCATGTCCACCTGCAGCAGGAAGTGCACGCCGCCGCGCAGGTCGAGCCCCAGGTACATCGGCAGCGCGCCGATCGCCGCGAGCCACCGCGGACTGTTGGAGAGGAGATTCAGCGCGATGACGTAGTCCTCGCCGAGCTGCGACTGCAGCAGGTCCTTGGCCTTGAGCTGGGCATCGGTGTCGGGAAAACGCGCCTTGACACTCGTCGCGTCCAGGACCACTCCGGAGGGCGCGAGGTTTCCCTTCCTGAGGATGTCCTCGACGCGGCCCATCAACGCGGCATCGGCCTTGAGCGTCGCGCGATGCGGCTGCACCTGCACGGCCGGCACCTCGCCGAAGAAGTTGGGCACCGTGTAGAGGAGGCCCAACACCAGCGTGGTGGCGATGAGGAGGTACTGCCAGAAGGAGTAGCGGTTCATTACTGGAGGTTCTTGAGCGTCCCTTTCGGCAGCACCAGCTGCACCGCCGGGCGCTGCACCTGGATCTCGACCTTGTCGGCGATCTCGAGCGTCACGTAGGTGTCGCTGATCTTGCTGATGCGGCCGAGCACGCCGCCCGCGGCGACCACTTCGTCGCCTTTCTGCAGCGCCTCGATCATCGTCTTGTGCTCCTTCGCGCGCTTCATCTGCGGGCGGATCATCAGGAAATAGAGCACGGCGAACATCAGCACGATCAGAATCAGGCTCTCGTAGCCGCCGCCCGCTGCGGGGCCGCCCTGGGCCCAGGCTGGATTGATTAACATAGCGTCTCCGTGAATCGGGCGCGCACGCGGCCGCCCGGAAAAATGGCGGATTCTACACCGATTTTCCCTGCGCCTGCTCGATTTCCGCGCGAAAATCGGCGAAGCGCCCGGCCTCGATGGCGGCGCGCAGGCCGCGCATCAGCTCCTGGTAGTAATGGAGGTTGTGCAAGGTGTTCAACCGCGCTCCCAGGATCTCGTTCACGCGCTGCAGGTGGTGGAGGTAGCCCCGGGAGAAATGGCGGCAGGTGTAGCAGGCGCACGCCTCGTCGAGCGGTTGGACCTCGCTGCGGTGGCGCGCGTTCCGGAGCTTCACCACGCCGTGGCGTGTGTAGACCCAGCCGTTGCGCGCATTGCGCGTGGGCAGGACGCAATCGAACAGGTCGATGCCGGCCGCGACCGCCGCCACGATGTCCTGCGGCGTGCCGACGCCCATCAGGTAGCGCGGCCGGTCGGCCGGCAGCTGCGGCGCGGTGTGCCCGAGCACTTGCAGCATCTCCCGCCGGGGCTCTCCCACCGACAGCCCGCCGATGGCGTAGCCCTGGAAGCCGATCGCCTTCAGTCCGGCAAGCGATTCGTCGCGCAGGGACTCGTGCACTCCGCCCTGGATGATGCCGAAAAGCGCATTGGCGTTGCCCTCGTGAGCGCGCCGGGAGCGGGCCGCCCACCGCAGCGAAAGCCGCATCGAGTCGCGCGCAAGATCGAACGTTGCGGGATACGGGGTGCAGTCGTCGAACACCATGACGATGTCGGCGGCGAGCGCGCGCTGGATGCGCATCGACTTCTCGGGCGTGAGAAAGCAGGGAGCGCCGTCGACCGGCGACTGGAACCGTACCCCCTCCTCGGTGATCCGGCGCATCGCGCCCAGGCTGTAGACCTGGTAGCCGCCGGAATCGGTGAGGATCGGGCCGTCCCAGCCCATGAAGCGGTGCAACCCCCCGTGCGCCTCGATCACCTCGACCCCGGGCCGCAGCCACAGGTGAAAGGTGTTGCCGAGCACGATCTGCGCGCCCACGTCTTTCAGCTCCTGCGGAGAGAGCGTCTTGACCGCGCCGTAGGTGCCGACCGGCATGAATGCCGGCGTGTCCACCGCGCCGTGCGGAAGCGTGAGCCTTCCGCGCCGCGCGGCGCCGTCAGTCGAAAGTACCTGGAACTGCATCTGGCCTGCTCGTCACTCAGCCTGTCCTGAGCCTGTCGAAGGATCGCTCGTCACTGCCGTTCGATGAGCATGGCGTCGCCGTAGCTGTAGAAGCGGTAGCGCTGCTCGATCGCGTGGCGGTAGGCGCGGCGGATATTATCCATGCCGCCGAATGCCGAGACCAGCATGAGGAGCGTCGAGCGCGGCAGGTGGAAGTTGGTGAGCAGCCGCTCGACCACGCGGAAGCGATAGCCGGGAAGGATGAAGAGCCGGGTCTCGCCGCGGCCGCTCGCGAGCGCTCCGCCCGCCGCCGCGCTCTCGAGCGCGCGCAGCGTCGTGGTACCCGCCGCCAGCACCCGCCCGCCGCGAGCGCGCGCCCGGTTGACGGCATCCACCGTGGCCTGCGGCACGTCGTACCACTCCGCGTGCATCTCGTGGAGAGAAAGATCCTGCGCGCGCACCGGCTGAAAGGTGCCGGCGCCGACGTGAAGCGTAAGAAAGACGACCGGGACGCCGCGGTCACGCAGCGCCTGCAGCACAGCCGCGTCGAAATGCAGCCCCGCGGTCGGGGCCGCGACCGCGCCTGGCTCGCGCGCGTAAACGGTCTGATAGCGCTCCGCGTCGCGGCTGCCCGCAGCGCGGGTGATGTACATCGGCAGCGGCACCGCCCCGTGGCGCTCGAGCAGCGCCGGCACGTCGTCGCATCCCTCGAAGCGCAGCCGGAAAAATTCCCGTTCGCGGCCGATCACGGTCGCCTCGATCGCATCGGCCAGCACCAGCGTCGCGCCCACCCGCGTCGGGTGGTTCGCGCCAATCTGCGCCAGGACTTCACCCCGTCCCACGATGCGCTCCACCATCACCTCGACCCGCCCGCCCGTTTTCTTGCGGCCGGCCAGCCGCGCCTTGATGACGCGCGTGTCGTTGAGCACCACGACGTCGCCGGGCGCGACGAGGTCCACGATGTCGCGGAACTGACGGTCGGCGAGCGCGCCCGTCCTGCCGTCGAGATGAAGCAGCCGGCTTGCGCCGCGCTCGGCCGGCGGATGCTGCGCGATCAGCTCCTGCGGGAGCGCGTAGTCGAAATCGTCGAGGCGCACCTCGACGATTATACGTTTCAGACGCGCGGTGCCGCCGTCATCGCTTCAGCAGCGCGCTGCCGTAGAGTCCGGTCGGCTTGATGAGGAGGATCAGCAGCATGATGGCGAACGGCGCCATCTGCGCGAGCGGCGCGTAGATGAGCGAGCCCAGAGAAACGACCTGCCCGACGATGAAGGCCGACACGAGCGTGCCCTTGATGCTGCCGAGTCCGCCGATGATGACGACCATGAAAGCGAATGCCAGCACCTCGAGCCCCATCTGGGGTTCCACCATGATGAGCGGCGCGTGCAGCCCTCCGGCCAGCCCGGAGAGGGTGCCGGCCATGACGAACGTGATCGTGAACAGCCGCGACACGTTGATGCCGAGACCCTCCACGTGCTCCACGTTCTCGATGCCGGCGCGGATCGCCTTGCCGATGATGGTGCGGTTGAGGAACAGCCAGATCCCGGCATAGACGAGGCCCGCAATGCCGATGACGATCAGGCGATAGACCGGTACGTCCGTGCCGGCAATGCCGACCTGGGCCAGCGTCGGGATGGCGACCGGGCGGGGAACCACGCCCCAGAAGAACTTGATGACGCCGATACCGCCGATCAGGATCCCGAAGGACGTGATCATGCTGAAGGTCAGCTCGCGCTCGTAGATGCGCCGGAACACGAGCCGTTCCACCGCGAGGCTCGCGAGTCCCGCGACCGCCACGCCGGCCACGATGCCGAGCCAGACGCTGCCGGCGGCCACGCTCACGGCATAGGTGAGATACGCCCCGATCGAGTAGTAGAGCAGTTGATCGAGGCTGATGATGCGCATCAGCCCGAAGCACAGCGACAGCCCGATCGTCATCAGGAAGAAGATGCTCCCGATGGAGAGCCCGAAGATGACGCCCGATACCAGCAGTTGCGCGTCCATTATCGGCGCGCCTCCGCCCCGCCGCCGCCCGTTGTCCCGGGCTTCCGCGAGGAGAACAGCTTTTCCAGGCGGGGCGCAAGCGTGCCCCAGATGCCCTTTTCCCCGGCGAGCATGATGAAGACCAGCAGGAATCCGATAAAGAGTTCCCAGTTGCCGATCACCTTGCTGATCGCGTCCTTCATCCCGGTGTAGGCGACCGCGCCCACGATGGGTCCGTAGAGCGTGCCCGTCCCGCCCAGTATCGTGACGACCACCGGGTCGGGAGCCCGGTGCGGGCTGGTGATCTCCGGGCTCACGAATCCCAGGTAGACCGCATACATCGCGCCGGCCAGCGCGGTCGTCGTGTTGGCAATGACAAACGCGAGCAGGCGCACGCGGTAATTGCTGTAGCCGATGAATTCGAGCTTGTCCTCGTTGAGTTTGGTCGCGAGGCAGCAGGCGCCAAAGATCGAGTCGTCGAGATACTTGTAGAGCGCCCACACGGCGGCCGCGACCAGTATCGCGAAGATGAAGAACTGGCCGGGCTTGCCGAGGTCGAGCACCGGGTTCGAGGCGATCCGCGTGAGAAACCAGAGGCCGTTGTCGCCCTTGGTGATGTCGGCGAGGACCTTCTGCATCAGGTAATAGATGATCACCGCCAGCGCCAGGTTGACCAGCGCGAAGTAGTCGCTGCGCAGCCGCACGAACAGCGGACCGACGATGGCGGACACGGCGAGCCCGGAGAGGACGCCCACCAGGATGCCGACATAGGGGTCGGTACCAAAATAGAAGAGGTAAAAAGCGGTCCCGTAGGCGCCCGCCGCCAGGTAGGCCGGCTGCCCGAACGAGATGAACCCCACGCGCCCGAGGAGGAAATTGCAGCCCATGGTGTAGATCGAGAAGATGATCACCTCGTTCACGAACGGCAACGGCGCCACGAGCCGCGACGCCGCGAGCAGCGAAAACGCAAGCAGGATGCCCCACCACCATCGCAATGCGTTCATCAGGCTCACACCGTAGTCGCTAGAGGTACCGTTCACACACATCCGGCCGGATGGACTCGCGGTCCGCCAGCTCGGCCACGACGCGGCCTTCCTTGAGCGCGTAGACCCTGCTCGCGATCGCGCAGACCAGAGGCAGGTTCTGCTCCACGAGCACCAGCGCCGTGTGGGCGCTCAGTTCCCGCAGCACCTCCCGCAGGTGCGACACGATGCTCGGGGCGAGCCCCTCGGCCGGCTCGTCGACCAGGAGCGCTTGCGGGCGGCCCAGCAGGGCGCGTCCGATCATCAGCATCTGGCGCTCGCCGCCGCTCAGATACCCCCCCTTGCGGTCCATCAGCTGCTTGAGCCTGGGAAAATAGCCGGTAATGCGGTCCCAGTCGTAATCCTTGCTGGCGTAGCTGCCGAGCTCCAGATTTTCCCGGACCGTCAGATCGGAGAACACCTTCTTGTCCTGCGGCACGTACTTGATCCCCATGCGCGCAATCTCGTAGGACTTCAGGCCGGCGAGGCTGGTCTGCCCGGACCGGATCGACCCCGAATCCGGCTTCAGAAATCCGGCGATGGTCTTGAGCAGCGTGCTCTTGCCCGCGCCGTTGCGGCCCACGCAAGCGACGATCTCACTCGGCCTCACGCTCAGGCCGACATCGAACAGGACCTTCGACGCCCCGTACGACACGTTGAGGCCTTTCACGGCCAGTATCTCGTGATTCGCGGTGGCGGCGCTGCGCTCAGGAGGCATGTCCGCTGCCCTCCGCGGAGGAGTCGATCTGCCAATAGCTTCTTCTCACCTCGGGATGCCGCAGGCATTCCTCGTAGCTGCCGTCCGCGATGATCCGGCCTTCGTGCATGACGGTGAGCCGCTGCACGAAATCCTTCACCTGCGAGATCTTGTGCTCCACGATCAGGATCGTGCGCCGGCCGACGTGCTTGCCCAGCACGTCGAGCACGCTCCGGATTTCCGATTCGGCGAGCCCTGCCAGCGGCTCGTCGAGCAGCAGCACTTCCGGCTCGGCCAGCACCGCCATCGCGATTTCCAGGCGCCGTTTCTCCCCCAGGCTGAGATTCCGGACCTGCCGGTCGCGCACCTGCTGGAGATCGAAGGTATCCAGAATCGCCGCGATCCGGGGCTCCTGCCGGTATCGCTTGCACGTGTTGAAGACCAGATCCAGCAGTGCCGGCTTGCGGTGCGCCCTGAAGAACACGAGCACCAGGTTGTCGGTCACGCTCAGGTTGTCGAACGTGGACGTGAGCTGGAAGGTGCGCATCAAGCCCCGCGCGACCCTCTGCTGGGGCGTCATGCGCGTGATGTCCGCGCCCTTGTGCAGGATCGTGCCCTCGTCGGGCGCGTAATACCCCGTCAGCAGGTTGAAGAACGTGGTCTTGCCGGCGCCATTCGAGCCGATGATGCCGGCGACCTCGTTCTCGCGCAGCGAGTAATCGACCCGGTCAACGGCGGCCTGCGCGCCAAAGCGCTTCGTGACCCCCCTGGCCTGGATGATCTCCGCGCCCACCGCGCCGCCCACGATCAACCCTCCGCTCGGCCCCGGCCCCGCCCCGGTGCGGGATGAAGACCCTCACCGGAGCGCGTTCCGGGTTAGCTGTGCGACAGACGCCCGCCCTAGTAGCCGAGGGACGCCAACGTCGGCATCACCGTCTCGCCGCCCACCGAGCCCATGACCGTGAAGAGATCCCACTCGTGCTTCTGATCCTTGGGGCCTTTGCCCTTCACCAGGAACGCGGCGTGCTTGTATACGGCCGAATGATCCTGACGCCAGCTCGCGGGTCCCTTCACCGAGTTGAACTGGCCGTTGTTCGCCATCAGGGCCGCGGACACCTTCTGCGGATCGAACGACTTGGCCGCCTCGAAGCCCCGGAACATTTCCATGTACGCGACATAGGCGATCGTGGCGTAGGCGTCCGGCGGCCTCTTGTACTTGCTTTGGTACAGCTTGGTGAATTCCGCTGCGCTCTTCACCACTTCCTTGTCGGGAAAGCCGGCGAGGTCGTAGTAGAAATAGTGCATGGCATACACGCCCTCGAGCGCTTCCGGGGGCAGGCCCTTGGCGACGACATTCGTGATGAAGGCGTTGAAGATCGTCATTTCCTTGCCGAGCCCCATCTGGTGGACCTGCTTCAGCAAGGCGACGGCATCGGCCGCGAACTGGGCGGCGATAAACACATCGGGCTTCGCGGTGCGGACTTTCTGCAGCACGGTGGTGAAGTCGCTGGTTCCCAGCGAGACCTCGTCGTAGCCGACGATCTCGGCGCCGTACTCCTTGGCCGCCGCCGTGGCGCCGTCCCGCATGTCCCAGCCCCAGCTGTCGGCGCGGGCCAGGAAGAAGATCCGCTTCTTGCCCAGCGTCTTGATCGCCGCCTGACCCGCCATGTAGCCTACCGACCACGGACTATAGGCGGTGGCAAAGGTGGAATCCGCGAGCTTGCCTTTCTGAAACGCTTCCTTGGCCATCACGCAGACCGGGAAATAAGGCATGGGCTCCTTGCTCACCATGGCATTGATGGCGTACGCGAGCGGCGCCCAGGTCTGGCCGCCCAGGCCTTTGACGCCTTCCGAAACCATGTAGCGGTAGCGCCGCACGCCGATGTCCTGCTTGGCCTCGTCGTCGCCGACGACGCCTTCCACCATCACGCGCCCGCCGGGCATGTCGAGCCCTCCGCGCTTGTTGATGACGTCAACCGCCAGCAAGGCGCCCTCCTTCTGGGTCTCCGCCACCGCGGCGAACGTTCCCGTGAGGGGAAGCAGGATCCCAACCTTGATCTTCGCGGGCTCGGCCGCCCATGGGGTGCCGCTTGCCAGCAGTCCGCCAAGACCCAACAACACGAACAGGAGCTTTTTCATTGTCGCCTCCGATTGATCGATCTGCCGCGACATTCTTACCGTGAATCCGGAACGGCTACTTGATGTAGATCAACAGGGAATCGGGGATAATCCACCCTCACGGCCGGGATGGCGGAATTGGTAGACGCACGGGACTCAAAATCCCGCGGTGGCGACACCATGAGAGTTCGATTCTCTCTCCCGGCACCATCCGCTACCGGATGGCGTATCCCGCAGCACATCGGTTCGGGCAAACCGCGATTTAGGCTGGGGGCCGGATTCTTCAGCGCAGGGTCACCTCGACATTGTCGATCAGCCGCGTGCGGCCCAGCCGCGCGGCGGCGACGATGACCAGATCGCGATCGCGTTCCGTGGGCTGCCGCAGGTCCGCCTGGCGGCGCACGGCGACGTAATCCGGCTGCCAGCCATGGCCCGACAGTTCGGCCATCGACTGCTGGTCGATGCGCTGGAAATCGCGTGCGCCCCGTTCGATCTCCTCCCGGGCCCTCCTCAGCACGCCGTAGAGCCTCGGCGCTTCCTTGCGCTCCGCCGCGGAGAGATAGGCGTTGCGTGACGAGAGAGCCAGCCCGTCTTCCGCGCGCACGGTTTCGGCAGGGATGATCTCGATCGGAAGCGCGAACTGCTTCACCATGTCGCGCAGCACGAGGTACTGCTGGTAATCCTTCTTGCCGAAGATCGCCGAGTGCGGCATCACCAGGTTGAAGAGCTTGAGCACGACCGTCGCGACGCCCCGGAAATGTCCGGGCCGGTGCGCGCCCTCCAGGATGTACTGCAGGTCCGAGGGCTCGACCACGAAGGTCTGCCGCTCGGGGTAGATCTCCCTCTCGTCCGGCTCGAACACGACATCCACGCCCGCCGCTTTGAGGCGCGCGCGGTCGGCCTCCACGGTGCGCGGATAGCGGTCGAAGTCCTCGCGCGGGCCGAACTGCAGGCGGTTGACGAAAATGCTGACCACCGTGCACGCCGCGCGCGGCTTGGCGATATTGATCAACTGAATGTGGCCATCGTGCAGGTTGCCCATGGTCGGCACGAACACGTTGTTCGGCACGCGCTGCAGGCGCGCCCGCAGATCAGCGGCGGAATGGATGACGTCCACTAGAACGAGTGCTCGGGGCCGGGGAACGTCCGGGCCTTCACTTCCTTCACGTACAACTCGACCGCGCCCTGGATCGTGCCCGTGGCGCGCATGAAGTTCTTGACGAACTTCGCCTTGCGGCCGGGATAGACGTCGAGCATGTCGTGCAGCACCAGCACCTGCCCCGAGCAGTCCACGCCCGCGCCGATGCCGATGGTCGGAATCGTCAGCGCTTCCGTGACCGCGGCCGCAAGCGCCGCGGGAATCGCCTCCAGCACGACCATGCCGGCGCCGGACTGCTCGAGCAGCTTCGCCTCCTTGAGCAGCTGCTGGCCCGCGTCCTCGCTCCGCCCCTGGACCCGGTAGCCGCCGAGCGCGTGCACCGACTGCGGGGTCAGGCCAAGGTGACCGCACACCGGTATGCCGCGATCGGTGAGAAACTCGATCGTGTCCAGCATCGGCCTGCCCCCCTCGATCTTCACCATGTGGGCGCCAGCGGCCATGAGCTCCGCCGCGTTGTGGAATGCATCCTGGGGCGAGACCTGGAAGCTCGCGAACGGCATGTCGCCGATGATGAACGCGCGCTTCGAGCCGCGCGCAACGCACTGGGTGTGATAGACCATGTCGCGCAGGGTCACGGGAAGGGTGGACTCGTGCCCCTGCAGCACGTTGCCGAGCGAGTCCCCGACGAGGAGCGAATCGACGCCCGCCTCCTCGAGCACGGCGGCGAAGCTCGCGTCGTAGCAGGTGAGCATCGCGATCCGGCTGCCCTCCTGCGCCATCTTCTGCAACGTGGTGAGCGTGACCCGCATAGGCACCCCTGTCGCCGCCAAAAAACCGTCTCAGCCCAGGCTGAAGAACTCGCGCGGGCCCCGCATCGCGATAACGCGCTGCAACAATAAATCAAGATCGGCCGGCTGATCAACAAAATTCAGGTTTTCGGAGTTGACCGTCAGTACCGGCGCGGCGTCGTACTGGTAGAAGAACCGCGCGTAGGTCTCCGCGAGCTCGACCAGGTACTCGTCGGGGATGTTGCGCTCGTAGGCGACCCCGCGGCGGCGCACGCGCTCGACCAGCGTGGCGGGCGAGGCCTGCAGGTAGATCACGAGATCGGGCGTCGGCGCCTGCGGCCTCAACTGCGTCCAGACCTGGCGGTAGAGCGCGAACTCGTCGTCGCCCAGGGTGAGCCGCGCGAAGAGCGCGTCCTTGTCGATCATGAAATCCGCCACGGTGAGACCCGCGAAAAGATCCGGCTGCGAGAGCCCGCGCACCTGGGCGGCGCGCTGGAACAGGAAATAGAGCTGCGCCGGCAGCGCATAGCGCGCCCGATCCTGGTAGAAGCCGGGCAGAAACGGATTGGCGTCGGGGTCCTCGAGGAGAGCCATGCCCCCCGTGCGCTCGCCCAGCACGCGCGCGAGGCTCGTCTTGCCCGCGCCGACGGGGCCCTCGACGACGATGTAGCGGTACCTGTCCGGCAGCTTCGCGGTCATGGTTCAGGAAGCTTGATCATGCCCGAGCCGTCAACGTTGCGCACGAGGTCGGCGACGCGCCCCCCGCCCGGCACCACCGCATCCGGCGCAATTTCCACAAGGGGCACCAGCACGAAGGCGCGATCGAGCATGCGCGGATGCGGAACGGCAAGGCCGGCCTCGCGCAGGGTCCGCCCGCCGTAGAGCAGCAGGTCGAGGTCCAGGGTGCGCGGGCCGTTGAGAACGCCGCGCACGCGGCCGTGGACGCGCTCGATTTCCAGAAGGCGCTCGAGCAGCTCGCGCGCCGCGAGCCGGGTCTCGATTTCCGCCACCGCGTTGACGAAATCCGGCTGGTCGGGGTAGCCCGACGGGGGATTGCGATAGAGCGAGGAACGGCGCACGAGCCGGGTCTCTGGCAAAGCAGCGAGCGCGAGCAGGGCACGGCGAATTTGCGCCGGCGGGTCGTCGAGATTGCTGCCCAGCGCCACAAAGGCGGTTACAAGCGAGGAGCGACGGGTGACGGGCGTCATCCTTCCGCCCTCATGCTTCGGCGGGTGGCGCACCGTGTTGTCCCGGCGCGCCGCCCCCGCCGTGCGGTCCTCGCCTGCGGCGGCGGCGGCGTTTGCGCGGTCCGACCTCTCCGGTCAGCAACTGCGCGCGCTCGGCCTCGCCCGCGTGCTGGAAGCGTTCCCACCACGCTCCGAGCGCGGGGTCGAGCTCGCCGCTCTCGCAGCGCAGCCGCAGGAAATCGTAGCCGGCGCGGAACCGCGGGTGCTCGAGGAGGCGATACGGGCGCTTTCCGGCGCGCTGCAGGAAACGCGGCTGCATCGCCCAGATCTCGCGCATGTCGGCGGCATGACGATGCGGAATCGCGAGCTTCCCCGCCTGGGCCCGCATGACGTGGTCCATCGCCTGGTAGAGCGCGGGGATCGGCGGCCCGCCCTTCTCCTCCAGCACCTTCCACTCGGCGAGGACCTCGGGCCACAACAGCGCCGCGAACAGGAACCCCGGCATCACCGGCTTGCCCGCCCGGACGCGCTCGTCCGTCGCCTCGAGGGCGGCGATGACGAAGCGCTCCCCTGCGGCGCGGCCCATGGCGGCATCGAGCAGCGGCAGCACGCCGTGGTGCAGCCCTTCCTTGCGGAGCTGCGTGACGCCCTCCGCGGCGTGGCCGGAAAGCAGCAGCTTCAGCATCTCGTCGAGCAGGCGCGAGGGCGGGACGTGCGCGAGGAGCCCCGCGAGCCGGCGGATCGGCCGGCGGGTCGCCGCGTCGATCTCGAGCCCGCGGCTGGATGCGAGCCGCACGGCGCGCACCATCCGGATGGGATCCTCGCGGTAGCGCTTCTCCGGGTCGCCGATCATGCGCAGCCGCCGCTTCAGGAGATCGGGCACGCCGCCGTGATAGTCCCAGATCTCCTGCGAGGAGGGATCGTAGAACAGCGCGTTGATGGTGAAGTCGCGGCGCGTCGCGTCCTGCTCCTGGGTGCCGAAGACGTTGTCGCGCAGTATCCGACCGTGCTCGTCTGCGACGCGCTCCCCGGCTTCCTCCACCGGGTTCGAGCCGCGGAACGTGGATACCTCCACGACCTCCGGCCCGCACATCACGTGCACCAGGCGGAAGCGCCGTCCGATGACGCGCGAGCGGCGGAACAGGCCGCGCACCTCCTCGGGCGTCGCGCTGGTCGCGATGTCGAAATCCTTGGGCCGGCGCCCGAGCAGGAGATCGCGCACCGCGCCGCCGACGACGAATGCCGCGAAACCGTGGCGCTGCAGCGTCTGGGTCGTGCGCAGCGCGCACGGGCTGATGGCGTCGCGGCGGACGCCGTGCGCGCCGTGCGCGAGAATCTTCGGCTGCGCCGGGCCGAACAGCTGCCCGGAGAAGACCCTGCCCAGGAACCGCCTGATCATGGCACGTTACTCGAGAGTGATGATCGGCCAGCCGCTGCGCTTGGCGTGCGCCCGCAGCGTCCCGTCCGGGTCCACCGCGACGGGGTGCGTGACGCGCTCGAGCAACGGCAGGTCGTTCAACGAGTCGCTGTAGAACCAGGATTCGGGACACGCCGCGAGCGAGCTGCCCCGACCGGCGAGCCAGGCTTCCAGCCGCGCGAGCTTGCCCTCGCGGAAGCACGGCACGCCGTTGACGGCCCCGGTAAATTCGCCGTCCCGCTGCTCGGGCTCGGTCGCGATCAGCTCCGCGATCCCGAATTCGCGCGCGATCGGCGCGGTGACAAAGCGGTTGGTCGCCGTGATGATGACCCGCAGGTCGTCGCGGTGGCGTTCGACGAGCGCGCGCGCCTTGTCCCGGATCAGCGGCCGGATCCTGCGCTCCAGGTACACGCGGTGCCAGGCGTCGAGCTGCGCCCGCGGGTGGCGTGACAGCGGCTTCAGCTGGAAATCGAGAAACGCGTGGATATCGAGCGTGCCCGCCTTGTAGTCATCGTAAAAGCGCTGGTTGCGCGCCTCGTAGACCTCGCGGTCGAGCACGCCCTGCTCGATCAGGAACTGTGCCCACTCGAAATCGCTGTCGCCTGCGAGGAGCGTATTGTCCAGATCGAAAAGGACCAGCCGCCGGCTCAATCGCCCGCCCCCGCCGCCGCGTCCTGCTGCCGCCTCGACCCCGCATCCGGCCGTACGGCGTCGTGCAGCAGCTCGCGCGCGAGCGGCACCGTGACCGGGCGCCGGGTCTCCAGCGAGTAGCGGTCGAGCGCGTCGAGCGTGGCGAGCAGCGTGGGCAGGTCGCGGCTCGCGCGCGTCAACAGGAAATCGGACACCTCCGGCGCGAGCCGGAACCCGCGGCTCGCGGCGCGGTCGGCGAGCGCTTGCGCCTTGGCTTCGTCGGTCAACGCGTGCACCTGATAGACGAGCCCCCAGGCAAGCCGGGTCGCCAGATCCTCGCGCAGCTTCAGCTGCGCCGGCGGCGCGGCGGCGGCGGCGAGCAGCGCCCCGCCGCGCTCGCGAAGCGCGTTGTAGAGGTCGAACGCCGCGAGCTGACCCGCGTCGTCGAGCCGGTCTACGTCGTCGAGCGCGACGCACTCCACGCGCTCGAGGCCGGACGCAATCTCGAGCCCCGCGGAGCAGGCGAGGTAGCAGGCGGCCGCCCCTTCCCGCTGCAGCTCGGCGACAGTCGCCTTCAGCAGGTGACTTCGGCCGCTTCCGGGCCCGCCCCACACGAAAATGAAGCGCTCGCGCGCGCTTCTCGCCGCGAGTTGCCGCAGGTTCTGGAGCAGCTCGCCGTTCGCCCCGGCGATGAAATTATCGAGCGTGGGCTGCAGCGTGCGGGCGAAATCGAGCGTGAGCTGTCTCATTACGGTAAAATTCGCCTGCCGTGAATAACGGAGAGCGCGTGCAGGACGGGGTGGCGGCCGTGAGGCGCATATCTTAGCCCAAAAACCGGCCGCTCCCGACATCGGTTCCCACTCGAGATCGCCGTTTGAATAAGCCCGCCGCTCCCCTGACCTACCGCGACGCCGGCGTGGACATCGACGCCGGGGACCGCCTGGTCGAGAACATCAAGCCGTTCGCGAAGAAGACATTGCGCAGGGAAGTGCTCGCCGGAATCGGGGGATTCGGCGCGCTGTTCGAGATCGCCCGCAGGCGCTACCGCGAGCCGGTGCTGGTCGCCGGCACCGACGGGGTGGGAACGAAGCTCAAGCTCGCGTTCGAGCTGAAGCGCCATGCGTCCATCGGGATCGATCTCGTGGCGATGAGCGTGAACGACATCCTCACGCACGGCGCCGAGCCGCTGTTCTTCCTCGACTACTACGCGTGCGGCCGGCTCGATGTTGCGACCGCGACCGAGGTCGTCAAGGGCATCGCCGCCGGCTGCAGGCAGGCGGGCTGCGCGCTGATCGGCGGCGAGACCGCGGAAATGCCGGGCATGTACGCCGCCGGCGAGTACGATCTCGCGGGATTCGCGGTGGGCGTCGTCGAGAAGAGCCGCATCATCGACGGGTCCGGCATCGCCGAAGGCGACATCGTTCTGGGGCTCGCATCGAGCGGCGCGCATTCCAATGGCTACTCGCTGATCCGCAGGATCATCTCGGCTAACGGCGTGGACCTGTCGGCGAAATTCCAGGGTCGCGCGTTAGGCGAAGTCATGCTCGAGCCCACCCGGATCTATGTGAAACCGGTCCTGAAATTGATCAGGAACATCGCCGTCAAGGGCCTCGCCCACATCACGGGAGGCGGGATCGTGGAAAATGTCCCGCGCATGCTGCCCGCGGGGCTCGCGGCGCGCATCGAGCGCGCGGCGTGGAGGCTGCCGCCGCTGTTCGAATGGCTGCGGGAGCAAGGCGGCATCGAGGATGCCGAGCTCTACCGCGTGTTCAATTGCGGCATCGGCATGGCCGCGGTGGTCGCTCCCGCGAACGCCGCGAGAGCGGTGAAGGCGCTCACGGCCGCGGGCGAAACCGCCTGGCGCATCGGTCGCATCGAGCGGCGCCGGAAGAACGGCCCGCAGGTCACCATTGTCTAATGACCCGTGGCTGACAAGACCCTGGTCATCCTCATCTCCGGGCGCGGCAGCAACATGGAGGCGGTGCTCGATGCGCGGCTTCCGGCGCGCGTCGCTGCCGTCATCAGCAACAACCCCAAGGCGCGCGGCCTCGATGCTGCCGGCCAGCGCGGCATCGCGACCACGGTAATCGACCACCACGCGTTCCCCGACCGCGCCGCGTTCGAGGCGGCGCTCGCCGCCGAAATCGACCGCCACCGTCCCGACCTCGTCGTGCTGGCGGGCTTCACGCGCATCCTGACCGCGCCCTTCGTCGAGCGCTACGAAGGCCGCATCATGAACATCCATCCCTCGC
Organism: uncultured beta proteobacterium; assembly: GCA_963699525.1. Lineage (GTDB taxonomy): Bacteria > Pseudomonadota > Gammaproteobacteria > Burkholderiales > SG8-41 > SG8-41. Next base: position 56,660 of record CAVOUI010000004.1, on the reverse strand, counting down.
TGCTTCCCGCATTCCCGGGGCTCGACACGCACCGTCGCGCGCTCCAAGCCGGAGTGCGCATACACGGGTGCACGGTGCATTTCGTCACCCCCGCGCTCGACAGCGGGCCGATCGTCGTGCAGGCGGCGGTGCCGGTGGAGGCCGGCGATACCGAGGAGCGGCTGGCTGCGCGCGTCCTTGCGCAGGAGCACCGCATCTACCCGCAGGCGATACGCTGGTTCTGCGAGGGGCGGCTGCGCATCGCCCGCGACGGCGGCGTCACGGTGGCATCGTCGCGCGCGGCGGATGGCGCGCTGACCGCGCCCCCGCTCGAGGCGCGCTGAGCGGATATGGACAGGATGCGCGCGCTCGGCGTGGCCGCGGTGCTCGCGGTATCGGCGGGCACCTGCGGCGCGGCCGCGTCCGGCGCCCCGCAAGCCGTCTCCGCACGCTACGAAGTCTTCTGGAACGGCACGCGCGTCGCCGTCCAGAACGAGACTTTCGAGGCGAGGGACGGCCAGTACCGGATCGTGAGCGAGAGCCGCGCCGTCGGACCGCTCGCGCTGATCGCGCCGCGCCCCTTGCGGGCGACGAGCAGCGGCCGGCGCACCGACGCCGGGTTGCTGCCGCAGCTCTTCGAGGGCGGGCGCGGCAGCGACGATCCGCGGCGGGTGCACGCGGAATTCGACTGGGAGGCCGAGCGGCTCACGGTCGCGCGCAGGGACCGTAACGAGATCCTGCCGCTGCCTCCCGGCACCCAGGACCAGCTTTCAATCATGTACCAGTTCATGTTTCTCGCGCCCGACCAGCCGCAGCTCCTGCATCTCACGCGCACGAATGGCCGCAAGCTGGAGCAGCACAGCTATGCCGTGCGCACCGGCGTCGAGATCGAAACGCCGCTCGGCCGCATGACCACCGTGCACCTCGTCAGGCAGCACCTGCCCAACGAGGACGGCGTCGAGGTCTGGCTCGCGCCGCAGCACCACTACCTGCCGATAAAGCTGCTGATCCTGGACGACAAGGGCGCTCGCTACGAGCAGGTCATGACCCGACTCGAGATCAAGCCGTGACGACACGCGCGCGCCTCGCCCTCGCGGGTGCGCTTTCCCTTGCTTTCCACCTGGCCGTGATGTCGGGCGACTGGCTGCCGCTGCCGCAGGGGCCGGACGAGCCGCGGCTGCTCCAGGCGCGGCTTGCGCCGTTGCCGGAGCTCAAGCCGGCGGCCCCGAAGCCGAAGGCGCGGACGCCCCGGCGCGCCGCCCCGGCCCCGGTTCCGGTTCCGCTTCCGGAAACGGCAGCGGCCGCGGGCCCGCTCGCCCTTCCGGACGCCCTGGACGACGAGGACATGGCAGAAGTCGCGGCCGAGGATGCGGCCACGCCGGAACCGCCGCAGCAGCTTGCGCTCGCCGCCGAGACCGTCTCCGACGCCACGACCGCGCACGGCCTGCCGCGCAGGGGCCGCATCACCTACTCGATCTACTACGGCGAAGAACGGACCCTCGTGGGCAACGTCGTGCAGACGTGGGAAGCGCAGGACGGTGCCTATCTGCTCGCGAGCACCGCCGAGTCGACGGGACTTCTGGAGCTGCTGTGGCCCCAGCGCCTGCGCTACGTGAGCCGCGGGAAAATCACGCGGCGCGGCATGCAGCCCGAGCTGTTCGAGGCAAGCCGCCTGCGGCGCGGCAAGAACGAGGTGTCGCAAGCGCGATTCGACTGGGGCGCGGGGAGTCTGAGCTACGGCTACGCGCGCAACCCGAAGAGCGCGCCGCTGCCGGCGGACGCGCAGGATCTTGTCAGCTTCATCTTCCAGTACGTCCTCGCGCCGCCCGTCCCCGGGCGCTACCGGGTGCCGATCGCGAGCGGCTCGCGCTTCGAAACCTACGATATCGAGGTGTCCGCGGAGGAGAGCATCGAGACCCCGCTCGGCACGCTGCGGACGCTGCCGATCCGGCAGAGACCGCGGCCGGGGGAAGGAAGCCTCGAGATCTGGCTCGCCGCCGACTACCGCTACCTGCCGGTGCGAATCCGCCACTACGACCGAAAGGGCAATTTCTCCGGCGAGCAGATGGTGAACGAGATCCGCGTCAGCGACGAATAGTGGCGATCACTCGCAGCCAGCTCGAGGCGGCGACCGAGGCGCTCCAGCTCGTCCTGAAGTTCGAGCGGCCCGCGGACGCGGTGCTGCACGATTTTTTCCGCGCCCGCCACGCGCTGGGCAGCCGGGACCGGGCGTTCGTCGCCGAAGCCGTCTACGGGGTGCTGCGCCGCAAGCGCACGGTGGACACCCTCGCCCCGGGCGACTCGCCGCGGCGCATGCTGCTGGCGTGGCTCGCGCGACTGGGGGGCTTGAGCGTCCGTGAGCTCGCGGTCGCCACGAGCGAGGAGGAGCAGGCGTGGCTGGCCCGAGTCAAGGCGCAGCCGCTCGAGAACCTGCCGCTCGCGCTGCGCGCCGAGCTGCCGGACTGGATCGTCGATCGGCTCCGCTCCCGCCTTTCGGAGGAGGAAATCGCCGCGCTCGCGCGGGCGTTGAACGAGCCCGCGCCGCTCGATTTGCGCGTCAACACGCTCGTCGCCGAGCGCGAGGCGGTGCGGCAGGGGCTTGCGATCGACGCCGTGGCCGCCGAGCCGACGCCCTACTCGCCGGTCGGCTTGCGCGTCAGGGGCAGGCCCTCGATCAACCGCCACCCGCTGTTCCTCGCGGGCGCCATCGAGGTGCAGGACGAAGGCAGCCAGCTACTCGGCTACCTTCTCGCGCCCCGGCGCCACGACCTCGTGGTGGACTTCTGCGCCGGTTCCGGCGGCAAGAGCCTCCTCCTCGGCGCCCTGATGCACTCGCACGGCCGCATCTACGCTTTCGACACTTCCGCGGCGCGGCTCGCCCGCCTGAAGCCCCGGCTGAAGCGCTCGGGGCTCTCCAACCTGTATCCGCAGCCGATCCGCAGCGAAAATGACATCCGCGTAAAGCGCCTCGCCGGGAAAATCGACCGCGTGCTGGTCGACGCCCCGTGCACCGGGCTCGGCACGCTGCGCCGCAATCCGGACCTGAAGTGGCGCCAATCGCCGCAATCGCTCGAGGAATTGAGCCGCAAGCAGGCCGCGATCCTGCGCGCGGCGGCGAACCTCGTGAAGCCGGGCGGGCGGCTGGTCTACGCGACGTGCAGCCTGCTCGAGGAGGAGAATGAGAACGTCGTCGCCGCGTTCCTCGCGGAACGGGACGACTTTGGAATGCTCAACTGCCAGGAGCTGCTCGCACAGCAGGGAATCGTCCTGGAAACGGGCGAGCAACTCCGCCTCCTGCCGCATTTGCATGGCACAGACGGTTTTTTTGCCGCTGCAATGCAGCGAAAACCTGGAACGAAGCCAGCGCAGCCCGGTCTTAGATAGCTGCGCCGCACGACGGCGTTTCGGAAAAATGCTTCCGAATCATGGCGCTGCCGCTTAGGACTGGCCCGGAACGTGCTCCTTTTGCTATGCCGGAAGCCTGAACTTCTGTAGACTGCCGAGCGGCAGCATAACGAAGCGGATATCCGCTCGGGAGGATTATGTTCACAGGGGTTCTGGACCTGCCTTGGTGGGGATACGTAGCGTATACGCTCGTCGTCACCCACATCACGATTGCCGCCGTCACCATCTACCTGCATCGCTGCCAGGCGCACCGGGCGCTCGACCTGCACCCCGCCATCAGCCATTTCTTCCGTTTCTGGTTGTGGCTCACCACCGGCATGGTCACGAAGGAGTGGGCGGCGATCCATCGCAAGCACCATGCAAAAGTCGAAACCGTGGAAGATCCGCACAGCCCGCAGATCTACGGCATCAAGAAGGTGCTGTGGGAGGGCGCCGAACTCTACCGCGTGGAATCGCACAACCAGGAAACACTCGACCGCTACGGCGCCGGCACGCCGGATGACTGGATGGAGCGCAATGTCTACACCCGGCGCGACAGTCTGGGCGTAACCACCCTGTTCCTGGTCAATTTTGCGCTGTTCGGTTTCATCGGCATAACCATCTGGGCCGTGCAGATGGCGTGGATACCGCTCTTCGCGGCCGGCGTTATCAACGGCATCGGCCACTACTGGGGCTACCGGACGTTCCAGCCGGAGGACACCAGCACCAACATCGTCCCGTGGGGAGCGCTCATCGGCGGCGAGGAGCTGCATAACAACCACCATGCCTACCCGACCTCCGCGCGCTTCTCGATCCGCTGGTACGAATTCGACCTCGGCTGGCAGTACATCCGCGTGCTCGCCCGGGTCGGCCTGGCGCAGGTCAAGAAGGTCGCGCCCGAGCTGAAACTTGATGCCGCCAAGACGCACTGTGATCTCGCGACCGTGCAGGCGGTCATCACGCACCGCTACGAAGTGCTCCACAAGTACGCGAAGTCGCTGCGCCGGACCTGCGCTGAGGAGATCCGCGATCTCCGGACCCGCGCGGTGCGGGTGGATGTCGACGCGATCAAGCGCATGCTCCACTGGAACGCCAAGCTGGTCCCGGCAATCGAACGCGTCAAGGTGGACGACGCCCTGAGCAAGAGCAAGGTGCTCGCCACCGTCTACACCATGCGCGAGGAGCTCGCCGCGCTGTGGCAGCGCTCGAATGCCTCCAAGGAGCAGCTGGTGCGCCAGCTCGAAGACTGGTGCGCGCGCGCGGAGTCGAGCGGCATCATCGCCCTGCAGGAATTCAGCCGCCGGCTGCGCTGCTACGCCTGACCGCCGGACCACACCAAACGAAAAAAGCCCGCCGAATGGCGGGCTTTTTGTCTTCTGGGGCTCGATTCTGCCGTTGAGCGGCGCGGCCGCGTCCGCTCGAACGGCCTTCGCCGGCGTCTGCGTTACTTGATCTTTGTTTCCTTGTAGATCACGTGCTTGCGCACCACCGGATCGTATTTCTTGATCTCCATCTTGTCCGGGGTGGTGCGCTTGTTCTTTGTGGTGGTGTAGAAGTGGCCGGTGCCGGCGGTGGACTCGAGCTTGATCTTTTCGCGCATGAGAGGCTCCTCAGATTTCCTCGCCGCGCGCGCGTATTTCGGCGAGCACGGCCTCGATTCCCTTGCGATCGATGGTGCGCAGCCCCGCCTGCGAGACGCGCAGGCTCACCCAGCGGTTCTCGGCCTCGACCCAGAAGCGGCGATATTGCAGGTTCGGCAGAAAGCGCCGCCGCGTCTTGTTGTTGGCGTGGGACACGTTGTGACCCAGCATCGGCTTCTTGCCCGTGACCTGGCAAACACGCGACATATTGTGAGGCTCCGGGAATCTCGAAAGGCGCGGATTCTACAGGCTTTACGCCCTCGGCTCAAGCCGCGATCCGAAAGCGGCCGCGGGCGTGGTCAGTGGCGCGGCTACCGTACGACCAGAACCGGGATCTTGCTGTGCGTCAGCACCTTCGTGGTTTCGCTGCCGAGCAGCACGGCATCGATGCCCCGGCGTCCGTGCGAGGCCATCATGATCAGGTCGCACTTGCGATTCTCGGCGTTGCTGATGATTTCCTCGTACGGATAATCCCCCACGACAACCGCGGCGTCGCATGCGACCCCCGCTTGCTTCGCGCGCGTCACAAATGCGGAAACCATCTTCTGGGCGGCCTCCTTGGCCTCCTCTTCGTGCTCGCCTTCGATCTTCGTGTGTATCGACTTGGGCGTGGCCCAGGGCTGGTAATGCAGGTGAAAGTGGGATACCACGTGGATCGCGGTCACTTTGGCTCCGGTGGACTTGGCAAATGCGATGCATTCCTTCTCCGCCTTGCGCGACGGCTCGGAACCATCAAGGGGCAATAGGATGTGTTTGTAGTGCATGGCGAGCGCTCCCGGTTGCAAGATGAGCCGAAAGGGATATCCCCATCCCTTCCTCCCTGACAGCCTCCGATATTAAACCTGATCCAATGCCTTTCAAAGCAATCCGCGCTCGGCAAACGACATCGCTGCCCCTGCCCCGACCACGAAATGGTCGAGTACCTTGACGTCTACCAGCGCAAGCGCCTGCTTGAGCGCGCCCGTCAACGCCTCGTCGGAGCGGCTCGGCTCGGCGATGCCCGAGGGGTGATTGTGCGCAAAGATCAGCGCCGCCGCGTTGTGGTGGAGCGCGCGCTTCACCACCTCGCGCGGGTAGACGCTGGTCTGGGTCAGCGTGCCGCGGGAGAGCTCTTCCACCGCCAGCACCCGATTCTGCGCGTCGAGAAATACCCCGACGAAGATCTCATGAGGCAGTTCCTGGAGTCTGAGGCGCAGGTAATCGCGCACCGCCTGCGGCGAGCTCAATGCGGAGCCGCGGTCGAGCTTCTCGCGCAGGGCGCGCCGCGCCATCTCCAGCACCGCCTGCAGCTGGGCGTATTTCGCCGCCCCGAGGCCGGACACCGCGGTCACTGCGTCCGCCCCCGCCGCGAACAGCCCGGAGAGCGAGCCGAAGCGGGCCAGCGCCTCGCGCGCGAGGTCCACGGCGCTTCGGCCCCTCACCCCGGTGCGCAGAAAGATCGCCACCAGCTCGGCGTCGGAGAGCGATTCCGCGCCCTTGCTGAGGAGCTTCTCCCGCGGCCGATCGTCGAGCGGCCAGTCGGTAATCGCCATTGCAGCTTGACTCCTGATTTGAATCGGGTGGCGGGTAACCGGTGACTCGTGATCGGATAACGCCGTTACCGCGCAAGCCGTTTACACAGGTGCGCGCATAGCTTCGAATCGCCGTTCACTGTTTACCCGCTGCATCATTTGCAGTTACACTCCCGTTAAGTACTTGAAGTTGAAGCGCTACGTGGCTGACAACTCGCGCAAATCGGTCGTGCTCGGCGTCACCGGCGGCATTGCCGCCTACAAGGCCGCGGAGTTGACGCGCGAGCTCGCGCGCAACGGCATCGACGTGCAGGTGGTCATGACCGAGGCAGCCGGCGGACTCGTCACGCCCGCCACATTCCAGGCGCTATCCGGCAAGCCCGTCTACACCGACCTGTGGGATGCGCGCGTCGCCGATCACATGGCCCATATCGAGCTGTCGCGCGGCCGGGACGCGATCGTCGTGGCGCCCGCCACCGCCGATTTCATCGCAAAGCTCGCGCAGGGCCTGGCAGACGATCTGCTGTCGACGTTGTGCTTGGCGCGCGAGTGCCCGCTGATTGTTGCACCGGCCATGAACCGCCAGATGTGGGACAACCCGGCAACGCGCCGCAATATCGAGCGCCTGCTGCGCGACGGAGTGGCGATCCTCGGGCCCGCGAGCGGCGACCAGGCGTGCGGCGAGGTCGGCATGGGCCGCATGCTCGAGGCGCGCGAGATCGCCGAGGCGGTGACGGCCTTTCTCGCCCCGAAGACGCTGCGCGGGACGCGCGTGCTGATCACGGCTGGCCCGACGTTCGAGACCATCGACGCCGTGCGCGGCCTCACCAACCGCAGCTCCGGAAAGATGGGCTACGCGGTGGCGCGCGCCGCGCTCGAGGCCGGCGCCCGGGTGACGCTCGTCTCGGGGCCGACCAGCCTCGCCGCGCCCGCCGGCGCGCAGCGCGTGGATGTCGTCTCCGCGCGCGACATGTTCGAGGCGGTGAAGAAACGCGTCGCCGACGCCGATATCTTCATCAGCGTGGCGGCAGTCTCGGACTACCATGTCGCCAGCCCGCGCCGCCGGAAGATCAAGCGGACTGCGAGCAGGCTCCGGCTCGATCTCGTGCCGAATCCCGACATCCTGGCGTGGGTCGCGAGTCGCGCGCGGCCGCCGTTTTGCGTCGGCTTCGCGGCGGAAACCGAAAACCTGCGCCGGCATGCCGAAGCCAAGCGCCGCGCGAAGAAGGTGCCGCTGCTCGCCGCGAATCTCGCACAGCAGGCGATCGGCGCGGACGACAACGAGCTCACCCTGTTCGACGACGCGGGCGCCCACAAGCTTCCCCGGGCGCCCAAGGAAGTCGTCGCGCGGCAGCTCGTCGCTCACATCGTCAAGCTCTACGGCGCGCGCGGGAAAAGAATAAGCCGCTAGACGCAATCTTGAGAACGATCGATGTCAGGATCCTGGACGAGCGCCTGCGCGGGGAGCTGCCGCGATACGCGACGCCGGGCTCGGCGGGACTCGATCTGCGCGCCTGCATCGCCACGCCAATTGCGCTGGAACCAGGCCAGGCCGAGCTCATTCCCGCGGGCATTGCCATTCACCTGGCCGATCCCGGCCTGGCGGCGATGGTCCTGCCCCGCTCCGGCCTGGGCCACAAGCACGGCATTGTGCTGGGGAACCTCGTCGGCCTGATCGACTCCGATTATCAGGGACAGATCTTCGTCTCCACCTGGAACCGAGGCAGCGCCCCGTTCACAATCCATCCCCTGGAGCGCCTGGCCCAGCTGGTGGTTGTCCCGGTCGTGCAGGTCGGCTTCAAGGTCGTGGAGGACTTCGACGCGAGCCATCGCGGCGCGCGCGGCTTCGGCAGCACGGGCAAGAGATGAGGAGCTGATGAAATCCGCCCTGGTACTGTTTGCTCACGGCGTGCGTGACACGCAGTGGAGCGAGCCATTCCGCGCGATCCGCCAGGCGGTCGCTGCGCGCCGTCCCGACCTCTCCGTAGAGCTTGCCTTTCTCGAGGTGATGCAGCCGGCGCTCGGCGACTGCGTGGCCCAGTTGGTCCGGAACGGCCACAACCGGATTACCGTCGCGCCGCTGTTCCTGGCGCAGGGCGGACAACTGAAAAAGGATCTGCCGCGCCTGCTGAAGGACCTGAGCGCCCGGCACGCCCAGGCGGAAATCACGGTGCTGCCGCCGATCGGCGAGGTCACCGAGCTGCTGAATGCCATCTCGGAATGGCTGGTGAGCAGTGCGCCGCGCTGAATTTGCATTGCGGCTCTTCGGGTGCTTACTGGCCGCGGCGGCGCTTGCGCCGCACGCGATCGCGGCCGGCGCGCAGCCGCCCGAGATTGCGCTCGTCATCAACGGCCACCCGCTGACGGCGGAAGTCGCGGCCACCGACGAGACCCGCACGCAGGGCCTGATGCACCGCCGGATCCTGCCGGAAAACCGCGGCATGCTGTTCGTCTTCCGGGAAACCGCGCCGCACGCCATGTGGATGATGAATACCTACGTTCCGCTGTCGGTGGCCTTCCTCGACGAGCGCGGCGTGATTATCAACATCGCCGACATGAAACCACACACCCGCGACACGCACGCGGCGGCGAAGCCGGCAAAATTCGCGCTGGAGGTCAACCAGGGATGGTTCGCGAAACGCGGCATCAAGCCGGGCGCCCGGATCGAGGGCCTGGAGCGAGCGCCCCCTGCGAAGTGACGGGAGGCCCAACGAAAAACGCCCGGGAGAGCCCGGGCGTTTTCGCTGGAGCGTGCCGCGATCAGCCGAAGAAGATGCCTTGGTGGCCCGCCGCCGCCATGAAGAACAGCATCGGGATCGACAGCAGGGTGTTGGTGCGGGAAGCGAGGAACGCGACGCGACGCGCCTTCGCCTTTTCCTCGTCCGTCGCCTGCACCAGCCCGAGGATCTTCTGCTGGTTGGGCCAGATCAGCACCCAGACGTTGAAGAGCATGATGGTGCCGAGCCACGCGCCCACGCCGATCGCGTAGAACGCATGATTCAGGAACAGGAACGCGTTGAAGAAATTCTTCCCGAGCAGCAGCGCCCCCGCGAGCCAGGTGACCACCGCCGCCCAGCGAAACCAGAAGAGCGCGCGCGGCGCGACGTGCTTGGTGATGCCCGCCCCCGTGTTGTCCTTGCCGGCGGCCGCCATCGCCGGCACCTGCACGAAATTGAAATAATAGAGCAGGCCGATCCACATCACGCCGGCCACAATGTGGAGCCAGCGCCCGATGCCGAGCTGTATGAAATCCATCATGTCCGGCCCCCTATTGCAAAGCGTGCTTCACGACGTTGTAGAGGATGAGCGCGAGCACCACGCCCCAGAACACCGTCCACCCGAGCGAGTCAAGAAAATATTTCATGGTCGATCCCTCCTCCTGGAAGCGCGCCACGCAAACAGGCTGGCGGATTATTCTAGTACAGTTGGATGCGGGCAGCAATTCCTCGGACCGCCACGGCCTGTTGCGCTGCCGCGACAGCGTGATGCCCGAACGTGCAAAATTGAGTAAACTGTAGCAACGGGATGCACTCGGAACACGCCACGCCCGCGAACGCTGAATTCGGATCGCCTATGCTGCATCGATTCGGGCTCACACTGGCAGCCTTCGCGCTGACCGCCGCGGGACTGCTGCCCCTCACCTGCGCCGCGCAGGCCCGGCTTTCCTATGAACAGGGCGGACTGGGGCTCAGGCAGCAGCCCGCCTCCGGCACGCAATCTGCGCCCGACACTTTCTCGCTGAGCTGGGGTCCGTCCCACGATACGGCATTTGCGCCGGAATCCCCCCTTGCCCCGCGCCAATACACGCTGGGGGGCGACGTGCGCGCCGCAGTGGGAGACCGCAAGGCACTGAGCGTCGGTATCAAGTACCGGGTATACGACGTCGCGCCAGGTGACACCGCGCCGGCGGCGGGCTATGCCCTCGCGCCTTCCCGCTCCGCGGTGTCCGGCTATGCGCCCAGCTACCAGTTGCGCTTCGGCTACCAGTTGAGCGAGTTCACCCTGTTCGGTTTCGCGGTGAGCCGGGAGCCGGAAGCCTACGCCACGGCATTCGACCCCACGAGCCCCTACCCGCTTCATGTGACCTTCACCGGGCAGCACTGGCTGACACCGAGCTGGGGACTGAGCTACGACGTGCTGACCGGCGATCTCGGCGGCTCGAGTCCGCTGCGGCTCCAGGGCCTGGGCCTGCGGCTCGGCGTGCGCTACCGCTTCTACTGAACGTGCGGGCGTCGCCACGACGGCGACGGTCGCGTTCATTCTACTGCTGTCTTCCCGCTTTGTCGGTAAGCGGCACGAAGCGCACACCGAGGATGTTGCGGCGGGTGACCCTCCCGTCGGGCTGCTTTTCGATGAGGAGCAGCGACTGCCCCGCCAATTGGCCGCCGACCGGCACGACCAGCCGCCCGCCGGGCTTCAGCTGATCGATCAGCGGCTGCGGCACCTCGCGCGGTGCCGCCGTCACCATGATGGAATCGAACGGGGCATGCTCGGGCCAGCCCTTGTACCCGTCACCGATCCGGGTCTCGACGTTGCGATAGCCGAGCCGCTTCAGGCGCTCCGCGGCCTCGCGCGCGAGCGGTTCCACGATCTCGATGGTATAGACCGTGCCGGCGAGCTCCGCCAGCAGCGCCGCCTGGTAGCCCGAGCCGGTGCCGATCTCGAGCACCCGGTCGCCGGGTTTGACCTCCATGAGGTCGGTCATCAGCGCAACGATGAAGGGCTGCGAGATGGTCTGGCCCATGCCGATCGGCAGCGGGCGGTTGGCGTAGGCGTTGCGCCAGTCGGCCGCGGGCACGAATTCGTGGCGCGGGACCTTCGCTATCGCGTCCATGACGCGAGCGGAGAGGCTGGCGCGGCCCGTCTCGTGGCGAGTCTCGCGCGTGAGCGCGGCGATCTCCTCCACCATGCGCCTGCGCTGCGGCTCGAAGGTATCCTGGCCCTGCGCCTGCGCTGCGCTCGCCGCCGCGGGCGCCGTGGCACCCATCAGCGCGAGCAAGCAGTTTCGCAACGTGCGCATCAAGAAAAGGGGCATACCGGTCGCCCAGTATGCCCCGCGGCTCCCCGCTCCCGCAACGAGTGCGGGAGGCGTCGGGAGATCAGCCCTTCAGGCAAGCGCTCATGAATTTCTTGCGCGCATCGCCTTCGAGCTTCTTCGTGCCAGCTTCCTTGTTGCAGTCCGCCATCCGCTGCTGCTGCTTCTTCTGCGCCTCGGTCGGGCCCTTGGCCGCGGTGTCGCCGCTCAGGCACGAGCTCATGAACTTCTTGCGCGCATCGCCTTCGAGCTTCTTCGCGCCCGCTTGCTTGTTGCAGTCCGCCATCCGCTGTTGCTGCTTCTTCTGCGCCTCGGTCGGTTCCTTCTTTGTCTTGTCCTGCGCCAGCGCAAACGGTGACGCCACCAGCAGCAGGCTACACAAGGCCGCCATCATCAGCTTGCTCATTCTCAGCTCCTCAACTTGTTGATTTCATTGAGCCTGCCGAAACGCCAGGCCCCCCTTTGTCGCACCCTCCGCCCCATACAATAACGCATCAGGCGGATTTGCGCTGACCGGCGCCGGCGAGCTCGAACGCCGCGGCGAGCAGCTCGTAGGATTTCAGCCGGCTGCCGTAGTCGCCGGTGATGGTGATCGCCATCAACTCGTCGGCCTGGAACTGCTCGCGCAGCTCGAGCAGACGGTCGCGGACCGCCCCGGGCTCGCCGAGCACGACCCGGCGGCGGTGATGCGCAATGCGCCGGCGGTCGGCCTCGGTGTAGGGATAGGCCCGCACCTCTTTCTCATTCGGCACCGGGGCGTTGACTCCGTAATCCGTGTTGAGCCGGCGCAGATCGATGCTTCCCGCGAGGCGCTCGGCCTCCGCCGAGGTCTCGGCGCAGATCACGAATACGCACAACAGCGCCTGCGGCTCCCGCTCGCGCTGCGACGGCTCGAATCGGCGCTTGTAGTCCCGCATGACCGTCTCGCCCCCGTCCGCGCTGATGAAGTGGGCGAATGCGAAGCGCAGCCCGAGCCGCGCCGCGAGCGCGCCGCTGTAGTCGGATGAGCCGAGCAGCCAGACCTCCGGCGCAGTGTGCCCGGCGGGCATTACCTTCACGCCGGCAAAGGGATGCTCGGGCGGCAACCCGCCGTCGAGATAGGCGACGAGATACTGGACCTGCTCCGGGAAATGCTCGGCGCCCGGGTAGCGGCCTTCGCCCAGGGCGAGCGCGGTCACCGGTCGCCACCGGGGGCCCGGCCGATGCCAAGATCAATACGCCCCGGGGCGAGCGCCTCCAGCATGCGGAATTGCTCCGCCACCTTGAGGGGACTGTAATACGGCAGCAGGACACCCCCGGTCCCCACCCGTATCCGGGACGTTTCTGCTACGACACGTGCGAGCAGTATCTCTGGACAGGGGTCGGCGAGGGCGGTAATTGAGTGATGTTCGGCGAGCCAGTAGCGGTAGTAACCGAGTTGCTCCGCCGCCTTCACCAGGCGGATCGTCTCGTGGATGGCCTGCGCCGGCGTGTGGCCGCTGATGACGGGCGACTGGTCGAGAACGCTCACGCGCACGGGCTGTCCAATTTGTTGACCTACCGCAAGGTCCGTTCGAGTTGTCGCGGTAGTTTAACGCGAGCGGGTTAGCATTCACGCGAAAGCGTCGTTAGGGGACGACACCATGAGCGAGGCCCTCAGCACTTCCAGCCCGATGTCTGCGCTCGAGCGGCTGCGCCACTGGTGGCAGCGCCTCGCGCAAGCGGTGCTGCCCGGGGCCGGCGCGGATGGAGCCGACCGTGCGACCGCGCGCATTCTCCGCGAGGTGAAGCCCCTGCTGGAAGAGAGCCGAGTGCAGCGCGGCGGCGAGGTTTCAGCACGCGAGCGGGCCGAAAAGATCGCCACGATCTATCGCGACGCCGGCCTTCCGCAGCGCACCGCGATCCTCGATCTCATCACGCACGAGTTCGCGCCCAATCGCGACGAGCTGGAAAGTGCGATTACGGCCATCCGGGCCGCGGTGAACGACGCAGAGCTCTCGCAGGCCGAAGCGCGGCTGCGCGTCGCGCTCAACTCGCCGCGCGCGAAGTTCCTCGCCCAGTTCAACCTGCTGCCCGAGGGCGTGAAGTTCCTGGTGGACCTGCGCGCCGACCTCCTCGCGGCGCTGCCCAGGGCGCCGGCGCTCGAAGTGCTTAGAGTGGAGCTCGACGGTCTCCTGGAAAGCTGGTTCGACCCGGGCTTTCTCGAGGTAAGGCGCATCACGTGGTACTCGCCGGCGCTCGTGCTGGAAAAGCTAATGGCCTACGAGGCAGTCCACCCCATCCAGTCGTGGAATGACCTCAGAAATCGACTCGACACCGACCGCCGCTGCTACGCGTTTTTCCACCCGCGGATGCCCAACGAGCCGCTGATCTTCGTCGAGATCGCGCTTACGCGAGGCCTGCCCGCGAGCGTGCAGCTCCTGCTCGACCAGGGCGCCCCGGTGCAGGACCCTCGGACCGCCGATACCGCGGTGTTCTACTCGATCTCGAACACTCAGAAGGGGCTGCGGGGGGTGAGCCTCGGCAACCTGCTGCTGAAGCGCGTGATCGAGGACCTGCGGCGGGATCTTCCCCGGCTCGGGGTATTCGCCACGCTTTCGCCGCTGCCCGGCTTTCGCAAGTGGCTCAACCACGCACTCTCCGAAAAGCGTGCCCTGCTGCCGGAGGCCGAAATCGCAAAGTTTGCCCAGTCGGTGGGACACCCGCAGCCGGCAAGCGCACTCGCCGATGCGCTGGCGCGGCCGGAATGGCCGGCCGATCCGCGGCTCGGCGCCGCGCTGCGTGAGCCGCTCGAGAAGCTCGCCGCGCGCTACCTGATGCTGGAGAAGGCCGGTGCGCATCCGCTCGATCCGGTCGCCCACTTCCATTTGAGCAACGGCGCGCTGGTGAGCCGCATCTACTGGCTCGCCGACACTTCCGCGCACGGCATGGAGCAGGCCTACGGCATGATGGTGAGCTACCGCTACGACCTGCCCGACGTGGAAGAAAACCACGAGCGCTTCCAGCGCGACGGGCATATCGCCGCGGCGCGGCGGGTGCTGCGACTCCTCGACTGACAGAGCGGCTCGACTCGCCCGCTTCCATTCACATCCGGTATTCCGCAGTGCTCCCCGGCGCGCGCGGCGCGCGCCCCGTTATGAGGAGAGGACAATGATCGTTTCAATAGTGACCTTCAAACTGCCGAAGCGCTGGACCGTAGAGGAAGCCACTGCTGTCTTCAAGTCCACCGCTCCGAAGTACCTGGGCAAGCCCGGGCTGGTGCGAAAGCATTACTTCGTCACCGAGAACGGCGACCGCGCAGGGGGCATCTATCTCTGGAAGACCAAGGCTGACGCCGAGGCTTGTTACACCGCGGAATGGAAAGCCATGGTGACCGCAAAATACGGTGCGGCGCCGGAGATCCTGTACGCAAACGTTCCGGTATCGGTGGACAACCTGCAGGAAGCCATCGAAGCTGCGTGACCGCTACCGGGCTTCACGCATGATGAAGGCGTGCGTATGAGCGCGGATGGTGCTGGCCCAGTAGCGATACCGCCACCGGTAATCTACGTGGCGGCCCTCCTGCTCGGACTGTGGCTGGACCATCTTTGGCCGATTTCACCCCTGCCCGAATCGGTCGCGTATTCCATCGGTGCGCTCGCCGTCATCGCGGGCATCCTGATAGCGCCCTTCGCCTTTCTGAAGTTTCGACGCGCGGGAACCCCATTCAACGTCCGCAAGCCCGCCACCGCCCTCGTCACTGACGGTCCCTACCGGTACTCGCGGAATCCCGGCTACGTGGCTCTCACGCTCTTCTACCTGGGAATAGCCCTGCTTCTGCGAAACGTCTGGGTGCTGCTCATGGCAGCGCCGGCCCTCGTCGTCATGGATTTGTGGGTGGTGCGCAGCGAAGAGCGCCACCTGGAAGCACGGTTCGGCGAGGAGTACGCGAGCTACAAGCGAACCGTCCGCCGCTGGCTGTAGCAGCCGGGGCGAGTCCTTCGTCAGGCCTTCAGAAACTCGTCCAGCACCGCGCACCACGCCGCCGCGAGATTGCCGCGGTTGTACCCGCCGCCGCCGAAGCCCATGATGCGCCCGCCGCTGAACTCGTTCGCCAGCGCGCACAGGCGCCGCGCCGCGTGCGCGTGAGCCGCTGGCGTGTATTGCAGCATCGCCAGGGGATCGCCCGCCAGGCTGTCGGCACCGCACTGGAACAGGATGATTTCAGGCTTCCCCCCGCGCACGTGTGCTTCCACGTGTTCCCACACCTTGAGAAACTCCCGGTCGCCCATGCCCGGCAGCAGCGGCACATTGAGCTTGGTGCCCTTCGCCGCGCCCTTGCCGGTTTCGTGCACGTGTCCGGTGCCCGGGTAGAGCGTGCGCCCGTCCTGGTGGATGTCGGCGTAGATGAGATCCGGATCCTCCTCGTACGGGTAATAGAGACCGTCGCCGTGATGGACGTCGATGTCCACGTAGGCGATACGCCGGACGCCGTACTGCTTCCGCAGCGTTTCGATCACTTCGCCCACGTCGTTGAACACACAGAATCCCGCCGCCGACCCCGGGCGCGCGTGGTGCAGGCCGCCGATCGGCTGGAAGGTGCGCAGCGCGTCCCCGCTCATGATCGTGTCGAGGCCGTGCAGCGCCGAGCCCACCACCGTTGCCGCTGCCTCGTAGATTCCCGGGCACGCCGGCGTGTCGCCGTAATCAATGGAGCCGTGCCCCTCTTCGGATTTCTCCTTCACCCATGCGACGTGCTCCGGGGTATGGAAGCGCTTCAGCTCATCCTCCGCCGCCCTGCGCGGATCGGCGATCGACGCGCGCTTGTCGAGCCCCTGCTTCACCGCCTCCTTCAAGAACGCGTCCTGCCGGTCAGGACCGAACGGGTGGCCGTGGGGAAAACCGTACTTTCCCAGGGACTCGCCGACGTAGAGCTTGACCTCGTTCTTCATCGTCACTCGTTGGCCGTTACTCGTCCGCGAACAGCGCGAGTTGCCCGGACCGCTCCGGACGGCGGAACCGCGTCGTGTCGAGCTCGCGGTTGCGGGCCTTCGCATTGTAGCCGAGGCGCTCGCACGCCTTCTTGAAGCGCTGCGCGAGCAGGCGCGCGAGTTCGCCCTCGCCCCGCATGCGGCTGCCGAACCGCGGATCGTTGTCGCGTCCTCCGCGCATCGCGTGCACCCGGCTCATCACGTGCTTCGCCTTCAGCGGATAGTGCCGCTCGAGCCAGTCCTTGAAGAGATCCTTCACCTCCCAGGGCAGCCGCATCAGCACGTAGCCTGCCTGCGCGCGCGCCGTGCTCCCAGGCCGCCTCGAGCACGGCTTCGATCTGGTGATCGTTGAGAAACGGGATCACCGGCGCGCACAGCACCCCGACCGGGACGCCCGCGTCGCTCAGCCTCTTCATCGCCTGGAGCCTGCGCGCGGGCGCCGGGCAGCGCGGCTCCATCCTGCGCGCGAGCTCGTGGTCGAGGTTGTTGACCGAAATGAAGACGTTGGCGAGATTCTTCTTCGCCATCGGCGCGAGGACGTCGAGATCGCGCTCGACCATCGCGTTCTTGGTGACGATGCCGACCGGCTGGTTGAAGGCGGCGCACACTTGGAGAATTTCGCGCGTGATCCGATACTCGCGCTCGATCGGCTGGTAGGGGTCGGTGTTGGCGCCGATCGAGATCACCTCACAGCGGTAGCCCGGGCGCGAAAGCTCCTCGCGCAGCTTCTCCGCCGCGTTCACCTTGGCAAAGAGCCGCGTCTCGAAATCGATCCCCGGTGAAAGATTGCGAAAAGCGTGCGACGGACGAGCATAGCAGTAGGAGCATCCATGTTCGCATCCGGCATAGGGATTGATCGACTGCGTGAACGGAATGTCGGGCGAGTCGTTGCGCGTGATGATGCTCGCTACCCGCTCCGCGGTGACGTGGGTCTTGAGCGGCGGTAATTCCTCCTCCTGCCGGTCCCAGCCGTCGTCGAACGCCTCGCGCGCGACGGTCTCGAAGCGGCCTTCGGGATTGATACCAGCGCCGCGCCCCTTGCGGGGGTCGGCATGCCTGCCGCTCAAGGTCTTCAATGGCATAAGGCTACTCCGACATCAGAAGCTTGCGCGCCGCGGCAAGCTCCCGGCGCTTGTGCTTGTCCACATTTGGATACCGCAGCTCGAGCGAAGCGAGCGCCTCGTTAATAGCGGCGGCGACTATGATGCGCGTGAACCATTTGTTGTTCGCCGGCACGACGTACCATGGCGCATCTTCGGTCGCCGTCTCCCGGATCATTTCCTCGTACGCGTTCATGTAGTCCTTCCAATAACCGCGCTCGTGCACGTCGGCCGTCGAGAACTTCCAGTTCTTGTCCGGGTCGTCGAGCCGCTCCAGGAAACGGCGCTTCTGCTCGCTGCGCCCGACATGCAGGAAGAACTTGCGGATCAGTACGCCGTTGCGACTGAGATAACGCTCGAAGTTGCGGATGTCCTCGTAGCGCTCGCTCCAGATGCGCTTGCTCACCAGCTCCTCTGGCAGCTTCTGTCTCGCCAGCAGCTCCTCGTGGACCCGCACCACCAGGACCTCCTCGTAGTAGGAGCGGTTGAAGATGCCGATGCGCCCGCGCTCGGGCAAGTGCTTCATGCAGCGCCACAGGTAATCGTGATCGAGCTCCTCCGACGAGGGTGCCTTGAACGACGCCACCTGCACGCCCTGCGGGTTGACGCCCGACATGACGTGCTTGATGGCGCCGTCCTTGCCAGCCGCATCCATGGCCTGGAAGATGAGCAGCACCGCCCAGCGGTCCTGGGCATAGAGCATGTCCTGGAGCGCCGCGAGGTGCTCGATGCCGAGCTTGAGCGCCTCCATTGCCCGCGGCTTGTCTTCCCTGCCCAGATTCCCGGTGTCGCCGGGGTCGTAGTCCTTTAGCCGGAACCCTTTGCCCGAGGTGACGCAGTAGTCGTCGTCAAGCTTGTTGGCGAATTTGACGATCCTCTTCAGGCTGAGCGGCATGCTGCTTTTCTCCGGTCCCGTGATGGACTCGTTAGGCATTTCCCGTCAGCGCAGCGCGCAGGTCGGCGGCGCGCCGGGCATCGAGTCGCTGGTCGGATTCGGCAAGGGCCACCGCCAGCAGCCCGAGCCTGCGGTAGAGCTCGCCGATGTCGCGATCCCATGCGCGCACGCGGGCGAGCTGGCGCTCGACCGTCGCGGTGTCGCCGCGCGAGATCGGGCCGGTGAGCGCCCGTGCGGGCCCGCGCTCGAAAATCGCGTCCACCGTCTCGCGCACCAGGGGCTCGAGCGCAGCGAGCGAGGCCGCCCGCGGGATGCCCGCCTTCTCGTGCGCGCGCACGGCCGCCTCCATCAGCGCCGACAGGTAATTGCACGCGAACACGCCGCCTGCGTGATAGATCGGCTTCAGCTCCGGCGCGATGTCGAACACCTTGGCGCCGACGCGCTCGAACGCGGGCGTGAGCACAGCGAGCGCTTCCGCGTCGCCCTCGGCGCCGCAGTAGGTGCCGGGGAAGGTTTCCACCGCCCTCCCGGCATCGGTAAAGGTCTTGATGGGATGAACGCTGGCGATGAGGGCGCCCTGGTCCTTGACCGCCTGAAGATCGCTCGATGGAAGCGACCCGCTGACGTGAAAGACGATGTTGCCGGGAGCGACCTTGCCTGACGCGGCGAGCGTCCTGCAGCTCGGCGCGATCGCGTCATCGCGCGTGGCAATCAGCCATACGTCCGCGCCCCGCATCTCCTCGAGGCGGCCCGTGGCATGTCCCGCACCGATGAATTTCACCGCCTCGGCGGCGCTGTCACGCGAGCGCGTCAGCACGTCCTGGACGCGGAACACGCCCGCCCGCTCCCACATCCGCGCGCAGGCGCGCCCGACCCGTCCCGAGCCGATGATATTGAGCGTCTTCATGGGAGCCGAGTCTACCGCAGGCGCATTCGGGGCAAGCGCGTTCAAGCTTCAACAGGCTTCCTCCCCCCTTGCGGGGGAGGATTCTGGTGGGGGGTCAATCTCGTGGCGCGACTCCATCCCCCATCCCAACCTTCCCCCGCAAAGGGGGAAGGAGTCCGCTTACGAACTGCTCAGAATCTGCTGCACCAGCGTCCGCCACTCCCTGTTGAGTGCGCCCCGCGGCCGCTTTGCGCCTGCCCGGTAGTACCAGTAGTCGGCGTTCACGAAGTCACCCTGCTTGCGGTGCAGGTAAGCATGCACGCGGGCGGCGGCCCTGCCGTCCTGCGCCGCCACGATATCGTGGGCGCGATTCCAGTTGCCCCGCGCCGCGTGCCACAGGGCGCGCAGCGACGGCGGCAGCCCGCGCGGCGGGTGGCCGGCGGACAGCGATTGCCGGAAATCCCTGGAGTCCATTCCGGAACCATTCTAGACCTTTTGCGCAAGGAAATTGCCGGATTGCGAACCGCCTGGCGCAAAGTGGTGTCAGCCTCCTGAAACCCACGTGCGTTATATTGAAGAAGATGCCGCTATCCCGCCGGGAATTCCTGTGCCGCGCCGCCGGGCTCGCCACTGCGGCGCTGCCCATCCCCCGGCTCCTGGCGCAACCCCGCTTCGACAAGAGTCCCTATTCCCTGGGCGTCGCATCGGGCTACCCCGACGAGAGGGGCTTCGTGCTGTGGACGCGGCTCGCGCCCGAGCCGCTCGCCGGCGGCGGCATGCCGGCGGCAGCGGTAGAGGTCGGCTGGGAAGTCGCGGCCGACGAGTCCTTCCGCAGCATCGTGCGCAGTGGCACCGAGACTGCCCTCCCCGACTGGGCCCACTCGGTGCGCGCCGAGGTGACCGGCCTCGAGCCGGGGCGCTGGTATTTCTATCGCTTCCACGCCGGGACCGCGACGAGCCCGGTCGGCAGGACGCGTACGGCGCCGCGGCCGGGACCGGTGGAGCGCATGCGCTTCGCCTTCGCCGCCTGCCAGCAGTACGAGCAAGGCTTCTACGCCGCCTACCGCCACATGGCCCACGAAGACCTCGACCTCGTCGTCCATCTCGGCGACTACATCTACGAGTCCTCCTGGGGCCGCGTCCACGTGCGCAAGCACGGCACCGAGGAGCCGCGGACGCTCGCCGAATATCGCGACCGCTATGCGCTCTACAAGAGCGACTCCGACCTGCAGGCGGCGCACGCGGCCTTTCCGTGGCTCGTCACGTGGGACGATCACGAGGTGCAGAACGACTACGCCAACGACCGCTCGCAGAATCTCGACGATCCGAAGTTATTTCTCGAGCGCCGTGCCGCGGCGTACCGCGCCTACTACGAGCACATGCCGCTGCCGAAACGCATGCAGCCGAACGGGCCTCACATGCAGATCTACACCCACGCCGGGTTTGGCGCGCTCGCAGCCTTCCACGTGCTGGACGACCGGCAATACCGGTCTTACCAGGTGTGTTCGCGGCCCGGGCGCGGCGGCAGCAGCGTCGTTCCGGTCTCGAATTGCCCGGAACTTTTCGACCCGGCTCTCACGCTGCTCGGACAAGCGCAGGAGAAATGGCTGCAGGAGCGGCTTATGGCTTCGCGCGCTCGCTGGAATGTGATCGCGCAGCAGACGCTGATGGCGCAAGTGGACCGGACACCGGGCGAGGGACAATCGTTCTGGACCGACGGCTGGGACGGCTACCCGCGAGCGCGCGCGCGGCTGCTGCGCGGCATGGCGGAGAGCGGGGCGGCCAATCCGATCGTCCTCGGTGGCGACATACACACTTTCATCGCCGCGGACCTGAAGACCGACTTCAATGACCCTGGTGCGTCCGTGGTCGCAACCGAGTTTGGCTGCGGCTCTATCACCTCCCAGGGGCCGTCGCTAAAGCAGACGCAGGCGTGGCTCGACGAAAACCCGCATCTGCGGTTCGCGAACGGTACACGCCGCGGCTATGGCGTGCTCGAACTGGCACAAAAGCGCTGCGTTGCCCGTATGCGCACGATTGGAGACGTTACCGATCCCGCGACTTCGGTGCGCACGCTCGCCAGTTGGACCGTGGAGGACGGCCGTCCCGGCGTGCAGCGCGGCGCCTGAAGGCAAGGTTGAAGGCGGAGGGATGGAGGAAGACCTTGCCGCGTTCAGGGACACACATGTTAGCGCCACTGGCTTGATCTAGCGCAAACCGGTCCCTGCCGTGCAGGATTAGATTGGCTTTCGCCGGCGCTTGCAACCGGCGGAGGAGGTTTGTGTTCCAGATACGCCTGCACGGGCGCGGCGGCCAGGGCGTGGTGACCGGCGCGGAAATGCTGTCGATCGCCGCTTTTCTGCAAGGCCGGCACGCGCAGGCCTTTCCCAGCTTCGGCTCGGAGCGCACGGGCGCGCCGGTGGTGGCGTATTGCCGCATCGACGACAAGGAAATCCGGCTGCGCGAGCCGATCATGGAGCCGGACGCGCTCATCATCCAGGACCCGACGCTCCTCCACCAGGTCGAGCTCTTCAGCGGCCTGAAGCCGGGCGAGGGCTACATCCTCATCAATACCACGCGCAGCTTCGACGAGCTTGGCATCGGCGATTTCGTTTCCGGCTTCCGGCCGGAGCGGCTGTGCACCGTGCCGGCGACCGAGCTGGCCCTGAAGCATGTCGGGCGGCCGCTGCCGAACGCAGCGCTTCTCGGGGGCTTCGCTGCGGTCACCGGGTTGCTCGAGCTCAAATCCGTCGCCGCGGCCATCCGCGACAAGTTTTCGGGCAGGGTCGCCGAGGCCAACGTGGCCGCCGCCACGGCGGCCTACGAAATCGTCAGGCGGGAGATGAAGGAGGCAGCACTCGCATGCTTAGGCAGATTGAAGGCTCGCACGGCGTCGCGGAGGCAGTGGCGCTGTGCCGCCCGGAAGTGATCTGCGCTTACCCGATCTCGCCGCAGACCCACATCGTGGAAGCGCTCGGCGAAATGGTGAAATCGGGGGCGCTCGCCCCCTGCGAGTTCATCAACGTCGAGTCCGAGTTCTCCGCGATGAGCGTCGCGATCGGCGCCTCGGCGGCCGGCGCGCGCGCCTACACCGCCACCGCGAGCCAGGGCCTGCTCTACATGGTCGAGGCGATGTTCAACGCCGCGGGGCTGGGGCTCCCCATCGTCATGACGGTTGCGAACCGCGCGATCGGGGCGCCCATCAACATCTGGAACGATCACAGCGACTCCATGTCGCAGCGCGACTGCGGCTGGATCCAGCTCTTCGCGGAAAACAACCAGGAAGCGCTCGACCTCCACATCCAGGCCTTCCGCCTGGGCGAAGAGCTCTCGCTGCCGGTGATGGTGTGCATGGACGGCTTCATCCTCACGCACGCCTACGAGCGGCTCGACCTGCCCACCCGCGAGCAGGTGGCGGCCTACCTCCCCCCGTACGAGCCGCGGCAGGTGCTCGACCCCAGGGAGCCGGTGTCGATCGGCGCGATGGTGGGGCCCGAAGCATTCGCCGAGGTGCGCTATCTCGCGCACGCCAAGCAGATGCAGGCGCTGGAGCTCATCCCGCGGCACGCGAGGGAGTTCCAGAGGATCTTCGGCCGCGATTCAGGCGGGCTCGTGCGCGGCTACCGCACCGAGGATGCGGCCACCATCGTGGTCGCTCTCGGCTCGGTGCTCGGTACGATCAAAGACACCGTGGACGAGATGCGTGAGCAAGGCCACCGCATCGGGGTGCTCGGCGTCACCTCGTTCCGTCCGTTTCCGCTCGCAGAGGTGCGCCGGATCCTCGCGCCCGCGCAGCGCGTTGTGGTGCTGGAGAAGGCACTCGCGGTCGGCATCGGCGGCATCCTCTCGGCCAACGTCCGCATGGCGCTCTCCGGCGTGCAGCTGCACGGCTACACGGTGATCGCGGGACTCGGCGGGCGCCCGATCACGCGCAAGTCGCTGCACAAGCTCTTCCGCGACGCGGAACGCGACGAGCTCGAGCCGCTCACCTTCCTCGACCTCGACTGGAACATCGTCAACCGCGTGCTCGAGCGCGAGAAGCGCGAGCGCCGCTCCGGGCCGATCGCCGAAACCATCCTGCGCGACGTGGGCGTGGTCGGGGCGCGGGTCGGCTAGGAGGGCGCCATGGCGTTCCAGCCCATCAAGTTCTACCAGACCGGCACCTTCACGGTGGGCAACCGCCTGCTCGCCCCGGACGAGCGCTCGGTGCAGGCCAACATGCAGCGCACCAACTCGCTCAACTCGGGCCACCGCGCCTGCCAGGGCTGCGGCGAGGCGCTCGGGGCGCGCTACGCCATCGACGCGGCGATGAACGCGACCGGCAACCAGCTGATCGCCGCCAACGCCACCGGCTGCCTGGAAGTGTTCTCCACACCCTATCCCGAGACGTCGTGGCAGATCCCCTGGATCCACAGCCTGTTCGGCAACACCGCGGCGGTCGCGACCGGCATCGCCGCGGCGTTGAAGGTCAAGGGGCGCCGCGAGGTCAGGGTGATCGCGCAGGGCGGAGACGGCGGCACCACCGACATCGGATTTGGCTGCTTGTCGGGCCTGTTCGAGCGCAACGACGACGTGCTCTTCATCTGCTACGACAACGAGGCCTACATGAACACCGGCGTGCAGCGCTCCTCGGCAACGCCGCCCGCGGCCCGCACCGCGACCACCATGGCCGTGGGCCGCGAGCCGGGCAACGCCTTCGGCCAGGGCAAGAACCTGCCGCTCATCGCCATGGCGCACGCCATCCCGTACGTGGCGACCGCAACCGTCGCGGAATTGCGCGACCTCGAGGCGAAGGTGCGGCGCGCGATGGAGATTCGCGGCGCGCGCTACATCCACATCTTCGTGCCCTGCCCGCTCGGCTGGGGCCACGAGGCGCATGACACGATCCGGATCTCGCGTCTCGCCAAGGAAACCGGGCTCTTCCCCGTGTTCGAGGCCGAGCACGGGGAGGTCTCGAGTGTCTCGAAGATCCGCCGCCAGCTGCCGGTGGAGGAATACCTTCGCCCGCAGAAGCGATTTGCGCACCTCTTCGGCGAGCCCCCGCGCCTGGACACGATCGCGCACATCCAGGCCTACGCCGACCGCAATATCCGCAAGTTCGGGTTGCTCGAGGAGGCAGCGCACTGATGGACAAACCCTTCGCCATCACGCTCGACGTCGGCTCCTCGCTCGCGAACCGCACGGGATCGTGGCGCACCAACCGCCCGCTCTACGTGGACCGACTGCCCCCGTGCAACAACGCGTGCCCGGCGGGCGAGAACATCCAGGGCTGGCTCTACCCCGCCGAATCCGGCGACTACGAGGCCGCGTGGCGCGTGCTGACGCAGGACAATCCGCTGCCCGCCATCATGGGCCGCGTGTGCTACCACCCCTGCGAGAACGAGTGCAACCGAGCCCAGCTCGATGCCCCCGTCGGCATCAATTCGGTCGAGCGCTTTCTCGGCGACGAAGCGATACGGCGCGGCTGGCGTTTTTCCGCGCCGGCGCGCGAATCGGGCAAGCGCGTGCTCATCGTCGGCGCCGGGCCCGTCCGGCCTGTCCGCGGCCTACCACCTGCGGCGCTTGGGCCACCGCGTGGCGATCCACGAAGCGGGGCCGTTCGCCGGCGGCATGATGCGCTTCGGCATTCCCAAGTACCGGCTGCCGCGCGATGTGCTCGACGCCGAAGTCCGGCGCATTCTCGACATGGGCGTCGAGCTCGTGCTCGACACCAAGGTCGACAACATTCTTTCGACGATGCGCATGGGCGAGTTCGATGCCGCGTTTCTCGCGGTCGGCGCGCACATCGGCAAGCGCGCCTACATCCCGGCGGGATCCGCCGCGAAAGTGCTCGACGCCATTTCGGTGCTGCGCAGCATGGAGGGCGAGGAGCGCCCGCTGCTGGGCCGGCGCGTCGTGGTCTACGGCGGCGGCAACACCGCGATCGACGTCGCGCGCACGGCCAAGCGGCTCGGCGCGACCGAGTCGATCATCGTCTACCGCCGCACGCGCGAGAAGATGCCCGCGCACGACTCCGAGGTCGAGGAAGCGCTGCAGGAAGGTGTCATGATCCGGTGGCTCTCCACGATCCGCGAAGCAGGAGACGCGAGCATTACCGTGGAGAAGATGGTTCTCGACGAAAAAGGCTTCCCGCAGCCCACGGGGGAGCTCGAAACGCTGGAGACCGATTCGGTCGTGCTCGCGCTCGGGCAGGACGTGGACCTGAGCCTCCTGAAGGGCGTGCCGGGGCTCGTGATCCGCGACGGCGTGGTGCAGGTCGGCCGGAACATGATGACCGGCTACCTGGGCATCTTCGCCGGCGGCGACATGGTGCCCTCGGAGCGCACCGTCACCGTCGCGGTCGGCCACGGCAAGAAGGCGGCGCGCCACATCGATGCCTGGTTGCGGGGCGGCGCCTACGCCGCGCCCCCCAAGCACGAGCTCGCGACGTTCGACAAGCTCAACTCGTGGTACTACTCCGACGCGCCGAAGACCGTGCGGCCGACGCTCGACATCGTCCGCCGCCAGTCCACCTTCGACGAGGTGGTCGGCAGCCTCGACGAATCGAACGCGCTCTACGAGGCGCGCCGCTGCCTGTCGTGCGGGAACTGCTTCGAATGCGACAACTGCTACGGGGTATGCCCGGACAACGCCGTCATCAAGCTCGGTCCCGGCAAGCGCTTCGAGTTCAACTACGATTATTGCAAGGGCTGCGGCCTGTGCGCGGCAGAGTGCCCGTGCGGGGCAATCCAGATGGTGCCCGAGAAGATCTGATCACTTCCACCCGATGACGTCGTACCCCTTCTCGCGCAGGCAGCGCTGGACGAATCCCTTGTAGACCTGCCCGGGCTCGCCCGAGTGGATCGCGCCGCGCGTCGCACCGGCGGCCGCGCCGGCCGCCGCGCCCGTCCCCGCGCTCCGACCGACGTCGCCGCGCACCGCGCCGGCGCCCGCTCCCGCTGCGCCACCGATGGCGGCGCCTGCCGCGCCGCTGCTCGCCACACTTCCGCCGCTGTTATGCGTGATGCCGTGGCTCTCCGCCAGGCGGATGCAGTCGTCGATGTCCCGCTGCGCCACCTCCGGTCCGGCCTGGTTGTATTTCGCGTTGGGATAGAGCACGGGACGCTGAGTTGCGCACCCGGCGAGGACGAGCAGGACGGTGGTGACGGCTACCCGCACCACGTGGACATGGCGCTTGGTTCGTGTCATGGCATTCCGCGTGGGCACGGAGCTTGTGCAAATGCAGGGCGCCCCTCCCACACGGTACAAACGCGGCGCCATCGGGGCGATGACACGGAGGAGCCGCCTGCCCCGGCGTTCCTCCTCCGTCAGTAATCCCTGCGGCGAGGCGTGCCCCGCCGCAGGGCCCGCACTGTCGCGTTAGATGATGAGGATCAAGAGGACCACGACCAGTATGATGAGGATCCAGTCGTTTTGGCCGAGCGCGCCGCCCGCGGGCAGCGTGTCGATCCTGCCGGCGACGACGCGAATTTCCTCGTCGGTCATGGCGTCGACGCGCTTCTTCGCAACGTCGGGAGCAACGCCCAGCGACTTGAGCCGGTCTTCCACGTCTCCGCGCTCCATGAATGCCTGCACCTTCTCCCGATCGGAGCGGGACAGGACTTCCTCGGTGGACACGATGTCCGCCAACGCCGGAACGGACACGAACGCAAATGCGATTGCCGCGAGCACCGACTTCCAGCCAGGTACAATACCCTTATCCATGCGATTTCTCCCTTCGAAGTTAGGCAAACGGCCCGCCGAATCCGCACACCGCGGCCACGGGTTCCCCCACATTAACCCGAGTTGACGACCGTTGCAAGCTTGCCCCGGTCGCCGCGCTTCGTTCCCATTTCTGATACGCTTGCACGTATCGATACGTGAAATACGATACTGTCATGGCCCAGAGACCCGACGACAGGACCGGCGAGCCCCGGATGGATCCAAAGTCCCTCTACCGCGAGGAGGTCATCACCGACCGCAAAGTGGGAACGATCCGCGTGCTGACCCCGATCAAATCCGACGGCTCGACCGACGCCAGCCGGCCGGTCTCCTACGTCGGCGAGGCGCAGCTGATGACCTCGGTCGGCACGCTGCCGATCAACTTCGAGATCGAGGCGCAGACGCTCGACGAGGCGGTAAAACGGTTCGCCGAGGTGGCCAAGGAAGCGGTGGAACGCACGGTGAAGGATCTGCAGGAGCTGCGCCGCCAGGCCGCCTCCTCCATCGTCGTGCCGCAGGGAGGCATGGGCGGCCTCGGCGGCATGGGGCCGGGAGGCATGCCGGGCGGGGGCAAGATCCAGATTCCGTAACCCTCGGCTCGCGGGTCGCGAGCCGCACGTGTACTTTCAATGGCCGCCGGCCTCCCCACCTGGATCGACCACTTTCCAGGCAACTTCATGTGGTCGAACGCAACGCTCGTTACCAAGGGAATGGCGCCGTACGGCGCGGTCGCGCTGGGCGAGATCGACGAGGTTTGCGAGCGGTTGCGCGGCCGCCCGCATGAGCCGCACGCGTGGTGGGAGGAATGGGGCGCGCTCGGCGAGCGCCTCGAGAAGGCGGCGGACGCCGCCGAGACGCGGGGCAGTCTCGCGAGCGCGGGCAACCTTTATCTCCGTGCCGGGATGTACTACTTCACGGCGGAGCGCTTCATCGTGCCCGGCGCTGAGAAACGTGCGATGGGGCGCAAAGCGATCGAGTGCCAGACCAAGGGCATCCTGCGACGCTACCCGAATGTCGAACGAGTCGAGGTGCCGTACGAGGGAAAGGCACTGCCCGCCCTCTTCATGAAAGCGCCGGGCGTAACGGCGCGCGCGCCCGCGATGGTGGCATTTGACGGTCTCGACAACTGCAAGGAGATGAGCGTCCTTTTCAACGGCCTCGAGTTCGCGGCGCGCGGCTGGCACACGCTCGCGATCGACGGGCCCGGGCAGGGCGAATCGCTGCGGCTGCGCGATATCAAGACCCGCCACGATTACGAGGCCGCCGGCACCGCGGCCTACGAATGGATCGCCGCGCGCGCCGAGGTAGACCCGAAACGGGTCGCGGTTATGGGCTACAGCTTCGGCGGCTATTACGCGCCGCGCATCGTCGCGTTCGAGAAGCGATATTGCGCCTGCGTCGCGTTCGGCGCGATGCACTGGAGCATGGAGGCGTGGGTGGACGGCATCCGGCGCGCCGTAAGGTCCGACGCTAAGACGAGCGCGCAGTCGCACTTCCAGGTGCCGTGGGCGTTTGGCGCAAGAGACCTCGACGCGGCGGTGGAAATGGCGAAGCGCTTCAATCTCGCAGGCGTCGCGGGCCGGATCGAATGCCCATTGCTGGTGGTCCACGGGGAAAACGACCGCATCGTGCCGCTTGACTCGGCGAAGAAGCTCTACGAGGCGGCGGGATCGAAGCGCAAGCACCTCAAGGTCTTCACCGTAGCCGAGGGCGCCGCCGAGCACTGCCAGGTGGACAACCGGCAGCTGGGCGTGGATTACATCGCGGATTGGCTCTCGCCGATCTTCGAGGGATGAGGGATGAGGGCGGCGGGATGAGGTGTGAAGGCGAAGCCGCTCAAGGATGCTTCTGTTCCCCGCTGGCGGACGGATCGAGACCCATGATCCCCCGCGAGCCCGCGGCCCCGGAGAAGATTGAGCGCATGCCGAGCAGCAGGAGCGTGAGCCCGATCACCAGCATGACCGCCGCGATCGGACGCGTGAAGAAGATGGAGTAGCTCCCCGCCGACATGGCGAGCGACTGCCGGAAATTCAGCTCGAGCATGGGCGCGAGGACGAGGCCGAGGATGATCGGGGCGATCTCGAAGTCGAGCTTCCGCAGGATGTAGCCCACGACGCCCGCGCCCGCCATGATCCACACGTCCACCACGCTGTTGTTGACCGCGTACACGCCCAGCGTCGCAAATGCGAGCAGCGAAGGGTACAGGTACGAATAGGGAACCCGCAGAATATTCACGAAGATCCCGACCAGGGGCAGGTTCAGGATCAGCAGGACGGCGTTGCCCACGTACATGCTCGCGATTACGCCCCAGAACAGCGCGGGCTGCTCCTGGATGAGCAGGGGACCCGGGGCGATGCCGTGGATCATCATCGCCGCCAGCATGATGGCCGGGACCGCGCCCGAGGGCAGGCCCAAGGCGAGCATCGGCACCAGCGCCCCGGATGTCGCGGAGTTGTTCGCCGATTCGGGGCCGGCGACGCCCTCGACTGCGCCGTGGCCGAATCGCTCCGGATGCCTGGAAAGGCGCCGCTCGACCGAGTACGAAACGAAGGACGAAATGATGTGGCCCGGTCCCGGAAGGATGCCAATGAGAAATCCCAGAACGGTGCCGCGGCCGATCGGCGCGGCGCTCTCCCGCCACTCCTGCCGGTTGGGCAACAATTCCCGAAGGCGGGGCGAGCGCACATCGGTCTTGATGGCTTGCCCTGCGGAGAGCAGGATTTCCGATACTCCGAACAGGCCCACCGCCACCGGCACAACACCGATGCCGTCGCCCAGCTCCGCCAACCCGTAGTCGAAACGGAACAGGCCCGTCATCGTGTCCATGCCGACCATCCCCAGCAGCAGCCCGAGCGCCGCCATGGTCAGGGAGCGGGTGATCGGACCACTGGTCATGTACGCGAGCACCAGCAGGCCAAGAAGCAGTAACGCGAATTGCTCGGGCGGACCGAAGCGCAGGGCGAACTCGGCGAGCGGGGGCGCCAGCAGCATGAGGGCGAGGACGCTCAGGGTCCCGGCCACGAACGACCCGACCGCGGCGATCGCCAGCGCGGCGCCCGCCCGTCCCTTCTGCGTCATGGCGTAGCCGTCGATGCACGTCATCACCGAGGCCGCTTCCCCGGGTATGCGCATGAGGATGGACGTCGTGGACCCGCCGTACATCGCCCCGTAGTAGATGCCTGCGAGCAGCACGATGGCGCTGGTCGCGTTCAATCCGAAAGTGGCAGGCAGGAGCAGGCTGATCCCCGCAAGAGGCCCGACGCCGGGCAGGACGCCCACCAGCGTTCCCACCAGGCAGCCGGCGAACGCATAGACCAGCACGTCCGGCGACAGGGCGGTGGCGAAGCCGGTTGCGAGGTTTTGCAGTATCTCGACCATCCGTCACAGCCCGAGCGGGCCCTGCGGCAGGGGCACCTGCAGCAGCGCGCTGAAGACGTAGTAGCTGGCGAAGGAAAAGCACGCCGCGAACACGACGCTGGCGATCCAGCTCTTCTTCTCGAGGACAGCCACCAGCACGATCAGCGCGACAAATATCGTGAGCCGGTATCCGAGCCGCTCGAGCGCAAGCGCCATGAAGGCGCAGGTTCCCAGAATGAACAGCGCGTGCCGCCATTCCGTCCACGCGATCGCGGACATCCGCTTGCCGAAGCGCCCTCCGATGACCAGCCCGATGCTGCACGCGAGCAGCGTGAAGGCGAGCAGCGCCGGCATCGCGCCTGGCCCGGGCTCGGCAAGAAAACCAAACGGGATCTTCCGGCTCTCCCAGAGGACGAAGAGCGAGAACGCTGTGAAAAACGCGCCCGCCGCCTGGTCGATCGTCAGCGAGCGCACGCCCCCTGCCCTCAGGATTCCGCGAGGAGTCGCCGTGTTACTTGGCGTCCGGCGGCGGAATGCGCCGGATGGCGGAGGCCAGTCTCTCGCAGTCGCGATCCCACCACTTCTGGAACTCGGGCGCGTCCTGGTAGGCGGGCGGCATCTGCATCTTCATGGATGCCTCGGTGAAGTGGGGGTCCGTCACCGCCTGCTTCACCGCGTTTCGGATGACCCCAAGCGCGTGGGCCGGGACTTCCTTGCGCGCGAACATTCCGACCCAGAGATAAACCTCCATGTCGTAGCCGAGCTCTTTCATCGTGGGAAGATCCGGGTAGGCGGCAAGCCTCGTCGCGCCCGTATTCGCCAGCACGCGGAGCTTCCCGGCTTTCGCCTGCGGGGTGACCGCCCCGGTCGACAGCGCCGACACGAATGCGTGGCCGGCCACGATCGCGGTCATCGCAGGACCGCCTCCGGTCGTCGGCAGATGGCGCATCTGGATGCCGGCGACCTGCTGGAAGATCTCCATCGACATGTGCGCCACCGAGTAGGGCCCGGCCGATACATAGAGAATCTCGTTCGGCCGCTTCTTGGCGTCCGCGACCAGCTGCTTCACGGTCTTCCAGGGCGTGCTCGGATGCACGATGAGGAGCGTCGGGTCGGCGTTGATGCGGCCGATCGGGACGAACTGGTCGCGGGTGAAACGCGGCTTGCGGCCCGCCACGCGGTCCGCCTCCGGAATCGTGCAGATGGAGAACACGGTGATCATCACTGTGTAGCCGTCCGCCGGGGCCTGAGATACGAATTGCGTGCCCACCGCGCCGCCGGCACCCGTGCGGTTCACCACGATCACAGGCTGCTTCAGGATCTTTTCCAGCGCCGGGGCGAGCGGGCGGGCGGTGAGATCGGCGGCGCCGCCCGGCGGATACGGCGAAACGAGATTGATGGCACGGGTGGGATAGGGCTCCTGCGCGGCGGCGCCGCCGGCAATCGACAGGAGCACCAGGAATGCCGCGGGTAGTACGCGAACCATAGAACCTCCTCCGTTATTGATTATTGTCGAGTCCAGTATGCGGGCTTCGATCTTTCCGTGTCAATTCAGCGGCGCTTTGCCGGGATGACGGGCAGGAGCACGTGCGCCGGGCGGCCCGGTCCCATGTGGAGAGTCACCTTGCCGCCGAAGATGGCGGGCGGCCGGTCGGTCTCGTCATCGTGCACGAACGGGCCGCAGCCGCGCATCGGGTTCTTCATGTTGGAAAGCGTCGTCGCCTCGCCCTCCCACTCGTAATCCTTGCCGCGGATCGTGAGAGCGATGCGGTAGCCCTTCGGCACCACGATGCAGGTCGGCCAGATCTCGACGTCGAGCTCGTAGACCTGCCCGGGCTTGAGCGGCTGCTTCCGGTCATGAGTGTGGTACGGGCGATACGGCCGCGACAGCTTCTTGTCGAGCTTGCGCTGCGAGGCGCGCAGCCAGCCCTGCCCGATCGGCGTGTGCGGATCGAGCGCCCCCTGGAACACGACTTCCTTGCCCGCCGGATCGAATACGCGCAGCACCGCGAAGATATCGGCATCCGCCGTTGCGGATGACACCCAAAGCTTGAGCGCCGAGGGCCCGGTGATCTCCGTCGCTTTCTCCAGCGGCGGTGTGGAGAAGGTGACGCCCTCGCCCAGCCCGTCGTACGCCACGGACTGCGCCGCCCGGCCCGGCTTGTTCGAAAGGCGCATGCCCTGCGGGTCTAGATAGAGCTTCGTCCACTTCGTGCGCTTGAGCGGCCATTCCTTCTCCTCGCGCCGCACGAACTTCTCGCCGGGATGGCGCACCCACAGCAGGACGCGCGGCTGCTTGTCCCATCCGTTCTTCTTCCCCTTCAGGAAGTAATCGAAGAACCGCTTCTGGAGCTTCACGCCGTAATCGGTGTAGAACGGCGCCCAGTGCGAGCCGCCGTGCGCTTCGAGCCACTTCTGCCTGGAAGCGGCACGCGCGAAGCCCTCGAAATTGCCGCGCGGATGCAGCCCCTGCCCGCCCCAGTTGGCGGCGGAGAGGAGCGGCGCCTTGACCTTAGACAAGTCACCCGTGCGCTCCTTGTAGTAGTGATCGACGAGCGGGTGCTCGAGCACGCCCACCCACATGTCGGCGCGGTTCTTCAGGAGCTCTTCCTCGGAGAGCGTCTCCGGGCCGCACACGAGCTCGCCGGTCACGCGGCTCCGTGGCCCGCGCTCGCCGCGCCCGTGCTGCACCGTTTTCACCTGCATGTCCTGCCAGTGCTTGCGGAAGGTGCACGCGATGCCGCCGTGGCGGACCGAGTCGCGGTAGTAATCCACCCAGCCTTCCCACACGCACATCGCGGCGAGGTGCGGCGGCTGAAGCGCCGCGGCGCGCCACTGGCTGCTCGCGTAATAGGAAATCCCGTTCAGCCCCACCTTGCCGCTGCACCATGGCTGGGCCGCCGTCCACTCGATGCAGTTGTAGAAATCGCGGTTCTCGCGCGCGTTGTTGTGATTGAGATAGCCCGGCGAGCGCCCCGCGCCGCGCGAGTCCACGCGCACGCAGACGTAGCCGTCCGGCACCCACTTCTCGGGGTCCACGACTTCCCAGTTCGCGTACTTGTTGGTGGTGCCGGAAACGGCGTCGGGATTCTCGCGCGACATGATCTCCCACGCCGTCTTGTAGCCGTCCTGGAACGCGAGCCCTTTGCCGTACGGCCCGTAGCTCACGAGCGCCGGGTATTTCCCGTCCTGGAACGGCCGGAACACATCCGCGCGCAGCACGATCCCGTCGTCCATGGAAATCGGGACATCCCAGTCGATGCGCATGCCGTCGCGGGTCTCGCTCTTGTATTCGCTCATCGCTCTGCTCCCAACGCTCACTCGGCCTTGATGCCCGCCTCGCGGATGACCTTGCTCCACTTCTCGATCTCGCCCGCGAGATACCGGCGCAGGTCCTCGGGCGAGCCGGGCTGCGGCTCGGCGCCCTGCGCGAGCAGCCGGTCGCGGGTCTGCGGCTCCTGCATGAGCGCCGTGATGTCGCGATTGAGGCGGTTTACGATGGCGGGCGGGGTCTTCGCCACCGCGAACACGCCGAACCAACCCACCGCGTGGAAGCCCGGCACACCGGTCTCCGCGAGTGTCGGCAGCTCCGGGAAGACGACCGAGCGCTTCGAGCTCGTCACGCCGACAGCGCGCAGCTGTCCCTTCTTGATGTAGGGCGTGAGGATCAGCACGTTGTCGATGGCGACGTCGAGCCGCCCGCCCAGGAGATCCGGCATCACCTGCCCGGTGCCCTTGTACGGCACGTAGAGCATGTCGAAGCCCACCGTGCGCTTCAGCAGCTCGCCCGCCAGCCGCTGCAGCGATCCCGGCGTCGAGCCCGCGAAATTGAGCTTGCCGGGATTCGCGCGTGCGTAAGCGGCGAGGTCCACGACCGTTTTCACCGGCAGCGCAGGCTGCACCACGAGCACGTAGGGCGAGGTCCCGATGAACGCGATCGGCGCGAGATCGCGCTGGAGATCGAACGGCAGCTTGTAGAGGGTGCCGATGGTGCCCCACGATCCCGCCGCCATGATCAGCGTGTGGCCGTCCGGCTGCGAATTGACGACGAGCTGGATGCCGATGGTGCCGCTCGCGCCGGGGCGGTTGTCCACGACGACCTGCTGACCGACGCGCTCGGTGAGCTTGGCCGCGACGATGCGGCCCATGACGTCGGTGCTGCCGCCGGGCGGAAGCCCGATGATGAGGCGTACGGGGCGGCTCGGGTAGCTTTGCGCGAGCGCTCCGGCGCAGGCGAGCGCCGCGAGTAGCGCCATCGCGATTCGGGCTGCTGCGCTCATCCCCTCAACCCTGTCACTTCGCGGGAATGACGGGCAGCAGGATGTACGACTGTTTTTCGCCTCCTGAATAGAGGGTGTACTCCGCCCCGGCGTTGTAGTCGGCGTGGTAGTGCGTGTACGGCGCGCTGCCGACGCCGTCGCGCGGCTGGACGTCCACGCGCAGCCGGTGCCCCTTCGCGAGCACGATGCAGGTCGGCCAGATCTCCACCTGGCACTCGACCGGCTCGTTCGGCTTCAGCCACAGCCGCTCGTCGTGCGGGTGGAACGGGCGGTACGGGAGCGATTTCGCGGGATCGAGCTTGCGGTGCGAGGCGCGCAGCCACCCCTTGGTGAGCGGCACCGGCTGGCCGTGCTGCCCGACTTCCCACACGTCCTTGCCGTCGGGGCCGATGTTGCGCAGCGTGACAAAAATATCCATGTCCTCCGTCGTGCTCGAGACCCACAGGTTCATCATGAGGGGGCCGGTGATCTCGGTGTCCTCCGGCATGGGCGCGGTCTGGAACGAGACGCCGAGGCGTCCGCCGCCCCCGTGCGTGGTCGAAAGCGACGAGCCCGAGGCGACGCCCGCCGCGGTCATGGCGCTCGCGGGATAGGTCACCTTCGCCTCGGCCGCGGACTTCTCGCGCACGAGCTCGCCCTCGGTTCCCATTTCGTCATGGCCCTGCGGGCGGTCGATCCTGAGATACATCTTGGTCCAGCGCGTGCGCGCGAGCGGCCACTCGTTCTCGAAGCGGAAGGGATACGGCTTGCGGCTGCCGCCGGTGCGGATCTCGAGCTTGACCGGCGGCTCGTCGAGGATCCCGGTGTCGATGCCCTTCAGCCAGTAGTCCATCCACCGCAGCTGGTCCATGCGCCCCTCCTCCGAGTGGAACGGATGGAAGTGCGTGCCGGTGTGGATGCGCAGCTTCTTCACCTTCGAGGCCGCGTTCATGTAGCCCTCGGTGTTGCCGCGGAGGTGCAGCGCGAAGCCGCCCCAGTTGCCGGCGCTGTAGAGCGGAACGTTGATGCGGTCCCAGCGCGCGCTGCAGAGGCGCCAGTACTCGGAGTCGAGGTCGTTTCTCATCATGTTCCAGATCATGTCGTTCTGGAACGCGTCGGGGTTGTAGGCGCGCGGGCGCCCGAGGAGATGGTGCGCGGTGTGCGTCAACCACCAGTTGCCGATGAATCCCAGCGAGAAGATGCCGCCGTGATAGGCCTGGTCGCGGTACTGGTCGGCCCGTCCCTCCCACGGCATGATGCACTTCAGCGAAGGCGGCTGGAGGTTCGCGACGCGCCACTGCGAGCTCGCGTGGTAGGAAATGCCGAGCGTGCCGATCTTCGCGGAGCACCAGGAAAGCCTGGCGATCCACTCGATCGCGTCGTAGAAGTCGAGCGATTCCTGGTACGAGCTGGGATCCGATTTCCCGGGCGACTTGCCCGTGCCGCGCGAGTCCACCCGCACGCAGGCGTAGCCGCGCGGGCACCACCACATGGGATTGACCGTCTCCCAGTTCATGTAGGGATTGGCCTTCTCCTCGAGGTCCGCCGGCGGGATCCACGGCTTGTCCTTCTGGTAGACGCTGATGTTCATGATGGCGGGGAAGCGCTCGGCGCCCCCATCCGGGCGGAAGATGTCGGCGTAGAGGAGCGTCCCGTCCCGCATCGGGATCTTCACGTCCTTCTCGACGATCAGCTTGTAGTCCTTCGGCTGGGACACGCGGGCGGCTTTTTCGGGACCCGTCATTGAATCTCCTTTGCGTCAGTCAACCTTGAGGCCGGCCGCTTTCACGAGCTTGCCCCACTTCTGGATCTCGGTGCGCGTGAACTCCGCGAACTGCTCCGGGCTGGAGGTGACGACCTCGAAGCCGGCATTGAAGAGGCGCTCCTTCACGTCCGGAAGCGCCACCACCTTGAGGGTCTCGGCGTGCAGGCGCCCGATGATGTCCTTCGGCGTGCCGGCCGGCGCCGACAACCCGTACCACGATCCCGCCTCGTAGCCCGCGACGCCGGTCTCGGCAATGGTCGGAAGCTCCGGCGTCGAGGGCGAGCGTTTGGCGGTGGTCACCGCGAGCCCGCGCAACCTGCCGGCCCTCACGAAGTTGATCGCCGAGGGCATGGTGGCGAACGCGAGCGACACCTCGCCGCCCACGAGCGCGATCATGGACGGGCCGCCGCCTTTGTACGGAACGTGCACCGTCTTCACCCCCGTCAGGCTGTTGAACAGTTCCCCCGCGAGGTGTGCCGCCGAGCCGTTGCCCGACGAGGAATAGGTGAGCTGGCCCGGCCGCGCTTTCGCGAACGCGATGAACTCCTTGACCGACTTCACGGGCACCGAGGGATGCACCACCAGGATGTGCGGGGTGGTGGCGAGCTGCGTGATCGGCGCGAAATCCCGGACGAGATCGTAATTGAGACGCGTGTAGAGGCTCGCGCCGATCGCATTCGTGATGGTCGCGAGCATCAGCGTGTAGCCGTCGGGAGGGGATTTCGCCGCGATCTCAGCGCCAATGTTCGCGCCCGCGCCTCCGCGGTTCTCGGGAACGACCTGCTGGCCGAGCGCCTCGCCGAGCTTCGGACCGATCGCGCGCGCCATCGTGTCGGTGCCGCCGCCGGGCGGGAACGGCACGACGAGCCGTATCGGCCGCGACGGATACTGTTGCGCCGACGCCGCGCTGCCCACACCAGGACGTGCAACCGCAATCAAGGCAGCACTTGAAATGGTTTTCATGGCTCCCTCCCTCACCCCTCCTCCCTCATCCCTCAGTAGGACGTGAGTCCTCCATCGAGCACCAGCGTCTGGCCGGTAATGTACGCCGCCTCGGCGCTCGCGAGATAGCACACCATTCCTGCTACCTCGTCGGGCGTGCCGAACCGGCGGAACGGGATGCGCTCGATCATCGCTTTCCGCGCATCCGGATGCGCCGAGAAGTATTCGGCGCGCGACGGCGTGTCCACCGTGCCCGGCGCGATCGCGTTCACGCGGATGCCGTGCTCCGCCCACTCGATGGCGAGCATGCGCGTCATCTGGATGATACCCGCCTTGGATATGCCGTAGGTCGAGCGCTGCGCGTAGCCGACCATCCCGTGGGTCGAGGCAAGGCTGATGACGCAGCCCGGACGCCCCGCCGCGATGAGATGCCGCCCCATTCTCTGGCTCATGAAGAACGTGCCCGTCAGGTTGACCGACATCAGCTCGTCCCATTCCTGCGGGGTCACCTCGAGCGCCGCGCGCCGCAGCGTGACGGCGGCGTTATTGACGAGCGCGTCCACGTGGCCGAAGGCGCTCACCGCCTGCGCCATCGCACGGTCGATGCTGGCCTCCGAGCGCAAATCGAGCTCGACGGGCACGGCGCGCGCCCCGGCCGCGGCAATTCGCTCGAGCGTGCTGGCGAGCGTCTCCACCCGGCGCGAGGAGACGGCGACGTCGCAGCCGTCACGGGCGAGCGCAACGGCGATCTCGGCGCCGAGCCCCTGCGATGCGCCCGTCACCAGCGCAGCTCTTCTTTCCGTCACCCCTTTGCCCCTCACCCCAACCCTCTCCCCACTACCGCGGGGCGAGGGGGTGTTTATCACTCGACCTTGATGTTTGCCGCCTTCACGACCTTGCGCCACGTCACGATCTCGCGTCGATCCGTGCCGCAAATTCCTCGGCGTACTGGTCTGCGGCTCGACGCCCGCGTGCAGCGAACTGCTTGTTCACCTCGGGAGTCTTCAGCATCCTCACGACCTCGACATGGGTCTTCCTCGACGATGGCGCGCGGTGTGCCGCCCGGGAAGACGAGCCCGTACCAGACGTCGAACGCGTATCCCGGCACGCCCGATTCGGCGACAGTCGGCACAGTCAGGCGCCACCTGGGCGCGCTTCGATCCCGTCACCGCGAGCGCCTTGACCTTGCCCGCTCTTCACATGCGGCAGCACCGTCGCCAGGCCCGCGAGCACGAGCTGGATCTCGCCGCTCATCACCGCGGTCAACGCCGGATTGCTGCCCTTGTACGGCACGTGCAGCATGGTGATTCCGCCAGTCTCATCAGCAGCGCGATGCCGAGGTGCGACGCCGATCCGCGCCGCCGGAGCCGTAGCTGATGTCCGCCGGCTTGGTCTTCGCCAGCGCGATCAGCTCGCGCGATCGATTTGACCGGAAGCGACGGATTCGCGGCGACCACGAACGGCTGGTTCGCGGCGAGCGTGATCGGCGTCAGATCCTTTTGCGGGTCGTACGGAAGGTTCGGGCGCACGACCGGGGCGAACGTCAGGTGCCCCACGCTGCCGAGCAGCATGGTGTAGCCGTCGGGAGTGGCCTTGGCGACGATGGTGACGCCCACCGTGCCGCCGCCGCCGCCGCGGTTGTCCACCACGACCGTCTGGCCCCACGCATCGGTGAGCCCCTGCCCGATCCACCGCGCGATGATGTCGGTGCCGCCGCCGGGCGCGCTCGGCACCACCAGGCGGATCGATTTGTTCGGGTAGCCGGCGGCGCCCGGCTTCGCCGTCTGTGCGAGCGCGGGCGAAACCAGTCCCATCGCGACCGTGATTGCCGCGAAGATCGTCGTTTTCATCGGGTTCCTCCTCGTGGACCGGTGCAGCCGCCCGCTCCCTGCGGTTGCTTGCGCCGCCCGGAACGCGATGACATGATCACACAAAAGCGCCGGCGACATGCAACAGGCGCTGCCCACCATTGAATTCCATAGTGTGAGACCAGCCATGGCGAAACGAAAGACGGCGCGACGCGATTACAAGGACCGCTTCGAGCGCGGCATGCGGGTGCTGAAGAGGATGGGCCGGCAGAACCTGATGCTCAATCAGAAGGCGCTCTCCCCGGAGATGTACGAGATGTCGGTCGGACATCTCTTCGGCGACGTCTGGGGACGCTCCGGGCTCTCCCTGCGCGACCGCCAGCTCGTCACGCTCGCCGCCAACATCGCCATGGCGCGCCCGACCGGCAACCATTCCCACTATCTCAGCGCCATGCGCCTCGGCATCACCCAGCGGCAGATCATCGAGGTGATGATCCAGGTCGGGCACTACTGCGGCTGGCCGACACTCTCCAACGCCGTGCGCCAGTTCACCGACATACTCGAGGAGGAGAAGGAGCGGAAGAAAGCCGCGCGGGAAGGCCGGCCGTTCCGCTCCCGGCTGCTCTAGAACGTCTTCTTCCTGCGCCACTGCTTCGGGCGCGGGCCGGGAAACATCAGCCCGCTCGCGTCCACGCCGAGGTCTACCATCGCCTTCGCCAGCGTGATCGCGCAGCTGTAGCCCTCGAGCACGGGAACCTCCCAGCCCATCTCGTCGAGTCGCTTCTGCAGGAACGGCCGCATCCAGAACAGCGCGGAGCAGCCGAACGTGATGACCTCCGCGCCGTCCTCCTGGATCGCCGAAACGGCCTCGCGCACCGCGGTGTCCATGACCTCCGTGCGCTCACCGCGCAGCGCCTGATTCTTCGCCAGGTGCACCGCCGAGCCCGTGTGGGGCGGGCGCGGCAGCGGGGCATTGATATTGCGGATCGACGCGCATCGCCCCGCGAAGTGGTGCCGAATCATGAGGTCGTAGTAGTACATGTTGTGGTTCTCGGCGAGGTCGATCACGCTGAACTTGTTGCCGAGCATCGTGGCAACGTGCATCTGCGACCAGGCGCAGGCAGTCACGGGAATGCCATAGGTGCGAGCGATCTCGCGCGACTCCTGAAATCCCGGCTCGCCACCGCCGAGAAGGACGATGCCGTTGTACTTCCCGCTCTCGCACGCCTCGCGCACGATCGGCAGCCGTCCCGCCGCGACCAGCGCGAATTCCTCGCGCGTTTCCACCGGCCAGTCGCCGTAGGGCGCGAGCGGGCCCGGGTGCAGGTCCCATTCCACGTCCTCGAGCAGGTGCTTGACGTTCTCGTAGTTCATCAGCAGCTTTTCGCGCTGACCCTTTGCCGGCCGGTGCAGGTACGGCGACCCATCGGGCAGGTGAAACGCCTGTATCAGCAGGAAGCGATACTTCATATCTACTCCGCTGTGGCTCCCACGCTCTTGACGATCTTCGCCCAGAACTCGGTCTGATTCTTGAGGAAGGCCGCGAATTCCTCGGGCGACTTGCTGGTGACGATCTCGGCGCCCCCCGCATTCAGGCGCCGGACCACGTCCGGGTCTTCCATGGTCCTGATCATCACGCCGTAGAGCTTGGTCACGATCGGCCGCGGCGTGCCCTTGGGCACGAACATCGCCTGCCAGGAGCCGAGCGTCAACTCGGGGAATCCCGATTCCGCCATGGTCGGCACTTGTGGAAGCGCCGGGCTGCGCCTGGGTGCCATGACCGCGAGCACCTTCGCCCTGCCGGTCTTGACGTGGGGGACGAACGAAGCGACGGTCAACCATGGTCGCGCTACCTCGCCCGCCAGCACCGCGGTGGTCGCCGGCCCGGCACCGCCCTTGTACGGAATGTGCACGAGCTTGATACCCGCCTTGCTCATGAAGAACTCGAACGCGAGACGCTGCGCGGCGCTGGAGCCCGACGAGCTGTAGTTGAGCTGGCCGGGCCGCGCCTTGGCGTAATCGATGAACTCCTTCACCGTGTTCGCCGGTACCGAGGGGTGCACGGCGAAGGCGCCCGGCACGTCCACCAGCAGCGTCAGGCCGATGAGATCGCGCTCGGGCCGGATCGGGAAATCGGGAAAGACGCTCGGGTTGATCGCGGTGCTGCCGACATTGCCGAGAAAGAGCGTGTAGCCGTCGGGCGCGCGAGCGCGCGGCGAGCTCGACGCCGATGTTGCCGGACGCCCCCGCGCGGTTGTCCACCACCACCTGCTGTCCCAGCAGCTCGGTCATCTTGGGCTGGATGATGCGCCCGACAAAATCGGACGAGCCGCCCGGTGCGAACGGCATGATCATGCGCACGGCCGGCTCGGATACTCCTGCGCGCCTGCAGCTGCGCAACACACAGGCAACCGAGAGATATCACGAATCGTCGCAACATGTTGCCTCCTTGCGGGGAATAATCCCCTATAGTCCCACCTGCGCGATGAGTACCGAGAGCCGGGCCTTGTGCTCAGTGCTCGTCATGGGGTAGTTCTCGAGCCACTTGCGCATCGAAAAGCCAGCATCCAGAGCGCGAATTTCCTCGGCTTCCCACTCGGCACCGCGGCGATCTCCGGCCGCAACCATCGCGGCGGCGAGGTAGACATGCGTCTCGAGGTCGACCGGGTTGCGCGCCAGCGCTTCGCGCAGATTGATCAGTGCCTGCTCGATATCGTTCTCGAACAGATAGGCACGGCCCAGTATCTGGAAGTACAGATATCCGCCATCGGGATTGAGCCGCATCGCCGTGCGCAGCAGTGGAATCGTCTTCGCCGGGTGACCGATATAGGTGTAGATGCCGCCCATCAGCGCGTAGGCGTCCGCATAAGATCGGTCCTGCTCCAATGCTTTTCGCAGGGATTCGATCGCATTATCGAAGCGACGGCTCTGTACATAAACGAAACCGAGCGCCCAATGGATCTCCGGGATGTCGGGATCGATCAGCCGGGCGCTTTCAGCAAGCTCGAATGCCCTCGCGAGCACAGGCGATGAGTCGCCGGACGGCTGGAGGCGGTATTCCATCGCATAAGTCATCGCGAGACTCGCGTAAGCGCGCGCGAATTTCGGGTCCAGCTCAAGCGCCTTCCGGAAATAAGTTCGGGCCTCCTCGTTGTCCTCGGTCCGTCGAACCATGAACAGCGCCTGTCCGCGCAGAAAGTATTCATACGCTTCCAGGCTGCGCGTATAACGCTTGGCGAGCCGCTGCCGCTCGGCATCGCTCACCTTGCCGGGCAGTTTCTCGACCAGCCTGCGGACAATCTCGTCCTGGACGGCAAAAAGATCGCGGAAGGGCCGTTCAAACCGCTCCGACCACAGCTGCTCGGTCGTCTTCGCGTCAATCAGATGGACGTTGACCCGCAAAGTATCGGCCTCGCGCTGAACGCTGCCCGAGACGAGATAGCGCGCATTCCGTGCTGCCGGCGCGCCGGGCCTCGCGCTGGAGGCGCTGATCACGCGCAACCCGGAGATACGCGAGAGATTGGTCATGAGATCGCCGCTGATGCCGCGGGCGAGATACGCGTGCTCATCGGTCGCGCCCAGCCACTCGAAGGGTTGAACGGTAACCGTGACGAATGCGGAGTCGGGCGCGTCCCAGACATTGGGGGTGTCGGCGTCAGTCATCGCAACGTGTGCACGATCGCGCAGTAATGAGTAGTAATAGGCGCCGGCGGCCAGGAGCGCGATCACGACGCCAGCAGCCAGCACGAGCAGGCGAATGCGGTCGCGCGGTCGCGCCGAAGGCTGTGGCGGTAAATGGATCGCTTCCACGGAGCTCGCAGCCAGCACGGACTCGACGTTCCGAACCGGAGCGATCAACCGGTAGCCGCGCTTCGAGATCGTTTCGATATAGGCCGGTGACCGCGGGTTATCGCCGAGCGCCCTGCGCAACTTGATGACGCTCTGGGTGAGCGCTTCGTCTCCGACGACCACCCCGGGCCAAACGAGAGAAAGAAGTTCCTCGCGACTCACTACCCCACCCGGACGGCCCGCCAGGACCATCAGTACTTCCATCGCCTTCGGCTCGATGCGCAC
Organism: uncultured beta proteobacterium; assembly: GCA_963699525.1. GTDB lineage: Bacteria > Pseudomonadota > Gammaproteobacteria > Burkholderiales > SG8-41 > SG8-41. Next base: position 13,375 of record CAVOUI010000004.1, on the reverse strand, counting down.
GGTCTCGCTCGCGCGACCGAGCTCATTGGTCGCGGAATCGGCCCACCATTCGCCGATCTGAAGCCGCGTTTGCGCCATTGCATCGGCGCCATTAGTCCGCCCATGCATGCTCGCTATTTCCCGCGGGCCAACGCAACTCCTTGATCTCGCGCCGTAATCATTTCATAGGAAAAAGGTAGGGGATCCATCGGGTGTTTCTGGCTGGCTCGCGAAATGATTCTGGCGTGCCGGCTGCGCCATCCATTCGGTGCCGGCCGGATGTTACGTGCTGGGTAGTCAATCCGCAAACGCTTTTATCGAAGGAGGAGTATCGATGAAACAGCTCTTGATCGGCATGTTGGTATGGGTGTCCGGGTTATGCATGCTGCAACCAGCAGCAGCGGCCGAGGGGGTCTACGTCGTCAAGCCGGTGGCCGAGAAGAAGGTCAAGCAGCTGCCGGCCGGCCCGCTGTATTGGCGGGTCGAGAATTTCCCCACGCTTGCGCAGGCGCAGGCCGCCATTCCCCCTGATCGCTGGAATCCGGATACCGTGAGTCATGACGTGGCGACGTCGCTGGCCACGGAAGTCGCGGGCAAGGCCTGGCTACTCACGCTCGGTCCCAAGGGCGGCTCGACGCCCGGCGGCACCAGAGTCGCCGAGATCGGGCCCGTACCCCCAATCACCGCGCCCGAGTACCTGCTGCGCGTCAATTACGGTTCCGGGCCGCCCGGAGCCAAGACACCGCAGCATACCCATCCGGGCTCGGAGGCCTTCTACGTTGTTGCCGGCCGGCTGGGCCAACGGACTCCGCACGGAGTGAATCATGTCGAGGCCGGTCACACGATGAATGGGCACCCTGCCGACATGCCGATGGAAGTCTTCAACAGCGGCACGACCGAGCTGACCGCCCTGATCATGTTCGTGGTGGACGCGACGAAGCCGTTTTCGTCTCCGGCCAAGCTTCACTGAGCAATGTGATGTCCCGGCCGGCTCAACCGCCGGTCGGGGCATTGCTTGCCCCCGCTGCACGCCCGTTTGGATCAGAAGCCGAATAGCTTCTGCGGACTGTCGACGAGAATCTTTCTTCCGCGTCGCAGCATCCGGCGCCCACTGCCCGAGCAGGTTGAAGAGCTCGACCGACCCCACCTTGTCGGCGAAGGAGAGGTGGGGATAGTCGCTGCCCCAGATGATGCGGTCGGGCGCCGCCTCGATAATTGCCCGCGCCATCGGCGCCGCGTCTGCGAATCCCGGTGCAACCGACATGCGATAGGTGCCGGTGAACTTCACCCAGCAGCGGCGCTCGCCGCCCCGCACCATGGCGAGGAACTCCTCGGAATCCCGGCTGCTGCGGCCCGTCCTTCGCGAGGAACATGCCCATGTGCGCGACGGTGAAGCGCGATCTCAGCTTCTTCATCACCGGCAGGAGCTCGCGCGTCAACCAGCCGGGGGTGAGGAAATCGAGCATCCAGCCGATCTCGGAGCAGCGCGCATCGAGCCGCTCGATGCGTGCGAGCATCGTCTTTGAGAACCCCGGCTCCGGCGGCTTGATCGGGTTCACGTTCACCCGCACGCCGCGCACGCCCGCTCGGTTCAGGCGCTCGATCTCGGCGTCGGGCGCATTCTCGTCGATGTCCACGATGCCGCGGCACTTCGCGATACCCACCTCGCGCATCGCATCGAGCATGCACGCGTTGTCGCGACCGTACGCACTCGGCTGCACGAAGACGAAGCGCTCGACGCCGAGGTGCCGCGCGAGCTTCAGGTACTCCTCGAGGGGAGCCAGCGGCGGCTTGTAGCGGATGTCGGTGCCGTACGGATACCGCTCCGCCGGGCCGAAGACGTGGAAATGGCTGTCGCAGGAGTGCGGCGGCGCCTTGAATGCTGGCGCACCTTCGTCTAAATGATCCTGCTCCCACCACCCCGTCACCTTCGGTGCCACCCCTCCTCGGGCAGGAGGGGAGTCGAATCACAAGTCACGATCCGCGCCTTTTCATTTCTTGAGGAAGAGCTCCTCCCAGACCTTGTCCCACTTCCCGGCCTCGTCGACCACCAGGACCACGTCGAGAAAGGTGTAGTCGAAGTCCGTGAGCTTCGACTTGACCTTGCGGTTGACCGGCGGGCGGCCCATGGACTCGTAGAGCCGCTGCCCGTCCTCGGCGGACAGAACGAAGTCGGCGAAGAGCAGCGCCGCCGCGGGATGGGGCGCGTTCTTCGCGATGCCGATTCCCTGCGCCCGCGCGACCGCGTCGATCGGCGCGTAGTCGATCGGCGCGCCCTTGCGCTTCAGCGTCTCCACGTTGGCGCTGTAGGCGGTCAGGCAAACCGCGATCTCGCCGGCCGATACGAGTTGGGCCAGCAGCGGGTGGCCCTTGCGCACCTCCGGCCGCATCTCCGAGAGCTTGCGGAAGAACGCCATGCCATCCGCGTCGCCCCACTTCCGGACGAGGGTCGCCATCCACTCGGCGTCGCCCGCCTCGATGCCGAGCTTGCCCTTCCATTTCGGATCGAGCGAATCCCCTGAGGCTCTTCGGCAGGTCTTCGCGCTTCACCAGGTTCGTGTTGTAGCCGACGACGAAGAACTGCAGCCGGTCGGGCATCCAGAGGCGATGCCGGGGAATGCTGGCGGCGGGGAGATCCGCGGCGTGCGGCGTGAAGTACGTCGTCAGGACCTGCTCGCGCGCGAGCGCCTCCATCTCGGGGCCGTTGGTCGCGATCACGTCCACCGTGTGGCGCCCGGCACTGGCCTCGCTCACGACTCTCTGAACGATCCTCTCGGATTGGCTGCGCCAGAGGTCAACCTTGATGCCGTACTTCTTCTCGAACGCTTCGGAGAGCGGCTGCGATTCCGTCGGCGCGAGCGACGTGTAGTAGCTCACCACGCCTTCCTTCTTCGCCTGCTCGACCAGCCGCTGCTCGCGGTCCGGCCCCTGGTAGCTGAGTATGTCGGCGGCCTTCGCCGGCGCCTGCGCCATCACGGGCGACGCCAGCAGCGCAGCCATCAGCGGCACGATCAGTGCCAACGCTCTTCTCATGGTGATTGCTCTCCTCCGATCGGCCGCGCGGCGCGTTGTTCCACCCGCGGGCGTACACTAATATATCGGACTTTCTCCGGCCGGGCGAGGAGGCATCCATGTCCACGAAGACCGCCGCTGGCGGCAGCACGAGAGCGGAACGCGCAGCCGCCGATAACGGCGCGACGTTCCAGAACGACCTGCGCGAATTCATCACCGCCTGCGAGAAGCGCGGCGAGCTCGCCCGCGTCGACAACGCGCACTGGGACCGCGAGCTCGGCGCGGTGACGGAGGTGCTCTACCGCCAGAAGGTCGAGAAGTCGCCGATGCTGCTCTTCGACCGCATTCCCGACTACCCGAAAGGCTTCCGTTGCGCCTACGGCATGTTCGGCTCGCCGTACCGGCTCTCGCTCGTGCTCGGCATGGAACCCGCCCTCTCCGACAACCGCAAGGAAATGCTCGACCACTATCGCAGGCACATCAAGAAGGGCGTGAAGCGCATCGCTCCCCGCGTGGTGAAGGACGGCCCGGTGCTGGAGAACATCCTGCGCGGCGATAAAGTGGACATGCTCAAGTTCCCGGTGCCGATCCACCACGAGGACGACGGCGGGCGCTACATCGGCACCGCCTGCGGCGTCGTCACCCGCGATCCCGACAGCGGGCGCATCAACGTCGGCACCTACCGCGTGCAGGTAATCGGCAAGGACACCTGCGCCTCCTACATCTCCAACGGCAAGCAGGGCCGCATCCACCGCGACAAGTACCTGAAGGCCGGCAAGCCCTGCCCCGTCGTCATCATCGTCGGCACCGATCCTGTCACCTATCTCGCCGCGGGCTACACCATGCCCGACTCGATGCCGGAGTACGAATGGGCCGGCGGGCTCATGGACCGGCCGATGGAATTGATCGAAGGCGAGACGACGGGACTGCCCTTCCCCGCGCGCTCCGAGATCGTCATGGAAGGCGAGATATCCCCGACCGAGACCGTGCTCGAAGGCCCGTTCGGCGAGTGGCACGGCTACTACGCGGGCGACGCGCAGCAGGAGCCGCTGATCAAGATCAACCGCATCTACCACCGCAACGACCCGATCCTCACCTGCGCGGCGAGCCAGAAGCCGCCGCACTCCCACCTCTTCGAGCGCTGCTTCCTGCGCTCGGCGGCGCTGCTCGACGCGCTCGAAGGCGCCGGCATCCCGGACGTGAAGGGCGCGTGGCTGCACCAGGCCGGCGGCGGGCGCACGTTCTGCGTCGTGTCGGTCAAGCAGCGCTACTTCGGCCACTCGACCCAGGTCGGGCTCGTTGCCTCGCAGGTGGCCTCCGTCGGCTACATCAGCCGCTGGATCGTGGTGGTGGACGACGACGTGGATCCCACCGACATTCACGACGTCATCTGGGCGATGGGCACGCGCTGCGATCCGAAAACGCGCACGACGCTGCTCGACCACTGCTGGTCCTCTCGCCTCGACACCCTGGTCACCGACAAGAACCTGCCGTACAACTCGCGCATGGTGATCGACGCCTGCCGACCCTACGAGCGCCTCGAGACCTTCCCCAAGGTTTGCCAGAGCTCTCCGGAGCTCGCAGCCAAGGTCCGCGCCAAGTACCCCGAGCTCTTCCGCTGATGGCGGACGCCCCGAAGAAGCCCGGCCACACCGTGGCCGACCACCAGTACGGCACCGACACCGGCCACACCCACGACGGCGGCGAGGATTTCGACCACGACCACGACGACTTCGGGATCGAAGGCGGCCCCGAGGGCACGGGGCTGTGGCTCCAGGACCACGTCTCGCTCACGAGCGTCGGCATGGACATCGGCTCCGCGGGCACGCAGCTCATTTTCTCCCGCATCCACCTGCGCCGGTTGGGCGAGGACCTCTCGAGCCGCTATTGCGTGGTCTCGCGCGAGACGCTTTTCCAGTCGCCCGTCGCGCTCACCCCGTACCTCGATGAGGAGCGCATCGACGAAGGGAAGCTCGCCGACATCATCGACGACGCTTACGCGAAAGCCGGGCTGCATCCCGACCAGATCGATTCAGGCGTCGTCATCCTGACCGGGGAGGCCCTGCGGCGGCGGAACGCGCAGGCGATCTCGGAGATTCTCGCGGAGAACGGCGGGGAATTCGTCTGCACCGCGGCCGGCCATCACCTCGAAGCCATGCTCGCGGCCTACGGCTCGGGCGCGGCGCACGTGTCGCACGACGAGGGCAAGCGCATCCTGAACGTCGACATCGGCGGCGGCACGACCAAGCTCGCGGTGGTGGCGGGCGGACGGATCGAGGCCATGGCCGCGGTGCATATCGGCGGGCGGCTCCAGGTGGTGGACGAGAGCGGGCGCATCGTGCGCCTCGACCCGGCGGGGCGCTACCACGCCGCGCAGGCGGGCTTCACGTGGAAGACCGGCGACCGCGCGGCGCGCGCGGACATGGCGCGCGTTGCCGAATGGATGGCGGATGCGCTGATCGCGGTGATTCGCACGCGCCCGCTCCCGCACGCGGTCGAGCACCTCTACCTCACCGACCCGATCGCGGATCTCGGGCGCATCGACGGCGTGATGTTCTCCGGCGGCGTCGCGGAATACGTGTACGGGCGCGAGAGCCGCGAGTTCGGCGACATGGGCAAGCTCCTCGGCGCCGCGATCGCGCGCCGACTCAAGGAGGGGGCGCTGCCCTGGCCGCTGCTGCCGCCGGGCGAATGCATACGCGCGACCGCGGTCGGCGCCTCCGAATACAGCGTGCAGCTCTCCGGCAACACCATCTACATCTCGAGCCCCGGCGACCTCCTGCCGCGCAAGAACCTCCAGGTGCTCCAGCCGCCCTACACTTGCGGGGAATCCATCGACCCGGAGGCGCTGGCGCGGACGATCCAGAGGCACTTCACCGCGTTCGACCTCGAGGAGGGCGCATCTGAAGTCGCGCTCGCGTTCCGCTGGGCGGGCGCGCCCTCCTATCAGCGCATCGCCGCCTTCGCGCACGGCATCGCCGCGGGACTGCCGCGCACCATCGCGAGCGGAAAGCCGCTCTACCTCGTGCTCGACGGCGACATCGCGCAGACGCTCGGCGCGATCCTGCGCGAGGAGCTGAAGCTCGCGAACGAGATCCTCGTGATCGACGGCGTCACGCTGTGGGACCTCGACTACATCGACCTCGGCCGCATTCGCCTCCCCTCGCACACGGTGCCGGTCACGATCAAGTCGCTCCTCTTCAGCGAGGACCCCCGCCACCCGAACGATCCCGGCGAATACCGCCTGCACGAGGGCCCGCTGCACTACCACCACCCTCACCACGGCCACGATCATCACCACCACGATCATGACCACCCCCATGACCACGGCCACGGGCACCCTCACAAGCACAAGTAGTCCTGGCGGACGCACCCCCACCCTAACCCTCCCCCGTCAAGGGGGAGGGAAAATTCAGCGGATCGAACTGAAGTGGGTGATCCTCGGCGCCTGCGTCGCCCTCGTCGCCTATCTCGCGGTGATCCCGCTGGGCTTTCTCCTGTGGCAAAGCTTCTTCACGCCGCAGACGGCGGCGAAGCCGGCCGAGTTCACGTTCGGGAATTACGCCTCGGCCTACACCAGCGTGCAGACGGCGAAGCTCTTCTTCAACTCGCTCGCGTTCGCCGTCGGCACCGCCGCGTTCTCGCTCACCGTCGGCACCGCGCTCGCCTGGATGAACGAGCGCACCAACACGCCGTTCAAGCGGCTCTTCTTCGCGCTCGCGCTGGTGCCCCTCATCATCCCGGGGATCCTCTTCACCATCTCCTGGATCATGCTCGCGAGCCCCAAGATCGGGATCTTCAACCTGCTGCTGCAGCGGTGGTTCGGCACCGACGCCGTGTTCTTCAACGTCTACACCCTGTGGGGCATGATCTGGGTGGACGGGCTGCACTACTCGCCGATGGCCTTTCTTCTCATGACCGCGGCGTTCCGCTCGATGGATCCCGCGCTCGAGGAATCCGCCGCCATGAGCGGGGCGAGCGTATGGCAGGTGGTGCGGCGCGTGACGCTCGCGCTCGCGTGGCCGGCGATCTTCGCGACGCTGCTGATCCTCTTCGTGCGCGCGATCGAGTCCTTCGAGGTGCCGGCGCTCCTCGGCATGCCGGCCGGGATCTTCGTCTTCACCTCCGCGATCTACGAGGCGATCCACCGCTACCCGAGCCAGGTCGGCCTCGCCTCGGCCTACGGGGTGACGCTGCTCCTCCTCACCTCGGCCGGTGTCTGGTTCCAGTCGCGGCTCTCCTCCGCCGGGCCAGCCGCTACTCGACGGTGACCGGCAAGGGCTTCCGCCCGCGCCGCATCGACCTCGGCCGCTGGCGCTACGTGACCGCCGCCATCTTCATCGCCTATTTCCTGCTGATCGTCGCCGCACCGCTCTTCGTCCTGGTGTGGTCCTCGATCCAGAAGTTCTACAGCGTGCCCTCCTCCGCGGCGCTCGCCAACCTGACCCTCGAGCCCTACCGCTTCATCCTCAACCACCCGACGTTCGCGCGCGCGATCTGGAACAGCCTCCTGCTGTGCCTGGGATCCGCGACGATCATCATGCTGGTCACCTCGGTCATCTGCTGGATGGTGGTGAAGACGAAGATCCCGGGGCGCTGGCTGCTCGACAACCTCGCCTCGCTTCCGATCGTCTTTCCCGGGCTCGTGCTCGGCCTCTCGATCATGGTGTTCTACTTGAACGTCAACGTCGGCATCTACGGCACGATCTGGATCCTGCTGCTCGCCTACGTGACGCGCTTCATGCCCTACGGCATCCGCTACAACACCGCCTCCATGGTGCAGATCCACAAGGAGCTGGAGGAATCCGCGGCGATGAGCGGCGCGTCCTGGGCGTCCACGTTCTTCCGCGTCGTGCTGCCGCTCCTCAAGCCCGGCCTCGTCGCCGGCTGGATCTACATCGCGATCGTGTCGCTGCGCGAGCTCTCCAGCTCGATCCTCCTCTACAGTCCCGGCACCGAGGTGGTCTCGATCATGATCTGGGAGCTGTGGGAGAACGGCCAGTACGTGGAGCTCTCCGCGCTGGGCGTGATGCTGATCGTGCTCCTCTTCGTGCTGGTCTTGATCGCGCAATTCCTGGGCAGCCGCTTCGGCGTGAGGAGGCGTGACATGCTGAGCGTGCGCGGCCTCAACACCGAGTATCCGACCGACCACGGGCCGGTGCGCGCCGCGCGCGACGTCGCCTTCGACGTTCCGGAGGGCAAGCTCTTCACGCTGCTCGGCCCCAGCGGCTGCGGCAAGACCACGACGCTGCGCTCGATCGCGGGACTCGAGCGTCCGCAGTCCGGCGAGATCACGCTCGGCGGGCGCGTCGTCTACTCCTCCGCCGCCCGGATCTTCATCGCGCCCAACGAGCGCAACATCGGGATGGTGTTCCAGTCCTACGCGATCTGGCCGCACATGACCGTGCTCGAGAACGCGGCGTTTCCGCTGCGAGTGGGCCGGCGCAAATTCACCGGGAAGGAGATCGCAGATCGCGTCATGCGCGTGCTCCACATCGTCGCGATGGACCATCTCGCCGACCGCCCCGCGACCCATCTCTCCGGCGGCCAGCAGCAGCGGCTCGCGCTCGCCCGCGCGCTCGTCATGGAGCCGCAGCTCCTGCTGCTCGACGAGCCGATGTCGAACCTCGACGCCAAGCTGCGCGAGCGCATGCGCTTCGAGCTGAAGAAGATCCAGCGCGACACCGGGGTCACCACGGTCTACGTCACCCACGACCAGACCGAGGCGCTCGCGCTCTCGCACGAGATCGCGGTGATGAACGAGGGTTCCATCATCCAGATCGGAACCCCGCGCGAGATCTACGAGCGGCCGCGGAGCCGCTTCGTCGCGGACTTCATCGGCCGCACGAACCTGCTGGAGGCGAAAGTGGTCGCGGCCGACGGCGCGAATCACTACCGCCTCGGCACCGGGCTGGGCGAATTGCACGGCCTGTCGGTGGACCCCCTCAAGGCGGGCGACGCCGTTGCGCTCTCGGTGCGGCCGGAGGATATCGAGCTTTTCGAGACGCGTCCCGACGGCCCCAACGTCTACTCGGGCACGGTGAGCGCGAAAGTCTTCCTCGGCGACACGGTGGACTTCCAGGTGGCGGTCGGCGACCAGCTCGTGCTCGCGACTGCCCACCCCACGCTGCGCACCCCGATCGGCGATCCAATCTTTCTCCGCATCAGCACCGAGAAGTGCATCGCCCTCGCCGGCGACGGCAAGAGCACAACTCGCGATTCCTGATTCGCTTCCCCAGTTCGTTCGTGAGCTCGCACTCGCCGGTGACGCGACAGCATTTCCAGGGAACCGACCCCTGGCGCAACTCTGCCCATCCGCCGCTACGAGGGCACGGTGTCCATGGTTGCGACGCTGAAGGACCTCGAGCGGGCGCGGGCGGACATCCGGCAGGAGCGCGTCGTCGGCTTCGATACGGAAACGCGGCCCTCGTTCAAGAAGGGCGAGAGCCACCTGCCCTGCCTGGTCCAGGCCGCCACGGCGCGGGCGGTGTACCTCTTCCAGCTGAGCCGCCTGGACGTCTTCCCCGCCCTCGTCGAATTGCTGGCGAAGCCGGACGTCGTCAAGGCGGGCGTCGGTCTCGACTACGACCTGCGCCAGTTGAAGCTCGTGTTTCCCTTCACCGTGGTGAACGTGCTCGATCTCGGCGTCGTCGCGCGCCGCCGCAGCCTCGGTCAGACCGGAGTGCGCAATCTCGCCGGGATGTTCCTCGGATTCCGCATTCCCAAGGGCAACCGCACTTCGAACTGGGCCGCGCCGCGCCTCTCCCCGGCGCAGATCACCTACGCCGCCACCGACGCCTGGGCCTGCCGGGAGCTCTACTTGCGCTTCGAGAGCCTGGGACTTCTGTCGGCACCCTCGGCGCGAGCCGCGAGCGGGTAAGCCCGTCACTCATCACTCCCTCCCGCCGGGTAATTGGCTCGACGTGAACCTGGTCGCGCCGCGCGCTTAATCGACCTGCTTTAGAAAGCCGGGATCCAAAACCCTAGTTGGTTGCTCCCAAATTGGGCTAGTAGCATCCAGGGTATTTGCCCAATTTGTCGCATGTGTCATCATGAGGTCTGTCCCCATTTGTGTGCTATTTATCAATAGCGGCAGGGACTTATCGCTATTGATCTGGATCAAGTGTTCCCTTGAACAACATTGTTAGTATCGCGCGCAATAGGGTGAGCGAAGCAATTCTCGGGAAGACGACGCATACTAAGTCCGAGAAGAGATGTCAGATCGCTTCGCAACGATCAGTGCGGCACATTTCAACGGGGCACGTCCTTCAAGATCGCGGCGTTTTTCTGGAACGTTGAGGAAACCATGAAGATCACATTGGCGCGGCTGGGTATTGCGGCACTCATCGTCGGTAGCCTGGCTGGCTGCGGAGGTGGTGGCGGCGGTGGCGGTGAAGTCGCGCCCCCGGCTGGTGGCAGTAGCAGTGCCGTGCCACTCTTCCCCCTCCGCTGACTGGTGCGGCTACCACCGTTGATTACTCGAACGGCGCGACGCAATTTCCGATGATGACGCCCGTGATCACCGTGGGTGGCGCCGCCGTCAATAGTGCGCCGGTGATCGCCTTTTCGCTTGGGGATGGCAACGGCAACCCGTACGCCGGGTTCGACAAGATCACCACGAAAAGTGCGACTGCCACGGCTGCCAGCTATCCCAACTTTGCGTTCTCAATCGCCAAGCTGGTGCCTGGGACGAACGGCTCCCCTTCCAGGTGGGTGAGCTACATTGTTACGACCGTGCCGAGCACGACGACGGCGGCAGCGCCCAAGAGACCCAGCACCGACAATACCGGCAAGCTGGAGTACCTCGGCCAGGGCATTTACCAGTACACCTTCTATCGTGACATTCGCAATATCAAGGCTCAGGTTAATACAATTTGTAACCCTACATGCCCCGTTATACCAGCGAATACAACGTCGGGGACTCCGGCTTTCACCCCCTTAAAGGGTGATCTGGGCGACCTGACCTTTGATCCCAATGCGCTCCATCGCGTCACGATCCAGTTTTCGGGCAACGCCCCGGGTACCGGCACCAACACCCCCACCGGCGCGAACTCCGGCGTCACTGCCGTCCCGCTGAGAAACCCGCTCAACGTCGTCTATGACTTCATCCCCGCCACCGGCAAAGCGGTCGCGCCCACGGACGCAGTCGCCCAACGGCTGATCGTCGACAGGTTGAGCTGCAATGAATGTCACGGCAAGCTCGGCGGCATTCCCGGCACCGAGAGCGCGAGCTTTCACGGCGGCAGCCGCTATGACCCGAAATACTGCGTGGTCTGCCACACCGACCAGCGCAAGTACGGGCGCAACAATACGACAGACAGCCAGGTGTCCACCAACTATGCATTCCCGACTCTGAACCCGGCGGGCAAAACAGCTAGCACCTACATCGCGGACGGCGTCACCGTCGGCGACTTCCCCGTCCTGATCCACCGGGTCCACAAGGGCGAGGAGCTGATCAAGCAGAACTACAACTTCGGCGGCGTGCTGCTGAACGAAACCAAGTTCCCGCAGGACCTCAGGAATTGCACCAAGTGCCACGACAACACGGCGCCCAAGGTCGCGCCCCAGGCCACCAACTTCCAGACCGTTCCCAGCCGCCTCGCGTGCGGCGCCTGCCACGACGGCATCAACTTTGCCACGGGCCAGGGAAGACCAACAACGGCAAGACGATCGGCCACCTCGGCGGCGTCCAAACCGACGATAGCCGGTGCGCAGTGTGTCACGATCCGGTGTCCATCAAGTCGGTGTACCACGTTCCGGTGACCCCGCCGAACCCGAACAATTCACTGGAGGTACGGGGCGGCAGCAACAACAATACCAACGCGGCGTGGATTGCGTCGAACCGAGACAATCTGCCGACGGGTGCGATCAAGGTCGACTACGACATCAAGCGCGTCTACCGCGATGCGAACAGGAAGCCGGTGATCGTGTTCAGGATGCTGCAGAACGGAGACTTCGTGAAGTTCAACAATCCAGACGGCGATCCGCGACGAGATCTGGCCACGACTTCCGCGGTTCGCCCAGTGTGTACTTTGTCTGGGCCGTACCTCAGGACGGCATCACCGCCCCGGCTGATTTCAACGCCTCCGCGAACGTTTATCTCAAGAGACTTTGGATCGGTCCACCGGACAGGGCAGCGATGCTGGACCCTGCTAACCCGACCGGCGGCCCAGACGTCGGCTATTACACCGCCACGGTTACCGGGATGACGGTTCCCGACACCGCCGTCATGCTCTCCGGCGGATTGGGGTATAACTACAGTCTGAGCTCAGGCTAAACCGGCCACGGTGCGGTCAGACGCCCGCCGCTGACGCAGATCAACGTGAGCCGACCCTATTCCGAGTAACACTGTCAGTTCCGAGCACCACTCCCCAGGTTACTCCTCGATTTGGTGTTTTAGCCGTCGCGGACATCCCGACGCTCGTTGGATAACCCGAACCTGCTGTCGGAGAATCGGCGGCCTCAGTCGTCGTCATTCCGGATAAACAGGATTGGTAGCCAACAGCCGGTACATTCATATCGCCATCCTGGACTACGCCCCTTGCCGCTGCCATTATACACCGCTTTGCGCCCGCGCCCGATCGTCGACGATGCCAAGTGCAACAACTGCCACAAAGAGCTTGGCCTGTTTACGGCGGAGGCGTTCCACGCGGGACAGCGCAACGACGGCTCGACCTGCGCGTGGTGCCACAATCCCAACAGAACCAGCAGCGGTTGGTCTGCGGATTCCACGTACTTCATCCACGCGATCCATGCGGGGGATAAGCGCGAGAAGCCATTCACCTGGCATGCATCGGCGGTCGGGAAATCCTTTGCGGACATCGGATACCCCGGCATCCTGAGCAAGTGCGAGACCTGCCACCTGCCCGGCACCTATGACTTCAGCGCCGCCGCGTCGGAGAGTGCCATGCCCAATCGCCTGTACAGGTCTGTGGGAACCGGCACTTTCTCCGTCGCTGACCGCCAGATACGCTTGCGGGTTACAGCCAATCGCCCTACGTGGCTCCGGGCGACCTACGGCTCGGGCTTCAGCTATAACGCTGGTACCGGCGTGACCACGCCCGCCGCGGACACGACATTGGTGATGTCGCCGATCGCAACGGCCTGCTTCTCGTGCCACGATAGCAATCTCGCCAAGCAGCACATGGAGATCGAAGGCGCTTCGATCTACATGCAGCGCAGCATGGCTCTCGGCAGGCTCGAGCTGTGCATGTTCTGCCATAACCCGGACAGTGCCTTTGGGCTGGGTATCAAGGCCGTGCATGATAAATAGCGTGACCGAACTTGCGTCACGGTGACGGGGGCCCGGTTCGCCGGGCGCCTGGAGCAGCATCAAGACCCGGGGGTGGCAACGCTTCCGGGTTGTTTTTTGGACATTCGATGA
>CAVOUI010000003.1:0-4714 GCA_963699525.1 uncultured beta proteobacterium | reverse complement strand
CACGATCTTCGTGACCCACGACCAGGAGGAGGCGCTCTCCATCGCCGACCGGGTGGCGGTGCTCGACCAGGGCGTAATCCAGCAGGTCGGGACGCCGCTCGAGCTCTACGACTCTCCGGCGAACCACTTCATCGCGACCTTCGTTGGCACCATCAACCTGCTGCGGGGATCACTTGAAGCGGCCGACGGAGGCACTGTATTTCGCGGCGAAACGCTCGGGACGATCAGGATCCCGTCGGCCAAGGCGTCAATCGGGCCCGCGGAGATCGCGATCCGGCCCCACGCCATCCAGCTTGCCGCGCCGGGCAAGGCGCCCGACGGCGCGCGGAGCTGGCTCGACGGCACGGTGACCGACCGCGAATTCCTCGGGGAGTTCGTGCGCTACAACGTAAGGGTCGGGACGATGGAGCTCGTCGTGGACCAGCCCCACTACATGGGCGAGCCCGGCTTCGCTCCAGGCTCGCGGGTGAAGGTGGGTATCAACCCCGCGCAGGTCAGGATTCTGCAGCGAAATTAGGAGCGCACGCAGCTTCCGGCATCCGGAGTCTGTGTGCGTCCCCCTATTTCACCTCCGCTGCGCGGCGCCGCGCCCACATCAGCACCGGCACGCCGGAAGCGAGCATGGCGATGCCCACCATCGCCCCGATCGAGCCCGGGTCGAGGCTCATCGCGTAGTTGAAGCTCGAGTACAACATGTAGGCGCACGCGGCGGCGAATAGCAGCGGCGTCACCGGATAGAGCGGCACGCGGAAGGGGTTTGCGTTGGCCGGCGGTTGCCGCCGCAGCGGGAAGAGCGACAATCCGGTCAGGAGGAAAAACAGCCAGAATGCCGGCGCCGTGTAAGCAACCATCGTCTGGAAGCCGTCCGGCGTCATCGAAGCGAGTCCCACCAGTGCGAGCGAAACCGCGCCCTGCACGAGCAGCGCATTCACCGGGGCGGAAGCTTTCTCGCTCCACCGCCCCAGAGCGCGGAAAATCACGAAATCGCGGCCTAGCGCATAATTCGTGCGCGCGCCGGTAAAAATCGTTGCATTGAGCGTGGTCAGCGCGGCGGAGACGACCACTATGCCCAGCAGCCATGCACCGCCCTCGCCCCAGGTCGCTTTCATCAGATCGGAAGCTACCGCTCTGGAGGATTGCATGCCAGCGAGGCCCAGCACCCTGACGTACGCCAGATTCAGCAGCACGTAGAGCACCGTGATGACGACGATGCCGATCACCAGCGCGCGCACGATGTTGCGTCGCGTGTCTCGCATCTCCGCCGTCAGGTAGGCGGCCTCGTTCCAGCCGCCGTAGGTGAGCAGCACGAAGATCAGCGCGAGCCCCGAGAACCATGAACGGGCGTCCCCTGTCGGCGGGCTCGCCGCCGGGACCGACGTCGCCGTCGCGGTGAATCCCCCCACCACCACCGCGAGAATGGCGATGGCGAGCGCGATCGTGAGCGTGTTCTGCACCCATTTGCTCTGGCTGGTGCCGGACACGTTGAGCAGGGTGATCGCGATCACCGCCAGGCCGGCGTAAATCGCGGAGCTCTTCACGCCGAGCGGCAGCAACGTGGATGCGTAATCGCCAATTACGAACGCGATCGCGGCGATTGCCCCGGTCTGGATCACGGTCATGCGCGCCCAGGCGAAGAGAAATCCGAGCCAGTCGCCGTAGGCGCGCGACAGGAAATAATATTCTCCGCCGGCATGTGGGTGCGAGCTGCCGAGTTCGGCGTAGCACAGCGCCCCGATCAGCGAAATCACGCCGCCGGCGATCCACAACGCAATAAAGGCGGTTTCGCCCGAGACGTTGCCCGCGACGATCGAAGGCGCCTTGAAGATGCCGACCCCGATCACGATGCCGACGATCATCGCGACCGCGTCGAACACGGTGAGCGTCGGGCGCGGGTGGCCTCCCCCGCCCTGCCGCTGCGGCTCGAGCGAGGCGCTCACTGCCGCACGCCCGCGATGCTGATCGCGCCCGCGGCGCCCATGTTGGGCTCCCCGCGCGCCGTCAGATTCGCCCGCCAGGGCATCACCCGCTGGCCGGAGCCGTCGCCCACGGTGACGTTACCCTCGATGACGTCGCCCTTGACCCAGCCCCGGAACACGTAGGTCGCGGGCTTGCCCGCCGCCGGAACCTCAACCTTGAAGGAGAGTTGCTCGCCCTCCAGACGGAACTGCGGCAACTTCACGTCCCGGTCGCCCGCGCGCGCGGTGCCGTGCACGAGCTGGAAATTCTGCTCGAAACGGAACTGCCACGGCGCGGGCTTGCCGCCGGCCATGATCTGCGACTGCCAGGTGCCCGCCACGCGGGCCGGCACGATCCAGAAGAAGATATAGCTCTTGCCCGGATCGCCGACCGTCTTCTCCGGCACGATCAGCGTCTCCGAATCGTCCGGGTCCCATTCCCCCATCGCGTAGTCGTGCGCCACCACGCGGGTCCCTGGCTTGAGCTGAAGCAGCTTGGGACGCAGCTCCTCGTTCATGCTGGGCAGGAGGTAGCTCGTGATCACGGTCGCCTGGGAGAGATCGGTCTCGAACAGGTTCTGCTCGATGAAGCGCGCGCGGTCCGCCACACCCTCCTTCTTTGCGTTGGCATTGGCGATCTTCAGGAGATAGGTATCGAGGTCCACCCCGAAGCCGCGCGCACCGTATTTCTTCGCCGCTGTGATCACGATGCGGCCATCGCCCGAGCCGAGATCGATCACGAAATCCTTGGCGCCGACTTTCGCCATCTTCAGCATCGCATCCACCACCACCTGGGGTGTCGGCACGTAGATCACGTTGCCGCGCCCCTCCTGCGCCGCCGCCGCCGGCGCAAACAGCACGATCAGTACACCAAGAAATTTCCACCAACGTGCTGCCCTAGTCATGCCGCTTCCTTTCGCTCATCGCACCCCCACCCTACCCCTCCCCCATCAAGGGTGAGGGAACAGGTGGCTATCAATCGTCACTGATCTTGATGCTCCCGCGTTTTACGCGCGTCGCGCTCCAGTCACGCTCGCCGCCGCCGGGCAGCTGCTCCTTGCCGCGAATCGTATCGCCGCTCACGCGGCCGCTGAGCTCCTGGCGCACCGCCCGGCCGTCGATTTCGGCCGCCAGCATAAGCCGAATCTCGTCGCCGCGCACCCTGCCGCTCTCGACGCGCACCGTCCGGCCGCCGGCGACGCCGCTTCCCTCCAGCATCTGGAAGGTCTGCGATACCGTGAGCTCGTTTTCCGCCGCTGCACCGTCCGCGGAGCGCCACTTCCAGGTCCCCGCAGCGTTGGCGGGCATGATCCAGAAAAAGACCTCGCTGGAAGGCGAGCCATAGGGCTTGTCGGGCACCGGTACGGTCACGCGCGCCTCCGGCAGCCACCGCTCCATGTCGAAGTCGTGCGATACGACGCGCGTGCCGGGCTTCAGCTCCGCGAACAGGCGCGGGCGCAATTGCAGCATCAGCCGCGGGTACAGGTACATCGTCACCACGGTCGCCTGCCCGATCTCCGTGCTGAACAGGTTCTGCTCCCTGAACTCGACGCGTCCGGCCACGCCCTCGCGCTGCGCCTCGCGGCGCGCGGCGCCGACGAGGACGCCGTCGATCTCCACCCCCATGCCGCGCGCTCCGCGCTTCTTCGCGGCGGCGATGACGATGCGCCCATCCCCCGACCCGAGATCGATGACGTAGTCGGCGGGGCCGACGCCAGCGAGCCCGAGCATGACGTCCACCACGACCGGGGGCGTCGGCACATAGGGAACGTCGGCGAGGGCGTGCTGCTCTGCCGCAGGAGACCACGCCGGCAGCGCGGCAAGCAGAACGAGCAACTGCGCGCCGCCAGCCCGGCCTGAATCTGAACGATCTTCCTCGGTCCAAACCTCTCACCCGTCACTCATCGCCCATCCCAGCGGCGATCAGCCCTCGTCGCCGCCGCGAAGCACTCGCGTCGCGCGCCAGGCGCCCTCGGCCGGGTTGCGGCCGGGTCCGGAGCGGACCGTGCCTTCCATCGAGAGCGTGCCCTGCACCCTCCCCTCGAAGCGGTAGCTCGTGCCGTCCTCCACCAGCACGAAGGCAATGCGGTCGCCCGCGAGGCGCGCCTCGAACGCGGGCAGGTAGCCGCCGGCCACGCGTGCGCCGCCGCGGATCTCCTGGTAGCGCTGCTCGAGCTCGAAATCGAATTCGCGCTCGCCATCGGGCAGCGCCGCGTGCAGCCGCCACCGCCCGGCGACCGCAGCCGGCACGAGGTACAGGTGGTAGGTCTTGGAAATGACGACGCTGCGGTCCGGCTTCCAATCCGAGAATCCGTAGTCGTGCGCGACGATGCGGGTGCCGGGCTTGAGCTCGGCAAGGAGCCTCGGCTTCAGCCTGTCCACCAGGTTGGGCAGCAGGTAGAGCGTAACGATCGTGGCGGCGCGGTAATCGGCGACCAGCACGTCGCCCTGCCGGAACTCGACGCGCTCCGCGACGCCGGCCTGCCGCGCGTTGGCCTCGCTCTCCGCGACGAGCTTCGGGTCGAGCTCGATGCCGAGCCCGCGGGCGCCGTAATCGCGCGCGGCGGCGATCACCACGCGCCCGTCGCCGGAGCCGAGATCCACCACCAGGTCGTCCGGCCCGGTGCCGGCGAGCCGCAGCATCTCGTCCACCGCGACCCGGGTGGACGGCAGGTAGGGGGTCGGGATGTCCGGGAGCGCGCCCGGCGTCGCTGCAAGCCCGTTGCCGGCGAAGAGCAACGCAACCGCGAGGAGTATCC
>CAVOUI010000002.1:0-16452 GCA_963699525.1 uncultured beta proteobacterium | reverse complement strand
CAAGGCCGGCATCCTTCTCCATGGCCTGGCGCTGCGATTCGATGTCGGCAATCGCGTCGATCACCTCATCGGTTGCGGGTAGTGTTCCCAAAGGGCGCGCTTCGAACATCACATTTCCGATTGACCGGCTCCGAGAGCCATCCGTCGTTGTGGCGATTATCCCTATCGCGGCCCGGACGCTCTGTGCGCCAGCGCACATACGGCGGGAGAATCATGCGGTAGTTTTCGCCCGTGCCCATCGCCAACAGCCTGCTTGCTGCCTTGCCCGGCAGGGACTATCAGCGCCTGCTCGTCCACCTGGAGCCCGTCACGCTGACCTTCGGCGAGGTGCTCTATCGTCCCGGGGATCCGATCCGGCATGTCTACTTCCCGACCAACTCGCTGGTGTCCTTGCTCACGCTGGTCGAGGGACATATGGCCCTGGAAATCGGCCTGGTCGGCCGTGAAGGCATGCTCGGGATTCCGGTGGCGCTCGGGACAAATGATTCGCCGGTGCGTGCCCTGGTGCAGGGAACTCGGAACGGCGCTTGCGCATGAAATCCGCGCACTTCCTCGGCAGCCTCAGGCAGAGCGCGCCCCTGCAGCGGGAGATCCACCGCTACGTCCACGAACGGATGGTCCAGATCACGCAGACCGCCGCCTGCAACCGTTTTCACCTGGTCGAGGCCCGCCTCGCCCGCTGGCTCCTGATGACGCGCGACCGCGTGCAATCGGATCAATTCCGGCTGACGCAGGAGCTTCTCGGCTGCATGCTGGGCGTGCTGCGGGTTGCCGTTACCAAGGCCGCCGGCGCCCTGCAGCGACGAAAACTGATCCGTTACCGGCGAGGCCAGATCAGCATTCTCGACGGGCAGGGCCTCGAAGCAGCCGCCTGCCGGTGCTACCAGGTCGTCAAGGACGTGCACCACCGCGCGCCCGGCGGGCATTCGAATCGTGAAAAAGCGCCCATCGCCGCGGCGGCTTGAGACGGTGATGACGAATTTCAACCGAAACACTCCTGCGGAGCATCCATCATGGCCGACGATCTGAATTTAAAGCCGGGAAGGACGCTGGACCTGTTCACCGGAAAGCACGGCACCGGCACGGGCGGAAATTTGCAGAGCAACGCCGCCGCAGACGACTTCCCCGGAGACTTCGCGAAGCTGAAATTGGAGATCATCCGGCCGGTCTTCGAAAGCATCGGCAACCAGATGAAGGAGCGCGGGCACGCGTTCAACATTTCCGAGGAGCCGGGCGGGAAGATCTCGATCCACATCGTGCCCCCGGGCGCCAACCAGTCCATTCACCCCTACGACTGGTTTCCCACGTTTTCCCTCTACGGTGCCCCGTTCACGAGGCGAATCGGGGTGCACGGTCGCAACACGCGCCCCAATTCGTCCGGCTCGACCGGCGAGCGCGGCGACTACCCGCTGGCGAAGGTCAGCAAGGATGTCGTGGAAAAAGAGCTGATGAAATTCATCGGCGAGATCGCCAACTGGTAGCGCGCCCGCAGGCGGGTGCGTTTCCGGTCCCGGAACCGTCGCGTTCCGTGCGCTGGCGTACGGTTGGAGTATGCTGCCCTTTCGACTCCCGGCGCGCCGGCCCGCGATGCCCGCATCACATAATCCCAAGCAAAACCAGCTTCTGGCCGCCCTGCCTGAAGCGGATTACCAGCGCCTCCTCGCCCACCTGGAATTCGTGAAGTTGCCGCTGGGCCTGGTGGTCTTCGAGTCCGGCAGCAAGTTGCGGCACCTGTATTTCCCCGCCAGCGGTATCGTGTCCTTGCTCTACGCCATGGAAAACGGGGCCTCGACGGAGATCGCGGTCATCGGCAACGAAGGCGTGGTCGGAATTGCGTTGTTCATGGGCGGAGAGAGCACGCCCAGCCGGGCGGTGGTGCAAAGCGCCGGCCACGCTTATCGGCTCAAGGCGACCGCGCTGAAAACGGAATTCGAGCGCGGCGGCCCGCTGCAGCACCTGCTGCTGCGCTACACCCAGGCGCTGATTGCGCAGATGACGCAGACCGCGGTCTGCAACCGGCACCATTCGGTGGACCAGCAACTATGCCGCTGGCTCCTGTTGAGCCTGGATCGCTTGCCCTCGAACGAGCTCGCCATGACGCAGGAGCTGATCGCCAACATGCTGGGGGTGCGCCGCGAAGGCGTCACGGAAGCCGCCGGAAAGCTGCAAGAGGCCGGACTTGATCCGTTATAGCCGCGGCCACATCACCGTGCTGGATCGTCCGAAGCTGGAGAAGCGGGTATGCGAGTGCTACGCAGTGGTCAAGACGGAAATGGATCGCCTGCTGCCGGTCACGGCCGTACGCTGATGCCTCCAGTCGGCGGCGGCTGAACTGCCTCCCCCGTTCACAAGCGGGACCATCGGGCTAGCGGCCTCATCATCAACGAGACCGCATAAACGCTTCCTTGAGCTGCGCCAGGTCCTTGCTCCGGGGAATCTCCAGCGTGCCAGTGCTAAGCTCGGCCTTCCGGGTGGTTGAGACTTCGTTTCAGAATAGGAAACCCAAAAGTTGAACGTGAGCAGAAACACTAATCGCGGATTCTTGCTCAATTGGAGGGCGCGCCTCCGCGGAAATGGCTTGGCACGACGACAAGCCGACGACGAGCCGCCGCTGCGATCGGAGCTGCTCAGCGCCGACCAGATGGAACAGCATGGCAGGACGCTGGCGGGTTCGCACAAGTTGAGTCCCACCCGCGCGCCGGACCGGCTTCTGACACGGCTGACCGAGAATGAAGCCGTCCTGATCGAGGCCTGCAACGTGCTGACGGCAGCGGTTAAGGCGAACCTCCGGATTGCGCCGGCCGGGGAATGGCTGCTCGACAACTTCTATCTGATCGAAGAGCAGATTCGCACGGCCAAGAGGCATTTGCCGAAGGGTTACAGCCGGGAACTGCCGCGCTTGCAGAACGGCCCATCGGCGGGGCTTCCGCGCGTCTACGACATTGCCCTGGAAACGATCTCGCACGGCGATGGGAGAGTGGACTCGGATAGTCTCGGTGGCTTCGTAGCGGCCTACCAGAAGGTCTCGGCCCTCAATCTGGGCGAATTGTGGGCCGTCCCCATCATGTTGCGCCTGGCGCTGGTCGAGAATCTCCGGCGTGTTGGCGCGCGGATCGCCGCCAACCGGATCCACCGCAACGGCGCCGATTATTGGGCGGACCAGATGATCGAGGTTGCCGCGAAGGACCCGAAGAGCCTGATCCTGGCGATCGCGGATATGGCGCGGTCGGGCCAGCCGATGGTGAGCTCGTTTGTTGCCGAATTCGCGCGCCGCTTGCAGGGACAGAGCCCCGCTTTGGCATTACCGCTCACCTGGATCGAGCAGCGGCTCTCCGAGGATGGCCTGACGATCGAGCAGTTGGTGCAGTCGGAAAACCAGCAACAGGCCGCCGACCAGGTCTCCATCAGCAACAGCATCGGCAGCCTCCGCTTTCTGGGAGCGATGGATTGGCGCGAGTTCGTCGAGTCGATGAGCGTCGTCGAGAAGAAATTGCGGGAGGATCCGGGCGGGGTCTACGGCAGGATGGATTTTGGCACCCGTGATCGCTACCGGCACGTCGTGGAAAGGATAGCGAAAGCGAGCCACCTGTCGGAAATCGAGGTGGCGCGCAAAGCGATCCAGCTGGCGCACGACGGCGCGGCCAGGAAAGACGGCGACGATCGAGCAGCACATGTCGGGTTTTACCTGATCGACAAGGGACTGCCCCAGCTCGAACGGGCGGCGGAGGCGCGCCTTCTTGTTTCCGAGGCTCTGCGGAGAACGGGGGGGCGGTATCCGTTGCTCCTCTATCTGGGCGCGATCACGCTGATCACGGCGATCCTTGCCGCAGGCCTGTTGGCGAAAGCGCATGCGAGCGGGGTGCCCGGTTGGGCACTGGCGCTGATCGGCGTCCTCGCGCTGCTGTGCGCCAGTCATCTGGCAGTCGCGCTGGTGAACTGGCTGGCCACGTTGCTGGCGACGCCGCATCCGCTGCCGCGAATGGACTTTTCGGGGGGGATTCCGCCGGAATTCCGGACACTGGTGGTGGTCCCGTCCATGCTCGTCAGCGCTCAGGACATCGAGGATCTGGTCGAGGCGCTTGAAGTCCGCTACCTGGCGAATCAGGACGAAAACCTGCGCTTCGGCCTGCTGACCGATTTTCGGGACGCGCACGAGGAAACGCTGCCGGAGGACGAACCGCTGATGCAGCTGGCCCGGAAAAGAATCGAGGAGCTGAACGAAAAGTACCGGAGCGCAAGAGGCGACCCGTTCTATCTCCTCCATCGCCCGCGCCGCTGGAATCCCCGGGAGCGGATCTGGATGGGTTACGAGCGCAAGCGAGGGAAGCTGGGGGACTTGAACTCGCTGTTGCGCGGCGGCTCAACCGATCGCTTCGCGCTCGTCGTGGGTGAGACCGCAGTCCTGTCGAGCGTGAAGTACGTGATCACCCTTGACACGGATACGCAACTGCCGCGCGATACGGCACGCCAGTTTGTCGGAGCCATGGCGCACCCGCTGAATCGTGCGCGCTACGATGATGATCAGCAGCGCGTCTGCGAGGGCTACGGCATCCTGCAGCCGCGCATGGCCGTGAGCCTGCCCGGTACGAACCGTTCACGGTATGCGCGGCTATGCGGGAGCGAGCCCGGCATCGACCCCTATACGCGCGTCGTCTCCGATGTTTACCAGGACGTGTTCGGCGAGGGCTCGTTTATCGGCAAGGGGATCTATGACGTCGATGCATTCGAGCGCTCGCTCGAGGGACGCTTTCCCGAGAACCAGATACTCAGCCACGACCTGCTGGAAGGGTGTTACGCGCGCGCCGGACTGTTGAGCGACGTGCACTTGTACGAGGATTATCCGTCCCGCTATAGCGCGGACGTGAGCCGCCGGCACCGCTGGATTCGCGGGGATTGGCAGATTGCGCCGTGGCTGCTGCCTCGCGTTCCGGGCGACGGCGCCAGCCGCCAGAGAAATCCGCTCTCACATCTCTCCCAATGGAAGATTCTTGACAACCTTCGGCGCAGTCTCGTGCCTTTGGCGTTGACGCTCCTGTTGCTGCTGGGCTGGACGGCCCTGTCACCCGCCTGGTTCTGGACCCTTGCGGTGATCGGAATCATCCTGATTCCGCCCTTGATCGCCACCATTTCGGACCTGTTCCGGAAACCGGACGACGTGCTGCTGCGCCCACATCTCGCCGCGGCATTGCGCGCAGCCGGCCGGCACTTCGCTCAGGCGGCGTATACGCTCGTATGCCTTCCGTACGAAGCGTTCTTCAGTCTGGATGCGATCGCACGCACGGCCGGGCGGATGCTGGTCACGCGCAAGCGGCTGCTGGAATGGAATCCGTCGGGCGAGGCGGATCGACTGAGCCACACGGAGTTCCTCGCCTCCTGCCGTTCGATGGCGATCGCGCCCGTTATCGCCTCTGGCACGGCGGTCTACCTGGCGGCATCGAATCCGGCCGCGCTGGCGATGGCCGGGCCGATACTGTGCCTCTGGTTTGCCGCCCCCGCCGTCGCCTGGTGGATCAGCCGGCCGCTCGCCCGGCGCGAAGCGAGGCTGACGGCCGACCAGCTCCTCTTCCTCCGGAAGATTTCGCGAAAGACCTGGGCGTTCTTCGAAACCTTCGTCGGCCCGGAAGAGCATTGGCTGCCACCGGATAACTATCAGGAGTATCGCAGCGCCGCGCTCGCGCATCGCACGTCGCCGACCAACATGGGATTCGCGCTGCTCGCGAATTTGTCCGCCTACGACTTCGGCTACATTCCGGCCGGACAATTGATCGAGCGCACGGCGCATGCATTCCACACCATGGCGGCCCTGGAACGGTATCAGGGTCACTTCTACAACTGGTACGACACGCAGTCTTTGCAGCCGCTGCCGCCTCTCTACATTTCGTCGGTGGACAGCGGGAATCTCGCGGGCCATCTGCTGACCTTGCGCCCGGGACTGCTCGCGCTGCCCGATGACAGGATACTGGGCGCGCGGGTGTTCGACGGGCTCGGCGACGCCCTCGGTATTCTTGCGGACGCTGCGGGAGAGGCCGCGTCTCCCGAGTTCGCCCAACTTCAGAAGGATCTGGAATCCGCATACGATTCCCGGCCAGCCACCGTTTCGGCCGCGTGGCGCTGGCTTGATCGGCTGGCGGCGCTCGCCGCAGCGGTGGCCGGCAATTTCGACGCTGGTCCCGAGAGCGAAGCGAAGTGGTGGGCACAGGCGCTCGCCCGGCAATGCCGGAGCGCCCTTGATGAGCTGACGTTTCTCGCTCCATGGCTATTGCTGCCGGCCGCGCCCGGCCGGCTCAGCGACTTCCCGGACATCGGCGAGATCCCGACGCTGCGCCAGCTGGCGAGACTCGAGGCGGAGTTGCTGCCGGCAATCGGACGCCGGCTCGACGCGGACGTGACGCCCGAAGAAAGCGGGTGGCTCGATCAACTGCGACGAGCCATCACGGAAGCAAGCCGGCGCGCCCATGAGCGGATTGCGACCCTCGAACGCCTTGCGCTGCAGGCCGGCGAACTCGCCCGGATCGAGTATGACCTGCTCTACGACAAGGCGCGTCATGTGCTGGCGATCGGCTACAACGTCGGTGAGCGCCGGCGCGACTCGAGTTACTACGATCTGCTGGCCTCGGAAGCGAGGTTGGCCAGTTTCGTGGCGATTGCCCAGGGACAACTGCCGCAGGAGAGCTGGTTTGCCCTCGGGCGCCTGCTCACGAACGCCGGCGGCGCGCCGATTCTCCTGTCGTGGGGCGGCTCGATGTTCGAGTACCTGATGCCGCTCCTGGTGATGCCGACCTATGAAAACACCCTGCTCGACCAGACCTGCAAGGCAGCGGTGGAGCGACAGATCGCGTACGGGAAGCAGCGCGGCGTACCGTGGGGCATGTCGGAGTCCGGCTACAACGCAGTCGACATTCATCTCAACTACCAGTACCGCGCGTTCGGCGTTCCCGGCCTGGGGCTCAAGCGCGGGCTGGCCGAGGATCTGGTCGTTGCGCCGTATGCTTCGGCGCTCGCGCTGTTGGTGGCGCCCGAGGCGGCGTGCCTGAATCTGCAGCGGCTCGCCGCCGAAGGGCTGGAAGGAAAATTCGGATTCTACGAGGCCATCGACTACACCCCCCCACGTCAACGACGGGGGGAATCGAGCGCGGTGGTCCGGTCCTACATGGCCCACCACCAGGGCATGAGCCTGCTCTCGCTGGCCTATTTGCTGCTGGGCCGTCCGATGCAGAAGCGATTCGAGTCGGATCCGCTGTTCCAGGCAACCACGTTGCTGCTTCAGGAGCGCATTCCCAAGGTGACCGCGTTCCATCTGCACGCCGCCGAATTCTCCGACATTCGCGCGATTGTCAGCGGCCCGGAGATGCCGGTGCGCGTGCTCGCGAGCCCTGATACTCCGGTACCGGAGGTGCAGCTGCTGTCGAACGGCCGCTACCACGTGATGGTCACGAACGCGGGCGGCGGCTACAGCCGCTGGAAAGAGCTCGCCGTCACGCGCTGGCGCGAAGACAGTACCCGCGACAATTGGGGCACCTTCTGTTACATCCGCGAAGTGACGAGCGGGGTGTTCTGGTCAACCGCTCACCAGCCGGCGCTCAAGCGATCGCAGGCTTACGAAGCGATCTTCTCGGAGGGGCGCGCGGAATTCCGGCGCAGCGACCACGACTTCGATACGCATACCGAGATCGTGGTTTCGCCGGAAGACGACATCGAACTGCGCCGGCTCCACATCACCAACCGCGCCCGGACGCGCCGGGCGATCGACGTGACGAGCTACGCGGAAGTCGTTCTCGCGCCGCCCGCCGCCGACGCGCTGCATCCGGCATTCAGCAATCTCTTCGTCCAGACCGAGATCATCCGCGAGCGACAGGCCATCCTCTGCTCGCGCAGGCCCCGCTCCCTCGAGGAGCACCCGCCCTGGATGTTTCACCTGATGGCCGCGCACGGGGCGGACATTGGAGAGATCTCCTACGAAACCGATCGCATGCGGTTCATCGGCCGCGGTCGCACGGTCGCCGCTCCTCAAGCGATGAGCGAGCCGGCGGCGCTCTCGGGCAGCGAGGGTTCGGTGCTGGATCCGATCGTTGCGATCCGCTATCGCATCACGCTTGATCCGGAGCAATCGGCAACGATCGATATGGTCTCCGGCATCGGCGAGACCCGCGACGCAGCCTTGAGCCTGGTCAAGAAATACCAGGATCGGCATCTGGCGGATCGCGTCTTCGATCTGGCGTGGACCCATAGCGCGGTGACCCTGCGGCAGATCAACGCCACGGAGTCCGACGCGCAGCTCTATGGACGCCTTGCCGGTTCCGTCATCTATGCCAATCCCTCGCTGCGCGCCGACGCGGAGGTTCTTGGCAGGAACCGCCGCGGGCAATCCGGTCTATGGGGCTACGCCATTTCCGGCGATTTGCCGATCGTGCTGCTGCAGATTAAAGACCCGGCGAATATCGAGTTGGTACGCCAGCTCGTGCAGGCCCACGCGTACTGGCGCCTGAAGGGCCTCGCGGTGGACATGGTGATCTGGAACGAGGATCGCGCCGGTTACCGGCAACTGCTCCAGGAACAGATCATGGGCCTGATTGCCGCGGGCCTCGAAGCACACGTGATCGATCGACCCGGCGGAATCTTCGTGCGACCTGCGGAGCAGATGTCGGACGAGGACCGCACTTTGTTTCAATCGGTCGCTCGTGCCATCATCACCGACAGTCGGGGAACGCTGGCCGAACAGATCAACCGTCGCGGCCTTGTGGAGGTAACGGTGCCGCGCCTTACGCCAACCCGAGGCCTCCGCGCCGAACCCCCGCCGGCGGTCGCGTTGCCGCGCCACGATCTCGTCTTCTTCAACGGGCTCGGCGGATTCACCCCCGATGGGCGCGAGTACGTCATAACGACCGCGCACGGGCAACTGACGCCGACACCGTGGATGAATGTGCTGGCGAATCCGCATTTTGGAACCGTCATCTCGGAAAGCGGCCAGGCCTATACCTGGAGCGAGAATGCCCACGAGTTCCGCCTGACTCCCTGGCATAACGACCCCGTAAGCGATTCGAGCGGAGAAGCCTTTTACATCCGTGACGAAGAGAGGGGCCACTTCTGGTCCCCCACCCCGCTGCCCAGCCGCGGGGCGATGCCTTACGTCAGCCGGCACGGCTTCGGCTACAGCGTCTTTGAGCACACGGAGCGCGGCATTCGCTCGGAGCTGTGGGTTTACGTGGACCTGGATGCAGCGGTCAAATTCTCGGTGTTGAAGGTGCGAAACGAGTCCGGCCGATCGCGCCGGCTCTCCGCGACGGGCTATGTGGAATGGGTGCTGGGCGATCTGCGGCCGAAATCGACCATGCATGTGATCACCAAGGTTGACCCCAAGAGCGGTGCGCTCTTCGCGCGAAACGCATACAAAACGGAGTTCGCCGACCGGATCGCCTTCTTTGATGTGGACGATACGACCCGGACGTTCAGCGGCGACCGCACCGAATTCCTCGGGCGCAACGGCGCGCCCGCGAATCCGGCCGCCATGACCCGGTCGCGGCTTTCCAACAAGGTGGGGGCAGCTCTGGACCCGTGCGCCGCAATCCAGGTTGCATTCGAGCTGGCCGACGGGCAAGAGCGCGAGATCATCTTCAGGCTCGGCCTGGGGCGCGACGCCGATGATGCCAGCAACCTCGTACATCGCTTCCGGGGACCGGCTGCCGCGCGCGGCGCGCTCGAAACGGTGTGCCAGCACTGGAAGCACACACTCGGCGCAGTGCAAGTTGAAACACCCGACCCGTCCCTCAACCTGCTGACCAACGGCTGGTTGCTGTACCAAACGATAGCGTGCCGCCTTTGGGCGCGGAGCGGATACTACCAATCGGCGGGCGCCTTCGGTTTCCGCGACCAGTTGCAGGATGTGATGGCGCTGATCCATGCCGAGCCGCGCCTCGTGCGCGAGCACCTGCTGCGCTGCGCATCCCGTCAGTTCCGGGAAGGAGATGTCCAGCATTGGTGGCATTCTCCGTCGGGCCGTGGCGTACGTACACACTGCTCGGATGATTACCTCTGGCTGCCGTTGGCGACGTGCCGCTACGTCTTAAGCACCGGGGACACGGGAGTGCTGGATTTACGGGTCCACTTCGTGGAGGGCCGCCCGGTAAACGCGGAGGAGGACTCCTATTACGATCTGCCTGTACGGTCTGAAGAAGCAGCCAGTTTGTACCAACACTGCGTGCGAGCCATCCTGAGAGGCCTCAAATTTGGCGAGCACGGCCTGCCCCTCATCGGCTCCGGTGACTGGAACGACGGCATGAATATTGTGGGCAAACACGGCAAAGGGGAAAGCGTCTGGCTGGGCTTCTTCCTGTATGAAGTGCTCATGCAGTTCGGTCGGGTTGCGCGCATTCATGGCGATAGGACCTTTGCCGAACGTTGCCAGGCGGAGGCGGATCAGGTGCGCCGGAACATCGAGCAGCATGGCTGGGATGGCGAGTGGTACCGCCGCGCCTATTTCGACGACGGCACGCCGCTGGGATCAGCGAGCAACGCCGAATGTCAGATTGATTCGCTCGCGCAAAGCTGGGCTGTCCTGTCCGGTGCGGGAGATGCGAAGCGCTCACGCATGGCAATGGAAGCGGTGGATAAGCGCCTCGTTCGCCGGGATCACGCGCTGATCCAGCTTCTGGATCCACCGTTCGACAAGTCGGCCTTGAACCCCGGCTACATCAAAGGCTACGTCCCGGGCGTGAGGGAGAATGGCGGGCAATACACCCATGGGGCGATCTGGGCGGCGATGGCGTTCGCTGCATTGGGCGACGGCCGGCGCGCATGGGAACTCACGGCCATGATCAACCCGTTGAACCATGCGGGATCCGCGGAGGCGATTGCCGCCTACAAAGTGGAACCGTACGTGGTCGCGGCAGACGTGTATGCGGTCCCGCCGCACACCGGCCGCGGCGGATGGACGTGGTTCACCGGCTCCGCCGCCTGGATGTATCGGCTCGTCGCGGAATCAATCCTCGGGCTGAGGCTGGAAGTGGACAAGCTGCGCCTAACGCCGTGCGTGCCTGCGGACTGGGAAGCGTTCAAGGTGCACTATCGATACCGGGAAACTTTCTACCATATCGCCGTGCTGCAGACGCGTGCCGGGAACGACGAGATAAGTGTGACAGTGGATGGCGTCGAGCAACACGACAAGGCGATCCCCCTTGTTGACGACCGTCGGGAACACTCGGTCGAGGTGAGGCTCCCCGCCGCACGCGGTTAATCTCGAAGCGCTGCTCCCCGTCAATAAAAAAAGCCCCGCCTGGGCGGGGCTTACGTGTTACCGGGGAATCCGGGTCAGGCGACGGTTTCCGGTCAATCAAGCCCCGGTCTTGATAACAGAATCGAGCCCCGCGAGACAGGCACCGGATACGCCCCAGGCTGCCTTTTCCTGCCCGGGCATCCTGTCCCAGCCGCCCTTTTCAATGAGCTCGGATCTCTGGTAGCTTTCCGACCCCTGCAATTCCTTGAGTTTCGTCTTGTAATCCGGGGCGCCCATGAATTGGGCAACACAGATCGCCGCCCGGCTCGCCAGCACCGCCTCGTCGCTCATCTTCTGGGTCGTGCCGGAAGTCGTCCAGCCGCCCCACCCGAAGCCGATCGTTATTGCGACGCCTGCCCCGACGACAAGCCCCCAAAATCCATACGTCACCTTCGCATCCGTTTCTGGTTTCATTGGTCATACCTCTCAAAGTGTGGCGGTCTCGGTGAGTCCCCTCCATTTACCGCTGTGTCGCCAAATCAGGATTTGCGTGCGATGGCTCCCGCGTTCCTGGGCACGGGAATTGGGACTCGGCTCAACGGACCGGAAATGGCACTCTCCGCTTCGCCCGGGACACGGTCTGTGCGTTACCGAACATAGTTACTTGTCGCTCGGCGGCGGCGCCCATATCAATCGCCGCAATCCTTGATCCTGATCAAACGCGCGAAGCCCCGCGCGGCGATAATCACCGGGCAAGAATCAGGGGAAATCGTCATGGCCGACCCGGTCGCCGTGTGGCATGCGGAGCACGCGCGCTTCGCAAGCCTGCTCGACTTCATCGAGCAGCAGATGACGGCTTTCCACAAAGGGCAGGATCCCGATTTCGAGCTCCTGCGCGACGTCGTCTATTACCTCCACCATTACGCCGACCGCTACCACCATCCGCGGGAGAACGTGGCGTTCGCGCGCCTGGTCAGCCGCGACCCCTGGATGGGCCTCGTGATCGGCCGGATCCTCCAGGAGCACCGCGTGCTGGAGCACGCCGGGGAGACCCTGCTCAAGCACCTCGACGACATCCTCGAGGACGTCGTCATCCCGCGCGAGACGATCGAGGCTGCCGCGGCGACTTACCTCGTGTTCTACCGCCACCACCTCGCCGCGGAGGAAAGCGAGATCCTGCCGCGCGCTGGCCGTCTCCTCAAGCCGGATGACTGGGCCGCGGTCGTCGCAGCGGTACCGGCGGCGCCCGATCCGCTGTTCGGCGACGACGTCGGCGAGCGCTACCGGGAGCTGCGAAAGCGGCTGAAGCCCCTCGCGGCAGGCTGAAGAATTCCTGATCTGGTTTCCCGCCTTCGCGGGAACGACGTTACCCGCGGTTACAGTCGGCCAGCCCCCGGCGTTCGACCTCGCGGCCGGCCGAACCGCGCGCGCCGGATTCGCGGATCACCACGTGGTAGATGCCGTCCGTGTAGCGGGCAGCGGCGTCGTAGGTGTAGCCCGCGCGCGGCCGCAGCAGCGTTTCATAATTGATGTTGCCGCTGGATCCGCCGAGGAAGGACGAGGTGCGGAAGTTGAATACCAGGTAGCTCGGGCGCTCCGGCGGTATGCCGATTTCGACCACGGACTCACTGAGCTGGACGGTGCCCAGATACTCGGTGTGGCAATTCGCGTCGACCTGGTGGATGTGGACCGCGACCCGCGCGCTCGAGAACACGGAGCCCGAGCGGGCCTCGGTCTTGACGATGAGATTCTTGGGGGACGTGTCGGGGTAGGTCTTGATGCCGGAGCAGCCGGCGAGAAGTCCGGCGCCCAGCAGCCAGACGGCGACGCGCGGGTGAAAGATCATCCGGTCTTGGTGAGGTCGGGGCAGCCGAGGTCCTTGCCCGTCGCCCAGCCGATGATCGCCTTGTAGATGACGTCATACCCCATGGATGGGCCGAAGATCTGGAGGCGGCTCCTCTTCGCGTCCACGGGATAGGCGTCCGCGACGATCAGGTAATAGCCGCCCTCCGGCTCCTTGGTGACGGCGAGGACGCCCTTCTCATGGTGCCGCTGCAGGTGCAGCTCGGCCCGCTCGTCCGTCACCACGACCGTCGGCTTGTAGACCGAGACGATGACCTGGTAGCTGCCGGAGGTCTGTGAGGTCGTCGTCACTCTCATGTTCAGGCATTCCGGCGCACGCTTGCGGAACGTCGCGCCAATATCCCGGAAGGAACGGTTGATCTCCTGCGTATCCACCTTGGCCATGAAGGCGCCGGGCGCAGCCTTGCGGAACTCTTCGGCGTTCTGGGGGTGCTGCGTGACACAGCCGCTCAGCAATACGGCCGCGGCGGCGAACGTCCTGACACTTGGTAACGCCATGATTCCCTCCTTTCCAGTTTGAGGAGACTGGACGGGGGATCGCGGCTCTGCAGCCGCGAGACCCGCCCGGCTGCCGAGGAAAGGTACTCCTCTCGCACACCGCTCGCAAGCCCGTGGAGAGCCGCGAAAAACAAAAACCCCGCCGAAGCGGGGTTTTCAAGGGGGACGGCTGGTGGTCCCGCCCTATTTCTTCATTTCGTCCTTCGACATCGTGTCCTTCGCCATTCCGCCCTTGTTCATGTCCGTGGCCATGGCGTCTTTCTTCGTGCTGGTCGTCTTAGCAGGCTTCTTCTTCGCATCCTTGCTCATGGAGTCCTTGCTCATGGAGTCCTTGCTCATGGAGTCCTTGCTCATGGAATCCTTGGCCATGGCGTCACCCTTCCCCATGGAGTCCTTCGTCATGTCCGCGGCAAAGGCACCGCCCGCGGCAAGCGACAGGCAACATGCAAACACGGCAATCATCAGCTTTTTCATGCTTGGTTTCCTTTCAGGGTTGAAAAAATACGGCAAAGCGGCTGCTCTCCCCGGGTCACGACCCGCTGAACCAGTTGTAGCCCTGGTCCTCCCAGTAGCCGCCCGGGTAGTCGTTCGTCACGAAGATCGCGACGATGTGCTTGGGGTTCTTGAATCCGAGCTTGGTCGGGATGCGCAGCTTCATCGGGAAGCCGAACGGCACCGGCAGAATCTGGTCCGCGAATCGGAAGGCAAGCAGCGTTTGCGGGTGCAGCGCGGTGGGCATGTCGATACTGGTGTAGTACTTGTCCGCGCATTTGAACCCCACGTACTTCGCCGTGAGGTCCGCCCCGATGCGCTTGAGAAAGTCGCTGAAGCGCACGCCGCTCCACTTGCCGATCGCGCTCCAGCCTTCGACGCAGATGTGGCGGGTCACTTGCGAGACCTGCGGCTGCAGCCCGTAGAGCTCGGGCAATGTCCAGGGTTTCTTGTCGCGCACGAGACCGCCCAGCTCGAGCTTGTAGCTTGCCGCGTCGACCGACGGCGCTTCGTCCATGCCGTAGAAGGCGTTGAACGGGAACGGCATCGTGATCGCGCTTTCCGGAAACTCGGGCGCGAGCCGGCTGGGATCGAAGATCCATCCCTGCACCCGGTCGTTCCAGCGCGACATCGCCCACAGGGCTTTCTGAACCGAATCCGCGTTCGTCACGTCGCAGCCGCCGAGCAGCGCCAGCGCGCCGAGACTCAATCCCTGCCGCAGGAACAGCCGCCGCTCGATTTTCTCGATCTGCGGCCGGGACTGGCCCTTGAGACTCTCTCGCATGCCGAAGAGCCGCTTCATGTCAGTCGCTCCTGGCCGTGTCCGGAACGCGGACGCGGCCGGTGAACATGGTCGGCAGGGTGCGCGGGACGAGCACGGCCATGACCACGTGGACGATCACGAACAGCACCAGCGCCGCCATCGCGAAGAAATGCACGTAACGAGCGCCTTCGTAGTCGCCCATGAAAAGGCCCAGCGTGTAGAACTGCACGGGCTTCCAGAGCACGAGCCCCGAGAGGACCATGACGATGCCGATCACGATGGCGCCCAGGTACGCCGCGCGCTGAGCGGCGTTGTAAGCCCGCAAGTCACCGTGCGCGAGCTTGCCGCGCAATGCGGCCGCGAGGTCGCGCCCGACCGCCGCGGGCGTGACCGGCAGCAGCTTCCGTCGGAAATGGCCGGACAGGATGCCGTAAGTGAGGTAGACCAGGCCGCTCGCGGCGACCAACCACATCGCCGCGAAATGCCACTGCAGCGCCCCGGCCAGCCAGCCGCCCAGCGTCCAGTCCCTGGGAAACTTGAAGCCGAACAGCGGCGACGCGTTATAGATGCGCCAGCCCGACGCAATCATGACGAGGATCGCGAACGCATTGATCCAATGGGTGATTCGCACGACCAGCGGATGAATGCGAACGGTTGTGTCCTGAAATTGCGCCATGCGCCTATCCTCGCTTCCTTTTACGTGGGTCAGTTCGACTTGGATGCGATAGCCCGCCCCAGCGCCTCTCCGATTGCGCGGGCTTCGTCCGCGGTGACGTGGCGCGAAAACACCCGATCGATCTCGGCTTCATATACCGGCCACATCTTCCTGCGCATCGCGCGCCCCGCGCGCGTCAGGACGAGGTCATAGCCGCGCCCGTCTTCGGCGCAATCCTGGCGCGCGACGAGCCCGGCGTCCTCCAGCCGGTCCGCGAGCCGCGTCAGATTGCTGCGCGAGAGCACCACGCGGCGCGCGAGGTCGTGCATGCGCAGCGTCCCCTCGGCCTTTTCCAGCTCCCACAGCACGTCGTACCAATCGAGCGCCGGCAACCCGGCCGCGGCGAGCGCGTCCTCGATCCGCGCGATCAGCGTCGCGTGGGCCGTGAGCAGAACCGCCCACGCGTGGCCTTTGAGGTCGGAAGTCATTGATCCGGCAGCATACGCCCAGATAGTTGCAAATGCAATCAACTGCTGGTAGCATATAGTTGTAGTTGCAACTAACTAACCCACAGGAGACACCATGAAGCTGATCGACCGAAACACCTTGAGCCGCAAGCTGCAATCCCCCGCCGCCCCGACGCTCGTCGAGGCCCTGCCCGAGAAGTACTGGCGCGACTGGCACCTGCCGGGCGCTAGGCACCTGCCGCACGACCGGGCGAGGGAGCTCGCGCCCGCCGTCCTTCCCGACCGCAATGCCGAGATCGTCGTCTATTGCGCCAGCGCGACCTGCCAGAACTCGCACATCGCCGCGCGCGTGCTGGAGCAGCTGGGCTACGCCAACGTGGCCGTCTTTGCCGGCGGCAAGCAGGACTGGCAGGAAGCCGGACTGCCCGTGGAGCGCGGGGAACCCGTTCCGGCCTGAGGAAAACCGGGGACCGTTCAGCCTGTCCCCTATTTCCTCAGCCACAGT
>CAVOUI010000001.1:0-9703 GCA_963699525.1 uncultured beta proteobacterium | reverse complement strand
CACGCTGCCCGGCCGGCCTTCGGGGTCGAACATGGCCGTCAGTATGCGCAGGCCGGTAACGCCGTCGCCGAGGACGAGGCGGGCTTGGGTCCAGCCTTTCAGTGCTGCATCAGTACGCGTTTCCTGAGTCCATTCGCCGCCTTCGGGGGGTAAAGGCGCCAGTAATGCGAGCCAGGGTTTCCTGTCAGATCCAATTACCACCCCCACCCTAGCCCGCCCGTCCCAACCCGCTGCATCGGGTCGGTCGCTCGGCGGCTCGAAGACATGCTCCTCGAAACCCCGCCTCGCCCTCAGGCAGGAGGGGACTATATATACTGGCTGGAGAGACGGCCTCGATGCCGCTCGATAACGATATAGGAGGAAAGCCATGGAAGGGATTTGCCGCAGATCAACCCGGGTCAATTTGCTGAGCCCCGCGCTTCTGGCAACCGCCGCGCTGCTAGCGGCCGCCGCCCTCCCCGCGCACGCGGCGGAGCGCTTTCCGGCGAGGCCGATACGCATGATCGCGCCGTTTCCGCCGGGCGGCAGCACGGATTTCAACGCCCGCGCGATCCAGGACAAGCTCTCGGACCTGCTCAGGGAGCAGGTGGTCGTCGATAACCGCGGGGGCGCCTCGGGCCAGATCGGCACACGAATCGTCAAGGACAGCACGCCCGACGGCTACACGCTGCTCGTGCACACCGTCGCGTTCGTCACGAGCCCGATGCTCTACGAAAACGCCGGCTACGATCCCCTGAAGGACTTCATACCGGTCTCGATGATCTCCCAGGTGCCGACGACGGTCTCGGTGCATCCGTCGCTCCCGGTCCACTCCGTGAAGGAGCTGCTCGATCTCGCGAAGTCGCGCCCCGGTGAGCTCATCTACGCCTCCTCGGGCATCGGCACCAACGCGCACATCACCGGCGAGCTGTTCAACCTGATGGGCCACACCGCCATCCGCGCGATCCACTACAAAGGCGGGGGCCCCGCGCTCGCCGCGGTGGTGAGCGGCGAAGTGCAGGTCGGCTTCTCCAATATCACGCAGACCGCGCGCCTCGCCGAAGCGGGCCGCCTGCGCCCGCTGGCCGTGAGCAGTCTCAAGCGTTCACCCGCGCTCCCAAACCTGCCGACCGTCTCCGAGGCCGGACTGCCCGGATTCGAGATGGTGGCGTGGCATATCGTCGCGGCGCCCAAGGGCACGCCGCAGGCGATCGTCAAGACGCTGAACGAGAGAATCAAAGCCACTCTGTCGGATCGCATGATCCTGGAGCGCTTCGACAAGAGCGGAATGGATCCCTTCTACACGACGCCGCAGGATGCCGTTGCCTACTTGAAGGGGGAGCAGGCGAAGTGGCAACGGGTGATCAATGAGCGGCACATCAAGGGCCAGTAATCGAGCCCGTCGGGCATGAACAAAGCATTGCTCGGAATTCTGTGTTCGGCCGCGGCGCTCCTCGCGGCCGGCGCGGCGTGGGGGCAGGAAGGATATCCCTCGAAGCCGATACGCATAATCTCGCCGTTCCCGGCCGGCGGCAGCGTGGATCTCGTCGCCCGGCTGATCGCGGCCAAGCTCCCGGAGTTCATCGGGCAGCAGGTCGTGGTGGAGAACCGCAGCGGCGCATCGGGCAACATCGGCACCGAGGCCGCGGCGCGGGCCGCTCCCGACGGCTACACGCTGCTGGTAAACACCATCCCCTTCGTCGCGAACGCGTTTCTCTACAGCAAGCTCCCCTACGATCCCCTGAACGACTTCATCCCGGTGATGCAGATCTCGGCCTCGCCTTCCCTGCTGGCGGTGCATCCCTCGCTCCCCGCGCGCTCGGTGAAGGAGCTCATCGCGCTGGCAAGATCGAGACCGGGCGAGCTCAACTACGGGTCAGCGGGCCCGGCGACCAACCCGCATATCGCGGGCGAGCTCTTCAACCTGCTCGCGAAGGTCAACATCCAGGCCGTGCATTTCAAGGGCGGCGGCCCGGCGATCATCGCCGCGATCAGCGGCGAAGTGGGCATCCTGTTCACCAATTTCGCGGAGACCTCGGAATTCGCGAAGGCGGGGCGCCTCCGCGCGCTCGGCGTGAGCGGAACGAAGCGCATGCCGACGCTGCCCGAAGTCCCGACGATCGCCGAGGCTGGGGTGCCGGGCTACCAGTTCACCACGTGGCACGGGATGTGGGCGCCGAAAAACACGCCGCGGTCGATCGTGGCGCTGCTCAACGACCGTCTGAAGAAAACCATGGCCGCGCCCGATCAGCAGAAGCGGTTCCACGACCGGGGGCTCGACGTGATCGCGAGCTCCCCGGAGGAATTCGCGGCCTTCGTGCAGAGCGAGTACCAGAAGTGGGGCCGCGTCATCAAGGAACGCGGGATGAAGGCCGATTGAACCCGGCGCGCGATATCACAGCTCCCTGACGCGCAGCATGCGGAATTTAATGGGGCCGCCATTGAACTGGAGCCCGATCCGCCCCTCGTGGGTCTTGGCTTCTTTGGTGCTGGCCGTGACAACGCCGTTCAGCTTGACGGTAATCTCGGTGCCCTTGGCGTAGATTTCGTAGGTGTTCCACCGGCCACCGGCTTTGTAGATGGGCTGCACCGCGACGACGTTCACGAGACTGCCCGTGCTGTACTTCGGATTGGGGTTCTTGTCCCAGATCTGCACTTCGTAGGCGCCCGATGCGGTATTGACCTTGTTCGGATCGGGGGCGCGTACGTAGATACCGCTGTTGGTGTCCTCCGAGGCCCAGAATTCGGCGTAGATCTCGAGGTCCCTGAAGGAGCGCTTCGAGACCAGGACGCTCGCGCCCTTGCCGGTCGTCTTGTCCGCCTGGATGGCGCCATCTTCGGCCCTCCAGTTGGCGGAGCTCCCCGACACGCTCCAGTTTTCCATGCCGGCATTGCCGTCGATCAGCGTTATCCACCCATCCTTCTGCGAATAGAGCCCGCAGCCGGCGACGGTCAGTGCGACCGCCAGCATCACGACTGCGCTTGCGATACCTCGTTTCATCGCGACCTCCCCCGTTTGGTGAACAATCGGCACAGGATGATCCACCGGCAGCCGGATCGTCAATAACGCAATTCTGCGACGCTTCGCCAGGGACGACCATCGTGCGACAGAGTGTGTAGGATATCCTGGTACGTAGACACGGATTCCACGTAATGAACCCTGGATTCGAGGAAGTCATGGGCATACGCGGCCGCGGCATGCCCGAGGCCGGCGAAATCACGATCAAGGGGCAGGATCCGGTTTTTTCCGCGCGCTTCAGGATCGGCGAGACGACGGCGAACATCCTCGCCGGCGTCGGGGTCGCGGTCACCGACATTCACGAGATGAAGACCGGCCGGCGCCAGAAAGTCGCCATCGACGTCCGTCACGCGGCGGCCACCTGCCAGAGCTCCCGGCTCATGCGCAGGCGCGTCAATGGCGGCGATTGGAAAGCGGTGGAGTCGCCGTCCATGGCGCACATGCGCTCCATCACGCAGCCCTGGCGCACCCGGGACGGCCGCTGGTACCTGCCGCATTTCAACCTTCCCCATCTGCACGACCGGGTGATCGGCGTGCTCCGCTGCGAATCCAACGCGGATGCCGTCGCCAATGCGGTTGCGCAATGGGATTCACACGACCTGGAGGAAGCGGTCGCGGCGGCGCGGGCCTGCGGCTCGATCGTGCGGTCGAACGTCGAGTGGCTCGCCCATCCCCACGGGAAAATGCTCTCCGGCAAGCCGCTCGTCGAGATCACGAAGATCGGCGACAGCGACCCGCTCCCCTTCCCCAAGGGCGGCCGGCCGCTTTCGGGAATCCGGGTCCTTGATTTGACCCGCATTCTCGCCGGACCGGTCGCGGCGCGCACCCTGGCCGAGCATGGCGCCGACGTGCTGATGGTCACGGCCGAGCACCTGCCGCAGGTGCCGGAGCACGTCATGGACACGAGCCACGGCAAGCGCAGCTGTTTCCTCGACCTCAACAAGGCCGGGGACGTGGCGACGATCCGGAAGCTCGTCCGGAACGCCGACGTATTCAGCCAGGGCTACCGCCCCGGCATCATGGACAAGCACGGGTTGAATCCCGAGCAGCTGGCGCAGGAACGCCCCGGCATCATCTATCTGACCGTCAGCTGCTACGGCCACGGCGGCCCCTTCTCGAACCGCGGCGGATGGGAGCAGATCGCCCAATGCACGACCGGGATCTGCCTCGACAACGGCGACGAGCGGCCGAAGCTCCTGCCGGCCTCCGCGTGCGACTACACGACCGGCTACAACGGCGCCTACGGCGTGCTGCTCGCGCTCGCCCGGCGCGCGCGTGAAGGCGGCTCGTACCACGTCCGTGTCTCGCTTTGCCGCTCGGGCATGTACATTTACCAGCAAGGCCATGTGCGCTATCCGGAAGCCGATATGGGACTTTCCCGCACCGAGCTGGACTCGATCATGACCGAATCAAAGGGCGGTCACGGCACGCTGAAGCACCTCGCCCCCGTGCTGAGCTTGTCCGAAGCCGGCCCGTACTGGGACAAGCCCTCTCCGGTGCTGGGCTCGAGCAAGCCGGAGTGGCTTTCGTAGGCGGATTGCTTTTTCGAAGAGGAGTGAAATGAAAACAAATCGAATGTTGGGCGCAGTCGCGTGTTTCATCGCGCTCGCGTGCGGCACGGCGTGGTCGCAGCCGTATCCGTCGAAGCCGGTGCGGGTCGTCATCGTGTTCGCCCCCGGCGGCGGGACCGATATCGT
Source organism: uncultured beta proteobacterium (assembly GCA_963699525.1). GTDB lineage: Bacteria > Pseudomonadota > Gammaproteobacteria > Burkholderiales > SG8-41 > SG8-41. Next base: position 5,008 of record CAVOUI010000001.1, on the reverse strand, counting down.
GGGGCGGATCGTGTTCCAGAAAGTCGGCGAGCAGCTTGGCCAGCAATTCATCGTCGAAAACCGGGCTGGCGCAGCCGGGATGATCGGCGCCGAGTACGTGGCGAAGAGCCCGCCCGACGGATACACGCTCATGGTGTACACGCAGACGATGATCGTCAACGCGCACGTCTACAGCAAGACGCCGTATGACCCGCTGAAATCCTTTGCCGGGATTACGCCGCTCACGCGGCTGGTGAGCATGCTGGCCGTGCACCCGTCGCTTCCGGTGCGCACGACGAAAGAGCTTATCGCCCTGGCGAAAGCGCGGCCCGGCGAGATCGCCTACGGCTCATCCGGCGTGGGCGGCGTCCAGCATCTCGCCACGAGCTCCCTTGCCAGCATGGCCGGCCTGAAGTTGATTCACGTCCCGTTCAAGGGCGGCGCGCCGGCCGTCGTTGCATTGATGAGCGGCGAGATCCAGGCGATCATCACGCCGATCCCGGAAATCGTTTCCCACATCAAGTCCGGTCGCGTGCGGGCCATCGCGGTATCGTCCGCAAAGCGAACGACTCAATTTCCGGACATTCCCTCCATCGGGGAAACCGTGAAGGGCTACGACTACAGCTCGTGGTTCGGCGCGTTCGCGCCGGCCGGCACGCCGCGGCCGATCGTCGACCGGCTCAATGCCGAAATCAGGAAGGCGATGGCCGATCCCGCGGTCGCCGCGAACCTCGCGTCCCAGACGCTCGACCCGATTCCCATGAGCCCCGAGGAGTTCGCCAGGCTCATGAAGTCCGACTACGACATGCTCGGGCCGGTCGTGAAGGCTGCGGGCGCCCGCCTCGAATAGTTCGTTTCCGAAGGGAGGCACCGTGAACAATCTCTTGCGTTGCGTCGCTGCTGCCATCGCGCTGTCGCTCCTGGCGGCGGGCGCGCAGGCTCAATCGAAATATCCGACCCGGCCGATCCGGCTGCTCACGCCGTTCGCCGCCGGTGGCGGATCGGACATCCTCGCGCGGCTGATCGGGCCGCCACTGACCGAGGTGCTCGGACAGCCCATCATCGTGGACAACCGTCCGGGTGGGGGTGGTACCGTGGGCGCGGGCATCGCGGCGCGTGCCGACCCCGACGGCTACACGCTCATCGTGGTTTCCGGCAGCTTCGGGGCCAACGCCGCGCTCCACGACCTGCCGTACGACTCGGTGACCGGCATCACGCCGATTCTCCTGTTCGGGACGACGCCCCTCGTCCTGACGGTTCACCCCTCGGTGCCGATCAGGAGCGTCAGGGAATTCATCGATTACTCCAAGGCGAATCCGCAGAAGCTCAATATCGCCTCCGCCGGCATCGGCGGACTCGATCACCTGGCGGGCGAGCTCTTCAAGCTGCAGACCGGGGCGACCTACGCCGTCATCCAGTACAAAGGCAGCGGCCCGGCGATGACCGCGCTCCTCGGCGCGGAAGTCAGCGGGAGCATGACCACCCTCGTGACCAGCATCCCGCACGTAAAGGCGGGAAGGCTAAGAGCGATCGGCGTGACGACCGCGAAGCGCTCGCGCGCCTTGCCGGACGTGCCCGCGATTGGCGAAACGGTGCCCGGCTACGAGGTGGTCCACTGGTATGGCCTGTGGGGGCCGAAGGGTCTGCCGCCGGACATCGTGACGCGCTGGAATCGCGAAGTCTCCAAGGTGCTGCACGCGACCGCGACCCAGAAGTGGCTGGAGGACCAGGGGCTGGAGCCCGCCGGCGGACCGCCGGAGGAGTTTGCCAATCGGCTCAGGCTCGACGTCGACAAATGGAAGAAAGTGGTCAAGGAGGCTCATATCACCCTTCGCTAGTCGCCGCCGTGGAACGGCGGCACCTTCCTCTTGAAGCCCACCAGCGCTTCCGCGATCTTGAACCGCGACGGGAACGGAAACGAAACGTGCTTCTGCACGTGGGCGTCGCGGACGTATTTCTCGATCGGCATGCCCTGGACCACGCCCGCGCCGCCGAACAACTCTATTGCCTGCTCGGTGAGCCGCTGAACGGCGGTTCCGGTGAATGCAAGCGCCATGTGCTCGTAGGGCAGGTTCTGCACGCTGCCGTCGGCAATCGCTTCCGGATGATCCTTCACCCACGCCGCCGTCCAGATGAGACGCCGTGATGCCTCCAGATTCATCGCCATCTCCGCGATCGCGAGGCCCACGCCCTGATGCTGGATGATGGGCTTGCCGCCGGAAACGCGCTCCTGCGTGTACTTCAGGGTTTCCTCGAACGCCGCGCGGCCCAACCCCAGCGTGAGCGAAGCGATCGTCGGATGCGTGCCCATGTCGGTGCGGCCCTTCGGCGACGGGGGCATGATCCGTCCCTTTGGAACGCGCACATTGTCAAAGAAGATCTCTGCCGCATTGTCGCCGACGCGCCGTCCGAGCTTCGATAGCGGACGCCGCGAGAGTCCCGGCGAATCGCCCTCGACGAGAAAGGACTGGACGCCCGCCGGCGTCTGCGCCCTCACGACGATCAGCTTTGCGAGGTATCCGACCGTCTGGTACGCCTTCGCTCCGTTGATGATCCACGAGCCGTCCGGCTGCTCGACCGCGCGCGTCCTCAGGCGGACGCTGTCCGGAGTTTCGGTGAAGTAGTCGAAGCCGAAGTCGGTCTCGGGCTCGTGTATCGCCACCGTCGTGAAATACAGGTCGTCGCCGACGAACTTCGGAATGAAGTAGGCCTGCTGCTCCGGCGTCATGCGCAGCTCGAACCAGTCGCGGGCGCGGCGCGCCGTCAGCATGAAGTAATAGGCGGTGCCGAGCTCCCCGGCAGCGAGCTCCTCGGCCACGAGGCACGACGTGAGGTGATCCGACAGGCCGGAGCCGCCGTTCTTCTCCTGGAGGACGAAGGTGCGGAAACCGAGCTGCGAGCCTTTCTTCAGAAGATCCCAGGGAATGCGCTTTTCCCACTCGGGCTCGCGATCGAGCGCCATCGCCTTGGGCTTGATCTCCTCCTGCGCGAACTTGCGGGCAAGGTCCCGAAACTCACGCTGCTCCTGCGACAAACGGATATCGAACACGATCCCCCCTATTCAATCCACCCGCGCGCCGCTGTCCTTGATCGCCTGTCCCCATTTCGCCTGCTCGCTGCGAATGTAGGCGGCGAACTCCTCGGGCGTGCTGGTCCTGATGTCGGCGCCGAGCGCGCCGATGCGGTTCTGCGCGTCGGGCGACGCCATCGCCTTGACGATCTCGCCGTTGAGCCGCGCGACGATGTCCTTCGGCATGGCCGCCTGTCCCAGGATGCCCCACCAGGAGATGACCTCGAAGCCCGGGTAGCCGGACTCGGCGATCGTCGGCACGTCCGGCAGCGAGGGCGAGCGCTTGAGGCTGCCGACGGCGAGCACGCGCACTCTTCCGGCCCGCTGGATCTGCGCGGTGGACAGCGCGGAGGTGAACATCAGCACGACATGGCCGGCGGCGAGGTCCGCAAGCCCGGGCGCCGCGCCCTTGTACGGCACGTGCACGATATCCATGCGCGTCGCCTTCTTCAGGCAGCTCCATCCCGAGATGACCCGCGCTGCCGCTGCCGGTGGACGCATAGTTGAGCTGCCCGGGCCTCGAGCGCGCGAGCGAGACGACGTCCTTCAGCGAGCGGACCGGCAGCGAAGGATGGACCGCGAGCGCATGGGGTGATGCGATCAACAGGCTGATCGGCGCGAAATCCCGCGCCGGATCGTAATTGACCTTGGTAATGCCGGGGCTGATCGCGAGGTTGCCGGTCTGGCCGATGACGAGCGTATGGCCGTCCGGCGGCGCCTTCGCGGCGAGCTCCAGCCCGATCGTGCCGTTCGCCCCGGGGCGATTGTCGGGGACGGGCTGCTGCCCGAAGGCTTCACCGAGCTTCTGGGCGACATACCGCCCGGTGATGTCGGTCGCCGCGCCGGGCGGAAACGGGATGATGATCCGCAGCGGCTTGGACGGATACGCCTGTGCCGCGAGCAAGACCGGGGACGGCGAGCAGGACGGCCGCGACCGCGCCCACAATCCGGATGCGTGTGTTCATACCCCCTCCTCCCGCGGGCCATAATACGCCACATGAAAGTCATCCAGATGCGGAAGCCGGGAGGACCGGAAGTGCTCGAGGTCGTTGAGAAGCCGCTGCCGCAGCCGGCCGCGGGCGAGGTGCGCGTTCGCGCGCGGGCCATCGGCATCAGCAGCGCGGACATGCTGGTGCGCAAGGGCGTCTACAGCTGGATGCCGCCGCTCCCTGCCGTACCCGGCAACGAGATGGCCGGAGTCGTGGATGCGCTCGGGCCCGGCGCGAGCGGCGTGCGCCCCGGGCAGCCGGTCCTCGTGAGCTCGCGGGAGCTCCCCTTCCGCGGCGGCTGCTACGCGGAGGCGATCTGCGTTCCGGCGGAGGCTTTGTTCGCGCTTCCCGAGGGAATCGCGCCGAACGACGCCGTGAGCCTCCCGAACTACCAGCTCGCCGGCGCGCTCCTCTACGAGTCCGGTGTAACCAAGCCGCGCAGCATCGTCGCCTACGGCGCGAGCGGCGGCGTCGGGATCGCGCTGCTTCAGCTGGCGAAGTGCGACGGCATCGAGGCCATCGGGATCGTGAGCACCGAGGAGAAGCGCGCGTACGCCCGGCGGGCGGGAGCCGAGCACGTCCTGATCCGCGGCAAGGACGATCTGCGCGAGCGGGTCATGGCGCTGACGGGCGGCCGCGGCGTGGACGTGGTCTACGCGATGGCGGGGCCGAGCGCGGCATTCATAGGCAATCTCGACCTGCTCGCGCCTTTGGGCACGGTCGTTTCATTCGCAACCCTTGGCGGTCCCATTCCGGACGCGGACCTTTTCGGGGAGCTGAAGAAGCGCCAGGGCAAGTGCCTGGGCGTGCGCTGCTACTCGATCCACACGCTCGACCACGACCGCGAGCTGCGGCGCGCGCTGATGGAGCGCGCGATCGAGTTGATGGCGGCCGGGCGCCTGCGTCCGCCGGCGCCTACCCTACTGCCGCTCGCGGAGGCCGCGCGCGCGCACGAACTGATGGAGGCGGG